>NZ_JBWKOV010000002.1:243883-1158497 GCF_059416265.1 Arcicella sp. GW821-FHT09D11 | reverse complement strand
CTTTGAGCTTTGAGCTTTGAGCTTTGAGCTTTGAGCTTTGAGCTTTGAGCTTTGAGCTTTGAGCTTTGAGCTTTGAGCTTTGAGCTAAGGAAAATTCGAATCTTGTATAGATAGTTCCTCAAAGATTAAGTTTTTCCCACTTTATCTGCTCTTGTTGGTATTTTTACGGAATCGCCTAAACCAACAAAGCAGAAGCCTAGAAAATCTCGCCTTCCTATTAGGATGCGATTTAAGTCACACCCTAATAGGAATATCCTGTACTTCTGCACTTATTGAGGTTTTTATAGGATTTCCCAGACTAACAAGGTGGGTGAATAAGGGCATAAAATTCCCCACTCACAATTCAAAACTCTTCACTCACAACTCCCTACGCTTCTGCTACAGATTTTCTAGGAAAAGATTTCAAGGCTATTAATAAAGCAATAATCGTTAAAACTGCTGCCATCATAAAGGCTGCTCCCGGGAAGAAAACAGGTGCATTTTCTGCCGAGAAATAAGCAAACAAATTAGAGGCTAACAAAGGTCCGAAGATGGTCGTTACACTTTGTAAACTGGTTACCCCCCCCTGTAATTCACCTTGTTCATTAGCAGGTACTTGTTTAGAAATCATACTTTGTAACGCTGGCCCCGCAATACCGCCTAAGCCAAAAGGAATCATAAAAGCATACATCATCCAGCCTTTGGTAGCTAAAGCAAACAAGGCAAAGCCTGCTGCATAAAATAATAAACCTACCATGACAGAGTTTCTATCTCCTAATTTTGGATTAATGATTCTGTTTAACCCTCCCTGAACAATGGCAACAACTAGCCCCACAAATGAAAGTGAATAACCAACTTCTGCTAAAGTCCAGTTAAATTCTTTCATCGTGAAATACGACCAAGTGCTAGGGTGTGTTTGCCCTGCTAATTGCAAACAGAAAAATGCACCCACCAATCCTAATACTACTGGATAGCGACCCAAGCTTTTTAATGAACCTACTGGATTAGCACGTTTCCAATCGAAATCTCTTCTATTTTCTACCTTCAACGATTCTGGCAATACAAAATAGCCATACAACCAATTTAAAAGTGTTAATGCGGCTGCTACAAAAAATGGTACTCTCACGCCAATATCGCCTAATACGCCTCCAATGACTGGACCAATAATAAAACCAACCCCAAAGGCAGCGCCAATCATACCAAAGTTTTTAGAACGGTTTTCATCATCTGAAATATCAGCTATGTAAGCAGAGGCTGTGGTGAAGCTTGCCCCTGTGATACCTGCAATGATTCGCCCAACAAACAACCATGCGATAGTTGGTGCAAAACCAAGCAGAATATAGTCTAACCCAAAGCCAAAAAGTGAGCCTAAAATAATAGGACGACGACCATACTTATCACTTAGTCCCCCAAGAATGGGTGAAAAAATAAATTGCATACAAGCGTAGGCAGCCATCATAACACCAGAGTATTGTGATGCTTCGCTAAGGCCTTTACCAGTAAGTTCTTGTAATAATTTAGGTAAAACAGGAATAATAATCCCAATTCCTAAAACATCAATCAATATAGTAATGAAAATAAATACAATAGCAGGGTTTCGTTTTGCTGACATGAGAAAAGAAGTGAATTCACAGATAATAATTATGTAGCAAGTTAAGCATTTTTTGTAAAAGAGACAGCCTTTTGCTTTGAAGGCTCTCTATCACTGGCATGATTTTAATATATCCTTTATATGTGTAATAATCATAAATTATGTAAGTCAATTCATTATTTTTCATTTTGATAGATAGCCAGAACTGCTTGAAATTCAATACCAATGTTGTGTCAGCATTATTTTTTAGCCTCACATGATGATGTACCTAGCTTGTTTAAGCGGTACAGGTTGCATATTTTTGTGAAAATCGGCTAATATTATTTGTTACTAATAGATTTAAAAACCAATCTATTTTCCTTTTTGTTTTGCGGTGTAAGTCCTTTCAAGCTTCTGTAAACTAAACATAATTAACTAATTCCTTGCTTATTATTTTCTGTAAAAACATGAAAAAACTATCAAACTTATTTGTAGTCATTTTAGTGGCTTTGGTTTCGGCGTGTGGTGTTACGCCAGATATTCAACCAACAACTGTGGATAATACTTTACCTGCTGCAACGGGCGGACTAGATGTCACCTTTACAGACCCAACTATCAACTCAACATCATCGGTTGTAGCGGCAAATGGGGATAATGTAAACGTATCGTTGTTAATCAAGAAAACAGCATCAGGAGGGAAACCTCGAATCCTTCGGGTTTTTGTAGAAACTACTGCGAATTATCGTCCTGCCAATGCCACACCTTTGTTTGAAATTAAATTGAAAAATAAAGACGAACAAACACAAACGATTGACTATACTGTTTCGCCAACGTCAGGAAAAGTTTATATCCATTTTGATGTATATGATAATACGTCAACAGATGCCAATAGTACTTCTGCGAATGTAACGCGTAGAACCTTAGTCGTAAATGTTTCTTCTGAAGCTCAAATTGCTTCTTGGACTTCCCTTACTTTGGGGGCGCAATCGAATGCAGCAGGTTCAAGGGTAACTTCAGCTACAGGCGATATTTATAAAGTATGTGATTTGGATTCAAACATGAAGTATGTAGATATTACGTATGCATCTGTGGGTTCACCTGTCAAATCAACGTTGATGTCTAACCCAGCCAGAAGTGCTAGCTTTAGTTTAAGTACCACAGCAACTGCAACTGATTGCTCAGGTTCTTATACGGGCGGAGGTTCGCCTACTTATTTTGCGGTAGCACCTACTGCTGTAGACTTTGCCACTGCTAATGATGTAGCATTGGGAGCTTTGAGTATCTCTAATACTGCTCCTCAATTTATTGCTGTTGAATCAGGCAAAGTATATGCCTTCTTGAATGGTAGAGGTAAAAAGGGACTTATTAAAATCAATAGCATAGTAACGGGTGTAGCAGGCACTATTAATTTCGATATTAAAGTACAGAAGTAAAGCAAGAATGTATCTTCATTTAAAAAACGGTTGTAGTATTTATTTACTACAACCGTTTTTTTTTGTAGGGGTTATCACAACATCAATTGTCATAGCCACGTATAAGCCACTATTATATCGTTGATTATCAACATCAACAAAGGTTTCCATAAGCTTTAAATAAATATGATACTGACTATTTTCACTTATTTGCTTGTTTTAACACAAGCTAGTACTTTCGTCATTAAATAATAAACACTTACTTAAACTCTTAAATTATGTTTCATAAAAAAACCTCTTTGCTGATGATGATTTTTCTCATGGTCAGCCTCCTCTCTAAAGCCCAGTATGAAAAGGATACTAAATTTTGGCAAGTAGAGGGTACCTTCAGTGGAAATATTACCTCTAACGACACTAAAGGGGCAACATCTTTGACGACTGACCACGCAAACCACACGATAGCGATTGGCTTTAAAAGAGCTAAATTCAGTGAGGATTTTTTGGCAAAGGGCTGGTTGTTAGATTATACCCTACAATCAAGCACTTACTCTAGTAGTAATTCATCTACAAACAACAACTATTTTCATACCATAAAAGCAGGTTATTTTGTAGATAAATTTAAGCCATTGAATAAATCATTAGCTATTTATGGAGAAATCGTAGGGAAGGTTGGCTATGGATTCAGAACGGGCAATATTACCTATACTTATGATTACAATACTTATCAGCTAGAAGCAGGTGTGAACTTCGGAGCACGTTATTTCTTAAAGAAAAATCTATTTATCAACGGCCAAACCTCTTTGGTAAATTTGAATTTACAACATTATAAGATAGGTACAGAACAGCAGACGAATTTAATGCTCAATAGTATCATGAATGTAAGTTCATTATCTATTTCAATTGGCAAAACATTCTAAATCCCTATTAAGATGAAATCAAACATACAATTTATATACATTTTTGCTATCATATTGTTAGCGAATACTTATTCAAAAGCCCAGTTTAATGCTGGTGATTCTTTTCTGCAAGGCTCATTGAATGTTAATCAATCCTTGAGTTCAAGCAATAATATGGCGGGACAAAAGACCTATGCAATTGGGGTAGACTGGGGGAAATATAGCACTAAAAATACAGCCCGTATTCTTTCATTGAACATCAATTACACGGATCAATCTTATCAAACTTCAGCACTTCAAAACAAGGTTCTGAGTATTGGTTTGAACAAAGGGCATGAATACTATAAAAGTATCTTTGGAAAAATCGGTATTTATGGCCGTATTATGGGAGGAATAAATTATGGAAATTTGCAATCTAAAACACTTCAAAATAGCGGTTCAGTCAATTATACCCAACAAACTACTAATAGTCTTGGATTAAATTTGTTTGGAAATGGAGGAATAATGTATCGTTTAAATGATAAATGGGCATTTACTGGTAATTTACTCAATTTGAATGTTGCTAATTTAAATTATGCGTGGACAGACGGGAAAATATCTCCTCTTCAAGGAGGAACCACCGAAAACTTCACCCAAAAACAATTTAATTATAGCTTTACTCCTAGCCTTGCATTCTCTTATGGATTAGGCATTAGGTATGTAATAAAGTAAGTGTTTTTCCATTTAGGGTGCGACTTAAGTCGCACCCTAAATGGAAAACAATAATCAATACAAAACTTATTACAAGGACATATTCAGAATAACTCAATTTTACTCCTCACCTTTCAATACTTTAATATCCTCAATCAAATGCTCGATATCTAAGGGAATTGTTCCATTATAAATTCCTCTTATCCTCAGTTGTTTATCTACTAATATAAAGTTTTCAGTATGCAGGAAATCATTCTCTTGTTTCTGAACGCCTAAATTTTCATCTGCAAAATATGACTTCCTCGCAAGTTGGTAAATGGCTTTCTTGTCACCTGTCAATAAATTCCATTTTGGTGTGTTAATTTTATGGGTTATAGCATAATTCTTTAAAACGCTTACACTATCACGATTAGGCATGACGCTATAAGACATTATCCGCACGATACTATCATTAGGAAAAGCTTGCGATACTTTTTGCATAGATTCCATCAATCTCGGACATAGACTTGGGCAAATCGTAAAGAAGAAATTGGCTACATGGATTTTACCTAATAAGTCTTTTTCGTTGATACTCTTATTATCCTGATTCTGAAATTGAAAAGGTGCAAGTTTATGAGATACTTCCTCGGACTGCCAAACCGCCGTAAAATCAGGCGTATTATAAAAAGGCAGTTGCTCTTGTTTAGGACTTTTACAACTCCAACAGACTAGAGCCATACACAAGGCGATAATGTAGCTAGTTTTCATTCGTAACTGAGTTTTCATTCTTACCCATACAGCCTTTAGCACCCAATAAGCCAAATCGTCGACCATTTTTCACTTCATAGTTCGCTTTTATCTTGCCATCATCAAACCACATTTGTTGTACACCCATTGGTTGTCCATTTTCATCATAATTGCTTATGGTAAAAAGCTGACCATTGGGATACCATTCTTTGTGTGTTTTGATAGGTACGTCATTGTTAAATTCGTATTCAAATCGTTGTTGTCCGTTCTCCCACCAAGCTTCATGTTTGCCTGTTTTGTGATTTTCTGTAAAGTACCTACGCTCTTGTATCTGCCCATTTTCAAACCATTTCTCTGACAAGCCATCTAATTTCCCTGCTGAAAAGTATTGTTTTGACTGTATTCTATGGTCTGTATAAAACTGTAAAACGGCTCCAGTAAATGGCTTGTTTTGATAATACAGGTATTCTTCTTTTTGATGGAATAGTTTATCATCCCAAGAAATCTCCTCTTGGGACGACTGGCATGATACTATAATAAAAAGCAATAAAGTGATAAATTTTACCATTGAATTAAAGCATTCTTCGGTCTAATAGCCCTACTCATTTATTTACTCACTGTTCCAGATGTTCCATAAAAGCCTGTTCCGTTTATATAAGGGTCAGCATCGGTAATATGGTAGTGATAAATACCAGCGGGGAACTCGGTAGTAGCATGCGAATGCCCATGTAAATTATCTAAATCAGCATTGGTTACGGCTTTTCCATTTTCTACTGGCCCGTATACAGGAAATCCATCGAGCAGTAATCCTAAAAAAGCACTTTTCCCATTTTTAGTGGTTAGGTAAGCAGGTTCTTGATGATAATGATATTGACCCGTTTGCTGGGGATGTCCCAAATATTGGTCAAAAGAATTTATTTCGTTGGTCAAAGGCTGATTAGGCCCTGCATATTGATTAAAAAAAGGAATACCATTCAATGAAACCCCTATTGGTCCTAAAGGCGTCGCTGCTGAAGCACTAGCTTTGGTCGGGTGTAAGGGTATTTTAAAAACCAATGCTTGCTCTGAAATGCTATTCGGATTTATACTAAACTTAGTATTGGTGCCATTATAGGCTTCATAACGCGCATCGGTTTTGGCAAAATACGGACTCTTATGGTCTGGGATACCATTGCTCCGAATCACCAGATAATCTCCTTCCACGGTGGCGGTAACGCTAACACCCGAGAACTTATTTTTAATGACCGAAATATCCACATCTGATGTTGTAGTAGTTGGTGTGACGCTAGTATCATCGCTTTGTTTACAAGCTAAGAAAATAATTGAAAGCACGATTAATGAGTAATACTTCATAGTTTTAATGGGTTAAGTTAATTATTCTGGTCTTCTTCCTTCTTCGCCTCTTGGTGGCGGAGGGCCACCTTGATGAGCCATTTTTGCTAAAATTTCTGATAGTAGGTGGTCTAGCAATATTTTTTGGGCTGGCGTACAAATCGTATTTCTTACTTTCCTAAAATGATTTACCGTCACTAAATCTTGCCTGACAATTAGTTGGGCTATTTTTTCAGATAACACCTGTGTTTTTACAGTATCTTCGGGCGAACCAACCATTTGGAATAGCTTATTTTTCAATGGCAATATTTCCTCATTGATTGCCCTCAAATCACGTTGATGCTCATTAATAAGTACATCATACTGCTCGCTCTGAGCCTTGGTAAATTGAAGGGTTTTCTCTACCAGCTTTCTGACTTCCTGTCTATCATGATGTGGAGGTCTTCGGTGAGAAAACCAAATCGTACCTAATAGCATGATATTCATCACCACCAAGAAGCCGATTATCCAATTATATTTATTTTTCATGGTTCATACACATTTTGAGTGCCTGATATGCCTAAATAATTGCCTAATTCTTCTTTAGTCATGGTAGGCTGGCTATTGCTAATGTAAATTTTACTGATAGTCACTATATTAAAACCCACAATGAACATACATACCGCTAATTTTGCATAACTCATCCAAGGCATTATCACTGGCAAAGGACGCTGATTAATACGATTTTTGATTTTGGCATACAAATATGGATTCGACGATACTGGTTGTATCTTATCAATACTGTCCAGTGTTTTGAATATTTCTTCTTCTATATTTTTCATATGTCCCTTATTTTTCAGTTTCGTAATATTGTTTTAGTTTCTTCTGCAAACTTTGTTTTGCCCTAAAAATCAAAGACTCAATGGATGAAACGCTCAGTTCCATCACTTCTGCAATTTCTTGATAACTCAATCCATCAAGCTTATGAAGTGAAAACGCAACTCTTTGGCGTTCGGGTAGTTCATCTATTTTACTAAACATTAGGTTGGTTCTTTCCTTATTTTCAAGCAATACACCAGGGTGGTCTGTTTCGATACTGCCTACAGTGTTGATTTGGTCTTCTAGTCCAAATAAGGATAAAACAAAGCTCAATCGCTTTTGCCTTTTTTGTTTCCTCAGATAATCCAATGATTTAGTCACCGCTATTCTATACAAGAAAGTAGAGACCTTGGCTTCGCCTCTAAAAGAATGTATCGATTCGTAAAGCTCAATAAAAACCTCTTGTGCTAAGTCTTCAGCTTCTTCGACATTCCGCAGAAAGCCCAGACAAGTATTAAATACTTTGTCTTGGTACTTTTCCACTAAAAATCGAAAAGCTGCTTCATCAGCATTTTTTAACTTTTCTAACAGTTCGGTTTCAATCATTAGCAATAATCGAGGTTCATTTATTCTTTAGATGTTGTTTATAAAAAAAACTTGCGGTGGATTTGAATATTTTATGAAAAAAATTTCTGAATTAATGATAATATAACCATTTATCCCTAGCGAGGGACTTAAGTCCCTCGCTAGGGATAAATGGTTATTAAACTTATATTACTTCAATCAAAAATATCGAATATTTTTTTGTATTAACCTTAAAAATCTTATCTTTGCAATCATCAGATGATATGATGTATAATAACATGAGCTTAATCAATAAAAAAACATTAGCAGAAGAAGTAGCCGATAGGCTAATTGAGCAAATTTCTTTGGGCAATTATAAAATTGGTGATAAACTCCCAATTGAGTCTGAATTAATGAAACTCTTTGGTGTCGGGCGTTCTAGTATTCGTGAAGCTATCAAAATTTTATCTATCCAAGGCTTATTAGCTGTTCAACAGGGCGTTGGTACATTTGTGGCATCCGATAAAATTCAAGAGTCGCTCAATGACCAAATGGGTCGTGCAGAAATAGCGGATGTTATTGAAGTTCGCTCTTTACTAGAAGTAAAGATTGCCGAAAAAGCCGCCTTAAATCGTACGCCTAGTCAATTAAAAACAAGTAGTAAATGGCTAAGTCTTAGAAAAAAGTTTGCAACAGAAAATGATGTTCAAAATTGTATTCATGCAGATGTAAATTTTCATATCTCTATCGCCGAAGCTTGTGGGAATCCAATACTAACAGAGATTTATAAAACAGCGAGTATTCAAGTGACAAAATCGTTTGCAAGTATTAATCAAAATACTGACAACTTCAAGGAATCACATTCACTACACGAAGACTTATTACAATGGATTGAACTTCAAAATCCTGAAAAAGCAGCCTCCGCTGCCAACAGCATTATTTCAAGATTATAATTTTCACCCTTATTAATAATTGACTTTAATTTTATTCAAATTCATCTGATGATATGATGAAATAAACTTTAATACCGATGAATAGTACGCTAACAAAAACAGCCTCTCCTGCTACCAAACAAATCGTTTATCAGATATTGTTTGCCATCAGCTTTACTCATTTTTTAAATGACCTTATTCAATCAACCATTCCTTCGTTATATCCTATCTTGAAAGGTGAATTCAAACTTACGTTCGCTCAGATAGGCGTTATTACATTGGTTTTTCAACTTACGGCTTCTATCCTACAACCTTTTGTGGGGATTTATACAGACAAAAAGCCTAATCCAAAATCATTGGCCATAGGCATGACGCTTTCATTAATAGGATTGGTTTGTCTGGCTTTTGCCAATCATTACTATTTAATCCTGTTATCGGTTAGTTTTATTGGCATGGGTTCATCTGTTTTTCACCCTGAGGCATCGCGCGTGGCACAATTGGCTTCGGGTGGTCAGAAGGGATTAGCACAATCCATTTTTCAAGTGGGTGGCAATGCTGGTAGTGCCGTAGGTCCTTTATTAGTAGCTTTAATTATTCTTCCCTTAGGACAAAATTATGTAAGTCTTTTTGCCATTGCCGCCTTCGTCGGTATTATTGTGTTGCTACGCATCGGCAAATGGTATGGAGAGAAAATTGCTGCCAGAAAAACAATTACTAAGGATAATTCATCAGTAATAGTATCAGAATTACCTCGCAAAAAAGTAATATTTTCTATCACTATTTTATTGGCGCTTGTGTTTTCTAAATACATCTATTTAGCCTCAATGACCAATTATTTCACCTTCTTCTTGATAGATAAATTTCATATCTCTGTAAAAGAGTCACAATTATATCTTTTTATGTTTCTTGGCGCTGTTGCCATTGGAACCGTGTTAGGTGGTAGACTGGGTGACCGTTATGGTAGAAAGAAAATCATTTGGGTATCTATATTAGGTGCCGCTCCGTTTACGCTTTTCTTACCTTATTTATCGTTGTTCTGGACGATTGCTTTTGCAGTAATCATCGGGCTAATCATCGCCTCAGCCTTTACAGCAATATTAGTATATGCTACTGACTTGATGCCAGATAAAATTGGTTTAGTAGCGGGATTATTCTTTGGATTTTCTTTTGGGATGGGTGGTATTGGCTCTGCGGTATTAGGGGCCTTAGCAGACTCTACAAGTATTGCCTATATCTTTAAAATATGTGCATTCCTGCCGTTAATGGGCATTATTACTAGCTTATTACCTAACCAAAAGCCACGTGTAAAATAAAGGGTTAACGGAATTATAATCCGCATCCATCAAAAAAGCAGTCAGAAATTAGTTTTCTGACTGCTTTTTTGATGGATGTTTACTTAACAATATTGATACGGAAAGGTTAATGTAAATGCTGTACCTTTTCCTTCTTCGCTTTCAAAAGTGATTGTTCCACCCAATTTATTGGTAAATTCTTTGGTAATATTCAACCCCAAACCTGTTCCTTCTATCGCTAATACATTATTGGCTCTGAAAAATATCTCAAATAAATTCTTCTGGTCTTCTAAAGGAATACCTATGCCATAATCTTTGATAATTATGGTAAAATTATGCTCGTTAAAATTCAATGCTAGACTAGGATTAGCCCCTCCTTTTGAATACTTAAAGGCATTATCAACCAAATTACTGATAGCATGATTTAACAACGAGGCATCTGAATAAATCACTTTGCTCGCTAAGGGTATAGATAAATCAAGTTTTCTAAGGTCTTTTCTATCTGAAAAATATTGTGAGTTGATTTCATTTACTAACGCTACAATATCGATATACTCTAATTCTAAATTGAGCTTGTCATTCGCTGTTTTTTCTAATAAAAGAACATCTTTAAGCATTTCAGTCAGCCGATTAGACTGGAGTGTTACCCTATTAAGATGATGTTGTATTTTATCTTTAATGTCGATATTATTAAGCATATTAGTATAAATACCCAAAATATCAATGCTGGTAACGATGGTTGCAAGGGGTGTTCTAAATTCATGTGAAGCAAAAGAAATAAAGCGTGATTTTAGTAAATTGATTTCTTTTTCCTTCTCTAACGAAAGTTCTAATTGACGAAGTTGTTTTTTGGCTTCTTCTGCATTTTTCCTTTCCGTAATATCAATTATAATGCCATTAAAAACAATTTTTTGACCAATAGTGGTAGGGCTTGAGATGCCTTCAAACCATTTAATTTCATTCTTTGCATTCAGAATCCTTCCTTCAAAATGCCAATCAGATTGCGTTTGAACAGCTACATACATAGAAGATAAAAAAGCTTTTTTATCTTCATAATAGATGTGTTTTGATAAATCTGTCTCGTTAACATCAAATTCAATTCCGAAAATATCAGCCATTTTAGAGCTTAAATAAGGGAAATGAGTTGACCCGTCTGCTTCAACACATAACTGATAAACAACCCCTGGAACACTCTTAGCTAAGTTTTTAAACATTAATTCACTTTCTCGCAATTGTTCTTCTACTAATTTTAGCTCGGTGATGTTAATACTTATTCCTATCAATCTATCCACTTCTCCGTGCTCGTTAACCATCGGTATCTTAGATAATAAGTACCATACTCTTTTCTTGCTAGGGTCATCAATTAATGTTTCTTTGTTAATAATGGCATTGCCCGTTTTGAATACAGTTTGATCTTCCTCTATAAATATTTTAGCATATTCTTCTGTAAAAGTTTCGTAATCGCTTTTGCCTAGCCCTTCTTTTTCTTCTTTAAAACCTAAGTATTCAAGCTCGGCTTTGTTAATTAAAGTCTTTCTTGACGCTAAATCTTTTACATATACGTTCAAGGGTAAATTATCAACTATTGTTCTGAGTAAATACTGTTCACTTTTAAGCAATTGCTCTGCTTTCTTTCGTTCAGTAATATCCCTAAAATTCATAACGATTCCTTTGATAGAAGGCTCTGCCAGTTGGTTATTGAAATGAGTTTCAATCCATAATAATTCTCCATTAGGTCTTGTGTATCTAAAAGATGCCGTCGGATTATAATTTGGTTTATTATATACTTCATGATAAATTCTACCAAGTTCTTGTAAATCATCAGCATGAATACTATTTCTACTATACTCATCAAGGCTATTAATTCCAAATATTTTTTTACCTCCAGGACTAATATCAGAAATATTGTTATCTAAATTTACAATCGCAATTCCTTCTAAGCTATTTTCAATCAAGGCTTTAAAACGCTTTTCCTTTTCTATAATATCTCTTTCTGCTTGTTTCTTTTCTGTGACATCCTGTGAAGTAATTCTTATTTGACTTGCTTTCCCTTCTTTATCTCTGATAAGTTTGGCATTCATTACGATGTATTTAATCCTACCATCTATCATGTTGATACGAAAATCAACATTCAAGTACTTATCCTCATTCATCATCAAGTCATGTTGTTCTATTAGCTTGTCCTTATCTTCTTCATGAACATAGTTTAGGGCATCATCGAGGTTGAGGGGTGCTTGATCAGTGGCTATCTCGAAAATAGTATACATTTCTTCTGACCAGTGATTACTTTGCTCCATTAAATCTATTTCCCAATAGCCTAATCTAGCAATATTCTGAGCAGCCAATAATTGTTCATTTGTTTTCTGAAGGGCAAACTCACTGAGCTTTCTTTCCGTTATATCTTTACCATAACAAGCCGTTCCAATAATTTTATCTTCCATTTTCATGGGATAAAATGACACTTCTCTCCATAAATTTTGTTTATATGAGATATTATACTGTTCAGTAAAGGTTTCTCCTCTCATTGCTCTTTCATAATAAGCAGTGTAGAGAGCTAGATGGGCTGGCATAGAACTAAGCGTATCTAACACGTTTTTTCCTGTATAAACACTCTCCCCACAATAATCAAATATTAGTTTTTCAAAGGCCGCATTATAGGATATTAAACGAAATGACGTATCTATACTCCATACAATTTCAGGGGTATTATCAATTAATGATTTTAAATTTTTGGCATCAAATTCTTTTTGTTTTCTAGCAATCACTTGGTCATTGATATCTCTAAAACTCAACAAAATAGCCTCTATTCCCTGATTATGTTGTAGGTTATGTATTGATACTTCAAGCCATTTATCCGTATTATCAGCCAGCTTGATGCAAAACTCTACCTTATTTAATTCATCAGGGTTTGTAAACGATTTTCTAAAAGCCTGATTTAATAATTGTCGGTCTTCATAATGTATATTGATATTAGCTTTGATAAAGTCGATACTATCATCAGCATCAAAACCTAAAATCTTTTTACCCGTAGTATTTATTTCAAGAAAATTAACATCACTATCCAACAAAACATAGCCTTCATGACAATTTTCAATAATTGATAGAAATCTATTTTCTTTTAGGATGATAAGTTCTTCTTTCGCTTTTAAGATTGAAATATCCTTGAAGTAACCATGCCAAATGGTTGAACCATCCGAATTACTTTCTGGGCTAGCAAATACCCGTAGCCATCTAACATCAATGCCATCCTTGCATATTCTGAATTCGTAAAGCCAATTATTAAGTTGTTTCTGAGATGTTTGTAGGGAAGTAAAAAAGCCCTCATAATCATCATTGATGATAGATTGTAAGTATATTAAAGGATTGTTCTGAAAAATATCTTTATTAACATTAAAAAATATCTTTTCAATTACCTTATTGACATAAGGAAAAGAAATATCTCCTTCAGGGGATAGCACTAACTGGAACATCGCTACCAGCAAGTTATCATTTATATTTTCAAAATCTTGAGGGGCTCTTGATTCATTCTCCAATATATTCATCGGTACTTGATTGTTATACTATACAAATCATCTTTTATTGTGAGTAAGGTGGTTACTCGACCTAAAACATTTATAATCAAAGATTATACCATCTTTAACACCAATACTATTTACCTGAAAGATTACTTAATTTGTGATAATAACAACAAAAAAACGGCAATATTTTACTGGCAATTTACCAGTGCAATAAATCAATTCTGAACGGGTTATGTTTTTTTTTTGCTTTTGAAAACGAAGAAGTTTTTTTGTATTACTTTAATTCAATAAAGTAATACAAATTTTTAGTAGAGATAATTAAGGTGTATTAATCTAAGAAGTAGCAGTATTATAAGGTGGTGTAGAACTATTTATTACCTGAATTTATGATATAAAATTTAAACTATAATTCATTTTTTAGTTTACGGTCAAAAAAATTAAAATAATACAAGACCTCATCAATTAAGTTTAATTTTTTTATCCTATGTTAATTATTACAAAAATTGGCTACCTCCTATATTTTGTAAAAAATACGAGAGATAGCCAATTATAAGGTAATTAACTTTAATCAATTACTGAATCATTCTTTTTGGCAGTATCACTAGCCATTTGTTGGTCTTTTACTACTGCCTTAGTATAAGGCATTTTAGCATTTTGCCATGTCAGATACTCTTCTTTTGGTTGATTTCTGATAATGCTCAACCCTTTTTCAGCAGTGTTTGATGCTTGTTGTTTATAATTCCTGTTTATAGCTACATTTTCGCTAACAGGAAATGACTTTTTATTTTTTTTGGCTGCAGCAGCAGCTTTATTCGGATGTTTGTAATTGTGTGTGCTATACCCAGGATCACTTGCCGTAATCTCCTGAGCGAACGAACCATAACTTGCTAATGTTAACAAGGTCGCCCAAAAAACTTTTGTTTTCATGATGTTATGTGATTTAAGTTTGTATGTTTTGTTTCAGAATTTACTTGCTCTAAAAATTGAGTATAAATAACTAATATCAATTTCAATTATTAAAAACCTTAGAAAATTGTATTATTTACATTCAAAACAGTGTTGCTTTTTTATTCTAAACGTAAGATGCAAACAAAAATTTTGACAAACAAATGTTCGATTTTGAGCAAGATGAGTGAGTTTTAGCAGCAAAAATCAATAATATTTTGTTTTTATTAAAGAATAAATACGAAATTATAAGCTAATTTTGAGTAAATAGTTGGTTTTCATCAATAATGCTATCGGATTGATACCTAAATACGTATAACAATGAAAAAAAAATATTTTTATTGTTACCATTATTCAGCAGGTTTAAAATCAGACGAAAAAATATGATAATTTATACTTTTTAAAGTATTTAAGTATTAAATTCAACCTAAAACAACTCGATTTCTACTTAAAATAAAGCATCTTAGGGTGTATAAAACATAAAATCCCGAAAAATAAATTAAGCATTAATACTTAATTTATTTTTCGGGATTCTTGCAGAGAAAACACTTATAATTAATTTTCAAAAAAACGTTTTACTTGTTGTTGAGACTTTAAGCCTTCAAGAATATCTTTGGTAAGAGGTTTTGAAACATAAGAAATTACTTGTTCATAAGTACTAGCCTTGTCGAGGTCGTGCTGGTCAATCGAAGAGCTTACCATTACGACGTAGATTTGATTTTTCAACGCCTGTTTTTGCAAAGCTTCTAATAACTCCCAACCATTCATCACAGGCATATTTATATCAAGTAGTATTAAATAAGCATCATCTCCATTGTTATTGATAATAAAATCAAACGCTTGCTTCCCATCAGCAAAGTTGATAGGAGCATCAGTAAGCCCACTTTTTTTTGCAATTATTGAGTGCAGGGTTTGCACCATCTTGTCATCATCAACAATTAATAAATTGAGTTTCATATTAAAATATTATTGTGGTCTGTTTTAATTGTGTTATTGATTTTTCTTATAATCCCATCGAGCTCATAAGCTGAATCAAGAATATTTTGAAGAAGTTCTTCCCTACTTATTTCAATATTATCAAAATCATTCAATAAATTGATAATTCCCATAATTCTAGCCACGGGAGCTCTAACGATATGCGATTGCATCCATGCAATTTCTCTGAGCTGTTTGTTCTGAGTTTCTATTTCTCCAAGATGCTTCTTTTGATCATTAATATCTTGAATCATCCCGTATATACGAATAGGTTTTCCTTGTGCCAATTCTACTCGTCCTTTGGCCCTAACCCAACGTACCTTCCCTTTAGCTGTCACAATTTGTACTTCATGGTCATAAGGAGTACCAAAATTGATTGCCTTATTTACCGCTTCTACAATGGCATCCCTGCTTGTCCCTTCTCTATAGGACAACATACTGCTTTCAAAAGTAGGTTCATAATCTATCGGCACTTCATGAATTTCTTTTGTGATTGAGCCCCAAGTTACTTTTTTGGTCGATAGGTCATATTGCCAACCACCTACACGGCCAATCTCGCTTGTTTCTTTTAGCAGGATTTCAAACTTTTTCAAGTCTTCTAAATCCTGAATCATGCCATATAATCTTACAGATTTTCCTTCTAAAGTCGCTACTCCACCCTTTACTCTTATCCATTTCTCATGCCCCTTTGCAGTAATAATCTGGGTTTCAAAATCAAAGTCTTTGGCTTCTGCTATCACCGTATCGATTAGCTTTCTAATCCTAGTTCTATTTTCACCTTCTCTGTAAAAATCCAATAATTCATCCACTTTCAAATCATAATCCAGCGGAAGTTCATGAATCTCTTTCGTGATTTTAGACCAAGAAACTGTATTATTTACCAAGTCTACTTCCCATCCCCCTACGCGTGCAACTTCGCTAGTTTCTAATAAAATCCTTTGGTTAGTCTCCAGTGCCAATTCAATCTTTTTACGATTGGTAATATTTCTGGAAAACATCGCCGCCCCTCTTATCTTATCCCCATCTTTGATAGGGTTATAGGTAGTTTCACTCCATGCCCCCCATATTGAATCAAGTGCTGGGGAATAAGTCTCTACCGTAAAAGTTTCACCAGACAATACTCTTTCATATTGAAGTTGTCTATGCTGCTTTAGCTCCGCTAAAAATTGCTGATTTTGATGCATTGAATCGCCAGATTCAAGTTTCCAAGCTGCGATTTTGTCAATAAAATTCAAGTAAGCATCATTCGCTGCCAACAAGTTTTGGTTTTCGTCAATGCTCCAAACCAAATCATCGGTACTATTGATTAAGGCTGCCGTATTAGCCCGTTCTGTTTCAAGTAATTTTAAGTAAAGTTTTTGTTCAGTTATATCGTTGATTAGGGTGTGTTTGGCTTTTTTGCCATTATATTTTATGTTATGAGTTGTAATTAGTACACTAATCGTTTCTCCATTCTTTTTTATATGCCTCCACTCGTATTGATTAGCCTCAAATTCGTCATCAGCGTTCGTATAGTCGAGGTATTTATAAGCATCTTCTTTAGGACGAATATCCAACAATGTCATTTTCAAAAACTCTTCTCTAGTATATCCATAATGCTGTATGGCAGCCTCGTTGATTTCTAAAAAAGCAAACGTTTCAACATCATATATCCACATGGGCTGTGGATTTGAAAGAAATAGTAACTTATATTGTTCTTTACTTTTTTTAATTTTCTCTTTATCCTTCTTCCTTTTGGTAATATTTCGAGCATTTAGTACCAGTTTTTCTACCTTGCCATCTTCATAAATCGGATGAAAAGTAATATCCATCCATTGCTCATTATACCATTCAGTAGCGGGCATATAAATATCTACTGAAAAAGCATTTCCTAAAAATGCTTTCTGGCTTTGTGTCTTAAACAGTTGGATTAGCTCTTCGGTATAGAAGTTTTTCAATAAAAAACTTTCTCCTACTTTTAACGTCTTTCCAGTATGTTTTTTGATGGCATCAACATAGGTTTTATTAGCAGAAATCAGGTTTAGATTTCTATCTACACACCAGATATAATCGTTGGTGGCACTTAATAATACCTTTAATTGGTTTTTTTCGAAAAGTAATTCGTCTAAATTAAGTTGATTTTGTTCAATTAATTCAATCGTTTTTTTAGCAAATGTTTTGAAGATTTTTTGCTCCTTTTCTGTAAGCTCTACCAAAGATGGATGGAGCAAAGTAATATGTCCTAACATCAGACCTGAAGGCAGATATAGTGCTATACTTGAGATAGACTTAATCCCTTTTGCTAACAACCATGCATCTTGGGGATTATTAATCGTAAAAATTTCTTTTGAATCTCCTCCTTCATGTTTAAGCAAAAAAGGGCTTATAGGTAAATCTAAGCTAAATTGAATATTTTTAGCTGACTTACACCACTGCCTTTTTGTCTCTACAAAAGATAGACAAATGACGGATGAATCAAATATATTTGAAGCTACATCAAGAACAAAATCGAAATCGTTTTCCTGTAGTGCTTCAACTTGAATTGTAATAAATTCATTTGGCGGAGTGAAATTATTCATATCGAATTGAAAGCAGTTTTTAAAAAGACTAAAATAGTAGGGTAAGTCCAAATCAATCTCAATGCAAACTAATCAAAAAAAATGAAAAATATACGCTTTATTGTATTTAAGCAGATTTTTCATCACTTAAATTCATAATTAATAGCACAGGCGTAAATTTTTATTGAAAAAAAATAATGGATTTTTTGTTTAAAAGTTCATTTTATCATAAAATTCTATTTAAAACAATAAATTAAAAATATAACTATTTAAAGATTTTATCATAGAGCCTTCTGGCAAATAAATTTTTTATTTGAAAGATTTACCCTTAACATTACAGAAAAAAGAGCGACAATATACTAATCAATTTATAAGATAATGGAAAAACTTGAAATTGCTTTTCAAAAATTTGATGAATATAATAAAGCTGATAATAATATTTTCGTGTGGGAAGAAAAGGAATATCCACAGGAGTATTTTTTAGCACTACAATTATATCAATGGGTGTTGAAATTAGACCCTATTGCTACAGAAGCATTATTACTGGCTTCACGAAGCCAGCATATTGGTCGCTGGGAAATTGCCCGAGAAACATATCCAGACGGAAGAGTAGGTTATTTAACGTGGCGTAAGGATTTATCATTTTTTCATGCTAAAAAAGCGAAAGAAATACTTACTGAAGTTGGATATAGTGAAGAGGAAATTGCAAAAGTGGAGAGGATTATTCTTAAACAAAGAATAAAAACTGACCCAGAGGTTCAGACAATGGAAAATGCACTTTGCTTAGTTTTTTTACAATTCCAATATGAAGATTTTCATCCCAAATATTTACCAGAAAAGGTAATTAATATTTTGAAAAAATCTTTATTAAAAATGGATGCCCACGGACATCAATTTGCATTGAACCTAACTTATTCACCCCAAGGTCTGGCTTATATTCAGGAGGCTTTGAAATTATTGGCTGAATAATTTTATAGACTATTTCATAAAGTCAAATGAATATTGACCTTATGAAATAGTCTTTTGCATTAACATAAATAAATTTTATTCTTTTAAAAGCCTACTCCAAACTGAAAACCTATGGTATAAGAGGTGGGCTTATCATTCCCGAAACGAACAGGCAAAGGGACAGCTATAAAGTAGTTGGAATGCTTGTTCTTTTTAACCACTTTGTTTAGCACTGGCGTAAAACCGTATCTTCCGCCCGTTTCAAAGGCTGCTCTTGTTACTAAAGTAAGTCCATGTTTAAATCGAAACATTACACCAGGATGAAACAAGAAATTGTTCACCTTGCTCACTCCATTTTCTGAACGAATGGTTGGGACAAATTCAAAACTGAATCCGATTTTATCACTTTTCAGGATATTAATGCCCGTCGGGAAGCCAATCGTATAACTTGACCCAAAATTTGATGTGCTCGTGCCATCAGCCGACCAAGTAGTAATGGGATGCAAAATGCCCATATAGCCTACAATTTTGGGATAGGTATTTTCTGGCGAAGGTTGTTGTGCAAAAAAGCTAAAAGACAAAGAAAGTAAAAAGATGAGGTAAGTAATTTTGTTTTTCATTGTAAGAATTAAGGATTGTTCCTGACAAAATTTCAAGAATAATCCTCCTCAAAATAGCACATAATTAACTTTTTGTATCAAACTTACTTTTTGTGATATTTTTTTTAAAAATCGATGGATTTTCGCCTGTATATTTTTTGAAGATTCTAGTAAAATGGCTCTGATCTGAAAACCCTGTTAAATAGGCAATCTCTGTTAATGAGTGATTGGTATTACTCAATAGCTCTATCGCTTTTTCAATCCGCAGTTTGCGGATGTATTCTCCAAAAGATAGGTTTTCAAAATATTTAGAGAATTCTCTGGAAAGATAAGCAGGATTTACATCCAACTCTTTTGAAATTTCTTTCAGGCTTAAAGTCAGATTCGTGTCTATTTGGTCTTGAATAATATCCTTTAATTCCTTGGCCCATACAGGCGTCTTACGATTACTTTTGGTAGCAGGTTGGAATACTTTTTGAAAGACATCCACTAAAAGGTTTTCAAAAGGATTCTGAAAATGTTTTACTGCTTGCAGGTATTTTGCCCAACTGTATAAGCCATCATAAATCACCATGCCTTGTTTCAATAATTCGTGGTCATCTTGAATATTATGAGCCATGCCCGAGGCTATTGCCCATAATCCTGCTGATTGTGGTGCAATATCATGTCGGTCAGTATCGGCACCCCGTACTATTACCGCCATTGTATGAACAGCTTCGTCATCGATATTGTATTTTTCAATCAAACAGTCGAAAGTACATAAGCCCAATTTATGGGATAATTCTACGTTCGGAACATCAAAGGGTATTGCTCCTATTACTTCAGCTTGCTGAATTACAGCATCAAAAGGAACAAAAATAAATTCTGCCTCTGAGTCAATGTATTTTTTAATCAACCACGGACAAGCTATTCTATCAATCTTTGGTTTTTCTCGGGTTATCCATTTCATAAGTAGTGACTAGTAAATAGTGATTGGTGAACAGTCATCTGTCGCAGTAGCATTTCAAACCCCTATTTATCAGTCATTTATGATAAATAAAAACGTTGCTTAATTTGTATGGATCACTAAATAAATGAATCATTTTTGAAAAGTGACAGCAAAATAAGAATTTATTCTCTTAATATTAAATTCAAAAATAAATACTCTACTTGTTTTGTAGATTTATTTAACTCTATTAACTTTGTAGGAAACTAAGAATTTAATTTTTTATGGAAATAGAATCACCGACTAATCTTGAACAAGTTGTTGAGAAAAAGAAGTCATCCAAAAACCCTTTTGAAGAAGCCATTATTAAGATTTGGAAACGTGAAAGAACACCTTATGAAGTAGCCATTCACTTCTTTAATGCACTAGCTTTGATGATAGTAGGGTATTTTGTTTTTACCTATCTAACCATTCAAAATATTACTACAGGTTTACACGAAATCAATTCAGATATCCTTTATTACATTTTGGGGGGCTTTATTGCTCAAATGATTGACGGAGCTTTGGGAATGGCTTATGGCGTTACAGCTTCTACTTTTCTAGCGAACGTTGGTGTGTCGCCAGCAGTAATTTCAATGAGTGTTCATGCTTCTGAGATTTTTACGAGTGGCGTGTCGGGTTATATGCACTTAAAATTTGGTAATGTTAATTCCAAACTGTTTAAGGCTGTATTGATTCCAGGAGTAATCGGGGCAGTATTGGGGGCTTATGCACTTTCTACTTTGGCCGAAAGCTATATGCAATATGTAAAACCTGCCGTTTCTGTTTATACTTTAATATTGGGGATAGTTATTATCCGTAAAGCCTTAGTAAAAAGACAACAAAAGAAAAACATCAAAATGATTGGGCCATTAGCATGGTTTGGTGGTATGATGGACTCTATCGGCGGTGGTGGTTGGGGACCTATCGTTTCTTCAACATTGATTGCTTCGGGACGTCATCCAAAATATACTATTGGTTCAGTAAACTTAGCTGAGTTCTTTATCTCACTTTCGTCTTCATTAACATTCATTTTTGTGATTGGCTTTTCGCAATGGCAGGTCATTCTGGGCTTGATTCTTGGAGGTATCGTAGCAGCACCAATTGCGGCTCGTTTATCAAGTAAATTGCCAGTAAAAGCGTTGATGATTATGGTAGGTATTGTAGTAATCTTAGCAAGTTTGAAGAAACTTATTGGATAATTTCCTTCAAACTTAACTAAGTTACCAGATTAGTTTTTAGATATTAGTAATAAAAGGTGCCGCTCGAACATACTGATTTTCAAACAATTGTTTGATGATAAAATCAGCTAAATCGGTGGCACTTATTTTATCTCCTGTACAATCTTCCAAACTGACATCTGTATTGCCTCTAGTGTCTGTTTGTTCTATCATGGGCAATCTTATCAGCGTCCAATCGACATCACTATCTACCAACATTTCGTATTCGTGCTGTTTGTCGGCAGTAGTTTTCGGATAATTTTGCTTCATCCAGTCTGTCCCAAATTTAGTTTTAGGACTTTTTTTATCAAACGGCGTATCAACGTTTAAGCCTGTTGTAACGATATACCTTTTGATATTATATTCCTTCATTGCTTGCAATACGTTGCTGGTAGCATCCCCAAAAATAGAGCTTTCACCCACGGGTTGCCCTATGGTACTGATGACAGTTTGACAGCCTTCAACAAGGTTCAAAATAGCATGATAGTCGCGGGCATCGCCTTTGATGATTTCAATTTGAGGACTCTGGATATGAAAATTATCAGGATTTCTAAGCAGCATTTTGAAATGAAAACCTTGATTTAATAACGCTTGAACAAGGTATTTTCCTGACTTACCTGTACCACCGATGATGGCAAGTTTTATAGACTGTTGCATATTACTCTTTATTAAAAATTGAAAATATAAATTCAGACTGTCTTCAAAAGAAAACAATCTGTTCGCTTACGTTTTTGTAAGGCGAGGATTTAAATCAATATTTTAAACAAAGAGTCTAATACGTGAAATTAGTAAAATAGCGTGATAGTACGACAAAGCCTATGTATAAAATTTTAAACAAAACATTTTATTAGGCACGTTTAGTGAAAGTAAATGAATAAAATTTCGATGAAGTAACGCAAATTTTCAAGCGAATCACAGTAGTTTAACATAGCTTTGTCCTTTTGAAGAAAACGTATTAAAACCTTTATAATAAACTAAGAAAATGTCTGAAATATCTCGTCGTGATTTCCTTTATCAAGCAGGTTTACTAGCTTCTGCTTCTTTGTTTTCTTTTGAAAGTTTGGCTGCTAAAGTTCCTAATCTTCAATTAGCCTATTCTGCTATTACGTGGGGAGGCAAAGACCTTGATGCGATGAAAGATATTTCATCATTGGGTTTCAAAGGGGTACAGTTGCGTGCCAATGCTTATGATACGTACAAAACCAAAGTGCAAGAATTAAAAGATATTATTGCGGCAAATGGTTTAGTTCTACCGATGTTTTCAAGTGGTAATGTTGAAATTGACCCAGCGAAAGAAGCTAGTACGATAGATTATCACGTGGCTCATGCCAGTTTTGTAAAGGCATTGGGTGGCACTTCTATTCAATTAACCAATTCGGTTCGTCCGAAAGACAGATTACCAAGCACGGAAGAATTAAAACGTTTGGCGTTCGTAATGAACGAAATCGGTAAACAAACTGCTGATTTGGGTATTCAGGCTGTGTATCATAACCACATGCACCAATTGGGCGAAACGCCAGAGGAAGTGGATATCATCGTTCAAGATATGAATCCGAAATACATGAAGTTATTATTGGACGTAGCCCATTATCATCAAGGAGGTGGCATACCTGCTAAAGCAGTATTGCAATACAAAGACATCATCGGGGCATTGCACATCAAAGATGTAAAAAGTCCGTTAGCTGATAAGCCCAACGACCCTAAAGCGTATAAGTTTGTAGAATTAGGACAAGGGAATGTTGATTTGAAAGCAGTATTCGATAATCTTCAGAAGATTAATTATAAAAAATGGGCGATTGTTGAATTGGACGGCGTACCTGAAAAAACGCGTACACCATTGCAATCAGCAGAAATCAGCAAAGCATTTTTAAAAGATAAAATCGGATTTAAGATTTAGCTTTTTGATTGTCTCTTATAGTAATCAGC
This sequence comes from Arcicella sp. GW821-FHT09D11, assembly GCF_059416265.1. Classification (NCBI taxonomy): domain Bacteria; kingdom Pseudomonadati; phylum Bacteroidota; class Cytophagia; order Cytophagales; family Flectobacillaceae; genus Arcicella; species Arcicella sp. GW821-FHT09D11. The sequence continues at coordinate 1,134,674 of NZ_JBWKOV010000002.1, read as the reverse complement.
ATTGTTAACTTAAAATTCTTCCTATTAGGGTGTGACTTAAGTCACACCCTAATAGGAAGAATTTTAAGTTATTGGTATTCCTAAACCGTGTTCTGTGTGCGACATACCACGGGAAAAGCTTTCAACCCTTTTCACTAGCGAGGGACTTAAGTCCCTCGCTAGTGAAAAAAACATTTGATTATCAACTACTTACACCCTTGTAAGCAATCTAAAGAAATTAAATTACTCCTTCCCCCTCCTACTCATCTCTATCACTTCTACATCAAAGATTCTTTTGCCCTCTATCTTTAGCCTCACTGCCGTTTGCACCTTATGAAAACCATGCGTTCCTGCTGCTCCGGGGTTGATAAAAAGCATTCCATTTCTATGCAAATCTCTTTTTACTTGAAGAATATGCGAATGTCCGCACACAAAAATATCAGGTGTTTTTATCCTAAAACATTCCAATGCATCAGGCTTATAACTTGATGGTGCGCCTGCGATGTGCGTCATACCAATATTGAGTTCTTCGCAAGTAAAATGATTTATTTTTGGATAGATTTGCCTCACCGTAGCATCATCAATATTGCCATATACGCCTTGGATGGGCTTTAAGGCCTCAAGGGTATCCGAAACTGCCACGATACCCCAATCGCCTGCGTGCCAAATATGGTCGCACCAGTCGATATGAGGGAAAAGACGTTCGTCAAGAAAACTATGAGTATCGGAAATAATTAAAATTTTTTGCATAATTTTCACTAAGTCGCCAAATCTTCCGTTTTCATTAAAGGAAACATAGAGGAATATTGATTATTAAAGATTAAATCTCGTGAATATGTATATTTGCATATATAAATTCTTTAGCAAAGATTGAACAAAAATAGTGGAATATACATTGTATAAAGAGTTTTTAAATCAAAAGACTGCCAAGTAAGTATTTCGAGATTTACTTGAGAAAAATAGAAAAATAAACCAGCTAATTTGTTGCTTTATGCCAGTGAAACCATTTGAAACTACCCTTTATGAAAAACTTAAACCGTTTTTCAGTATGCACAATTTTGTGCTGTTGGCAGATAAAAAACAATTTCGAAAAATTACACCAACAGGCTTTCAGAACGTAATTTTTACGGCAACTCCTTATGACAATGAAACTTGGCTAGAAGTAAATATTGGCTGTAGAAACAACCAAGTAGAACAGATAGCCCAACAGTTTCTGGGAAATACGCGTGATTTCTGGTCAGATTCTAATACTTTAGTTATCTCAATTGGGAAATTTAACGATGCCAAATATTTTAGATATAAGATTTTGGATGAAAACGATTTGGATGATGTTTGTGAAATCGTGAAAGAGTTTTTGGAACAAAGAGGGTTTCATTTTATGAATGAGTCGGATAGCTTACCAGCATTAAATAATATTTTTAATCTGCATCTTTCTAAGCCATGTAAATACTTATACAACCAATTACATCGTAGTTATAAGGGCATCATCACCGCAAAATTGACACACGATAAACACTTTTTAGATTTATCGAACAAACACCGAGATATTTTGACGAGCAATGGTTCTAGTCCTGATGAACTATTGACTTACGAAAGATTACTAAGTTTTCTGTTATACCATTCTGTGAATTAAACCAGCTTTTATTGAAATTTTCCTAAATTGCATAAGGAAGATTATTTTTTTGATGAAATTACGCATTGTACTCATATTGTTGTTCTGTAACAGTTGGCTTACACCTTTGGTGGCACAACTGAAATTCAGCCGTATTAGTACACAAAGAGGCTTATCGCAAAGTACGGTAGGGCAAATCTTTCAAGATAAAAAAGGATTTATTTGGTTTGCTACGAAAGACGGCCTTAATAAATACGACGGCTACCAGTTCACCGTTTATCGACATATCTCTAACGACCCCAATTCTATCAGTAGTAGTACGATTTCATGTATTACCGAAGACCAAGAAGGCAACCTTTGGGTAGGTACTTTTGATGGTGGCGTAAATAAACTCGACAAAACCACAGGAAATTTTATTCATTTCAAACAAGCAGATGATAAAACTAATATCGGCGGGCTTAGTATTTCGTCTATCATTGCTTCGCCCGATAATAAAATATGGGTTTCTACTTATGGTTATGGCTTGCTTTGTTTTGATAACCAACAAAAAACCATCAAATGGCGTTTGGTGGAATCTGAGTTGCTGACAACTAATGATATTTCCTTGGTTTTCCAAGATAAAAAGAATACGCTTTGGTTGGGTGGGCATTATGGCGTAATAACCCATATTGATAAAAACAACCATGCAAATACGGTTCGCCTTCAGAGCAATCTTCCTCCTCGTAAAAATCAAATCACTTGTTTGGTGGAAGACCCACAAGGAAATATTCTAGTAGGAACACGTGGTAATGGTTTGTATAGACTGAACCCACAAACGAATGTATTCACTCAGGTGTTATACAGTCCTAATCAGAATAATCGAGCTAATTTGATTACAGATTTGGTTTATGACAAAGATGGCACGCTTTGGATTGGTACGGACAATGGAGTTTTTCTCGTAAAAAATAACAATTATGCCCAACTTAGTTATATAGAGTCCAATCCTGATTCTGAAACAGGATTAAGTTCGCATGCTATTCAATGTATTTTTGTAGACCGAGATAACAATGTGTGGATTAGTACTTGGGAAGCAGGATTGAACGTACATTACAGACATCGGAATAACTTCAAATTATACCGTCACAAGGTAAACTCTACTCAAAATTTATTACGAGATAAAGTAACAGCCATCGCCTGTGAAAACGACCCTAACCGAGTTTGGATTGGTAGTAATAATGGCCTGACATTATTTGACAGGGCTAAAAATACCTTTTCACATTATTTTATCAGCCCTTCTCATGCTACTACGAGTACAAATGACATCAATAATTTATATTATGATCGTGATGGTGACCTGTCTGTCTTAACTTGGGAAATTGGGCTTAGGATTATGAAAAAAGGCAGTAGCTCTTTTACACTCTATCCTTATGATGATGGTAGCAATACTACACACCTTACCTGTTTGAGCCCTGCCAGAAAACCAAAACATTTGTGGATAGGTACACAAGAAGAAGGCATTTTGTTATTCAACAAACAGACGGGCGAATTCAGCCCTGTTCCAGACCTCAACCGTAAAGGGGTATTATTGGGAATGCACATTAATTCTATCTTAGAAGAAGAAAACGGCACACTTTGGATTGGTACTTATAATAATGGTATTTATTGTTATAATCAAAAGAAAAGGCAAATTGTCCATATCCGTAAGTCAAACCGCTCGGATGGATTAAGTGCTAATCAAATCAATAAAATATTTCAGGATTCTCGTAAGCAAATTTGGATAGGTACTAATGGTGGAGGCTTAAACCTGTATCAGCCAACAACTAGAAACTTTAAGGTATGGAGAACAGAAGATGGCTTACCCAATAATACCATCAAGGGTATTGTTGAAGACCGTCATTATCATTTGTGGTTATCGACCAATCAAGGTATTTCACAATTCATTACCTATAGCAATTCATTCAAGAACTATACAAAAGCTGATGGACTTCAAGGCTCGGAGTTTTTGCTGAATGCTTATGCTCAAAACAATCGTGGTGAAATATTTTTTGGTGGTACAGAAGGGCTCAACATTTTTCATCCCGACAGTCTGATTGAAAGTAATATAGTACCCAATGTATACCTTACTGGCTTAAAATTGTTCAATAAGCACGTGGTAGTGGGGCAGCCTGGCTCACCTTTGCAACAAGATATTTCACAAACAGAGGAATTAGTACTAGAATCAGATCAGAATGTATTTTCAATTGATTTTACTGCCTTAGATTTCCAACAGTTCAAGAATAACCAATATGCTTATGTGCTCCAAGGCTTTGATAAAGAGTGGAACTATGTAGGAACACAAAGAACAGCCAACTATACCAACTTGAATGCAGGAAGCTATCTGTTCAGGGTAAAAGCGACCAATAATGATGGCGTTTGGAATCAAAGGGAAGCCATGCTACGCATTACGATATTACCCCCTTGGTACAGAACTTGGTGGGCGTATTTCTTTTATTTAATCATTGTGGGTATTGGGCTTTATTTCACCAGAAGAGTCGTGCTCATTCGTGAGCGTTTGAAATTGGATGTACAATTACAAGAAAGAGAAAAAGAACAAGTACAGGAATTAGACCGACTAAAAACTAATTTCTTTACTAATATTTCTCATGAATTCAGGACACCTCTTACGTTGATTATCAGTCCATTAGAAAAATATTTAGCCGACAGCAAAGACATTCCAGATTCGCAACGCAAAAGGACGGAATCTATTTATAGAAATGCCAAGCAATTGCAAAAACTGATTAATCAATTACTTGATTTATCTAAATTAGAAGCAGGCAAATTATCGCCAGAAATTACGCAAAACGATGTAATTGATTTTGTTCAACAAATTACAGAATCATTCAGAGGGCTAGCTGAACAGAAGAATATCAACCTTCTTTTCAAACCATCGACTCCTTATTTATTGGCTTATTTTGATACAGATATTTTAGAGAAAATTGTAACTAATCTACTTTCCAATGCCTTCAAATTCTCGGACAATGATAGTGAAATTGTGGTAAAAGTATCGGTTAATCCAGCAGATAATCAAAGAATTATTATCGCCGTAAGCGATACGGGTATTGGGATTGATAGCAAAAACTTACAAAATGTATTCAATCGTTTTTACCAGATTCACGGTAAAGACCCTCAGAAACATGTGGTAGGTACTGGTGTAGGGTTAGCGCTGTGTAAAGAGTTGATAGAATTACATAGAGGAGAAATACTCGTTAGTAGCAGATTGGGCAAAGGAAGTACCTTTACCATTCACTTGCCTATTAACAAAGATGCCTACGATAGTAATTGGATTCGGGATAATGCGATTGACCCAGAACTTCCTCCGATTAATGTTCATGATAATTTGATTGAGCCTCATAAAAACGAACATCCTAAAAAGAATGTTCCGCTTTTATTAATTGCAGAAGATAACGACGATTTACGCAATTATATCAAAGAGATTTTCGTTGAAAATTTCAATATCATCGAAGCAAACAATGGTCAAAAAGCCCTTGATATTGCCATAGAACAAGTGCCTGATTTAATCATTTCAGACTGGATTATGCCTGAAATGACTGGTGGTGAGCTTTGCGAGCATGTCAAAACCAAAGAAAGTACGAGCCATATTCCTGTAATTATCTTGACCTCTAGAAGTAGTAACGAAAGTAAACTGGCAGGACTAGAAATCGGTGCTGATGATTATATTACCAAGCCTTTTAATGCTAGCTTGTTGGAAGCGAGGGTTAAGAACCTATTGGAAAGCAGAAGAAAACTCAGAGAAAGGTTTAGTAAAGAAGTCAAAGTAAATGCAAAGGAAATTACTTTAAATTCTTCAGATGAACATTTTCTAGAAAAAGCAGTTAGGATTGTAGAGGAAAATATGATGAATACTTCGTTGGATATTGCTTTTTTAGAAAGAGAGTTGAACATGAGTACGATGCAGTTGTATCGAAAACTAAAAAGCTTAACTAACTTTTCAGGAAACGAATTTATCAAAAATGTTCGCTTGAAAAAGGCTATTCAATTACTTGAAACTGATAGCTTTACCATTGCAGAGATTGCTTATAAGGTTGGTTTTAACGATCCTTCTTATTTCACTAGAATATTTAAAAAGGAATTTGGCAAATCGCCATCTGAATACTTAGAAAAAACGCCACTATAATATCTATAACGCTCTTCAAGTTTCCTTCAGATTTATTAGGTATCTTGGTTGTGCCAAACCAATACTATTACGATAAATTTGTGCGTAAGCACTTAACATTTCCGTCTGATGATGAATATTAAAAAAAGTTTTTTATTATCTTTTTTACTTTACCTAAGTATATGTCCTACTGCTTTTACGCAACAAAGAGATTCTACCTTTCGTAAATTAACCATCAAACAACTGATTGTTCCTACCGCATTACTTGCTGGAGGCTATACGTTGAAAAGTTTTAGTTTAAAACAAGAACAATTAGAATGGCATGGTAAATACTATAGCAACTTTAGTACACACGTAGATGATATTATTCAATATACACCTTATGTAGCCGTGTTCGGGTTAGATTTAATGGGCATTAAAGCAAAACATACTGTGGGTGACCGTATTGGTGTTTTATTGATTGGCGCCACTATCATGTCGGGAACAGTGTTTACCTTAAAACATACTACTAAAGTTTTGCGTCCTGACCTCTCTGGACAAGATTCCTTTCCGTCGGGCCATACTGCCAATGCTTTTTTTGGTGCAGCTGTTTTAGCGGAGGAATATAATGACGAAAGTATTTGGTATGGTGTGGGGGCTTATACCATTGCTACGGCTACTGGAACGATGAGAGTATTGAATAACAGACATTGGTTTTCAGATGTAATTGTAGGTGCTGGTGTGGGGATTCTATCTGCGAAAGCGGCTTATGTAATCTATCCTTGGTTGAAACAAAAACTAGGAAAAAATCCAAGTGATAGTCCGTCCAAAATGGCTTTTACGCCGATGTATGATGGTAGGGTTGTTGGAGGGAATTTGGTGATTGGGTTTTAGGATATAGTTTAAAAAGCTTATGAATAAATAAACATTTGAAGCTTCTATTTTAATATTCTTTCAAAATAGACTATTTTTGATAAAAAGAGTAGAGAATGAACTTACCCAATAAAAAAGCGATAAAGTTAGACGAGATAGATAGTGTATTACAATTCAATGCACCTCTACCAGGGAAAGAACACCCTTTTTATACTGACTTTACAGGTTTAAGAGGTGATTTCAAAGAAAAAAAGCTTTATAGAACCCTTAATTTAAACCCTTTAAACCTTACGTATAATTACGAAGCAAATCAATTTAACAAACTAAAAGTTTTTTTGGCTGGCATGCGTGGAAGTGGGAAAACCACAGAATTGGCCCGTATTGTTGAGGAAATTGAATATAAAGATGGTTTTTTCTGTGTAGTTTGTAATATAGACATTGAACTGAATATGGACCATGTTGAGTACATGGATATTTTGATTTGTCAGATTGAAAATCTTATCAAGAAAGCACAAGAGAAAGGATTACAATTAGATAAGAATGTTGTAAAGTCACTTAGTAAATGGTTCGAGGAAAGAACGTTAGAGATTAATAGTTCAATCGAAAAATCTGCGAGTATTGAAATAGAATTAGAAGGAAAATGGGGACTCCCTTGGCTTTTATCGTTAGTTGGCAAGCTAAAAGGCGGAGTAACAGGTTCAAAAGAAAGAGCCGATTCTGTTAGAAAAGTATTTAGGAATCGCTTTGTAGATTTTGCACAAGAATTTAACATTTTTGTAGAAGATGCTGCTAGATGGCTTCGTGACCATTCTGAGGCTCGTGATATTTTGTTTATCGTTGATGGATTGGAAAAAACCACAACGGCAGAAAGAAGAAGGGAAATCATCATTGAAAATGCTGAAAGTATTAAAAGTATTCGGGCAAACTGCTTAATGACTTTACCGATTGAACTGATGAAATCTATCAGACAGGTAAAAGATTATTCAGAAGTAGTCACTTTCCCATTTATCAAAATTCAAGAGCAAGATGGTTCTGATGTTGAAGCAACGATTAATCGTTTCGTAGAGTTTGTCTATAAAAGAATAGATGAAAATCTTTTTGAATCAGAAGACGTAGTAAAAACTGCCGTAAGATTTAGTGGAGGTTCTCCTCGTGAATTATTACGTTTATTACAACATGCAGGCTATGAATTAGAAGATGATGATACCCAAATAACGATGAAGGCTTTGATGGAAGCTGTGAAAGATTTATCTGCTGATGCTCGTTTTCTTTCTGAAAGGGAATTAACTGTTTTAAAGGAAATAAGAAAAAACAACAAAGAAAATAAGCCTACACCGTTTATTGATGGTATTGAGAAATTATTAGAAGAAATTGTAGTCATGGAATATAATTCTGGTACTTACAAGAGAGTAAATCCTATCATTGCTTACTCATCAATCTATCAAGAATATGTGGGTAAAGACTGATGATTTTGATAAACAGCTCAAAAAACTCCAAAGGGTTGTTCAACCTGCATTGTTTAGGTATGTAATTATTCAGTATAATCATGCTGATATAAAAAAACAAATCATAGAGTTCCTACAAGCTACTTTCTCAGATAGAACTTTACTTCCAATCAAAATACGAGAGACTGATTATTTTCAACTTTTAGCAAAAACTGATTCCATCCAAGAAGGTTTTGTAGTGATTGAAGACTACGAATATGTTATTAATGACGAAGTATTTGCCAAGGGGTTTAACCAACGCCGAGATAGATTATCTGCCAAAAATATAGCCTATATTTGTTTAATGCCTAATGATGAAAAACTCCTTAAAAAATGTAGAGAATTAATTCCTGACTGGTGGTCTTTTCGCTCAATGTTGTTAAAGTTTGAAGTAAGATTCCTACTTGATACTGATGAAAATAAAGCGTTTAAACCTTTGGAAATTTCATCTTTAGGAGGTTTAGAATTTGCTACGAAAAAAGAGGAATTAGATTGGTTAGAAGAAAAGGTAAAGTCTTTACCAGATACTGAAATCAACCTTAAACTTGAATTGTTACAAAAAGCTTCAGATATAGCTTATGATTTACAATTGATAGATAAGATGTTTCTTCTTATAGAATCAATGAGCCAATTGGCAGAAAAAGTAGATTTAAAAATAAATAGCCCATTACAATTTGCCAAAATACAAACCTCTATAGGAAAATATTTCATATTAAAAGCTGATTTTAAGCAAGCTGAAAATCATTTTCAAATAGCCTTAAATATAGCTCAAAAAGTGAATTATGATATTGATATAATAGCATATCAAAATAATTTAGCTACCGTATATCAATATTTAGGAGAAAACTCAAAAGCTAAACAACTGCTTGAAAAAGTGGTTGTTTCAACTGAAAAGCATTATGGAAAAGATAACTCCAATACGGCTCTAAGATATTCAAATCTCGCAAGTGTGCTTAAAGATATGGGCGATTATGAAGGAGCTAGGAAATTATCAGAAAGAGTTTTGCAAACATTCAAAAAACACTTGGGAATTGAACATCCAGTGACTACAGTAGCTTACTCAAATTTAGCTACTGTACTTCAAAAATTAGGAGACTTTACTGGAGCTAAAGCGCTAATGGAAAAGGCACTTTTATATGACCTGAAAAATTTTGGAGAGGATCATCCAACAACTAATATAAGATATTCAAATCTTGCTTTAGTTTACAAAGACATGGGAGATTATAAAAAAGCTGAAGAAATGCTAGTGAAAGCTTTGAATTCCGATATTAAAAACTTTGGATCTGAACATCCGAGTACTGCTTTAAGAAAATGGAATTTAGCAACAGTTTTTATAGCACTAGGCTTTTTAGATAAAGCCTTAACATTAATTGAACAAGCCTATATAACCTATAAAAATACATTAGGAGTTGAGCATCATATTACTGAAAATTGTAAGGGTTGGTTAGATAGGTTAAAGGAGAATATGTTAGAGTCTAGCAGTTAATACTCATTTTAATTACTGACAAAAAATCTCTTGGCTCAATCGCCAAGAGATTTTTGTTGGTAATTAAAACTCTTCTGGTTTTGCTTTTCGTGATTGTAACAAACCTTGTTTGATTAATTCGTTATTTTTCCAAGCTTTTTTGGCTATTTTAAATTTTGCTTTGTCTTCTTTCGTGACGGTTTCTAAATCAGAAAGGTCTGGTTTGCCAGCATTTACCCACGCTGTATACCAAAAATCAGCTACACTTTGGCTTGATAATATCATCTGATTGTTGATAGTATTACCCAAACGTTCTCCGTAAGCCTTGGCAAATTCGCCCGTGTAATTCTTTCTCATTTGTCCGAAACGTTCAGAACGCTTGAACTTTCTTTCGTCGGTAAAGCCTACGCTAGCGTTTATTTCTTCTTTGAAAACGCCATCTAATAATAGACTCGTTGCTGCAATTTTTGTCCAAATTTCAGCCAATGGGTCTTTAATGTATTTAGCTTTATGTTTTGTATAAAGGTTATAACTTTCAATGTTTATCTCTGGCACAGCAGTTTCCCAAAGCGAGTGTAACCCTCTTTGATTGGTTAATTGTCCATCATAATTATAACTTGTATGCAAAGGCACATGCGCATCTGAAACATAATGACCTAAATCTGCGGCATAAAACAAAATACTGTCTTTCATTTTACTGCGGAAAGCATTTGTCAATTTCTCTTGCATCTCTACGACTACCCACGGTAAAGTACCATATTTTTTGAGGGTATCGGCGGTGTATTTTTTTACGGCTGAATCCCAATCATGAGGAATGGTATTTAGTGGGTCAGTGCCATAAATAGGAGCATCTAAATCAATAAAGTGTTTAGGTGCTTCTGTTTTATCTGTATTTCTACGCACATCTGGACGAACAGAGTTATAAACCATATAATCTTCATTTTTCATAAAGAATGTTGCCATTTTTTTAGGCAAAGCGTACGCTGAAATTTGATGAATGGTTTTGTGACCTAAAAAGCCCCAAGAGCAACAGCCTAACAGGATTAAAAGAGTAAGGATTTGTTTAAGTTTTGATAATTTCTTCATGAATCTTAGTTGAATTGACGTATTTTATTGATTGGGTTAGTTGTGAATGAGTGACTATACTTTAATAAATCATGGTAAAGATAAGGCTAAACGATGGAGATTATCACCTTGCTTATTTATGTAATAATTAATTATTATTGCGTTCCATATACGCTTAAAGTGCTAATTCAAAATATAGCACTTCATCCAAGGGATTGTACACATAAGCGGACGTTGCTTGAAAGCCAAAAGAACGATAGAGTCCAATCGCTTCTGTCAGACTAGTTAAAGTATCCAATTTCATGGTTTGATAATTGGCATTTTTAGCAAACGTAATCAATTCTTCTACTAATTTTCTGCCTACTTTATGCCCTCTAGCATTTGGTTTTACATACAAACGCTTCATTTCACACACGCCTTCGGCAATGGGTTTCAAGGCAACACATCCTACAATCTCTTCGTTGATTTTAGCTAGTATAATACATCCAGCAGGAGCTGCATAAACTTTTGATAAAGTTTGCAATTCTTTCTCAAAATCCTGAAAACAAAGGTCTATCTTTAAGTATTCAGCATATTCTATGAATATTTTTCTTACCTCATCTAATTCATCAGGTGAGTAATTCACGTAATGGAATTGCATATTTTTAACTTTGTGAGTAAATAATTAAGGATAAAAAAAATTGAATGGAAATCACTTACTAATTTTGGGCATGAAATTACAAGAAATATTCCGAAACATCATTGCGACAGATTCGCTTCACGCTCGATTCTTGAATACCCTTTCATTAATGGAGAACACTGGTGCAAGAAAAATATCAGCTTCTGAAGATAAATCCAAAGTATCTTATATCGTTTTGAAGCACGCCGCAGAAGAAGCACGCCATGCTTATTACTTAAAAAAGCAAATTCAGAAGGTAGGGAAAATAGCAGATTTTCCAACGTATGAAAAACCATATCTTATCGCTCCTTTTGCTAGTTATACTTATTTACACACATTGGATATTCAGGTATGTAGGTATTTAAAACAAACACTAAAGCTATCAGGTAATGATTTGAAATATGCAGCCTATTTGTTGGTAACCTATGCCATTGAGGTAAGAGCTGATGAATTGTACCCAGTATATCAAGAATTACTTGAAGAGGTGTCGTCTAAAGTAAACATGAAATCAATCATTGTTGAAGAGGAAGGACATTTAGCCGAGATGATTACGCAATTAAAAGAGTTTTCGCCAGCATGGGAAATGCACGCTAAAACTGCCTGTGATATTGAAAAGACTTTATTTGAACAGTGGATTATTTCTATTGGTACTGAATTAGGAGTTAATTAATAGCTATCAGCCATAAGCCTTGAGCTATGAGCCTTGAGTTTTTAAGTCAAAAAGCTCAAGGCTCATAGCTTACAGCTAAACCCTCACAGAGAGTTTCTTCGAATAAATAGAAATGAATTTCTGATATGTTCTTGTCTACCACTTAGAATTAAGTCGGCAGCATTTTTTCCTAATTGAAAATGGTCTGTAGATACTACGGTGATTCCTCCTGATAATATTTCTTTGATAGGTGTTTCGTTATAAGAAACAATGCCTATATCCTCGCCTACTACCATCTTCTTATTCTTACAGCACATCAGTGTTTCGGCTAAATATCTTTCTGAAAGAATTAAATAAGCTTCCTTGCTTCTGATAGTATTTTCCTCTATGTCAGAATAGATATTGTATTGTAGGTTGTTCTCTTTGGCAAACTTTTTCAGACCTTCAATGACAAAATATGCATTGGCATAATGTTCTTGTATAATACAATTCAGGGTACCGTATTTCAAAATAGCTTCTCTGGCTTTGAACAAAGCTTCGTAAATATCCTGCTCGAAATCTTGATAAACACAGGCATATTTCCCTCTGATAAATTCATTTCTTTTCTCAAGAATAATCAATTTATTGGTCGGGATACTATTGATAGTTTTAAGAAAATCTTCATTGAGATAACTCGTATGCAACATAAAAGCAAAGTAATCATATTGATTAATTTTCTCTTTTATGACCTTTTCGAAATGAAAGGCATTCTGAGTACTGAACTGATGGATGTATAAATCAACCGTAGCTTTCCCCTCGATTTTGTCCATAAATCCATCGTAGATTTCATGTTTAAAATCGTTCAGCCTACTAAAAACTATGAGTATTTTTAGTTCTTTTGATTGAAGGCTTGTATGCGAATTGGCTAATTGTGCTGTCAATGAGAATGTCGTTTGAACTTATAGATACCAAGTAACTTATTCCCGAACAACTAAATATCCTGCCTTGCACCGTCAACAAAAATCAGGTCATAACAGGACACCAAATGCCCATTTCCACAACTTTGCAATATATATCCCAACATTTGCAAGAAATGTCCTAACCATTTAAAACAATTTGAGCCTACCTTTACGAAACAATTTATGCACTTTTTCAATAATTTATTTGACTTATTGGATTAATTCGTTTGTTTTTGACAAATGGAGCAATTCAGATAAAAAGTTTAGATTGAAATTCCCAAAAATTCGTACCACTATTATATATAAGCGTCGAATCAATATTTCAATCACTTTGGCATTTACGTATTACCTACTATTACCAATATAACAACCCAATTTTATCCAGTAAATAAAATGATAAAGACATTCAGAGAGTTTTCTCAAAACAAGCAAGATTCAAAAACACCAAAATATCAACAACTGGTAAACACTCTGTTGATTGATATTGAAAGCGGAAACTTACAAACGGGTGAACGCCTTCCTTCCATTAATGAAGCGAGTGAAGAGTGTTACTTGTCTCGTGATACTGTTGAACGTGCTTATTCAGAACTTCACCGTTTAGGTGTGATTACTTCTATTTTCAGAAAAGGTTATTTTATTTCTGGAAAGTCGGCTAAAACTAAAACGAAAGTTTTCTTTTTAGTTGGAAAAATTACAGAGAACAACAAAGCCATTTTTAATGCTTTTGTGAATGCCTCTAACAAAGATGTAACTGTTGACATTTTCACTTACAATTATAAAAGTGATAATTTCAGAGAAATCATCAATAGTCATTTAGGCAATTATCATTATTATGTAATCATGCCTCACTTGATTGAAGAAAGTGAAGAAAACATCAAATGCTTAAAGAAGATTTCTGGCGAACGCCTTATCTTTTTAGAGCAATCTTTGGCTTCTCTTCATGGATTAAATTCAAGCATTTTGAGCAACTCTGGTGATGAGATTGCTCAGGTAATGCAACAAAACATTAAACATTTCAAGAAATACAAAACCTTGAATTTAGTTTTGACAGAAGACGAGTATTTTGATTCGGAGTTGATTACTGGCTTTAGAGATTTCTGTGAAACCAATCATTTTGATTTCCAAGTATTAGATGGCTTTCAGGATGAAGAAGTAATGGCAGGAAACGCATACTTAACAATGGACGACATTGATTTAGTAGCAGTCATTAAATCAGCTGAACAACAAGGCTTAACACTCGGGAAAGAAATCGGGTTGATTTCATTGAACGATAACTGTTATAAAGAAATATTAGCTGGGGGGATTACAATAATATCCTCTAAACCTACAGAAATTGGCAGAATGGCCGCCAACATTATCCAAGGAGGAAAACGCCAACAAATACAAGTTCCGATGGAAATGGTATTGAGGAAATCCCTTTAAGACACTTTTTTAATTGAAAAATAGGCTAAGATGATTCAAAATCTTATTCCTTGTTACAACCTTGACTATCTTTAGTCAAGGTTGTTTTGTTTTCATGGCTCTTTTTCAGCTAAAAACCTGTAATTTTGCAATTCTAAAAAAATAGTCAATGTAGCCATACACTTATTGTTAATGTCTACAACAAAAACCACAAGCAATGGAATACAATTTCAAAGAAACAGAACAGAAATGGAGACAGTTTTGGGAAGAAAACCAAACCTATAAAACAGAGGTTAACCATGATAAACCCAAGTATTACGTATTGGATATGTTTCCGTATCCTTCAGGTGCTGGGTTACACGTTGGTCATCCGCTGGGTTACATTGCTTCTGATATCATCGCTCGTTACAAACGTTTGAAAGGTTTCAACGTATTGCATCCGATGGGCTTTGATTCTTTTGGTTTGCCTGCTGAACAGTATGCTATCCAAACGGGTCAACATCCAGCTATTACTACCGAAGAAAATATTGCTACTTATATTCGTCAGCTAAAACAAATTGGGTTTAGTTATGACTGGTCGCGTGAAGTACGTACTTCTGATGCTAAATATTACAAATGGACGCAATGGATTTTTATGCAATTGTTCAAGCATTATTACGATAAAGATGCCAACAAAGCCTTGTCTATTGCTAGTTTAGTTGAACGCTTCGCTGTGTCTGGAAACAAAGGCATCAATGCTGTTTGTGATGAAGATACATCAAATTTCACCGCAGAAGAGTGGAATAGCATGAGTGAACAAGAACAGCAGACTATTTTATTAAAATATCGTTTGACTTATCCAGATGAATCAGTAGTAAACTGGTGCCCGGGGTTGGGAACAGTTTTGGCGAATGATGAAATTAAAGACGGTGTTTCTGAACGTGGTGGGTATCCTGTTGAACAGAAAAAAATGAAGCAATGGGCAATGCGTATTACTGCGTATGCTGATAGATTAATTGACGGTTTGAATGAAGTAGATTGGTCGGATGCTTTGAAAGAACAACAACGTAACTGGATTGGTAGAAGTACGGGGGCAAGTGTAAAATTTAAAGTTGATGCTTCAACTGTTCAAGAGAATGCTCCAGCATTTATTGAAGTATTCACTACGCGTGTTGATACGATTTATGGCGTGTCGTTTATGGTAATTGCTCCAGAACATGAGTACGTACCGTTCTTGACAACACCTGAACAAAAAGAGACCGTTGATGAGTATGTAAAATGGGTAGCTTCAAGAACGGAGTTAGACCGTATGTCGGAAGTCAAAAAAGTTACAGGAGCTTTTACAGGAAGCTATGTAATTAATCCGTTTACGGAAGAAAGGGTGCCTATTTTCTTGGCAGACTATGTATTAGCTGGCTACGGAACAGGGGCGGTAATGGGGGTACCTTCGGGTGACCAACGTGACTGGAACTTTGCTACGCATTTTGAATTGCCAATTGTGCCTATTTTGGATGCTCAGAAAAACATTGAAGAACAAGCTGATAATACCAAAGAAGGTAAGTACATCAATTCGGATATTATCAACGGAATGGGTTATAAAGAAGCTACGGCTACTTTAACAAAATGGTTGGAAGAAAGAGGCATCGGAAAAGGTAAAATTCAATACCGTTTGCGTAATGCAGTATTTAGTCGCCAACGTTATTGGGGTGAGCCAGTACCTGCCTACTTCAAAGACGGTTTGCCATATTTGATTGAAGAAAGCGAATTGCCTTTAGAATTGCCAGTGATTGATAAATACTTGCCAACAGAAACGGGTGAACCTCCACTAGGCCGTGCCGAAGGTTGGAAATACAAAGGCGAGTACGAATATGAATTGTCGACCATGCCAGGATGGGCAGGTTCGTCATGGTATTGGTATCGTTATATGGATGCTCAGAACGAGCAAGAATTTGCCTCACAAGAAGCCATCAATTATTGGAAGGCAGTAGATTTATATATGGGAGGGTCAGAACATGCTACTGGTCACTTGTTATACAGCCGTTTCTGGAATAAATTTTTGAAAGATTTAGGATTAGTACCAGAGGAAGAATTTGCTAAGAAATTGATTAACCAAGGCATGATTCAGGGGCGTTCTAATTTTGTGTATCGTGTAAAATCATCCGTTGGAGAAGGCAAAAACCCAGTTTTTGTTTCTTATGGCTTGAAAGACCAATACGAAACTACGCCAATTCATACAGACGTAAACATTGTATCGAATGAGGTGCTAGATATACAAGCTTTCAAAAAATGGCGTACTGACTTCGAAAATGCAGAATTCATATTAGAAGATGGCAAATACATCTGCGGTGTTGAGGTTGAGAAAATGTCGAAATCTAAATACAACGTAGTAAACCCAGATGTATTGGTTGACAAAGTTGGAGCAGATACTTTGCGTTTGTACGAAATGTTCTTAGGGCCATTAGAACAAGCTAAACCTTGGAATACTAATGGTATTGATGGTTCATTCCGTTTTATCAAAAAAGTATGGCGTTTGTTCTATGACGATTTAGGCAACTATAAAGTAAAAGACGAAGCTCCAACGCCTGCGGAATTGAAAGTATTGCATACTTGTATCAAGAAAGTAGAAGAAGATTTAGAACGTTATTCATTCAATACTGTGGTTTCTACGTTGATGATTTGTGTGAATGATTTAGGAACATTAAAATGTACGAACAAAGCTATCTTGCAAGAGTTAGTTATTTTGATGTCTTCGTATACTCCACATATTGCCGAAGAGCTTTGGGTATTGTTGGGTAACGAAGCAGGAACGATTTCTTATGCTACTTTCCCTAAGTTCAATGCGTCATTGTTAGTAGAAGCTAATTTCGACTATCCGATTTCTATCAACGGAAAAGTAAGAGCAAATATTTCTTTCCCAACTGATGCGATTCCAGCGGATATTGAAGCAGGAGTTTTGGCACACGAAGTAGTTCAAAAATGGTTAGACGGTAAAGCTCCTAAAAAAGTAATCGTGGTACCAAAAAGAATTGTGAATGTAGTGCTATAAAAAACAATAGCAGTCGCTCGCTTCAAGCGATTGCATTCTTTCTTTCCATCAGCTCTCTAAAGATTAATGATTTATTTATCTTTGGAGAGCTTTTTTGTTTTTTATTGTTAATAAATTACAAACATATCTAAACACATATTTATGGATTTACAAGCTTTACAATACCCAATTGGGAAATGGACCCCAAAAGAACAACATACTTGGGAAGAGATTCAAGAAAGTATTGCCCAATTAAAAACAATTCCAGCACTATATAAAGAACTTACCGCAGGTTTGAGCGAAGAAGATTTACTAAAACAATATCGCGAAGGAAGCTGGACTGTCAGACAAGTTATACATCATGTCGCAGATATTCATGTGCTGTATTTTGTCCGTTTTAAACATGCTCTTACTGAAATAAATTCTGAAGGAGTGGTAAGTAAAGTAGATGCTTGGGCTAATTTAGAAGAAGCTAAAAATGCTCCTATTGACTATTCTTTGACTTTATTAGAAGGCACCCATCTGCGATGGACATATCTTTTAGAACAAATGACAGAAGAGGATTTTCAGAAAGGCTACTATCATCCTACTCGTAAGATGTATTTAACATTGATGGATGCCGTGGATGTAGGTGTTTGGCATAGTAAACACCATTTAGCGCATATTAAAATTGCTTTAGGGAAAGATCAATAACTGTCTTTTTACTACTTGTCCATATTAAAATGTTACCTTTCTTTTAGGGTGCGACTTAAGTCGCACCCTAAAAGAAAGATTTTTACGTATCTAATTAATCTCTAATTCTTTAATCGTCTCTACAAGTACTCTTACCGCATTAGTTAACTTTTCTGTATCTTTCTCCCCTCCCAATGCGATTCTAATATATCTTTCACCGTCAACACTTTCATCAATAGCAAATTCATTTCCACTGGTGATAACAATTTGTTGACTAGCCATATCATTCACTAGCTTAGTCGAATTGATTGTTGCTGGTAGAGTTATCCAGATATGGCTACACGTTGGGTCGGTTCTATAAATGAGATTTTCTAACAATGGCTTTACCATCTGCTGTAGTTTTTCTGCCAAAACTTGTTTTTGCTCAATAATTGTTTGAAGTGCATTCGTTTGTAATAAATAGCTAGTCAACCCACTTAGCAAAGACGAATTGCCACTAGACGACATCCTGATATAATCTGCCACATTCGTTTTCAAATATTGGGGAAGAGTTACAAAAGCAGTTTTAATCAGCGGATTAAAGGGCTTAGACAAGCTATAAATATGGATGGTTTGGGCTGGCAATAAATCTAAAAAACTAAGCGGAGGATTGACACACATAAACCGATAGGCATCGTCTTCAATAATTAAAAGGTCATGTTCCTTTGCATATTCAGCTATCTGACGTCTTCTTTCTATTGGCATCACCACACACGTGGGATTCTGTATGGTTGGTTGTATATACAATAATTTACTTCCAGTACTTTTTACAATCGCATCCAAGCCTTCTATCGTAATACCATCATTATCAACTTCACAGGGGATTAATTGATAGTTATTTTCTAAAGCAATGCTTTTAAAGGATACATAGGTAAAAGGTTCGGTGATAATTGAACTGTATTGTTTCCGACAAGCCTGTAATAAACAGAGTAATGCCTGATTGCCACTATTACACATGACAATATCAATGATGTCTGGGAAAAGTTCAGACGATAAGCCTAACCATTCAGCACCTAAATCAATTGTATTTTTATCTCCATGAAAGGGAGGGAATAACAAAAAATCTTTCTTTTCATGTATAAAATCTTTTGTAAAATATTGCTTGATTAAATCCATCTCTGCTGGCACAGAAGGATAATTAAACTTTAAATCTATCATTGCAAGGTTAGTTTTATTTTCAAAGTCAAATAGTATGATTTACCGTTTTAATTTACAAAATAATTGAAAAATTCACTAACCTTTAGTTCACGACTTGGAAAGTCGTGCTACAACATTATAATTCCATTTTGCCTACTTTATTATAGAATCGCCAGCTCAGTAAACTTGCCGAAGCCAACAAACTTAGGGTTAAGCCTATCCAAATACCAATGTGTTTTAAATCATAGACAAACCCTAACACATAACATAAAGGCAAGCCCACACCCCAGTAAGCAAAAATGGTAATGAGCGTTGGAATGTTTACATCCTGTATTCCTCTTAAAATACCAATACTAACAGCCTGAACGCCATCAAACAATTGAAAAATACCACCCCATATAATTAATTGAGCGGCTAGTACAATTACGCCTTCATCTTTTACGTAACTCGCAAAAAAATCATTAAAACTAAGCATCAATATTCCGCAGAGACTCATAAAGATTATCCCCATCAATAAAGCTGCCGTACCAGCTTTAAAAATAGCACTTCGGTTTCTTTCTCCTACTCCTGCCCCTACCCTAATGCCTCCAGCGGTCGCAATACCTGTAGACGCCATATAAGTAAGTGAAACAAACCCAATAGCAACTTGGTGAGCCGCTTTATGCTCAATACTTATCCAACCCATCATTACAACAGCTCCATAGAAAGCGGCAATCTCAAAAAAGCCTTGGAAACCACTAGGGATTCCTACTTTCAAAATATTTTTAATTAGTGCCGACATTTCATTTACTTGTATTTTAGCACTTAAATAATCTTTAAATTTTCCTGAACGAAAAACATAGTAAGTAATAGCGATGAACATATATAATCTGGCAATACAAGTAGCATAACCAGCTCCCTTTAAACCTAACGTAGGGAAAATCCAGATGCCATTGATTAAAAAATAGTTTAGAATAATATTCATCAATAAGGCTGTCCATGTAATATTCATGGCCACCTTCGTATGCGAAAGACCATCTGTAAAGCTCTTCATTGCTGAAAAAAGAAAGGCTGGAATGGTGGAGGCAGTCATAATCCACAGGTATTCTTGAGTAAGTGTCTTAATCTGCGGAGGCTGGTCTAAAATTTCCATATTAAGACCAAAAGCCACTACTGCAATAGAACAAATAATTCCCATTAGGATAGCTACCCATAAACTTGATTTCAGCAATAGATGACATTTCGCAAAATCTTTTTCGGCTTTGGCTTTTGAAACCATAGGAGAAACAATTTGCAAACAGATATACCCGATAATAGAAATATTAATCAAAATACCGTTGGCATCTGCCGCTGCTGCTAATGATTCTACGGCACCTTTATCGATTCGGCCCACTTGGATAGTATCTACCAAACCCATAATCATAATACCTAGTTGACCAGCAATAATGGGTAGTGACAAACGGAAAGTAGCAATAAGGTCAGTTTTGTAATTATTAAATAAATTTTTCAAGGAGATTGTTTTAAGAGAATTGCTGAGAAATAATCCTACAAATTAAAGCATAATTGAACAGTAAAAGTTCTATTTCATTTTGATAAAATAAATTAATAATACTTTCTATTAATTTACTAATACTGCCCTAACATGCGACCTTTTGGTTTTTCAAATTAAAGAAGACAAAAAATCCCGTCAAGATTGCTCTTAACAGGACTTTAAAAATGGGTAATTAATATTTCTTTCTAATTTCATAAAACCACTATTCCTAATCGAATAGCTTGTATTACGATTCCCACCCTAGATTTTACATTCATTTTATAAAAAGCCTGTTCTCTGTATCCATCTACTGTTCTATTGGCACAACACATTTTATTGGCAATTTCATGATAAGTAAGTTCAGAACAAGCATAACGGATGAATTCTAATTCACGGTCGTTAAGTCCTAATTCTTTGATAGGATTTTTAATTTTTTCAGGGTTTAAGCTTTTTAGTAATTTATCGGTAACAAATTCGGTGTAATAAAATCCTTTGTTAATGACACTTTCCAAAGCCATTCTTAGTTCAGTGGGTTTACAGCCTTTAAGTAAATAACCTTTTACCCCATTTCTTAACATCCCGACGATTGCTTCTTCTTTATCATACATGGAGAGCGCTATTATTTTCACATCAGGATGATTATTTTTCAACCATAACGATGTTTCGTAGCCATCCATTTCAGGCATATTAATGTCTAAAAGCACTACATCAGGAATCATTTTCAACTTAAAATGGTGAATCATTTCTTTTCCATTAGCGGCTTCGTACATCACTTCATAATTTTCCATTTTCTGAACTAGGCCTGCTAAAGCATTCGCAACCAAGGTATGGTCATCAACAATAGCGATTTTATATTTCATATTTTTAAATCTAGCGGCTTACTATAATCATCATGTTGGTTCCTTTTCCTATTTCAGAGGCAATGCTACAAGTACCTCCTATTAATTTTACACGGCGTTGAATATTTCTTAGCCCAGCACCTGACTTGTTTATTCCATTTTGTTGGATGGCTTCGATATCAAACCCCTTTCCATCATCATGAATACTTAGCTCAAAAGTGTTAGGCAAATATTTTAATAATACCGTAAGATGTTTAGCGCTAGAATGTTTTAAGGCATTATTTAAAATTTCTTGGGCTACTCTAAATAAAACAATTTCTCGTTCATATCCAAGCGAAATTGTTTCACCAACAATATTAATTTCAGTAGCAAAGCGTTTGGTTTTACGAATCCTTTCGATTTCATACGACAGACTCTCTTCCAGACCGAATTGTTGTACAAAATCTATATCTAAGCTTTTGGTTAAAGCCCGCAAATCATTAATAGATTGATGAATAATTTCGTTAGTTTGTTTGATGTAACCATCTGTATCGACCATCTCCTCCTCCATCACATTCAAATTCATTCTGGCTACAGAAAGTAATTGACCAATATTATCATGCAATTCCTGTGAAATCTCTTGTAATGTTTGATTCTGTACTTCTAATTGAGAGGTAAGAATCTCTTGTTCGTAAGCAATTTTAAGCGCTTGTTTTTCTTCACGGTGCTTTGCCTGACGTTTTTGAAATAGAAAAACAAAGGAAATAATGAAAGCAACCAGAATACCAAAAATGATAATACCTACTATAAAAGTGAGTAGAAGCTCGTAGTTATTTATCATGTTGGCTAGAGATTGTATTTTGCTTTACTAAAAACGCCACTATAAATGAGCTATAGTAGAGATAGTTAGAGAAGTACCTGATATATAAAAGAATTTTCATGATAAATTTATTCGTGACTCCGTTTGATTTACTATCTATAATGTAATTGAAAGCTCCTAATAGAAATATATTAGCAATACAAAAAATTAATAGTCCACAGCTTATCCAAAATAGTGAAAAATCTTTTAATTTAATATTAGTCTCAAGGGATAATAAATCTCTAAAATATTTGATAGTAAGAATGGTAAATAACAAGATTTCAATATTCATGAAATAAGTATTGACATGAGGCAGAGGCTGAATCCATAAACTCAATATCATACCAAGTAAAAGCATACTTGGTATGATATACAATATGATTTTATTTTTTAAATCAAGATAATATCCTAGTAGTACTAGTACACACTGAATAGGCGTAAAAAAATGATATATGATATAATTAGATTTTCCTTTGATAGAAACGGCTCTTCCTGCTAGCTCTGCAATGATTGTAAGGAGAATTAATACTAAAAAAACTCTATTGGTTTTATTGAGTACATTAAATTTTATCCCTCCTACTACAAGGGAAGCTAGCAAGATAATGATATATATGTTATACTTTAAATCATTCACGGTTTCAAAAAATTATTATTGAATAAACTTTACAATACTTAAAATCATTTTTTGTAGGGTATATAATATTTGCCTGTGATATCTTGCCATTCTTGCTCTGTAAACAAATCATTTTGTAGCGGACAAACATCAGGACAAAGACCCATTTGATCTTGAATTTCAACTTGTTTCCTATTCATTCCTATTGTTTTATCCCATAACAAAACCCCGTCTTTTTCAATCATTAAAATAAGTGTTAAAACATCTTTTTTATTCAGTGAATCAAAACTTAAACCAGGAAAAATTCTGAATTTCAACGAACCCTTTGTGTAATTTCTACTATTCACGTAATCGTTCAACTTATGTATTTTTTCTATTTCATTAAAATCTTCAAAGTTTAAAGTATAACTTCTTCTAAATAGCTTAGGTGTCGAACATGCATCTTTTTCCATATAATCATACAATTTAGTAATCATATTTTTTGCCACTGGAGAATAAGTTGGCTCTGGTTTTTTATACACTATTATTTTTTTATTTTTAACTTTATTTTTATTACTTTTTGTTGTATCTGATTTATATTCTGATACTTTAAAGTTAGGATTATTTTTTACAATATCTTCACCTAAAACAGTCTTGGGATAAGCACTCACAACCATTGCTCCAACAAACATTCCAATGATACCAGTAACTAGTGGGTTAAATAATTTTTTCATGTGATTTAAGCAGTTAAAGTTTTATAATTGATTTTACGATTTGAAGCTACCATTTTATCCTTAGTATCACAATAGGTTTATTTACTCAAACTGCTCAAATTCAATCCATTAAGCCTTTTTCATTAAAAATACCGTATTTATACCCTGCAAAATCGGGTAAAATACGGTAGGCTATTTAGTGTTTTCACCCATTTTACAATGTCTGAAAACTGATAGCTAAAAGCTACTTATTTCCATCATTATAAACCATTCCACAAAATCTTATGTTAATTTTGAAGTAAGTATTGAAAACCACCTCAATTCTTTAAAAATATTAAATGAGAAAAGAAGAAAAAAGCGGCCAAATATTTGACATTCAAGTCCTTAAAAGAATATATAGTTTCCTTTCCCCTTATCGATTACGATTCTGGTCTTTGGTACTTATCATCATGGTTGCTGCTTGTGTTGTGCCACTCAACCCTTTATTAATTCGCCATACCATTGATAATTATATCGTTGCGGGCAATTACCCTATGCTTACCAACATGCTTTTATTGATGGTAGGTGTATTGCTCTTACAAGGCTTTCTTCAATTTGTTAGTGCCTATATGGCTGGCTGGTTAGGACAAACCGTTATTCGTGATATCCGTGTTGAATTATACGAGAAAATATTATCTCTTCGACTAAAGTTTTTTGATGATACTCCTATAGGTCGCTTAGTGACCCGTACTGTATCGGATATTGAAACACTCAATGATGTATTTTCAGAAGGATTAGCAGCTATTGCTGGTGATATTTTACAATTGATATTAATTACAGGCGTGATGTTCTGGACAGATTGGCGACTAACATTAATCTGTCTGTGTACAGTGCCATTTATGGTTATTTCAACCTACCTGTTTAAGGAATATATCAAGAAAAGCTTTAATGAAGTACGTTTGGCAGTTGCTAACTTAAATTCATTTGTGCAAGAGCACATCACAGGGATGAACATTGTACAAATTTTCAATTCCGAAAAAATAGAATACAATAAATTCCATGCAATCAACGAAGTACACCGTGATGCCCATATTCGGTCTATTTGGGCTTATTCGGTCTATTTCCCTGTGGCAGATGTAATTTTAGCAGCAGGCACTGGCTTAATTGTATGGTTTGGTTCAAAACAAATCCTTACTCATGACATGACGTTGGGTACGCTTACGGCTTTTATCATGTTTATGAACTTATTCTTTCGCCCTATTAGATTCTTAGCCGACCGTTTCAATACGCTTCAAATGGGTATTGTGTCCACCGAAAGGATTATTAAGCTCTTAGAGTCTGATGAATACGTAGTGAATAACGGTACTTATAAAGCGGATCAATTAAAAGGTAATGTTCGTTTTGAAAATGTTTGGTTTGCGTATAATGACGAAGAATATGTATTAAAAGATATTTCATTTGAAGTAAAACAAGGCGAAACGATTGCATTGGTCGGGGCAACTGGTGCGGGTAAATCATCAACCATTAATTTATTGAGTCGCTTTTATGAAATCAATAAAGGTAAAATATGGGTAGATGATATCGATTTACAACACTATGAATTGAATAGTTTGAGAAGCAAGATTGGGGTAGTATTACAAGATGTGTTTTTATTTTCAGATACCATTGAAAACAATATTACGCTTGGTGACAAAAGTATTACCCGAGAAAAAATCATTGAAGCGGCCAAGCTAGTAGGCGCTCATGAGTTTATTGACCGTTTGCCTGATGGTTACGACTATAATGTAATGGAAAGAGGGGCTACCCTTTCTGTAGGGCAAAGACAATTAATTTCGTTTGTAAGGGCTTTGGTACACGACCCTAAAATAATTGTGCTGGATGAAGCCACTTCTTCTGTCGACACCGAAACGGAAGAGATGATTCAGAATGCCATTGCTAAATTAATGAAAGGCCGAACAGCCATTGTGATTGCTCACAGACTTTCAACGATTCAGAATGCCCATAAAATATTAGTTTTAGATAAAGGTGAAATCAAAGAAGAAGGCACTCATGAAATCCTTTTAGAAAAAGATGGCTGGTATGCAAGCTTGCACAAAATGCAGTTTATTACAGAAAACGCCTGATAATAAAAATTAAATGTCAGTTTATTAACATAAGTCATCCTGAATTTAAAAATCATAAAAAAGCAGTCAAAATTAGGGTTTCGACTGCTTTTTTATGATTGAGGAACAACGAATTCCTACTGTTTGAGCGAAGCGAGTTTAGGAATTCTTGATTTTTTTGTTACTTTTTGCATCAAGGCAAAAAGTAAGGACGGGAATAGAACGCAAATCTTATATACTTGATATTTTACGCTAAAAAACATGAGTCATCATGAATTTTAGCGTATTTACACGCTCATATATTAAATAAGATTTAGAGGATACTGAAATTTTAGTCTTCTACAGGCTGATTGTAACTAATGTATAAATTACGTTTGGCTTGTAAAATATGGCGGTGATTATGAGCAATTAAAAATTGAAATACATCTCCTAACCTCAATCGTATAAATTTTGCAATTGAAATTGGTATACGGATGGCATTCATATCTACTTCAATACTTTGTTTTAGTAAGCTCAAAAGTTCTTCTTGTTGCGCAATGAACTCGGCTACTACGGCATAGGGGTCTAAGTCAGTTGCTGGGCTATGGTTTTTGGTAGCTTTCATTTTTATCATCTTTTCTTTTGGCTCCATCAATTGCGTAAAGTATGCTCCTAACATAGAACTCTTAAATACTAAATTGGGATGATTAGATTGTTGCGTACTCAATCCATTTTTAATACCAGGTAAATAATAGTGTCCATAACTATTTAGGTGTTCAAGGCATTGAGCAATACTCCAACCACCATTACTCGCAGGGTGTAGTAAAACACTCTCATGAAGGTTCTGAAAAAGCTCAATGCTTTCTTTTAAATGAAGCTCTATCCTATTTTCTAATTGTTCTATCAGTTGCTTATTAGCTATGCCTTTCATATCGTTATTCTTTTTGGAGGTTAAAATTATATTGCAAATTTGGGTTATCTATCCATCATAAATGTTGGTAAATACCAATATTTTATAAATTGAGTTTTTTATATATTACTCCGCTAACTTTATTGATTATTAGGCATTTTTATCAAATTAATATCTAAAATAGCTGTTGTTTTTAGGTCATTTATTAACCTCTGATTCATCCAGAAGTGTAGGCTGTAAGGATTGTAGCTAAGAAAATTTGCAAAGAAGCATAGAAATGCCCTATTTTGAATTATTAAACCATGATTTACCAAATGATAACAATATCCTTCATCAAGAACAAAATAGCCATTAATAGTAAATTTATCATCTTATTGGCTATTTGTCTATGCTTTACGGCTTGTAAAAGCAATAAAGTTGTTAGCTCCACCACTACTCAAGCACCCGTAGTGAAGAAAGATAAAATTGTAGAACTGACGATTAAATCACTTGAAGCGATTGATTTGGAAGAAGACCTCAGCTTTGCTGATGAGGTTTCTTTAACTTATGCACTTACGTTGGTAGATGAAAACAAGAAAATCTTAAAGGTTATCAATAGTTCTTGGGGTGTTGAAAGCCTAAAGAAAGGGCAAGTTGTTAAGGCGGATAAATTTAAAACGATAGAATTAGTAGTGCCAGAAAATGGCAAGTTGTTATCTTCTGTCATCTTGATGGAGATTGACGATTATGAAAAAGCAATGGCTACCATCAATAAAATCAATAATTTTGGAGGATTAGCCAAGATACCAGCTACTATCATCAACATTGCTGAATATGAAACTCCACTTGCCATCGTCTTTGCTAGCTTACAAGCCGCAGGCTTAGGATTGAAGGTAGCCGAGCGTTTTGACCAAGATGATTTATTAGGACAAAGTACCTTTGAATTGAAACTAGATTCACTTTCTACTACCCAAAATACCTATCCCGTCAACTTAGTCTTTGAAGGGGAACATTTCAAGAACACTTTCCGCTATAAACTCACTTATGAGTTAAAAATACGCTGATTTAATACAAACATTTGCTATAAACACCTAAAAAACAGCATTTTATAAAATTATGTATATTTTTTAATAAAATAGACATAATACTTTGCTGGGTTTTTATTTATATTTTTGTCATTCTCTTACAATAAACATAAGCATTTAATAGTTACATAAGGTACCATGTACTTATACGTTTTGTGTGTTGAAGCGAATAGAATCTAGGGGTATCAAAGGTTTGGAAGTAATTGCTTCAAACAATTAAGATTGAAAATAATGAATAAATCACTAACCAGAATATACAGGCTAATTGCATTAATATTGATAACGGTTACCACTGCCGAAGCTCAAAATGAGAATTATGCCCTTAAAATCGGGAATAGAACTATCAATTCAAAAGAATTCTCCCAAACTTACCAAAAGCTTACTCAAAGCGATAGTGTCAGAAAAGATAATCAGAAAGAGTTTGTTAATAATTATGTTAATTATAAGCTAATCGTATACGCTGCCGAGCGTATGGGAAAAGATACTACGCGTGCATTTCGTGAAGAAATAGAGACCTACCGTAAAGAATTGGCTAGCGCATATTTAGTAGATAAATTGATTTTAGAGAAGCTCATCCAAGAATCGTATGAAAGAATGCGTGAGGAAATAAGGGTAGCTCAGATTTTTATTCCTTTAGCCAAAAATGCTAGCCCAGCCGATACAATGGCCGCCTACAATGAATTGAAAAGTTTAAGGGCTAGGATAACTAAAGGAGAGTCTTTTGACCAATTAGCAAAAACTTATTCTAAAGATAGTTACTCAGCAGCCAAAGGCGGAGATTTAGGCTTCCTCTCGGTATTAGAAAATAATTACACTTTTGAAACGGCTGCTTATAATACTCCTAAAGGCGAAATGTCTAATCCTTTCAGAACCAACAAAGGATTTCATTTGATAAAGGTATTAGATAGACACTCGTTCAGAGGAAAAGTAAAACTAGCCCACATTCTTGTAAGTCTTTCGCCCTCTGCTTCGTCTGAAGAAGCAACAAAGGCTAAGAAAAAAATAGACGAGGCATACGAATACTTAAAAAGAAATGAACCTTTTGAAGGCGTGTGCAGAGTTTTCTCGGAAGACACCCGTACCAAAGATAATGGTGGGGTAATGAACAGATTTTGGGATGCAGGTACACTGATTGACCAAAAAATTGTTGAAACGGTTTTTGCCTTAAAGGAAAAGAACGATTATACACAACCTATTCAAACTTCATTAGGTTGGCATATTTTCAGGTTAGTTGAAAAGAAAAGTTTGCCAAAATATGATGAAATGTCCCCTTTTATTCGTCAAAAAATAACAGCTGATGCTTCTCGTAATATCATTATCAAGAATAATTTAGTAAAACGTTTGCAAAAAGATAATAACTTTCAAGAGATACTATCGGTAAAGCAAGAAGCCATTGAAAACTTCTATAAAGATAGAATCGGTACGGAAGACTATCTGGCTAAAGCACTATTCACTATCAATCAGACAAGCTCATCTGTAAAAGATTTTTATAGTTTTGTGACAAAACATCAACGCCAATTAGCCAAACTAAAAGCCCTTGATGAAAAAACACCACAAGACTGGTACGACCTTTTTGTAGAGAATCAAAATCTTAGGTACGAAGAATCAAATCTTGAGATAAAATTCCCAGAGTTCCGTGCTGACATTCAAGAATATAGAGAGGGCATCCTACAAAAACAGATGTTGAATGATAATGTCTATGAAAAATCATTGGATTCATTGGCACAGGTAAAATTCTACAATCAACACATCGACCAATATCAGTATACGCACCGAGTGTTAGCCAAAGTAATTACTAGCGACCGTAAGGAGACCTTAGAACAAGCAAAAACGCTATTGGCAAAAGGTCCTTATCCAATGAATCGCAGATTCCCTGATATTTATTTTGAAAAAGATAAGTCTGTGCTTTCTAGCGATGCTCAGAAGATGCTGTATGATTTAAATATTATTCTATTGAAAAATAGAGATTATGTAGTTGAAGTAACAGGTAATTCTGACCCTGAAGAAGCTGAAAACATTTCGGCAGAAAGAGCGAAAAAGTCTGTAAACTATCTGATTAACAATGGCATTACGCCTATGAGAATCATCGAAAAAGATGATGGAAAGTATAAGCCTATCTCGAAAACTGATAGAAGCAAAAATAGCAGAGTAGGTATTAGATTCTTATCTGATTCGATGGAAGACGTTGTTAAGCGTTTTAATGCCTTAAAACCAAATAGCCTTAGTGCTGAAGAAGGATTCTTCAAGAAAGATGAAAATGAATATTTAAGCGCTGTTGAATGGACTTTGGGTGAAAAAAGTCTAAACCTAAAAGGCAGATTTGTTTCAATCAATATCGTGAAGGTAGAAGAACCTAGAACAAAGACTTTTAAAGAAGCCCGTGGTCAAATAACCAGAGATTACCAAAAACAGTTATTAGAAAACTGGATAAATCAACTAAAAGCAAAGTATCCAGTAACAGTAAACGAAAACGAAATACAGAAAGTAATAAACTAGTAAAGAAAGTCAAAAGATGAAGTAAACGTATTTCTCTTTTGACTTTTTTTCATATTAATCTACCCATTTCTCATTTTGGTTAAATTCTTAACACTTTTTAACGGTAGTGGCATATCAAATTAGAGATTAAAAAACGTTATCTTTGTCAATCTACGTACATTTTAAAAAACCATAAAGCCCTGTACGTTTCATATTAATTCATTTTTTAGATGAAATTTTCGAAATTATTTATTTTCCTTTTCGCAATCTGTCTATTTTTTAGTCAAGTATTACAGGCACAAACGCCAGTAGTAATTGATAAAATTATTGCTAAAGTAGACAACCATTATATTTTAAAATCAGAGTTAGAGTCACAAGTACAACAATACAAACAAAGTGGACAAGCTGGTGCTCCTTCTAGTTGTCAGATTTTTGAAAGCTTGGTTGTTGGTAAAATGATGTTGGCAAAGTCTGAAATTGACTCTATTACTGTCGATGATAAAAGAGTAGAAACTGAACTTTCTTCCAGAATGGAACAAATGGAACAACAATTTGGCTCTCAGAAAAATATTGTTGAAGCTTATGGAAAAAGCATTTCTTCTTTAAAAGACGAACTTCGTTCGGCGATAAAAGAACAATTGACAACTCGTAAAATGCAAGAAAAAATTACGAGTGATGTTAAGATTACTCCTAAAGAAGTAAGACGCTTTTTTGAGAGTATTCCTACCGATTCTATTCCATATATGCCTTCAGAGGTAGAGATTGGTCATATCGTTAGGCTAGCCAAAACTACGAAGGCACAAAAGGACGAATTATACAAAAGATTAAATGACTACAAACGAAGAGCCGAAAACGGAGAGTCGTTTGAAGAAATGGCTAAATTATATTCAGAAGATTTAGGTTCAGGTAAAAGAGGTGGAGACTTAGGTTTTGCAAAACGTGGACAAATGGTTGCTCCTTTTGAATCGGCTGCGTTGAAGTTAAAGCCTAACGAATTATCTGGTGTAGTAGAGTCTGAATTTGGTTATCACTTAATTAAAATGTTGGAAGTTCGTGGACAAGAATATCACGCATTACACATTTTATTAAGACCAGACTATCAAAGATTGGATGTAGAAGAACCAACGCGTTTCTTGGATAGTATCCGAGTATTGATTCAAAGAGATAGTATCAAATTTGAACGTGCTGCCAAGGATTTCTCTGAAGATAAAGCTACACAAGATGCAGGAGGAATGATTACTGACCCTCAGACACGCTCTATCAAGATGGCTTTAGATGGTACAATGGAATCTGGTTTATATTTCACTATTGATTCAATGACAGTAGGAACTATTACGCCACCAATGCCATACAGAACAGAAGATGGACGTTCGGCAATGAGAATTTTATATTACAAGGCTAAACACCCTCCTCACTATGCAAATTTAGAAGACGATTTCCAACGAATGTCTACTTATGCCTTAAATAGGAAACGAAATACAGCTATTGAAAAATGGTTTGCTACTGCCAAAAACGATGTATTTATTTATATCGTTGATGAATACAAGGAATGTAATGTCATGAAAACGAATGATCAGTGATTTTAAGATTCATTATTCTTTGGTAAAAATCTTGTTTTAATTTAAATTGTGTCAGGTTAAATTTACAATTAGCCTGACATTTTTAATTTTAAGTACATCGCTCATAAATAGTAAGAAATATTTTGTGTTATAAAGCACAAAATCGACAAACACAATAGAAAATATGGTTCAATTCAAATCAGATGTTGAAGCAGTAGATGCTTTAAAAGAATCCTATCAAAAACTTACTTCAGAAATCGGAAAAGTTGTAATTGGTCAAGATGAAACTGTTAAAATGCTTCTTACAGCTATTTTTTGTCAGGGACATTGCTTATTGGTAGGTGTGCCGGGTTTGGCTAAAACACTTCTTATTCAAACCATTGCGGGTGCTTTAGATTTAGATTTTAATAGAATACAATTTACTCCTGATTTAATGCCTTCTGATATTGTTGGTTCTGAAACATTAGATAATGAGAGAAATTTCAGATTCGTAAAAGGACCAATATTCGCGAATATCGTATTAGCGGATGAAGTAAACAGAACTCCTCCTAAAACTCAATCAGCGCTCTTAGAAGCCATGCAGGAGTACGCTGTGACGGTAGCAGGAAAAAAATATCCTTTAGAGAAACCATTCTTCGTATTGGCGACACAAAACCCAATTGAGCAAGAAGGTACTTATCCATTGCCAGAAGCCCAATTAGACCGCTTTATGTTTATGGTAACGCTTGATTATCCGTCGTATGAAGCAGAATTAGATATTGTTAAAAATACTACTTCAGATAAGAAGTATAACGTCACTCAGCAAGTTTCTGGACAAGAGATTTTAGCTTATCAGCAATTAGTTAGAAGAGTTCCTATTGCTGACAATGTAGTTGAATATGCTGTTAAACTAGTGCATAAAACTAGACCTAATACAGCCATGGCAGATGCTATCGCTAACAAGTATTTAGAATGGGGAGCTGGACCGAGAGCATCACAAAACTTGATTTTAGCGGCCAAATGTAATGCGCTATTAAATGGCAATTATTCTCCAGATATTGAAGATGTAAAAGCCGTAGCGATGGCTGTGCTTCGCCATAGAATAGTAAGGAATTTCAAAGCAGAAGCAGAAGGCGTAACTGTTGAAAATATCATCAGTAAACTCTTATAATACCATAAAGTATAATTCATAAAAAAGCCTCAGGATTTTAAAATCTTGAGGCTTTTTTTATAAAGAAATAATGCTTTGATTATTTTTTAGGAGCTGTTGCTGCTGGAGTAGCTGGCGCTGGCGTAAATGGTTTTGGAGTAACACCCATTCTTTTTAACACTAAGTCAGAGATATTTGCATCATCTGGAGCATGTAAAACGATTGGAGTAGTTCCTTGACCTGCATCGTAGTTGAATACGAAAGCAAAACCATTTTCTTTTGCTACACCGTGCATGTTATCTTCAATTTTCTTCAACAAAGGTTGTAACAATTGTGCTTGTTTCTTCTGTAAAGAAGTAGAAGAGTTTTGACGGAATTCTTCAATGCTCGACTGCATTCCTTGTAATTCTTTCTCTCTATCAGCTTTAATTACATCTGCCATAGTAGCAGCATTTTTCTCATAATCAGCTAATTTAGTTTGGAAATCCTTCACTTTTTGCTGATACATATTGTCATATTGCGTTTTAGTAGTAGTCAATTCTGTTTCTACTTGTTTTGCTTCTGGCATTTGAGCTAAAATGTAATCTAAGCTAATATATCCGATTTTTTGTTGTGCATTTACATTAGCTGTAGCTAAAGCAAGAATTGCAAATAAAGCAATTAAAAATTTGTTTTTCATTGTTCTGTGATTCTGATTTGGTTATTACTCTTTTTTGAAGTTGCTAGTTGCTCCTTTTCTAGTTGATTTACTTTTTGTTGTATTGTCACTTTCTTTATTCTCTTCTCCTTGTTGCTTGGCCTCTTGTTCTTGTTTCTCTTTCAGTTGCTCTGTCGAAATTCCCAATTCTTCCATTACATAATCAGTATAATCATGTATCGGGTTGGTGTACAACATTGCTAATCCATCAGATGATTTATCAAACAGAAAATCAAGCTTTTTTAATCGAGCTACCTTTTCTACAGCTTTAGCTACTTCATCTAAAACTGGCTTCATGATATCTTGCTTCTTTTTGATTAGTTCTCCATCAAAACCAAAGATTCTGTTTTGTAATTCTTTAGCTTCCTTCTCTTTATCAGCAATTACTTTTAATCGCTGCACTTTCATTTCCTCCGTTAGTAACACTTCTTCAGCTCTGTAGGCTTTCTCTAACTTAGCTAATTCATCATTTTTTGTTGATACTTCCTTAATCCACTTAGTCGTTAGTTTCTCTATTTCAGCCTGAGCACTTTGGTACTCTGGCAATTTAGAAGTAACATATTCGGTATCAATATAGCCAAATTTTTGTGCTTCAATCGTTGAACACAAACATAAGAATGGCAAAATTAGTAAAAATATCCGCTTTTTCATGGCTAAGGTGGCTAATTTAGTGAATGTATTTGATTAACGCCTTGAATACTATCTTATTGCTATTCTATATTGTTTAACAAAACATTAACAATGCTTACCACTAGCCAATTTATTAATCGGCTAGTGGTAAGTTTAATATTTATATTAACGAATCTGCTGACCTATTGAGAAAGTAAATGCCTGCTGACCAAAGCTGTTGCTTGAAGTTTGTCCTGGCACTTTATCAAACGCAAAACCATAGTCAATACCAATCATACCGAATGCAGGCATGAAAATTCTAGCTCCAAACCCAGCCGACTTATATAATTTGAATGGATTGTATTCTGAATAGTTAGCAAAGTTGTTTCCACCTTCTGCAAAACCTAATAAGAAGATTGTTGCTGATGGGTTCAACGAAACTGGGTAACGCACCTCCATTACAAATTTGTTGTAGGCAACCCCACCACTAGGCAAACTACCTTGCGAACCAAATACTCTATCCTTATATCCACGCAAAGCAATGATATCACGGCTAATAACATTATAACCTGTTTGCATACCAGAGCCCCCAAGGTCAAAACGTTCAAAACGAGTAATATCTTTACTAGAATTATATGAGCCTAAGAAACCCATGTGAGTTCTCATGTGGAAGACTAACTTACTAGTAATTGGCGTAAACCATGAGGCATCAAACATCCATTTATGATACTCAATCAAGTTTTTATTATCCCCACCAAACAATGAGTATGGAGGCGTTAATGAGGCCGTCAATGAGAAACTAGACCCTGAACGAGGGAAAGTAGGGTTATCAATACTATTTCTAGAGAAGTTAGTAACAAATGAAACCGCTACTGAATTTCCTTCTGGATAACCATAATAAGGTAAGTTCTTAACATCAATCAATTGAAGCGATAATGAATTACTCAACGAGAAATAATCATCAGGAACTTTCAAACGCTTTCCTAAACTAAATGCTAAAGTAGTACTGTTAAAGTGGGCATCGTTCTGAGCAGCAGTAGCACTATCAGAAGTTGATGTATTTAATCCTGTACCGTAGCCATAACCATAGCCACTTCCGTAACCATATAAACTACTTCCATAACCTGACCCATAGCCACTCAACTGATTATATTGTTGAATTTTGTATGGATACGAAATACTTCTACTCAATGAGATTGAGAATGAATTTGGTTTCTTTCCTCCTAACCAAGGCTCAGTAAATGATAATGAATAGTTTTGGAAAGATGTACCATTCGCTTGAAAACGAACAGAAAGTTTTTGTCCGTCACCAGAAGGCAATGGTTTCCAAGCACTTAGGTTTCCGATATTTCTGGCAGAGAAGTTATTGAAGGTTACCCCTAAAGTACCCACAAAACCAATATAACCACCCCAACCACCTGAAAGCTCTATCTGGTCAGAAGGTTTTTCTTCTACGTTATATTCAATATCTACCGTTCCGTCAGCTTTTGGAATTGGGTTCGGGGTAATTTTTTCAGGGTTGAAATAACCAATCGTTGATAATTCACGAACGGTACGAATGATGGCAGATTTACTAAATTTTTGTCCCGGTAAGGTTCTAATCTCACGCATTACTACGTGGTCAGAAGTTTTAGTATTACCATTTACGATAACTTTATTGATGGTAGCTTGCTTACCTTCTGTAATTCTAAAAGTCATGTCCATCGAATCTCCAGCAACTGCAGTTTCAACGGGTTCGCATTGATAGAATAAATAACCATTATCCATATAGGCTGAACTTACGTCTTCACCCGGTTTTCCATTCAAACGTTTTTCTAAATCCTCAACGTTATAAATATCTCCTTTTTTAACGCCTAACAATTCCGTTAAAATTGAGTCAGGATAAATGTAGTTTCCTTCCCAATAGATATTTCTATAATGATACTGCTTACCTTCATCTAATTTAAGGATGATTTTAACCGTTTTTTCAGAATCTTTGAATACTGAATCAGAGATAAGTTGAGCATCTCTATAACCTTTTTTGTTATAAAATTCTATCAACTTTATCTTATCCTCCTCAAACTTTTTAGGAACGTATTTTGAAGAAGTGAATATTTTATAGAACGCCTTTTGTTTAGTACCTTTCAACTTACGACGCAGAATACTTTCTTTTATCTCAGTTCTACCAACAAATTCGATTTTTGAAATTTTAACTTTATCGCCTTTTTTGATAGCTACCTTCATCGTAGCATTATTACCACGAAGTGAATCTGTTCTTTCCGCAATTTTTATGCTTACGTTCAAATAGCCTTTATCTTGATAAAATTTCTTAATCGCTAACTCTACGTTTTTCTTAACTGTTTCAGTAACGATTTTACCCTTGTAGGCTTTAATTTTATCACTCAGTGTTTCTTGTTCTCCTTTTTTAATTCCTGTGTATTCTAGTTTATACAACCTAGGTCTTTCTTTGATAACAATATTCAGCCAAATTTTATCACCTTCAATTTTAGTAGCTTCTACCTGTACTTCTTCTAAAATTCCCTGACTCATTAATTTCTTAATGGCAGAAGTAGCGGCGTCACCCGGAACCCTGATTTTATCTCCTACTCTAAGCCCTGAAAGCGAAATCATTGAGTTGCCATCATAGAATTTAGAGCCAGTTGTGGTAATTTCAGCAATTTCATATTCTTTTGGTTCTGCATAATTCAATTCAACCGCTTTTTCAGCAATTGGCGAACGTGCTCCCATTGCACCACGCAATTGTGCTTGTGAAAGGAAAGAAATTAATAAGCATGAAAGCAGTAAAGTATATTTTTTCATTGTGCGAATAGTTCTCAATTCAGATGAGAAAGAATACATTTGTATTTTAAGCATTAATTGGGTTTTTAATTTGCTCTGAAGTTTTGCCAAATCTCCGTTCACGTTCTTGGTAATTAAGGATTGCCTCAAAAAGGTGTTCACGTCTGAAATCAGGCCAGAACAATTCTTCAAAAATATACAATTCAGCATAAGCTAATTGCCACAGCATAAAATTACTAATGCGATGGTCGCCTCCTGTCCGAATCATCAAATCAGGATTGGGAATTCCCTTAGTATCCAACGATTGTTCAAAAAGCTGTTCGTTAATATCGTCAATGGCTATTTCTCCATTTTTCACCTGCTGTGCTAATTTTTTGGCAGTGGTGATAATATCCCATTTACCGCTATAGCTCAAGGCTAAAATAACTACTACGCCTGTATTATCTTTTGTTTCTTCAATGGCACTTCTAAGTACTCTCTGCGAACTTTCAGGTAATGTATCGATAGCACCTATAGTATCTAATCGTACATTGTTTTTTTTCATGTCTTCTAGTTCGTCTTTTAACGCACTAATCAAAAGCATCATCAAAGCATCTACTTCTGCTTTCGGACGGTTCCAGTTTTCAGTTGAAAAAGCATAAAGTGTTAAATATTTGACACCTATTTCAGCACAACCCTCAATGGCCTCCTTCACTGCTTTTAAAGCATTTCTATGTCCGAAAATTCTATCAACGAAGCCTTGCTGTTTTGCCCATCGTCCGTTTCCGTCCATGATAACGGCAATATGTTTTGGTAGATTGTTAGGGTCTAATTGTTCTTTCACCGATTTAACACTTTTTAACACATAAAACTTATAATAATAGGCTTTCAAACACGCAAGAAGCAAGTTATGAGCCTTTATTTCCTAGAGTGCTTAGTTCTTCTTGTAGCTTTTAAAACTTTGTTTGTAAGTCAAAAAATGGACTAGGAGTACTTTTTGGGAATAATATGACAAATTTAACGAATTCCCTATCCTATTCAAAATCAAGAAGGGCTTATTGCGAGTAAGAATGGATTTAAAACTGCATAAAAAACAATTGAACATAAAATAATAGTAGGTTTTTAGTCCCATTATTACTTGATGTTCAATCAATAAACCTTGAATATTTTTCTTATTTAGGACAATACACCTTGATAAATTTGTAGGTCAAAGATAGAGAGGTATAGTAATACATATCTCCACGACTATAATCGTTTTGTTGGTTTTTCGGAAGTGAAGGGTTATCTCCTCCTAAATTATCTAAATAATCTGTAAATGTTTTTCTAGCGCCAAATTCCACATTAATATCCCATGGACCTTTTACATTGTATTTAATTCCTATGCCAAAAGGAGCTACTACTTGAAGTGTTTTATAATCACTCGTTTTTTCATCTCTTGGTGAAAAACTCATAAGTCCTAACCCTCCAAAAACATACGGAGTCCAGTCTTTGTGATAACGGTTATATTTGTAGTCAAAAAAGTTGTATTCTGTTACCACATTCAATTCACTGATGGATGTCTTGAAAGTCTTACCCCTGAGTTGGTTGAATGAATCATCTACTTTGCTATCATCCCCATAAATAGAACCTAATACTAGGTTAGTTCTGAATGACACTATTTTGTTAGGGTTGTATCTAAACAGAAGATTCCCCCCCAAACGAGCAAAAGCTGGGTAAAAGTTAGGAGAGATATCTCCTTTATAATTCATTGCTCCTAAACCTCCTCCTATTTCAATTTTTTGTGCAAAAGTATTCAAGCTTGTTAGGCTAAATACTACAAGGAAAAACTTTTTAGATAATGTCATAATTAATAAAAAAAGTCAGGTGAAATATACACCTGACTGTTCATGAATGTTATTCCAGATTGATTAACGGACAACTGGGCATTTAATTTTATTTGGAATATGATAAATCAATTTTACCGTAGTTAATAAATAAGAATCATTATACTTCGGGTTTCCTCTTAAGTCTGTATTGTCTGAAAAACCAGGAATCGACGTCAACGTAAAAGGGTCATAAGGCGACGCTGGGTCGTAAAAACTTTTGGCTGTTAAATAATTAATAACGCCTTGTGTACGGTCTTTACCACGGTTAGCAGCAATCCTTTCTAAGGATCTATTTCCCATTGCTGCTGCTAAGGGGCTTTGAGCTTGTAAATCTGCTGAATTGGCGAAATTGCCACTCACATCATCCAAATAATCACTTAATGTATAGCGGTAGCTAATTTCAAAGCCTAAATCCCAATTGCGATTTAATTTATATTTTACTCCAAGACCTACAGGGAATGAAACACTAATTAAAGAATAAGGCGCATTTGGATACCCCGGTAAACCTTGGCCTTCAGTATGTAATGGTTGCAAACGCACCCAATCATTACCATATAAAGAAGCTTCTGGCTTAGCTACTGGGTCATGAGCAAAAACTGCTACTCCACCAAAAATATAAGGAATAATGCCTGCTCTGCGTAAATAACTACGACTAGTGCGTACGAAATCATATTGACCAGCAATAGAAAGCTCTTTAATATCATTTCTAAAATGTAGATTTCTGATAAAGTTAGCTTCGTAACCTTTTACTCCTTCAAGATAATTATCGTCTCCAGAAAGTCTTGCATAAGTAAGTCCAAAACGTAAACCAAATGTTGGTGAAATCTGACGGGTAAAATTGAAATTGACATTCCAACGCATACCATTTACGGTAGATTGTAGAAATCTATTATACGGAGATATATCTCCATAATAGCTAGATGTACCAATTCCTAAGCTGACATTAGAGTTGGGCTCAAATAATTTGTTTTTACGTGGCTTATCTTTGCCTCCGAAAAGATTTGAAAACCTAAATTGTGCCTTTAAATCTTGTGTATTCAATGCACAAATTATCAATATCAGAAGTATTGAAGAATATTTTTTCATATTTGTCTGGTAATGGATGGAGTCAACGTGGTTAATTTATCTTTATTAGTAAAATATCTTTCTAAGCTGTGTTTGCACTATTTCTTAACGTAAAACAGGTTCATTTGTTATGAGTTAGCCTTAAATTTTGCTACGAAAATAATATATAATAGTGGAAACAAACAGTA
The DNA here is from genome assembly GCF_059416265.1 of Arcicella sp. GW821-FHT09D11. Classification (NCBI taxonomy): domain Bacteria; kingdom Pseudomonadati; phylum Bacteroidota; class Cytophagia; order Cytophagales; family Flectobacillaceae; genus Arcicella; species Arcicella sp. GW821-FHT09D11. Next base: position 1,094,717 of record NZ_JBWKOV010000002.1, on the reverse strand, counting down.
TAATTTAACTTTTGAGTAAAGTATTAATTTCTAGCATCAAATCCCCAATTAAGTTTGCTCCTAAGGGTATTCAAGAAATTACTATCACTCAATTTAATGATATTTGCTTTAAAAGCCTCTCTTTTCATCCTAATTTTCACATTACTGTCTATCACTTTAGAACGTGCATCTAAAGAAATCAAACAGCTATTGCTTCTACTTTCTACTTCAAAATCCAAGATTACATCTGTTGAAACCACTAAAGGACGTACATTTAAATTATGAGGACTCATGGGCGAAATCACAAAAATATCAGAACTTGGCATCACCAAAGGCCCGCCCACACTAAGGTTGTAGCCCGTTGACCCTGTAGCAGTAGCAATAATCAAACCATCTGCCCAGTAAGTATTTAAAAATTCTCCATTTAAATATGCCTTCAGCATAATCATGGAAGAAGTATCGGTTTTCATGATACCTAATTCATTCAGCCCAAAATTGATGCCGTTAAAAATATCAATGGGTTCATTATTAAGGCGTGTTTCAACGCTTACCAACGTACGAGGGTCTAAGGTATAATGGCTCGCAAAGATTTCATTCAAGCTTTCGGTAATTTTATCAGGAGAAACCGTTGCTAAAAAACCTAATCTTCCTGTATTAATTCCCAGAATTGGCGTTTCTCTTTTGCTAACATGCGTCACGGCATCTAGCAAAGTGCCATCTCCGCCCAAACTTAATACCAAATTGGCATCAAACAGGTCGTCTTGAGAAGTATAAAATTGAGTTGCATGATGGTTTACTCCTATCTCAGTTAAAAACTGCTGATAGACTTCAGAGATTTGAATTTCAACTCCCTTTTGAGCCAAAAAATCAAACATTTGTTGCACAAAAGGTTTGATTTCATCCTTAAAGTTTCGCCCATGAATGGCTATTTTCATTTTGTATTGTCTGTGTGGGTTGAAAGCTGTATTAAACAATCTGATAAAAACTGCTTATTTATCTATCTAAAAAACAAAAGAAGAAAGAAGATGGGGAATTGCCAAACTTTTAGGTTTGAATATTAGTATTTGTTTGTGATTTTGAGATAGAAAAACGTTTAAGCACTATTTTTTATTACTTCTGAAAAGACAAAGGTATATTTTCATAAAAAAAGCTCTTGAGAAAATCTCAAGAGCTTTTTTTATATATCTAAATATTTCATCAGCATATTGTATCGCTCTTTATCTGGCGAGGTAATCTCTTCAAAATTATAAGCCCCTACGATATCGTACTCAAAACGTTCGAGGGTAGCTATTACTCTTGAAATATCTTGTTGATTTAATTTTAATGTCAAAATATCTTTTGAATCTTCTAATCCACCACCACTTGTATAATATGAACTAATGATTTTTACATTGTTAGATTCAATTAACCTGCTAATTTCTGAAAGCGAGTAACTTCTATTTTCAACAGCTATTTCTAACACTGCCCCAATTTCCTGTGAACCTAAGCTTTTAGAAAACTGAGTAAGTAACTCTTGTACACTGATTGTTCCTGCAAAATTTTGTTCTTCATCCAATACTACAATCGCTTGTAAATTGTATTGTTGAACAATTTTTAGAATTTCAAAAGTATGTTGGTGAACATTTACAAAAACTTCTTCAAATTCTGGTTGTAGGGCCAAAAGAGGTAAGTCTTCATCGGCATCTATCAGAACATCTTGGCTAATCAAACCTTGGTATTCTTGTTCATGAATCAATGGCAATTGTCCTATTCTATATTCTTCCATCCAGTTTAACGCATCTCCTACTGTATCTGAAGATTTTAGTACTGGCAACATTGGATTAATAAAATTGTTTGCGAGCATATTGTGTTGATGAAATTTATTATAATTAAGCTAATATAGTTAATTATTGATAAATTCCAAATTTTAAGTTGATTATACCAACTCAACTACACGAATAGGAGTCTTTTCGAGCCATCCATCCAAAATTTCATTAAATCTTTCTGGACACTCCATCATAGGTGCATGACTACACTCATCTATAAAATGTAACTCAGAATTTTCAATTAAACGATTGAATTCATGACCTACTTGTGGCGGCGTTATGGTGTCGTTCAATCCCCAAACCAATAGTGTTGGTACTTTAATTTTAACAACATCTTTCGCCATATTGTTCCGCTGTGCCGACTTTGCAATAGAGATAATTCTAATTACTTTAGATGCACTGTTTGTTATTTCAAACACTTCGTCAATCAGCTCTTTTGTTGCTGTTTCTGGGCGATAAAAAGTATATTCTACCCTTTCTTTAATATACTGATAGTTTCCTCGTTTTGGATACGACCCACCCATGCCGTCTTCAAAAAGCCCCGAGCTACCTGTAAGTACTAATCTTTTTACTTTTGAAGGGTTTCTTAGTGTATATATCAAAGAAACGTGCCCCCCCAAAGAATTACCCAAAAGTGTTAATTCATCAAAACCTTTCCAATTCACAAACCCTTCAATGAATTCTGTCAATCCTTCACATCCAGCTTTGGTAATAGGCATTTCATAAATTGGCATCATTGGAATAATAACGCGGTATTTACTCTTGAAGCCTTCAATTACTCCTTCCCAGTTACTTAACGCACCGAAAAGCCCATGAAGTAAAAAAAGAATTTCTCCTTCTCCTTCGTCGATGTACTTGTAGCCATTTCCTTCGTGAATTTGATAGTTCATATCAGTATAATTTTAAAAATTGATGATGATTTTAACTTTTACAGTCTAATCAAAAAAATAGTTGTTTGTGGGTACTCCAACCCTTTAACCAATCTAAATAAAATACAATTTTCCTTAAAAATTTAATACTTCTTTTAAATAGGTTATCGGTTTAATTCAATTTTACATAGATTTTAAATGTGATGCAAAATAATAAAAAATCTCTGAAAAGTATATTAATTATATGTTATTAGTTTAAACAAATTAGATTAAGATAAATTCATTTTTATGCAAAAAATCAATCAAATACCTGATTTACAATAATTTATACATAAACATTTAAAATATAATTATTGCAATTGTTTAGATGAATGTAAATTTAATAATTTAGCTTTTTTTGTATTATTAGGAAAATAGTACATTTTTCAATATTAGAATAATTATATTTTCCTTTATTTTGTCATAATGATTTTATGTTTTTTCAAAACAACCATTAAAATGCCTTTATTAGCAATTTATTAAAATCGTCAATAAAAAGCACACAAAATCCATCAACTTAATAGTCTTTTATTTACATTTAACGTTATTTCATACCTCCAAAAAATTATTCCAACCTATTTTAATTACTAATATTTATTGATGCTTACAGAGCATAAAATACGGGTATACTATCCCATTAACAGGAGATTTGCTCATCTTTAGGTAATTATAGCAGACAAAAATTATTGAATATTTATGATTTTTATCAAAATAATTAAAAAAAATGATTAAAATCTGTCCTTTTAAAGGGATATTCCATTTTTTTGGAAATAAACTTTTGTATTTTTGCTATATCATTTAAAAAACCCTACCAATGAGCAAAAAAGTTGTATTAATATTATCGTGTATTACTCTACTGTTTAGTTGTAAAAAAGATGATGGAAGCTGGAAAAAAGCTGCTGACAACCCTGAGTTTTTAAGAAAAACTCAATTGCAAGTTACTGAGTCAATTATCCATGATATTTTTCCACCTCCTATTTCAAGCCGTATTTATAGCTATGCTTCTTTAGCAGCTTACGAAGCACTTGTGCCTGCTAATAAAGGATTGAAATCAATGGTTGGACAATTCAATGGTTTTGAAAAAGTTTATAAACCAGATCCTACCAAAGAGTATTGCTATTCATTGGCTGCCACCCGAGCATTTTTAACCATTGGTAAAAACCTGACTTTTGCACAGGATGTTTATGTAGGTTTTGAGAAAAAACTTTGGGCAGATTATAAAGCCACAGGTATTCCTGAAGAAGTGTTTGAAAACTCTATTGCCTTTGGCGATTCTGTAGCGGCTTCTATCATGAATTATTCAAAGAAAGATAATTATAAACAAACACGTGGTTTCCGTTTTACGGTTACGAACAAACCTGGTACTTGGGTGCCTACTCCTCCAGCTTATTTGGATGCCGTTGAACCTCATTGGACAAAGATTCGCTCATTTACGATGGATTCTTCTGCACAATTTCGTCCAATCCCTCCCTCAAAGTTTGACTTAACAAAAGGAAGTCAATACTATCAGGAAGTAATGGACTGCTATAATACTGTGAATAATTTAACTGACGAACAAAGAGCTATTTGTAATTTCTGGGATTGCAATCCTTTTAAAATGAATATTACTGGTCATGCGATGTTTGCGACTAAAAAGGTATCTCCAGGCGGCCACTGGATGGGAATCGTCTCGCAAGTAAGTCGTAATAAAAATGCAGATATTTATACCACTGCACGAGCATATTTAATGACATCAGTGGCTGTTTTTGATGGATTTATTTCATGTTGGACAGAAAAATACCGCACAGTTCGTATTCGTCCAGAAACGATTATCAATGCCACTATCGACAAAGATTGGCAACCCGTTTTACAGACGCCTCCCTTCCCTGAATATACTTCTGGGCACTCTGTAATATCTGGTGCGGCTTCTGTTACTTTATCTTCTGTATTAGGTGATAACGTTGCTTTTGCCGATTCAACCGAAATTCCTTATGGCTTGCCTGTGCGTAAATTTACTTCTTTTACACAAGCTGCTGACGAAGCATCAATTAGCCGTTTGTATGGTGGTATTCACTTTAGACCATCGTTAAATAACGGTTTAGTACAAGGAAGAGCCATTGGGAATTGGATTGTAGGAAAGATAAAAACGAATTAGTCAAGCTTTTCTTTACTATTTTGAATTCATGAAAAAATAAAGCAAAAAGCCAGACTATCTAATCAGTTTGGCTTTTTTGTGTAATTTCACTTTATGAAAATCCCACAATCATTAATTAGTTCATTACAAAACATTAAAGGGTTTAATGAAAATGCATTTGTTTATACGCATGAAAATGAAGCATCGCCTATTGCTGTTCGCATTAATCCTTTTAAGAAAACCGATACATTTAATCATGCTGAATCTGTAATTTGGTCGGAATATGGCAAATATTTGCCTGATAACTATCAAGTTACTTTTGACCCTCTTTTTCATGCAGGTGCTTATTGTATACAAGAAGCAAGCTCAATGTATTTAGCGCAAATATTGAAAAGTAGCGTTGATTTATCACAAGATTTGAAAGTCCTTGATTTATGTGCTGGTACTGGCGCAAACAGTACTTTGTTGGCTAGTTTATTAACGCCCGATTCTTTGTTAGTAAGCAATGATGTGCTGAAAGTACGTGCCAATGTATTGGCCGAAAATCTAACAAAATGGGGAACAATGAATACTATTGTTACTAATAATGACCCTAGAGATTTCACGCGACTTTCTGGTTTTTTTGACGTACTATTAATTGATGCTCCTTGTTCTGGCTCTGGTTTGTTTAGAAAAGACCCTAATACTATGAGAGAATGGTCGGTTGGCAATGTAGCACAACATGCATTAAGACAAAAAAGCATTATTACCGACGCTTGGGGCAGCCTGAAACAAGGGGGAGTGATGATTTATTCCACTAGTTCATATTCAAAAGCTGAAAACGAAGATATTGTTGATTGGATAGAAACACAATTTGGAGCAGAGCATCTAGTGGCAAAAAATGAGGACAAACTAGGCAATGAAGTAATTTCTGAAGGTTCGTATCGGTTTTATCCTGACCAAGTAAAGGGCGAAGGATTTTTTATTACTGCTTTTCAAAAAAGAAGTTCTGAAAAAGAAGTATTTATCCGTTCTGGAAAACCGATAAAAAATAATAATCGTAGAACTGAACGAGAAATTTTCAGAAATTGGGTAAAAAATATTGATGAACATACATGGTTTGGGAAAAATGACGACTTTTTTCTCATTAATCCATTACATGAACACATCATACATTTAATTCAGCTTAATTTTAACCTTAGAAAGGTGGGAGTTAGCATGGGTAAACTTTCAAGTAAAGATTTAGTTCCTGAACATGAATTAGCGATGAGCTTATTTTTATCAGAAAAAATAAACAAAGTAGAACTTTCACAACAAGAAGCTATCAAGTATTTAAAAAGAGAAGAGTTTGCGCTAGAGCAAGCTGTAAAAGGCTGGTCATTAATGACTTTTCAAGGCTTTGGTCTGGGCTGGGCTAAAATTTTGCCTAACAGAATCAACAATTACTACCCAAAAGAGCAAAGAATTTTAGGCAAAGAATCGTAATGAGGCTAAAAAAGCACAAGGATTAATCGAAAAGATTATTATTGAGCATTGTTTGTAAGTATTTTACTTATTTTTGTACCAAATTCATTATTAAGTATCAACCAAGCAGTTAAAAGTAAAACTAAGGGAGAGAATTTAGTATTTTCTTTTTTTTAATGATTGAATCTTTAATTCATTATTTTTAGTAATAAATTTAAACCGGCAATAATTTACTGTCTGTCAGCAGGTAAAAAACCTGATTGTTAAATGTCTATCTCAAATGTAACAGTAAACTCTAATGAAACGTATATTTTAGTGAGCTGTCAAAAGAACGCATGATTAACGAAGAAGCAAAAGAAATTAAAGAAGAAATCGAGGCACAAGCTATCGAAGTAACAGAATCCGCAACAGACCCAAAAGCGGAAGACGTCTCTATTAGTGAGGTTGCAGAAACCTCTGAACCAATTGAAACAATCTCTGAAGTACTACCTGAGCCTATTCTTGTATCAACGATACTTGAAACTAGTGAAGAACCAGAAACAATTGAAAATCAATCAATTGATTATTCTAATTTTCAAAAATCAGACTTTATCACTACTTTAGAAAAAGTACTTGCTGATGTAAAAGAAAATCCTTCAATTGGCATTTTCAGGAAATCTGAAGATACTTTGAAAGAAGTTCGCCCCTTGTTTGAACAAATAAAAAGTGCTGAAAAAAACGAAGCACTTGCCAAGTTCAAAGAAGCCAATGATGGGTCTGAAGATGGTTTCGAATTTAAGCCTGATACTTTAAGTGAACAGTTCGACAAGCTTTTCAAAGCCATCAAAGAGGAACGTTCTAAGTATTTTGCCAACATTGAGAAGGAAAAAGACAAAAATTTTAGCCAGAAAACAGTACTAATTAATCGTCTTAGAACGCTTGTTGAAGGGGAAGATAGCAACGATCCTGCTCATATTAAATCTGGATTTAATGAATTCAAGAAAATTCAGGAAGAATGGAAAAGTGCTGGAAATGTAAACTCACCCCATAATAATACGCTTTGGCAAACATTCCATGCATTAGTTGATAGATTTTACAGCAATCGCAGTATATATTTTGAATTATTAGAATTAGACCGTAAGCGTAATTTACAGCACAAAATAGAGTTGTGTAGTAAGATTGAGAGAATTGCTGAAACGTCTAAGACTGAAAATGTTACTGGCAAAATGTTAGATGAAGCCGTAGCAACTTTTGAAGAATACAAGCACATAGGGCCTGCTCCGAAAGAAGAAAACGAACTTATCTGGCAAAGAGTAAAAGATGCTTTAGATATTATTTATGGCAAACGCCGTGAGCAATTAGAAGCGTCAAAAGCAGAAGCAGAACAAGTATTTGGCTTAAAGTCATCTATTGCAGAATTAATTCAACCTTTTGCAAGCTTCAACTCAGCCTCTATTACAGAATGGAACGACCGCACAAAGGCACTTTTAGCTTTACAAGACCAATGGAATAATATCAAAGGTTTTATGCCTAAAGAAAAAGGCAAAGAATTGAGTGATAAATTTTGGTCAGATATTAAAACGTTCTTCCGTAACAAAACAGAATTTTTCCGTTTGTTAGAAATCAAAAGAGAAGAAAATTTAAAAGCTAAGAATGCTATTATTGAAGAAGTAGAGGCATTGTTGACTAATGAAGATGAATCTCAAGAAGCGGCCAATACAGTTATTCGTTTGCAAAAAGAATTCCGTGAGATTGGTCATGTTCCTGAAAAAGACAAAGACATTATCTATACGAAATTCAAAACTGTTTGTGATGCCTTCTTTAATGCTAAAAGAGCCAAAAACCAAAGCATAGAAAAAGAGTTTGAAGCAAATTTGGTGAAGAAAACGGCACTTTGTGAACAAATAGAGAAAGAAGCCGTAGAAGGAGCTGATACAGCTAGATTAGCTGAATTCAAATCGCAATGGGCATCAATTGGGTTTGTTCCTAAAAAGGAGATGCAAAATATCGGAAAACGTTATATCAATGCCATCAACAAGTATGTAAGTGCAATGGCAAAACTTTCTGGTAGAGAACGTGAGCAACTAAGTTTACAGAATGAAGTTGAAATGGTGAAATCTCATGGAGAATCGCCAAAAGATTTAATTCGTAAAGAAAACGATATCCGTCGCAAAATGCAGACGATAGAAAATGATATAGCTGTTTACAGAAATAACTTAGAGTTTTTTGCAAAATCTAAAAATGCAGACAAGCTTCGTCAAGACGTTGAAGCAAAAATTCAAAAAGCTTCAAAAGAATTATCAGATTTGAAACATCAAATTAAGATAATCAGAGAAGCAGAAAAGTAAAAATCACTAAAACAGGGCTAAATTCAACATTAGCCCTGTTTTTTTTTATTTTTTTTTTCAAGCTTAATCTTTTGAGATTCAGAAACTTGCAAAAAAGTTTAACAAAATGTTAAAAATTTATTCTCAAAACGTTTGGAGAGTATTACAAAACCTACTAATTTTGCATCACGATAAACGAAGAACATCTCGCTAATCGTTGAGAAAAGCCTTCTTAGCTCAGCTGGTAGAGCAACTGACTTGTAATCAGTAGGTCATTGGTTCGATCCCGATAGAAGGCTCCAAAAGTTACAAAAACCCTTCATGCATGGCGTATGAAGGGTTTTTTGCTATAGAAATATTGCTCCGTTTGGAATTGCTCTAAAAGTCTCCTATCTTATTGGTTATAACAAACAATTACGATTAATTTAATTCATAGTAATCATAATTCAAATAAACCTTATTGAATTACACTCATAAAATCATTCCCTTCTACGATGTCATTAGAATGACATCAAAATATCTGTTTAAAAATAATCATAAGATTTCACTATCTACTAAGCTTTAATATCGGGAAATGGAACAAAAGGGCAACAAACATAAAAACTATGAAATTCTAAACTTATTAGGTTACGGATTATCAAAATTTGACAATGCTTTTGTAGAGGAATTTGGGTTTACAACAAAGAGTAGTTTCTTTAATTATTTTGTTGAAATTGGAATTGTTGAAACAGGAAGTGTATCAAAAATAGGATGGATTTATTTGACCCATTTTTTCCTAATAATGAGCGAAAAGGTTGGTGGCAAAAAGGTGATGTCTATATTCACAGAAAACATTTAATTGATAGCCTTTTTGGAAATGAAAATGTAAAAGGCTATTCAAATATTGTTAAATTGTATTTGAAAGAAAACTATAGTATAAAAGAGCTTTTGGTTGAAGTAAAACCAATTATCAAATCAAGATTTAAAAAATTACAAGAAACAGGGTTAGAAGCTGAATTGTATTTTATCAATAATTTTCATTCGATAGCTACATTTAATAATGGAGTCTTAGAAGATGCAAGGCTATATGGTGATGGTTATGATTTTCAAATTAATGTTAATGAAAAATCTTATCTATCGGAAGTCAAAGGGATTAGAGAAAAGAAAGGGAAGTTTAGATTGACTGAAAAAGAATTTCTGATGGCATCAGCATATCAAAATGATTACATTATTACTTTAGTTTTAAATCTGAATGACTCACCTAGATTTATAAATATTGAAAATCCAGTCAATCAATTAGATTTCAAAGAAATAACAATAGTGTCAAAAAAAATCAAAGAATATCATCTATTAAAAGATATATGTTAAGCTTTAATGATAAAATAACCTACTTCGAAAACTGTTTGAATAAACCTGAAGCAAATTATGCTGATAGTTTCAAAACAGAAATTATTTTTTTCTTCAATGAATTGAATGATAAAAATCCTATTCTAAATTTTCTGAATGATTGTAATTCATTTTCAGAAATTGAGGAATGGATTAATAAATTGACTTCTAGAATCGTTATGAGAGAAGAAGATTTAGAGGTTAATGAAATTATTAATGATTATTTAGAACTTGGATAATCTTAAACGTTTTGGGTATTAATCTGTTTACCTTCTATTAAGAATTGTCAGAATATAAATATTTAATTATCCTTTGTCTCCTCCAAATCTTCCCTCCTTTTTTTCGATATGTTTTAAAATGGTGTATTTTTGTTGTGCAAACTCAATGTTGATGAAATATAATCCTCAATTTTATTTATTTCTTTTCTTACTTTCATGCTTTACACTGTCGGGATGCATTTGGGCAAGGCGCTGTCCTGAAAAGACTTGTCGCGTAGCCACTGAACATAAACACGAAGGGGGAACTTTTCGTCCCCGTGCTGCATTCTCTTGGACAACGACCAAAAAACATTGGCCGTGGAATCCTGTTAAAGGAAGCAAGAAGTTCAATGGTAAAAAAGATAAGAAATCGGGCAAGACTAAATTTAAATATACCCTTCCTGGGGAAAGAGTCGATTTCGACAAAAAGAATTAGTCTCAGCTATTCAACATACAACACATGAATCTAATTAAAGTATCTGCTGGAGTGGTTAATCAAACTCCTTTAGCATGGGAAAGTAATAAAAACAATATCATTGCTTGTATTGAAGAGGCAAAAAAACAAGAAATTAGCCTTTTGTGTTTACCTGAGCTTTGTATTACTGGCTATGGTTGCGAAGATATGTTTTTTGCACAAAGCACTTGTGATACTGCTTTAGAGATATTAGAAGACATCGTTTTGCATACTTCTAGTATAGCCGTATGTGTAGGATTGCCTATCCGTATTAATAATCACATTTATAATGCAGCTTGTTTGATTGTCAATAAGCAAATCAGAGGTTTTGCTTGCAAAAAGACGCTTGCTAATAATGGTATTCATTATGAAACGCGTTGGTTTCAGCATTGGCCAGTCGGTGAGAAAACAGAATTAAGAATTGGAGAGTTTACTTATCCTGTAGGCGATTTACTGTTTGAAGTAGGTGGTGTAAAAATCGGCTTTGAAATTTGTGAAGATGCTTGGATTGCCAATCGCCCAGGAAGAGAACATTATTTAAAGGGTTGTGATATCATTCTTAACCCCACAGCTTCGCACTTTGCCTTCTTTAAGACCCAAACCCGCGAACGCCTCGTTCAAGATGGTTCTCGTGCTTTTGGTGTGGCTTATATTTATGCTAATTTACTAGGCAATGAAGCTGGTAGAGCCATTTTCGATGGCGATGCTATGATTGCCCAAGCTGGTGAAATGTTGGTATCTGGTACAAGGTTTTCGTACAAAGATTATTATTTGACCACGGCAGTAATCGATTTAGATAAAATTCGGTTAGAACAAAGCCAGAATTTATTCCACTTCAAGGCTTCAAATGCTATTCAAGTGCTTTTTGATTATCCAGACATCCCTCCTTTCAAAAACCATTATGCAATGGAACATTGGGAAGCCAATGGTTTTCAAAAAGAAGAAGAATTTGCAAGAGCTATCGCTTTGGCATTGTTCGATTACCTCCGCAAATCTCGTTCAAATGGCTGGGTAATTTCGCTTTCTGGTGGTGCAGACTCCTCTGCCATTACCGCTCTTTGCTATTTAGCGATTGAATTATCAGTAAAGGAATTAGGCTTGGATGGTTTCAAACAAAAATTAGGATACATTAAAGCGATTCAATCATGTAATTCTGTTGCTGAATTATCGGCGGCTTTGATTACTAACGTATATCAAGGCACACAGAATAGCTCTTCAGATACGCGCCATTCGGCTACTTCTTTAGCGAAAGATTTGAATACTACTTTCTATGATATTGATATTAATGGTTTGGTAGAAACTTACAAAGGATTAATTCAAGGGGCTATCGGAAGAGATTTATCTTGGCAAACGGATGATATTGCCCTCCAAAATATTCAAGCGAGGGTGCGGAGCCCAAGCGCTTGGTTATTGGCAAATATCAATAATGCATTGTTGTTATCTACTTCCAATCGCTCGGAAGCATCTGTTGGCTATGCTACCATGGACGGTGATACTTCTGGATCAATTTCGCCCATTGCAGGTATCGATAAGCATTGGTTGCGTCACTGGTTACGTTGGTTAGAAAACACTGGTTTGGGAGGAACACTCAACATCAATGGCTTGAATGCGATGAATAATTTGCAACCAACTGCCGAATTACGTCCGCTTGAAGCCAAGCAAATAGACGAAGAGGATTTAATGCCTTATGATTTATTAAATGCCATTGAAACTTCTGCTATTCGTGATAAGAAATCTCCGACAGATTGCTTTAAAATCATGGAAGTAGAATTTGAGGGTATTTATACACGAGAGCAACTAATTACATCTATCGAAAGGTTCTTTAAACTATTTGCTAGAAATCAATGGAAACGTGAGCGTTATGCTCCAAGTTTTCATGTGGACGACCGCAACTTAGACCCTAGAAGCTGGTTAAGATTTCCGATTTTATCAGGTGGTTTTGAAAGAGAAATTGCTGAAATGCTAGAATATGCTAATAATGCTGGGAAAGGAAAAAGACGAGGAAAAATTGGTTTTTAATAATTTCTCAGATTAAATACAGCAACTAGCAGCTATCCAATAACAACATTCAACATGTCACAACAAATAAATACTTTAATATTTGATTTAGGCGGTGTATTAATCGATTGGAATCCGCTTTATGTTTTTAACCACGTTATTCCAGACGAAGAAAGAAGAAACTACTTCTTTGAACACGTATGCCCATATCATTGGAATGAACAACAAGACGCTGGAACGCCAATTGCACAGGCTACTGCTGAAAGAATTGCACTTTTTCCTGACTGGGAACACGAAATTTCGGCTTATTATGGACAATGGGTAAAAATGTTGGGCGACCCTTTTCATGGTACAGTTGAAATTCTGAGAAAAGCGATTGATTCACCCAATTATCGAGTATACGCCCTTACTAACTGGTCGGCTGAGACTTTACCGATTGCTAGGTCACTTGAACGTTTTGAGTTTTTGAATTGGTTTGAAGGTATTTTAGTTTCTGGAGAAGAATTTATGTTAAAACCACATCCTGAAATTTATGAAACTATTCTGACTAGGTATAACATTGATAGAACCAAAGCTGTTTTTATAGATGATAACATCAAAAATATTGCTGGTTCAAAGGCTGTAGGTTTAGAGGCTATCCATTTTCAGTCTCCTAAATCTTTAGCAGAAGAATTTATTAAATTAGGCATTAACTTATAATATATTTTAAATCAATATAAAATACCTCTTCGCGATAAACCACGTCGTGTTTAATTATTAAAATATGCTACTAGCCATAGACATTGGTAATACCGACGTAGTTTTCGGAATTCACAATCAACAAGCATGGATTTATCAATTTAGGATTCCTTCGGATTCATCTCGTCGTTCTTCTGATTTTGAAGCAAAGCTTCGCTTGTTTTTCTTAGAAAATGGTTTAAAAATAAGTGAAATCAATCGCTCAATTATTAGTTGTGTGGTGCCTGATTTGAAAAGTACACTAAAAGAAATGGTACAAGAAATGATAGGCATCGACCCTATTATTATTGGTCCAGAAATGTATGACCAGTTGAAGATGGAGATTTTGAGTCCTTATGAAATTGGTACAGATTTAGTTTGTAATGCTACTTATGCTTATTATACTTATAAAAAAGCCTGTCTGATTGTAGATTTCGGCACTGCCCTTACTTTCACAGTAGTGTCTGGTGAAGGTAAAATATTGGGGGTTTCCATTGCTCCTGGGTTAAAAACAGCGGTAAAATCTTTATTCTCTAATACAGCTCAGTTACCCGAAGTACCCTTAGTCATGCCAGAATCTGCCATTGGTAAAAATACCGTTCATGCCATTCAAGCAGGTATCCTGTGGGGGTATGTAGGAATGGTTCGTGAGATGATTATGCAAATCAAAAAAGAAGTTGGTCAAGATTGTCTAGTTTTAGCCACTGGAGGGCTTTCATCCATTCTAACACCACTACGTGACGAATTTGATGAGGTAGATAAACTACTTACGCTGAATGGACTAAAAATCATTTCAGAAATTGTAAAATAGCTTAAAAAATATTTTCCTCAATAGGCGGCTTGATTTAATATCAAGTTGCCTATTTTTTTAACTAAGAAAATCTTTTTTATTTTTTTCAAATTTGCCTGCAACCTTTTTCTTTCACCCTGCATCTTAGTTACAAATTACTTCTTTTATCGTTCCCTTTTTTTAGTCATGATATTGTTTCAACCATTTATCCTTTAGGGAAGCCGATTAAGTAGTTTGCATAACAAGGTAGTAGGTATAAAATTAATTTTGTTTCAATAATCATCCAAGATAATTTCAGTTTAAGCAAAAGTTTAGCCGATAAATCTAAAAACCTAAAATTCATTCATCATGAAAACAATTTTTTACACATTCCTTATCTTATTTAGTTTATCTACTATTAAGGTACAAGCTCAGGGGAAAATCTCTGGACAAATTACTGACGATAAAAGTAAAATTGTAGAATTTGCTACTATTACATTGTTGAATGCCAAAGACTCATCACTTGTAAAAGGGGCTCTGGGTGATGTAAATGGCACTTTTGAATTCGAGAAGATAAATTATGGTACTTATATCATTAATATCTCGCAATTGGGCTATAAAAAATATTATACGCCAAAATTCATTCTTTCGGCTGAGACTTCGAATATCAAATTATCAAAAATAGTATTATCAGAAGATTCTAAGCAACTAGGTGAAGTACAGGTAACGGCTAAAAAACCATTTATCGAACAACAAATTGACAAAACAGTCGTGAATGTTGAAAATTCAATTGTGTCGGCTGGTAATACTGCTATTGAAGTTTTAGAGAAATCGCCAGGTGTTACGGTGGACAAAGACGGAAACATTTCGTTGAAAGGAAAGCAAAATGTGATGGTAATGTTAGATGGCAAGCCAACGTATATGTCTGCTAGTGACCTAGCTAATATGCTTCGCAACATGCAAGCTACTCAGTTAGATAAGATTGAAATCATGACAAACCCTCCTGCTAAATATGATGCCGCAGGTAATGCAGGGGTAATTAATATCCGTTTGAAGAAAAATCAGAATACTGGCTTAAATGGTTCGGCGAATATTGGTTTGGGGTATGGTCCTTATAAATCTTTACCAAAAGAAAGCGCTGGTTTAAACCTAAACTACAGAAATGGTAAAGTGAATGTATTTGGTAACTTCTCTGCTAATGATAGAAAAAGCTTCCAATATCAAACAATCAACCGTAAGTTTTTTGAAAATGGAAAAGTGATTTCTGGTTTCGACCAAGTGGGTGACAATGATAGAAGAAACAACTCTTTCTCTTACAAAATGGGTGCTGATTATTTCCTTGACAAAAAAAATACTATCGGATTTTTGTTCAATGGAATGAACGGTACTTGGAAAGAAGACTTAAACAATGAGACTTTAATCAAAAATGCAACTGCTCAGTTAGATACTACATCAAGAACATTAGGAGCAATCAACAACAATTGGGGTAATTATTCAACCAATATTAACTTCAAACATGTGATTGATTCTACAGGTAGAGAAATAACTGCTGACTTAGATTATGCACGATATGATGCCAACAATTCGATGAAGTATCGTACTTCAAAATATGATACGCAGAATATTTTACGCCAGACTAGAAATGAAGATGGTTTGACTGCCTCTAAAATTAATATTTATTCTGCTAAGGTAGATTTAACATACCCTATTAACAAAACATCAAAGTTTGAAACAGGATTAAAATCAAGCTATGTACACTCTGGAAATGATATGAGTTTTGTGTTCTTAGTAGGTGATTTAAATACGCCTGTGCTTGACCCAACACGTACTCGTGACTTTGTTTACAAAGAAAATATCAATGCTGGCTATATCAATTACTCAAAAGAGTTCAAAAAGGTAAGCATGCAATTAGGTTTGAGAGTTGAGAATACAAATGGACAAGGTACTTTATTAGGAAAAGAATTATTAAACAGACATTATACCAACGTTTTCCCAAGTGTATTTTTCCGTCAGAAATTAGCAAAAGACCATCAATTAGGTTATTCGTTCAGTCGTAGAATAGACCGCCCTAGCTACGAAGATTTAAACCCATTCTTATTCTTTCTTGATCCTTATACTTTCCAGAGAGGTAATGAATTGTTGCAACCACAATATACGAATGCATTTGAAGTATCGCATACCTATAAAGATGCCATTACAACAACTTTAAATTTCAGTAGAACTAATGGTGTAATGACTGAAATTTTGGAACAAAATAATGCCTTGAAAACAACAAACGTAACTAAAATTAATATTGGTTATGTAGAAAACATGGGTATTTCGTTCTCAGTGCCTGTACCAATTACAAAATGGTGGTTTAGTAATACTTACTTGAATTTGTATAACAATCATTACGTAGGTGATATTCCTAAAACGACTATTAGCTCAGATGGTACGTCATCGACTGTCCTTCAGCCTTTGGATGCTCGTGCTACTACTTATCAAGCTAATATGACGCACCAATTTACTTTACCTAAAAAATACTCTTTAGAGTTAAGCGGTTGGTATCAGTCACCTTTTGTTGAAGGACAATTAGCTGGTCGTCCAATGGGAGCCATGTCATTCGGTATTCAGAAAAAATTCATGAACGACAAAGCTACTTTGAAATTGAATGTTAACGATGTGTTCTGGTCTAATCAATTCAGAGGTTCATTCATCTTCAATGACATTGATGTACAAGTAACAAATAAATGGGAAAGCAGAGTGATTCGTTTGAATTTCTCTTACCGTTTCGGAAATAGTAAAGTAGCTGCTGCTCGTCAACGTAGAACTGGATTAGAAGACGAAAAAGGACGTGTAAAAAACAGTGGTAACTAAAAATGATTTTTCATTACAGTGAAAAATAACTCGAAATCTATTGACTATTGAAAATTAAAAAAGGATGCCGTAATGGGCATCCTTTTTTAATAATGTATAATTCGCTACTTTTTCGCAACGTAAATGTTAGATGGCGTTAAGAAATCAAAAAAACGCTCTAACCAGCCTTTATCTGCATCATAAGAATTGATAGATGATGCTTTTAGATTTGTCTTAGGGCTTCTTGATTCATCCAGAACCATCTCAGCCAATAAAGGGTAAGATTTCATAAATTTGTGTTTTTTAATGTGACACGGTTAAATGATTATTGGTACTCTAAACGGAGGTTCACTTAAAAAGTGATAATCTTTAAACTCGAGTTAATTATTTAATTGACACAAAGTTACAAATAATAGTTTTAAAAATTGCAAAAAATATTGTTTTTGAAATACATTTTCTTGAAATAGTATAACTAATTTAACATTCCCTTAATAATCAGTCGCTTTTATCCCAATTATTGCTAACATTCTTCCTGTCTTTCCTTTTTCTTTTCTGTGCGAAAAATAGCTGTCATTATCTAAAACAGTAGAGAATTTTGACAACGCTATTTGACTAGCGGGCACTCCCACTGCTAACAATTGTGCCTGATTAGCTTTCTTCAAATCAACAAAATACTTTGCTTTTTCTGGATCAAATCTTTTGAATTGGCTATCAAAATTTTGGGCTACCTCCTCGCCTACTTCAAAAGAACATTCATCAATACAAGTGCCTACATAGGCAAAACAATCTTTCGGATTGGTGTCAAATGCTATGGTCATTTGTGTAATTGTTTTACCTACAATATCTAAAACAGTTCCTCGCCACCCTGCATGAATGGCCGCTACTACTTTTTGCTTAGCATCATATATTAAAATAGGCGTACAGTCGGCTATAGTAACAGCTACATATACATCGGCTTGGTTGGTAATTAGGGCATCGAAACCATCATAAGAACCTGCCTTCGTTACTGTTAATACTTTATCTTCGTGGACTTGATAAGAAAAAGCTACCTTTTCAGCAGAAAAACCCAAAGCTTCATAGAATTTATCTCTATTTTTATGCACATTTTCGAGCGAATCACCAGAATACAGTCCTAAGTTTAAGGAATTGTAAGGAGCCTCGCTAAAACCATTTTTACGAGTACTTTCAGCAGCTACCAGTGCTGTAAATTGTTCAAATATCTGAGGTCGGGTAAACATTTTTATGTTTTTTGGATTTGGAGACTAGAGGACTTTAGGACTGAAAGATTTTAGGAACTTTAGACTGGAGTTCATACCCTAAAATCCTTCATCTTAAAGTCCTAAAGTCTAATATTCCTATAATCCTACAATCAACAATGAAACTAATTTATATACTATTCTTTTTACTATTAATAAGTTGTCAAGAAGAAAAAAAAGCTACACAGCCTGCTGGTATAGCACTTTCTTTTGATGACCGATTTATTAAAGAATGGTATGAATTAAGGCCACTTTTTAAAAAATACAACGCAAAAGTAACATTTTACGTTACACAACCCGATAGTCTTTCTAAAGAAGAAATTATCATGCTACGTCAATTACAAGCAGATGGGCATGAAATTGGTTGTCATGGAGCTATGCACGTAGGCTCTATCAGATATGTTTGGGAACATTCTATGAATGAATACATGGAAAAAGAAGTTTTTCAAGCCCTTAGGACGATGAAGCGACAAGGATTTAATCCTACAACTTTTGCTCATCCAGGGGGCTCTCAAATTTGGTATATCGATAAAGAGTTATTAAAACACTTTAAATTGCTGAGAGACGTAGCGATAAAAGAAAGAAAAATAGCAGGTTTTACTTATAAACGAGCCGTTGAAAATATGGATGAAATATATCATCAATACGACGATAGCCCAAAGGTAAATGCCTTGTTGATTGACGTGGGGAATAATACGACGATAGAAGATATAAAAAAGGGATTAGCAAGAGCCCAGCAGGAAAACAGTGTTATGATGCTTTTTGGGCATCGTCCTTTGCGTATAATCACTCATAAACCAGAAGAATATGGCTTTGATATACATTTTTTAGAGCAAATCTTGGCAGAAAGTGCTAAATTGAAGCTTCAATATTTTACAATGAACGAACTTCATTCAGGTCTATGAATTAACACTCATCCCCTACATTAACACAAAATTTTCAATGAAAAAACAAACTACCTTCATCACTACCATCCTTTTATCATTATCATTATCCACTTTTGCCCAAGATAATGATTCCACTGTCATCCGTAAATTCTTTGATGAATCCCTAGCTCGTGGTAAATCTTACGAATGGCTTCGCGATTTAACCGCTAATGTTGGTCCACGACTAAGTGGGTCTGAAGGAGCTAAAAAAGCCGTGCAATGGGGAAAAGCATTATTAGAAACAGGCGGTTACGACCGTGTTTTCTTACAAGACGTAATGGTGCCACACTGGGTACGTGGTGCAAAAGAAGAAGGTTATATTTTAAACGGCAAACAAAAAACAGCAGTGCCTTTAGTAGCCTTAGGAGGGTCAATCGCTACGCCTAAAAAAGGAATCACGGCTGAGGTAATTGAAGTAAAGAACTTTCAGGAATTGAGAGCATTAGGGAAAGAAAAATGCGCAGGCAAAATAGTTTTCTTTAATCGCCCGATGGATCCTACCAAAATCAATACTTTTGAAGCGTATGGACAAGCAGGCGACCAACGTCGTAGTGGTGCTAACGAAGCCTCAAAATTAGGGGCTATCGGTGTAATTATTCGTTCGTTGAGTAGTACAGAAAACGATTATCCACATACAGGTTCAATGACGTATGGAACGGGTGTTCCGTTGATTCCTGCGGCAGCATTAAGTACAAAAGCCGCTACTTTATTGAGTAATACCTTAAAGGAAAACCCTGCGACAAAGTTTTACTTTAAACAATCTTGTGAAACCCTTCCAGATGCTCCTTCCCATAATGTGGTTGCTGAAATTAAAGGTAGTGAACATCCAGAAGAAATTATTGTAGTAGGCGGACACCTAGATTCTTGGGATTTAGCTCAGGGTGCTCATGATGATGGTACAGGCATTGTACAATCAATTGAAGTAGCACGTTTGTTTAAAACTTTAAACATTAAGCCAAAGCATACTATCAGAATTGTATTATTCATGAACGAAGAAAACGGAACTCGTGGAGGAATTAAATATGCAGAGTTGGCGAAACAAAATAATGAAAAACACATTTTTGCTTTAGAATCAGATAATGGAGGTTTTACACCTCGTGGTTTTGGGGTTCAAGGTGCTTCAGCAGAGTTATTAACTAAAATCCAGTCGTACCGTACTTTGCTAGCACCTTATGGCCTACATGAAATTGAGCGTGGTGGTGGCGGTGTTGATATTGGTCCATTAGCTCCACAAGGAACGGTATTAGTAGGTTTTAAACCAGATGCTCAGCGTTATTTTGAATATCATCATGCTTCAAATGATACTTTCGAAACCGTTAACCAACGTGAATTAGAATTAGGTGCTGCTTCGATGGCAAGTTTAATTTACTTATTGGATAAATTGTAGTAGGGTTTTAGCTTTGAGTGATGAGCTTTGAGCTTTTTTTGCATTGAAGGTTTCAGAGCTTAATGATTATCCACATCTTTAAAAGATATAATTATTGATCAAAGCAATTGAAATTTCAAGCCTTATCGCTAGCGAGGGACTTGAGTCCCTCGCTAGCGATAAAACATTGATTATCAAATATTTGACAAATTTAGATTTTAAAGCCATATAAATAAAAAATGCCTCAATCCAAAAATTGAGGCATTTTTTATTTATCATGAAGGAAGCGTTAAGTAATGATTTAAAACTACATTATTGAAATAACTAATTTACTGATAATGAAATCATTACTCACTAAATCACTCATTCATTAAATCACTCAATTACATTACTGAATCCAGCTAAATTTATATTCTAATTCAGGAACTTTGATACGGTCTGTTAAACGTGTCAGACGTTCTGGTAAACGCATCAAATAGTCTTGTGCTTTCGCGGCAGTACCATTTAATCCAGTCATTGTTGATACATTCCAATCGTTCAATAAAATCTCTGTGATTTCGATATAGTCTTTTCCTGTATAAACCCCTAAACGTTGAGCAGCATCTGAAAAGTGACCATACACACCACTTTTCTCACCATTCATTTCACGTAAAAAGTGAGCAGGCATTACAATTTTTTGTTTCATCATATCAGCAAAAGCAATCATCATTTCTGATGGATCAATTTCAAAAATACTACTGATAAAACTCTTGTAAGCTTTATGGTGACGCATCTCGTCGGCAGCAATCATTGCACACATTTTTGACAATGAATTATTACCATGCTTTTTAGCCAAAGAAGCCGTACGACGGTGAGAAATATTAGTTGCTAACTCTTGGAAAGAAGTATAAACAAACGTCTTATATGGATCATCATCTGTTTTAATATCAAAGCCATCAGCAATTAAATACTGCGTTGAAATTTCAACCGCTTTCATATTTACACGTCCAGAAAGGTATACATATTTGTTCAGTAAATCTCCATGACGGTTCTCTTCTGCTGTCCAAGCACGTGTCCACCTTGCCCAACCTTGAGGTTCATGAACCATATCTACACCTTGTACTACCATAATTGATGATTCGTAAGTAGGCAAAGCTTCTTCAGTAATCATATCTCCAATCAACACTGCCCAATAATCATAAGGTAGTTCACGTGCAGCCTGCTGAATTTCTTTTACTTCATCAAAAAAAGTTTCTTTGCTAGCATCTGGTAAAAAATCAGAAGGTTGCCAGTTGGTATCTATAGGAATGAGGTACTTGTTCACGATGTCGTCCATATTAACGGCAAGGTGATTCATTACTTCAATTCTTTCATTTCGCTTTTCCATTTAATTGTTGTGGTTTGTGGACTAAGAGTATCGGTCAAAAGTTTTTTATCATCACAAAAATAGTTCCATTTTCGCTATAGAATTTTACAAAGATACTGAATAATATATAAATGCTAGAATGATAATTATCATTATTACCCTATATAATTTGGTATTATTCAGATTAATCTATAAATCTTTTAGTAATTGGATGATAGCTGTCTACTCTTCTATCCCGTAAATAAGGCCAAGTTGAGCGATAATATTCCGTTTTAGCTAAATCTACTTCTTGAACATGCACTTCTTCTTGCTCGTGTGAACCTAAGTAAAGTAACGTCCCGAAAGGGTTCGCCACAAAACTTCCTCCCCAAAATTGTTGGTCAGACTCACGCCCTACTCTATTAACAGACACCACATGAACGCCATTTGCTACAGCATGAGAACGCTGTATAGTTTGCCAAGCATTATATTGCTCACGATTAGTATTAGCATCGGTTTCATTTGTATCCCAACCAATCGCTGTTGGGTAAAACAAGACCTCTGCCCCCATTAAAGCCGTGATTCTTGAAGCTTCAGGATACCACTGATCCCAACAAATTAATACACCAATTTTTGCAAATTTTGTTTGAAAAACTTTATATCCTGAATCTTCCGAAGAAGCATCTCCAGGCGTAAAGTAAAATTTCTCGTAATATCCTGGATCATCAGGAATATGCATTTTTCTATATTTTCCTAAATAAGCCCCATCAGCATCTAATACCGCTGTTGTATTATGATACAAACCAGCTGCACGTTTCTCAAACAATGAGGCAATTATTACTACGCCCAATTCTTTGGCAACTCCTGAAAGTGTTTCTGTTGATGGGCCAGGAATTGGTTCTGCCAAACTAAAATTAGCATGGTCTTCAACATCACAGAAATATAATGAGGTAAATAACTCTTGCAAACAAACTATATTAGCACCTTTTTGGGCTGCCTCACGAATGCCTTTAATTGCTTTTTGCATATTCTCTTGTACATTTTCTGTACAAGACATTTGGACAAGTCCTATGTTTACTTTTTTGGTCATTGATACTTATCTTTGGTAATTGAGTGATTGAATGAATAGGTGATTTAGTGATTGTACTTTCATTATCATTGAATTACTCTTTTTAATTATATCGTTTAATTTTACTCCATTATTCCTTATCAAAACTAGAAGATAATGTTTGCCATCTAAAATTACTGAAATTCCAATTCATTCATACATTTAAAATGTCCTAATGGGCATTTCTCATACCCAATTTTAGAACATGGTCTACACGCTAAATCTTTTACTTCAAATGCTACAAAATTAGTTTGATACGGATACATTCCAAACTCAGGCACTGTATTTCCCCAGATTGAAACAACTTTTTTCTTCAATGCAGCCGCTACGTGCATCATTCCTGTATCATGCGTATATACAATGCTTGCTCTTTTAATCAACGAAGCAGATTGGTTTAAAGTACATTTACCACAGGTATTTAAGATTTGTTTTTCTACTTTATTTTCAAAGGCAAGCATCAATTTTTCTGCTTGGTCTGCATCCTCTTTTCCCCCAATCAACACAAGTGGTAAATCTATCTTCTCACACAATTCTATCATCTTAGGCAATGGTAGCTTTTTGGTTTCATGTTGTCCGCCAATGGCATATATAGCATAAGAATCTCTAAAGCTTTCAGGTAACCATTCAACTGGTAATTCGTCTTTTGCTGGAATAAAATAGTCTAATCCAGCATTATCATTCTTAATCCCTAAAGTTTCAACTGTTTTTAAATTTCTATCAACGATATGGACATTCGGCATGACATTTTTCTTAAACTTTACCAAAAGCCATTTCTGAAAATTTAATTTATTATAACTAAATGATTTTATGCCAAGCCTAAATTTGATAATCCTTGTCCTTAGATTATTATGCAAATCTATTACATAATCATAGCGTTCTGCTTTGAGTTGTTTTATCAAATCATTAAGGCTAGTATCCAACAAGTGATACTTATCAATGTAAATATTAGTTTCAACTAATGTTTTATAAGATTTCTTCGTCACAAAATGTACTTCGGCATCAGGATATTGTTTTTTCAAACAGCGAATAACTGGAGTAGTTAAAATAATATCACCAATAGAAGAAAAACGAAGAATGAGGAATTTGGTCATGCAAATTGGGTGATTTTCAAAGAAGAATGTTCTGCAATTAAGTCGAAATCTGAATCTTGATGACAAATCTCGACCTTAAAATGAATGGCATAAGCCGCAATGAGGCAATCATTGGCTTTACGAATGGTTACTCCTTTTTGTCTTAGAGAACGATAAAGGTTGGCGGATTCAATCGCTATATCAATGGGATTCAATACCAAACATTTAAAACTCAACAAAGAAGCTTTCAATCTTTCAAACTCTTGTTGGCTTTTTGTGCCTTGCAGAATCTCTTGTAAAATTGTTGGCGTTAACCATAAAGGTTGGTTATCAGTAATATATTCTCTTAACAATAATGCTTGTGATGTTGTTTTGTGTTGTATCAATTGAATCCAAACCGAAGTATCAAAAATAATAGCATGTTTCATTGACTTCTCCATTGTTCTAAATTGCCTTCCCAATCAATCCCTTTATCAATTAATGTTAATAAGTCAACACGTTTCAAATACATTAAATACTCTTTCAAAGCAAGATTGACAATTTCTTTTTTAGAAGAAGCTGGTTTAAGTTGGCTAATCTCACGTAAGATTTCGTCATTTATTTCAATATTTGTTCTCATGATTTTCGGCTTTTTATATACAAAAATAACGATTTTTTAAGGCAAAGCCTTTAAAACATTTATTTCAATCAAAAAAATTGGGATGTTAGTTTTCCTAACACCCCAATTTATTATTTAAATCCTCCTGAATAAACCTCTTTGACAAAAATTCTATTAGCAAAACCTGAATTAATTTCAATCTTTTCGATTTGTTCTTGGTAAAAAGTTTCTCCGTAATAATCTTCAATTTGATACAAAATACGATGTGGTATCGCTCCACTATTAAGACTGATTAATTCTCGATAATCCTGAAAAATCTTTCGTTCAAATGATAACTTTTTGCCATCTTCAAATGCTGTCTTTTCAGAAGAAATCACCCTAAATGTCTCTTTGTCAATATACACATGAGATTCTGTTTTAGGAACAGAACGATTTTTTGAATTAAGCGTTTTCTCAGTATAGGTTAGATGATAACACAACCGTTCATCTATTGTGACATCATCTGATAGCTCATAATTTTCCCATAAGTCTAAACGAAATGAAGTAAGTAAATAGAGTGGGTCAAGATTAAGGAAAGTCTCCCAATAATCATCAGTATCTATTTTTTTCCATTTTTCACCTCTTATTCGGTCATCATGCTGCCACCCTTCTGCTTGATTTACCACCTTATAAAACAAATCTGGGTTTTTCTTTTTTAAGAGATAATTGGTAAAAGCACTCTCCCATTTCTCTTCATAAAAAGGCACATTGCTATCTTCAAAAGATAATTTTGAAAGTGTATGTACTTTTTCAATCCCTTTTATAATTTGTCCTCCGCCAAACCCTAGTATTACTTTTTCTAAAATTTTAGCATTATTTTGACTCGCCAGTGAATCAAGCACATTATTTCGTTTAGCTTTTGTCTTTTCTAAATATGCTAATCGATTATTTTTCTCTTGTTCCCAGTCGGCAATATCTCTCTCAATTTTTTCAAAAAAGGCAAGTCTGGTTTCTTCTTTTTCATTAATTTCATCTTGCTGAATCTCAAATCCTAGCTTTTTTAATTCACTAAAACGAGGCGTATGGGTACGTTTCTTTTTATCAACAAAAAAGCTATTATTGGTTCTCACAACTAGCTCGCGTCCCCATACTTTCCGCATATCATTTTTAATTAACAAGTCAGCGTAAAACAAAGCTTTTTCACGATTTTCAAGTAAGAAATACAACTGACTCAAATTGTTAGTGACGATAAATCTTATTTTAGTGTTTTCATCTGATTGCGGATATTTTACTAGAAGGCTTTCTAAATAGGCTAAATGGGGTTGCGTTGCTTGTTCATCAATGCCCGACGCTAAGGTAACTTTTTTTAATTGTGCCGTTATTTCCTTTTCAAATTCAAGCATTTGCTTGTACTCTGGATGTTCTACAGAAGTTAAAAATACAAAGGTCTCCTTACTTACTTGGGTATAATAGCCTAGTTTTTCATTCAGTTTTACTTGAATCTTTTCCAAAGCAATATGTATTGCCTTTTCTATTTCATCACCATATTCGTTGTTTACTTCAATTTTATTTAAGCCTTTTTTTAAATCTTCTAATGTTGCAAAAGGATCTGATGTAACTATTTCGTTCGTATTGAATTCCTCTTTATAAATAGTTTGCGATTGACACTTCACTTCTACTTTAGCAATCACCTTAAAGCTTGAATAAGGAACATAAGAAAACTTTAGTGTTTTTTTATTGAATATAGTATCTATTCTACTTTTTTGATATTCAGGAACAGGAATTGTCACAAAAATTTTAAGTTGCCCATTGTCTGCTTCCTTGATATAACCTTTTATGTTGAAAAAGCTTTTCTTCAAACTTGGCTCTGAAACTGGTAAACGATTCCCTAATTGATAAAAAGTAGATTGTGTAAGCATATTATCCAAACAACTATATTCTGAAGGGACAATGCTTGGAATAATAAAGTTTTTTTTAGTAAACTTCACTTTGTCTTGTGAGAATCCGCTAATAAAACTAAAAAAAAGGACGATAAAGAGTATAGTTCTTTTCATAAGACAAAAAAAGAGTCCATCAAACTTATTTTGATGGACTCTCCTGTTTATTGGTTTATTTTTTAGCATCAAAAATCTGTACCGTATTATTCAAAATATAGAATACATTTTGAGTAGCTGGGTCAATTTCATAAACTGGTCTATCGTTTTTGAAAATTAATTTATCCACTTCTACGCCATCAATTTTTCTTACTTTTACCAATACTTTCTCACCTGTTTCTTCTTTCGCATAAATATACGAGAAATCTCTGTTTTGTTTCATCGCATTAAAACGAGAACCGTATCTTGATGCCAATTGGCTTAAAGCATTTGCACCCATTGCTGATGCATCCGCCATTGCCATTTTGCCCTTATCAGCTTCTCTAACAACCCCAAGGTCTCTCAAAACGCCATTTTCATCGCGCTGATACATTCTAATTTCCCCTCCTTCTAACACATTTTTAGCAGAGTTAACTCCAAGTGCGAAGCTACCTACCATTGAAGCTCCTTTGATCAACTGTCTGTTGCCTTCACCCGGTTGTTTGTACACTTTATGATATTTCACTTTACCATCTAGTCCTACACCCATTACCTCTACTGGGCCTGACAAAACAACACCCCAAGGGAACAATTCTATACTATTTAGTTCTTTTTCATTTTTGATGTTAACTTCTGCAAAAGGTTCTGGTTTGTCCGCTATTGATGGGTCAAACTTATACAGCTTTTCGTCATTATAAACGATATAGGCGTTGGCAGCTTCATCATAATATGGTAAAACAGGTCTTTTTTCATTGAATTTGATGTTTCTTTTCCATAGTTTACGTCCACTTTTGTAATCCACCATGTTACCATAAGTACCCGTCAAATACATTACTTTATCACCAACTTTACCTAAGTAATAAATAGGATCTTCTTTTTCATCAGCAATTTCAATAAAGCTCTTCCAAAGTTTTTCTCCTTCTTTATTTATCAACATCATTTCGTTTTCAGCTACATAAAGGAAGTCTTTATCAATAGGAATAACACGCTTTAAACCATCACCACGAGCATCTTTTTTCCAGATTTTTTCACCCGTCTTCAAATCAAAAAAGTTGAATCCACTATTATGAGCAATCAATAATTTTGTACCCCAGTCTTCTAAATATACTATTCTTTTTGTCTTGATTGATTCTTCCCAAATACTTTTTCCAGTTTCAGTATTCAATACATTCAAATACTCTTTAGCAGACATCAATCCTTTGCTATTTACTACCACGATATTTTTATCGTTTTGAGTAGGGAAAAATCTAGTATATTCTTCTTCAGCAGTCCAGTTTAGTTTCCCTGTTGTTTTATTAAAAGAATACAATTTGCCATAAAGCAAATAGTAAATCGTTTCTCCGTTGATTTTAGCAATGTTAGTGTTAACAGATTCTTTCAAAGATATACTAAAAAAAGACTTTGCTTTACTTACTACTGAATTCCATTTCAATGTTCCTGTTTTGGTATCCAATAGGGCAATCGACATATTATCGCCATTTTTTAATGTCAATAAATATTCGTCAGACTCAGGAATAAAATCAGATTGAAAAACGAAGAAAGATTCTTTAGAAGAATTGTAAACTATTTTACCAGTTTCAGTATTGACAACCATGTATTTAGAATTAATAAAAGCCTCTACATACGGGCTATTAGCAACACTAGTAAGTTCTTTTTTCTCTTTGAAAAATTTACCAAATTCAGGGTCTGTCAAAATATCTTTTACAGAAGTTGCCCCAAAATCATCTTTGGTTAAAGTCCATACGATTTTTTTACTTTCTGCATCAATTCCTTTTAAAGTAGCACCTTCTTTGATGACGATAATACCAGTAATTTCATTTTGTACTAAATCTTGGATGTTACCTTCTGTTTGAAGAATGTGGTCGAATGTACGTTGGGCAAATGTGCCAAAAGAGCATAGCACGAGTAGAAAGGCAAATAAAAACTGTTTCATTAGTAGTAGTTGTTTAAAATATTATGAAAAATTTATGGGATTAGAGTAGTACTTTCCACAATTCTCTCCTAATGGTTTTTAAACAAATAGATGATATTAAAGTGTAGATACTACTGAGAAACAAATATAAATAAAAACCTAAAAAATTCTAAATGAAAATCAATATTTAACTTTGCGATGATTATTCTAAACTTGGTAACAGACAATTCAAGGCAAATTTGATAACTTTGTTAATATTTTTACAAAAAACAAGTAAAATGCTAATTACAGTTGACGAGCGATTGTTAACTGACCATTAAAATCATGGCTGAACAAAAACAACAAGATACTGCTTCCACGCTAAAAGAAATCATTTCACATGCCAAAGAATATGGCTTTGTATTTCCTTCTTCTGAAATTTATGATGGGCTACAAGCCGTTTATGATTATGGTCAGAACGGTGTAGAGTTGAAAAACAATCTTAAAACTTTGTGGTGGAAAGCCATGACGATGCTCAACGATAATGTTGTTGGGATTGATGCAGCCATTTTTATGCACCCGCTTACATGGAAGGCTTCAGGACACGTTGATTCGTTCAACGACCCAATGATTGATAACAAAGATTCTAAAAAACGTTATCGTGCTGACCAATTATTAGAAGCCAAAGCTGAACTTTATGAAGCTGAAGGAACGCCTGAAAAAGGAAAAGCATTATTGCAGGAAATGGCACGTTTGTTAGATGCTGGTGAATTGGACGGCGTTCGTCAATTAATTATTGATGAAAACATTAAATGTCCAATATCTGGAACAACTAACTGGACAGAAGTACGCCAATTCAATTTGATGTTTTCTACCCAAGTAGGTGCAGTCTCTGAAGATGCTTCGTTGATTTATCTTCGTCCAGAAACAGCACAAGGAATTTTTGTAAACTTCTTGAATGTTCAGAAATCTGGCCGTATGAAAATTCCGTTTGGTATTGCCCAAATCGGTAAAGCTTTTCGTAATGAAATCGTTGCGCGTAACTTCATTTTCCGTATGCGTGAATTTGAACAAATGGAGATGCAGTTTTTCTGTCGCCCTGGTACAGAAATGCAATGGTATAATTCATGGAAAGAAACTCGTCTGAAATTCCACCAAGCAATTGGTCTACCTGTTGAAAAATTAAAATTCCACGACCACGAAAAGCTGGCTCACTATGCCAATGCTGCCGTGGATATTGAATACCAATTCCCTTTCGGATTTAAAGAAATGGAAGGGATACACTCAAGAACTGCGTTTGACTTGACCGCTCACCAAACGCTTTCGAAGAAAAAGCAACAGTATTTTGATGCTGAACTTGACGAAAATGGAAAACCTTATGGAAACTATATTCCTTATGTTGTAGAAACCTCTGTAGGAGCCGACCGTCTGTTCTTAGCTGTCCTTTGTAATGCTTATACTGAAGAAACTGTTGGTGAAGGCGATGCTGAAAAACAACGTACTTATCTAAAATTCCATCCATCGGTTGCTCCTATCAAAGCTGCTGTTTTACCTTTGGTGAAAAAAGATGGTTTAGCTGAAAAAGCACAAGAAATTTTCCATTCATTAAAACGTTCGTTTAACACAACTTATGATGATGGTGGTGCTATCGGAAAACGTTATACTCGTCAAGATTTAATTGGTACTCCTTATTGTATCGCCGTAGATTATCAAACTATGGAAGACGAAACCGTAACGATTCGTCATCGTGATTCAATGGAACAAGAAAGAGTAAAAATTTCTGAATTACGAGACAAAATTGGCTATGCCATCAGCATGGAAAGAGTATTTGAGCAATTATAATAATTATTTAATAATCATTTTTTTGAAAGGCTTTTGAGAAATCAGAAGCCTTTTTTATTTGGATATTCTGCAATAAAAAACATAGCTATACGTTATCTGAGTACATTTTCCATGAAGAAACTGATTTCAAACTCTTCTTACTTCAACTCCAGAATACATCTCTTGTGTTTCTCTTTTAGCACAAAACATTCTACTTTACAGTAAGTAATAATTGGCAAGAAGTAATATTTTTCGTTGTTTTCTTCGTATTTTTCATAAGCATTATTTGCTCATTAAACCCCTTTACATTATGATCCAACCAATTCTACAAAACACTTCGCAACAAAAAAATGTAGTCCTTCAATATGGTAAAGATGCCTTGCTTGTAATAGTTGGTGTACTATCAGCTAGCTTTGGACTTAAAGGCTTTTTACTTCCAAACGATTTCCTAGACGGAGGTGTTACGGGTATTTCACTGTTAATCAATATATTAACAGACATCAACCTACCTTCATTGATTATTATAGTTAACCTTCCTTTTATATGGCTGGCCTATTCGCAAGTATCTAAAATTTTTGCTTTTAAAACCTTGTTAGCCATTGGAGTGCTTGCCCTAAGCTTAACTTTTATCACGTTTCCGATTGTTACTACCGACAAGCTTCTGATTGCGGTATTTGGTGGTTTCTTTCTTGGTGCGGGCATCGGGCTTTGTATTCGTGGTGGTTGTGTATTAGATGGTACAGAGGTCTTAGCCTTGTTTATTAGCCGTAAAACAGTATTGAGTGTAGGTGACGTTATCATTGTTATCAACGTGATTATCTTCTCTGCAGCAGCTATTTTAATCAGTGTAGAAACTGCCATGTACGCTATGCTTACTTATTTAGGTGCTTCTAAAACCATCGATTTCTTAATTCATGGTCTTGAAGAATTTACAGGCGTAACCATCATTACAGAACAAAGCGAAGCTGTTAGAAAAGTAATTATTGAGAAATTAGGACGCGGTGTTACTATTTTTAATGGTAAAAGAGGATTTGGTAAGAGAGGACAATTAAATGAAGATTTAGAGATAATCTATACTGTAGTTACTCGATTAGAAATTCAAAAATTGACCGATGAAGTAGCCAATATCGATAAATCGGCTTTTATTATACAGCAAAGTATCAATGACGTAAAAGGTGGAATGATTAAAAAATTACCTTTGCATTAAAATAATTTGAAAATTTGAGGACTTGAAGATTTGAAAATACATTAATCAATAATATCAAATGAATTAAAAATAATTTAAAAATGTATTAATCAATAACATCAAGTGAATCAAAAAGGGTTTAATCTGTACTAGATTAAACCCTTTTTGATATTTTCATAAATAAAGAACTCCCAAAGAACCCTTTATAAAATATTTTTTCTTCTAATTTCACTAACTGATAACAGCAATTATTCACAAAATCAGAAGGGACTTCAACATCAGAAACTACATTATCTGTTTTAATGAATCCTAAGTTTATTCCAAATCGTTGGCTCAATCTTATTAGGAGTACCAAAGGAGACAAAAGCCATGTCCAATAAGAGAAGTAATCAATAGTCAGTAAACTGCGAGGTATCAATGCCTCAAAATCGTTTATTGTAAACCTGTGTTTTCCTCCTACTGCAATATCATGCGTCCCCCAAAAAATATCAAAAGCATTATTATTTGAAATAAATATTCCGTCGGTATTCAATAAGGAATAAATCGTTTCAAAAGTCTTATGAATTACCTTCTTTTGTAGACAATAAAATACATCGTTACAAACGATTACATCAAATTTTTTGAGTGTCGTAAGCTCGTCTAAATGCTCAATATTTAGTCGCTGTACATTTAATTTTCTTTCTTTACAAAAGAAAATAGCAGCTTCTGAATAATCTATGCCTTGAATATTTTGAAAGCCCTTTTTCATCAAAAAACTCATTAATCCCCCCGTACCACAACCAATATCCAAAATACTGATATTATCATTGTTAGGATATTTTTTGATTATTTCAGCTAATACTTTTTCATGTAAGATTCTATACCACCAAAGTTTCTCTTCGGCATCATACATCATTTTGTATTCTTCAACACTACTATTTAGCATGATTTAGTACTTTATATTTTACTGAATATTGTGGATAATTGTTTTGTGTTAAAAACATTCTCCCCATGTATTCCCCAATAATACCCAATGACATCAACTGTACTCCTCCAAAAAACATGAAAACAGTAATAGAATATTCAGACAATACACCCCATATATCTAACCCAAAAAGCAATAGAGAAACTACGGTAAGGAAAAAGCCTGAGAGTAAAATAAATCTTGCTGGTAGAATCGAGTAACCAAAAATTATCGTCAGAAAAAGTACAGATAGTTTACTAAAGGTATAATTAGAATGCCCTTCTTCTCTTTCTGAATGTTCCACATGCACACTACCTACTTGGGAAACGACACTAAAAATAATGCCGTCGATATAAGGAAATGGACCTTTGTACTGACAAATTTCATCAACAATATCTTTCTTAATTAGTTTAAAACTTGAAAGATAAAGCCCTTTGGGTTTATTTAATAGATGGGTCGCTAATTGATTAACCAACCAACTTCCAAAATTTCTAAAAATACTATGTTTTTTGTCTGAATAATACGTATAAATTACCTCAAGTCCTGTTTTTTGTGCTTCTTCGAGTAGTTTAATAATTTCTGAGGGCGGATTTTGAAAATCATCATCAATCATCACGGCATATTCTCCTCTAACATGATTTAAACCACACATTACTGCATTAAATTCTCCAAAGTTTTTTCTGAGTGATACAAATGTAATATTGCTGTATTTTTTGGATAGTTGTAAACAAACTTCCTCTGAGTTGTCGGGGCTACCGTCGTTGACTAATACAATTTCAAAGTCATATTGATGTAATTCTTCATGAAGTTTTTCAATCAATTTACCAATGGTCTTTGCACCTTTGTAAACTGGAATGACAACCGATAATAACATAAAAAAATGGGGATTAGAAAATATTTATAGTTTCAATGATATATGTGATTTCGTTTTCAGTCAGTGAGGTGTTTAGAGGAATGCTAACAACCTCTTTATGTATTTTTTCTGTGATAGGTAATGATACTCCGTTCCATTCTGCAAAAGCTTTTTGCTGATGCGGAGGGATAGGATAGTGAATATCAGTACCTATTCCTTTTGATAACATATATTTTACAAAATCGTCCCTTTGTGCTGTGCGTATGACAAACAAATGCCACACATCATCGTCAAGCGTATCATTAGCGGGTAAAATAATTTTATCATTCTTGATATTACTAAGATATAAAGAAGCTATTTTTCGTCTATAATGATTATCATCCTCCAATTTTTGTAGTTTCAAGCTTAATATTGCTGCCTGAATCTCATCGAGTCTACTATTTATACCTTGATAATCAAATACGTATTTTTTGCTAGAGCCATAATTTCTTAAAGCGATTATTTTTTCAGCCAACGCATCATCATTAGTAGTAATAGCGCCAGCATCGCCTAATGCTCCTAAGTTTTTAGAAGGATAAAAACTAAAGCCAGCTCCATCTGACAGATTTCCTGCTAGTTTTTCGTTGTATTTAGCTCCATGAGCCTGCGCAGCATCTTCAAATACGCGTAGATGATGCTTTTTGGCTATCACATTAATAGCTTCCATATTACAGCATTTTCCATAAAGATGCGTAACCAGAATAGCACTTGTTTTAGATGTTATTTTTTCCTCAATATTAGCTGGGTCAATTAAATATGTTTCTAAAGAAGGTTCCACTAAAACGGGAACATAGCCAGCATGTTTAATGGCTAGAATAGTAGCAATATAAGTATTAGAGGCAACTAAAATTTCTGCTTTTTCAGGAAAGTCACAAGCCTTTAGGAGGATTGTTAAAGCATCCAAACCATTTGCTACTCCCAAACAATATTTTACATTACAAAATTGAGCAAAGGCTTCTTCAAAAGCCTTTCCCTTCTCTCCTAGTATATACCATCCCTTCTTTAAAACTTCATCAAAAACTTCTTTGATTTCTAGCTCAAAAGGCTTGTTTATTGCCTTTAAATTAAGAAAAGGTATTTGCATTTGCTTTTTGCGTTATTTCATAAGGTTCGTCGATATAATCACTAGCATCGTATAGCTCGTTGGCTAAGACTAATAGAATACATGACTCCGAAAAAGAATCCATAATATGCCAGTCCTCAGGTTGAAGGATGATGCACTGATTAGGAGAACTTAAAAAATATTCTTTTTCACTCTTCCCATCATTAATATAAATTCTACAAGTACCTGTCAAACAGGTAATTGCCTGCCAAGTTTTCTTATGGCGATGCCCGCCCCTCACCTTGCCTTCTCCACAGTGAATATAAAAAACCCTTTTTATACTGCCGGGAAGATGTTTTTCAAAGACGGTTAGAGAGCCTGATTCAGAATCAAAACATTGTAATTCAAGAAATTTACTCATTGAAATTTTGTTTTCCACCCAAAACCCTCGGAAATTATGTAGAATAAAATCCGATTGCGTTGATGATTTGATTAATAATATTCTGAATTGGATAAAAGTGATGTGATAATTGTTTTTAGTTTATAATATCCTAAAAACGGTTTTCATGGTTTGTATAAAATTTATTTTTTATACCTAAAAGCAGTTAATTCAAAGATAAACCTCAAAACTTAATTTTCCAAAATCCAGCATCAATTGAAAAATGAAATTGTTAACAACAATTTAGCTTTTAGAGGTCACGATGTTGTCTGCTTAAATAAGTTAAAACTAAAAATATATGCTGTTTATTGTATAGAATGCCTTATTCCGTTACTATTTTACCATACATAAGAAAGCAGTAACCCTATCAAAAGGACTACTGCTTAATAAAAATATAATATATAGATTTAGAGATTTTTTTTACTTGATATATTTCCCCACAATTTTTCTGATAGAGGAGGATTTAATCATATTCATTTTTCGCCTAGCGATAGGTGCATACAAATTATTATCCATGATGATGGTATTGTCTTTACTAATATATTTCACAACGTATTTAGGATTGATGATATATGATTTGTGTACTCTTAAAAATCCTTGAGCATTCAATTCTTCCTCGAAAGTATTAATACACTTAGCAAACAATGGATTTGATCCGTCTTTCAAATGTATTAGCGTATAATTTCCGCTAGCTTCCAACATAATAATTCTATCTATTCCGATGAATATCTTTCTTTTTAAATCAACGGTTAGTTGTATTTTTGGGCGAGGTATTAAAACTGACATATGCTATCTATAGTTGGTGGTTAGAAAAACTATTCAAGTTCCTATCAGTTTAGTCGTACAAAGGGGTGTTGATGGTAACAAAACCTTTTATTTTTTTATTTATGAATACCGTTTTGTTTCAACCTTCGTTTAAAATGAATTAATAAAAGATAAATACTAATTTTGTAAGCTCGTCTTATTAAAAACAGTGGAAAGAAAATTTTCAAAAATTAAATGAAAAATAAAAGTATTCAATTTATAATCATTTTTATAGCAGTAATTGGCGTTAATCTATTGGCTAGCCATTTCTTTTTTCGGTTAGATTTAACCCAAGAAAAACGATATACAATTGCTGATGCTACCAAGAATTTATTACAAAACCTTGATGATGAAGTATATATAAAAGTATATTTAACAGGCAAAGGGATTCCTGCTGGATTTAAGCGCTTAGAAAATGCGGTTAAAGAAACGCTAGATGAATTTAGGATTTATGGTGGCTCAAACGTGAAATACACCTTTGTTGATTTGAATGCTGAATATAGAGACGAGAAAATAAGAAACGAGAGAATAGCGGCTATCGCTAAAAAAGGCATTACTCCTACCAATGTTTATAATAATGAAGATGGGAAAAAAACGCAAAGTTTGATTCTACCAGGTGCAATTATTACTTATAAAGGCAAAGAAATTGCTACGTTATTATTAAAAGGAAACAAATTATCCTCTCCGCAAGATATTTTGAATCAGTCTTACGAAGGAGTCGAATATCAGTTAGCTTCGGCTATTAAAAGAGTAACAGCTACTGAAAAAAAGAAAATTGGCTTTTTTATTAATTATACATCACTTCCTGCGGTCAATCAGCTAGACTTAATTGGTGCTTTAAAGCCCAACTATGAATTATATCCTGTTGATTTGAGGAATTCGCCAACGTTGGATGGGTTAGATGCTATTTTTGTGTTAAAGCCCGACCAGCTTTTCAACGATGATGATAAATACAAAATTGACCAATTTATTATGAACGGAGGCAAGGCAGTTTTCTTTGTTGATGCAGTAAAGGTAGACTCTGTTGCTCGTGAAGGAAATATGGCTCAAATTCAAAATGTTGGGTTAGAAGATTTATTGTTTAAATATGGTGTTCGTTTAAACCCTAATTTAATTAAGGATGCTCAGATGAGTGCTGCTATTCCTTTGGATATTGGAAACTTTGGCGACCGTTCTAATATTCAGCTTGTTCAATGGCAATATTACCCTTTAATCAACACTTTCGGGAAGTCGCCTATTGTAAGAAATCTGGATGCTATTTATACTAAATATGTAGGTTCATTAGATACCGTTCGTGCTGATGGCATTACTAAAGTACCATTGTTAATGACATCCCAATACACACAGTTATTGCACGCCCCAGCGATTATGAGCTATAATTTCGCTAGTAAAGATTTGAATGCAAATCAATACAAAGGCGGTGTTCAAACAGTGGGGGTATTACTTGAAGGTAAATTCGAATCTTTATTTAAAAATAGAATTTTACCTAGCGACCCTCGTTTTGCTACGTTTAAGGCAGAGGGGAAGGATTCTAAAATAATCGTTTGTTCAGATGGAGACATTCCTGTGAATGATTTTGATCAAAAACATAATACTCCCCTACCACTTGGCTTTGATAAATACTCTGGAAATACATTTGCCAACAAAGATTTTGTATTAAATGCTATCGATTATTTATTGGATGATAATGGCGTAATAGTAGCTCGAAACAAAGAAATAAAATTAAGACCTTTAGACAAAGCTGCCTTGCAAGATGAAAGAACCTATTGGCAATCAATCAATTTAATTGTTCCAGTAATCATTTTAGTGGTTCTTGGACTTGCCAGAAACTTTTGGAGACAAAGAAAATATACGCGATAATATATTTTCAACTACAAAAAACGCTTTCTTCTTAGTGAATTTTGGTGAAAAATAATTAAAAGTCGGGGCTTATTCGTAGTTTTGTAGTAATTTTTAAAAATATAGTACTCAATATCAAAACCCGATGCGTTTTGATAATGTAATAGTCATTCTCAACTAAAAATATTCCTCAAGATAATGAAATTCGTCGTATCCTCATCAGTTTTATTGAAACAACTATCGACAGTTAATGGCGTTATTGCTAATAATCCGATTGTACCTATTTTGGAAAACTTCTTATTCCAAATCGATCAAACTCAACTGACAGTTACTGCTTCTGATTTACAGACGGTAATGATTACGACGCTAGCAATTGAATCTTCAGATAACGGAGCAATCGCTATTCCTGCTCGTTTATTGTTGGATACGCTCAGAGGGTTACCTGATCAACCGATTACTTTCAAAGTTGACAAAGATACTTTTGGTACTGAAATCATCACTGAAAATGGTCGTTATAAGCTATCAGGCGAAAACCCAATCGATTTCCCTAAAGTGCCACAAGTGACAAAGAGTTTGTCAGTACAAATATCTGCTGAAATACTAAGCGCAGCCATTTCAAATACTATTTTTGCTGTATCAAATGATGACTTACGCCCAGCGATGACAGGCGTTTATGTACAACTGTCACCTGAATATACCAATTTTGTAGCAACAGATGGCCACCGTTTGATTCGCTATAAAAGAAGCGATGTAAAGTCTGAGTATGATTCTACGATGATTATTCCTCGTAAAGCATTGAATCTATTAAAATCATCTTTGCCTTCTGATGACACCACCGTTACTTCAGATTTTAGTACCTCAAATGCTTTTTTCAGTTTCAATAATGTTAGAATGATTTGTCGTTTAATCGACGAGCGTTTCCCTGATTATGAAAATGCTATTCCTAAAAATAATCCAAATGTTTTGACAATCAACCGTTCTGAGTTTTTAGGTTCTTTGAAACGTATTTCAATTTATTCAAACAAAACAACTCACCAAATTCGTTTGAAACTATCAAATAACGATTTAGTGATTTCGGCTGAGGATTTAGATTATTCTAACGAAGCCAATGAAAGATTGATGTGTGATTATGAAGGTGATGAAATGGAAATTGGCTTTAATGCTAAGTTTATGATTGAAATGCTGGGTAACCTTACTTCAAACATGATTTCACTAGAAATGTCTCAGCCAAACCGTGCTGGTTTGATTATTCCTGCTGACAAAAAAGCTGACGAAGATATTTTAATGTTAGTAATGCCAGTTATGCTTAATACTTATGCATAATTAAAATTATAATAGACAAAAGGCGTGAGAGTTTTATTCTTACGCCTTTTTGATTTTAAAATGTTAATGATTGTTAATGGCAAACTTTGTTATTCTATTAACAGTTAAAAAGTTATTCATCGGTTAAACTATTATAACCAATTTAAACGTTTTGTATCAAACTTAATCAATCTTAATGAAATGTTAAAAACTAGAATTTTATCTGCTTTATTAATCCTTTTTGCTATCGGTGTAAATGCTAAACCAATTCCTTCAAAAGACCCAGTTGCGGCTACAGGCATTCAATTCTTCAAAGGTACTTTTCAACAAGCTTTAGCAAAAGCCAAAAAAGAAAACAAAATGATTATGATGGATTGCTACACTACTTGGTGTGGACCATGCAAAATTTTGAAAAATCAAGTATTTACTGATAAGGCTTTGGGAGACTACATGAACCAAAAATATATTTGTGTAGCCATGGATTATGAGAATGGTGAAGGCCCAGCAGTTGCTCAAAAATATCCAGTTGATGCTTATCCGTCTATCTACTTTATTGATAGCAACGGAAAGCCTAAAACGATTATGGTAGGTGTTCCTAATCCTATTCCGAATGCTGCCAATGTAATTTTAGCACAAGCGAAAAAATTTGTAAAGTAATATTTTTGAGAAATTAACTCGGATTTTAGAATTAAAAAGCGGTCAGAAAACTAATTTCTGACCGCTTTTTTGTGATTGAGGGACATCGAATTCCTACTGTTTGAGCGAAGCGAGTTTAGGAATTCTTGATTTTCTTTTGTTACTTTTCTTTCATCAAGGAAAGAAAAGTAAGGACAAGACGATAATAAATATAAAACTTCCCAAACTCATTATTTTAATGAAAATTTGGGATGACTTTTGTTTTTGTTGATAGCGTGAAGCATTTATAAACCCTATCGTACGATTCATCAAATCGGTCGATAGCATAAAATTTATTTAACAACTTCCTGTTTTGTCCTCATTTTAATATTCAGCACTTCCACCAACAATGAGAAGGCAATAGCAAAGTATAAATATCCTTTTGGTACTTCGCCTACCTCTGACCCAAACAGAGAAACATTAGCATCATGAGCTGCCTGAGCGATTAGCATAAAGCCAATCATAATCAAAAATGCCATACCTAACATTTGAATAGAAGGGTGACGGTTCACAAAATCACCAACTGGTCCAGAAAAGCCCATCATAATAGCAATTGATAGTACTACTGAAATAATCATGATTGGTAAATTATGTGTCAAACCAATAGCAGTAAGGATAGAGTCTATCGAGAATACGATGTTAATCAGTGCGATTTGAATAACAACCGCCGTAAGTTTATCAGCCGCCGAACCTTTGGGTACTTTTACCTCATGCTCATCGCCTACTTCAAGTTTCTCATGAATCTCTGAAGTAGCTTTAAATAGTAAAAATAATCCTCCGACAAATAAAATTAAGCTTTGTCCAGAAATACCAGCATTAAACCAACCTAATTGGATGTAAGTAAAAGGTTCTTGTAATGAAATAATGAATGAAATACCGAATAATAAGGTAATTCTAAAAAGCATTGCTAATAATAAACCTATGTTTCTAGCTTTTGCTTGGTCTTTCTTGGCTAATTTATTGGCTGCAATTGAAATAAAAATGATGTTATCTATTCCAAGAACGATTTCTAAAAAAGTAAGTGTAAGTAAACTTATAATACCCCCTGCTGTAAATAATTCTGACATTTTAGTTTTGGTTTAAATAATTTGATTACACAAATTTATTCAGTTTAGTCAATAAACAAAACCTCAATTGTTATGAAAGGTTAAAAACATTTACAACTTATCTCAAATATGGCATGAATGATTTATGTACCTAGCTTTACTTTTAACATCATTTATGATGGTTTTGAGGGCGGCCTAAACTTGAATTGGAATTCCAGAAAAATATAGAAATTTTCTTATAATTTAACTTATTGATAATAAAACACTTATCATTTTTTACAAAAAAAGTATTGATTTTTTCTTTGTTGAGATTTGCACAGTAAGGAAATAAAGCGTAATTTTGCACCACCTTAAAAGAAAGGGATTTGGTTTCATAGCTCAGCTGGTTCAGAGCACCTGCCTTACAAGCAGGGGGTCCTAGGTTCGAATCCTAGTGGGACCACCAAATTACAACAACAATCTCGGTTTCATAGCTCAGCTGGTTCAGAGCACCTGCCTTACAAGCAGGGGGTCCTAGGTTCGAATCCTAGTGGGACCACCATCAAACAAGACAAGTCTTAACATTTCAAGATGTTAAGACTTTTTTATTGGCTTTATATTGATATCAAACAAAAAGGGTTAAAAAGACAAAATCTTCTTAACCCTTTTCTATTACTAAAGCTCAAAGCTAATTACTCAAAGCTGAGCGCTACTATTTACGCATCATATTGGCCATGTTAGGCATTTTCATTTTGCCATCTTGCACATTGTTCATCATTCTCATCATTTTACGCATTCCATCAAACTGTTTGATTAAATTATTAATCTCAGTGACAGACGTACCCGAACCAGCAGCAATACGCTTCTTACGAGACATATCTAAAAGCTCTGGTTTCTGACGTTCCTTCGGTGTCATTGATTGAATGATGGCTTCGATAGATTTAAACGCATCATCAGGAATATCTACGTCTTTCACTGCTTGCGACATTCCCGGAACCATACCCATCAAGTCTTTGAGGTTACCCATTTTCTTGATTTGTTGTAATTGCGAATAGAAATCTTCAAAACTAAATTGGTTCTGACGGATTTTCTTGTTGATACGCTCAGATTCTTCTTCATCAAAGGCATTTTGTGCTCTTTCAACCAAAGAAAGTACGTCACCCATACCCAAGATACGGCTAGCCATACGATCAGGATAGAATTGGTCAAGAGCATCCATTTTCTCGCCTGTAGAAATAAACTTAATTGGTTTATCTACAATATGACGAATAGAAAGCGCAGCACCACCACGAGCATCACCATCTAATTTAGTCAATACAACACCATCAAAATTCAGGCGTTCGTTGAATGTTTTAGCAGTATTTACAGCATCTTGCCCAGTCATCGAATCCACGACAAAAAGGATTTCTGCAGGCTTGATAGCATCTTTAACCGCTGCAATTTCATTCATCATTGCCTCATCTACTGCCAAACGACCAGCAGTATCGACAATGATTACTCTTTTACCCATTTTACGTCCATAAGAAATGGCATTTTGTGCAATCTCAACGGCGTTTTTATTCTCAGGTTCAGCATATACATCTACGCCTACTTGCTCCCCTAATACTTTCAATTGGTCGATAGCCGCAGGACGATAAATATCACACGCAACTAACAACACATTTCTACCACTCTTTTTAAGGTATTGAGCTAATTTACCCGAGAAAGTAGTCTTCCCAGAACCTTGTAAACCTGCAATTAAAATAACGGCTGGGTCTGGCTTTAAATTAATCGCCTGTACCGACGAACCCATCAATTTAACGAGCTCTTCGTGAACAATTTTCACCAACATCTGTCCAGGGTCAACCGCAATAAGGATTTTTTGTCCCATTGCTTCTTCCTTGATACGGTCAGTGATTTCTTTAGCTACTTTATAGTTAACGTCGGCATCCATCAAAGCCTTGCGGATTTCCTTGACAGTACTTGCTACATTGACATCCGTGATACGTCCCTTACCTTTCAGGGTACGCATTGCGGTGGTTATTTTACTGCTTAAATTCTCAAACATTTTTATCTATTGCTTCTAATTTTTCTTGTATAATTTTTAATATTTCACATTGAAAGATATACGTTCGATTTAAGGAAAGACTTTATATATATCTTTACGGTGTACTATTCTCGCTAACTCTATCACTCCATTTTCATAAAAAAATCCAATCCTATATTTGCCTAACTTAATTCTATAAACATTCTTAAACCCAACT
Source organism: Arcicella sp. GW821-FHT09D11 (assembly GCF_059416265.1). Lineage (NCBI taxonomy): Bacteria > Pseudomonadati > Bacteroidota > Cytophagia > Cytophagales > Flectobacillaceae > Arcicella > Arcicella sp. GW821-FHT09D11. The sequence goes on along the minus strand of NZ_JBWKOV010000002.1, from coordinate 1,051,967 downwards.
AATTTTTTAATATTTTGTAGCTCATTAATATTTTTGGCAGACTCTATTTCTAAAATTAATTCCTCTACAGAACTTAACACAGATATATCTAAAATTTTGTCAAGGTCTTTACTAAATTTTGATAAAAATTCTATCTTCATTTTTTCCGAAGCTTCATCATAATACTCTCTCTTGAAGTTTTCTCTGAACGATTAACTTCCTCCATCATTTTCATCAAACCTAAATCTTCTTTCGTTTCCTCAGAAATTAATTGAGTTTCAACCTGCATTTTTTTTAATAAATCAGAAAGTAATTTCATCTCAGATTTATTCTTGGGGGTTATTAGCATTGAAGTCATTTTCCTACAATTTTGAGTTACAGTACAAAGGTACAAAATTCTTAATAAACGTTTGTCGATGAGTTTGATATAATAAAATTATCAATAGTTTCAATGCATAAAAACTAATCGTTCTCTAAACCAAATGCCACAAGAATTATAAATCCTTGTGGCATTAAAATCTATTAACTAATTAAGTCTATTTTCTAATCACCGCTCCGATTTCTTTTTCAAAAGCTGTCATTAGTTTCTCCATGGTTTTATCAATTACTTTATCTGTCAATGTCTGTTCGTAATCTTGAAGGATAAAACTTACTGAGTATGATTTTTTATCTGCCCCTAAATTTTCGCCTTGATACACATCAAAAACATTAATCTGACGCAACAAGTTTTTCTCATAATTACGAGCTAACTTCTGTATTTGGTCGAAAGTAACCGTTTTATCAATCACTAATGAAAGGTCACGACGAACTTCTGGGAATTTTGGTAATTCTACAAAAGCAGCTTTGTCATTGTATTGTTTGAATAAATAATCCCAATCAAAATCAGCAAAGAAAACATGTTGTTTTACCTCAGCTTTTTTAGCTACGCTTGGTTTTACTAATCCTACTTTGGCTACTTCTTTTTTATTCAATAGATAGCTTATCCCATATTCAAAAGTAGCAGTTCCTTCTAATGGTTTTGTATCTAAATTTTTGAACCCTAAACTACCTAATACTTTATTTACAGCACTTGCCAAAGTATGAAAAGCTACTTTTTGCGATTTCAATTGCCATGTTTCATTTTCAGTATTTCCAGTCACATACAATGCTAAATGGCGTTTTTCAACGTATTTGTCATTGATTTTGTGATAGGTTTTACCAAAATCAAACACTTTTAAATCTTTCTGACGGCGATTGATATTATGGGCTAATACTTCTAATCCAGAAAATACCATCGTCTGACGCATCACGCCTAAATCTTCTGATAATTTATTCAAGATTTCAACATCATCATTTGGCAAATCAGCCTTAATCAACGCTGAATAAGCTGGCTTGGTTAAAGAGTTAGTAATGATTTCGTTGAAACCATTTGCAGCCAAAATTTGTGAGATTTTTAACTGTAATTGTTCTCTATCTTTATGAGGGAAGCCCGATAAAAATTCAGTACCCAAATTTTCTGACAACTCTACATTTTCAAAACCGTAGATTCTTAACACCTCCTCAATAATATCAGCTTCGCGCGTAACATCTACTCGATAAGGAGGAACTATTGCGGTGAAACCATTTTCATCTTCATTTTGAATCTGAATATCTAAAGCCTCAAGAATAGCTTTTACTAAACCTTTATCTAACGTTTTCCCAATCAAACGATTTACGTTTTTGTATAAAACTGGAATTGTAAAATCTGCAATTGGACTTGGATAAAAATCACTTACTCCCGAAGCAACTACGCCACCAGCTAATTCTTGAATCAACAAAGTAGCATATTTTAATGCATATAATTTAGCATTTGGGTCTGTACCACGTTCAAAACGGAACGAAGCATCTGTTTTCAAGGCATGACGCTGTGCAGTTTTTCTCACAGAAGCTGGGTTGAAATAGGCTACCTCTAAATACACACGCGTAGTTTCGGGCTTAATACCCGACTTTGTACCACCGAAAACCCCTGCAATACCCATTGGTTCATCACCATTACATACCATTAAATCAGTTTCGCCTAAAGTGCGTTCTACTTCATCAAGCGTAGTAAACTTTGTACCTGCTGGCATGGTCTTTACCACTACTTTTTGTCCAGCTATGGCGTGCCAGTCGTAAGCGTGCATGGGCTGACCTAATCCATGACAGATATAATTGGTAATATCTACAATATTATTAATCGAACGCAAGCCTATTGTTTCCAATGATTTACGCAACCATTCTGGTGATTCCTGCACTTTTACGCCATCAATCGTAACACCACAAAAACGTGGACAAGCCTCTGGGTCTTCTACGATTAATTCTATCGGGAAATTAGTATTGTCAACTTTGAAAGCTTCTATAGAAGGCAATGTAATAGCACGACCCGTTTTAGCTTTAATATCACGTGCTACTCCCCAATGCGAGGCAGCGTCTGCACGATTGGGTGTCAGACCGATTTCAATTAATAAATCAGCTTCTAAATTAAAGTATTGAGTAGCAGGCGTACCGTTTGGTAAATCAGTATCCAATATCAAAATACCATCATGCGAAGTACCAATTCCTAGTTCATCTTCTGCACAAATCATCCCTTCTGAAAGATGACCGTAAGTTTTTTTACTAGTGATTTTAAAAATCTCTACTCCTTTGGCATGGTCATAAAGTGTAGTACCAACTGTTGCTACAATTACTTTTTGTCCAGCATCTACATTGGCTGCCCCACAAACAATTTGCGAAGGTGTTTCAGCACCAATATCAACAGTGGTTAAACTTAGTTGCTTTTCTTTTACCATAAATCGTTCGCAAGTAAGTACTTCACCTACTACAAAACCTTCTAAACCGCCCAAAATTGCTTCGTGACGCTCGATGGATTCTACTTCTAAGCCCGTTCCAGTTAAGAGACTATCTAATTCTTGAGCCGACTCTGTTATTTCTACAAATTGTTTAAGCCAATTAAGGGAGATTTTCATTCTAAATGCAATGTAAGATTTCGTGATTGAGAATTGTTTTCTTTTAAAAATTTCTCGTAAATGCAAAGTTAAACAAAAAATAGAAGACATAAATAAACCCCACAAGATTGCTTGCATCTTGTGGGGTAAAGATTTTGTTAAAGTGTAGGCGATAAGTGCTTTTTATCACGTATCAAAAGTTATACTTTTGTGATAATACACAAAACATTTATTTAAACTCAACACTTTTAACATGAAAACACTCAATTACTTATTCATTTTAATTTTTGTTCTTATTTACGCCTTTCAAAGTAACGCACAAGAAAAATCACCTGACTACATCATTACGTTAGACAATGATACTTTAAGAGGAGACATATCTGAAATCAACAACAATTCAATTAATTTTAAAAGAGATGGTGAACAGATAAATAAAAAAATCAATGCCAACCAAATCAAAAGTTATTATTCTTTTCAAACTAAAGTGAGTGTAAGAAACATAAATATTGAAGGAGTTGAAGCACCTTATTTTCTTAAAGAAGTATTAATTGGATATGTTAGTCTTTACAAACTTGTTAAACCCAACAATTTATATCAGTTTTATTTAGAGCTCCCTGATAAAAGCATTGTTGCATTACCACAAAATAACACTTCTTGGGCAATACTTCGTACTAATTTGTTAGAATGCTCTAGCCAAATTTTTGAAAATCAGATGATTCAGAAAAACTATGCTTACTCTGAACCTTTCTTCAAGAGAGTTATCAAAACTTACAATCAATGTGTAAAGCCTAATGAACGAATTCATGAAACAACCAATGCTCAAAACGTTAATTATGGGATAATACTTGGGACAGGAATTGGAAATTGGAATTATACTTTTGATACGGGTACTAATCCTTTTTATAATTTCAATGGAAATGTGGGCAATCAAATTATATTTTCCTTAGGAGCATTCTATTCTTTCGGTTTAAGTAAAAAACTTTCTGCAGAAATCAATGTGATGTATAGTAAATACTATGGTACAAGGACTGTACCTATAATTAGTTTTGGTACTCCTTTAGATTCTTATTTATTCTCAATCGATGAGCAATATTTTAATATTCCTATCTTATTAAGGTATACTTTTTTATCAAAAAATGGCTTTAAATTATTTGGGAAAGCTGGTCCTTCCATTGGTTATGATTTAGTTTTGAAAGAAACACAGAAGCGTGAGAGTGTTGGAATAGACCTTGAAATTAATCACTTTAATACAACATTTATAGGTTATGGAATAGGTATTGGAATAGAAAAAAAGGTGAATCCAAAAATGTCTCTCAATCTTGATCTAAGATACTTAAGCCATAATGTTCAGGATAAAGTTAGTAATATAGGAATTAATAACACCTTTCAAATTACAGTTGGCTTAGGATTTCATAAATAAAAAGATAGTCCTGTATTCCAAAGACGAATACAGGACTATCTTTTTAAAGCTTCAATACTACTTGTGTTCTATCTGCTTTGCTTATTTTTTTGTAGTATTCAACAAATTCAGGGTAGCTCTCAGGAGGGAACTTTCCATGATTTCTGACGAATTTCCTAATATACAATAGGCTTCCATCTTTTATTTGAAATTCTGATTGGTAAGACCCAAATTTGTTTTCAAACTTTACCCCTTCTGGTTTAAACTCTAGGGCTACATTTTTAGGTAATTCATATAATACTGAATCAGTTTCTGTATAGGCCGTTTTTAATACTATTTCTGTTTGGCGTGGCTTATCTAAGGCAGGCGGAATAATATTTGTAACCGACATTAAGTTTGGGGTTAAAAACAACCTTGTCCCACTTTTAGAAGCACATTTTCTAACATTCAATGCTAGCTTTACTGTTGCCACAGGTATCATGCTTTTTTTGTCTTGTATAGAAAAGTCATTCAATTCAAAACTTGGTATACTTATGCTTTTATAAAGGTGTTTTTGTTGTTCATCGCGACTAGATAGATTTTTAATCTCCACATAATCATCTGATAACAGCCCTGTATATTCGGTAATTGCCTGAGCAGTAGCGTTGCCATCTTCCCCTAAAACTACTTTAATATTCCTATTTTGTTGGTTATCTTTTGTTTTATAAACAGGTGTGTGTACCAATTTCCCTCCCTCTGGAGTTGCCAGTAAAGCGTATCTATCACTAGTAAAATCAGATAAATAGCCAAAGGCATTATCTTGGGAAGTACACTCCAACCAAATAGTATCTGTTTTCATGGGTACACAAACTATTACATGATTGAATTGTTGCGAAGGAAAGTCTGTCTGAATATCTCTTTCATTACTACCTCCTCTAATAGAAGCATAAAATGATTCTATTCCTACATTTTTCAATAATGCCTTTGTGTAGTTAGAGAGTGCCTTACAATCGCCATAACCTTTTTCAGCTACATAACTAGCTTCAAAGGGTTGCCAACCACCAATACCCAATTGAATAGAAATATACCTAGTTTTCGACTGTAAATATTCATATATTTTTTTAACCTTTAACTTAGGGTCTGTAATATTGGCTACCAATTGTTTTACTTCCTGTTGAATATTTTCTGGTAAAATATCTCTTCCTTCGTTCAAAGTGTTATCAAACAAACCGATGTCTTTCCAAGTTTTCAGACTTCCCTTAAAGCCCTCTACCTCAAATTCATTGGGAGCTGTTAATACTCCTTTTCCATAGCGTGTCCATTTAGGCGAATATGTTTCATTTTCATACACTTTCATCCCCTTTACTTGCCAAGTATAAGTAGTACCTTCTGGCTTGTTTTCCAAAGTAGGTTCAGCCATCCCATTAATGCTTTTATAACGCAATGGCATACCTGTTGGCATTTGTATTTTCAACGAAGATTGTTCAACTGTTACATTTTCCTCATCTTCTTGTGGGAACCACATTGGATAAAAGAGTAAATTTTTGTTAAGTGTCTCAGTAATAAACTCTACTGTAAAAGGGAAAAGAGCATATCGAAATTCAGCGTGTTTATAACGATTATCGCCAAAAAGTGTTCCGTTGCCGTTCGCACTTCCGTCTTGAATATCATCTTTCTTGAGTTTCTTTACTTTCTCTCCATTACTATCATACAATACCCCTTCAAAATTGTTTACTTTTTGAAGTTTATTATAAAATAAATTCATAGAGGCATACTGCAATCCTTGTTCATCAAGGATTGTAATAATTGTATGCTGTTTTTCAATCGCTTCACCTAAGTTTTTTACGATAAAAACTGTTTCACTATTTCTGATAACAGCATGAGCTTTTTCCTTTAATTCAGCAGGAATACTAGCTACTGTCCAAGTATTTTGAGCAAATGAATTACTCAGCGTAGCCATGAATAGTAACGAACTTATTATGAATGATTTCATCATTTTATTGAGCTTTCTTTAAAACAATTTGTTCGGCGTGTTTGGCAATAATTTGGTCATAGAATCTCTTCAACAATTCATATTCTTCGGCAAAATACATCGTCTTCTTTAATTGTATTTTACTAGAAATAGAAACTCTATCCTCGGCTTTGCCCACTAAAAATGTAAATCTTCCAGAGTCTTCTGGCAAATTCACTTTCATGCTTTTAGGAACTTCCTCAATGACATACCCTTTAGGAATCTGATAAGTAGCAACAAAACTATCTTCAATCAAAGTTGCAAAATCGACTGGGTATTTCCTTTCAAGCGTAGTAAAAGGGTTTTTATCTTCTCCTTGTCCAATCATTGGACTAATGTAAATTCTTTCCCCAGCTACCCCTACACCTTCAGTAATATTCAGGTCTAATTTTATTTGTAGGGGTCTGGTAATATCTTTTTCATCTTCAATATCAACAGTCTTTATCTCCCATGCTGAATGTTTTTTCTTTAAATTTTCTATGTACTTTGCTTTAGTATCTTTTACAACACTTACCCTTTCATCATGTGCTAAATATCCCATGTGGTTTATGCTTAATTGTCCCTGTAATTGTCCCTCAGGGGTAATCTCCAAATTGGCTATCACAGTTTTGGCTAGTTTATCATTACTTTCCAACTTCACCCAGTCCCCCGAATCACCATGAATTAAACGCCCTTGTCCATTCAAACAACGTATTGGTAAAATACCCAAAGGCATCATTGGCTCAGTAGCATCTATCAGTAGCCATTTTCCTTGATAAGCAATCGCAGCAATCACATAATTGAATTTTCGTTCTAATACATAATGGTCCAAGACTCTCCCATTAGTTCTAGTACTCATCACAACAGGGTCAGCTTCTATATCTAATTCTCTTAATAAAACAATCAGCATCAAATTCATATCAGCGACATTACCTGTTTTCGTTTCAAAGGCTTTTTTCAAGTTACTGGTAGCCAAAAAGCTTTCGTTTTGGTTCCATGTCATATTTTTTGAAACGTAGTCGTATGCTGCTTGTATTTTTGATAAGCTATCCTTAGCAGTCAACTTTATAGTAGCTGCAACATCCTTCAAAAATCCTCCTTTATTTAATAATCTGCCGAAGCGTTCATATTCATTTAAAGTTTTAGAAAAGTCATTCCATGTTGATGAAAAATTCTTGTGAATTCCACCTCTTGGCGTATATGCAGAAATCTCAAACTCTACTTGTGTTCGGTAGTCATCAATCGTCGTGATATAAGGTTCTTCTCTTAATGCGGGCACATCTTTTTGAACAAATCTGTAATATGTGGCGTTGATTGTTCCTACGCCAGCACCAAGATTTATTGATTCTTGCGTATTGCTTGCAACAAGGAAGGGCTGATATCCTTGCGTTATTACTTGAAATTGATAAAATTCAGGCACTTTTACTTGGTATTCACTCCAAACTGTAGGAATACTTCTTTGAAATTCCCAAGGACGCACTTCAGTATCAAAATCAGATTCAATCATATAAGAAAACTCTATTATAGACCCTTCTTTTACATTTGGTAACGTAATTTTTTTAACACTGTAATATTCACTTTTCTTTTCTGAAAAGATAGATTCTTTCTCTAACTTGGTAACCTCGATTTTGCCATTAACAAGATTGTAGGTAGCCCCTTTGATATTAAGAGCGTATTCTTTGGCAGTACTATTTTTAGAAATACTTAATCCAAATGAATGGGTCGCCCAATCGTATCCTGACTTCTTGAGGATTTTGACTCTTCTGTGTCTTGTAAATAACACTTTCAACCCTCCTTCTCCTCGGTAGGTATAATCATGGGTTCCAAAATCACAAAGTACTACAGCCTCTGCTGCCGTATCTTTATCGTAGGTTTTAATTTGTAAATCTGCAATATCTACTTTACCATATTTGATGGGACTGTTTTGTGCGTAACTAGCAAAAGTCAACAATAGCAATAAAAAAAATAGTGGTTTTCTGAGAACTTTTAAGGGTTGGTTAATCATCTGGATATATTTGTTTGTAGTAGTTTAAATAGTGGTAAGAATAATCCTTTACTTTTTCTTCAAAATAATCTTTTCTGCATGTTTAAAAACAATTCTATTGTAAAACTCTCTTAATGCTCCATATTCTTCACTAGAATATATGGGCTTTTTCAAGGTTATTTTACTATCTATTTTAAAGCCTTCTTCCAATACAGTCGTTCTAAAGTCAAAGCGTCCTCCATTATTAGGCAAAGCGATACTCTCTGATTTCGGTAATTCTTCTATTGCATAATCTGTTGGAAGCTTATACGATGCACTAAATATTTCCTCTTGAGGCACACCAAACTCTACTGGGTAATTTCTAATAGGTGTTTTAAAAGGGTTGGTATCTTCGCCCATTCCAAGCATGGGTGACAGGTAGATGCGGTCGCCTGCTATTGAATAGGCTTCGTTTAAGGTAGTTGTTAGTTTTAGCACAGGCATCGTTTCGGCTGAGTCAACACCAGTTAATATTATTTTACCAAAATCATAATTAGGCTTATTTTTTTTATAATCGGCTAAATAAGCATCTTTTCCTTTAGTAAGCACCGCCGATTTGAAATAGATAGCATCATGCCCTAAGTACGATATATCAACATTTCCTTTGAGTTGCTGGTCAGGCAGCATATCCATCGTCATTAAAACTACTTTTCTGCTAGTTTGTGGTGCAGGAATTGGTATCCAACGACTATTTTTCTTGACAATTAATCTTCCTTTTTCATTCAAACAACGTAAGGGTAATTGCCCAACTTTGGTAAGTTTACTAGTAGCATCTAATAACAAATCTTTCCCGTTTAGTACGACATGAGCGATAGTAAAATCAAATCTATCTAGTAACACTAAATCTGTAGGGAAGCCATTTTCACGTGTACTTAAAATAACGGGATTAGCCTCAAAACCACACTCTCTGAGCAACCGTACCAACATCAAATTAACCTCTGCGGAGTTACCTATTTTTTTCTCTGCTACTTTATTAAGGTTAGTACCTGAGGTGAACACCCTGTTGTCACCATCCCACTGCATCGAATTTTGGATATATTGATAAGCCGCTGTTAATAACGACAATGAATCCTTGGTTTGGCTTTTTAATACTTCAGCTATCTTCTGGGCTTCATCATATTTCTTGATTTGCTTTCCGAAATAGTCACTCGTTAAAAGTGTTTCATTAAGGGTTTCCCAAGTCTGAGAATAATCTATTTTTCCCTGACTAGGGAAAAAAGTAGAGGCTAATTCAAATTCTAGCTTAGACCGATAATTTTCGATAGTCGTGATAAAAGGTTCAGGTTTGAGGGCTGGCGCATCAGCCAATGCAAATCTATAGTCAAGATAAGGGTCACGAATGCTCCCACGCATAAAATTGCGAACATCTTGTTTTGTTTCCTTTATTTGTAGGGGGAGGAGGCTCATCAAGGTTATTTTGAAATCAAAATAAGCAGGAATCTCAGCCCTTAATTCACTCCAGATAGTAGGAATGTTTGTCTGAAAATTCCACGGCCGTAGGCTATACCACAAGCCAGATTCTAATTCATAACTGAATTCTAGGACAGAGCCTTCACGAACTTGTGGGAACGTAAATTTTTTATAAAAAGTATTACCACTTCCTTTTTCTTCAAAAAAATCCTCCTGACCCATTGTATAGCTCACTAATGAACCATTTTCAAGGTTCCAAGTGATAGCTTTTAGGTTACTTACTGATTCAGATTTGTTTACATCAGAAAATAAATAAAAAGGGATTTTTTGGCTTGCAAAACTAAAGCCAGCCTTTTTTAGGATTTTAATTCGGATATGTCTTTTGTAATGTACTTTGGGCAAATCATCCCCAAAATAATAGGAATATTCGCCATAGTCGCAAAGTACTACGGCTTCAGCAGATGTATCTTTTTCGTAAGTCTTCATCTGAAGATCTTTCAAATCGATACTCCCAAAGGTTATTGGAATAGTTGGTCTTTGGGCATTAATACAAAAACTTAATAGGGCACAAGCGATAAATAGAATACACTTGTGAGGTGTAAAAATAGGTGACATGTAAGAGTTAAATTTGTTCGTGGCTTAATAAATTATAGCATAGTTACTCATAATATTAAAACTCTCAAAAAATATTATGAAACTTTTTTTTAATTAAAATACCAACAATTTTATCACTTGAGCGAAAGCAATTAAAAAGAAAGTCCAGCCCATAATCTTATCAAACATATTCTGCGATAAATATTGAAAAATCGCTCCCTTCTTCTTGATGGCAATCAAAGCACATAAATAATTTAATATAAAAGCACCTGCACTTGCTCCCAACACAAAAGCAATTTTATCAAACAAAAACTCAACTTTTAAGTATTCATAGTTTTGATAATTAATCAAAATAACTAACCAGAAAGCCATTATCGGAGGATTGAGAAACGACAATAAAAAACCTTTAATAAAGTCCCCCCAATAAGAAGTTACTTCAATATCTACATTTATTTCTTCAGACTTAGAAAGCTCTTCCTGCATTTGCTTTGGTTTCAAATACTTCCATCCTATTAATAGCAAAACAGGTAATATAGCCCATTGCATAATTTCAAAAACCTGTGGGTATTTATCAAATACTTTTAAGCCTTCTACGGCTAAATATCCATAAATTATTTCAGGAAGTACGCCTCCAATAGTCATCCATAGACCCGCTATTAGGCTTTTTCTAAGGGTAACTTGAATCACCGACATATTCAATGGGCCAGGGTGAAAAGAACCTAAAAAACTAATGATAGTAGTGACGGAGAAAATAATAAGTGCTTTCATGAGACGGTAATACGTTTAGATTATATAAAATGTTATTAAACAAAACTACTATATTTCTTTACTTTGGGTTTGTCGGCTGTATTACCAAAACATTATTTCCCGTAAATTGCATTTAATCTCGACAACACCGAGCTTAATATTAGCATCCATTTTATTCCTGTTTGAATAACAAGAAGGCATCAATCAAGCAAATGCAATCCTCAGAAAATAATCAAACATCATCCTATACAGAAGAAATCACCCTTTTTGCCGATGTAATTGTTCCCGTAGCAGTACCTAATACTTTTACATATCGTGTACCGCGTGAATATGCTGCCAGTATCACTACTGGACTTAGAGTAATTGTGCAATTTGGCAAAACCAAAGTAGTAACTGCTGTTATTGCGCGCATCCATAATAAACCTCCAGAAAAATATCATGCCAAGTATATTTTAGAAGTATTAGACGACGCCCCTTTGGTAAATACTAAACAAATAGAACTATTTTATTGGGTAGCCGACTATTATATGTGTACTGTAGGGGAAGTAATGAACATCGCTTTGCCATCAGGTTTAAAGATTTCTAGCTTGTCGAAAGTGCAGTTTAATCCTGAATTTGACAAGCCTGAATTATTAACTGAACGAGAAGTAGAAATCATTGAGGAACTCAAGAAACATCAATCCTTAAATTATGATGAACTAGCCCGTTTTGCTGAAGTCAAAAATGTTTATCATATCATCAAGTCTTTGATTCAGAAAAAAGCAATTATTGTTTTTGAAGAAGTACGTGAAAAATATTCCCCTAAAATTCTAAAAAAAATCAGGCTCAATACCTTTTATGAAGATACTAACTACCTAACCGCCCTAATTGGGGAATTGGAAAAAACACCAAAGCAATTGGATGTCATCCTGAATTATTTAAAATATGTCCCCGTATTACGCACACCAACATTAAATAAAAAAGGATTAGAAAAAAGTGCCTTGACTAAAGCCAAAGTTTCGGAAAGTTCATTGAATACCCTCTTGAAAAATGGTATCCTTGAACAATTTGAAGTAATCGTTAGTCGCTTTGAAGAAGACCTTGATTTCGTTGAAACCTCCGCTCCTACTTTATCACCAGCACAAGACAGAGCTTTCTCTGAAATCATGCAAAGCTTTCAGGAAAAAGATACCACACTTTTGCATGGTATCACGGGTAGCGGTAAAACAGAAGTTTATATCAAACTGATAGAACAGGTATTAGAAAGTGGATCACAGGTATTGTATTTATTACCCGAAATTGCTTTGACTACCCAAATTGTGGTGCGACTCAGAAAAGTATTTGGCGATAAAATGGGCATTTATCATTCTCGTTTTTCGGATAATGAACGTGTTGAGGTTTGGAAAGGTGTAGTATCTGGGAAGTTCCAATTTATAGTGGGTGTACGTTCTGCGGTGTTTCTGCCTTTTGATAATTTAGGACTTATCATCGTAGATGAAGAGCATGAGACTTCTTATAAACAATTTGACCCTGCTCCTCGCTATCATGCCAGAGATGTGGCGGTAGTAATAGCTCACCGACAAAAAGCCAAAGTGTTGTTGGGTTCTGCTACCCCCTCTATCGAAAGTTTTTATAATGCTAAAATAGCGCGATATGGTTTTGTGGAAATGAAAGAGCGTTTTGGAAATACTCAGTTGCCCGATATTGAACTGATTGACATCAAAACTGCCCGTAAACAGAAGCTGACGAAAGGCGATTTTTCTAACATGATGTTGGATACGATGGGATTAAATTTTGAAAAGAAACAACAAACCATATTATTCCAGAATCGTCGTGGATATTCGCCTTATATTCAGTGCGAAGATTGTGATACCATTGTGGCGTGTCCTAATTGTGATGTTAGCTTGACATATCATTACAGTAACCAAGAATTACGTTGCCATTATTGTGGACACCACGAACCAATGTCGAAGACTTGTCAAGCTTGTGGTTCTGCTAAATTGAAAACCAGAGGTTATGGTACGGAAAAGCTAGAGGAGGAATTACAACTATTTTTTCCAACTGCTAAAATTGCCCGCATGGATTTGGATACGACCCGTACAAAAACGGCATTCCAGACGCTAATTAATGAAGTAGAAAGTGGAGAGGTCGATATATTGGTAGGTACACAAATGGTATCTAAAGGACTTGATTTTGAAAAGGTTAGTCTTGTTTGTGTTTTTGATGCCGACCGAATGATTCATTTTCCCGACTTCCGTTCATCTGAAAGAGCCTTCCAAATGCTAACACAAGTAGCAGGGCGAGCAGGACGAAGAGGAACACAAGGCAAAGTATTGATTCAGACGAATAATCCAACACAAAAGATACTCAAACAAATCATCGAAAATGATTATGAAGGCTTATATCAAGATGAAATCAAAGAGCGGGAAGATTTTCAATATCCACCGTTTACGCGCATCATCAAGATTACGTTAAAACATATTGACCAACCAAATGCTGAAAAAGCGGCGAAGGCATTAGCGTTACAGCTAATCGAAAAACTAGGGACACAAAGAGTATTAGGTCCCGAAAAGCCATTAGTTGAAAGAGTACGCAATCAATATTTATTTGAGATTTTGATAAAATTAGAAAAGGCTATCAACTTAAAAGGAGCCAAAACATTTATTGCAGAGCAGGTGCAAAATATCGAATTTTCTAAGGATTTTAAGGGAGTGGGGATTGTGGTGGATGTAGATTGTGGGTAGGGTAATACACTTCAGATACAATCCTTTTCCGTGGTCTTTGGCAGACAGAACACGGAAAAAAAGTGAAATATAAAACGATAAAAATTTATACATTAAATACAGCCTCTTTGTAATATTTTCCTTTATATTCCAACGGAGACATACCTGTAATTTTTCTAAAGACTTCGCGAAATGCTTTTACATCTGAGTAGCCAACTTCATACATTACCTCATTAATCGTTTTACGATTGGTTTCAAATGATTTTTTTGCAGTTTCAATTTTCACTCTTTGCGAATATTCAATAGGAGTATTTCCCGTTGCTTTAATAAACCTTCGGTCAAAATTTCTTCTACTAATATTATACTTGGTAGATAAATCTTCAATAGTGATTTTTTCGGCGATATTCTTTTCAATGTATTCCTGTGCTTGAAGAACCACTTCGTCATCATGTTTTTTTTGCCCTGTGAAAATGGCAAATTCAGACTGTGCATTCCTATCCATTTCTATCTGAAACACTTTTGAACAATAAATAGCCGTTTGCCTGTCGTAGTATTTTTCAATCAGGTATAGCATTAAATTAAGAAATGAATACGCTCCGCCATTGGTATAAATGCCGTTCTCATCGGTAATTAATTTATCAATTTGCAAATTAACTTTTGGAAACATCATTCTAAAGTTTTCAGTAACCGACCAATGTGTAGAACAACTTCTCCCATTAAGCATTCCAGATGCTGCAAGCATAAACGCCCCTGTGCAAATAGTGGCAATTTCCGCTCCGTTTTTATATTGTTTTTCCAGCCATGGTATTAACAACTCGTTGTCTTTCAACGTAAGTTTATAATTATGATTTAAGGAAGGGATAACGATAAGATTTGTTTTTTCAATAGCCGAAATATTCAAATGTGGTTTTACTGTAAATAATCCCCCATTGAAATCTACTTTTTCAGAAATTCCAGCTAGTTGAATGATAAACAATTCTTTCTTGAAGTTTTCTTTCCAATAGTTATTTGCCTTATTAAATATTTCATACGCACCTGAAATACTGCTAAGGTTATTTTCGCCATTAGGAACGATAATAGTGAGATGCTTCATTGTTTTTTAGTAAAAATAGTAATTTATTCTGTCCAAATCAACCCATTATAAAGTCTATTTAACACCTCCTTAAAGTAAAGTTTAGACAATATATTTGTATTATAATACAAAAGAAAGAAACATGAAAGCATCTAATTTTACAACAACTATCTTAGTTGATAATACAGCGGAAGAAGTTTATAAAGCCATTAACAATATTCGTGGGTGGTGGAGTGAAGAAATTGAAGGTACTACAGACAAACTTTACAGTGAATGGAACTATCATTATCAAGATGTTCATCGTTGCAAGATGCTAACGATAGAACTTATTCCCAACAAAAAAGTAATTTGGCAGGTACTAGACAACTATTTTAGTTTCACCCAAAACAAAGACGAATGGAAAGGCAATACAATGGTTTTTGAAATAACCGAAAAAGATGGTAAAACACAGCTACAATTCACACAAGTAGGCTTAATGCCTGATTATGAGTGTTATGATATTTGTGAAAATGCTTGGAACACCTATATCCAAAAAAGTTTGTATAGCCTTATTACAACAGGTACTGGACAGCCCAACAGCAAAGAAAACCCACAAACTGAAGACGAAAAGAAAATGGCGACATCCAACTATACCACTACCTTTTTTGTAAGCCAAACTCCAGAGGAAGTATTTAGTGCCATCAATAATGTTCGTGGGTGGTGGCAAGGAGAAATTGAAGGCAACACTAATCAACTGGCTGATGAGTTTGATTATCGAATGAAGGAGCATCATTTTTCAAAACAGAAAATAGTAGAATTTATTCCGAACGAAAAAATTGTTTGGCTTGTAACCGATAGTAAATTAAATTCTTTTACCGACAAATCTGAATGGACAGGCACAAAGATAATTATTGAGATTAGTAAAATAAACAACAAAACACAAGTACGTTTTACCCACGTCGGTTTAGTGCCAACAATAGCGTGTTATGATGCGTGTTCGGGTGCTTGGGAGCAACTAATTCAAGCAAGTTTATTCAGCTTGATTACTACAGGAAAAGGGACAAAGGTTTTTGGATAATAAAGGCTATCTTGTTTAGAAAAGCAATTTTCGTTGATACAGAGATAAAAGCCTACTCAAACAACACAAATTTAACTATTATGAAAATTTAACATCTTTAATTTTAACTTTCAATCTTTTAGCTTTGCTTGTAAAATTACAACAAATAAGAGTAATACATTTTGCTAAAATATAACACATTAGTTACTCAAGTTTAAGTGCGACTTCTTCTGATTTTAATGTCAATAACGCTTTGCTCAACACTTAAATCAATGAGAAGACAGTTTTTTCAAAAATAGGTGTAGCTACTATATAAAATATTATTGTAATACTGTCGATTTTAAGTTCACTTATTTTACCGTATTCTAGCTTCTTAATAATTACCATTTGCCTTACTTGTAGTAGTAGCCGACATAGAAGGGCTATCGGTCATGTTTGTTGTCAGCGTGAACGACTTCGCTCCTGTTTTGGTAAGCGTTCCATTAATGCTGGCAGATAATGCTCCTGCTTCTTTTACGGCTAATACATAAATATCTCCACAAGAGATGCTACCACTCCAACCATTAGTAATAGTAAAATTGCCAGAACTACTGGCTGGCATATTATAAATAATATAAGAATTAACCTTATTCGTGGATACAATCATTACATCTGTTGAACCAGAACAAGATGAGGAAGGCGTTGTATAGCAACTTCCTGAATATGTAGTGCTACCAAAAGTAAATTCACCATAAGCAGGTCTTCGTCTTTCTTACAGCAAACAACAATTATGCAGACTACTGCCATTCCAAAGAGAGATTTCAGTAATGAAGTTTTCATAATTTCAGTCCTAAAAACCTTATTTTACAGAGCATAAGAAAACCACAAGAGCATCTTTTTTTAAACATAATAGTAATACAAACAACTGAAACAACTTACTTATTTATATAGTCAGTCAATCTACTTGTGGGGGTGATTACGTGACACAATTTACTGTAAATACCAATTATTTTAAAAATTTAAAGTAGAAAAGTGATACTTTGCTTAAAACAACTTACCTTGTTTAATAATTTTTATACTGAAATAATCCATCTTTTCTGGTTGCAAAGTTGTTGGATATGCAACCTCTCCACCAATGAAATAATCCGTTGCATAACTAAAATCAAACATTATTTCGCTTAAGATATTTACTTGAAAATTATAACTTAAAACGGGTTTTGCATCTTTTGCAAAGAAAGAAGGTTTTTCATAAAATACAGCAGGGCGAAGATAGGTTTCTTTTCCGTCGGATACCCAATGAAACATAAATCCACCCCCATATTTTATAATATCATACTTTAAAGTGCCTTTCCTAACATCATCAGTAGCAGAGTTACCCCCACGAGCCGCATCTTCATCATAAGAATAATTACCTTCTTTTTTGAAATAGCCACCTTCAGCAAAAACTTTAAATCTTGAGTGAGCTTTATGGCTCAAATATAATGATGCTGTTGACCCATATTCAACATAACCACCACTTGTCCCTGGGCTAAATGCACTAAACCCAACATTCAGCCCAGGATTAAGCACAAAAGATACTGCTTTGTTATTAAAAAAGCCAGCTTTAAAACCCATATGAAAAGTTGGAAGTGTAAACGATTCTATATACGATTTATTTACATGATATTGGCTTGCATTATTACTATAAATTGGCAAATTCTCATAGCCTAAGCCAGCTTGAAATTTCATTGCATACCATTTATAACTATAGCTATCATTTAGCATAGCCATCATACCGCCCATACCTGTAGCCAAACCAGCATATTCTAAATTCTCTTGTCTATCTTTTTCTTTCTGTTTTTCAACCCTTACCTGGCGTTCAGCTGTTTTTTTCCCTTCAAAGGCTTGATTGTATTTGTTTTGAGCAAAAGTACTTTCATTAGAGTTTTGAGCATAGTTTTTTGCAAGACTGTAATAACTCATTGCATTATCATATTGTTTACTGCTCAAAGCATTATCACCATTTTGGATAGCGCCATCAAATTGTGCTCTTTTTGTTTCCTGTGCTTTTCTTATTCGTTGTTGTTCTACTTCTTGGGCTTTTATTTTTTCTTGTGCTTGTTGTGCTTGTTTAGATACCATACCTATTGCATTTTCTAATCTGGTAATATCATTGTTTAAGCGGGCATAATCATTAATTGAATAATTAGAGGGGGTACCTGCACATAGCTCTTCATATACTGGGTTGGTAGTTCCATTCTTTTTTACTAGATTAAACATTTCCTGACAGAGGTTATTTTTTTTACTGATGAGCTCCATCATGTTGGCTTGAGAAGTAGCTTGGTTTGTTTTTTGATTATCATTTGTAGAATTATTTTGATCATTGCTCTTATTAGCATTTTGACCAGTACTATTTGAGTTCTTCCAGTTACTACCAAATAATTTCTCCTTTATCTGTCTTCCTTCACAATCAAAATAGTTATTATCTGAACAATCATATCCTTCAAAACATAGTCCCCAAATATCAACTTTATATTCATCAGAACTGCTACTTTTAAGTAACAAAGCAAGTCTTCCCCAGTCAACTGACCAAGTTTTTCCTGGTTCTATATAATACGTTGGCTGACCACCTCCAGACTTCTCATCGCCAACTGAAAGTTTGTAGGTGAATTTAACCGCTGTTTTATAATTGTTTTTTATTTTGACGCCCCACCCATAAGCTTTATTATCCTTTAAGTAACCATAATTTTTTACGGTAATTTCCAATTGTTTAAAACATTGATGCGAATATGTCATTTCGCCTTTTTCTTGTCCTAATGTTGTGTCAGCAAATACTGCACTTAAAAAAAAAGTTATTAGTAAAACTTTAATTTTCATCTTAGTAATTTTAATTTATAGTGATTATATAATATATGAAGACTTCCAGAAACCACTTGATACTTGCTTAACTAAATCTGAATCACCTCTAGCTTACCACATGGTAGAATAGAGGTATAAAGACTCAGAAGAATTATTTATAGGTGAATCAGTTTTATAAAAACTAATGCAAATTATCTTGCTATTGATGAAAAAAAAATAGCTAGTACTAGCTATTTTTTTTTCATCAATAGCAAGATAATACAGTTGAAATCGGAGAAAATAGATGCTTTCGCAGCATTAAACTGTGTAATTGATAATTTATACCCAACCTTCATGTAATGCTTTGCACACTAGTTCTACAGGCGTTGTAACTTTAGCTTTTTTCAATATGTTTTTACGATGAGCATTTACCGTATGTGGACTTATAAAAAGCGTATTAGCTATTTCTTTACTGCTTTTAGTCTCTACAATCATCTTTAAAATTACCCGCTCTCTTTGTGTAAACAAGTCTTCTGATAAGGTGAGGGTATTGGTCTCGGTAATATTATAATATGATGGTTCTCCGTCAAGTCCAATAATTGAAAAAGAAGGTGTTCCGTCTTTTTTTATGTGTGATATATCTGTGTCTACATCCAAAGTACGGTAGTAGTTTGTTTCGTCAAAATCTATTTGCAATGCTTGATGTAGTATTCGTACATAACGGTTGTCCTTTGTACGCATCCTCAAATCGTACTGCATTTTATATTTTGATATCTTCTCAAACGGCAAATCTTTGAAAAACTCAGCAATCCGTTGTTCAAATTGCATAAAGTAGGGTTTATCCTCAGGATGTATTATTTCCAAGAATTTATGAATATCCATTTCTTCGGGCAGATAGCCTAATAGATTGGTAACTCCATGACTTACAAAGTCAAAATCTGCCTGAAAAATATTGAATACATAGTAGTAATAAGTACCAGGCTGAAAGAGATTAAGAAGTTGCTTGTGTATCTCCAATTGTAATTTTAATTCTAAGGGATAACCAGGGCCTTCTTTTACTACCGTACTCCATATTTGTTTAGCTTTGACATAAAGTTGTGAATGCTGGTTTGACATACTATTAAATTTGCTGTGGTCTAATTGCTAAGTTAGGGGTAAGTTAGGTATGCATATTGAATACTCCAATTAGAAAGAGGAGCAATCGACTTTATATTGTTATTTTTTATCGTAAAATAACAATATAAAGCAATTACTAAATTAACCTTTTCATTAAACAAAGCAATGCTTTCAATCAAATATTTTTTGATTGAAAAATCTTTCTTCCTAAAGAATATCATCCATCATATTACAAAACCCAAAACATAAACAGAATTTCCTAGACGACCTTATAGCCATCGGAATCTATTCATGCACAATACCCTCTTTGTAATATTTCCTTTTATATGTCAACGAAGACCTACTTATTAGAAGGTGATACAGAAGGCGAAGTAAACTTTTTGATTTCTATTTTCCTTTGTCTCACCTTTATTACGAAATCAGTTGTTCCAATACTCCCGTTTTCAATTTTTATATCCTTACTATTATCAGGCACTTCAAATTCAGAAGAAAACCCTGACGTATCAATACTAATTTTATATTCTCCAACAGGAATATAAAACGTATAACGACCATCAGGAGCAGTTCTGGTACTCAAAGTTTTACCATTTTTATCAGTTGCCAGTATGGTAACACCCAACAAATCTATGGCTGTTTCGTAACTAAATTGACCGCGGATATAACTAAGTTGCCCTTTTAGCGTACCTGTTATGTGCAATGGTATTGCTATACTTGTTTTTTTCTGAAAAAGAATCTGTTGTTCGGGGCATACCATCCTTGTTGAAAAGGTGAAGATATCGTCACCGTTTCATTAGGTAGGTTTTTATAGACAATATCTATTATCTCATGATAAGATACGCCCAGTCGCTATTTTAGTATTAACGAAAGAAGAATAGCCTTTATTTACTACAAAAATTACTTTGGAAGCATAATTTAGTAACATTTATTTTTAGCCAATATCTGAGGTCCGAAAGCAAAAAACCAAAACTGTCTGACTACCGACATCTACCATTTCCACAATATGCGTAAGTTTGTGATATGAATAAAATACAATTACCTCTCTGGCTCATTAAACTTACGAATTTTGAATATTGGACATGGTGGATGTTTTATATTCCCCTACTCCCCTATTGGCTTTATCAAGCTATTCGTACTCGCTCACTTACTTTTTTTACCAATGCTGATCCTTGTATTGACTATGGGGGTTTCTTTGGAGAAAGTAAAATTGAGATTCTTAAACAAATTCCTGCGGAATTTCTGCCAACTTATTTCTTTGTATCGAAAGGGACTTCATTAAACAGTATTCAACAACAATTAATAGCAAATCAGCTTGATCTCCCCATCATTTGCAAGCCAAATGTAGGAGAAAGAGGGTCGCAGGTAGAAAAAATTGCTGATGTTACATCTCTGGAAAAATACCTACAATCTGTTCAAGAAGATTTCATTATTCAAGAGTTTATTCCTTTTGATATCGAATTGGGGGTGCTTTATTATCGCTATCCAAATCAGTCAACAGGACAAGTTAGCTCTATTACCCGTAAAGAGTTTTTATCTGTAATAGGTGATGGAGAATCAAGCATTGAAGAATTGATGCGAGCAAATACACGTGCCAGATTTCAATTAGAAAATATGTATATACGTTTGGGTGAAAAAATAAAAGAAGTAATTCCAGCAGGACAAAAGCGTTTATTAGAACCAATTGGAAATCATTGTAGGGGTACTAAATTCTTAGATAACAACTTCTTGATTAATGAAAAAATTAACCACGTTTTTGATAAAATCGCCTTACCTATTGATGGTTTTCATTACGGCCGTTTTGATATGAAAGTAAAATCCATTGAAGACTTATACGAAGGTAAAAATATCAAAATTATGGAGTTAAATGGGGTCAGCTCAGAACCTGGACATATTTATGACCCCAGTAATACAGTTTGGAATGCCTACCGTGATTTAGCCAAACACTGGAAAATTATCGCAGATATTTCTATTCAACAGCAAGCTAATGGAATTATGCCTGTTCCAACTAAAATTATTTGGCGTGTGGCTCGTGACCATTTTGCTTAGAGTAATTTATTCACCAAATAATATTTTGATGCTCTACCTGTCTTTAATCCTTAAAGGATACTGCTTGGTTCTTCAAAAGCTATTTTAAGCTTTATCTTCAATAATCCACTAAGCCCAATTAAACAGATATTTTGTTTTACCTTTGTGGTATGGAAACCAATCAGACAACACAACAAATTCTTCAAAATTTAGGGATTACAGCTTTGAATCCGATGCAAGAAGCGGCTCAAAAAGCTATCATTGAAGACAGTAATGTACTTTTAATTTCACCTACAGGTTCTGGAAAAACCATTGGTTTTTTAATGCCTATATTGCAATTATTAAAGCCTGATGTTCCTTCTGTACAGTGTTTAATTCTTACTCCGTCACGTGAATTAGCGTTACAAATCGAACAGGTTTGGAAGAAAATGTCAACGGGCTATAAAGTAAATGTCTGCTATGGCGGACATGATGTTGGTACTGAAATTAAAAATTTAAGTAATCCGCCAGCGGTATTAATCGGTACTCCTGGGCGAATTGCCGACCATATAACACGTAGGTCTTTTAATCTGGATAGTATCAAAACTTTGGTATTAGATGAATTTGATAAATCGCTAGACCTTGGCTTTCATGAGCAAATGTCTTTTATCATTGGTGGTTTACGAAAACTCAATAAAAGAGTATTGGTATCGGCTACTAAAGGCATTAAAATTCCTGAATTTACAGGCGTTTCTTCTCCTACTTTATTGAATTTTATTCCAGAAGATAAAGTAGCCGAGGGCTTGGTAATGAAAGTGGTTATTTCAGAACAAAAAGATAAAATTGATGCATTGTTCAATCTGCTTTGCTCAATTAATTCTGAATCTGCCTTGATTTTTTTAAATCATAGAGATGCCGCTGAACGCACTTGCGAGCTACTCCAAGATATGGGTATTTATGCCATTTTTTATCATGGCGGAATGGACCAAGACGACCGTGAACGTGCTTTGATTCAATTTAGAAATGGCAGTGTTCGTTATTTAGTTACGACCGACTTAGCGGCTAGAGGCTTGGATATTCCTGAGATGAAACACGTAATTCATTATCACCTGCCTTTACAGGCTCATGAGTTTATTCATAGAAACGGAAGAACGGCTCGTATGAATGCGGAAGGCACGGCCTATTTAATTTTCTCTAGCAACGAACATCGTCCGAGTTATGTAGATGATTCTTTAGAGGAATTAGAATTGCCAGATAATAATCCTTTACCCCAAGCACCTGAGTTCCTGACAATTTATATTAGTGGAGGCAAGAAGAACAAACTCAACAAAGTTGACATCGTTGGTTTCTTCTCTCAAAAAGGCAAATTAGAAAAAGGTGATTTAGGACTTATCGAAGTAAAAGATTTTACTTCTTTTGCTGCCGTGAAAAAAGAAAAAGTAAAAGAATTACTACAAACCATTCGTGATGAAAAGATGAAAGGTAAGAAGTATAAGATTGAAGTGGCTAGATGATATTGATGGATTTGTTGACTTTAGGACTGGAGGACTTTAAGAAAAAAATTCCTGTCTCAGTTAATTTTACAATCAAATATTTTGAAATCATTGACTTATACTTTTAGTCTTAAAGTCCCTAAATCTTTTAGTCATTTTTCAAAAAACTATTCAACATTGAACACGCAAAAAGTTTTTTTAATAACCCCTCCTTTTACGCAACTGAATACGCCGTATCCAGCTACTGCGTATATAAAAGGGTTTTTGAATACTAAACATATTATTTCTAATCAAGCTGATTTAGGAATTGAAGTAATATTAAGCCTTTTTTCAAAAGAAGGTCTGTTGAATCTTTTTGCTCAAATTGAAGGTCAAGCACTACCATTATCAGACAACGCTCAACGCATTATAGCCCTTAAAGACCACTATATCCACACGATTGATGCTGTAATCCTTTTTTTACAAGGGAAAAATCCTACCTTATCACATTTAATTTGTCAAGAAGATTTTTTGCCAGAAGCCAGTCGCTTTGCTCAGTTAGAAGAACTAGATTGGGCTTTTGGAACCATGGGAACACAAGATAAAGCCAAGCATTTTGCTACACTTTACCTTGAAGATATTTCAGATATTATTGTAGAATGCGTTGATGCACATTTTGGTTTTAGTCGCTATGCCGAACGGTTAGGTCGCTCGGCCAACAGTTTTGATGAACTGTATGAAGCATTATCGCAAGAATACACTTATATAGATGAATTACTCATCAAGATTTTAGCGACTAGAATGGTTGATTTCAATCCTAACTTGGTAGCGATCACAGTACCTTTTCCGGGTAATTTATACAGTGCTTTTCGTTGTGGTCAATGGATTAAAAAACATTTTCCTTCCGTGAAAATTGCCATGGGTGGAGGTTTCCCGAATACAGAACTACGTTCGCTTTCTGACAAAAGAGTTTTTGAGTTTTTTGATTTTATTACCTTAGACGACGGTGAAGCACCTTTGGATAATTTAATTGAACATTTAGCAGGCAAGCGAAAACAAGAAGATTTAAAAAGGACTTTTACGTTAGTAGATGGCGAGGTAAAATACATCAATAATAGCCATACACACGACTACAAACAGTCGGCTGTGGGTACGCCAGACTATGCTGATTTACCTTTGGATAAATATATTTCTGTCATAGAAATTGTAAATCCTATGCACCGAATGTGGAGCGATGGCAGATGGAATAAACTAACGATGGCGCATGGTTGCTATTGGGGCAAATGTACTTTCTGTGATATTTCGCTAGATTACATCAAGCTTTATGAACCCATTTCTGCCAAAATACTCTGTGATAGAATGGAGGAAATGATGACTCAGACAGGGCAAAATGGTTTTCATTTTGTCGATGAAGCTGCCCCTCCTGCCCTAATGCGTTCTTTGGCTTTAGAGATTATCAGGCGAAAATTAACCGTTACTTGGTGGACAAACATTCGTTTTGAAAAAAGCTTTACAGCAGACCTATGCTTATTATTGAAAGCCTCTGGATGTATTGCGGTTTCTGGAGGGTTGGAAGTGGCATCTGATAGACTCTTAGAATTAATTCAAAAAGGAGTAACGGTAGCTCAGGTAGCTAGAGTAACGCGTAATTTTACAGAAGCCGGTATCATGGTACATTCGTATTTGATGTACGGTTTCCCTACCCAAACGGCACAGGAAACCATTGATTCATTAGAAATGGTACGTCAGATGTTTGAATTAGGTATTTTACAATCTGGGTTTTGGCATCAATTCGCTATGACGGCTCATAGCCCTGTTGGAATGTACCCAGAACAATTTAAGGTTCAGAAAGAGAGTGCTAAAATTGGTAGTTTTGCCAATAACGACATTTTTCATATTGACCCTACTGGCACAGACCATAGCCTATTTAGCGACGGTCTAAAAAAGTCCCTATTCAATTTTATGCATGGTATTGGTTTTGACTTAAACTTGAATCAATGGTTTGATTTTAAAATACCTAAAACAAAAATACCCAAAAATTATATTGAGCAAGCCGTCAATCAAGAGGAAGATGTTTCACTAAAGCCTAGTAGCAAAATTGTTTGGTTAGGCACAAAACCAACGGTTAAGTATATTACCAAAAACCAAAAAGGTAGGCTCTTAAATCTTGCTAGTCTATCCTTTCATGATAAAAAGGAAAGCTTTAATATTGCTGTGGAGCAAAAGCAAGGTGAATGGCTGGTTGAAATACTTAAGTTAATTTCAGCTTCAAGTCCAAAAGTTTATACGTTTCAAGAAGTAAAAACACATTACGAAACGTATGGACTAGAAGATTTTGAATTGTTTTGGTTCAATAAGCCTGTCAATAATCTCCAAAATTTTGGTTTATTAACTTTATAATCGTTTTCTTAAAACGCCGATAATTTTCAAAACATTGAAGGTTTTTAATTTTTTAATAAACTCCAATATTTACATTTCGTTAGCGGCAGTGGCACTAACGGTAGAAACTCAATTGCAATTGGGGATGGCTCCCCAGTGGCACCCTTATTTGTTTATTATCTTTTTTGCTACCTTGTTTGATTACAATTTACACCGCCTTGTTACACTACTGACCAATAAAGAGGCTTTAAATGATGATAAACACAAGTGGCTGAAAGAATACTTAAACCTCTTTTATGTCTTAGTAGTTTTTTCTGTAATAGGGTTCTTAATCGCTGTATTGCTTGCTAAAAAAGAAGTTTTAATCACCTTAGCTCCTTTTGCTTTAATTACATTTTTTTATTCATTACCCGTCTTCAAAAAACAAAAATATCTTTTCCGATTAAGAGAAATACCCTTCCTAAAAATATTTCTTATCTCCATAGTTTGGGCAGCAACTACTATATTATTGCCCATCATTCAATCAGGAAGGCATTTTGATTCAGAGCACGTTAGCATTATGCTTATCGAGCGTTTTTTATTTGTTTTTGCCATCACCATTCCATTTGATATTAGAGATATGCACGCCGATATTCAGTCGGGATTAACTACTATTCCAAATTTTATTGGCAGAAAAAAATCATTAGGAATAGCCAATTGCTTAATGGTCTTATTCTTGTTGATTAGTTGTTTTCATTATTCAAATGCTCCTTTTCACTTTATCCTTCCTGCCTTTATTATTTCTGGAATCAGTACTATATTTTTTTTAAATATTAAGTCTATCCAAAATCTTCCTTTTTATCATTACGGTATTTTAGATGGAACCATGCTTTTGCAAGGTATTTTAGTTTGGCTCGCCCATACAATACTTGTTTAAAATAAAAAGACTAGATTCAGATGATTGAATCTAGCCTTTTTCGAAAATATTATTTTATGATTAGTCAACTGTACGAATCAAGTCTTTTTTAACAGCGGTTTTCGTTTTGCTGATGGTATAAGGAATACATCTAGCAACACCGCAATCACAAGTTACTTGTTGGATGGTCACGGTATGGTCTGAAAAACAATCATTTGCATTAAATACACGCACTGTATATTGCTGAACAACTGTTGTTGGATTAGGTACATCAGACCTTAACACTCCGTCAGTTGGAATAGCCGTTGAAGTAGCGTATAGTTTTCCTCCCGTATAAGTTCCTCCTGCACTAATATCATATCTCAAATTTGTGCTAAATCCTGCAAGCTTTATCGTACCATCATTTCTTGCAAGGTCTTGGTCACAAGTTGAATTGGTAGACGTGGCAGTTATACCCAGTGCCCTATCAAAAACAATTAAATTAATCATCGTAGTATTTGAACATAGTCCATTGCTTACTTCTACACTATAAATCCCACCTTGGCTAACTTGAATATTATTAAGCTGTGGACTTTGAACAGATGAAGTAAAACCATTTGGGCCCGTCCAAGCATACGTAGAAGTAGCTGGCGTAACCGAAAGAATAACATTTGTACCTGCACAAACTGGTGAAGTAGAAGTTGATATGACAGGGTCAGGAATTGGGCTAAATGTAGCCACAACTGGCGTTCTACTACCTGCTGGCGATTCACAACCACTCACTAAATCTTTACAAGCTACAAAATATGTTTTGGTAGCAGTTACTGGTACTGTGAAAGGACTACCTCCTCCTAAAATAACTACTGAACTTTGTGAATCATACCAAATAGGAGTAAAACTAGGTGCGCAAGTAGCTTTTAAATCAAGGCTTCCAGCACCACATATTAATCCTCCTGCCACCGTCGCTGGTAATGGAGGAGCTGGAGTGCTACTCACAGAAATTGTCAATTGTGTTCTATTAGCCGTTGCCACTCCACAATGATTATCATTTGCTTTACAACCAACAAAGAATGAAATGGTCGAGGTTGCATTAAAGATAAAGGTATTTCCCGTACCCAACACAGTGGTTGAAGTTGCTGAGTTATACCATTGTGGGATTAAACCTACAGGACAGGTAGCATTCAGTGTAGCAATACCTGGATTACACAGAATCGACCCACTTGAGGTTATTACCTTCGAGCTAAAATTTAATGTTGTAAAAGTTACATCGTTATAACAAGCATCACTACCTGACCAGATACGAACAGTATATTTAGTTCCTGGCTTTAAACCAGTAAATGTAAATGATGTTTGTCCAATACCTAGCGTTTGGTTAGCACCTGCACCAAAAATTGGCGATGTACCAAAAGTTTCGCCTTCTTTAATACTAGCTTCAATAACCTTTGATGCATTATAAACAAGGTTTGCAATCGTAGCAGTACCATTGTTGTTAGGCACAAACCCTGTACAAGTTCCAAGCGTAAAGCTAATATCGCTTGCAAGTACAGTGGGTGCATCACAACCAGCACATTTTAAGTTACCACATACAAAGGCAATAGATTTACCTTGTTCCCCAGGTTGATAAGCTATTTCAGTCGTAAATGTATTGGTGGTAACATTAAATTTTGATACGCAGTCACCATAATAAGTAGTAATGTATAAATTACCGTCAGGACCAAAAGCTAAATCGTATGCCTCTACATCGCCAACTGTTCCTGTGATAGAAGGAGTGATAAAATCGAATGAACCAATTAGAACACCTGTTGATGCATTATAATGAAATAGTCTATCAGGACCAGTAGTACCAGCGGCAACAGCCCAAAGAGTACCATCAGCGGCAAAGTTTAATCCACGGTAATTGTATCCACTTGGAGCTGTAGCAAACAATGTTGAAGCACCCACATAGCTTGAATCTACAGATTCTATGGTACTTACCCCACCTCCAGAAAAATAGTTTGTAGCTACAAATACTCTTCCGCTAGAAGGATTAACAGCAACGCCCCATAATCCAACATCTTTATTTGTTAAGCGGTTAGTTCTATAAATATCTATTACGGTATTAGTAGTTGTACTAATCTTTGTTACTCCTTGATAACTAGTTACATACAAAAACTTTCTATCTGTAGACAATACCACATCTAATAAATCTTGTCCTGGCACTGATATAGGTGTCAAGTAAGCGCCTTTGGCTAAATCATACACTAAAATTTCTGATTTAAAACAACAGGTAGCGATATAGGCTACGTTTTTAGTGGGGTCTACTACGATACCCTCTCCACCTCCACTAATCGAACAACCCACAGGACCTGCTCCCGCACCACCAAAAGGGTATATCTCTGAACGACTACCTTGCGTAGCATTTGGCAGTTCACTTACAATCATGTAGTATTTATCACACCCAAGAGGAGCATTCTGAGCTTTCAAATAAAAAGAAGAAAACATAGAACACAACAATATTAAAAATGGCGTTATGTTCTTTGGAAAACGAGAGGGTTGTATTCTCTCATAAGAAAGTAAAGGTTTTGTCACAATATTATGATGGATGTTTTGTCGGAAAAATACGCCTACCTTGGTTATCGGTAAGAAAAGGTTGAATAAAGCCTGATTGACTTTACTTACCCATGATTTAAAATTGTTCATCATTTTATATTTGTATTTTTTCAGTAATATATTTATCAAATTAGATTAAGCTTATTTTTGAACTTTATTCCAAGGTAATGAATTGATATTCTTTCCTACTTTTTTTCCTTCTGCTAAACCGACTTCATTATCTTGTCGGGTATGAATTCCTCCATATAAACGCGACATGGCTGATTCTTCAGCAGCAGCCCAAAACGAATTAAAACTTCTTACTTTATAGTCTGTATTTCTCTCTTTATCTCTAGGTCTTCCTACGTGTGAATCATCAACGAAACTAAAATTTGGTCCATACAAATCTGTCAAAATAGTGGCAGTTGATGCACTTTGAACGGCATGCCCCGAATAATATGCTGGGAAGGGCGGTTCAGGCCAATATAAATCCCAAAGGGTATCAATGTTGAAATAAATAAAAGAATACGGCCGTTGAGCATTATAAATATATTTTGTTTTCCAACAATTAATAAATGAATCTGCTACTCCCATTCCAACTTTAGCATACGTTTCGGCCGCTTTAAATAAATCTGGATTTGCTCCTTTTACAGCAAAATTGGCAATGTTATATGAATGCCCAGGTGGTGAAAATGTTTCTGAAGGGTCGTCTCCCCACCAATTGGCAATTTCTTTTTCTTCCTGCGTCAATGTCTTACGTTTCATATAAACCTCATACATGTAAGCATAGTATTTTGAATCAGGCTTATAATCATAACCAATCATTGTCGGGATAGGTAATACGCCATTCAATGGTGCAAATGTTCTGTTTTTCCCCCAGTATGGATGTAAAGGAAGCGGAACTTTTGATTGCCCTTTAACAGGTGCTTTCCATAAGCCTTTACCTACGGGCACTTTATAAGCTGTATCAAAATTCCTTTTATATCCTTCATGTCCTCCATCTGATTTCGACCATTCAAAAATTGCCTGAGCCACAGATAAGCCAAAAGCTTTTGAACGTTCTGCTACTTTTTCATCAGTAGTTTTAAGCTCATTGTTATAAATAGTAGTCTCTAAAGAATCTATTGCATCAATGTTTTTCTTGGCGGATTGTTGATATAATTGTTTTAAAAGAAAGGCTTGTCCTGCATTTAATGAAAGTGCCCAATTGTAAGTTTGTCCACTTTCAGGCTTAGGTAAGTTATTTAATCCTTGTAATTTTCCTGCTAATGAATTCTTCTTCACTGCTCCCGCCACTACACATTCATACATGGTTAATCCTAAATATCCCAAAGACCGAGAGCCATAAGTAGGCGTACCCCCAGGGGTATTTTTCATCGTCCTTAAAGCCATTTTTCCCCATAATAGCGCTACCTCAGACGAAACAGCATTTTTGATAGGCTCGCTTGGTTGCACCTTATTTTTTATTGCTTGCCCTTGAGCACTCCAATAAGACAAACAAAGAATCGAGACAAATATAAAAGCTAGCCCTTTGTTATAGAACTTTTCTTGCTTAATAGGCAAGCACAATGAATTAGTATTAACGTTTATATGCTTATTAATTATGTAAAAAATCATATTTTAAATTATTAACAGAAGAATTTTCAGCAAAACAGCATTAGCTAACTGCTAATACAAACTCATTTAAGGCATCAAAAGTTATTAAAATAACGTAGAATTTATTCTTCAATCGATAAAAAGCAACCAAAACCATGCCAAATTATGGTGAAATTCGCATTAAAATCCAGTAAATGACTCGTTTTAATGTTTTATTATGAAAATGGCGTACCCATTTCTTGTACTATCGATAGAATTTTATAATGAAGCTGTTTAAACTTTCCGTTTCTGAGGTGAAAATATTGTATTTTTGAATTGATTTTTTCAAAATTTGGGAAGCATAGCATCGCTACGTTGAGTAAATTTTGGAACAAGTTATTCTAAAAGACTTAGTTTAACCCGAAAGGGAAAGTTTAAACAGCTTCAATACTAAGACCAGTTAATAAAAAAATCCCCTTACTTATTGAGTAAAGGGATTTGGTATGTTAGTATAATGGATTTTGTATTAGACTACTATTTTTATTCAGCTCTTCTAACTTTATGGGTAAAAAGTAAGCCCTATCTTTCCAGTTCCTATCTTGTACATCTATTACTTTATAGTTAGGAGTACTTGATGTTGTTTTATCTGGATTTAACGGATACCTAATCTCTATCCCTTTGGCATTATCAAAAGTGGTAGGTGCTATCATCCATCGGCGAACATCAAAGAAACGATGGTCTTCAAAAGCCAACTCTACCCTTCTTTCGTTTCGGTAACGCTCTGATAAGGCCTGTCCGCTTTCTGTTACGTCGGGCATACCTGCTCTTTTACGAATCATATTGAGGTACTGACGAGCTTCGGCGTCTTGCCCTAAACCGATACAAGCTTCTACATAATTCAAAATCACTTCTGTATATCTGATATATCGCCAAGGAAAATCTTGTTTTACATATTGGGCATCAATTGTCTGATCAATAAACTTTCGAAGATAATATCCAGAATAGGTACCATTCCAGTCTTCGATAGGTCCTTTACGCGTATCCAGACCAGCCACTACATCCACCGCATTGGCTGTTGCGTTCCATTTTTCCCAAAAACCTACCTGTATTACGCCTTTAGGGTCTGATGCTGTTACATCTGACGGACGTTTTCTCCATTGCACGCCTTCATAAAGGATAGTAGCATAAAAACGTGGGTCACGATTTTTGTATGGGTTTTTAGCCTGTGTCGTATTTAACCAACTAAACTTCGAACCATCTTTCATCTCATAGGCATCTACCAATTGCTGTAATGGCGTATTGCTTCCCCAACCATGATAACCATTTGGATTGTTAAACAAACCTGGGTTGTACCCATCCCAGCTATCTTCCGTTTTAGGTAAAAAGAATCTCACGAAAATATCTTCTACATTTTCTTTCACCAAAAACATTTCTCCATAGTTTTTTGCAGTAGAGTCACCTGCAACGGGACTACCTTTATAAATACTATAAGCCCCTAAATCAATTACAGCTTTCGCCGCATTCTTAGCTGCTAACCATCTTGCATTGCGGTCACCACCAACATAACCAATCAGTTCTGGATGGGCATAACTTCCTGCCCAAGTAGGTGTTTTATTGTACAAATCACTTGCTGCATGTAATAATACTCTGGCTTTTAGTGCTAAAGCAGCTCCTTTGGTAGCTCTTCCTTTATCGGCTCCAGTATTGGCCAATAATAAGTTTTGTGAAGCTTTATCGCAATCATCAACAATGAATTTGATACAATTTTCATAACTATCTCTAGCAGGGGTAAAATCATCTGACAACTTGTAGGCTTTTGTAATAATAGGTACACCACCGTATACTGACACAAGGTTGTGATATAAATAAGCTCTTAGGAAATACACTTCTCCTAACAATCTTTTCTTAGTGTCAGCATTATCAAAGGGTGTAGTTTCTATTTTTTCAAGAAAAAGATTACACGCACGTATATACTTATAAACGTTTGCCCAAATCATCCCTTTGTAGCGATTGCCCGACCAGAAATCCCAAACAGAATAGTCGCTGGCTGTGACTAAACATTTAGTAACGTTGCTACTTCCAAAATCAGCATTATACATTGATTCATCACTTAATGATGCCATCATCATATTGCTGAAACCATGCGGAATGCCTAAATAAATATTATTAACGAAAGTAGTTACCAAGGCTTGGTCTTTCCAAACGGCATCTTCTGAAAACTGATCTAAAGGTTGAAGGTCAAGGTCAGTTTTACACGAAATAGTGTTAAGAAGCACTAAGGCAGTTGTAAGTAAAATATATATTGTTTTTTTCATCTGATTAAATGTTTA
Source organism: Arcicella sp. GW821-FHT09D11 (assembly GCF_059416265.1). Classification (NCBI taxonomy): domain Bacteria; kingdom Pseudomonadati; phylum Bacteroidota; class Cytophagia; order Cytophagales; family Flectobacillaceae; genus Arcicella; species Arcicella sp. GW821-FHT09D11. The sequence goes on along the minus strand of NZ_JBWKOV010000002.1, from coordinate 1,018,983 downwards.
TGTAATTCCTGCAATGAGTGTTGATTAATCAGCACTCACCAAGAATTATTTGATTTTCAAAAATCAAAATTTAGAATGTAAACGAAAGCCCAGTATTAAGCACTTTTTGAAGTGGATACCCTTGTCCGCTTCCGCTTCCCATTTCTGGGTCAAAGTCTTTATAGTCTGGACTATATGTCCATAGATTAAGACCACTCACATAAATTCTCGCTCCTTCTAAACCTAGTTTCTGACTTAGTTTTTTAGGAAGAGAATATCCAAATTGAATATTTTTCAAACGGATATAATCAGTGTTTTTCAAGAAATAGGTATTTCTATTACTTACCCAATATTCATTACTACGGTTGAAAGTTCTTGGGCCACTAGCATTTGGATTTTCGGGCGTCCAACGTTCGTCATAAAAACTTTTCAAGAAATTACCAATTTCGCCCGATTCTGTAGAGATATAATTGACCGCCCCAAAAGCTCCTTGAAACAAAATGCTCAAGTCAAATTGTTTATAGCGAAGATTAGCCGAAAAGCCAGTTGTAAAGCGTGGAATATTGCTTTTAGTATTTCTTATACGGTCGTTTCCATCAATTTTACCATCTTTATTCACATCCTCAAAAATCACATCGCCCGGTCTAGCATTATCCCAATGCGGGTAAGCATCCACCGATGCTTGATCTTTAAAAATACCAATAGCATTATAATACAAATCTGCCGTAGGATTTTTTGGGTCAGTCGGGATAGGATATCCTGTAGTTTTTTGATAGTCTGGCGCACCTGGAGCTTCATCCCAGAATACAATTTTATTTTTTGAATACCCTCCGTTAAAACCAAGCTGATAACTAAAATCTCTTGACTTGTTATGATAATTAATATCAAACTCAAAACCTGTATTGGCTACCTTACCAATATTTTCGCTTGGTAAGGTTAGTCCCGTTGATGTTGGTACAGAGGCATTTCTTGGCCACAAAATTTGCGAACGAGTATTATAGAAGTAATCAGCAGAAAACGATAGTTTATCTTTTAACAATTGCATATCAAACCCAATATTGGCCTGATTGGCTACTTCCCATGTTACGTTTAAGTTAGGAATACGTGTTTCATAAAGGGTTTTGTTTTCTTGGTCTATGCCCAAAATAAGTGGTTGAGCAACACCTCCGCTATTAGCAAAAAAACCATAAGAAGAAAGATATTGCCATTCTGCAATACGGTCGTTACCAGTTTGTCCCCATGATGCCCTCAACTTCATGTTATCAATAAACGAAACCTTGTCTTTCCAGAATTCTTCTTCTGACAATCTCCATCCTAAAGAAACACCAGGGAAGAAACCATATCGTTTGTCGGCAGGGAAAATGTAAGACCCATCATAACGCCATACAAATTCGGCCAAATATTTTTCTTTATAATTGTAGTTTACACGACCAAAAAAGTTTCTACGTGCATTTTGTGACGCTGAACCAGTGTTATCTTTTTGTAAATCCCCTCCTGCAAAAAGTTGGTCAATTGCCGTAGAAACAAAGTACCTACGATAAGCAGAAAATTTATCCATTTGTCCAGAACGAGACTCAGTACCAACCATAAATTTCATATAATGATGACCAGCAATTTGTCTTTCATAATTCAGGATAGCATTCATCAAAATGCTATGATTATCCTCCATTTGTTCTGTTAAACGAGCATCATCAAAGCCTTTTTTACCTTTTACTAACACAGGCTTACCACTAGCATCAACCGTCTGACCATCCCAAGAGTACAAATACCAAGGTGTTTCAAATCTCTTATCGAAACGTAGCCCTTTGTCTATGCTGGCAGTGGTTAAAAATGATAGACCTTTCACCCAAGGAATCTGAATATTCAGTTTCATATTACTATTTAGGTAATACCATTTATCTCTATCATATCCTGTGGCATCAGTACTTACTACTGCTGGGTTATCACCATATTCAATATCTGGACCAGGGGTTCCATCTGGCCAATAAGCAGGCAGATTAGGCTTGCCACGCATCACCATTCTAAAAATACTTCCAGCCGAACGCGTAGGATAATTTCTATCTTCCATTCTTCCAGAAACATCAAATCCAAAACTTATATTTTTGCTAATTTTAGCATCTATATTACTTCTAAAATCATATTGACTGTACTTTGTACCACTATTTTTGTAGTAACCATCTTGGCTTTTGGCACCGAACGATACAAAGTATTTAAAGTTATCACTTCCTCCAGCAATACCAATATTAGCATAGTTTTGTGAAGAAGATGGTTTTAGCACAGCCCCAAACCAATCAGTATTAGGATAACGCCAAGGGTCTGAACCGTCTCTAAATTTTTGAACTTCTTGTGGCGTGAATCTACCTGTTCTGTTAGCATAAGCATCTATTTCATTGAGCATTGTAGCATATTCTGCTGCATTTGCCATCGCTGGCAAGCGGGTAGGCTGTCCAAAACCTTGATTAAGGTTAAAAGTAATCGTTGGCTTACCACTCGCTCCTCTTTTAGTAGTTACTAAAATAACGCCATTGGCAGCCTGAGCACCATAAATTGCAGCGGAAGCATCTTTCAAGATAGTTATACTTTCTATCGTACTTGGGTCTAATCTTTCAAGCGAACGACCAGGGACACCATCTACTACCACCAACGGACTGCTATCTCCTAGCGTGTTTACGCCCCTGATGCGTAATGTAGCACCATCATACCCTGGCTCACCACTGGATGTTACAGCGACTAGGCCGGGTAAACGTCCCACCAAGCTATTACTGACATTCATAGATGGAGATTGCACTACCTCTGAACCTTTTACAGATACTACAGAGCCAGTTACGGTTACTTTTTTCTCAGTACCATATCCCACGACTACTACTTCATCAAGCGACTGGGCATCAGTCGATAACGTGATGTTTAGTACTGATTTACCACCTACCACTACTTCTCTTTTTTGAAAACCAATTGAGCTAAAAATCAAAATGCTATTATTATCAGGTACAGATATTTTGTATTGCCCTTTAGCATCGGTGATGGCTCCTCGCTGGGTACCTTTAATTAGGATGTTAACACCCGGCAATACTTGCCCCGTTTCGTCAGTAACGGTTCCTGTTATAGTTTGCTCTACAATTTCAATATTTAATATATCATCATTTTCTTGGGGCGTATTGGTTGTAGAGGAACTCCCCGTAGAACGATTGATGATGACCATTTTACCAGAAATCTCATAGGTGAGGTGCAAAGGTTTGAATAGATTATCAAAAATTTTTGATAATTGAGCATTCTGGAAGTCAACACTAATTTTTCTGTTTGATTGGATAAGCTTTGAACTAAAAACAAACTTTACATCTGTTTGTTTTTCAATTTGGGTTAGTACACTTCTCATGCCTAACTCCTGAGCTTGCAATGTTACTCGTTGACTTAGAACATTTTGGGCATTAGTATTACTCGCAAAAGTGGAGCTCATTAGCCCGATTGCAAGAAAAACTTGAGTGAGTGTAATTTTCATAGCCGTAAGTAGTAACTTATGGATTTGTAATGTTTTTTTCATAAATTTGGAAATGTTTTGTTTAGGTTGAATTTGAGCAAAACAATTCCCGCACCTTACCTAGTAAAGTGTTCATTGGCTGAAACCAAAAAGGGAATTTTCTAGGTCGGTAATGCGGGAACATTACCGACTTTTTTTGTGGAGTCGGTTTTTAGTGTTTCATCTAGTTAAATAGTCTTGGTTTAAGTAAAATTCAATATTTAGTTTAAGGTTTACTTTATTTGCAGCCTTTGCTATAGATTACAATCTGACCATCCAGAATTTCGTAACGAGCCTCTACTCCTTTACAGATAATATCTAGTTTGTCGAATAATTGTAAATCAGTTAACGAAGCTGTCAATGGGCAATTGGATAATAGTTCTTCATCAAAAACGATATCAATACTATAAGCTTTTTCTAGAGTTTGCAACACTTCGCTTACAGGGGTATCTTCAAATTCAAATTGTGGTTTTGTATTCTTTTTGATGGTAATTTTAGGGAGTTCAACCAACAATTTATCCATTCTAACTTCTTCGCGGGCATAAACAATCTTTTGGTTAGGTGTTAGCACTACGCCTTTCAATTCTCTGCTTGTAGCTTTTTCTTCAACCCGCGTATCTGATTGAGCAAAGACAGATACTTTTCCTGTTTTCACTTCTACGGTTACTTCCTTTTCTTTATCATAAGCACGAATAGTAAAACTTGTACCCAACACTTTGGTAATTAACCCATTAGCATATACTAAAAATGGTTTCTCTGGATTTTTAGTTACTTCGAAAAAAGCTTCTCCCGAAAGGTAGATTTCACGATTGTCACCCACAAATTGCTTGGAATAACTAACTTTACTTCCCTTCTTAAGTAAGACTAAACTTCCATCAATTAACTGAATTGGCAAAGGGCTTTCATGGTCGTTTTTTACTTCTATTAGCTTATCAGGATTATCGGCAACATATTTTTCATAAATTCCTTTTGGTTCGCGTATCTGATTCAATAGTTGGTGATAAGTAATGCCTAACCCAATGATGATGGCTATTAAAGCGGCTACTTTAAGCCATTGATTTTTGTGGGTGTTGAACCATTGTATTTTTTTAGGAGTATTATTTTCCTTTTCATCAATTTTTGAAACGGTATTTTTTACTAATTCTTCTACCTCTGCTTTTTCAAATGATACTTCTTTAATAACCAGTGCTTTTACAATTGACTTTGCGTTTTCTACTTGAGGCGTTTTTTCTGGATTTGCCTCTAACCATTTTTCCCAAAAGGCATTCACTTCTCTGTTTGGACTTAATACCCAATTTCGGAAATTAATATCCCACACAAAATCTTCTGTATTGAAGTCACGATAATTTTTCATATAGCTTAATAACACCTTTCTATATAGCGTTAGACATTAATGGCATTGAGATACCATAAATTATTAAAAAAAATATAAAAAAAGTTAAATTAATTATTTTAAAGCCTCTATTAGCGTAATAAAAGCGGTAAAAACAACGCAATAAACTCGGTAGTCCAATATTTTTTGAGTTGTTTAATAGCCATCTGAAGAAGATTTGAGGCTGTCTGAGGGGCAATATCCATAATCTGAGCGATTTGGTCACGCTCTAATTCTTGGAAAAATTTAAGATAAATAACTTCTTTCTGCCTTTTAGGCAAAGTCTCGATTACTTGTTTAATGCGTTGCGTTAGCACTAAACTGGTTTCATCTTGAATAAACTTTTCTTCGATAGAGAATTCAATATCAAAAATATCATTTGCTTCGGTATAAGGGTCAGAGAAACGAAGTTGAAGGGAGGCTCTATGAATTCTTCGCCTTAATGAAGCCATCAAGTAAGGTTTTACTACAATATCATTTGATAGGTGCTCACGACGTTCCCATAGTTGCAAGAATAAATCTTGAATACAATCTTTAATAAACTCCTTATCCTTAGAAAATTTTGAACCATAATGAAATAATGATGAAAAATTAGCTTTCATCAATTCCTCGAATGCGGATTTCTCGCCTTCAAGAAATCTAAGCCATACAAAGTGGTCTATATAATTTTCAGGATTTAGATTAGAGGGTTTCATAGAGATTTGGACATACGCAATTATGTTAACTGTAAACCAACAATGATAACTGTGGAAATTTACAAATAAATATTGAAATACTTAAATTTATATGAATAAAATCTTAAGCTGTCATGATACCAATACCACACATAAAACTGTAAAGATAGTTTTATCCAGCAAAATCTTAATCAGCTAAAACCGTAACGATATACACTAACTAAAATATAATATTATTATAAAGAGGTTTTAGTTAGTTCAATACTCAACTATTTATATTATAATAAATTATTGAAAAAGTTCTGCTTAAAAAATTGGTTAATGGAAATCAAAAAATGCCAAAAACCACAGCATACTGTAATGGTTTTTGGCATTTTTTGAAACAAGCATTAGGCAATATTATTTCACTGATAATATTTTAAACTCTGTCCTTCTATTTTCTTGATATTGTTCTTCAGTACAAGACACCCCATCGATGCATTCATTAATCGGTTGATTTTCTCCGTACCCTTTCGCCACAAGACGACTAGGGTCTATACCACTTTCAACCAAAAAATCTACAACAGCTTTGGCACGTTTTTCTGATAGTTCTAAATTATAAGTCGCGCTCGCCCTTGAATCAGTGTGTGAACGAATTTCAACTTTCATAGTAGGGTATTTCTGAAGAATTGGCAAAAGCGTATTTTCTAATTCTCTAGCTGCATCAGCACGGATAAAATACTTATCAAGGTTATAATAAATATTATTGAGTTTGATAATATCTCCTTTGCCATACATCTGTACATGTTGGCGTTTATCTATGTTCTTAATTACTTCGCTATTGGTAGCATAATTATCTTTTTCAACCGTTAATTTATTTTCTGCTTCGGGTTTAACTTCAAATTCGTACCCTCCATCTTCACCCGTAATGACGGTTTGTTTAGTATTATCTTTCTGGTTTTCTAAGGTTACTTGTACGCCAGCGATTGGCTTCTGATTTACTTCCGACTTCACAATACCTTTTAATACCGAAGTATTAGACTTTTCAAGATAAATAGCCAAAGTAGTATTCTGAGCAGTATTACTTCTGGTAGAGAAAGTAATTGAGTTCATCTGGTAACCTTCTTTAATAGCCTTGAACTCATACTCTGATAGCGATTGTAAGCAAATTGACATCGCCCCTTCTGCATTAGTCACTTTCAATTCTTGATTTTCTCCATTAATTACACTTCTGATGTCAACCTCCTCTAAAGGCGCTTTCGTCAAAGCATCATACACCATAATATTTAATGGATGACACTCTCTTCTAAAACTATAAATATTGTCATCATGAATGCCCTTTTTACGGTTTGATGAAAAGTAGCCTGAATTTCTAGCACCATCTGTAATCAATCCGAAATCATCTTTTTCTGAGTTTAAAGGCGCACCCAGATTCACTACCGTACCAACGAATGCACCATCTTTTCTTTCAGCATAAAAAATATCTAATCCGCCCAGTCCTTCATGTCCGTCAGATGCAAAATATAAGTTATCGTTCTCATCTACATAAGGAAACATTTCATTTCCTTCTGTATTAATTTCCCGTCCCGCATTTACTGGCGTTCCCCATCTCCCACTGTTATATTCTACTACATAAATATCAGTTCCGCCAAAACCACCTGGCATATCAGAAACAAAATATAATTTGGTATTATCCACATTCAAAGCAGGGTGCCCACAAGAATACTCATTGCTATTAAAGGGCAACTCTTTTACATCACTCCAGTTTGTTTTATTTAAGTTGGCTATGTATAATTTCAGTCCATTCGTACCACTTTTTGATTGCCTCGCTTTACCATTGTTATAATTATTTCTAGTAAAAATAACTCGCTTCTCATCTTTAAAAAAACTCACTGGCCCTTCATGGTATTTTGTATTGAGCACCCTACTAAAATCTTCTATTTTGCTCAAGGGCAAGTCTTGTACCACTGCTTCATTATTACTAGTACTTGACGACATTCCCCCTAATGATGCAGCACCCTGTAAACCTAATTTAGGCGACAACAACGCTGTATCGGTAGCAATGTATAAATTTAGAAAAGGTGTTTGGTTCCATCCGAAAACACGTTTTATTACCCTAGATTCGTCACGCGCCGAGCAAAAAACTAACCCTCCTTTGTAATACATCGGACTAAAGTCTGCTTGGCGAGAATTAATACTGAGGTATTCTATTTTATAAGAAGATGAATCTCGATAAAATTGATTCATATCCATGTATGAAATCGTAAAACGCTTCCCTCTTAAGTCTGCTTTTTGTTTTTCTCCATACAATGAATAATATTTCTGCGATTCACGATATTTTTGATTGGATGCTAAGGCTTGGGCATAATACAAATAAATCTCGCTCTCGACATCTGGATAATCTTTAATGATATTGAAATATACTCTTTCTGCATTTTTAGTATCTTGTATTTTCCGATACGAAAAACCAAGTTTTCTTAACGCCTCTAAGGTGCTTTGAATGTCTTTGTTTTCACGTAAAAAATCTTCATACAAGCGAATAGCTTCAAGGTAGCTTAGCTTTTCAAATTGATAATTAGCAGCCTTTAGTTTGGTTTGAGCATAGACATCCCCAAATGTGCCAAGCAAGAACACACATAAAACTAGACCTATTTTATAGATTTGGGTTATCATTAAAGTAATGGTATACTACCTATAAATGTGCTGAATAATAATTGTTTAACGGTATTATTCATCTAAAATAACAAACAATATCTCAAAACTAGCACAAGATATTTAGGTTTTAGGATTAAAACCAATAAAAAAGGTTTGGAAATTCATCCAAACCTTTACTTTCACTAGGTAAATGATATTTTAATGCTTAGATTTTAACGGCTTGTCTAGCAATTAATTTCCAATCTTTTTTAGTTTTCTGGAAAACAAGTAAAATACCTAATTTCACTGTTGCTGGTACATTACGATTATTCGTTTCAGCAAATAACTTATGGCGAACAATGGCAGTATTACCAATTATTTTGATTGTTTGTTCTGTCAAATCCATTGTTTTGAAATCAGAATCACCATTCATCAAGGTCTCAATCAAATGAGCCTTTCCTTCCAAGCTTCCGCCCGAATGTCCGTAGCTCAAATCATCATCCAATATTTTTTCTAGTGTAGCTTTGTCTGCATCCACTACAGCTTTTCTAAATGTCTCGACGGCAGCAGCTACTTTTGCTTCATCATCTGTTTGTGCTTGGCTCATAGTTATTGATCCTAATAAGATAGTACTTAATATTAATAGCGTTTTCATTATGTTAAAATTTATTGTGCGAATACACATTATTTATTTTTTAAGCTGTGTTTTAGTATTGCCTTTTTGTAACAACCAAACTGATAAGTTTTTAGCCGCTTTGAAATTTTCAAATTCCATTGGCAAACGCTTTCCGTTTAAGTATTCATTGTAAATCCAAGGGTCACCAATGGCAAATACTGTTCCTTTACCTACTTTGGCTACAGCCATGATAACGTCGTTGCCTTCACTAATACTCGCTTTTGCAGGTGCTTTCACTGACAACACAGATAACTCTTTTACAAATACTTTACTAACATCTTTAAAAATAGGATGACCCGCAGGAACCGTTACTCGTCCTTGCTCATACACATTATTTTTTACCATGTTGATGCTTTTGTTCGTAAACTGAATACCAAACTTAGCCGCCAATTTATTGAAATGTGGCAATTCTACGTTAGCAGAATCGTTTGCCATCAACACTAAATTACCCCCAGCTTTTACCCAGTTTTCAATCGCTGTAATATCCTGTGCTTCTACAAAATTAGGATTTGGTGTTTCCTTTTTAGTATCAGGGTCAACAATGATGTAAACATCTAAATCCTTTAAATTGTCGGCTCTTGGTGCAGTCGAAACTGTACGTAACTCAGCACCATAATTTTCAAAAATACTTCCCCATAAGGTAAAGCCTGAGTCTTTACCATCATACCATGTATAATGATATGGCTCAGTAATGCCTTCACGAGTAGTACGCATTTCGTGGTTGAAATAATTATCTAACCCTACCTTTTTGCCTGCACCTACCCCTAAATCTTCAGCAATTTCCATTTCAACGCTTGCCATGATAAATGGAGCCATGCCTTTTAAGTCATCACGACGGATAGGCTCTTTAAGGTAATATTCATAGCTACCATCACGGTATGGATTTCCGCCTAAACCACTTACTAACACTACTTTTTCAAGGTGATTGATGCCATTGCTTTCTGTAGAAATGAAGTTTCTTAAAATCCCGTCATATCCTTTTTTAGCATTTTGATAATACGCCTTATCAATATATCCCATTCTAGCACCTTTTGCCAATCCATAAACCATCATGGAAGAACCTGACGCTTCCAAATAATTGCCTTTTCCATTGATTTTATCCACAACCTGATACCAGCAACCTTCTTTCGGATCTTGATATTTTACGATGGCAGTCGCTAGTCTTTGATAAATTGCGATTAGTTCCTTACGTTTTGGATGGTCTTTTGGGAAAGTATCCAACACATCTGCTAAAGCCATGATGTACCAACCGATTGATCTACCCCAGAAGTTTGGAGAAACACCAGTGGTTTTATCTGCCCATTTTTGTTCGCGACTTTCGTCATAACCGTGGTATAATAAACCTGTTTTAGGGTCACGTGCATTTTTTTCCATCCAAATAAATTGGTTGGCGATGTCATCAAAATTCTGTGGCTGATTAAAAGCTTTGCTATATTCTGCATAGAAAGGCTCTACCATATACAAACCATCTAACCACATTTGATTTGGATAAATTTGCTTGTGCCAAAAACCTCCTTCTTTAGTACGTGGTTGTTCAGAAAGTTGTTTTCTAAGCAAATCGGCAGCCAATTTAAACTTTTCTTTACCCGACTCACGGTAAAGCATTACTAAAGAACGACCACCTGTAATATTATCAGAATTGAAATTATCGTATCGGTACGTCTTGATTTCGCCTTTATCGTTTACATAAGAATCCATGTTGTTCAAGATAAAACGATAATATTTAGCGTCGCCAGTACGATACCATACTCTTTCAATGGCTTTCAAAAGAATAGCTTGTTCATAGTCCCAACGAGCGCGCTTTCCTTCTTCTTTGTAGGTAATAGAGTCTTTGTGAACATCTAGCATAATATCTGCCATTCTCGTAGACCATTTCGTTTGTGCAAACGAAGTATTCATCGAAAAGAAAAGGCAAATTCCAGCAAGAATCACACTACACTTGCTAACAATAGGAATGGTAAAAAAAAGTTTTCTTTGCATTTTTTGTTAAATAATTATTAGTTATGAGCTGTAAGCAATGAGTTGTGAGTGATGAATTGTGAGTTGTCATTGCCTAACATATGTTGCCCTTAAACAGTAACAATTGATTAGGAAAACATTAATATTCAACACTTTAATTTAGACAAAAACATCGTTTATTTTATATTGGCTAACGACTTATATAAATAGCAATATCTTGATATTTATATAAGTAATCACTCATTCATTAAATCGCTCAATTACACAAGTAATGAATCAAAACTAAACGATATCACGCGTATGATAATTTATTGATAATGAAACTATTAATCGCTAAATCACTCATTCACTAAATCACTCAATTACTCTATTACTTAAATCTCTACTTGTGCATTGCGTGGAGCAAAAAGATGCATAATTCCCCAAGCTAAAATATACGCACTTCCACATAGTAAAAAGATGATATTATACCCTGCATTGATATCACCAGAGGCCTTATAAGTATCCAATAATGAGCCTACCACAAAAGGGAAAATCATCCCTCCTACTGAGCCAGCCATTCCACCAATACCAATGACAGAACTAATTGCTTTTTTAGGAAACATATCAGATGCTACGGTGTAAATATTAGCACTCCACGCTTGATGAGCCGCTGCCGCAATACTGATTAACGCTACGGCTTCCCAGATATTAGTGGCATAACGGGCAGCCATAATTGGCACAACACAAATAGCAAAAATAAACATTGATACTTTTCTGGCTTTAGGAATTTCCCAACCTTTTTTGATAAAGTATCCTGACAAATATCCTCCGCCAATACTTCCAATGGTAGTGGCTGTATAAACCAAAATCAAAGGCAAGCTTGGTTTTTTCAAATCTAAATTAAACCTTGTTGAAAAATATGAAGGCAACCAAAAAAGGAAAAACCACCAAATAGGGTCTGTCAACATTTTTCCAAAAACAAAAGCATAGGTCTGTCGAATACCAAAAAGCTTTATCCAAGTAACAGGCTTTTCATTAGCATTTACGGGTTCAACGTCACTATGAATATAATCATATTCAGGTTTCTCTAATTTTTTATGTCTCGATGGAATTTCATAATAAATTATCCAGAAAACCAGCCAAATAAAGCCTATTCCCCCTGTAATGATAAAAGCCATTTCCCAGCCATACGAACCCAAAATCCAAGGTACCATGATGGGTGCTACTACTGCACCGATGTTAGCTCCTGAGTTAAAGATACCTGTTGCCAAAGCTCTTTCTTTTTTAGGAAACCATTCAGCCGTTGCCTTAATGGCTGCTGGAAAGTTGCCCGCTTCCCCTAAACCAAGCGCTGCTCTCGCTAAACCAAATCCGAAAGTACTTTTTGCAAAAGCATGAGCAATGGCTGCAATACTCCACATAATGACAGAAATTGTATAGCCTAGTTTTGTACCTATCTTATCAATAATGCCACCAAAAGCCATTAAACTTATTGCATAAGCCGCCTGAAAAGCTATTACGATTCTACTGTAATCTGTTTCCGTCCAGCTAAATTGCTTCTCTAAAGTCGGTTTCAAAAGACCTATCACTTGTCGGTCTAAATAGTTGATGGTTGTAGCAAAAAAAAGTAGCGCAACTATTTGCCAACGGTACTTACCAATCGTCTTGTTCATTTTTTTGGGGTTAGACTATAACATTTAAGCAATTAATATTTTCATCTCTATCTAAAAAAATGAACATTAATCATACTTCACTAAAAGGGAAAAACACTTATTTTTTACTTGATTTATAAAAAATGATTCCAGATTAATGAGTAATTATACAGTATTTAAGCCTTATTCTTTTAATAGAAATTATTGAAAAATATTTTCCCCCCAAAAAACGTTTTAGTAAACTAGTATAACTAGATTATTTCAAGAAATGGCATTTTGTTCTATTGTCTGTTCTGAATAAAGGTTTAGATAAACATATCTCTTAAAGTAGAAGGATACAAACATTTTATTGAATATTTTTCGTAAATCTTTTCGGGAACGTTGCCATTCATACAAAATTTAAATTTCTATATTTGTAGGATAACATATTTAGCTGAAAATTGTCATCTCAACATAGAAAAAACGGCACGAGAAAAGGAATCAAAAATTTGTACAATTCAAAGAAATAACATTTTGGAACATATTACCATTAAAGATATTGCCAAGGCCTTGAGCCTCTCGACTTCAACCGTTTCGAGAGCGTTAAGAGGCAGTCATGAGATTAATCCAGAAACCAAACGTTTGGTGATGGAATATGCCGAAAAGTTCAATTATCACCCTAATCCAATTGCATTAAGTTTAAAAGAAAACAAGAGCAGATCTATCGGCGTAATAGTCCCTGAAATTGATAATCCTTTCTTTTCACAGGCCATTAATGGCATTGAAGATATTGCCTATAACAAAGGTTATCAGGTAGTTATCTTTCAGAGCCATGAATCATACGAAAGAGAAGTAATTAATACACAGCATATTACATCAAGACGGGTAGATGGTTTATTGATTTCTTTGTCGGGACAAACGACTAATGTTGACCACTTGAAAAACTTGCATGACAAAGGTTTACCCATCGTTTTATTCGACCGTATTTCAGATGAAATAGATACCCATAAAGTAATTTCAGATAATTTTGAGGGTTCGTTTACAGGCACCGAACATTTAATCCAAACTGGAAGAAAAAGGATTGCCCATATTGCAGCTTCGCCACATTTATCAATTTCCAAAGAAAGAGTAAAAGGTTATTTAGCAGCCTTAGCAAAATATAATATTCCTGTAGACGAGTCTTTGTTAAAGTATTGCAACTATGGTTTACAAGATATTGAGTTTGTAATAGACCAACTTTTCACAAACGACAACCCGCCTGATGCCATTTTTACGGCCAGTGATAGACTAGCATTAGGTTGTTTGAGTACCCTGCAAAAGAGAGGAATTAAAATTCCAGAGGAGGTAGCTTTGATAGGCTTTACTAACTTAAAAGTGGCGTCGTTGTTAGCTCCTTCACTTAGTACTATTGTACAGCCTGCTTTAGATATGGGTAAGCGTTCGGCTGAATTATTGTTTGAGCTAATAGAAAGTACGTCTAAATTGCCCAAAAAGTATCAAACGTTTAAATTATATACTGAATTGATTATCAGGAAATCATCTGATAACAAGGTTCTGATTGATTTATAAGTAGTGATTAGTAAATAGTGATTGGTGAATGGTCTGCCGTCGCGGTAGTATTTCAATTTACTAGTGATCACTTGTTTACGTCAAATAAAAAGCTGATTAAATTGTACTGATTACTTAAGAATCTAACAAGTTATGTTTAATTTATTTAGTCCTTTCAATCGTAAATTGAACCAAGCCAGCCAATGATTTTCTATAGATAGAATCAGGGAAGGTTGAAAGAATATTCTGTGCCTCTTCAACGATGCTTTTCATCACTTTGGTAGCATATTCTAAGCCTCCAGATTGTTTTACGAATGAGATGACCTCTGCTACCTTTTTAGGATTATCAGACTCGTTCTTGATGATATTAATGATATTGCGCTTGGTACTCCAATTAGCTTTATTGAGTGCATAAATCAAGGGTAACGTCATCTTTTTTTCTTTGATGTCAATCCCTAAAGGTTTACCGATTTCAGCATCACCATAATCAAACAAATCATCTTTAATCTGGAAAGCAATACCAACCTTCTCTCCGAAAGAATGTGCCTTGGCAACAGTTTCTTCATCTGCCCCTACTGAACTAGCACCAGCGGCACAACAAGCCGCAATAAGCGTTGCCGTTTTTTGACGGATGATTTCAAAGTAAACATCTTCGGTAATATCCAGTCGGCGAGCTTTCTCAATCTGCAATAACTCCCCTTCGGTAATTTCTTGGAAAGCCGTAGAAATGATTTTCAGATTTTCAAAATCGTTATGCTGTACTGACAATAAAAGTCCTCTGGTTAATAAATAATCGCCTACCAAAACGGCAATTTTATTTTTCCAAAGCGCATTTACCGAGAAGAACCCACGGCGGTAATTAGAATCATCCACCACATCATCATGAACCAATGATGCCGTATGCAATAATTCGATTAAAGCAGCACCACGATAGGTTTTTTCAGTGATTTCTCCACAAATTCCAGCTGATAAAAACACAAACATCGGGCGTAATTGCTTGCCTTTGCGTTGTACGATATAATTCATAATCGTATCCAACAGCATAACCTTCGTTTTCATAAACTCCTTAAATTTTCCTTCGAAAGCATTCATTTCGGCAAGGATAGGAGCCTGTATTTCTTTGATAGATAAATTCATGTTATTTTTAAATGGTTTGCAAATTACGCTTTTCTCTAAAAAAATGTATATTGCCTGAATTAATAACCTAAATTTATTTTTTTAGTTCGTTATTCAATGAATCGTTTGTTTTGCTAAATTGTTCATTCATAAGTGCATACCAAACCTTGACTGGAGTATTAAAAATCAATATTTAATTATGAGTAAAATTTTAGTTTTGGCGGGTGGGTCGGTAAAAGGTGCGTATCAGGCAGGGGTTGTTAAAGCAATTTTTGAAACAGGGTTTTCGCCAGATGCCATTTATGGTGTTTCAGCAGGCAGTATGAATGCGTCTTATCTGATTAACAGTTTTGGCAGACAAAGTATTGAAAATGATGGCTATATTAACCTAAGTCAATCATCAAAGGATTTATGCGATTTTTGGGTAGACAACATCTACGCCCCTGAATGTTTATCACTCAGAAGAGGTACTTATGAGTTAGGTTTAAGCGCTATTCGCAGGAATTTTGAAGGTTTGTTGGATACAACACCTTTAAGAGAAATTTTGAATAATAACATTTCTATGCGAAACCTTAATGCTAGTCCAGTGCAACTAAAAGTTGGTGCTGTGGACATTATTAATGGCAATATGGTTTACGCCAATCCCTCTTATGATCATTTCTTAGATTATATCATGGCATCCTCTGCTATTCCTATTTTGATGCCCGTAGTTAATATTGGTGGACAAAATAATATGGCTTTTCTGGATGGAGGTATGCGTGATGTAGCTCCTGTTAAAAAAGCTATTCAAGACGGCGGTACTGAAATTATTTGCGTAGCCTGTCATACGCGTAATATTGACGGAGGATATTTCCCTTATGGCAATCTTTTAGCGTTGGTTGACAGAGTAATGGATATTGCTGTAAATGAATGTTTGAATGCCGACTTAGATTGGGCAGAGTTTAGAAATGAGTGTTTACCAGGCGATGGCTCACCGAGTCAATTTGGTATTTTAGCTGGACAATCCAGAATAAAATTAAAAATCATTCGCCCTCAACACCATTTGAATATCGATATTCAAGCATTTAATAGTGATGATATCAAAAGAATGATTTTGTTAGGTTATGAACAGGGAATGGAGGAAATGAGGGGGTATAAGTTGTAGTTTTTAGTGATGAGTTAGTGAATTGTGAGTGATGAATTATCTAAAAGCTCATGCATGTTCAAAGATTAAAATGGTATTTCATTAAATGAAGTACTCATATTCTACTTCTACCTAGAAGAGATACTTTCTAGGAATACTTTGACATCGTTTTTGTATTTCGTATTGTTAAAAACACAAACAATACAAAATTACCCAAACAACAAGTATAATTAACAGGAAACAACTCACGTATAAAGTATAAAAAATAATAATTTGTTTATTTGTATCAATTACTTATTTTTAGAAATAACGCAAAATGCATATAATTACGATTTGGGCGTAATGTGGTGTGACAACTTTCAAAAGCAAAATTAAAAAAGATTAATAGATTTTATGGACGTACAACCAGACAAACAAAACATTGACAAACTTTTCTCAAACACGACTTACTACATTGACTTTTACCAAAGACAATACAAGTGGACAGGTGAACCTGTAAAGCGTTTGCTTGATGATGTATTTTACAAGTTCAATGAGGAATACAAAAAGTTTAAAGACTTGAGTTTACCATTAGACCAGATTATCAGCAAATATTCATGGTACTACTTGAATACATATGTAACTAATAATGTTGATGGAAAACTTTACATAGTGGACGGACAACAGCGTTTAACAACTTTGACTTTAATACTTATTAAACTAAAGCATCTTGCAAAACATTTCAATTCACAGTTAGAAGGTTGGGTTGGAAATAAAATCGTTGGGCTTTCAGGTTATAAAACGGATTTTTGGATGAATCATGAAGCACACAAACTTTCTATGAAGGGTTTGTTTGACGGAACACCATCTGACAAAATTGATACATCAACAGGATTAACAGCCGAAAATATGGTGAGCAATTATTCCGTAGTTTCATCAAGGCTTGACTATGAACTTTCAGATAACACAAGATTAGAAAGTTTCATTTTTTATTTCATGCACCGACTTGTTTTAATAAATCTGAATGTTGAACAGACAGATGTTCCAATGGTTTTTGAAGTAATCAACGACAGAGGTGTTAAGTTAAAACCGTATGAAATTTTGAAAGGAAAACTTCTTGGGCAAATTTCAAAAGAAGAATTAGAAGGACTTAAACTTAATGAACTTTGGGAGGGACAAGTTTCAAAAATTAATGCTTTCAAAGAAGATGAGATTGACCAATTCTTTATTTACTTTTTAAAAGCAAAATTTACAGACTCCATTGGAGAAGGAAGACGATACGACAAAGAGTATCACAGAGCAATTTTTTCCGACAACAAACTTAACCTTGACCACAATGCAACAGAAGTAAAAATATTTTTGCTAAATGATTTCAAATACTATACAAATCTATACTCTAAAATTTATAAGTATTATAAAAACAATTCATTGAATACAGATTTTGTTCACGTTTATTTCAATGGCTTAACTGAAATGGATATGCAATTTCTTCTTATCCTTTCATCTTGTCAATTGAATGACCCCCAAGAAGATGAAAAAATTAAGACCATTGCTTATGAAGTTGATAGATTGTTTTGCCTGCTTCAATTACAAAGGAGTTATAGCAGTAATGCTTTTGCTGTTTCTATTTACAGACTAAGTGCAGTAATTCGCAATAAAGACATTTCAGTTATCCGACCAGCATTTGACAAAACATTGCTTGAGCTTTTAACAGAAACAAGAGGTGTTGAGGCAACTGCTCCTTTATCTTATGGATTCTTTAAGGAAACAGGAATTGAGTTAGACAAACGATTTAAAAGATACTTCTTTGCAAGGATTGAAAAATTTATTGCAGACAACACAAAACTGAATGTTAAACATTCTCTTTATGACCTTGTCCAAAATACAGGAACAGTAAATGGCTTTCACATTGAACATATTCTTGCAGACAATGAAGAAAACCTAAATTTATTTGGAGGTGACGAAGAGAAATTTAAAAGCGAAAGAAACAGACTTGGCGGTTTACTTCTTTTGAAAGGCAAGGACAATATTTCAAGTAACAACGAAACATACAAAAAAAAATTAAAGTCATACGCCAACACTCTTTATTGGAACGAAACTTTACGAGAGGACAGCTACAAATCTAAACTTGACTTTACGGACATGATAAATAAATACATGTTGAATTTCCGACCAATGAATGAATTTGGACAAATGGAATTAGAAGAACGCCACAAACTTCTGTTTGACATGGTTTCACATATTTGGAACTAAAACCATGAGAAAGTACTACAATCAATATGGGGTTTTTTCCGACGTTGTTGGTGGTTGTTCACCAACAATATTTGCGTCAGCAACGCACCGATTAGTAAAACACCCATAATCATAAAAAAGAGTTTTGAATACTGAAATTTAAACTCTTCATACTAAATGGCAAACAAGATATACGAAAAACATTTAGATAATTCGACAATCAATTGAAAAATCATCGTACTCACGACTGAGACTGAGCGAACCCATATCACCCGTTCATTACATTTAATCTCTAAAATACAGTTCATGAAAAGTAAAATGATTACCTTTTTCCTTTTAATTAGTGTAGTATCTTATGGGCAGATAGACAGCACTGATTTAATTGTTCAGAAAATAATGAACGAGCAAAAAATTGTTGGACTTTCCCTTGCAGTGATTAAAAATGGGCAACCCCAAGTGAATAAGGGATATGGTTTAGCAAACGTAGAACACAATGCACCTGTAACAGCTGAAACTGTCATTCGGCTCGGCTCTGTAAGTAAACAGTTTTTTACTACGGCCATTTTGAAATTACAGGAGGAAGGAAAACTAAGCATTGAAGATGATGTTCACAAATTTTTCCCTGATGCTCCTGAAACATGGAGGCCAATACGTTTGAAACACTTGATGTCACATACATCGGGACTAAAAAGAGAAGGCCCTGCTTATAATAATTCAATTATCCAACCCGATCTTGTGATTATCAAATCAGCTTACGCCTTACCGCTTGATTTTCAGACTGGTGAAAAATACCAATATTGTAATCTTGGATATTATATGTTGGCAGAAATCATCAAACAAGTAAGCGGTATGCCTTGGCAGGATTATATACAAGAAAAACTCTTTATTCCTGCTGGCATGAAAAACAGCGGTATGACAGATTTTTATCCTATTATTCCTCATCGTGCCAATGGTTATATGCACAAAAATGGAGTTTTGGTAAATGCTGATGCAATGTATGCAGTAAGACCAAGCGGTGGTTTTCTTTCCACCAGCTCTGATATGATTTTATGGGAGAAGGTGTTGAGAGAAAAAAATAGCATCCTGAAAAAAGAGAATTGGGAACTGTTATGGCAACCTGTTATAAAAACAATAGACGACCCCAACTCAAAAGCATATTATGGCTTTGGGTGGACAATTGATGAATATAAGGGACACGAGGTGATTGAGCATGGTGGTGCTAATGTTGGTTTTCGTTCACATTATGCCCGGTTTGTAAATGACAATTTGACAATCATTATTATGACGAATACAGACGAAGCTAATCCAAAAGCGATTGTCAGAGCTTTATCAGACTACTATTTTAGAAGCCCAAAACCTTAAATATGTAACACAGAAAGAGTCCATGCACGAATGCAAACCTTTTAGCATTAATAGGCTAGCTACGTTAATAAACTGCTAACTATAACGCAGCATAACAACAAAAGGTTTATTTAAACCAATATTTACATTATGGAAAATTACAATTCAAAATAAGCATCAATGCACCTGTGACCAAGGTATATGATTTTATGCTTGGTACTAACAATAAATCAACTTAGTGAAGAATGGACTTCTTTGTTTAACCCGACATCTACCTATGAAGGAAGTTGGGACAAAGGAAATAAAATGCTATTTATTGGAGTAGATGAGAAAGGAGAAAAGGGAGGTATGGTTTAACATTACCAACCAATTTGTATCAATTCAACATTATGGTCTTTTACAAGCTGACAAGGAAATTACAGAAGGACCAGAAGTGGAAAAATGGGCAAACGGATTTGAAAACTACACCTTCGAAGAAAAAATGGGACCACAACCGTAACTGTCGACTTAGATACAGCAGAAGATTTTGTAGATTATATGAACGAGAGCTACCCAAAAGCACTCGATAAGTTGAAAGAACTTTGTGAAAAATAACAATTTAATATTTCATAAATATTCTATGCCATTGCTCGTATTCCAACGAGCAATTTCATTATGATTTCTATTTTATTAAGACCGTTAGTTAGCACCAATAATAAAATCAATACAAACCAATGGGACTTTTAGACTTTATCTTCGGAAAATCGACCAAATTGCAAAATGAATTCTTTGGTACAATGCTATATATAGAAGACAAAAAAGAATCATTTAAAAGTTATTTTGAATGTAGACGACATTTTAATCCTTCTGACAAAATAATAGAAATTGGAATAGATGGAAATCTAACTGGACCGACACAAAAACAAATTGACTTTTTCAAAAGTATTGAAGACAATTATTCAATAATTACAAAAGCAATTTTACCTTTAATCGAAGACGAATTTGGAAATTGGAAAGAGGGTTTTAAAATAGATGACTTTCAAAAAGAATTTGAACCAGTTTATATGCAACTCCCAATATGCGAAAACAAACCAATAGTTTGGACAATTGCTTTTGAATCAGACCACGACAGAAATCATATTTTCACATTAACAATGTCGAACTTTGACGTAAAAAAACTATTAATTGATGGATAAAATTAATAGCATTAAGTTGCGTATGAAGACGCTCGCCTTGGTAAAAACAACCTATCATATCACGATGAGTAATCTACTTCGACATTAAAAATGAGAAATGATTCTTCAATAAAAAATATCTGTGTAGCTAGCCTTAGATGGACAAATACGAGAAACTACCGTTGGCAAAGTTAATTCTTGGAATTGGGGAGACTTTAAAGGTTATAAAGATGGCAAAACCACTGTTGGAGAAATTAGGTTAACAGATGGTAGTATTCAAAATATTCACATTGAAGTTGGTAGAGCATCAATGATTATAAGAAAACACCCATAAATAAAGAGTTTTAAATACTAAAATTTATCATTCAGCATTCAAAACTCTTCACTCAAAACTCAAAACTTACACTGACATAATATCTCTTTCTTTATCAGCAAAAACAGCCTCTACTTTAACAATATAGCTATCTGTGATTTTCTGAATACGTTCTTCGCCAGCTTTTACAGCATCTTCTGAAACGCCTTCATTTTTTAATTTTTTAATAGAACTGTTCGCATCTTGACGAACGTTTCTCACATTAATTTTAGCTGTTTCAATTTCAGCTTTTACTCTTTTTACTAATTCACGACGACGCTCTTCGGTAAGTGGTGGAATATTCAAACGAATAATTTCTCCATCGTTCATCGGTGCTAAACCAATATTTGAATTACGAATTGCTTTTTCGCATTCAGCAATCATTTTCTTTTCAAAAGGTTTTACAACGATTGTACGAGCATCGGGTGTATTGATAGATGCCGCACCTGTTAAAGGGGTCATCATGCCATAATAATCTACTTGAATACCATCTAACATTGAAGGGCTTGCCTTACCAGCACGAATTTTTGAAAGCTCAATCGCTAAGTGCTTTAAAGCTCCATCCATCGTTTCTTTGGCTGCATCAATGTAAAATTCTATTTCTTCCATTGCTTAATATATGATTTCGGATTTTATATGCTGATTACAAGGTTTCGATGTTACTATAAATTCATCATCGGTCAACCCATATCATTAACTAATTAAAGTTCCTACTTCTTCTCCTTTTGCTAAATCTACTAAATTGTTGTTTTTATTCATATCAAATACAATGATAGGAACTTTGTTTTCTTGGCATAACGTAAATGCCGTAGTATCCATGATTTTCAAACCTTTGCTGATAGCTTCTGCAAACGAAAGGTGGGTATAACGCGTAGCAGTAGGGTCTTTTTCAGGGTCGGCAGTATAAACGCCATCTACTCTGGTACCTTTTAATACTACATCCGCTTCAATCTCAATAGCACGTAATGCCGCTGTTGAGTCTGTCGTAAAATATGGGTTTCCTGTTCCTGCTCCGAAAATTACAATACGACCTTTTTCTAAATGGCGCATCGCTCTACGACGGATAAATGGTTCGCAAACAGCATCCATTTTGATAGCGGTTTGTAAACGAGTGTACATCCCGTGTTTTTCTAAAGAACCCTGAATAGCCATACCGTTGATGACAGTGGCAAGCATTCCCATATAATCTCCCTGAACACGATCAATACCTGCTTTGGCAGCTGCTGCGCCACGGAAGATATTTCCTCCGCCAATAACGATGGCAATTTCAACACCTAATTCTTTTACTTTCTTAATTTCAAGAGCGTATTGCTCTAAAATTGATGGGTCAATTACTTCACCATCTGAACTGAGGGCTTCGCCCGATAGCTTGAGAAGAATTCGTTTATACTTCGGTTTGTCCATGATTTAAGGTTTTTTCGGAGGCAAAGATATACTTTTTTTTTATTTGGCGTGGAAAATTGTCGGTTTCACGATGGAGACTTATTCAAATTCAATTAAAACTTGGTTTTTTTCCACATTTTGTTTATTACTCACTTTAATGTTCTTAATAATACCCTCACCCGTAGCTTTCAACACATTTTCCATTTTCATTGCCTCTAAAATCAGCAAAGAATCGCCCTTCTTAATACTATCGCCTATTTGCACTAATAGGGATACGATTAGTCCCGGCATTGGGGCTTTTAAATCGTTAACTTTGGTAGAAGCGGCCTCAGACATACCCAATTGTTCTAATAAAATATCAAAGCGGTCTTTTACATTGACCACATACTGACGATTATTCATTTTAATCAAGAACGATTTTGTTTGATAATCGGCCTCTAATACCTCCGCATTATACGAACGATTGTTGTATAGGATATGAAAATGATTATTCCTGATTTCAACAATATCCCAATCTAGTGGTTGTTCATCAATGGTTGTACCTGTATTATCTGATACAATGTTAAATGTTTGCTGATTTACGGTGGCTTTCAACATGGATGTTTAATTAGATTTGTTCACCAAATATACACCAATAAGGATGATACTCATACCTAAATAATGCTGAAATATTATCGCTTCGCCATCAAGTACCCCCCATAGGATAGCTACAATTGGAATCAGGTAAGTAACAGAGCTTGCTAGTACGGCACTCGTCATTTGAATTAAACGATTAAAAAGTACCATTGCAATGGCAGAGCCCAGAACGCCTAATAACATGGCAAAGATTAAAGCTTGTAGCGCATTAGGCTGTTGTAGTTTAGCCACAAAGTCAGTTGAGAACAACACTCCTGCTGCTACAGGCCCAATAGTCATAAAAATACTTGAGGTGATTAAGAAAGAATCTATGCCTAGCCCCGTCAGGTATTTTTTAGTAATGTTCAGATTAATACCATACAGCAAGGTAGCGGCAATAACGAAAAAGGCATAGCTATTAACATGAAAGCCAGTAGCACCAGCCAATATCAGTAATAAAGCCCCTACAAAACCAAGGACAATGCCGATACCTTGACGCTGAGTGATTTTGTTACTAAAAAAAAGTGCTCCCACAATCAACGTAAACAAAGGCGTAGTAGAATTTAAAGCTCCTGAAACACCGCTATCTAATTTTGACCCTGCAAACGAAAACAAATAAGCAGGAAGAAGATTGCCTAATAAACCTGCCAATAGAAAATAGACTGCTTTGTTAAGAGGAATCTTTTTGATATTGATGACAAAGAAAGGGAGGAAGAAACAAAAAGCTGAAAAAATACGGATTGAACCAACCTGCGCAGGGTCAAAGACGGTCAAGCTTTTTTTAACGAGGATAAACGAACTCCCCCAAATGCCAGCTAAAAGAGCCAATAAGCCCCAAACGAGTAAAGGATTTTGAAGTTTTGTAGGTATTGTTGTTGAAGTAGTAAGGGTTGTTTTCATAAAAAGATTTTAGTCGAAAATTAGGGAAGTTTATTGGGCATTGATTGAATTATTAAAAAAATAGCGAAGTAAATGAAAAGATTTACTTCGCTATTTTTTGGGGCTTTAAGTCTACTGATTACTCACAAGCATATAAATAACTAATAATCAATCTCTTATCCCTAGCGAGGGACTTAAGTCCCTCGCTAGGGATGAGGCCTTCAACGCTTGGTTTTAAAGACTATTTATGTACATTTAAGCTAATTTAATCAATAATAACATTTCCATTTCAACTTTTTAAAAGATGTGGGTAATTGATAGGGTTTTAAGTAGTCTCTGTAAAGCAAATGATGTCGTTGTGTCAATTAAAGCATTTACATTAATACCTTAAAATCGTATCGGCTGATTGCTCATAACTCATCACTTACAACTCTTACCTAACAAGGAGTTCTTCCTCACTATAAAATATGGCTACTTCATTCAGAATACTCAGAATCTCTTCATAATTCATGGAAGTAACTAATCTCATCCTAAAGTCTTTGAAATGCGACAAGCCTTTGAAGTAATTGGCGTAATGTCTTCTCATTTCTACAATACCTGTATGTTCGCCTTTCCAGCGAATACTAAAATCTAGGTGTTGCTTACAAACATTTATTCTATCATTCACCGTTGGTGGAGCCAAATGCTCTCCTGTTTTGAAAAAATGCTTTATTTCATTAAATATCCACGGATATCCAATGGAAGCCCTGCCAATCATGATTCCATCTACACCATAACGATTTCTGTATTCTAAGGCTTTTTCAGGTGAATCTATGTCACCATTTCCAAAAATAGGAATCCTGATTCTTGGGTTTTCTCTAACCTTGGCAATCAATCGCCAGTCTGCATCTCCTTTGTACATTTGTACCCTTGTTCTTCCATGAATAGTCAGGGCTTCGATGCCAATATCTTGCAAACGTTCTGCTACGTCTTCTATATTTCTAGTGGAATCATCCCAACCCAAACGTGTTTTTACAGTAACGGGCAAATGTGTTGATTCTACTACTGCCTTGGTCATCAATACCATTTTTGGAATATCTTGCAATAATGCCGCACCTGCTCCACGACAAGCTACTTGCTTGACAGGGCAACCGTAATTAATGTCTATCAAATCAGGACCAGCTTTAGTGGCTATTTCCCCACAGTTACGCATCGTTTCTATGTCTGAACCAAAAAGCTGAATCCCTATTGGGCGTTCGTATTCAAAAATATCTAATTTCTGAATGGATTTGGCTGCATCACGGATGAGTCCTTCAGAAGAAATAAATTCAGTGTACATCAAATCAGCACCATTGGCTTTACACACTGCACGAAACGGAGGATCGGAAACGTCTTCCATCGGAGCAAGCAATAAAGGAAACTCGCCTAATTCTATGTTTTTAATCTTGACCATTGTTCTTTTTCAATTATTCTTGAATGTTTTTTCACATCCTATTCATGAATATTAATTCAAACTGTGTTTTACTCTGTTTGCTATAATTGTTGACTGCTAATTTTTACGTAAATTTACAACCATTATGACAGAATTCGATACTTTTAACCCACAAACTGACCGTCCGTTTATTGCCAAGCTAATGATTTTAATTGGATTGACATTAATTATGATGTTTGTAGGTTCTACCATAGGGCTTTTTGCCTTTTCATTAGTAACTGGTGCTCCGTTTGAAAAAGCAATCACTTTTCAACAACATCTCAACGACTACCCTAATACTTACCTAGGTATCATGCTACTTCAGGTGTTTTCTACACCACTGCCATTTATTGGTGCATCGTTGATGTATTGGTACGTTTTTGAGAAACAAAGCATTCAATCTTTAAGTTTCCAACCTACTATTTTAAATGTATTGCTCATTACGATGGTATTAGTTATAGGGTTTATGCCTTTTGATGCCTTGATTATAGAACTCAACCAAAAGCTACAATTGCCTGCTTCATTAAAGGGATTAGAAGAGTGGATGGAAAATGCTGAAAAATCAACAGGAGAACTGACCAAATTCCTTACAACCTTTAAAAATCCTGCACAGTTTGTTTTAGCCTTGCTAGTAGTAGCAGTATTGGCAGGCGTAAGCGAGGAGCTATTATTTAGAGGGGTGTTACAAAACTTAGCCTTAAAAGCCTTTAAAAACCATCATGCAGCCATTTGGTTTGCTGCTTTCTGGTTTAGTTTTATTCATTTCCAATTTTATGGCTTTATTCCTAGGATGTTATTAGGTGCTATGTTTGGATATTTGTATTATTGGACCCAAAATCTGTGGCTTTCTATGTTTGCCCATTTTGTGAACAATGGCTTTACTTTATTGATGGCATATTTGTATCAAATGAAAGTAACAAACACGGATATTGAACAAACCAAAACGGTACCCGTAGGAATGGCGTTGATTTCTGGTTTATTTACCGTCATTTTACTTCGTTGGTTCTGGCTTAATAGCATTTATAGAAACGAAGATTGATTACAAAGGATTTTTTTGAACTGATAACAATGCTATTTATGACAGATTGGAAGAAAATTTACGAGTCTACAAATCCATTTAGAGCAGAGCTTGCCAAAGTTTATTTAGAAGATGAACATCAAATAAATACTGTGGTTATCAGTAAAAGAGACAGTTCATATCATTTCGGGCGTTGTGAAGTATATGTTCACTTAAAAGATGCCGTTTTGGCAAAATTCTTATTAGAAAACGAGGGCGGTTTTGAAGAAAGTAAAGAAATTGCATAAACTATTAATAAAAAATAATCAATATGAATGAAAAACTACAAGGAATGTCAAATCTAAAACAAAGGGTAATTGCAGCCGTTGTGGCTGTTCCTTTTTTGATATTTTGCATTGTTTTTAGCGATTGGACTTTCTTTGGGCTTTTTGCTATTATTGCTATTTTAGCACAGCTTGAATTTTATAAATTATTAGGCCTCGATGGCGACGAGCCACTCACCTACTATGGTACCTTTTGTGGTTTCATCTTGGTGTCAGTTACTTTTTTAATCGAAAAGGGGATTATTCACGAAGCTAATTATTATATTCTTTCGCCTTTGATGGCGTTGATATTTTTTATCAAACTTTATAAGGCACAAGACGAAAAACCATTTAAAAATATCGCTTATACTTTTCTCGGTGTTATTTATGTTGCCTTGCCTTTTGCACTTATTATCATTTTAGCATTTTTAAATAGTACAAATTTTAGTTGGCAACGTCCTTTAGGTTGCTTATTTTTGTTATGGGCAAGCGACACTGGTGCATATTTTGCTGGAACAAAATTTGGGAAAACGAAGTTATTTGAAAGAGTATCACCCAAAAAATCATGGGAAGGAAGTGTAGGAGGATTTCTGGCGTCGATGTTGGTTTCTTTTATTCTTTCAAAATACTTTACTGACCTTTTGCCTTGGCAGTGGTTTGGTTGTGGTGCTATTATCGTAGTAGCGGGTACTTATGGAGATTTAGTAGAATCATTATTCAAAAGAAGTATTAAAATAAAAGATTCAGCTTCGACCATTCCAGGGCATGGCGGTTTCTTGGATAGATTCGATGGTTTATTGCTTTCTATTCCGTTTATCATTACTTTTTTAAAGCTATTTACCTAAACTTAGTCTGAATTCTACTAAACTTATCAAACGTTAAAAACTGTTAAAGCCACACAAGATTTTCATTTGAAAGCGTTATATTGAGTAAGTTTACATAAAAATTCATCATCTGAAAGTGAAACGATGTTACTAAGATTTAAATACATATTAATTGTTACTTTACTTATTTGTCTATCTCAATACACAAGCTTTGGACAAGGACAGGATAAAACCGTGATTTTCTCGGGTAGAGTTGTTGCTGACCGTAGTTCTGATTTTTTGCCTAATGCTTATGTTTTCAACCCACAATCTGGGAGAGGTACTTTGACAGACGATTTTGGTAATTTTTCATTGTATGTATATCCTGGCGATAGTGTGGTATTTACTTATGTAGGTTATAAAAAGAAGTATTATATCATTCCTAGAACCAACGAACAAACTCAAGTAGCTACTATTTTCATGACTGAAGAGTCAAGAATGTTGGCGGAAGTGAAAATTTATCCATACGGTACTGAGGATGAATTTAAGAAGGCTTTTCTAGACATGAAGTTAGATAATGAAGCAGGAAGAAGAGCGTTAGCCAAAAACCTTGAACAATCTAAATTGAATGTATTAGCATTAAGAGCAGGCTTGAGCGGAGCAGGGAATTTCAAGAATTTCTCAGACCAAATGACCTACGCCGCAGCCAATAGAAGCTTTGTTCAAAGTCCTTTAATGTCTTTGACTAATCCTTTTGCGTGGGCAAACTTTATCAAGTCTATCAAAAACGGAGATTTAAAAAAGACTGAGTATAAAAAAGCATACGAAGATGCACCTTCTGAGGGGATTTCTAGACAGAAATTCTTGAAAGAACAAAAAACTGGAAATTAAATTTAATGTTATTTTGCTTAGTTACATTTCCAGTAATTTTTACAGCATTTATCAATTAATTATAGAAACTTCCAGAAAAACGGTTTATAGAACTGTTTTCTGGAAGTTTTTTCTTTTTTAAGTAGTGATTGGAGAACGGCCCGCCGTCGCAGTAGCATGTCAAACTACT
Organism: Arcicella sp. GW821-FHT09D11; assembly: GCF_059416265.1. Classification (NCBI taxonomy): domain Bacteria; kingdom Pseudomonadati; phylum Bacteroidota; class Cytophagia; order Cytophagales; family Flectobacillaceae; genus Arcicella; species Arcicella sp. GW821-FHT09D11. The sequence goes on along the minus strand of NZ_JBWKOV010000002.1, from coordinate 990,228 downwards.
AGTTATCAGTTGTTTACTACAAAAAAAACCTTGCTTAAATTGTATTGATTACTTTACTTACAACCGAATTAACCACTTTGAAAATTGGAGTTTATTACAGAATCATATCGCATTAGAATCACCGAAGTAGATGCTCACAGCAATCTTACTATTCCTGCATTGAACGGACTTTTCCAAGAAATGGCTTGGCGACATTCAGTAGATGCTAACGTATCAGCCCCCGAACTGACTGCTCAGCATAATATTACTTGGGTATTGTCGCGCTTAAAAATCTGGATTGACAAACTCCCCTCTTATGACGAAACGGTTACTGTAAAAACGTATGTACAAGAAATTGATAAATACTTTTATTACCGTGATTTTAAAGTATATGACGCCAATGGCATAGAGATTATTCGTGCCAATGCACTATTTGGCTTGATTGACATTGCACGTCGCAGAATTACATCTGTACCCGACTGGATGCGTGCCATCACTCCTATTTGCGCTAGCGAAAAACCTGTACAAAAGGTTTCTGGAAAAATTTTGCCCTTAACTTGTGTTGATACTCAAAGGCTATTTGATATTCGTTGGCATGATATTGATTCAAACCAACACGCTAATAACAATCGATATGTTGAATGGCTCATGGAAAGCGTACCTACCAATGTATTAAACGATGGCGTGCTGAAAACCTTTGAGATTATCTTTAAGAATGAGAGTCTCTTTGGCGATAAAATCATTACCCAAAGTCAGCGAGGAACAGAAGGTTTTATACACAAAATGGTTAACCAGAATGGTTTGGAATTGGTTACGGGAGCAACTGTTTGGGAGGTATAAAATAAATAATATACCTCTTATAATACTTTTAAAATCTTATTCGCTCGGTTTTTAAAGGCGGGAGACTGGTAGGGTAATTGTTCTTCTATCAGAAATTTCAATTCCGCTTTTAGTTCAGGATATAGGTTGCTTAAATTAAATAGAATAGTCATAGAGAATACCCTGATAGCAATGGCTTCGTCATGATTACTTAGGTATTTGAAACAAGTATCAACAGCCAATCCATGCAGTTCTTCCGGAATAGTAATATCTTGTAAAACCCTAACAGTATTGCGTTTGATGGCATCGTGTAAATTGTCTTGCTTTAGATTCAATAGCATCTTTTCGATATAGGGCGTAATCAGAAAAGGCCAGCGATGAATGCAATCCGACATGATATTGGCAGCATGTTGATTCTTTCTGCTATCTCCTTCAAAAAAGACTGCCATCAACTCATCAAACCTTTCTGGTTTTCCATCAATCCAGTCTATAATTTTCGTAAATATTTCTCTTGAAAAGCGTTCAGGGATAGCCTCTTTGATATTCATGGTTTACAAAAACTTAATTTCAATTCTTCGATTTAGCTTTCTATTATCAGCAGAAGTATTAGGTAAAAGTGGCTTGTTTTTTCCATAGCCCTCCGCTTTAATTATGGTAGAGTTAATCCCTTTTTGAATAAGATATGTTCTGACGGCATTAGCTCTTTTTTGAGAAAGCACCAAGTTTTCAGTATCTTTTCCAACATCATCAGTATGTCCAGAAACCTCTATGGGTAATTCTTTATTTTCATTCAGCAAAATAATCAGTTTATCCAATTCTACCATCGACTCTGGGTGCAATTCCCATTTGCCCGTATCAAAAAAGATATTGTTTAGGATTTCTTTCGCATTCTTTTGAATAGGTTCAAGCGAGATATTCAGCACCTTATCTGTGCCGATTTGTTGGGATAAATCTACATTAATACTTTTAAAAAAATAGCCTTTTTTATTGACGAAAATAGCATATTCTGTTCCGGCGGTAAGTACAAAAGTATAATTACCCGTTTTATTATCTGAGGTAAATAAGCCCATTTTTTGCTTGTCTTTTAATGATACCAATTCAATATCTGCGGCTAAGGTTTGCTGAGTTTTGGCATCTGACACGATTCCTTTCAAGAAAAAAGTAGGTTTAAACCTAGCTTGCAGACTTTCAGGGAGGGTGATTTCGACAATTTTAGCCCTACGATATTTATTATCTTGATTTTGCTCTAAAGAATAATAGGCTTTTTTACTATCTGATGTAATAAATAAAGCTACTTGGTCTTCATGGGTATTCAATGGAAATCCTAAGTTCTCTGGAATACTCCATTTTGCTCCCTGATTTTCAGAGAAAAATAAATCTAATCCTCCCAAGCCAACATGGCCTTCTGAGGAGAAAAACAACGTTTTGCCATTGGCATGGATAAAGGGAGACAAGTCGTCCTCTATCGTATTGATAGTATTGCCAAGATTCACTGCTTTTGCCCAGTTATTAGTGGAATCTAATTGACTAACCCAAATATCACGTTTGCCAATACTTCCCTTTCTATCAGACACAAAATAAAGCGTGCGTCCATCAGCCGATAAAGATGGTTGAGACTCCCATTCACCAGAATTGATATTAGTACCTAAATTTTGAGGAGGTGACCAATCATCCCCTTGCTTATAAGAAATAAACAAATCGCAACTTCCGTAGCCTTTTCGCCCTCCGCAAGAGGTGAAGACTAAAATCCTTCCATCAGCCGAAATCGACGCTGTACCCTCGTTTTGAAGCGTATTTATTTTATCAGAAATGGATGTAGGAACTGACCAAGTACTGTCTTTGAAAATTGATTGGTACAAATTTTCATCTTTTTCTTCTTGACCAGTAAAAATGAGTGTTTCACGGTCGGCAGAGAGTACTGGAAAATATTGGGATTCAAAACGATTAACTGTTTTGGAAAGTTCTATCGGAGAAATCTTCAAAGGATTTTCAATCGCTTTGATGGCAAACTTACAACTTTCAAGTCGTGCTAAATAACGTTTTTTGTTAGACGGAGAAACAGCAGGAAGTCCTTTTTCAAGATAGACAAAGGCTTTTTGATATTCGCCTTTTTTTAAATACAGCATTCCTACTTGTTGCGAAGCAATTTCACTGACGCTGGTTTTCTCTTGGGCATTGATAGCCTTTTCGTAATGTAAAATAGCATTGCCAAACTGCCTGTTTTGTTCGTACAGTTTGCCTAAATGGAAATAGGGTTCTGCAAACAAATTATCTTTTTCGATGGCTTCTTCAAATTCATTAAAAGCCGTCTCGATATCCCTATTTTGTAATGCATTTAAGCCTTTTTGATAGGCATCAACTGCTTTTTTATTAGTCGAAGAAAGTGTATTCTGACCTTTAGACTGGAAAATACAAGTAATCAAGATAACGAATAACAATATACTTCTCATGTATGGCAAGTTTAATAGCGCAAAAGAATTTGTTTTACAATTTAGTAAGAAACTAGTCAATTGTTATGCGCTATTAACCAAGTACTCACTAAGGAATATCCATAAATTTATGTACTTGTAACGAAATTCTCCATTTCGGATTGTTCTTAATGTATTCAATAATCTGTGGAAGCATTTGTTCCATTCTGCTCCATTCTGGTTGAAGATAAAGCATACATGTTGGAGAAACTAGCGCAGCAAAGCTCTCCGCCCATTCAAAGTCTGATTGATTGAAAATAATTACTTTCAATTCGTGTGCTTTCGGATAAATTTCAGGATTAGGAGCTTTAAATTTTTTAGGAGAAAAACAAATCCAATCCCAAGCGCCCGTTACTTGTTGGCAAACACCTGATGTTTCTATATTAGTTTCAAAACCTGCTTGATGCAAAGCATCAGTCAATTCATCTAAATTGTGCATTAAAGGTTCTCCGCCCGTAATTACCGCCAAACGACCAGCATGAGCGGAGGCTTCTTCAACAATTTGGTTGATACTTAATTTTGGATGAGCATTAATATCCCAAGATTCTTTCACATCGCACCAATGACAACCCACATCGCATCCGCCCAGACGGATAAAATATGCTGCCCTCCCTTGGTGAAACCCTTCGCCCTGAAGCGTATAAAAGGCCTCCATTGTTGGAAGTGGTTGTGTTGGAGAAAGGATTTCTATATCGTTTTGTTGTACTGTCATGACTATAATGTAAAAATATAATCACAAAATTAGCATATTTCTGGCAGTAAATTGTATTTGGAGTTTGAAAGGTGAAAAAGGGGTGAATTTGAAGGTGCTGGATTGATTATAGATTTCTTTACAACTCATGGCATGACTTAGAATTAGAGTCATGCCATGAGTAATAAGTCGTTAATGCTATTTTTCACAAAGTTCCTTCAACTTTTCGAGTGCTTTAGGGTAGGTCTCATTCATATAACCTACAAAATCTTCTGTTGTGTCTAAGTCAACAGTTACGGTTGTAGTTCCATCGTTTTCTTCGAAGGTGTAGTTTTCAAATCCGTTTGCCCATTTTTCCACTTCTGGTCCTTCTGTAATTTCCTTGTCAGCTTGTAAAAGACCATAATGTTGAATTGATACAAATTGGTTGGGAATGTTTTCAGCTATCTTGGAAACCATACCTCCCTTTTCTCCTTTATCATCTACTCCAATAAATAGCATTTTATTTCCTTTGTCCCAACTTCCTTCATAGGTAGATGTCGGGTTAAACGAAGAAGTCCATTCCTCATAAGTTGATTTGTTGTTAATACCAAGCATAAAATCATATATCTTGGTCACAGGAGCATTAATGCTTATTTTGAATTGTAACTTTTCCATAAGATAAATATTGGTTTAAATTAATCTTTCGAGTTGTTATTTTCCGATACTTAGCAGTCGTATAACATAGTCTATAACTAGTCGTAGGCTCTCCTACGATTCAAATTAAAAAGAGCACCTTGCTGTTCCACATCTTTAGACAGACCTATAACATAAATAATGTGCAGTCTCCGACTGCATTCACAGTGTTAGATTCATTCCGAAGGGCAATCTAACGAGAGATAAAAATCCTATTTATCAACTCTTCTACTTATCTTTCTGAATTAGTAGAAAAGCTGTAATTCGTAATATTTCATTCAGTTAAAACTGAATTTATTTTATGTACACGTGAGGCTACCCTTTTGCCACTATAATCTTAGCAAATCGTGGTATTTTGCTTTTATTTAATTATTATTTGGGTTATATGGCCCGCCTGTTTCTCCCCACCCCCATTTAGGCATTGGTTCGCTTGTGTCTAATGGATTATTGGTCAATTGAGAATTGATGACTGCGAGTCTCGTTCCCCATTCAATGTAACCCACGAAAGCAGATCGAAATTCAGGGTCACTTTTTAGTCCAACTTCATCAGCCGTTTGCAACAGAAGTTGAACCCAACGTTGGCGTTTATTTTCTGTAAGCATTTTGCCTATATGTTTTCCAATCATTTCAGCATGGCTTCCACCGTCCTCAGTTGTGTATAATTTGTCTCCACCAAAAACTTCTGCAACAAAATGAGAAACGTGTTTGACATGTTCTGATGACATATTTTTAAAAACTTCGCTGAGTAAGTCGTCCTTTAAAACTTTATCATAAAATTTCGCAAACAAGGTCTCAAAGGTTTCCATATCACCCGCCCATTCATATAAGGTTGGTATATTTTCCATTTCCTATAAATTTTTAGATTGGTATTTTACAATGACTGATAAAGTTTTGCATCAACAAATGTAGTGATTTTCACTACATTTGTTGATGCGGAGTAGTACAACAGCCGATCTTCATTCCTCCTTCCAGCCTTGCAGCAAATCTTTTGTTAGGTTATTAGGCATTCGCTTGTTTTTCTTCAGTTAAATCTGTCCTTTATAATTTGGGTCAAAATCTACCATCCATTCTATTCCATATTTGTCTCTAAACATACCAAAGTATGAACCCCAAGGACTGTCGGCAATAGGCATTTCAATTTGTCCACCTGCTGAAAGTCCGTTAAATAATTTGTCGGCTTCTTCTTTGCTTTCTGCACTGATTGAAATTTTACTTCTGTTTTCATTTTCGTTTGTTCGTCCCATAATTTCGGGGACATCATTAGCCATTAGAACGTTTTTACCAATCGGCAGAGCAATGTGCATTATTTTGTTTGCTTCATTTTCTGGGACTGTAAATTCAGGACTAGCAAGGTCTTTGAAACGCACAATCTTTGCGAATTCTCCACCAAATACTGATTTGTAAAAATTAAATGCTTCTTCGGCATTTCCGTTGAAGTTAATGTGGGGATTGATGAGTGCCATGATTTTTATGTTAAATTCTTTATATACAAACCTAAGCTTTAACACTAAATAAACAAGGTCTAAAAGCGACAAAAAAGAGGTTCTTTGTGCCAATATCTATCACTAGTACTAGGCTGCCCAACTGCCTGTTGGGGCAATTTTTAGTTACCTCTCTTCATTTCATGTTTTTCCAAAGCGTCTTTCTAATCTCGTAAAATAAACCTTAATGCATCAAAGTACGCAACTATTGGTTCTGTCATGTGGGTTTCTTCGGGGTAGTTTTTATACATATATTCTAGTCCTTTCAGTTTTCTATTTGTAATCAAACTATCAAATTTTAATAAATCGGTATGAAAGAAAGTTCCTTCGTTTCCGTCACTGTAAAAAAAACGCTTTTTTAGAGATGACAATTTTGCCAATTTAGCTTCTGTAAGTTTTAGCATATAATTGTTGTCCCACCAAAACGATGGACTTACGGCTATATACGCATTAAACATATCAGGATGTGTGAGCATACAATTTATGGTTGCAATGCCCCCGAAAGAATGCCCCGCCAATATTTTATATGATGTCGTTTTGTAATTTATTTCAATATAAGGCATTAATTCAGTTTCTATAAATTGAAGAAATTGCTCATTACCGCCACTTGGTTTTAGGGTAGTGTCCTCCTTTCCATCGTAAGTCTTTATACTATGAGAAGGGGTAAGGTCTTTTTTTCTGTCAATATTAATAATGCCTACCACTATTATTTGAGGAAATATTTCATAATGGCTTAGGTAATCAATATATGAGGAAAGTATATGAAAATGGTTTTCTCCATCCAATAAATATAACACAGGCAAAGCCTTCTTAGGCTTTGTTGAATCCTGTGCTGGAACATGAATATAGAATTGCCTGTCTTGATTTAATACTTTGGAGTGTAGTGTGTATACTTCATTTGAAATGTGATTGAACAGTTTAACACTTTGAGCTTTTGATTGCAATGAGAAAAGCAATAAAAATAATATCCCGCATTTTATAGCATTAGCATTGATTAACATAGCGTATTTATTTAAAATTAATTTACAATATTTACGTTTGAAATTAAATTCTATAACTAGTCGTATACTCTCCTACAACTCAAATTTAAACTAGTATCCGCATTATCCTGAATTCTTTCTAAGGCCAAGCTGGTGGTAACACAATTTTTTGAAATACAGTTTCTTTAACTTCTCCTCCTGCCAAACTCACAAAATACGCATTACTTTTTTGGTCAAGAGAAACAACCTGTTTGACTTTTTCATTCTCGAAATAGATTCCAGCTTTGTCATCACAAGCATAACCAGCTTTGTATTCACCACTTTTTATCTTAGACATATAAAGTGGCTTTCGTTCGCCTTCTCCGTCATAGTGTGGACTATGACTCCCGCTAATAAGACCTAATCCCTCAACAGTAGTTAATTTGCCAGGACGAGAATCAGTAGTTCCTTGCTCGAACCAACAAAGTGAACCTGCACTACCCCCACCCAACAGAACACCGTTCTCATATGCTTTCCGTAAAGCAATGTCCATACCTTGAGCTTTCCAAATTGCCATCATATTCAGCGTGTTGCCTCCTCCTACTAAAATGGCATCCATACTTGTAAAAATCTCCTCGAAGGATTGCTTTTGATTATATGACGAGATAAATGAGCGTTGAACAAATGGCAATATTGGTAAACCAGCACAAACTTCAAACCATCGCATAACATATCCAGCAGCGTCGCCCGTTGCTGTCGGAAGAAAGCAAACTTTTGGATTGCCCTTCCCTGTCAATGAAGCAACATATTTTATAAATCCTCTATCAAAGTCTCCACCATAAGCGAAAAGTTTTCTCACAGGGGGATTTAGATTTGTCGATTGTTCTTTGAGTAAGGGCAGAGGAAGTGCTGGTACTGCCAATGTTGTTGTTTTTATAAAGTTTCTACGATTCATTTCCAAGTTGTTTTAAAATTCATAAACACTTCCTCATTAGCAAAAATATTTATACTAAAAATACTTATTTTGAAACGTTATAACTAGTCGTAGGCTCTGCTACAACTCAAATTAAAAAGAGCGTCTGTTCGTTCAAGTGAAACTTTTTCTTTCTTCGATAAAACAAAATATATCTTTTTGATATAGAAACATAGCTTTGATAATTTGTGTGTTGTTTAGGCTCGTGTTGAATGCTCATTGTTATTTCGTCTGCCCAACTTGCATAAAACCCACAATGTTAGTTGCTGTTTTTGTCACTTGATGTCATAAAGAATTTTGATTTTGTCAAGTCCCTTTTCACGTTCATCAACAATGTATTTTTGGTCAACTACTTCCCATTTTCCATTTGCGAAAAAAGAATACAACTTCGTTATGTTAAAAGTCATACTTTCAAATGTTCCTCTCAAATTACCTTTTAAATCCATGTCTTTATATTCTTCAGGTCGTGTCTCATTTTTGTCAAGCTGGTTTAATGCTGAGATTACTTGTATTAAAAGAGTTTCTGCTTTCTCTTGTCCCCACGTTGTATTGTCATATGGCAATGACATATTTCTTGCAATAACTTTTTTTGCTTTTATTTTATCAATGACTGTTATGAGATATTTTTTTATTAATTCAATTGTGTAAAGAAGATATTCAGGTTCTTTTATATAAAAATCTCCTTTGATTTTGTTGAACTCAAGTCTGTTGTCATTTAAGATTATTTTATAAAGTTCCTGTTTCTCAATTGAAATAGATTTGTCCTTTACAATGTTAGAATCATTGTGAGCAATACAGTTTCTTATTTTTTGTATTTGAGTAATTTTTTCCCAATCTGATTTTGTATCATCTAAATTAATTTCGGCTACAAATTCTAAATACCGTCTGCTTTTTTCAATATAGTTATTCCCTGCTAAATCTTTTACTTTCACCTTTGAAAATCCTTTACGGCTATCAAGGTCGCAAAGTTTTTTTAACCAATTCTCAAACTGTCCATAAAGAGTTAGCAATAAGGGGTTGTACGTGTAAATGGGAAATACTTTGAAATATTTATGAATGTCTTCTTCAAAGAATGAATGAATGTCATACTCTGGATCTTCTTCAACTTCCTTATTTGCTTCCTCATAATCTTTGTCAAGCTTTTCCTGTTTTGCTTTTAAGTCGCTTGATATCTCTTTAATATATTCTTCAATTTCTTTAAGCTCCATTTCAATGAGATTTTGAAATATTAAGAATTTGGAAGTTCCTTTGAATTGTCTACGTTCTATCATTATTGGGGTCGTTTAAAATAGCAGGTAATGGTGGTATTGACGAATGTTTACGTTTTCGTCGCTAAAATAAGTAATTAGCAAAAATAGGTCAATTTTTATTTTGTGCAATTTATAAGCACCTAAATTTCAGTTGATTGTATTTGTCTTGATAGTACTTCCTTAAAATAAAACGCTTGATAAGAATATCCTACCAAGCGTTTTATTAATCCTCAGCTTTCTCTCTCCCATCTGCCATTCTTACAATTTTAGGAGAAAATCTGGCTAATACATGTACTAATTCTTCCTGCGATGCCATTACTTTATTGATGTCTTTATAAGCTTGTGGAGCTTCATCTAAATCTGCTCCAATCAGTTGTACACCTGCTTTATCAAGGGCTTCTCTTAAATCGCTTTTGGTAATCATGCCCAAAGCTTTGGTACGCGACATTCTTCTTCCTGCACCGTGTGCAGCCGAATTAATGCCTGCATCAATGCCTTTGCCACGAATTACAAACCCTGGCTGTGTCATCGAAGCAGGAATAATCCCTAAGTCGTTAGCTCCTGCTGGCGTTGCTCCTTTTCTATGAACCATCACCTCAGTACCATCTCCTAGTTGTTCCTTCCAAGCAAAATTATGGTGGTTTTCAATTCGTTTTAAAGGCGTTTGATTCATGGCTCTCGCAATTTTATCATGAATTTCATGGTGATTTGCCGAGGCGTAATCTCCTGCTAAATTCATTGCCAACCAATATTCCTGTCCTTCGTCGGTATTCATATCCAACCAAGCCAAATGCTTGGCTTCTTTAGGTAACCGAGTTTTATTCATGGCTATTTTTGAATAATGATTGGCAATATTCCCTCCTAAGCCACGTGAACCAGAATGTGAAAGTAAGGTTAAGTACGAACCTTTAGGCAGATTCATTAAATCATCTTCTGCCAAAATCTCTAAAACTCCCCATTCAACAAAATGATTTCCTGTTCCGGAAGTGCCCAATTGTCGATAGGCTTTATCCTTTAAATCACGGGTGATTTTGATTGCTCCCCACTCCGAACGGTCAAAAAGTGAGTCGTCAAATTTCTTTCCTGATTCAGCCCCCATGCCAAAGAATGTGTTTTCAGTCAATGCTTTTTTTAACAATTTATCTTCTTTTTGAATCATATTGGCTGGCAAATCAAAAATACTCATACACATTCTACAGGCAATATCAACGCCGACTGCATAAGGAATAATGGTGTTGGCAGTTGTCGCCAATACTCCACCAATAGGCAAACCATACCCTTGATGGGCATCAGGCATTAAAGCCCCTGCTACCGAAATAGGTAATTTCATGGCAGTTTGCATTTGGTCTAATGCACCTTGCTCAATTTGAGCAGCACCATAAATTTTATATGCCAATGTTTCTTCCCTCAAATCAATATCTACATTGGCTTGACGACCTATTTTAGTCAATTCAAATTTAGGTTTAGCATTCTCTGCTTCTATTAATGATTTACCGTAATCACTCAATATGATTTCCTGACCTATTTCCTTTAGGTGTTTAGTATATAGTGCTAGGTTGGTCAGCTTATTTTTAGAAAACGAAAATTTCTTGGGTGATTCTATCATTTGGGCAAACATCAATAGCACTTGTGCTTTTGGATATACGCCATGATTGATTAAGCCACTAGCTACTCTTGAAAACTTAGCTAAAGCTTCTTCTGATTGTACGCCCAAGACTTGCAAATCTTCTTGGACAATTGTTTCTTCTGTTAAAATATTCATTGATTGGTAATTTTTAAATAAGTGATTCAAAAGTTTGTAAACAGGTTTGTATCATTTAAAGTAATAACATATACTTCTCTTTAATTGACACTACAAAGTTGCAAAGCCACAACGCAGTCTTTTTGCGTAGTAAAATTTATTTTCTATTTTTAGCAAAATATTTTTAAAACCACAACTTACCACCCACTATTCACAACTATTACCTATATGCCTACTAATAGAAATGCCTTAATCCGTTATAAAACCATTGATACGTGTTTACAGAATCGTCAACGAAAATGGACACTTGAAGATTTAATCGAAAGTGTCTCAGAAGCCCTTTATGAATATGAGGGCATCGACAAAGGAATTAGTCGAAGAAGTATTCAGGCTGATATTCAAATGATGAGAAGCGAAAAATTGGGCTATGAAGCACCGATTGTAGTGATAGATAAAAAGTATTACACCTACGAAGACCCCAGTTTTAGTATTACCAAAACACCTTTGACAAGTGCTGATGTATCAAGAATGAATGAAGCTCTTGATATGCTGAAACAATTTAAAGGTTTTTCTCATTTCGATCAACTAAGTGAAGTAATCAATAAGCTTGAAGAACATATTTATAGTAATAAAGAAAAAAGGGCGTCGGTAATTGACTTTGAGAAGAATGAGAATTTGCGAGGACTTGGTTATTTAGATACTATCTATCAAGCCATCCTCCAGAAAAAGACGATATATATTAATTACAAATCCTTCAAAGCTAAAGATGCTAACCAATTTCATTTCCATGTATGGTGGTTGAAGGAGTATAAAAATAGATGGTTTGCAGTAGGTGTTAAACACTCTAAAGACATTATTACCAATTTGGCGCTTGATAGAATTTTGGATTTACAAGTTGACGCAGCGTTTCCTTATATAGAAAACTTAAGGTATAGTCCAGAATTGTATTATTATCATGTGATTGGTGCAACAGTTAGCCACAATATGCGAGCAACTAAAGTACTAATTCAAGTAGGGAATCTTCATGCTCCTTATGTAGAAACTAAACCGCTTCATCACTCACAGCAGGTGATTGAAAGAAACCATAAAGGAATCATTATCGAAATAAAAGTACAGCTCAATTTTGAACTTGAAAGAGAAATATTAGGCTTTGGGGATGGAATGGAAGTATTAGAGCCTAAATTATTAAGGGAAAAGATACAAAAGCGATTAACAATCGCTAGTAATCAATATTAGTATTAATTACTGATGGCATGACTTGGAGTCATGCCATCAGTTGTAATTAAACCTTACTTTCCTTGTGCTTCCACAACAGCAATGGCTACCATGTTTACGATTTCTCTCACAGATGAACCTAATTGAAGTACGTGAACAGGCTTACGAAGCCCCAAAAGGATTGGACCGATATATTCTATATCACTAGTTTCCTTTAATAAGTTATAAGCAATATTGGCAGCTGATAGATTGGGGAAAATTAAAGTATTAGCTCCTTCGTCTGCTAATTTAGAGAATGGATAATTTTCCTTAATTAATTCATTATCAAAAGCCAAGTGTGCTTGCATCTCTCCTTCTACTATCATCTCTGGATGCTTTTTCTGTAAAATAGCAGTTGCTTCGCGCATTTTAACAGCATCATCACCATTAGCAGTTCCAAAGTTGGAATAAGTCAACAAAGCTATTCTTGGTTTTAAGTTAAAACGCTCTACTGCCTTGGCTGTTAGTTCGGTGATTTCTACGATGTCTTCTACCGTTGGGTTAAAGTTTACCGTAGTATCTGAGAAAAATACAGGTCCTTTTTTAGTAAGGAGTATGTACATACCTGCTACTTTCTTCACGCCATCTTCACGACCAATAATTTGTAAAGCTGGACGAATAGCATCTGGATAGTTACGCGTAAGACCCGAAATCACACAGTCGGCATCACCAGTTTCTACCATCATTGAGGCAAAGTAACTGCGTACTTGCATCTGTTTATGGGCTTCGTATTGGTTATAGCCTTTGCGTTTTCTTTTATTAAAGAATATGTCACCATATTCTTTCAATCGTTCAATCGTTTCTGGGGCACGTGTATCGATGATTTGTACTTCGCTTAAATCTAGGTTATGCTCTTGAATAATTCTCCTGATTTTAGTCTTGTCTCCCAACAATATTGGTACACAAATACCTTCGTCTTTCGATTGTTGAACAGATTTCAATACCTTCAAGTTTTCAGCATCAGCAAATACGACACGCTTAGGCGAGCGTTTTGCTTTGTTGAAAATGTATTTCATCAATTGGTTATCTAATCCCAAACGCTTACTCAATTCTAATTCATAAGCATCCCAATCTAGAATCGGCTTTTGTGCTAATCCCGCTTCCATCGCCGCTCTCGCTACTGCTGGCGCTACCGTAGTAATCAGTCGTGGGTCAACAGGTTTAGGAATGATATAATTTCTACCAAAAGATAAATTCTTTTCGTTGTAAGCTAAGTTCACAATATCTGGTACTGGCTTTTTGGCTAATTCAGCCAACGCTTTCGCAGCAGCCAATTTCATCGTTTCGTCAATTTCAGTTGCTCTTACATCTAAAGCACCTCTGAAAATATAAGGAAAGCCCAATACATTGTTTACTTGGTTTGGATAATCTGAACGGCCAGTCGCCATGATGATATCCTCACGAGCAGCTACTGCTTCTTCATAAGAAATCTCTGGTGTTGGGTTAGCCATCGCAAAAACAACAGCATCTTTTGCCATTGTTTTTATCATCTGTTGAGAAACGATATTTCCGACTGATAAGCCAAGAAATACATCTGCCCCAACCATTGCTTCTGCCAGATTATGAATATCAGTACGTTCAGTAGCAAAAGGCTGAACATATTTGTTCAAGTCTGTGCGTTCTTTAGAAACCAGACCGTCTTTATCAAACATCAATATATTCTCTACTTTAGCCCCTAAACCTAAATATAATTTAGCACACGATAAAGCAGCAGCTCCAGCACCCGAAATCGTGAATTTACATTCTTCGATACGTTTGTTTACTAATTCCAAAGCATTCAACAAAGCGGCTGCCGAGATAATGGCCGTGCCGTGTTGGTCATCGTGCATGATAGGAATATTGAGGTCTTTTCGCAGCCTTTCCTCTATTTCAAAACACTCTGGCGACTTGATGTCTTCAAGGTTTACTCCTCCAAAAGTTGGTTCTAGAATCTTTACAGTTCTAATTATTTCTTCTGGGTCTTCTGTATTTAATTCTATATCAAATACATCAATATCTGCAAAGATTTTAAATAATACGCCTTTACCTTCCATTACTGGTTTAGAGGCTTCGGCTCCGATATTACCTAGCCCTAAAACGGCTGTACCATTTGAAATTACAGCTACTAAATTACCTTTAGAAGTATATTTATAAACGTCTTCACGGTTGGCAGCAATCGCCAAACATGGCTCGGCTACGCCCGGCGAATAAGCTAATGAAAGGTCTCTCTGTGTTTCGGTTTCTTTGGTGGGAATTACTGCAATTTTACCTGGACGACCTTTTGAATGATAGTCTAAGGCATCTTGTTTCCTAATTGAAATTTGGCTCATAATGAAGTGTCACAAAAAATGGTTTGTTTCAAAAACTGTCGCAAAAGTACGCTAATGGTTTTTGATAAGCTAAGAAAATCGTGTTGTATTCAACTGACAAGCCAGCAAAACAAAGTATCAATACCCGTGAAAAATGCTTTTAAAATACCTCCACAGTCCATGTACGAAGGAAATTCCCTTTTGAAGATAGCTTCTCGATACCTTCCTTTTCTGTTAATTCTTGCTCGTGAATTTCGCTATCAGCAATGCCACACCAAGGCTCTATACAAACAAAATCGGCATTAATAGCGGCCCAAATTCCTAAAAATGGAAATCCCTCAAAAGTAAATTTCAATTGTGTGGGAGCTTTATCCGTCTTCAAAACTACTTCCGTAGATTCTAAGTGTTTGAAAACAAGGGCATCTTGATAAAACAATTCTTTTGTCAAAGGCAAACGATTGGTGTTTTCTAAGAATGTACTCGCTTCTTTTTTGATTAATCCACCATTGGCTAATTCCCATCGTGGAAAATCTTCTGTTTGATTAAATGCTAAATAATAGTCTTCATAAACAGTATCTTCCGAAAGTGGCACCGCAAAAGCTGGGTGACCGCCTACTGAAAAATACATGTCGTCATTTCCAGTATTTGTCACGGAATACGACACCGACAGTGTTTTTCCTATCAATGTATAAATCAACCGAAACTCGAAAGTAAAGGGAAATATTTTCAAGGTTCCTTCATCTTCCGTTAACAGGAAAACGATACTATCGTCTGTTTTCGATTCAACCTTAAAAACTTTTTCACGCGCAAAACCATGACGAGGAAGCGTATAGGTATGTCCTTGATAAATGTATTGATTATTCTTTAATGCTCCTACAATAGGGAATAATACGGGCGAACTCTTTCCCCAAAAAGTAGGGTTAGCTTCCCACATATATTCCACACTATTTTCTTTATTAAATAGGCTCACAAGCTCTGCTCCTAGCGAATTAATGCTTGCTCTTAAATATTGATTTTCAATTATTTGCATAATTATTTATCGTAATTATTGTGTCGGTTTATATATTTATTCTTTTAAAATTAATAATCAGTAGCGGCAATCCCTTGCGGTTGCCGAATCGTAGAATAATCGCATACAACGGCAACGGCAAGGGATTGCCGCTACGTTTTATAAAAACTCCACACTCAAAAAACGCCTCAATCTAAACTCCCAATTCCTCACTCAAAGCACTCTTTCCATTTGTTCGCGATCAAACTCTTTTTCATTATTGGCTAACCAGATAGTAGCCACCCCATTTCCAATAAAGTTGGTAATAGCTCTTGCTTCCGACATAAATCTATCCACGCCCAATAACAAAGCTAGTCCCTCTACGGGTATTACTTTAATCGCCGTTAGTGTAGAAGCCAATACGATAAAACCACTCCCCGTTACTCCAGCAGCACCTTTTGAAGTTACCATCAAAATGCCAATGACTGTCAGAATCTGTTGCAAATCTAAATGAACATTGAATACTTGCGCCAAGAAAAGTACTGCCATTGATAAATAAATGGTAGTACCATCTAAATTAAAGGAATATCCTGCTGGCACTACCAAGCCTACTACTGATTTTGAACAACCCATTCTCTCTAGTTTTTCCATCAACGACGGTAAAGCTGCTTCAGATGAAGATGTTCCTAAAACAATCAGTAACTCTTCACGAATATACTTTAAAAATTTCCAGAGATTGACTTTATACATTCTCAAAATAAAATATAGTACTACAAAAATGAAAATCGCCATTGTGCAGTAAACCGTCACCATCAATTTCCCCAGTGGTAAAAGTGTATGAACACCATATTTGGCAATGGTAAAAGCCATTCCTCCAAAAGCACCCACAGGGGCAAAAAGCATTACTTTGTGCAAAGCCCAAAATATTTTCTTAGATACTGGTTGAAGAAATTGTACAATCTCATTTCGTTTAGAATAATTGCTTAATACAACGCCTAAAATAATGGCCAAAATAAGGATTTGAAGTGTAGCATTATCCATTAAAAACTTTAGCCAACTGAATGACTCGGCAGATTTGGTATATTTAGAAATATCACCTCCTTTTATTTCAGAAGTAACAACACCATCGCCTGGACGAATGATATTTGCCATGATAATTCCAATAAACAGTGCCAATGTGGTAACAACTTCAAAGTATAACAATGATTTAGCCCCTACTTTACCCACCTTTTTCAAATCTCCCATCGAAATAATACCTAGCATGATGGTGATGAAAATAATAGGGCAAATAAATATTTTCACAATGCTGATAAAAATACTACTTAGCAATTCACTAAAACTGGTTTTTATCTCAAATTCAGATAAATACAGGCTGAATTTTATCGGTTTTTCTAAAATAGGCTGTAAGGCTATTTCTGGTGCGAAATGACCTAGCAATACCCCCGCAGTGATGGCCGTAAGTACCCAAAAAGTTAAATTCTTAAATAGTTTTTTCATGGAAATTAAAATTGTTTACGTAGTAATTGTTAAATAGTGAGTAGTGAGTAGCATTTCAATTATTTGATGCTCAATTGTTTAATAAAAAATAGCTTAAATTGAATTTGTTTCTTGGCAATGTTTTCTGAGTAAAATAAAAGTATTTGACATATGCTATAGGCTTTAAGCAATAAGCAAAAATAAATATGTATTTATCGTGAACATTTTGCCTAATGCTTACAGCCTAAAGCAAAATAGTTAAAGGTTAAAAATATAGCATTAGTCCATACCAAATACACACATTCAATAAAGATAAAGGAATACTAATACTGACCATTTGGGTTGCTAAGCTTGGATTGAGTTTATAAGTTACCGCGATGATAGTAGCAGTATTCATAGACCCTAAAGTAGCCCCAATTACACAAAGTTTCCCCAATGCTGAATATTCTCCTAAAATGAGCATATAAATGATAAAAATTAGCAATGGAGCGATAAATAATTTATAAAACAACCCATAGAAGAGTGCTTTTAAGTCTAATTGGCTCTTCTTAAAATTAATTTGTAAGCCAATAGAAAGTAATGCTAAAAAACTAAAGGGACTTCCGAGTTTATCTAAAATTTGCTGTCCCCATACAGGAAAATGATAGTTTGAAAGGTTCAGTATTAATGCTAAACAAAAAGCTACAAATGGAGGAAATTTAAAAATATTGATGGCTACCCTTCCAAATGAAAAATCAGCAGAAGAGGAATAATAGGATGCTGTAAAAATACCTAAAGTACCACACACTACAAACGAACCTGCTTGGCTCATTAATACGCCATATTGTAAGCCTTCTTTCCCAAAAAGCACTTCGAAAATCGGGAAACCTACAAATGAAATGCTACTGATACCAGCAGTAAGAATTAAAGCTCCTTTGGTATTATCGTCTATTTTTATAAATGTTGCTAGCAAATTAAAAAATATAAATGACCCAACGTAAATAATATAAGGCATCAAAACAGGCAATAATAAATGGCTACTAAAATGAATTTCAGTAGTATTTAGGAAAGTCAACGCAGGTAAACAAACATAAATAATAATGGTATTCAACACCGTTGGGGCATCCTCAGAAAAACCTTTCAGTTTTCTGAGGAATACACCAATGGTCAGGCAAATAAGTAATAATAATAGATTGGTCAAGTTTTAAATAGTTATAAGTTGTACTCAGTCATTAATAATAGCTGTGAGTGATGAGCTTTGAGCCTTGAGATTTAAATATTGATAGACTTTTAGAGCCTAATCGATAGGCTACCATAATAATATGCTCCATTGAAACCAAACTGATTCGCATTTCTGGTATAAGGTACTTGTCCGTTTGAATAAGAAGCATAGTTGCTCAGCACTTTGTCGGGATAAACGTTTGTAAAATTGTTTCCTCCAATAGTAATGCTTAAAGACTTATTAATACTATAGACTACCGAGGCGTCAAATAGATTTTTTCCTCCAAAGGTTTGACTACGATGGTTCAGCCCCGAAGGTTTTTCCCAAGCAGTTACTTCACCAAAATATGAACTTCTGAAATTCACACTCAATTTGCCTACTTGATAACCTAAAGATACCAAAACTTTAGTATGCGGCTGACTGGTTTCTATGAGGGCTCTACTTACGGTATCAATCAACACTACGGGAGTCTTGGTATCTTGCTGTAAAGCAGTAGGCGTTGCTTTAATCTTTGTAATTTCAGTTTTGTTCACTGTCAGTGCAATACTCGCCGTAAATTTACTTTTAGGAGTAATTGAATTTTTATAAGACGCCACTACGTCTATTCCCTTTGTCCCAGTATTGATAGCATTGGTAAAAAAGGTGATTTCTTGAAAATTAGGAAATAAGTTTTTCAAGGCAGCTATATTATTGACATTCAGGTTTTCTGTGATAATGATTCTATCAGTTATGTCAATCTGATAAGCATCAACGGTTAACAAAAGGCTATTGCCCACTTTTGCGGTAATCCCTATATTATAATTCCAAGAGGTTTCTGGTTTTGGGTCTTCTATGCCAATTTGTTTCAATCGTGGTTCGTCAGAAGGCAATTGTTTGGTACTTCTAATAATGCCATTTTGTACGGTAGAGGTCGTGGCAGCATTCGCAATTTGTTGAAGCAGTGGTGCTCTAAAACCTTTATTAATTGACCCTCTGATAGATAAATTTTCAGTAATTTTTATTCTAGAAGCCAATTTCCCAGAAATATTGCTCCCAAAATCGCTATAGTTTTCATAGCGCAAGGCTGCTGCGACTAATAATCTATTAGTAATATCGCTTTCCACATCGGCATATACACCAATATTAGAACGATTTACGCTTTTTACATCAGCTTTATCAATACCAACCCTTCCTTGCGAACCTGGCGTTTTGTTTTTTGAAGCAGCCAATGGTCCTATTAAATACGATGCTTCGTCACCAGCGCTAAGTGAAAAATTATCTACACGATATTGCGTACCAAAAGCAAAGTTTACTGATTTTGTATTCCATAAGCCCAGTATAGTTTTTGAGGCATTTATTTCCGTCAAACTTTGACCAAATGAAATTCTACCGATGTAAAAATCTCTTGGAGAAGATGCTCCCATAGAAGCATTTGAAGAGTTTTTAGCAGATTGATCAAGGTAGTTTCTACCATAGCCCGTACTAAAGTCCCAGTTCCAACCTGTAAAAGTTTTACGCTTAATCCCTACAAAAGAAGAATAATCGACTGAAGTACCTGGAAGTTCTGGCACATAACCATCAGGATATAAATCTACATTTGAAGTAGCACTAGTAGGCAAAGCTGTACGAAGGAAAGCACGTGCAAACACATCTTTTTGAGAAAATCCGCCGAAAGAATATAAAGTCCAATCTATCTTTAATGGAACATCAAGGTTATAAAATACTTGACCAGATTTCATAGCATTACTTCCGTAAGCCGTAGGACGGAATGAACCATAAGTACCATCTCCCCAGTATCCTCTTGATTTCAAAGCTGCTTCATCTGTTGCTTTTACGTTGGTATAAATTCCCGTATAAGCTCCTCCTGCTACTGGTTGAGGATTATAAGGGTCTGAACGGTCAGTTCCTTTTACATCTTGATAGCTTCCTGTAATATTCAATGAAGCCTTTTTACCTAATGAGAATCCATAATTTACCGCCGCAGTATAGCCACCGCCGTCCCCTTCTGAGGTAATACCATACTGAATCTGGGCTGAACCATTGTTGACAGATTTTTTCAACACTAAATTGGCTATACCCGCAATGGCATCAGAGCCATATTGGGCGGCGGCACCATCGCGTAAAATTTCCATTCTTTCCAATGCCAGTGAAGGTACGGCGTTCAAGTCTGTCACAACTGTTCCTTTTCCTACGGTCACATTACTATTAAGTGCCGCAAACTGATGATGTCTTTTACCATCAATAAGCACCAACATTTGGTCGGGAGATAATCCTTTTAAAGATGCTGGGTCGGCATAGTTCGCTACACCATTGATACCGTTTTTGGCCGAATTGAATGAGGGTGACATGAATTGTACTTGTTGAGATAATTCCGTTTGCCCAGTCGATTGTAGTTCTTTCGCACTGATTACATCCACAGGCACTGGTCTTTCAACATTCGTACGAGCCACTGTAGACCGTGACCCAATTACTACAACTTCACTCAACTGCTCATTGTCTTCTTTCAAAACAACCTGCATTACGTCTTTAAGGCTTACATTTACTTCCTGTTTTTTGAATCCAATGAATGAAAACACTAGTACTTCGCCATCTTTGGCTACCATACTAAATTTGCCTTCTGCATCGCTCACGGTACCTCGTGTAGTTCCTTTTATTAAGATATTTACACCAATTAAAGCTTCTCCTTTTTCACTAACTACTTTCCCTGATACTTTTTCTTCAATAATAGCCTCCTCTTTTTCACTGGGAAAAGCGTTTGATTGTTCTTTATTCCTTTTCAAAATAATCTGTTCTTCAATTACCTCATAACGAATTTGGTTTGGGAAAAGGAGTTTAGGCAATACTGTACTGAGGGCTTCACGATTTACTTCAAGACTTACTTCTTTATCAAGATGAATTGAATTATTGCTATACACAAAATGTACACCCGATTGTTTTTCTATTTCCAACAATATCACTTTCAAACTCACATTATTGAGTTTCATGGATACTTCTCTGTTGAGAATCTGCTGTGCTTTGCTTGGAGAGCCTAGAGCAATCACCGAAAAAATAGCAAAGAAAAGGCACTGACTAATTGTAATTTTCATAATCGTAAGCATTAGATGCTTTGTAGCTAGAAGTTTTTTCATCGGTTAATTAAATTTAGTATTGTTTTTGATTTATTTGAGACATATTATTCCACCTCTCTCAAAATTGATTCGAGAGCAGTAAGTATTCTACAGCAATATTGGTTTGATAGTTAGTTTAAGGGCATCCGTTTCCTTTCAATGAAATATTTTGTCCATCTATTACGTACTCAGCTTCGATGGATCTACAAATTATTTCGAGGATTGTAGAGAGGTGTACATTTTCAAAATTACCGCTTAAGCGACAGTTTCGGAGTTTAGGAGATAAATCGATACTTACATTAAAATTTTGTTCAATTCTTTCTACTACGTTTTGCATGTTATCATCATCAAATTGTAATGATGACAATTCCCAGTAAAAAGTTTTATCAGTGGGTAATAAATTCACCAGCATTTCATCCGTTTTTGTTTCTAACACCACTTGCTGTTTAGGTAGTAAAATCACTTCTTTTTCTGTTTCATTTTTTACAGATACCTTTCCTGTCACTACTGATACCTCAAAAGTTTCCATCGCAGGATATGCTTTTACATTGAAACTAGTTCCTAGCACCGTGGTAGTCATTTTGCCTGAATAAATCAGGAAAGGGCGACTTTCATCTCTTTTCACATCAAAAAAAGCTTCGCCTTTTAAGTTTACCTGTCTATACAAACGATCAGACTGATTATAACTCAATTGCGTTTTAGGTTGTAGTAGTACAACACTTCCATCTGGCAATACTACTTTTAAAATTTTGGCAGAAGAGTTTTCATATTTTGCCCAATCCGAAATTGGAATATCAGATTTGATTTTACTTATTTTTTCATGGCTATTCGGAATAAAGTAAAACGAAAGTCCAGCTACAATGACTAGCATAGCTGCCATACTTGCCATCGCCCAAACCCAACGTGGCGGAGTATATCTTTCCTGACGCTTGATTTCTTCACGGATAGATTTTTTTATTTTATTTTCAAGTTCAATACGTTCTAGTTGGCTTAATTCACTTAGTCCATCTGGATTATTTTCAAATGAAGCGTACCATCTTTCAACAAAGAATATTTCCCCTTCCGAGGCTTCATTGTTCAGATAACGTTCAATAATTTCTTGATTTAGTTTCATTTTATTTCGCTTTCAAATACTAAGTGAAGTAAGTCATACTTTTCCCCTATGCTCATAGGAATATTTTTAAAAATAATTTTTCTCCCACGAACGAAATAGAAAGTATTAGTTCCAAGAAAAACAAAAAACAAGCCTTCTGAGCTTGTTTTGATATATTTTACGAAATAATTGAATAGCCTTTACGTTGAAGTGTTTTCTATTTTTTTGATCTTTTTTTCAACTTCTTGAATAGGTATGCCAAAAGATTTTGAAATTAATTCAATTGAGGCACCATTTTGAAGCAATCCCTTAACATAATTAAATGTAGTTTTTTCTCTTTCTTCAGCTCTAATTTCATCTGCAATAGTCATAGCAATATTGTTAATTAGAAGATGTTTTGATTTTTTGAATAATTTCCTCTACTTTTTTAAGTGGAAGTTTGAAAACACTGGCAATATATTCTGCTTTTTTACCGTCTTCTAATAGTCCTTTGACAAAGTTGAAAGTAACATTCTCTCTTTCTTCCATTCTAATTTCATCAGCAATAGTCATAGCAATGTTGTTTACATTTTGTGAAACCTGTGTAAATATAGGCGATAATTTGTTCTGTGTCAAGTTGATACCTTCTTCGATATAGCGAAAAGTAGTCTTAATAAAATCATCCTGATGGGCAGCATCTAACGCGTTTAGCTTATTAACCAAGAAAGGCGTTAAACTCAAAAAGTTATTCGCTTTGTCTCTACTGTGTTTCATTAACATCGTTGTAACACCAAGCAAATCACTTTTAAAATTTTCAATTTGATAATCTTCAATCTCATTGAGTGAAAACAGTAGGTAATCAAATTGAGGAATAAACTGGTGAAGACTTTCATGAGGATTACCAAAATAGGTAAGCATCGAAAGCTTTTTCCAGACATTCTCTCCATGATAAAATAACTGTGGAGATAACGACAGATAATTGTTTATTTTGTTTCTGTTCTTCTAGCCAAACGTTATTCATATAACGTAAAAGCTGTAGATGAGGATATTTTTCTGGATAAGATTTGTGTTCAAAAAGCAACGAGACCAAAGCTTTTTGTCCAGCATATTCTGTTTGATAAACAATATCTGCCAAATGCTCTGATAAATCAGCGTCGGTAAAAGAAGAATTTGTTTTCTTTAATTTAAACAAATTGATTTTCTCTCTAATTTCAGGGGGAAATGTTTCTTCAATAAAGCTCTGTGCAATCTCTAGTCTGGAGAACGTTTCTTTAAAGAACTTGTCGTGTGGATTATTTAATTGACTCATGATGATAGAACATTTTAATAAATTGACTTTTACATTAATGTAGTGCAGGTATCAATATAATAGAAAGTGCCGTATAATCGCTCAATACTTCTCTTAGTATTTTCAAAGCTTTGGTCATTTGGTTTTCAACTGTTTTTTCAGAAATGTCTAGGCGTTCAGAAATTTCTCTTTGTGATAGCCCCGTTCTTTTCAGCAAAAACACTTCTCTGCATCTTTCGGGCAACGACTGTAACGCTTTTTGATAAGCTTCGTTCAATTCGTCAAATGCAACCATCTGTTCTGTAAAATTATAGTCGTCTACTGGTTGCAGGCTATTAGAATATTTTTCAAACAAATTGTTTTTCTTGTACTGAGCAATTACTAGATATTTTACGGAAGTAAATAAGTAAGCTTCAATGGTTGTAGTGATAGCCAACAACTTACGACGTTCCCACAATGAAATAAACAATTCTTGTATTACCTCTTCTGTCAATTCACGATTTTGGAGTCGCTTGTACGCCGCTGCATAAAGTTTGGGAAAAAACTTTTGATACAAAAAATCAAAAGCTCTTGCATCACTTTCAGCAAGTGACGTAAGTATTTCTTGATCTGTATTAAATATTTTTACCTCCATAGTTTGGCACAAAGTAAATATATATTTGTACTAAACCTTCAAGTTAAAAGCATTTTTAATGCAATCTGGGTAAATTAACGCTTACATAACAAAGATTGTTTATAAAGACGATTATTTTTGGCGACTCAATGTCTTTATACCCTAACCAGCGTGAGTTAATATATTTATCATATAAAATCACGAATTTTATCTTTAATTTTTACAGAATGAAGTCAATAAATGTTTTCAAGCGTTTTTGTTTAGCTTGCTCACTGTTTACCAGTGGAATAGCGG
Source organism: Arcicella sp. GW821-FHT09D11 (assembly GCF_059416265.1). Taxonomy (NCBI): domain Bacteria; kingdom Pseudomonadati; phylum Bacteroidota; class Cytophagia; order Cytophagales; family Flectobacillaceae; genus Arcicella; species Arcicella sp. GW821-FHT09D11. The sequence continues at coordinate 965,632 of NZ_JBWKOV010000002.1, read as the reverse complement.
TAGGTCAAACCACTGAGTTAAATAGTCATGCAGGTGCTTTAAACTTTTTAGTCATGGGCGACTGGGGTAGAAATGGAGCCGACCATCAAAAACCAGTAGCTAGCCAAATGGGCAAAGTAGCTACAAAAATCAAAGCCGATTTTATCATTGCTACTGGCGACAACTTTTACCCAAGTGGTGTTAGAAGCGAATTTGACCCACTTTGGAAATATTCTTTTGAGGATATTTATACTGATTTCTCTTTGCAGTGGGACTGGTTTCCAGTGTTGGGGAATCATGATTATAAATCTAATCCAGATGCACAGGTAGCTTATTCAAAAATTAGTCGCCGTTGGAATATGCCAGCTCGTTATTACTCAAAGACGTTTTCTATCAATGGTGATGCCAACCAACAGGTGCTAATAGCTTTTATTGATACCAATCCTTTAATCCCTGAGTTTTATAAAGGCGAATATAGCAATGCCGTTGTCAATCAAGATAGTACTGCTCAAAAAGTTTGGTTAGAGAAAATACTTTCAAACAATTCCCCGTCAATTAAATGGAAAATTGTGGTAGGGCATCATCCCCTTTTTACGGCTACTGAAAAAAGAAGAGAAAGTTATGACACACGTGCTATCCGTGCTTCGTTAAAATCAGTATTAGACAAACACAAGGTTGATGCTTATCTGTGTGGACATGACCACGATTTACAACACTTATTACCAGAGGGTAAAACGCACTATTTTGTATCAGGCTCGGCTTCAGAAAAAACGCCTATTGGTACTTTGCCAATCAGTAAATTAGCGCTTTCTGAGTATGGCTTTATGGTATTTTCAGCCACAGGAAATAAGCTTTTTGTTCAAGTAATAGATGAAGAAGGGAAAGTAGTTTATAAGACTGAATTAACGAAATAAGGCTTTTAGAGAATTAATAATATGATACCTGCGAGATTCGGTTAAATGCTTGAAAGGCAATGTTTAACTCGAATTTCGATTTTGCATTTCACGGAAATATTTAAAGAGATTTCAATTCAGTTGACTATCCTATCAGTACAAAAATTGGTTTTGTACAAATTATATTTCTTTGTAAATATTTTTACATACTCCAAAAACAAGTACATTTTATTGACAATCAATCACTTAATACCTATATCTACATTTCATTTTGAATAATTTCTTGGCATTCTGGATTTTATCTGCAATTTTTACGTATAAATTTTTGTTGTAATTTTACTAGCAAACTAGCATAAATATTACAAGGATTAAGTAAAAAAAGTATTAAACTTAACAATGGCAGAGCATACCAAATGCCTTATTATAGGCTCAGGACCAGCGGGTTACACCGCAGCAATTTACGCTTCACGTGCAGGATTGACACCGATAATGTATCAAGGCCCACAACCAGGCGGGCAGTTAACAATAACCAACGACGTAGAGAACTTCCCAGGATATCCTAATGGAATTCAAGGACCAGAAATGATGCAAGACTTAGAAAAGCAGGCTCGTAGATTTGGTACTGATGTACGTTATGGAATGGCTACTTCGGTAGATTTTTCAGTAAGTCCAAAAAAAGTTTTCATTGACGATACACACGAAATTTTAGCAGATACCGTTATCATTTCAACGGGAGCTTCGGCCAAGTGGTTAGGATTGCCTTCAGAACAAGCTTTTAATGGTCGTGGAGTATCAGCTTGTGCTGTTTGTGATGGTTTCTTTTTCCGTAATCAGGAAGTAGCAATCGTTGGTGGCGGGGATACAGCAGCAGAAGAAGCTACTTATTTAGCGAACCTTTGTTCAAAAGTGCACATGATTGTACGCCGTGATGAGTTACGTGCTTCACAAATTATGCAAAAAAGAGTTACCTCAAATCCTAAAATTCAAATGCACTGGAATACAGCAACAGATGAAGTATTAGGAGATGACGGAGGTGTAACAGGCGTAAGAGTAAAAAATACAGTATCAAACGAAACAACTGTTTTACCAGTAACAGGTATCTTTGTAGCAATTGGTCATAAACCTAATACAGACATTTTCAAAGGTTTCTTGGATATGGATGAAGCGGGGTATATCATAACAGAAAAAGGGTCGAGCCGTACTAATATTGCAGGTGTATTTGCTTCAGGCGATGCACAAGACAATATTTATCGTCAAGCAATTACAGCAGCAGGAACTGGCTGTATGGCGGCTTTAGATGCAGAAAGATGGTTAGCTGAAAATGATTTACATTAACAGCACATCTTTTGATGGCGTCTTAGTTCTTTATTAATTTTATTTCAGATGAATACAATTAAAAATTTATTAGTCTTAGTATTTTGTTTGGTTTCATTCATTTCTTTTTCACAAGAATCTGGGAGTTTCAAGAAAAACCCTAAGATTAATGTGAAAACAAATGCAAAAGACAAAAGCAACAAAAATTTAGACGAAGCCTTAGATGAATTGCCCAAACTGCAATTCAGGACAGACTATGTTCCTGAACCAGTGGCTACTTCGTCGGCTATTACTGCTTCTTCAAAATTTGAACCTGCCAAAGAACTAAATTCTTCGATTAGTATTTTTGATACAACATCTGTTGACGAAAGAGAGCCTTTAATCGTTGAGATTGAAGAAGAAACCAGAGCAGAAGGTAGTGATGATTTTGTGTCAGTAGCCACCTATTTCTCTATTTGGGATGCTACTAATATCGACCCTTACGATATTAATCCAAAAGATTTTGACGACGTAGTAGATATTGAGCTATTTAATAAAGAACAAGGAAGATACTGGTCTGTACCAAACACAGCACCAAAATTAACATCTGTATTTGGTCCTCGTTGGGGAAGAATGCACTCGGGTGTTGATTTAGATTTAGAAACTGGCGACCCTGTCTATGCTGCATTTGATGGTATTGTCAGAGTTTCAGGATATGACGGTGGTGGATATGGTAAATTCTTAGTAGTTCGCCATTACAATGGTTTAGAAACACTTTACGGTCACTTATCTGCTAAAAATTTTGAGTCTGGTGCTTATGTAAAAGCTGGCGACCAAATTGGTTTGGGCGGTAGTACAGGAAGAAGTACAGGTTCGCACTTGCACTTTGAGACTCGTTACGAAGGCAACCCTTTCAACCCTGCTATTTATGTGTTTAATTTTTCTGGTGAAAGAACTGAACCTGTTTCAGACCATGTATTGATTTCTGCTAGAGTTTTTGATACCTACGGACTTTCATTGGATAACGAATATGGTTCAAGTGCTAGAAAAGTAAAAACACGTAGAACTGCTTGGACAACCGTTCGTTCTGGTGATTCATTATATTCTATCGCTAACAGAGCAGGCATTTCAGTAGACAAATTAGCTAGAATGAATGGTATGAGAATTTCTGCTAGTTTAAGAATTGGAAGAAGACTTAGAATTCATTAATTAATAGTGATAATATTTAAAAAGAGCCAACAGCACCAAAATCTGTTGGCTCTTTTTGTTTTTTAGCTCAATTTCCTGTTTAAATTGCAACGTTTTTCAATTCAGAAATAAGAATTTATATTACAATGAAGTTAGATATATTGGTGATGGCGGCACATCCAGATGATGCCGAATTAGGTTGTGCTGGAACGATTTGTATGCAAATAGCGCAAGGCAAAAAAGTGGGTATCGTTGATTTTACTCGTGGGGAGTTAGGAACTAGGGGAACACCCGAAATCCGTTTAGCTGAATCGGTTGAAGCTACCAGAATTCTAGGAGTTCATGCACGCGAAAACCTTGGTTTTAGAGATGGTTTCTTTGTCAATGACGAAGAACATCTGATGAAATTAATCAGGGTAATCAGACGCTACCGCCCTGAAATCGTTTTAGCCAATGCTATTAACGACCGTCACCCTGACCATATTAAAGGCTGTGAGTTAGCAGTAGATTCATGTTTTAAATCAGGATTACGGATGGTTGAAACATTTGAGGACGATGGAACAGCACAACAAGCTTGGCGTCCGAAAAATGTGTATCATTATATTCAAGATAGGTATATAGACCCTGATTTTGTAGTAGATATTTCGGCGTATTGGCAACAAAAAGAAGATTCAATCAGAGCTTTCAGAAGTCAATTTTATGACCCAACTTCTAAAGATCCTGATTCATATCTTTCTTCTCCTGCATTTTTAAAATTTGTGGAAGCACGTAATCGTGAAATGGGACATAGTATTGGTGCAGAGTTTGGCGAAGGCTATACGTCTTACAAAAAAATTGGGGTAACTGATTTGTTCGATTTGAAGTAGTGAGTAGTAAATAGTGATTGGTAAATGGATTGCTGAGTGATTTTGTTAATAAATCACTCAGCATTACCACACCTAAGGCGATAGGCGTTCTATCTTCCAAACGTGTTCTTCTAATTTTGTATAAGCAATCCTATCGTGAAGCCTTGACGGGCGACCTTGCCAAAATTCAATATATGTTGGTTTTAAGCGATAACCTCCCCAATGCGGAGGACGAGGAATTGGATTATCTCCAAACTTTTCTCTTAAATATTTTTCTCTTTCTACAAGCACTTCCCTATTTTCAATTACCATGCTTTGATTAGAAACCCAAGCTCCTATTTGACTTCCTAACGGACGGCTTTGAAAATAAGTGTCTGATTCTTCAGCGCTTACTTTTTCAATTGTTCCTTCAATACGGACTTGTCGCTCAAGTTCATTCCAAAAAAATGTAATACACGCATTAGGATTTTCGGCTAATTCTGTCCCTTTTTTACTAAGGTAATTTGTATAAAAAGTAAAGCCTGTATCAATACCTTTCAACAAGACAATCCTTGCCGAAGGCTTGGCATCACTGCCAACCGTAGAGACAATCATGGCATTAGGCTCTGGCAATTTACTGGCGATAGCCTCATGAAACCATTTTTGAAATTGTTCTATCGGAGAAATACTTACGTCTTGAACGTCTAAACTGCCTTTGCTATAATTTTCACGAAGTGCAGCAATATCGATTTGTATCATTGTTGGATTGACTACCTTTCTATGATATAGTCTTATTTGGGTTAATCTCTCTGGTAAATTAGTAAAATCATTCTTACTCTATTTACTTTTAATAAACACTAAGTGTATATAATAGTTGCGTAAAAGAGTAAAAAATCAACATTACTAAGGCACAATTTCGGAAAAATAAACCAAAGCAACAATGAGTAAAGTTATTGTTATATCGCAAATCTGTATTAAATCGATTTAGTCAGTCAAGCAAAAACCGCTTTCTGCGTGAAATTGGAAGGATTCTACCATCTAACAAAATAAGGTCGTATTTATCTACCTCTCGGATAAATTTCTGGTTTACCAAATACTTTCTGTTGATTCTCAGAAATGAATCGGTGTTAACTCTTCCTTCAACTTTAGAAAGGGTTTTGGCGATAACCTTCGTTTTTCCAAAGGCAAAGTGAATGCGTGTATAATTGATTTCTCCTTCAAAAAATATAATCTCATTCGCAAAAAAAGTATATCTTTTCCCTAATTTGAATTGGATTGGCAGAATATGTTGTGGTATCATGGCATTGCTATGTTAGGAGGATTTTACATAACAATATTCCCAAAATTTGGCAAGTAGAACAATGTGGTAAATACGGTAAAGTGTACCGTATTTAACCCGTATTTATAAATGTAGTTTTTGCTTAATTTTATTTAGCTACCACCTTCTGTGTATTTACTTTGCTGGTATCATTAGTAGGTATTTTATCTTCCCACCCAATATTTACCTCAACATTCGGCAATGCTTTTTGTAAGGCTAATACGCCTTGCTTAGTAACTTTAGTTTGCCAACAATATACTTTTTTTAAACTTTTCAATTTTGCCAATTCTTTAATACCTGCATCGCTTATTTGGGTATCAAATAAATTGATGTATTCCAGAAACTTCAAATCCTTTAGTTGGGCTAACCCAACATCTGTAATTGCTGTGTGTTCTAAATGTAAACGTGTTAAATGTTTTAATTTAGAAATTTCAGCCAAAGATTTATCTGTAATCTTTGTACTACCCAACTTTAACCATATAATTTGATCAGATAGGTTGGTCAAAAGATTTATTTTTGAATCATCAAAAGTACGAGCATTCACAAAGTTGACATCTAAAAAGTGCTGTTCTTTTGATACAGACATTACTACAACATTCATAGCTGTTAGTTTTTGAATATCACTTTCTGCAGCGGCTGATACTTTTTCATTAAATACGGGTGAAATACTTTCTCCGCCACTAGTAGTATTCGTTTCTCCTCCGCTACTCAAAGATGCTAAGAATGGTTTTACTTTTTCGTCTGGTTTTAGTTGTGCTACTTTCTTATCAAAGCCTGCTCCGTTTTGAATCCACCAATGCAAAAGCGAAATTTCTTGTTCGCTCAAAGGTGTTTTCCCTTTCGGTGGCATGTGGTGTTCGTCTTCTTCGGGCAATAGCAAACGTTTGATTAATTCGCTGTTGGCAGCATCATTTGCTTTGATGATTGCCCCATTTTCTCCACCTTTTATCAAAAGTGCTTGCGTATCCATTCTCAATCCCCCTTTGATTTTATTAGCATTATGGCAAGACCAACATTTTTGTTCCATTACTGGGGCAACAATATCTTGATAGACCAATGCTTCATTGATATTCTCAATTTTCTTTCTAGCTCCTGCGCCTCCTTTTGTTCGTGGAGGTAATCCTGCTATCGAACGAAAAGGTTCGGGTGTATAAGCATATAGATAGTCTTCACCATGCGTCATATTTCCACCCAAATGTCCTGTTCCTGTTAATAAAATCACGATTAAATAAACAGCAGGCATATAGGCCTTCTTCATGGTAGGGTCTTGTTGCCAATTCACTTTCATATACCAAGCCGCCAATGCAACGAGTGCAACACCAATACCCATCCACTGATGAAGAAACAATGTTTCTTCATTGTATTCACCAGAAGTAGAAAGCAAATAACCAAAAATACAAGATATAACTGCCGTAATCATGCCCAAAAACAAAATGGGCGCAATAGCAGGCTGTAGAGATGCGAGTCCTTTTTTACGAGAAATAAGTTCTAATATGGCAGCAATCATCAGCATCCCGATAGGTAGGTGAACTACTACGGGATGAAAATGTCCAAAAAACATTGCCCAATCAGAAGGAACATTCGTTTGTAATAAAATCATTGTTTATTGTTTTGAGCTTTTAGCAATCAGATTTGGGCAATGAGCTGTGAGTTCTTGGTCACTCATGGCATGACTTCCAATTACTTGGCAAGTATGATAAAGCTAGCAAAGTCATGACATGAGTCTTTTTTATGTTAAGCTAAATCATCTATCATGACTAGCGAGGGAATTAATTCCCTCGCTAGTCATGATAGATGATTATTATAGTGTCAAAAAAACTCACGACTCCTACGCAATTCTTTCTAATTTAACTGGATACGTTTTTTTAGAATTCCATTGAGGCACATATATGTTTTCGTCAGCATCTACATATACATCATGTGGGTGCATGAATACTTGATTAGGGTCGTCTTTGTACTGACGTTGTAATTTACCATCTTTATACGTTGGTTCTGAGCCCCCTGGTGTTGAAACTACTTTCATATCTTTATCTAATACCTGAATATAGCCTGAATTATTCCAAGAGAGGTCAGAGCTTCTATAAGCAGCTGCAAAAATATAATCACCACGCAATACTGGGCGACAAACAAACGTGCCTGGTAAATGATAGACTGCTAAGAATTTACCGTCTAAAGTAAAGCGTTTTAAACAAGAATGGGCACGGTCAGTTACTAATAACGTTGGATTCTTCTTATCACGCGTATCTACTAAAACACCGTGGCAAGTATCAAATTTATCATCTGTATATTTTTGAGAGTACCCTCCAAAATGACGGATATATCGTCCTTTAATATCATACTGAGTAATATATTGCGACCCATATCCGTCGGCTACATAAATATCTCCATTGACAGGATTAACAGCCGTTTCGGTAGGCACAAAACGATTAGGTGATTCATAAACGCCTGTTTCTTTAGGGTATTCAAGCTTCATTATTTCACGCCCTTTCAAATCCGTTTTAATTACTTGGTGACGAGCATTATCGCAAATAAACAAAAACTGTTCTCCGCCTTCGTTAGCAATCGTTAAACCGTGTGCACCTGGATAGGTGGTTCCCCAAGCATCTAATAATTTCCCTGATTTATCATAAATCAAGATATTATTTTTGGTTTCATTGGTACACATAATCAAACGTCCCTTGGCATCTTCTACCATTTCGTGACAATCGTTCACAGGGTTTTTGTCTGCATCCAATACGCCCCACCCTGCTATTACTTTGTACTTGTGTGAATTGTGTCCAATCACAACGTTTTCCATGTTCTTTTGAATCTTATTCGCCGAAACTGAATTTGCTATTAGACCTGAACCCACTGCTAAGCTACTGGTTTTAAGAAAGTTTCTTCTTGATTGATGCTCGTTCATTGATTATACTGTTTTTTTATATTCGTTAAATACTAATCGGTTTCCGAAAGGATCAGTTAGGTTCATGATGTTTGCACCCCAAAAAGCTTCTTCTATAGACGGGCGATAATATTTATAGGGTCTGGTTTGTAATTCGTTGAAGAAACTTTCTAAATCAGAGCAATCAATAAAGACCTTTCCTCCAGGAGTACAGTCTCCGTAATGCTCAGTAAGATGAAAAGTCAATTCCCCTCTTGAAATCTGGATATAATAAGGCGTATTTTCTTCAAACTGATGTGACCAGTCTTCTTGAAAACCGAGCCAATTAATATAAAACTCTCGGGCTTTATCGACATCAAAGATTCTCAATAAAGGAATTGTCTTTTCTACTTTCATACTATTTTTCCAATTCGATGACGTTATCTAATTCGTTTTTATCCAATGACGCAATATCAAATACGAAATAGTTATTATCTAATTTCTGAAATTTAATAGGAGTACCATTTTTAAACAATTTCGCACTTTTGAAAGCCTGCGGAACTTTCAACATAAACTTATCGTCTTTGTATTTCAATAAATGAAGATAGATTTTATTTCCTTTTTCGGTAACAGCACCCCATTCCTGTGGACGAATAAACCCTCCTTTAGAGCCATAAATGGTTTCTCCATACACTTTAGTCCACTCTCCTACTTTTGCCAAACGTTCTACAAACTCTGGTTGAATTTCTCCATTCGGCATTGGACCCACATTTAATAGAAAATTGGCACCGTAGCCAGCAGCACGCACCAAATAGTCTACCAATTGCTTAGGTGTTTTATAATGCTCATCTTTGATATTATATCCCCATGCCCCATTCAACGTCTCGCACGTTTCAAGTGGCAACGCTGAAATATCTTGTCCGCTCAATCCTCCTTTGTTTTCTCCTGGTAAATCACGTTCAAACATCTGAAAATCTTCCCCTGGTAGTGGACTTAAATGGTGGTTATTGCCAATCAAACATTGAGGCTGAAGTTTGTGAATCAAGCCATAAATCTCATCATATTTCCAATCAATTTTTGATTGCAAAGTTTTGTCATGGTCGTTATCTAGCTGATCCCAGTGTCCATCAAACCAGATGGCCGATACTTCACCATATTTTGTCAATAATTCTGTCAATTGACTTTTCATAAAAGCCAAATAGCTGGCATAATTACTCTTTTTAGTACGACCCGTTCCTTTTCCAGTTTTTCCTGTTTCATAAGGATAATCATCACGGTACCAGTCTAACAAAGAATAATAGAAACAGATTTTAATCCCTTGTTTATGGCATTCGTCTGCTAATTCCTTTACAATATCACGCTTATAAGGCGTATTCATAATATTCCAGCTCGACTGCTTTGTATCGAAATTGCTAAAGCCATCATGGTGACGAGTAATCAAGGTAATGTATTTCATCCCTGCACCTTTAGCAATATCTACCCACGTTTTGGCATTAAAATCAACAGGATTGAAGGTTTTTTGGAGTCTTGAATAATCTTTTACAGGAATATTTTTAATTTGCATTACCCACTCTCCATCACCCAAAACACTCGATAAGCCCCAGTGAATAAACATTCCAAAACGTGCTTTTTCAAATTCTTCCCGTGCTTTAATGTTTTCGGGACTTGGCGTATAACCAGTCTGGGCAAATGTTGACAAACTTGTTAATAAAGCCAACAAGGCTATTTGTATCTTTCTCATAATAGTTTATAATGTTTGATTTAAAAGAGTAAGATACAACTAGTCAATTATACTCTATTCATACTATCCTGTTTAATCAGGACAGCACAGGCTTAATCACTTTTCCTGCCGTGTCAGTTAATCTAAAGTTTCTACCTTGAAAAGGATAAGTGAATTCTTCATGATTGAAACCTAAGCAGTGCATAATGGTAGCTTGCAAGTCAAAAACAGACGTTCTATCCTTCGTGCCTACATATCCAAGAGGGTCGGTTTCGCCATGAGAATATCCCCCTTTGATGCCTCCGCCTGCCATCCAAACCGTAAAGGCTTCGGTATGGTGGTCTCTGCCTTTAAAAGCCGCTGCTTTGCCTTCGCGGTTCTCTTGCATGGGTGTTCTACCAAATTCGGCACCCCACACAATCAAGGTTTCATCTAATAATCCCCGTTGCTTTAAATCTTGTATCAGTGCAGTAATGGCTTTGTCGACGGTAGCACATTTGTGGGTTAAGCCATTCACAACATCACTGCTTTCAGAAGCGCCTCCGTGCGAATCCCATCCCCAATCAAATAATTGTACGAATCGCACTCCCTGTTCTACTAATTTTCTGGCTAATAAACAGTTATTGGCAAAGGATTCTTTTCCCATTTCAGTACCATACATTTCATGAATGTAGGCAGGTTCTTTGGAAATATCCATTACCTCAGGCACAGTAGTCTGCATTTTAAAAGCCATTTCGTATTGCGAAATTCTGGCTAAGGTCTCAGGGTCATGAAATTCCTGATATGATTCCTTATTGATTTCAGTGATGGCATCAATCGTATTTTTTCGGATGTCGCGGTTTATCCCTGATGGGTCAGAAATATATAAAACTGGTTCTCCTTGGTTTCTACATTGTACCCCCTGATAAACAGAAGGTAAAAAGCCACTTCCCCATAATGCTTTTCCGCCGTCAGGATTTTTTCCTCCTGATGTTAACACCATATAGCCAGGCAAATTCTGGTTTTCAGAACCTAACCCATACGTTGCCCATGTACCCGTGCTTGGTCGCCCTAAGCGTGCCGAACCTGTATGCAAAAGCAATTGTGCGGGGGCATGATTAAACTGGTCGGTGTACATGGCTTTCAAGAAAGAAATATCATCAGCCACGGTTTGCAAATGTGGCACTTTATCAGACATCCATGCTCCGCTCTGACCTACTTGCTGGAAATTTGCCTGTGGGCCCATCATCTGAGGTACGCCACGAATAAAGGCAAATTTTTTCCCTTCTAAAAATGACTGAGGACAAAGCTGTCCGTCTAATTTCATCAATTCTGGCTTATAGTCGAATAACTCTAATTGCGAAGGAGCACCCGCCATGTGCAAGTAAATAACAGACTTAGCTTTTCCTGCAAAATGAGGCATTTTAGGTGATAAAGGATTAGCAACATTCGCCATAGCCGAAGACTGATTGCCTCCACAACTCTGTAGCAAAGAACCCATCGCCATCATTCCTAAACCTGTAGTGCATTGTTTTAGGAAATGCCTACGTGTTTCGTGACGAAGCGTTTCAAAAAGAAGTTCTTCTTGTAAGTTTTTCATAATCTCGTAATTATTATACTACAAATTTTTCTTTTATTAGAGCATTGCACACTGGCTGAAGCTTTAATGGATTTATATCTAAAAATCAATACTCCCTTCTGTAAGACCTTACTTTTCTTGCCTTGATGCAAGAAAAGTAACAAAAGAAAATCAAGAAATTCCGAAACTCGCTCCGCTCAAACAGCGGAATTTCATCAAATGCTGACGCCAGATTAGAATAAAATTTCAAATATTATTACAAAACAATATACTCCTCATTCTAAACTCCACCTTCACAACTCACTACATTATTCTTTCATAATAAACTCATCCAAATTCAGCAAGGTGCTTGCTACCAAAGTCTTGGCGGCTAAGTCGGGAATATTTTTGGGTTTGATATTATCATCTGGACAAATATTCAATAGCAACGCTGCCTCATTTTTACTTTTCTGATACGTTATTAGTGTGTTAGCATAAAGCTTTTTCAAGATGCCTAATTTCTTGTCTGTAATGTTTTTACACATCGTTAATTCATAAGCCTTCGTGATTTGCTCATCAATTGTTCCCCCGCTTGATTCCATCTTCTTGGCTAGGCTTTTAGCACATTCTAAATAAACAGGGTCATTTAATGTAACAAGTGCCTGCAAAGGCGTATTAGTCCTGATTCTCCTAGCCAAGCAAATATCACGGTTTGCTCCATCAAAAGTTATCATGGATGGATAAGGCGTTGAACGACGCCAGTAAGTATATAACGCCCGTCGATATTTATCTTCCTTATCACTTAATTTCCAAGCCATGTTGCTATAGGGCGTATTCCAAATGCCATCTGGCTGATAAGGCATTACACTTTTACCATACATTTTATAACTCAATAAACCACTTACTAATAATGCTTGGTCTCTGATTTGTTCGGCAGACAAACGTACTCTTGGCCCACGAGCTAACAAACGATTCATCGGGTCTTTTTCCAATAATTCTTCACTAGCTTTTGAATCTTGCTGATAGGTTGCCGACATGACCATTTCTTTCAATAGTTTTTTAGGCTTCCATTGATATTCATCCATAAATTTTATCGCTAGAAAATCTAATAATGCTGCATTGGTAGGCGTGAAACCTTGTGTACCAAAATCCTCTAAGGTTTCTACCAAGCCAGTTCCAAAAAGTTGCTCCCAAAAACGATTTACCGCTACTCTGGCAGTCAAAGGGTTTTCGTTACTACCTAGCCACATGGCCAAACCCAAACGATTTTTAGGCGCTCCTTTCGGTAATCTTCCCAAGGCTTTAGGAATATCAGCTTGTACTATTGTTGTTTTTGCCATCCAGCTTCCTCTTTCCCAAACATTCGTTTGTCGGGCATATTCATGAGGATTATCAAGCATAACGGGCGTATTTTCAGTATTTGCCCTTACTAATTCTAAAAAGGATTGCTTTTTTTCAGCATAATCAGGTTTTCCTTTTCCGGGAAATTCAGGTAATAATGTAAAACTCCCAATCACACAAGTACTTTGGTCTGGTTTAATTTTTGTATTCTTGAAAGTAAAGTACCAATCTTGTCGACCGCTCATTTTAGGTAAATCGTATAATTGATAATCCCATGAGTTGGTCCATCCTCCCTTTTGAGTAGTATCTAATTTTATCGTCGTGAGTACTTTCCCTGTCAATGAGCCTAAGCGAATTTCCATCAAAGTAGCACTTCCAGTTTTGTTTCCATATGCTACTAAAAGCTGGCTTTTCCCCTCCACAGGCAAAGATTTAAACCTTACCGAACCGCCATTTCTTACGCCTAAATATTTATTGTCAGCCAATGCTCCATTGATAAATTGGTCGCCTGCGTGCGGATGAATTTTAGGTTCTAGAAAAGTCAAATATTGCGTGATATCTTTTTCTTGCTGCGTACTAAAATTAGTTTTCAACCAAGTTTGTAAACCCTCTAGTTTTGCCTTGTCTTCGGGCTTATTAAATTGCCTTAGATAAGGCGAATCATCTGGTACGTCCTCATCACGGGTATTGTAGAAAAACGCCATTGATTTATAATAGTCTTCATGACGTATAGGATCATAAGGGTGCGAATGGCATTGCACACAAGCAAAAGTAGTTGATTGGAATACCTCCCAAGTAGTATTTACCCTATCTACCATGGTAGCATTTCTAAACTCTTCATCATCCGTACCGCCCTCGTCGTTATTAACCGTATTACGATGAAAGGCTGTAGCGATATATTGTTGTTCGCTTGGGTTTTTCAATAAATCACCCGCCAATTGTTCTTTAATAAACTGAGTATAAGGCATATCTTGGTTAAAAGCCTTGATGACGTAATCTCTGTATTGCCAAATATTCCTACCTTCATCTTTCTCATAGCCTTTTGTATCTGAATACCTAGCCATATCCAGCCACATTCCTGCCCATCGTTCGCCAAATTGTGAGGATGCCAGCAAGCTATCTACTATTTTCTCAAAGGCATTGTCGCTATCATCTTTCATAAACGTCTCTATTTGTTTTTCGGTAGGCGGTAAGCCTGTCAAATCCAAACAAAGTCTTCTTAGCAATATTGACTTTTCAGCTTGTTTAGAAGGCTTTAATCCTTCTTCTTCTAATTTATTTTTTACAAAATAGTCAATATCATTTTTCTCCCATTTATCCCCAAACAAACTAAAGAATCCTGCAAAAAAACCTTTGTTCGGCACAGCAGGCATTGTTGGTTTTACAAAAGCCCAATGCTCACCCCAATTAGCTCCTTGATTAACCCACTTTGTTAATATTTCAATTTCTTCTTTTTTTAAAGGCTCTTTTTTCAAAGGCATCCTTTCTTCTGGGTCTTTATGGGTAAGTCTGATAATGAACTCTGAATGCTCAGCATCGCCTGGAATAATAGCTGGCTTTCCTGATTCTGTTTTGCCCAAAGCCTCTTCTCTAAATAGCAAACTGAATCCTCCTTGCTTTTTTACACCTCCGTGGCAAGCAATACAGTGCTTGTTCAAAATGGGTTTTACTTGTGTACTATAATCTACCTCATTGCCTTTCTTATTCAATGAATACAGAGAATATCCCCCAATAATGACAATCGAACTGATAAAGATTAATTTGATGGTATTCATATTTTTTTCGAATCTTACAATGAAGTGACTCTTCCGTTATCAAAACAATTAATACTCAAAACTTTATTCAAATGCTAAATGATTTTGAATGCGCTTTTTCCCGTCTATTTATAAAATAATATTTGAAATATACAATAAATAACAATTGTGAATGAAAGGTTTTGAGTTTGAAATATTTATATAATACTAAGCCCAGAGATAGTTCATAGCATACACCAGCCATTAGTTTTATCTTATAAAGATGGATAATGTACTGGAAAATATCATTTATATAGATGAAAGGGCAAAAAACTCAAGTCATATAAATCGTGTATTTCTATACTTGATTTATACTTTTTTATTTAAATATGCCAACATATAATTGCAAATTTACCTGTTCAAGTCTTACATTTACATGACTCTTATTATGAAAAACATAGATAATATTATTAATAGGTATTTGAATGATTATTAAAGAAGAAGGCTTTTTAGGACAGAGGACATACATTATGCCTCATGAATTACTGACTAGAGTTGCCAAACACCCTTTGGTTGAGACCTTACATATTACAGATATTGGATATTATCTAAAGGCAAATCATCATGCTTGCGAGCGTAAGAATGGCTGTGGACAGCATATTTTGATACACTGCGTGGAGGGTCAAGGATGGTATATGATAGATAACCAGAAGTATCTTGTCAATCAAGACCATTTTTTTATTATTCCTGCCAACGTTCCACATAGTTATGGCGCGAATATCGATAATCCGTGGACTATCTATTGGGTGCATTTTATTGGTACGCTGTCGACCCACTATATCAATTTCTTGTTTGAGAATACCAAAGACTATTCTCCTGTAGCCTTACCCCCCAACCATCAGCGTTTAACCATGTTTGATGACATTATTTCGCATATCGAGATGTCATTCAATGATGACAACATTGTTTATGCTAATTCGCAATTTGCCCATTTTCTTACTACTTTCAAAGCTTCAGTTTTTAACCCTAATCCACCGTTATCAACCGAAACTGACCCTATCAGTAAGGTAATTGCTTATATGAAAAAACACCTTACAGAAACGTTGACATTAGAACAATTAGCTGATGTAGCAGGCATGTCTGCCTCACATTTTTCAGCTGTTTTTCGGCAAAAAGTACAGAGTTCTCCTATCAACTTTTTCACTTTCCTCAAAGTCCAACAAGCTTGTAACTTGTTAGAACATAGCAAATTAAGAGTAAAGGAGATTGCTTATGCAATTGGCTATAACGACCCTTATCATTTTAGTAGAATATTTACGACAGTGATGGGTATTTCGCCTCGTGAATTCCGTAAAAAAATTAAAGAATGAAGGGGAGGGAATTGTAGAAGAACAAAAACCGAATTTTTGCTTAAATAGCACGTATTAGAAGATTTCAGCGTTTATTGAATTTATTCTCGTCCTTACCTTAGTTTTTCAAGTACTTGATTACTTGTCAATTAGGCTTTGGTTTTTAATTCGCAATTTTTAACTTTGTTAAGGTTTTATACATATACTAATGGAAAGAAAAAACTCTAAACAGGAAGGCAATCAATATGATAAAATTGTAAAAGAAAATATAGAAAGCATTATTCCTGCGTTAATGAATAGTATTTTGGGATTCAATGTACAGGAATCAGTGATTATTAAAGAGAAATTACAACAAACCAAAGAAAAAGAGGCTGATGCTTTACGGATTGTTACAGACCCAATTGGTCAAAAATTCATTTTGCACCTTGAATTTCAAGTTGATGATTATTCTAAGATGATTTACAGAATGATAGATTATTGGGCTTTACTTAAATCTAAATATCAATTTCCTGTTAGACAATACGTTATTTTTATTGGAAGTGGAGAGCCAAAAATGAAAAATGTATTATCAGAAGATGGTAACTACTTCCAATATCAGCTTATCAATATTACCCAGTTTGATTATTTAAGATTTTTAATATCTGATAATCCAGAAGAGGTTATTTTGGCAATATTAAGCGATTTTGGGAAAGAAAAACCAGAGAATGCTCTTAATCAAATTATACATAGACTCGAAGAAACTACAAATAATCAGTTAACGTTTCAGAAATATTTAAGACAATTGCGAGTATTGTCGAAACTTCGTAAATTAGATATAAAATTTGATGATATGATACAAAATATGGCAAAATATATTGATGCAGAGAATGATTATCTCTATATCAGAGGACAAAAAGAAGCGAGAGAAAAAGAACAAGCCAAATTTGTTAAAAACCTGCTTTCAAAAATGAGTTTGTCTATCGAACAAATAGCTGATATAGCGGGAGTTTCAATAGAATTTGTAAACAATATAAAGCAAAAACTTTCCGTTTAGTTATCAATAAAAGATGTAGCTAATAGATAAAAAGCCTATCAAAGAACAAATCTCTGATAGGCTTTTCTATTTTTTAGGAGACTATGGGCCAGATTTTAATATCCATATTTACCCTGATTCGTAAAGCGACTCTGATTGCTCAAAGTCGCTTTTTTGTTTCTAATATAATGCTATGATTATCTTGGACGTCCACCACCAGTAGCTGCTGGAGCTGCTTGCTGTTGTTGCTGACCACCGCCGTTTCCGCCACCGTCGCCACCATCTTTCAAATCGTCGTTATTAACAGATTTCTTTCTCTTCTTAGGAGCATCAAAAGACATCTTACCAATACGATAACTGAAGTTAATTTTAAAGTTCATGTTACGTAAAGTAGTAGTACTTTGCTGAGAAATCGTTGAAGATTCGATGCTATTATTAATCTTGAAACCTCCTGGTGTAAAGAAGTTTTCAGCACCAAAACCAATACTTCCTTTTTTGTTCGCGAAGTCTTTCTTAACGCTTAAGCTATAAATTCCGAAACCACCTTGGCTACCTTGTAATTGTACTTGATTACCACGATAGAACGAGAATGCTTGTAAGCCCCATCCTTTAGAAAGGTTATAACTACCAAACATTCTAAAGCTTGCTACCCATCCTTGGTTTTTAGCATTCAACAATGGGTCAGGGTTGTTGTTATTTAAAACAGCATAATAAATATCAGTTCCTCCACCCAATTGGAATTTGTTAGAGATATTCACATTACCAAACAAGTTCATTCCATAAGCATCTTCGTTACCAATGTTACGGTAAGAAGTTAAAAGGAATGGTCTACCTTGTGCGTCTACTTCATTCGTACGAATACTTTGGATAGAACCTGTAGTATTACGCATAAACAATGCTGTAGTCAAGAACGTATTCTTAAAGAACGTATTTATCGTAAATTCATAGTTGTTTGTGAATTCAGGCGATAAGTTTGGATTACCTTCTGTAACGTTTGAAGGGTTAGAAGCATTACGGTTCGGGTTTAAGAACTGTAATGATGGTCTTTGAATACGACGGTTATAAGCCAATTTCAAAGTAGTTCCACCTTTCAAGCTTTTTGATACGTTGAAACTTGGTACCAATGTTCCGTAGCTTGGAATATCAATATTATTTTTTGCTCCACCTTCCGTTGTTTGAATTGCATTGATGTCAGTATGTTCATAACGTACACCACCTTTGAAGCTATATTTTTGCTTAGTTGTTAAAGTATAAGAAAGATAAGATGCTGCAATGTTCTGGTCGTAATCTAATGCTCCATTGTTTCCAACTTGAGTAAATGTACTATTTACTGTTCTGAAAATTCCTTTCCCACCAAATTCAATCATTTGTGTTTTACCAATTGGTGATTGATAATCTGCTTGAAGCGTAGTTTCTTGGTTATAACTTGGGTTAATATTCGAAATACGGTTTCTACCTAATTGAACTAATGAGTCCGATAAACCATAAATAATGTTCGTGAAGTTATTTTTACGGTCGTTACGGCTATACTGTGCTGACAAACTAAATTCTTGCTGAGGTTTTTTGAATGTATGCGTATAGTCAACGTTTAAATCTATCGTTCCAGAATTATCTTTCGTTTCTACATCACGGATAGTGGATGTATTGCTTCCGTTTGTTCTGATAATGTTGGTAGATAATGCATCTTGGAAAGTATTCTGATTTCTTGCGCCATAACGAGCTGAAGCTGTAATTGAGTTATTTTTGTTTATATCCCAATCCCATCCAAATTGATAAGACCCAAATAAACCGTTGTTTCTCGTTGAAGCACTTTGTTTAGTAATTGTTCCATCAGCTTTAGCTAGTTGTGTATTTTCAAACTCACCACTTACATTATAGTTAGCACGTCCGAAACCACCTAACGAGAAACCCATGTTTCCTTTTCTATAGTTTCCGTTCAACGATAAGTTACCACCACGAATACCTACACTACTATCTAAATTCAATGTCAATCCTTGTAAAGTATTCTTCTTAGTAATGATATTGATAATCCCTGACGACCCTTCAGCATCATACTTAGCAGAAGGCGAAGTAATTACTTCAACCGACTTAATCATATCTGATGGAATTTGTTTCAAGGCATCTGCAATACTACTCGCTACAATCGTAGAAGGCTTATTGTTGATTAATACCTTTACGTTTTGGCTACCACGAAGCGTAACGTTACCATCTAAATCTACTGATAACGAAGGTACTTTTCTTAATACGTCTGTTGCATCTCCACCTTTGTTAGTTGCATCTTTTTCAGCATTGTAAACCATTCTGTCAACTTTGTCTTCAATCAAAGCACGCTGACCTTCTACGGTTACTTCCTGCAAAACCTGACTTGTTTGGTTTAATTTAATCACACCTAAATCAATGTCATCGTTTTTGTTCTCAATTTTCACATCAATTCTTTTTGAGTGATAACCCAAAAATGAAATAGCCAATACGTAGTCTCCAGTAGCAACTTTTACTAACGTAAATTTACCTTTATCATCACAAACTGTTCCATCAACAGGTTTGTTAGTTGCTTTCGCTAATAATGCCACACTCGCAAATTCAACAGCTTTAGTAGCCGAGGAGTCGATTATATAACCAGTAATTTTTGCTGACCCTTTTGGCGCAGCTTGAGCCGTTCCCGGAATAGCAGTAGCTTCTTTGGGACGTCCGCCACCCATTCCGCCCATTCCTCCTACTGGAAATTGAGCAAAAAGGTTGGTACAGATAAGGCTAAATAACGTTAAGGATAATAATATTTTTTTCATAAATATATTTTTAAAATGTTCGCTCTTTTCTTTAATTAGAAGCAAAGTTGGAGTAAATAATTTGTTGTAAGAATTAAAAAAGTACAAATGGATTGAATTTGAGATAAGTGGAAAACCCACAAAAATTATCGATTAGACACTATTAGAACACAAAAATTGCACGGTCGGCTCTTAGATTCAGACAATTTTCGACCAAATACAGAAGTGTGTCGGTGAATGACAATTTTTTGAGGACTCAATTTAACGAAGCTAGAAAAGGCAAACAAATAATGCCTTTTCTAAGTAATGGTTATGAAATTTATTGCTGATTTAACCTACTTTCTCACCTTCTTTATAGGTGTATTCGGGAGGAAGCTATCAAAAACAGTGATTAGTAGTTGGCATTATGAATAACTTTTCCAGTTATCTTTTGTAGAATTTTGGTAGCATGAATCCTTGAATTTTCAATAAATAAGGAGTGCGTATTCATTCCTCCGCAAATTACTCCTGCTAAATATACATTAGGTAAATTTGTTTCTTGTGTGTCATCATTATACGTAGGTTTTAGTATTTCATCATTTGATAAAGTAATCCCTATTTTCCGTAAAAAATCCAAGTTAGGTTGATAACCCGTCATCGCAATGACATAATCATTTTCAATCGTAACGATTCCTTCGGGCGTTTGGATGTCTATTTCATGTGGACGAATACTAGCAACCTCTGAATTGAAATAGGCTTTGATAGAACCTTCTTTTATTCTGTTTTCAATATCTGGCTTAGCCCAATATTTTACCCTACTCCCTATTTCATCGTGTCTGATAACCATGGTTACGTTTGCTCCTTTTCGCCATGTTTCTAAGGCAGCATCAACTGCTGAATTATTGGCGCCCACAACTACTACATTTTGTAAAGCATAAAAATGGGGTTCTTCATAATAGTGAGTTACTTTTGGCAAGTCTTCACCAGGAACATTCATCAAATATGGAATATCATAAAACCCCGTGGCAATAATAATATGCTGTGCCTGATATTCGCTTTTAGTAGTTTTAATGGTATAGAGAATATCTTCTTTTTCATCCGACTTGTCGATTTGTTCAACAGCCTCAAAAAGCTTTAGATGCAATTTTCGATGAATAGCTACCCTGCGATAATATTCTAACGCTTCAGAACGAGTTGGTTTAGCATTATTTGACACAAAAGGCACATCGCCAATTTCAAGTCTATCAGAAGTACTAAAAAAAGTCATGTTTGAAGGATAATTGTAAAGCGAATTTACCAGACACCCTTTTTCTAAAATTACATAGCTTAATCCAGCTGTTTGGGCTTCTAATCCACAAGCCAAACCAATAGGCCCTCCACCAATAATAACCAAATCGTAATGTTGCATATAAGTAATAATTGTGAATTGTGAGTGGTGAGTCGTCCGTCACTGCGATTCTGACAGCAGTACCTTAATTCACTCAACAACATCATTTATTTTACATAGACACTCGTCATCTTTTAATAAAACAAGTTTATCTGTTTTTTTAACACACAAAACCCCGCAAGAGTTCTGCAACACTTGCGGGGTTTAAGTATTTATTCATTCAATGTTTACTCTCCACTCTTTACAGATGAAGCACCAGACACATCAGATCTTACTGATGGCTGACCTTTGTATCTTACAGATGAAGCGCCACTTGCTTCTACATTCAATGTTTTACTAGCGTTTACTCTAGCAGAACTTGCTCCAGAAACTTCTGCATCTACATCTCTTGCTACAAAGTTGTATGAATCTACATTGCTCGCACCAGAAAGGTCAAAGTTAAGCTTAGAGGTTTTACCGTTCAATTTTACCCTAGATGCTCCTGAGCAATCTAAATTTACTTTGTCGGCATTAATATTAATTTCAGTATTGGCGGCTCCTGAAAATTTCAACGTAACATCTTCTAAATCATTGAAACCTGAGATTTTAGACCTAGTAGCACCTGAGAAATCCACTTGTTTTATATTAGGCATAACAATCGTGAAGGATACTTTCTTACGGTTATTATTCCATTTCCAACCGCCTTTACCTTCACGGTATTTAGCGATAAGTGTACTTCCGCTCAATCTTACATCTAAATCCTCAAGGTCTTCCGAACGTTCAGCATCTACTACTACTTTAAATCCACTACCATACTTAACATCAATTACAAAAGCACTTGACATTTCTAATTTATCAAAACCTTTCAAAGAAAACTCTTTGGTATTCTGAGCAAACATTACGTTGGCAATTCCTAATAAAAAACTCAATAATAAAGTGTTACGAAAGTAGGTTTTAGTATTCATGTCTTTGTTGTTTTTATTTTTTATTAAGATGCAATGTATGCTACAAAGGTTGCACGCTTATTCTTTTTTTTATGAAAGGTTTAGTATTATGATAAAACTGCTATTATTAGTCTTGTTCTTTTTCAATAGAACCGCCTTCTTGAACTGAACGATTCACTGAAGGTTCGCCACGATAACGAATAGAACCGAAGCCTACAGTTTTGGCATCTAGTTTTTCACGAACACTGATTTCTGCCGAAGCTGTGCCTTTTACTTCTAAAGTAGCACTGACAACATCCAAATCGAATGATTCTAATTTTGATTCATTGTCTAATTTAGCTTTCAATTTGTTGTAATTTCCACTAACCTTTAGTTTTACACCATTGGCAAGGTCAACAAAAAGTTCTTCTCCATCAAAATTCTTTATTTTACTAGTACCCACACCCCCTTTAATCGTAAAGCCTTTTAATCTTGGCATGCTAATGTGGATATCATAAATATCACTTGGCTTTTGTCCGTCTTTGGCTTCAATAATCAATGTTCCATCAGACACCGTATATTTTAATTTTTCAAGGGCATTTTCGCCAGCGCTACTTACTTCAACACTAAACTCATCTGCTTGATTTACCAATACATTTGATATACCAGACAGGTTGACTCTTATGTTTTCAAAATCTTTTAAGGGCAAAGTCTGAATTGATACGCCATCAGGAAAACCGTGTTGTTCGTCATCAGAATCATTGTAAGTATTTCTTTTTGGGAAACGGTTCTCGCAAATAAGGTCTCCGTCTTTGGTAAACTTCCAGATTGACCCTTTGAATAAATCTCCAGTACTTTCGTCAAAATATCCACCATCAAAATTATTATCCACAAAACTGGCAAAGCCACGAGTCATCGAGAACGTTTTTCCATAAGGAATATATACTTTCATTCTGATTCTTTGGTCACGGAAATGAGCATCATCCTTGAATTCAAATCTGTCATCAAATTTCAAAACAGAGTCTTTCTGAACAATATTATACGTAACAGCCATTGCATTGGTTTCTGCATCTTTTTTGTCAGCACCATCTGCTCTGAAAATTTTCTCTATTTTAATATCAGCACCATCATAGCCAATTAGCTCAACAGAAGGCTCCCAGTCTTGATCCAATCCTGTATAATTGATATCAAAAATAGGTGTTCTCTGATTGAAGTTGAATGTTACATTTTCTTCAATAGAGGCTGTTTTTGCAAAGTTTTTAGCATACTTTACTCCCGTGTACATTGTACTAAGTAAGCCAATCAAAAACACCCCTAGTAAGCTTTGCCAAATGATTGCATTGAAAAGGTTTCGGCGAATGACCAATGAAATACCTGCACAAGCTATTACAAATGCGGGAACTGCCAATGTTAGGAAACCGCCTAAAAATAATAATGGAGAAGCATCCCGGGCAATCAACCCTACAGGCAAATGGTCACCGATATATACATTGCCATTTTCTAATGCTGTCAAGCCTACAAAAAGCGAAAAGAAAAGTGCTATGATAAATATTACTCCCGAGAAAGTCATCATCCCTCCCACAAAGATTCTGGCAATGGATGCTAAAAATACGGTGAATGGCCCCAATGCTTTGAATACTTGCGAAATAACACGGAAAGGTAATAATAGGATTCTAGTAAGGGTATCCTCTGGTTTATCTTCCGAATGCAAGGTTCTTTTGATATTTGATTCGATGTTTTCAAGCGTAATAGGTTCGCCCGACATTTGCATTTTATCTGTCAAAGACTTAGCTTCTGGTGCTATTGCCCATAGTATTAAATATAATACAACACCTGACCCAAAAAGGAAAATACTAAGTACAAATACAAAACGAAGCATGCCTAAATCCCAACCTGTGTAAGATGCTATACCGCTTACTACGCCACCCATTACTTTGCCATCTGGATTACGGTAAAATTTACGGATTCTTTCGTCTTCTTCCAACGCAGCATTAGCAGGGAAAGCAATCCAACAAGCGATGTATAATACAAATGTTACGCCGCTTAATATTCCTGCTGTAATTGGGCCAATGCCCAATAAGAAAAACAAAAATGTTAGGCGAATCCAAAGTGGGTCAAAACCTAAATTATGGGCTAGTCCTGCACAAACGCCCCCTAATAGTTTTCTTTTAACATCTCTGTAGAGTTTTCTATCACCTGAAGCAAACCTATTATTTTCATAAGTATGCGCTTTACGCTCTTGATATTCCTCTTGTTTTTTCTCTTCTTTAGGCTCTTCTTTTTTCTGACCACCAACAGCAAAGTCTTCATCTTCTTCGATGGCAGCGAAATCTGACACTGAACCCATTGAGGCAATTAAGCCATCTACGTCTTCAATGGTAATTACTTGAGAGTCTTCACTTTTATGTTTTGTCCAAAATTTTTCTGCAATTCTGGCTTCGATGTCTGCAACAATTTCTTTTGAACCTTCATAAGAAGCAAAATATTTCTGAATAGATTTCAGATAGGCATTTAATCGCTCGAAGCCGTCTTCTTCGATATGAAAAACTATGCCTGCAATATTGATTGATATGGTCTTTTTCATGTTTGAATGAATATATGAGTTAATACCCAAATGCTATTATTAGTTTTGTCTGGTCGGTGTTTAGACTATTTTCTTAAACCCCTTCCTGCTCTGATTCTTTGTTATGGTGATGAAAAGAATCATGAATTATTTGATTGACAGATGTTTGTAATTCACTCCAAGTCTCGCCAAACTGAACCAAAAATGTTCTTCCAGTATCTGTAAGGATATAATATTTTCTTGGAGGCCCTGATACCGACTCTACCCATTTGTAATCTAACAATCCCGAGTTTTTTAACCGAGTAAGCAAAGGATAAAGCGTTCCTTCCACAACCATTATTTTGGCAGAAGTTAGCTCCTCAAGCATATCAGAGGCGTAAACTTCTCCTCTGGAAATGATGTGCAGGATACAAAATTCTAAAATTCCTTTCCGCATCTGCACTTTGGCATTTTCTAAATCCATATGTATATGTTCTGTTTATATTGTTGGTCTCAAAGTGTTCAACTCTGAATGATAAGCGATTGGTTGTAGCCTATGATGCTGGCTTTTTATATTGAATAAATGGCTTACTAACTGTTGTTTCATTACCCAATGTATAAAGCTTGTGCATTAAAGCTTGAACAAAGATATAAAAAGGTACTATGTGATGCAAGGTACTATGGTAAAATATTTTTTGATTTATACAAAAGGATTAAAATAATTACGAAAGGCAAAAGAAAGTCAGGAAAATAAGATGGGAAAAAGTAGCATTGGGCTAAAAAAATTTAGCGAACCTTAATAAGGTTCGCTAAAATGTATCACTAACACACCAAAATATGGTTTCGAGTTTGAAGAGCATAACTCTTCTTGCTAAAAACCTATTTGAAATTATAGATATCACTATTTACCCAATAAGTAAACAGCTAAATTGATCTTCACTTGAAAGAATTAAATAAAACCTAAACTAAATGATAATAACAAACTTATAACAATAACTTGTTAATTCAAATTTGAATTATATTTTTCTTATTTATTAGCAATAAACTTGCCATTTATTATCAATTGTTAATATCTAACTCAAAAAATAGCCCATTATTTCAATTAATTCTATCCAATAATGACTATAACACTACTTAAATATAGTATTGCACAATATTTAAACGAAATAAAGGACAAAAGTAACAAGCTAAGTTTTTTGGCATTAGACGTTTTATGCGGAACAATACAATAATTACATGATTAACAACTTTTTTCAACAGATAAAATTAATTTATACTGCCTGTTTCATTAATACAAAATTTCTTTTGTATTTAACTTTATTATAATCTAACATCTGAATGAAGAGATTGTTAGATTTTTTATTCTTTGTAAATATATTTTCACAAGCTAATAATTCATACTAAACCATTCCATAACCTGTTGTTAAAAGGTGCTATTTATTCAAGTCATATTATAACTAAAAGTCATAGTATAATATTATATACAACTAATAAAAACGTCATTAATCCTTTTTGAGTATTAGTCTTAAAAAGGATTAATGACGTTTTAAGGAAAGCTTTCGCTAGAAAAATAATACTTTATTATCCTGCTAATTATTTGCTTTCTTGCTTCTCCAATTCAAGACTCTATTTTTTAAGCTCTCGATGATGTAGTACATACTTGGTACCAACAACAGCGTTAATAATAGCGAACTAGTTAAGCCTCCTATAATTACCCAAGCCATCCCATTTTTTACTTCCGCTCCTGAACCACTGGCTAATGCAATCGGCAACATCCCTGCTATCATGGCGATGGTAGTCATCAAAATAGGACGTAAACGCTCTTTTCCTGCTTCTATTAAAGCTTCTGTTACAGACATTCCTTTTTCTTTCAAGTGATTAGTAAAATCTACAATTAAGATACCATTTTTGGCTACTAACCCTAATAACATAATCAACCCTACGATGGCAAAAATTGTCAGTGATTCCATCGTCAAAGCCAAGGCTAACAATGCCCCAATCAAAGCAACAGGAATAGAAAACAATACCACAAATGGATAAATAGTACTTTCGTACAACGCCACCATGATTAAGTAAACCAATAAGATACCTAATAACATGGCTAAACCTAAGCTACCAAAAGCATCTGCTTGGCGTTGTGCTTCTCCTTGGTATTCAATAATAATGTCTTCGGGTAGTTTTACAGTACTTAACGTTTTTTGAATATCCGCTACAACAGTTCCTGTAGCACGCCCTACGGTTGAAGCTGTTACTTTGATAGAATTCATACGGTCTGAACGCTCTAACACAGCTTGTCCTACAATTTCGCTAACATTGGCTACTTCTTTTAAGCGAATGATTGCTCCGCGACTATTTCTAAGCGTCAATTCTCTCACATTTTCAATCGAACGCTTATCAGATTTTTCTAAAGAGATATTAATCGGATATTCCTCTCCTCCTTGCTTGAATTTGCTTTGGTCGTTTCCTCTAAAAGCTAATTGTACTGCCAAACCCACCTCAGGAATTGTCAACCCTGCTTTCGTGATTTTTTCACGGTCAAGATTAATGGCAATTTCCGTTTTAGGACTTTTAGTGCTAAATTCTACATAGTCAGTACCGGGTGTTTTACGAACGACTTCTTTCACAATTTTAGCAGTTTCCAAAATCTTATCCATATCTGTACCTTTAATCGCTACTTGGATAGGTGCTTCGCTACCACCAGTCAGTGAAGTAGGGCGAACAACAACTTTTACACCTGGTATTTTTGATATTTCATCTCGCACCAACATTCCCATCGCATCTGTAGAAATTTTACGATGCTCCTTGTCTACTAATGTAACCGAAAGCTCTGCGATGTTTGAATTAGCACTACCTGTGCCCACGGCTCCAGTTTGTGTACCAACATTAGAGAACACTTTGGTTACTTCTGGTTTTTTCAATAAAATGGCTTCTGCTTGTTTCACCATTAAATTGGTTTGTGCTAGTGGTGTTTGCGGAGACATTTCTAATTGTACTGAAAACTCTCCACGGTCGCCTGACCCTGCAAATGATGACCCAATAAAGCCCTTCGCCAATAATGCAATCGACCCAATGAACATCAGGATAATACCGATAAGTACATAGCGTTTATGTCCTAACGTCCATCTCAAGATAGTACCATAATCTTCTTTCAGCCCATCTAAAAAGCGTTCAAAACCAAGGTTTATTTTTCCCCAAAGGGTATCTTCACTGAGGATTTCTATTTTCCCCCAACGCGATGCCAACAAAGGAGTAAGCGTGAAAGAAACAAATAAACTCATTAATGTAGAGAATACTACTACCAAAGAGAACTCACGAAGAATATTCCCAATCAATCCTCCACTCATTGAAAGTGGTAGGAATACCACAACGTCTACTAGTGTAATGGCAATAGCAGTAAAGCCAATTTCACTACGCCCTTCAATAGCCGCTTCCATTTTAGATTTACCCATTTCGAGGTAACGATAGATGTTTTCTAATACCACAATACTATCATCTACTAGAATACCAACTACCAAAGAAAGCCCCATCAAACTCATTAAGTTGAGCGAGAATCCGAATAAGTACATCAAAATGAACGTCGGAATCATGGCCGAAGGAATGGCAATCAATACAAATATTGAACTTCTGAAACTGTGTAAGAAGAACAACATTACTAAACCTACGATGATAATGGCCAGAAATAAATCGTGTATTACTGCATCTGCAGAAGCAAGCGTATAGATAGACTGGTCAGCGGCAATATCATAGCTAAATCCTTTGCTAGCATACTGTGCTTGAATCGTTTTCAACTTTTCTTTTACCAGTTTGCTTACGTTTACAGCATTAGCATCGGCTTGTTTTACAATTTCAATCCCTATACCTGCCTTACCATTATTTCGGTTAAGGGTTTTGGTTTCTGTTTGTGCATCTGTAATGATGGCAATGTCTTTTAATAAAACTCGGCTACCGTCAGCATTTTGGCGAACGATTAGTTCACGAAGGTCTTCTACTTTTACAATTTTTGCATCCAGACGTATAGACGTTCTGTTTTCATTATTCAATACACTACCTGCTGGATAGGAACTATTACTATTGGCAATCAATTGACTTGCCTGTGCCGACGAAATATTGTAGGCTTGTAGTTTATCATTATCAAAAGTAATCTGAATTTCTCGTTCATTACCTCCAATCAATCGAACTGTTCCTACACCTGGCACATTTGATAAAATCGGTTTTAACTTTTGATCAATAAGGTCGTACAAAGCTGGTTCCGACATTTTTGCCGAAGCACTTATCCTTAATACAGGTATTTCGTCGGTATTAAATCTACTCACTACGGGGTCGTCTATCTCATCAGGTAGCGTTGATTTAATTTGATTAATCTTTCTTTCAGCATCTCTTTGCGCATTCAGTGTATTAATTCCTGCTTTCAATTGAATAGTGATTAATGATACACCTTCAGATGATGACGACGAAATTTTATCTACCCCTTCTATGGCCGAAACGGCTTCTTCCACAGGTTTGGTAATTGCATTTTGTACTTCTTCAGACGACGCACCACGATACGTTGTTTGAACGATGATTACGTTAGCTTCAAACTTGGGCAATAAATTATAATTCAGTTGTTTATAACTTACAAAACCAAATAAAATCAACGTCACGAAAATTACTGTAATCAGTAATGGTCGTTTTATGGCTATTTCAGTAATTGACATATTTCTTAAAATTATTGGTTGGTGGTTTTTGTAATTTTACTGCCATTGGCCAAGTTGATTTGTCCACTTGTAACTACTTCTTCACCAGCTACTAAGCCACTAATCACTTCTATGTTTTCGCCTATCTCACGACCAACAGTAATTTTACGGAGTACAGCTGAATTGCCTTCTACTACATATACAAATGGATTCTTCGTACCTTCTGCTAAGGCTAGCTTAGGAATTTGTAGTAAAGTTGCTTTTCTGCCTAAATCAAAATCAACCATTACATAAGTACCCGCACGGAGTACGTTGGTATTCAATAGGAGTTCTACACGATAATTATGGTTTTCATCCCCTTTTGGTGAAATAAACTTTATTTGACCTGAGAAGCTTTTATTTGGAAATACATCAGAAGTAACTTTAGCTGTTTGTCCTAAACGTAATTGATAGACATCTTTTTCATTTACAAAAACGACTGTCTTTAAGTGAATATCATCTGTCACAGTGGCAATGACTGTCCCAGGACTTACATATTCACCAGCAACTAATTTACGAGCA
The DNA here is from genome assembly GCF_059416265.1 of Arcicella sp. GW821-FHT09D11. NCBI lineage: Bacteria > Pseudomonadati > Bacteroidota > Cytophagia > Cytophagales > Flectobacillaceae > Arcicella > Arcicella sp. GW821-FHT09D11. The sequence goes on along the minus strand of NZ_JBWKOV010000002.1, from coordinate 935,776 downwards.
GTAACCACGCCACTAATTGGGGAAATAATATTGCCGTCTTCAATTTGCTGTTTTACTTGTTCTATTTGTAGACGAGTGTTTTCTACATCATATTTAGCATTCACTACACTTAATTCTGTCCCCGCATTTCCTTTGTATAAATCATTGTTTCTAGCATAATCTTGTTCAAGCTTAGAAAGTGTTAATTCATTCGCTTTCAAAGAAATACTTTTCAAACGATTGTCAAGCGTACCGACAATCTGTCCTTTGGCAACACGTGAGCCAATATCAATGGTTAATTTTTGAATTTTACCTTGGATGCCTACGGCAATGGTTGCTTCATTACTCAATTCTAAAGTAGCTGGTAACGATACCTTTCCATCAAAAGGTAATAGTTGAGCTTTGGCTGTTGAAACTGAAACAGGAATAACAGAACGGTCTACTACTACTTTATTGGCTTCAATTTTTTTCTTGTTTCTGAATAAGGTAAAGGCTATCAAGCCTGCGATGGCAAATATTGTGAGGGTGACGATTAATGACTTTTTCATATCTGGTTGAATTAAAATTGACTAATATAGCTTTTTAAGGTTCCTTTAGATTTTTCGTATTCGAGTCTCGAGCTTAAGAAATTTATCAAGGATGTAACATAGTTACTCTGTGCTTCTTTATAAGAATAATCTGAATTGAGTAAGTCAGATAGCGTAGCTACGCCCTTTTGATATTCTAATTCGCTATTATTATAAACCTCTTTGGCTAAATTCAGGTTTTCTCGGTTGGTGGCTAAATCTGATGATGATTTTTGTAGTTGAGCATTCGTATTATGTAACTGCATATCCATCGTATTGCTATTAATTTTCAGATTAGCTCTTGCATTCTGTAGCGTCAGTTCAGCTTGTTGCACTTGGCTGCTCTTGCGATAGCCACTAAAAATTGGCACATTTACTTTCAAACCTATAGACGAAAAATCTATCCAGTTTTTGAAAGATTGATTGATTTCATTGCCAAATGCCATCACTCCATAACGAGCATAGGCACTTACAGTAGGCAAATATGCCGCGTGTTTGCGCTTAACATCAAATTCTTGTAAGAGGATATTATTTTGTTGAATTCTATAATCCAAAAGATTCGTAATATCCCCTGTATTTTCTGCGGAAACTGCCACAAAGCTTTCGTAGTTGCTTATTTCAGAGACATTCAATGGTTCATTCAAAGGCATTCCCATGGCATTTTTCAGTTTATTGATAGCCACTTGTTTATTTGCTTGAAGAATAGATTTCTGAGACAGAATGTTATTCAAGCTTACTTGAGTACGGTCGAATTCGGTTTTTTTGATAACACCTTTATCTAATCGCAATTTTAATATTCCTAATAGCTCACGGTATTTCTTTTCGTTTTCAAGCAATATTTTCTCTTGTTCTACATAAACCAATACTTGAAAATATGCCCCTGTAGTGCTATAGATAAGGTTATCTTGATTTTGCTCTCTTTTCAATAACGAAACTTGATTATTGGGTTCGGCTGCTTTGATACCTACCAACATTGATTTATCATAAATCACTTGGTCTACCTGAGCCGTACCATTGGTATTGTATTGATTACCAAATTGTAAACGAATTTCTGTGGGACTAAAAGCACCTGCTGGAATCACAGAAACCTGTCTTTTTAGGTTATCATCAAAAGTAATGGTTGTATTTACTTGCGGTAAATATCCTGCCAAGGCTTCTCTTGATTTTTCTTTGGCAATCGCTATTTCATTTTCATAAATGCTATTGCTTGTATGGTTTTTCAAGGTAAACTCTATACATTCTTTTAGGGTCATTACCTTTTGAGCTTGCGTTGAAAATCCACTCAGGGCGAACCATAAATAGAAGAGCAATTTTCTCGTTTTCATAAAATATAGTTGATTTGGTTATTATTGAATTTGAAAAGATTGACAACGTCAACCTTTTGAGCAAAAAAAAACTACTTTTCAGCGTTTTCTTTTAATTTGATTAATACACTTTTGAAAATAGCTAAATCTTCATCTGAAATATCTTTAAGGTTCTTATGAGTATTCTGATTGATAATTTCCTCGCATTTTTTCAACATCTCAGAACCATCTTCAGTAATAACAATATGCTTTTTACGACGGTCGATTGAGTCATTTACACGCACGACTAAGCCTAAGTTTTCAAGCTGGTCGATGTGACGCATTACCGCAGATTTATCTTTTTTCATAATATCTGCTAAGTCTGACTGAATCGAATCTTCTTGAGAGAGGATTTTCAAAATAAAATTTTGTTCAGGAGTAATCATCAGACCATTTTCTTCAAAGTTTTTAGCCGTTTGCTTAAACAATGCTTTGATTGTGGTAGCAAATAAAAATTGAAATGAGTTTTGATTAATATCCATGTTATTAGTTGTAAAAATAAATAGTTGACAAATACAACGATCCAAAATTACAACTAAAGTTTTGATTTCCAAATTGCTACACCATTATTTTTTAGAAACTTTTAGTTCCTGCAAACATTCAACGAATAAAATAGGATGATTTCACAATATTCAATTAAAATTCCCTCTTAAAAATCCTTAGTTCATCCATCATAATCATCACTTCATCGGAAATCAATTCAATAAATATTCATTTTGAAGTTGTTTTGAATCGTCAATTAAACAACACGATGATGAAAACCTTTACTTATCTATTAATCCTCTATTTCTTATTTATTGCTACGCAAGTTTTTTCACAAACTACAGTAACAGGTAAAGTACTTGATGAAAAAGGCAAAGGCTTACCAGGGGCAAACATCTCTTTGAAAGGCTCTTATGACGGTGCTACTGCTGATGCTGATGGAAATTTCAAATTCACTTCTACTGAAAAAGGTGAACAAGTACTTGTTTGTACTTTTGTAGGCTTTGATACTTTCAATAAGAGTATTTTGATGAATGAGAAGAATATTGAAATTATTTTCAAGCTTAAAGAATCAGCCAACGAACTAAATACTGTCACTGTTACAGCAGGTACTTTTGAGGCGTCAGACGAAAAGAAAACAACGCTAATAAAGCCACTAGATATTGTAACTACTGCGGGTGGTGGAGCCGACATTACTCAAACCATGACATTGCTAACACCAGGGTCTCAACGCAATGGTGAATCTACAGGGATGTTTGTCAGAGGAGGCTCGGCACAGGAATCTAAAATTTTGATTGATGGGCTAACTGTTCAAAATGCTTATAATACAGCTTCACCTGATGTAGCCTCTCGTTCACGCTTCTCTCCTTTTCAGTTCAAGGGTTCAGCTTTTTCAACAGGTGGTTATTCTGCACAATATGGGCAGGCTTTATCAGCCGTATTATTGATGAACACCACTGATTTAGCGACGGAATCAAGTTATACTGTCAATGCCAATTTTGCACAACTTTCTACTGCTTATACAAATTTATCCGACAACCATTCAATCAGTGGAACGCTGGCTTATACTAACCTTACACCCTTATTCAAGATATACCCACAAAATATAGATTGGGTGAAAATTCCAGAACAAATTAATGCCGCAGCATCCTATCGCTTGAAACCTTCGGCAGATGCAGCCTTTAAACTAGATGCAGTATATGCCAAAAGCGAGTCTGGTATGATGTTCAATAATACCGAACAAAATCTTTCGCTTTCACGATTTGGGGTAAAAAACAATAACATCCTAATAACAAGTACGTATCAAAAAGCATTAGACAAAAATGCAGCATGGGTATTAAAATCTGGCGCTTCTTATTCTTATAACAAAGATATCCTAAGCGTAAATGCTGATGCTTTTGAAAAAACTGAACAGCGTTCTCAATTCAGAGCTGTAGCGATAAAGTCATTTGATAATGGTTCAAATATTTTGTTTGGTACAGAAGGACATATTGCTGAGTATGGTTTAACAATAGCCCAAGCTTTGAGCGATGCAAAGCAATATAAATTAACGGATAATTTTGAAGCCTTATTCTCTGAATCAGAGTTTTACTTAACCCGTAAATTGGCTGGTAGAATTGGTGTTAGAGCCGAGCATTCATCCTTAGCATCAGGCTTTAATGTAGCACCAAGATTTTCTTTGGCTTATAAAACAGGTCTTTATTCTCAAATATCAGCCGCAGGAGGTAGCTTTTACCAAACACCTGATTTTCAATACTATTACTATAACAAAACGTTAGGGTATGAAAAAGCCACTCATGCAGTATTGAACTATCAAGTTATTAAAGATAACCGTACTTTCAGGGTAGAGGCTTATTATAAAAAGTATTCAAACTTAGTTCGTGAATATCCTGCCCAAGAAAATTATTTTGATGCCAATCCTCAACGTTTTCCAAATGGGAGAACAGATAATTCGGGTTTTGGCGATGCTCAAGGGCTTGATGTATTCTTTCGTGATAACAAATCTTTTAAGAACGGGCAATTGTGGATTAATTATAGTTACTGCGACTCTAAACGTTTGTCTGGCAATTACCTTACTGAAACGCAGCCTAGCTTTGTCTCAAACCATAACCTAAATGTTATTTACAAACAATACATTGCCAAACCTATGATGACGGTTTCGGGAACATATTCCTTCACGAGCGGTCGCCCCTACTATAATCCGAATAATCCAGTCTTTATGTCCGACCGCACGCCTGCTGTACATAATACCAGTATTTGGATTAATTACTTAACCAACATCAAAGGCAATTTTATGGTAGTTTACTTTTCAGTTGATAATATCTTAGGAACGCACAATGTCTATAATTATCGCTATTCAGATGATGGCAAGACACGCACAGAAGTAAGACCAGCGGCTTATCGTATGATTATGCTTGGTACATTTATCACGATTTCTAAGAAAAAGGTATTGCCAGAAGATATGCGTAAAAATTGATAAAACACAAACATTTTTCACGCTAAGAAAACGATAACTCACCCCTTGAAATACTTAGTTCATCAGAATTACATTCATTCAAAAGCTAGCATAACCTACTTTTGAAACATCAAAAAGAAAATACTCACACAAAAAACATAACCGAATATTATCATGAAAAATCTATTCTTAACCTTCGTTATTGCATTAACAGTTTTTATCTCAAAGGCTACCGATAACGAACGCTTTAATAAAGCCATGGGCGAAACCTTGGGACAATTAGGACAAGCCAAAGACGTAACAGCATTTCAGGAAGTGGCCAATAAATTTGAAAGAATAGCGAGTTCAGAAGCTACAGAATGGTTGCCTAATTATTATGCTTGCTTGACGTATACATTAATTGCGATGCAACAAAAAAATGGTGGTGATATCGATAAGTACTTAGATAAAGCCGACACTTTTGTAGATAAATTAGCACAGCAAAAAGTGACAAGCTTAGACGAAGTAGAAGTATTGAAAGCACAAATAGCTATGATGCGTATTTCAGTAGATGGACAAGCGAGATTTATGAAATACGGTTCAGCTTTTGAAGGAGCTGTCAACAAAGCAAAAGCTATTAATCCTGAAAACCCTAGAGCGTATTCATTAAAAGCTCAAATGATTTTTTATACGCCAGAACAATTTGGTGGAGGTGCTAAAAATGCTTGTCCTGAAATCCAAAAAGCCTTAGAAAAATTCGCTAACTTCAAAGCAATAAGCCCAATCAGTCCAAACTGGGGCATAGAGCAAATCAAGGGCATGGCGAAGGCATGTAATTAAGAAAATAAACTTATACATGAATCATGACGGTGTAAAAGCCGTCATTCATTTTTATGGCAAAGGAATTAAAATCAGGTTTTTGGGGGCGTTTCTGGTTGATAGGCTTTTTTACTGTAATGGCCTTTAATGGACATTTCTATTTTATCATCGCTATTATCAGAGGGAAAAGCCAATACAAGGATTTTTTTATTAATGTAATTTACAGCAATATCTATGATGCCACTATGATGATTGGTTTGTGCTGGCTATTCATCAAGTTTGGTTCTTTCAGTAAATCTTCCTTAGTAAAGCATAGTATTTTAACCCTCTGCATGATTGTCTCGGCCATCCTAAAATTTTTTAGTTTTTCTTTTCTATACGGCCTTTTTGAAGAAAATACACCTGAGAGAGTCTCTAACTTTTCCAGAGACAATTATGATTTATTCTTTGTATTAGGTCCTATACTTGGCGCTAATATTATCTACTATTGGTTTACGCATGAACGCACTAGGCTTATTAAAATGACTGAACAGGAATATCAACTATTGCAATTAAACGACCTTAAAATCAGGGCAGAATTAGAGGCATTAGAGGCTAAAATCAATCCCCATTTTTTGTATAATTCTTTGAATTCTATCGCTTCGTTAGTACACGATGACCCTGACAAAGCTGAACACATGGTATTGAATTTATCAAAATTCTATCGCTATTCAACAGGACGAAGTCAGGAACATTTTGATACCTTAGAGAACGAATTAGAGATTGTAAAGACTTATCTGGAAATTGAAAAAATCCGTTTTGATGAGCGATTGGTTTACTCGGTTGAATTTGAGGATGAAGTTTTTAGAAAATATAAAATACCGAGATTTTTGTTACAGCCTATTATAGAAAATGCCATCAAACATGGTATTTCAAAAATTGCAGGACAAGGTATCTTGAAAATTAAGGTCTCGCAGGAACAAGACAACTTAATTATCAAGATTTTTGATAACGGTGTTCCCTTTCCAGATAATATTTTTTCTGGTTATGGTTTAAAATCTATCCAAGATAAACTTCGCTTACTTTCAGGCGAACATGCTTCGATGGAACTGACCAATAAACCAGAGAAAGTTGTTATTATTGCTTTGCCGATAGATAGTGATAAGCTGTGAGCCGTGAGTTATGAGCTTTGAGCTTTTTAAATCTTAGTCTAGCGGATTTTTAGTTTCCAGTTTTTAACTTGCATTTTTTCGATGTGCTGTACTTCGGCAATGCCAAATTCTTTAAAACCTGCTTTTTTGAGTACGTTTTGAGAAGGTAAATTAAAAAATGGAGTATCGGCAATAATGGTTTTTAACGATGGTTCAAGGCTTGCCCAATCTATTAAACAATTCAGGGCTTCGGTAGCATAACCTTTTTCACGGTGCTTGCCATCAATAAAATAGCCTACCATGGTTACCCCATCTTGGTCTGGAAATCCTGCAAAGCCAATACCACCAATAGAAATATTTTCAGCAACTAAAACTATTTCCCAAGTAGTGTACCAAAAAAAAATGTCAGAATTTTCAGCCGTCATCGGAAGCCAAAAATTAACTAAAGCATCCAAAGTTTCAGCTTTGTCAAAATCATTAATTTCCCATGTAGATGGATTTAAACCTAATTTTTCCACCATCTTATCTCTACTTTGAATAAACCAAAGCGTCAATAAATCATTATCTAAAGGTATTAATTTTAAGCGCTCAGAATATATTTCTATCATCATTATCTCCACGATTGGCCATATCGTGTGTATCAAAAAGTAATCAACGATTTGGCAAATCGTGATAAAAACTATGTTTAAAACAATATTAATCGACGACGAAAAACTAGCTATCAATCGCCTCGAAAGATTGCTTGGCAAATATAACGATACTTTTGAAATAATAGGGCGTGCAAACAATGGAGCCGAAGGGCTTTCGCTAGTAGAAACGCTCCGTCCTGATTTAATTTTTTTAGATATTGAAATGCCTGTCATGACTGGCTTCGAAATGCTTTCTCGCCTTACTTTTATGCCTTTGGTGGTTTTTGCTACGGCTTTCGACGAATATGCTATCAAAGCTTTTGAAGAAAACTCAATAGATTACCTTTTGAAGCCCATAGAATATGAAAGATTGGATAAAACTGTGCAGAAATTAATGCTCTGGCAGTCGAACACTGTTGCCAAAATAGAACAGCCTAGCAATCAAGAGAATCTATTTAATGATAATCTACTAAAAATGATTGAGGCAATGAAGCCTAAAAAGGCTATTAGTTCTATTTCCGTAAAAACGGGCAACAAAATATTATTGATTGATTTACAAGATATTAGTCATTTTGAGGCTGATGATAAATATGTTTTTTTGATTACCCTCGACGGACAAAAATATTTAACGAGTTACACGATTTCTATTCTTGCAGAGAAATTGCCTTCTCCTCAATTCTTACAAATTAGTAGAGCAAACATTGTTAATACTCAGAAAATCAAAGAAATAGAAAAGCATTTTAACGGAAAATTTCAGATTACGATGAAGGATAAAGCACAAAGTAAAATGATGTCTGGTGGGACTTTTGGGGAAGCTATTAAGGCTTTGTTTGAGATTTAGGTTTTTGGGCTTGAGGACGTTAGACTAGAAGACGCTAGACATAAGACTAGAAGATGAAGAGTTTTAGATTTGAGGACTAGAGGACTTTAGGAAGTGAAGATTTTAGGACAAAAAATCACTAATTCACAATTCACTAACTCACAACTACTTAAAGATTCCTTTCGCTATTAAATACGGCACGATTAACCAAAGTAATCCTTTGATTAAGAAAAAGAAAAAACCTGCCCAACCTAAGCGTTTGAGCCATGCACGAAAGTCTTTTTTGGGTGGTTGATTATTATTTTCCAAAGTTTGTAATGATGGTTTTCAGTTTAACGCCATTCTCTTTTAAATAGTTTTCAACTCAATGATTTTTCTCTCATTGAGTTGAAAAGCATCTACTATTTTAATAAATCATCTACGGCATTTTGTACTTTTTCAAAGCCAAATCTTCCTACTACTTCTTGCATCATGGCTGTAATTTGGTCGTTGCACAAATTGCCAATACTACCTTCATGACTGTGTTTTAAATCACGATTGGGCGTATAAGTGTCTGAATTGATTTCGTTACCGATAATTTTATAAGCCTCACGGAAAGGTACGCCTTGTAATACTAACTCGTTTACTCGTTCTACCGAAAATAATAAATCATATTTGGCGTCTTCCAAAATACCTTCTTTTACTTGAATATTCGAAAGCATGAAGTAAGTCATGTCCAAACAATTGAGTATCTCATCAAAAGCAGGCATCAATATTTCTTTCAAAATCTGCATTTCACGATGATACCCCGAAGGCAAATTGCCCATTACCAACATAATTTCATTAGGCAGTCCCTTCAATCTATTGGTTTTCCCTCTTAACAATTCTGCTACATCGGGATTCTTTTTATGTGGCATGATAGAACTACCCGTTGTCATTTCATCTGGCAATTTGATAAAGCCAAAATTCTGCGAGTTATACAAGCAAATATCCATCGCCAATCTTGAAAGCGTTGAGGCAAATTGAGCAATGGCTGTAGTAGCAAACAATTCCGTTTTACCACGCGACATCTGAGCGTAGACTACATTATAATGTAAATTATCAAACCCTAATAACTCAGTAGTCATGGTACGGTTCAAGGGAAATGACGAACCATAACCTGCCCCCGAACCTAATGGGTTTTTGTTGGCTAAACGATAAGCTGTTTGCAACATTTCCATATCATCCACCAAACTTTCAGCATAAGCACCAAACCATAACCCGAAACTTGAAGGCATTGCAATTTGTAAGTGCGTATAGCCTGGCAATAATACCTCTTTGAATTTTTCACTTAAAGCAATCAACAATTCAAACAATTGGTTAGACGACTCAGCTACTTCTTGCAAACGGGTACGGGTAAAAAGTTTTAGGTCTACCAACACTTGGTCGTTGCGCGAACGTCCTGAATGTATTTTTTTACCAGCTTCCCCCAATTTACGCGTAAGCATCAATTCTACCTGCGAGTGAACATCTTCAATACCTTCTTCAATGATAAAATCCCCTGCTTGAATAGTTTGATAAATTGCCTTTAGTTCTTCTTGAATGTCAGATAGCTCTGACTTTTCAAGCAAGCCAATGCTTTCTAACATCTGTGTATGAGCCAAAGAACCCAGTACATCAAATTCAGCGAGGAGTACATCAAATTCAGGGTCACGCCCAACGGTAAATTTTTCAATTTTTTCGTTTACCGAAACATTATCTTTTTGCCAGAGTTTGCTCAATTTTTTATCTTTTATAATTCGTTTTAAACCTTAATAAATATCTTCTTTTGATACATCCATCGCAAAATTAGCCATTCAAACAATAAAATGAGTATTCCTTGCACCAAGGTTTTATAAGGAATCCCAAAAATCATGGCATAATCTTTCCCGAGATGGATGAATAAAGATTTTGCAATGTATGAATCTACCGTATGTGCTATAATATAGGCAGCGATAGAATTTGTACCAATTACTAACAAGAAATAAGCATAATTTCTTTTTTCAAGGACATCAATCGTCCAGTAAAAAAATGCCATTAACAGAAAACACCAGCCTCCGCTAAAGATTACCCAAGTAGGTGTCCATATTCTTTTTACATTTGGGCATATTCCTAAGCTATTAATCAACGAGCCTAGTGCTAATCCTGCTATTCCTAGTATGATAAAGTTTCTCAGTTTCTGATTAACCGTAGTGCTTGATTTCAATATATTGCCAGCTAAAAGTCCAAGAATCATAGTGCCTAAAGTAGGAATAAAACTCAAAGTAACATAACCTCCTCCATTGAAAACAAAAGGATTTTCACGAGGGAAAAGGTTTAAAAACCATTGATCAAAATGAGCGGCAAAATTGCTGTTTTTATTCCAATGAGCAGCAAAATCTTTGAGCAGATGTGGCCAGTCTTTATCCACACCAATTGATGAATAATCAAAAGAAGCATCAGGCAATGGATAAACTGCAAAAACTAGCCAATATCCCAAAAGGATAATAATTAAGGCCGTAATTTGTATTTTCTGCGAGCGGAAATTCAATAGGAACAAGAAAGAATATCCTAAGCCTATTTGGGTAAGGGTATCTTCAAACGTGAAATTTGTTTGGTTTCGCCATTGAGAACGAAGAAAGATGCCTAACAAAATCAACTTTAAAGAACGCCACAATACATGACTAAACACCTTGATAAAACGTTCTTCTTGCTGCAAACGATTAGCCACTGAATAAGGGAGTACTACGCCTACTAAAAAAGAAAAGGAAGGTTGAATTAAATCATGTAAAGAACAGCCTATCCATTCCACATGAGATTGATGAAACGCTAGTATTTTCCAAAAGGAACTTTCGGGTAATGCTTCTGATACTTTATCAAAACTCAATACCTCGGCCATCATTAAAAACATCACGAAGCCACGATATACATCTGCTGAACTAAGGCGACTGGTGGGCAATGACTGAGACATTGTTTCTTGAGTTTATTTTATCTAGCAATGATTACTTCTCCCAACATTTTAATATACAAATCTATCCCTTCCTCTATCTCTGAAAGATAGATAAATTCATCTGCTGTATGCGAACGCCCAGAATGCCCAGGACCTAATTTCAACGACTGGCAGTCTAAAACGGCTTGGTCGGAAGTAGTGGGCGAACCATACGTATTCCTTCCCAGCTTAATTCCTGCTTGAACAATAGGGTGTTCTAAAGGAATAGATGATGGCTTCAAGCGAATAGAACGAGCCTGCGCATCAGATTCAATATGCTGGCGAATAGTATCTAATGTTTCTTCTAATGAATATTGTTCTGTTACCCGACAATCAATCGTAAAATTACATGTATCAGGAACTACATTATGCTGCTTGCCAGCATTGATAATAGTAACCGACATTTTCATTTTGCCTAATACGGGCGATACTTTTGGAAATTCATAGTTTTGAATCCAATTAATATCACGAAGTGCTCTATAAATGGCATTATCTCCTTCTTCCCGAGCAGCATGACCTGCCTTCCCATGAGCAGTACAATCAACCACCATTAAGCCTTTTTCGGCAATGGCCAAGTGCATTTCTGTCGGCTCTCCTACTATGGCGAATGATATTTCGGGCAAATCGTTTTCTTTCAATAATAACTCCAACCCATTTACACCGGAAATTTCTTCCTCCGCAGATGCCACAAAAAGGACATTGAAACTTAAATCACTTCTATGATAAAAATAACAAAAAGTAGCCAATAAACTTATTAAGCATCCTCCCGCATCATTACTTCCCAAACCATATAGTTTATCTTCTACCACGAGTGGCTCGAAGGGGTTTAAGGTCCAAGAAGGATTAGGTTTTACGGTATCGTGATGTGAATTTAGAAGTACTGTTGGGAAAGACGGATTGAAATGTTTGTTCCTTGCCCAGAGGTTGTTAATTTTTCTACGAAAGGGCATATTTCTTTCTCTGAAAAATTCTTCAAGAATATCACCTGTCTGTTGCTCTTCACGGCTAAACGATTGCGTAGCAATCAATTGTTTTAAAAGAGCGATAGCATCTTGAGTAAGTTGTTGTTGTAAGGTCATATAGTTTGACTTGGTTTTGAAACCAAGTAGCTTTTTATCCGAGTTTTGAAAAACGGTTTGCCAATGCCAAAATATCTTCTTTGCGAGCTAATTGATTAATCCACTCTACTGGAATTTGGTCAAAACCATAATACAAACCAGCCATTCCACCAGTTACAGAGCCAATAGTGTCGGTATCACCCCCTAAATTTATACCTTTCAATACAGCATCCTGAAAATTGTCGGTCGTAAGAAATGTCCAGAGGCTGGCTTCTAATGTATGAAGAATATATCCAGAAGAGAAAATTTCATCTTGAGAGAGGTGAAAAATATCATCAAATAAAATTCTATTATAAAGCTCTATTTCAGCATTTTTTATTTGAATTAAATGCAAATAATCACGAACAGTATTTTGGGTTTCGTAATAAGCTTCAAATTTATTTTCTTCTTTTAATAGATTTATGACAAATTCAACGGCAAAAAAACAGCCAATAATGGTACGAACATGCGCATGAGTAATGCTAGATACTTCTCTGACCATGCAAAAGCGTTGGTCAATAGACTTATTTTTCAGGTAAAAAGCCAATGGTAAAATACGCATCAATGACCCATTTCCATTCGAATAATCATCACATTCACCAGATTGGTAAGGAGAAACCCCTTTTAACATTTTATCAATAGCATTTCGCGTAGCAACACCAACATCAAAAACTACCTCTCGGGGTGTCCAGACATTGAATTGATACCAATCACACAAACGCTTGGCTAATTGTTCTATATCATAGCCTTCAATGAGTTGTTCAGCCAAACAAAGCGACATGGAAGTGTCATCTGACCAAGTACCTGCAGGTTGATGATGCGTACCATATTCACGCATACCCACTACAGGTTTTGCTTGTAAATGTTTACGACTCATAAACTCTACAGGTACGCCTAAAGCATCACCAGTGGCAATGCCAAAAAGTAGTCCTTTACTGCGCATTATTTGATTTTTTTAGAACTCTTTTAGACTTCATACAAATCCAAATTGGGAATAAAGCTGAAATCTTTTAAGTTATATGTAAATAGTGGGATTCGATGAATCACAGAAGTAGCACCTATAATAGCATCAGGGATTTGTAATCCATGACTCAATTTAAATTTTTCAATCAGAGAAGTTGCCAGTTTCGAGGTTTCTAAATCAATATCTATTACATCAAAATATTTTATTTTCTTTTTCATTTTGGCAAGCTCGGTTTTGTTTCTCATCCCTTGATAAAGCTCCATCAATGTTATTGATGAAATCACGATGTTATCAAAACCTATTTTACCCATTGCATCAATGGCATGCTCTTTACCATTAAAAGCACTTATAAAGATATTAGTATCGCAAAGTACCATTAATTATTCCCAGTTTCTTTTCCATGACTGAGTTCTAATTTCATCTAAATCCCGAGGGTTTTCTTTCCAAATTCCGAACAAACCTTTTGGGTCAATAGACTTATCCCCTTTCGTAATCAAAGGGTTGATTTTCAAGTCAGATGAAATTACGCTGATATTTTCTAATTGGAAAGACTTAAATAATGAAAAAAGCTTTTCCAATTCTGCTTGGGTATTTACTTCAAATGTAACATTCATTATTCCTCTTTTTTATTTTCTTTCGTAAAAATAATTTTTAAATAATGGCTTTACAATGTTTTGAATAAAAAAGGCTAAGTTTTAATATTACTATTCTCTTTTATATCAAACCCCTACTAGTTTTGTTCCTGCGATACCATCTTTAACGGCTAATTTTACTTCTTTAGCATGGCAAATTGTTACTTGTGCTACTCCATCAGTTAATGCTTTGAAGGCATTATCCAATTTTGGTATCATCCCTTTATTAATAGCTCCTTCGGCTTTATAATGCTCATAATCAGCAGGCTTCAATACGGCTATTACAGCGTCATCATCCTCTGGGTCTGACAGTACCCCTTTTTTCTCGAAGCAATATACTAAGTTTACTTCATAGTCCTCTGTCATTGCCACAGCTATTGCTTGGGCTTGGGTATCAGCATTGGTATTCAGCATATTTCCTTCTTTGTCGTATGTCAAAGGGGCAAATACTGGCACAATATCTTGTGCTAACAAACTGGCAATGAAAGAACTATTTATTTTTTCAATATCTCCTACAAAGCCATAGTCAATCGTTTTTACTGGTCGCTTTTTCGATAAAATCACACCACCATCCGCACCAGTCAATCCAATGGCATTATCACCAAATTGTTGCATACGTGCTACTAATGATTTATTGACCAAACCACCATACACCATTGTTACGACATCCAACATGGCTTTATCCGTGATTCTTCTTCCTTCAACCATGACGGTTTCAATGCCTAATTTTTCAGCTACTTGGGTGGCTATTTTACCTCCGCCGTGTACCAAAATCTTAGGTGCAGGAATATCTGAGAAATCTTTTAGAAACTGTTCACAAAAAGCAGGATTATCAATAACGTTCCCTCCGATTTTTACAACTGTTAATTTCATATTATCATATAGAAAACGCTTTTGGCAATTGTCAAGCATTTTCAAAAACAAAAACTAGAATAAATAAGGACTTTCTTCTTTGATTATTTTAAGTAGAATTTGCTTCAACACTACCTGTGCCGACCATACTCTGTTACCTGCTTGTTGAACTACTACAGAATGATCAGAATCTAACACGGCATCTTCTACTACAATATTTCTACGAACTGGCAGACAGTGCATAAACTTAGCATTGTTAGTCAGCTTCATTTTGTCCATCGTCACCATCCACGCTGGGTCTTGATTCAATATTTTTCCGTATTGTTCATAAGACGACCAGTTTTTGGCGTAAATAAAATCGGCATCCTTAAATGCTTCTTCTTGGTTATTAGTAACCTTAGCTTTGCCCGCAAATTCAGGAGCAAGCTCATAGCCTTCTGGATGTGTAATCACAAAATCAACATCAGCAGCATTCATCCATTCTGCAAAAGAATTTGGCACAGCCTGTGGCAAAGCTTTTACGTGCGGTGCCCAGGTAAGTACTACCTTAGGACGAGGCTTCGTTTTCAATTCCTCAATCGTAATTAAATCGGCTAGTGATTGTAGAGGGTGACGAGTAGCAGATTCCAAACTTACGATTGGTTTACCTGTATGTTTTACAAATTGATTAACTACTTTTTCTGAATAATCTTCTTCACGATTTACTAATGACGGAAAACTACGAATGCCCACAATATCACAATATTGACCCACAACTGGGGCAGCTTCCTTAATATGTTCGGCTTTGTCTCCATTCATGATGGCACCATCTTCAAATTCTAAGCCCCAGCCATCCTGTCCAACATTCATTACCATAAGCTCCAGACCAAGGTTCTGAGCGGCACGCTGTGTACTTAAACGAGTACGAAGGCTTGAGTTAAAAAACAAAAGACCCATAGTCCTATTTTTACCTAGGTGTTTGTCTGCATAGGGAGCTTTTTTATATAATAGGGCCTCTTTCACAAGTGCTTGTACATCAATGGCATCTTTGACCGACAGAAAATGTTGCATATTTTATAAGCTGATTTAATCTTAGATATTATTTAAATTTCTTCAAGCCTGATTAAGCAGATTAATATTTTTGAAGAAGATTTTGCAAAGTTAATTCAATTGTTAAAATAATGCATGATTTTGTTAAAACAGTTAAAGAACTATTAAATCGAGGGTTCATTGTTCATAATGATTAGACTTATTTTGATAAAAACTTTTTTATCAAAATTCAAGAGTTTAAGATATTTTATGTTACAATGAAGCAAAAAAAAATATGGCGAACCTTAGAAAGACTCGCCATACTACCACTAACACACCAAAATATAGACTTATACCTTTAAAAAAGATAATAAATCTCATTTCTTAAAAGTATTTACGTAAGAAATGGAGGAAAGGATTGCAAAAACTCAACTTTTTTTTATTTTTTTAAATATTTTTTTTCATGACTTTACAATTAATAATCATCCTTCAAGAAAACCACTATATCAATAGCGTATTATTACAATCTCGTGATATAAATTACGCCTATTTTATCAATAGAATTGGGCATAATCAATTATCCATAAGAGTAATGTTTTCTTAAAAAACTATTAGTTCAGTCAGCATAACTTTATCGTTTATTTTTAAAAAATAAAGCAGTAGATTTGACGTTAGGGAAAAGGAAAAAACTAATTGCCTGATATTAAAATCGCTTATTTAGCATATTATTTATGATTTTATCTGTAGATATTTATAGCCGTAATACTTGGTGGAAAGTAGCCTTCTTAGGGTTTTGTTTGGTTGTCGGTATATTTTCTTTATACTTTACCGACAAAATAGTTTCAAAACTCGAAGAACGTGAAAAACAGCAAATAGAATTATATGCTGAATCGCTGAAATATGCCATGACCAGCGACCCTAATCAGGATGTAAATTTTTTCTTTGAGAAAATAAAAAAATCGAATGAGAACAATACCATTCCCATCATTCATAAAGACGGAAACGGGTATTTGACTGCTAGAAACATAGAAATGCCCGAGGGCTTGAGTTCTAAAGCACAACAAACCTTTTTACAGCAAAAACTAGAGGAAATCATCAGAGACGATAACCCACCTATCGAGCTCGATATGACACTGCACACGGAATATATTTATTATGGCAATTCCCGTTTATTAGATTTGCTTCGTTATTATCCCCTTTTTCAATTAGCAGTAGTATTAGTCTTTGGCTTGGCAGCTTATTTGTTTTTTGATGCCTCTAGGCGTTCGGAACAAAACCAAGTTTGGGTAGGTTTGGCCAAAGAAACTGCTCATCAATTGGGTACTCCCCTTTCATCCCTTACGGCATGGGTGGAATATTTCAAAAATGACCCAACCTATGACCCTGAAATCGTTAAGGAGTTAGAAAAAGACGTTACCCGATTAGATATTATTACAACTCGTTTTTCAAACATTGGCTCTATTCCAGTATTGAAACCAGAAAATATTATCGAAACAATAGAGACTTTTATGTCGTATTTGCAAAAAAGGATTTCTACTAAAATTATTTTTTCATTTGATAATCAACTTAACGAAAAGCAAACCGTTAATATCAATCGCTACCTATTTGAATGGGTAATCGAAAATATTTGTAAGAATGCCGTTGATGCCATGGGTGGCGTTGGCTCTTTAAAAATCACCTTATCTGAAACCAAAAACAATAAAATTGCCATCGACATAAGTGATAGTGGCAAAGGGATTTCTAAACAAAATGTCAGCAAGGTTTTTAATCCAGGATTTAGTACTAAAAAAAGAGGCTGGGGCTTAGGGCTAACGTTGGCAAAACGTATTATTGAAATATACCATGATGGTAAATTATTTGTAAAACAGTCGGAATTAAATAAAGGGACTACATTCAGAATTTTGCTAGATGTTTAATCAGCTTTCTTTTTGCTCTTAAAATGTCTAATTTTGCACGACAATTTAGGCAATTACATTATGCAACAATACTTAGATTCTTTAAATCTTAAGAAGATATTACTTATTGGTCTCTTTTTCAGGGTATTATCTATTATTTTTTCTAAAGGATATGCTTTTACAGACGACCATTATGAAGTAGTTGTGCTTGCACAAAATTTGCTCGATAAAATTGACTCTCCCTTTACACAAGATTTTTTAGTAAATGGTGAAGCCTATCTGTTTAGTTTAATATACCCCTATATTCATTATTTAATTTTTGCTACTTGCGAATGGTTTGGTACAACCAATCCAGAAACAAAAATGTTATTCGCGAGAATCGTCAATAGCCTTTTCTCGTTACTAAGCATTTATTATGGCTATAAACTGACGGAACGCTTAAGTAACCGAAAAAATGATGCAAAAATCGTTGGGCTATTATTAGCTGTATTTTGGGTATTCCCATTTATGTCGGTTAGAAATCTAAGAGAATTTGTTTGTATCCCTCCTTTATTAATTGCCTGTTATTATGCTATCAACCCAAAATTAGACAACAAATCTGTTCTCTGGTCGGCTTTCTGGTTTGTGATAGCTTTTGTATTCCGTTATCAAATTGTATTTATTCCTTTTACGATTGGGCTAGCTTGGTTATTGACCAAAAATCAGTGGCAAAGAGCTATCCTATTTGGGTTCGGATGCATTGTTTTTTATTTACTCACTCAGGGTGTTTTTGATTATGTGTATTGGGGTAATCCTATTGCTTCCATCAAAGCTTATTTTACATTCAATGCTGATGCAAAGAATATTGAGATTTATCCTAATGGTCCTTGGCATAGGTATATCGGAACAATGGCGGGCTTAACCTTAGGATTGTCTTCCTTATTATTTTTTGCAGGATATTTCAAAACAGCCACCCAAGCGGGCAACAGACGAATACTATTTTTGGCTTCATTATTTTTCTTTGCTTTTCACTCTTATTATCCCAATAAACAAGAAAGATTCATCCTGCCTTTTATTCCTTTCTTTTTGATATTGGGTGTAATTGGCTTCAGAGATATTTACGAAACATTACAAAACAAAGCATGGTTCAGGACTACTACTAAGGTGCTGGTCTATTGGTTTATTGTCCTTAATACTATCTTACTTTGTATTCTTTCAGTAACCTACACCAAACGTTCGAGGGTGGAAAGTATGAATTATTTCAGAGAAAAAGGCGACCTTCAGAATTTTGTTGTCCAGAACTTTCAGGCTTCGCAACCAGTGGCTATCTTTTATTTAAACAGACGATTAGACTATTATGATATCGATACGCCTAAAAAACTTGAAGAGTTGCCTAACGAGCTTAAATCAGGGAAAAAGGTATATCCCAACTATTTAATTTTGGTAGGCTCAGCAGATTTAGAAGCAAGGCTTGCAATGATGAAGAAAATATTCCCCAACTTACAACACGATACTAACATAGAACCAAGTTTTATAGATAACATTGCTTACGTTTTAAATCCTTCACACAATCATAACGAGACCTGGTTTATTTACAAAATAGTCCGATAGTAGTTTTTCAAAAATACTTGGACTCAACTATCCTTACATTATTAAAACTAACCAATATTAAAGCAAATAATGCAAAAATCTCATCAATCAGTTTATTTCCCTAATTTAAATGGAGTTCGATTTATTGCCGCTTTTTCAGTACTCATTCATCATACAGAACAAATAAAATACTTGATGGGTCTTGAAAATTTTTATGATTTCTTTATCTTAAAAAATATGGGGAAGTTGGGCGTGGGCTTATTTTTTGTATTAAGTGGTTTCTTGATTACCTACCTTTTGTTGAGTGAAAAAGATAGAAGAGGAGATATTTCTACCAAGGATTTTTATATCAGGCGAATCCTGAGAATTTGGCCATTGTATTATATCATCGTCTTGTTAGCTTTTTTTGTCTTTCCAGAGTTTTCTTTCTTCTATGGCCCTCTGGGAAATGACTTTAATTATGATGTTAATTTTTATAAAAGACTTCCTTTCTTTTTACTTTTCCTTCCCAATGTAGGTTTTGTATTTTATAGAGCACCCTATTTATGCGCCCAAACTTGGTCTATTGGTATTGAAGAACAATTTTACGCTATTTGGCCTTGGATTATTAAAAGGAAAAATCCATTAAAATCATTCTTAATTGTAGTAGCAGTATTTGTAGCAATAGTAGGGAGTACGTCTTTCTATTTTCTAAAACTGAGTGATTTACCAGAAGCAACCAAAGCCAAGATTTATGAAAATCTTGCCCTATTTTTTAGTCAGTTTAGAATACTAACAATGGTAATTGGAGGAATTGGGGCGTATTTAGTTTTTAGTAAGCAAGAAAAGATTTTATCTTTTTTATTCAAAAAGAGCACTCAGATTATCGTTTATACCATAACAGTATTGATAATTGGTTCAAATGTCTATATTCCGGGTTTCAATCTTGAATTTCATGGCTTTTTCTTTTGCTATTTCATCATCAATGTAGCAGCAAACCCTAATACAATACTCAACCTAGAAACCCCAATTATTCATTACTTGGGTAAGATTTCTTACGGCATTTATATCTACCATTCGGCAGTTATTGTGTTCTGTATCAATGCGATACACTACTTCTTGGGGAATAGCCTGAGCCTTCCTGTTTTTAACGTCATTCTATACACGTCAGCCATCGGTTTAACTATCCTTGTTTGTGACTTATCCTTCCGTTTTATCGAAACGCCATTATTACGTTTAAAAGAAAAATTCAACCGATAAATATTTGATAATCAGAATATTAATTTCAATATAATATTCTGATTATCAATCACTATGACCCAACGTTGGGTCAGTTTTCTCTAGGAGTATTTTGCATCAGTAATTTACCTTGTAGCTCTATAATTTGTTTTTGCATTTCAATTACATCATCAGCTTTCAACGCAACATAGCCAGCTTCTGATTCTTGTACTACAGACATCGAAGGAATATCTGTTTCACCTGTTAAATAAGCCACTTTTACATTCAATGTTTCCGCCATTCTTTTCAACTGAGAATACTTTGCATCGTTTCTATTTAAAATAGCATGTAAAGTAGCTTCGGTAATTTTTGATTGAGTCGCTAATTGTAATAACGTCATTCCTTTTTCTACAATTAGTACTCTTACTCTGTCCTCAATTCGTTTCATGTGTGTGCTGGGTAAATAATCTAATTCTCAAGAAGTATTAGTATTTATCTTTAATAATTAAAGTTGATTTATTCTTATTTATTTACTGTAAATTTTGAGTTATACTCATATAACTATAGCTTTGCATTATCAAGTTATTCATCATTAATACATAAAATCGACCTAGTACCTAACAAATTATGTCTAACAAAATTTGTAGGGTACAAATATAAACGCTCTGACATTCGTATGCCATCAAATGACCTAAAAAAAACATCCGAATTACTTAAAAGCCGGATAAAAGTTTGCAAAGATTCTTTACCCAATAATTGGAGACAAAGAATTATCATTATCGCACCTGAGTATGATAGTTTAAAGGGTGCAAGATTAATGGATAATGTTTACAAACTCCGTTCTTCCGACCTACGTCTTACAGAGCTAATTGAAAAAATTGTAGAAGAGTTTAATCAAAAAAAGGGGCAAAATCCTAAAAAAATATAGTTTGATAAAGAAGAGAACAGATTAGTAATCGACAACAAAATTAATGTTGTTACATTACAAGTATAAACGCTTATTACCAGAAATTGTTTTCAATATCTTAAATTATTTATATTTAATTAAGATTAGCTTTCGCTAATGATAATTTTAAGATATAAGCTTTCAAAAGCTTTGTCTAGTAATAAGCGTTTTCTAGGAGTATTAAAATTAATAATTAAAATCTTTTATTCCACTAATTTTTCTGTTTTTTTATCGTGAAAAAATACCACGAACAGAATTAACACTACGGCAGCAATACCAGCAGGTACCATCCATACAGAAGTCCAATCGTGGACATCGCCAGTAGTATATTTTGTCAATACTTTCCCAGAAAGAAACGAGCCGATTCCCATTCCGACACCATAAGTAGCCAATGTAATTAAACCTTGTGCCGAGTTCTTGATTTTATCGCCAGCTTTGTTATCTGTATAAATTTGCCCAGTAACAAAGAAGAAATCATAACAAACACCATGTAGGATAATAGCTAAATACAAAATCCATTCTGATGAAATACCATCCCCATAGCCAAAACAGATAAATCTGATAATCCAAGCGATAAGACCCACGATTAACATCTTTTTAATACCAAACTTTTGCAAAGCAAAAGGAATCAAAAGCATAAAAAGCACTTCTGAAACTTGCCCTAAAGACATTTTATTCTCAACATGGGTCATGTGTGATTCTGTGAGTGACAAGTTCGCATGAGCATAATAAAATGCCAATGGAATACATACTAGCACCGATGATATAAAGAATATTAAGAAAGACCTGTCTTTAAAAAGTACAAATGAGTCTGTACCTAAAATTTGCGAAACAGAGGCTGTACCGGTAGCTTTCGGAGGGGTATTAGGTAAAGTGAAAGCATAAATACCCCAAGCAATAGAAGTAAACATAGCTATTTGGAAGATTGTTACTTTATCTCCAATCTCATAGTATCCAATAATATTGGTTACAACAATCCAAGCAACCGTTCCTAATACTCTAATGGGAGGAAATTCTTTACCAGGGTCTTTCATCTGGTTCATTGCAATTGAACTAGACAAAGCCAAATTGGGTGCGAAAGTCAAGGTATAAGCTAAAATATACCAAAAGAAAGTATCTGCGTCTTTGTTTTGAATTAGGAAATATAAAATGACAGCTCCTAATAAATTCAAAACACCCATTACTTTTTGTGCCGAAAAATATCTGTCAGCAATCAGCCCCACAAAAAAAGGTGCAAAAATCGAAGCAATTGAAAAAGTAGCATATGCATTTCCAATCTGATCTCCATTAGCATTTAGTGCCACTGGCAAATACTTACCCATTTGCCCGTACCAAGCTCCCCATGTACTAAACATCAGGAACATCATAAACATAAGTTGAATTCTAGTAGTTATTCGCATATTTTGTTTTAGATAAAGTAAGAAAAACCTAAAATTGAAGATTTTCAAGCAAGTAATTTAATTCATAAATTTATAAATTCTGTCATGACTAACCCTAAAATTATCAACTGGAATGTTAAATAATTAAAATACAATCAATTATCTAATCTTGTGTTGTTTTGATATTTTAAAAAATTTGAAAATATCAAAAAACATGTTTTATTTTTGTCAAACTTTTTTGAATTACTGTAAAGTCATTTCTTGACTTTTTCATCAACAAAATAATTATCTGCTAAAATTCTATTAGAATATAGTACTGCTTAACACACTCATTATAGGTACAATGCTTTGGGCATTGTACCTATTTTTATATTTTATAACTTCTTATAAGCTTCTTTAAATGCTTCAAATTCATCTTGTAAAATCAAGATTTCCTTCTCAAAAAACGTAAAATCGCAATGTTTGGCTTTTTCTTCAATAATCCTTGTTATTTCGTGTAAACGAGATGCTCCCAATGTTCCTGAATTACCTTTTAAAGTATGTAGCTCGCTTTGTACTTGTTTACAATTGCTTGAATGAAAACCTTCAATTGCAAGGTGAATCTGTTCAGTAGCTTCCTCTTCAAAACCTTCCAGAATAGAACTTACGAAACTCATATCTCCGCCAACACTATTGGCAAGCTGTTTGATAATTTCTTGATCAAGCACAGGCAAGGAATCTAGTGAGATTTCAGCAGGAGTATTTACTTTTTCAAGCGATTTATCATCTGTTACTGAGGTTATCTCAGCTTTCATTGAACCTGCCGTACCAATTGTTTTAATAGGATTCTTTTTGTGATTGTTTCCTCTTTCAACCCATTCTCTTACTTTTCTTACCAAAATTTCAGCTCTGATAGGTTTAGGCACATAGTCATTCATTCCATTGGCCATAAAACGGTCGCGGTCTTCTCGCATGGCATAGGCCGTCATGGCAATAATCGGTGGCAGGTTATCTGACAATGCTCTTAATCGATGAGTAGTCTCGACACCGTCCATCTCAGGCATCTGAATATCCATGAATATTACATCAAAAGGTTTTTCTCCTAATGATTTTTCTACCAAAGCAATTGCTTTCTTACCCGAATCGGCTGTAATTACTTCACATCCAGCTTTTCGCATGATTTCACTGGCCACTTTTCGGTTGGTTGCATTATCATCTACTAGCAAAATATAAGGGGTGATATCGCTAAAATGACCAACAACTTGGAACGCTACTTCGTCTTTTTTAGCCATCATTGGGCTAATATCCGTTTGCTTGATTTCGATGATAAACCAAAAGGTAGAACCCTTACCCCAGTCAGAGTAAACGCCTATTTCTCCTTTCATCAAACGACAAAGCTCTTTTGAAATCGCTAATCCTAAGCCTGTTCCTCCAAAGGATTTTTTAGTAGAATTATCTACTTGCTGAAACGCATTGAAAAGCATTTTCAGGTTTTCTTCTGTAATACCAATCCCAGAGTCTTTGATGTCAACACGTATTCTATTAAACTTACCTCTTTTTTGTACTAGATTCACCTTGATATTTACGGTTCCATTCTCGGTAAATTTCAACGCATTTGAAGTAAGGTTAGACAAAATTTGTAAAAGACGTGTCTCGTCGGCAATCACAAACTCTGGCAGACTCTCACCAAATTCGCAGATAATTCTATTTCCTTTGTTAGCAGCAATCTGCGAGAAAAGTGCCTGTAATCTATCAAAAACATCTTTGAAAACAATTGGTGCTTCGTGCAAAGCCATTTTTCCCGCTTCAATTTTAGCTAAATCTAAAATGTCATTTAGGATGTGTAAGAGTGTTTCTGATGATTTTTTGATGGTTTGAACATAGTCCTTTTGTTCTATATCCAGTACGGTGTCGTTCAATAAATCAATCATCCCGATTACACCGTTCATAGGTGTTCTAATCTCGTGGCTCATATTGGCCAAAAACCGCTCCTTTACTTTTAACGAACGTTCAGCTTCGTCTTTTGCTTTAACAATGTCTTGCTGATATTTCTTTAAATCGGTTATATCTCGCCCAATCCCTGATACCTCCTCAATCATACCATTATTTAGGAAAATCGGATTGAGATAAATTTCTATCCAATTCGGGTTACCATCTTCCGAATCTAGCTTTACTTCAAAATGTTGTTGCTCTCCCCTAAATGCAGCTTTATATTTTTCTTCTAATACCCTCCTATCTGTCGTCGAAACCATTCTGAAACCAACTTTCTCAGTACTCAACATCAATTGTGGTTTTACATTTAATTGGTTTTCTATCAATTGAGAATACTCTTTATTGAAAGATGTTAACAACATCTTACGGTTCACAGACCACATTAAGTGTGAACTACCTTCAATAATAGCATTTAATCGGGCTGTTTCACGTGCCAAAATATCTTCTGCTTGTTTACGAGCAATAGCTAAGGCTACCTGACCAGAGATAAAGTCTAGTAACTCTAAATCTTTTTGTTCGTACTTGTTCTGACGCTCATAAGATTTTAAGCCAATGATTCCCGTTACTTTATTGCCTATCCTCAAAGGCACACAAATCATCACTTTGGGTACTACACCATATAGATAAATTGTTTTGTCTTCGGCCAATTTAAAAATGTCATCATCCCTCAAAATTAAAGGTCTGTTTGCTGCAATGGCATATTCTGTTAGCCCGTTCCCCAACTTTCGTTTGGTAAAATTCACCCGACTATCAAAATATTCATCCACATAATAAGGAAAATACAAGAAGGATTTTGCAGAATCGTATTGAGCGATAAAGAAATTCTTTACATCAATTACTTCTCCTAATTCTTTATGAATGTTAACATATAAATCATCTAAATTGGTAGAGCGAATCGTTGCCTGTGCAATACTCGCATATAACTTTGATGCTCGCTCTGCCCTTACTTTGGCCGTTGAGTTATGAAAAATACAGCGAAAAGCAGTAGGTACGTCTTTCTCGAAACGACAGTTTACTGAACCCGCTAAGTAAAGTCGGCGACCATCTTTTCTTCTAAAAACTACTTCAAAGTCTGGTATATTTACCCCATTCTTTACCTTCTCAAATTTTTCAAGAGCATCTTTGGCAAAGTCTGGATGGAGAATATCTTTTAGTCTTAAGGCAGCTAATTCATTCGACTCATAACCCATGGTTTCTAACCACGACTTATTTACATACAAAAATCGCCCAGAAATACTCGTGATTTGAATTACGTCGGTAGTATTGGTGATTAAATCCTGCAATTGAGCATTCGAGCGTGCTAAGGCTTCGGCTACTTTTCTGCGTTCGGTAACATCTTCGCCTATAATTGTTAAATATCTTGTATCATCACCCGCATCATTGAAAATGGTAGAATTCAATTCAACGTATTTTACTTGCCCACTCTTTGCAAGCATTGTTCTTTCTTTTTGGTCAAACAATCCTCCTTTTTCCATGGCATCTTGAAAAGAGGTTATTCGTTGCACCTTCTCTTCACTAGGCACCAATACATCAAAAAAGTTTTTTCCAATCAATTCATCTGGCTGATACCCTAACATCCTCATTGAAAAGGCATTACAATACAATATCGTACCGTTATCCTCTAGCACCATCCCTACTAAATTAAGATTCTCTACAGCCTTTTCTAACTCAGCAGCCATTGAAGGGGGCATTTCACCTGCTCTTTCATTGGCTTCTAATACTCTTAATTCTTTTTTGAGGTGACGAATTTCTATGATTAATTCTTCTTTTGTTTTATGAGACCAACGCATAGCTTTTGTTCTTGGTTATTTTCCTTTTCGATTTTAACGAAATTTTATCTTAAAAGTACAAAAAACGGCGTAATTTTAAGGAATAAAAGCAATTCATTAGTCTTTTTGACATTATTTAACATCCAAAAACCAACGACAGAATCATTGAAAGACGTAAGAGCTAAAAAAAGTCTAGGACAACATTTTCTAAGAGATTTAGAGGCAGCAAGAAAAATTGTAGAGCTGATGTCACTTCATGGGGGCTACGACCAAGTGATGGAAATTGGACCAGGAATGGGCGTACTTACTCAATTTTTATTACAACATACAGAATATGAAACTTCGGTAGTTGAACTAGACCGTGAGTCGGTTGAATACCTGAATATACATTATCCACAATTGAAGGGAAGAATCCATTCAGCTGATTTTTTACATCAGGATTTATCGACCTTCTTCAACGGTCAAAAATTCGGCATTGTAGGCAATTTCCCTTATAATATTTCTTCACAGATTTTATTTAAAGTCCTCGACTATAAAGATTATGTACCAGAAATCGCGGGTATGTTTCAGAAAGAAGTAGCAGTAAGGATTGCTTCAAAGCCAGGTAATAAAGATTACGGTATTCTGAGTGTCCTCTTGCAGGCATTTTACGATATCGAATACTGCTTTTCGTTGGGTCCTGAAGTATTTTCGCCACCGCCAAAAGTAAACTCTGGCGTAATTCGACTAAAAAGAAATAATGTATCGGATTTGGGCGTATCCGAAAGTAAATTTAAGGCTATTGTGAAAATGGGCTTTAATCAACGCCGTAAAACACTAAGAAATGCCTTGAGAGCCTTACAATTACCAGAAAATCCGTTTTTAAATAAACGAGCAGAGCAATTATCCGTGGCCGATTTTCTTGAATTAACTCGGCTAGCCGAAGATAATGCTCCTATTATTGAGTAAAATTCTCTAACTATTTAGTCCATCCAAATAATTGTTGGGACTACAAAAACATGGAATCGACAAATCAACAACCTTTTGAACTTACTCCTTTTGAACTCACAAAGGAATACTTAGAAAAAATACAGACTGCCATCACTCAGCAAGAAAATGAGTTAATCGTTGCTGAAATGGGAGAGTTATATCCAGCAGATATAACTAATATTTTGTATGAGTTGAACGGTGAAGAATCTCATTATTTAGTAAGGTTATTAGACAAAAAATTAGGTGCTGAAATCATCACGAATCTTGATGCCGATGATCGTAAGAAATTCCTCAAGAATTTTTCAGCAAAGGAAATTGCGGAATACATCGACGTGTTGGATTCAGATGATGCCGTTGATATTCTGAACGAACAACCTAAAGATATTTCTGAGGATATTATCGGTTTGTTGAAAGACAGAGAGCAAGCTCGTTTTGTGAACGATTTGATGCACTACGACGAAGACTCTGCGGGTGGTTTGATGCAAAAAGAGTTAATCAAAATCAACATAAAGCAGTCTATTACAGAATGTATCGAAGAAATAAGAAGACAAGCCGAGGATGTAGAAAATGTATCTGCCGTCTATGTGGTTGATGATGAGAGTATTCTATTAGGAAGGATGTCTTTAAAAAGAATAATTCTTGCTAAAAGAGGGGCGAAAGTATCGGATATATATGATGAAGATATTGTTTCTGTAAAAACGACAGCCAAAGGTGAAGAGGTTGCTGATGTAATGCAGAAATACGATTTGGATGCTGTCCCTGTGGTAAATATCCAAGGGCGTTTGTTAGGTAGAATTACCATTGATGACGTGGTTGATTTTATTACTGAGTCTGCACAAGAAGACGTACAAGCGATGACTGGTATCTCGGAAGACGTAGAAGAAGACGATAGCGTTTGGCTTTTGGTGCGTTCTCGTTTGCCTTGGTTGATTGCTGGTATGTTTGGTAGCTTTATTGCGGCAAAACTCATCGACACGCTTGGTAATATTATTGAAATTACGGCCGCAGTTGCTGCCTTTATTCCTTTAATTGGTTCAACAGGTGGAAATGTAGGTATTCAATCTTCTTCACTGATTGTACAAAGTTTAGCCGATAAATCTGGTATTGATATTCCTTTAAAGGAACGTCTCTGGAAGGTCTTAAAAGTAGCTTTATTGAATGCCTTTATCGCTGGTGTAGTAGCTTTTGTAGGTTCATTAGCGGTAGATGGTGCTAATGTTCAATTATCGCTAACGGTGTCTTTATCGTTATTTGCAGTTGTTTTATTAGCATCTTTCATGGGAACAATTACTCCTTTGGTACTGAATAAGTTTGAGATTAATCCAGCCATTGCTTCGGGGCCGTTTATCACCACCACCAACGACCTTTTAGGCTATGGCATTTATTTATTAATTGTTTTTTTCTTGATGTAGATTATGATTGCAGTTATACAAAGAGTTGCTGAGGCTTCGGTAAAAATAGAGGGGAATATAAAAGGAAGTATCCAAACTGGCTTTTTGATATTATTAGGGATTACTCATGCAGATACTTTGGATGACGTAGAATGGCTTTCTAAGAAAATTGTTGGCATGAGAATTTTTGCTGATGAAGAAGGTAAAATGAATCTCGACATCAATGCAATAAATGGTGATATTTTACTGATTAGTCAATTTACATTACACGCCAGTACCAAAAAGGGCAACAGACCGAGTTTTATTGAGGCGGCTCGCCCAGAGGTTGCTATTCCTTTGTACGAACAAATGATACAACAGTTATCGAAAGATTTGGGTAAGAATATACAAACAGGTGAATTTGGGGCTGATATGAAAGTATCCCTTATTAATGATGGTCCTGTTACGATTGTGATAGATTCGAAGCATAAAATTTAGTCTTTTTAAAATGATACGCAATACTATTGTAACGGTTGCTGCCACTTTGGTGATTGTAGCAGTAAATCTAAATGCTAATGTGGTACATTGGCCACTTTTTGTTATTCTACTTTCAGCCTTATTAATTGGCTACCTAGAACCTAAAAAGGGTTGGATTTCAGCTATTCAATTAACAGTCGGAATTTTTGCTGGTTTTTATCTTGCGCAGTTTTTAGGGATAGAAGCCAAGTTTCCTAATATCAATCAATTCTCTACTTATATTTCGCCTCTTCCTTGTTTGTTTGGTGGCTTTATGGGTAGTTTTTTCAGTAAAACAATCCATCAAAAATGACTATCGAAGAAGCACAAAGTACGGTTGATAATTGGATAAAAACCATTGGCGTTCGTTATTTTAATGAATTGACTAATATGGCGATGCTTACTGAGGAGGTGGGTGAAGTAGCCAGAATAATTGCTCGCAGATATGGCGAACAATCTGAAAAAGAATCTGACAAGGCTAAAGATTTAGGGGACGAAATGGCTGATGTATTATTCGTGTTGATATGTCTGGCGAATCAAACAGGTATCAATTTGACAGAAGCTTTACAAAAAAACCTAGATAAGAAAACCAAACGTGATGCTACTAGGCATTTGGAGAATGAGAAGCTTAAATAGCGGTCAGCTATGAGCTTTGAGCCTTAAGCTTTGAGATAATTTCTATTAGGGTGCGACTTAAGTCGCACCCTAATAGAAAGACTTCAACATTATGTCTGTTAGATGAATATTATCTACATTTTTTAGGCTATAAGCTCATAGCTGATAGCTCACTTCTCAAAGCTCAAAGCTACTTCTTCATCTGCTTAGCTTCTACTTCTTTTACCATTTTTTGTCCTTGGTCTTTTGTGATTTCAGGTTTAATAAAAACAGAAATTTGGTCAACTGATGGATTCAATTTGGTGATAGAAGAATGTAAAACATCAAACTCCATCTCGCCTGAAATAGCACTGAATTCTTGCGGAGTCAAACCTCCATTATCATCTGAAAAATCATTAAAGCGAACATTGATATTTTTACCAGCGAGCTTTCCTCCTTCCCAACTTACTACGCTTCCCCCTAAATCCCATCCGAAGCCTGTTATCGTAAAAGTTTTACCATTTAACTGAACGATTTCAGCCAGCTTCATACCTAAATGAATACCATTCTTAGAGCTCCAAGGCGAACTAAAATCAGTTTTCTCATCTTTGGTATAACGCACTCGTATCATTACATCCTGAATCTGCTGATATTCCTTGCCGTCTTTCCAATAAACTTCTACTTCTTTTTCAGTATCAGGATAAAGCTTTGTTATTTTAAACTGTCCTTCGCCCGTTTCTATCATCACCTCTTTCTTGATATTCTCTGCTCCATACTTTTTAGTAAGTCCTTCAACATTTAAACAGGCTAAAATATCCTCTAAATATAGTTCTTGGATAGTATCTGGTCTTGCAATAATTTTTGAATGTCGCTTTGTATTTGTACTCGAATCTACCTTGCTCTCTTCATTTTTCTTTTGGCTACAGCCATTCAAACACATTACTGAAATAAAAATTATTGAAATTCTAACTAAAGTAAAAAAACTTGCAAACGGTTTTTCCATGATTATTATTGGTTTATTTCCCAAAGCTAATAAAAAAGGCTTGGAGGGACAACCCTCCAAGCCTTTGATTTTTATCATTTATTCTTAGATTAAGAATGAATTGAACGGTTTTCAGTCGCTGCTAAACAGGCTTCTTTCATCGCCTCTGTGTAAGTTGGGTGCGAGTGAGACATTCTTGCTACGTCTTCTGCACTAGCACGATATTCCATTGCTACTACTGCTTCGGCAATCATATCCGCTGCTCTTGCACCAATGATGTGTACGCCTAGGATTTCGTCAGTAGTTTTATCTGCTAATACTTTCACTAATCCGTCAGTGTCACCTGATGCTGTAGCACGACCTAACGCTTTGAATGGGAATGAACCTACTTTATAAGCCTTTCCAGCCGTTTTCAATTCTTCCTCAGTTTTACCGACAGAAGCTACTTCTGGCCAAGTATATACAACGCCCGGAATCAAATTATAATTGATGTGTGGTTTTTGTCCTGCGATAGTCTCTGCTACAAAAACACCCTCTTCTTCTGCTTTATGTGCTAACATGGCTCCACGAATCACATCACCAATGGCATAGATTCCTGGTACTTTTGTTTGCAAAGTATGCTCGTCTACTTCAATCTTACCACGCTCAGTTGTTAAACCTGCTGCTTCAAGATTCAAGCCATCAGTATATGGACGACGACCAATACAAACCAACACATAGTCGCCTGTGATTTGTACGTCTTCATCTTTACTATTTTTAGCTGTTACTGTTACATCGTCTCCATTGTTTACAACACTCGTAACTTTATGAGAGAAATAATACTCGGCACCTAATTTCTTAACTGCTTTTTGCAATTCCTTACCCATTGTTTTATCCATCGTAGGAATCATCGAATCAGCAAATTCAACAAAACTTACTTTTGCACCCAGACGAGCATATACAGAACCTAATTCTGCCCCAATTACACCAGCACCAATCACCACAAGGTGTTTAGGAACTTCTTGTAAATTCAAGGCCTCTGTTGAAGTAATTACTCTCTTTTTATCAATAGGAATAAAAGGCAATGCTGTTGGTTTAGAACCCGTAGCAATGATAATATTTTTACCTGTAATCTGTTCAGAAGTACCGTCAGCCTTAGCAACATTAATGGTGTTTTTGTCAACGAATGAGCCTAAACCATTATGAACAGTAATCTTGTTTTTCTTCATCAAGAAATTAATCCCGTCATTCATTTTCTTCACAACCCCTGCCTTACGGTTAATCATTTGCTCGATATTAATTTTTGGAGCAGAGATTTCGATACCGTGGTCAGCAAAAGTATGCGCTGCATTATGAAAATGCTCTGAAGAATCTAAAAGAGCTTTTGAAGGAATACAACCTACATTTAGGCAAGTACCTCCCAAAACTGAATATTTCTCAATGATGGCAGTTTTGTTGCCTAATTGTGCGGCACGGATTGCAGCTACATAGCCACCCGGCCCAGAACCGATTACTATTACGTCGTATTGCATATTATTAGCTTTTGGCATTCAGTGGTTAACTGACGACCATCAAGTTATAAGTTGATTTACTTTATTATAAAATGGGGACTCTTATTTTTCTTTCATAAAAAGATAGCTAAAAACTCCTTATTTTCTAAGGAATTTTTAGCTATCTGTTCTGATTGCCGATTGCTGAAAGCCATCAGCCTTTTATTTATACATCTAATAATAGACGTGTTGGGTCTTCAAGAAGTTGTTTTACTCTTACCAAGAATGAAACTGACTCTCTACCGTCGATAATTCTGTGGTCATAAGAAAGAGCAATGTACATAATCGGACGAACAACAATCTGTCCACCTACTACTACAGCACGTTCTACGATATTGTGCATCCCTAAAATAGCTGATTGAGGAGCATTGATAATTGGCGTTGATAACATCGAACCAAATACACCACCGTTAGTAATCGTAAATGTTCCACCAGTCATTTCTGGTAAAGTCAATTTATTATCTCTTGCTTTTAAAGCCAAGCGAATTACTTCTGATTCAATACCTGCTAAAGATAATTGCTCAGCATTTCTGATAACTGGAACTACTAAACCTTTTGGAGCAGAAACAGCAATTGAAACATCGCAATAGTCATGATAAACAATTGATTCTCCATCAATTGACGCATTCACTGCTGGGAATTCTTTTAACGCTACACAAACCGCTTTGGTAAAGAACGACATAAAGCCTAAACCAACACCATGTTTTTCTTTGAATTTGTCTTTGTATTTTCCACGAAGATCCATGATTGGTTTCATGTCTACTTCGTTGAAAGTAGTTAACATCGCTGTTTCGTTTTTCACTTGAACCAAACGACGAGCAACTGTCTTACGCAAAGAAGTCATTTTCTCCGTTCTTTCTCCTCTACCTGATGTTGATGGAGCTGCCACTGGAGCTGGCTCAGCTGCTTTAGCAGGCGCTGGCGTTGGCACAGCTACTGGTTTTTGTGCTGATTGTGCATCTTCTTTCGTAATACGACCACCTACACCAGAACCTTGAACATTTGCTGGGTCGATACCTTTTTCTGCTAATGCTTTAGCTGCTGCTGGCGAAGCATGTCCTGCTGCATAACTAGTAGCTGATGCGCTTGAAGCTGGTGCTTCTGGCGCAGGAGCTGCCGCTGGTGCAGCCGCCGTTACAGTCTGACCCGCACCTACTGTGATAGTAGCTACTATTCCACCGATTGGCAAGGTAGTACCTGCTTCGGCTACTATATGTAATGTTCCTGTTGCTTCAGCAGGAAGTTCAAATGTTGCTTTATCTGATTCTAGTTCACATAATACTTCGTCCATGTTTACTGAATCGCCTTCTTTTTTATTCCATGAAGAAACCGTTACTTCTGTAATTGATTCTCCGACAGTAGGAACTTTAATCTCAATCGTTTTGGGTGCTTCTGTACTAGCTACTGTTGCTTGCGAAGGTGCAGGGGCAGTAGTAGGTGCAGGCGCAGGTGCTTCTTGAGTAGCTGGAGCAGGCTCTGCTGGAGTTGGAGCAGCTTGTCCTCCCACTGTTTCAATAATACAAATAACAGCACCAATCGGTAAAGTATCACCTTCTTTAGCAACGATTTTCAAGACGCCTTCAGCTTCGGCTGGGAGTTCAAAAGTGGCTTTGTCTGATTCTAGTTCACACAAAACTTCATCCATTTTAACAGTATCTCCGTCTTTTTTATTCCAAGCGGCGATGGTTACCTCTGTTATTGACTCGCCTACTGGCGGTACTTTCATTTCAATTGCCATATTCTGAATTTATAATTTAGAATTTAGATTTTAGAATGATGATATCTCTAAAAACCAAAACTATATGATTAAAATACTTAGTTACTATAATTTAAGTTGATTGATGAATTACAAGTGTTGTCTTTAAAACTAATCTAACACACTAATAACCCTATAAATTAATAAAAGTTGGTTACCCATTCAAGCATGAGTAACCAACAAATTTACTATTATGCGAATGCTCTTTCTATTAATGCTGCTTGTTCTTCATTATGAACTTTTAAGAAACCCGTAGCAGGTGAAGCTGATTTTTTACGTGCTACTAAGCCTTCAAATGGTTTCCAGCCAAATTCACGAATAACGAATGACCAATATCCCATGTTTTCTGGTTCTTCTTGTACCCAGTAAACTTTTGCTTTAGGATATTTATCTATCTCTGCTTGAACTTTCGTAGTAGGGAAAGGTTGTAATTGCTCTATACGAATGATGGCTACATCTGTACGGTTATCTTTAGCTTGCTTGTCTAGCAAGTCAAAATAAACTTTACCGCTACAAAGCAATACTTTCTTCACTTTTTTAGCTTCCACAAAAGTATCTCCATAAACTTCTTCAAATTTTCCATCTGTAAAGTCACTGATTGGTGAAACTACTTTTGGATGACGGAACAATGATTTTGGAGACATCATTATTAACGGCTTACGGAATTCCCAAGCTAATTGACGACGCAAAGCGTGGAAAAGGTTAGCTGGCGTAGTAAGGTTTGTTACTACAATGTTTTCCTCTGCAGCTAATTGCAAGTATCTTTCTGGACGAGCATTTGAGTGCTCAGGTCCCTGACCTTCATAACCGTGTGGTAACTGCATGACCAAACCATTCATTGTTCCCCATTTAGACTCACAAGAAGCAATAAATTGGTCAATCATTGTTTGTGCTCCGTTTGAGAAATCACCAAACTGTGCTTCCCAAATAACTAATGTATCAGCGTTTGCTAAAGCATAACCAAATTCAAAACCTAATACTGCATATTCTGACAATAATGAGTTGAAGATTTGTAATTGCTCTTGTCCTTCTTCAATATAATTCAAAGAAGTATATGATTCGTTCGTATTAGCATCATGTAATACAGCATGACGGTGCGAGAACGTTCCGCGCTGTACATCTTGTCCTGATACTCTTACAGGTTTGCCTTCCAACAATAATGAACCATACGCCAGTGCTTCAGCAGTTGCCCAGTTCAATAATCCATTTTCAAAGAATCCTTTTCTATCTGATAATACTTTTTCAATTTGCTTTAAGGCAGTAAAACCAGCAGGCAATTTTGAAAGCGATGCAGCAATTTTATCAATGGCTTCTTTTGAAATACTTGTTTTCGGAGAGCTATCAAAATCTGCTAAATCAGCATAACGCAATTCAGCCCAACGGTTATCCAATTTTAAAGGATGGTATTCAGGACGAATTTTTTGTTTTACTAAATCCAAACGAGCTTGTAATTCACTCTTGAATTCAGAATCCATCTCTGAAGCCAATTTTGCATCAATATCACCCTTAGCAATCAAGTTTTGAGTATATAACTCTCTTGGGTTTAAGTGATTAGTAATATTTGCATAAAGTGTTGGCTGAGTAAATCGAGGTTCATCAGATTCATTGTGACCATTTCTACGGTAACAAACCATAT
Source organism: Arcicella sp. GW821-FHT09D11 (assembly GCF_059416265.1). NCBI lineage: Bacteria > Pseudomonadati > Bacteroidota > Cytophagia > Cytophagales > Flectobacillaceae > Arcicella > Arcicella sp. GW821-FHT09D11. The sequence continues at coordinate 899,977 of NZ_JBWKOV010000002.1, read as the reverse complement.
CAATAAATACGTCACGATTGAATTGCTGACGGAATTCTGCGGCCATTTTAGATACAAAAACTACTGCTTCAGGGTCATCACCATTTACGTGGAATACTGGTGCATCAATGATTTTAGCAACGTCTGTACAATAGATTGACGAACGAGCATCCTCAAAGTCAGTTGTAAACCCTACTTGGTTATTAATCACAAAGTGGATAGTACCTCCTACTTCGTAACCTTTCAGTTTTGCCATTTGTGTTACTTCATAAACAATACCTTGACCAGCAACGGCGGCATCACCATGAATCAAAATTGGCAAAATTTTATCGTAATCTCCTTCGTAGTGAGCATCCGCTCTGGCACGACAAAAACCTTCTACCAAAGGATTTACAGCCTCAAGGTGTGAAGGGTTTGGTGCTAATTTCAACGAAATTTCAACACCAGATGGAGAAATATGTTTTGAAGAATATCCTAAGTGATATTTCACGTCACCATCGCCATGAATTTGGTCAGGAAGATTGCCTTCAAAACCATCAAAAATAGCATCGTAAGATTTGTGCATGATGTTGGCAAGCACGTTCAAACGACCACGGTGTGCCATACCTATCATGGCTTCTTTCACGCCTAATTCTGCTGAACGGTTGATGATAGCATCCAATGCAGGAATAGTACTTTCACCACCTTCCAAACCAAAACGTTTTTGACCTAAGTATTTGGTTCCCAAGAAGTTCTCGAAAACTACTGCTTCGTTCAGTTTTGTTAAGATTTGTTTCTTTTCATCAATAGAAGGATTGAATGATAAGGCTTCTCTTTCGATTTTAGCACGTAACCATTCTTTCACTTCTGGCTCACGGATATAAGCATATTCAAAACCGATAGAGCCTGCATAAATCTTATTAAGCGATTCTAGAATCTTGCGTAAAGAAACAGCACCAATGCCTAAGAAATTTCCAGCTTGAAAATTAGTATCTAAATCAGCTTCTGAAAGAGAATAATCTTTCAAATCTAAACGGGGCTGACGGTTTTTACGATTACGAATCGGATTGGTTTTTGCTAGAAGGTGTCCACGAGAACGAAAGGCTTTAATTAAACTAATTACAGCCATTTCTTTCTGAACGTTTGAAGTATCAGGCGAAGAAATGCCTTCACTTTTTATACCATTGGACACTCCTTCAGAGTCACTCCAATTTGCGTGAAAATCAAAACCTTTGAAAAAGTTTTGCCAACTTGTATCTACCGAATTAGGGTCTTTTGAATATGACTCATAAAGGTCAGAAATCGCTGCCGTATCAGCATTGGCAATGTATGAAAATTGATCCATTATAATGTGACGTAACCAGAATTGGGACTATCGTTATTTGTTTCTTTTTTGTTCTTATTCTATTCTAACGGCAAAGTTAAGCTAAGCTTTCAAATTAAAACATAAAAATTATTTGTTTTTTATTGAAAGAATGCCAAATTTATATAGCACAGCTTTTAATGATTCCAAAAGGATATATTTCTTTACAAAGTACAATAATAACTTCAAAAATTAATTATTTTACACTATTGGTTCAGCTTTTTTAGGATTTCGGTATATTTCTGAGCTTTTGTAAATAATAAATGCTCGTTTAATAGCAAGATTATTTCAGAAATACCTAAAAACACCCGATTTACCATTGCCTGAATCAAATTCATAGCGTAACATTATCTGATGAAAGCCTTCTTTCGCTCCCACTGCCCCGTTTGAATTGCCCGTAAAGTCATAAGCATATCCAAGTTGAATTTTACTGAATTGAATCTGTAAAGAACCTAAAAAAGCATTGTTTGAAAATTCAGACCCTGTATTTTGATACCACACGCCTAATCCAAAACGCTTATTAATCCATGCTGTTGCGTTAAGGTCAATATCTGTTCGGGTAGTATAATTGTTTGAAAGCCTTCTGACCAATATACCCGTCTTTAACTGCAGGTCATCATCAATATCAAAAACATATCCTGCTGTAATAAACGAAGGTTGATTGAATTCATTTTTATTAGCATTCAAATTCAACAAAGAAATACCTGCGTAATAATCATCATTGTGGTAATAAAGTCCTAAACCAATACTTGAATTAAATCCTGTCGTACCAATACCTCCGCCAGTTGATGAGATATAAGCGGGTACTTGCGTAACGCCCACCTGTACGCCTACTGCTAATTTGCCATCATTGGGTAACGTAAAACGATAGGCAAAGTCTCCGTACAATCCTAAGTTTCCAATAATACCTCCTGTATTGTTACCAATCAATTGGTCGGCACTGTATGCCTGAAAACCTATCGCCATTTTATCTTGCGCAATGGGCATATCAAAATTAAAATACTGTTGATTAGTAGCGGCAGCACCTACCGTACTAAATAAGGGACGACGACGATACAATGCTGCCATACTCACTACCTCGCGACTACCCGCATAAGCTGGGTTTACATTCAACGGCATCATTGGATAGGTAATATATAATTGTTCTTGTTGAGCAAAATTCTCAAAAGAGCATAGCAATGACCCAAGGAAAATAAGATTTAGCAATAAACGGTAGATTACGTTTTTCATAGATGAAATATTTTAGGGTCGAAGTTACAAAAAAGCCTGATTACAAATATTTCTATCATATTACTTATTTCAAGGCTATATTTCTAGTCATCAGCTTGCCAATGCCTATAAATAGACAAGAAACCATTATAAAGACGATGGTTATAAAGAAGGCATTGATGAATACTTTTATGTAGCCAAGCTGAGTAACATTAATAAACGGATATGGATAGAATCCTGAGAAAGCGCCGCTCAGCAAAATAAAAATCATATAAAGGAAAGGGAAAATTAGCCAAGGGCGAAAATCACTCCATTGAAGTTCGTCTTTCTTGACATATATGAGCCAATAAATAAAAAAAATCAGGGGTATAATTAAATGAAGTAATTCGTCGGCAACTTTAAATAAGCCTTCGGGGTGCCAAACGAAACGTAACATTGTGTTATAAATTATGCTGACAATAACGATATAGACTGTGGTGGCTGTTAATGTTTTGGGAAGCGATAAAAATTTGGTCAAGGCAATATTAGGTTTTAGCAACAGTACCGTAGAGCTAATAGAAACGAGTAGGTTGCTAAGAATGGTAAAATAGCTAAAAAACCTAATCGTTAATTCAGACATATCTTCTTTTTTGGTTGTTATCATTACATAATATTGGAGAATTAAGGCAAACCAACCTAATAAAACCAAAAAAGTTAAAAAGATTTTTTTTGATGGGATTTGTGACGTTTTCATATTTTAAAAGATTAAGGCAATTTTTAATATCAACTTGAAAACTACTCAGAATATTTTTTGTTTTCAATGATTTAAAACATATTTTTATTGCCATGAAAATTCAATCTCATACTCTTGTCATTTTAATAATTGGCATTTGTCGACATACTATTAAGCTAATATGAATATAAGTATTTATAACAAAATCAATAATGATGGTTTTGCTATTCTTGAAAATGTTTTTAGTGAAGAAGAAATCAACAACTTATTATATCATATTGAACAAGTAGGCACCTCAAAAACTACTTTTAGAAAAACAAAAGATTTATTTGCTATCCGACAATTTTTTAAGGAAGTTCCAGATTCAGTCAAAGTAGTTTTTTCGACTAAGCTAAAACAAATTATTGCTGACGTATTTGGGTCTGACTATTTTGTGGTAAAATCAATCTATTTTGATAAACCAGAAGACTCAAACTGGTTTGTTGCTTATCATCAAGATTTAACAATATCTGTAGATAAAAAGGTGGATATTGAAGGATTTGACCTTTGGACAAACAAACAAAATCAATTTGCGGTACATCCCCCACTTGATATACTGGAAGATAATTTTACTATTCGTATTCACCTTGACGATACTAATGATGCTAATGGAGCATTAAAAGTAGTAGCAACATCTCACTTGAAGGGTATTTATAAACCTGAAACGATTGATTGGGCAGTTGAAACTGAGACTATTTGTTCGGTAAAAAAAGGAGGAATAATGTTTATGAAACCATTGCTTTTACATGCCTCAAATAGAACGACGAATAATAAAAAGCGAAGAGTTTTGCATATAGAATTTAGTAGAAAGTCACTACCTCAAAATTTAAACTGGGCAGAGTTATTAATAGTTTAAAACGATTTTAAAATTGAAATCATGAATATATCCTTGAGTTCCTTATTTGCATTTAATGTGCTCCCTCATAAAGAAAAACTCCGTTTAGTAGTTATAAAAGATGAGCAAGAGTTTGTTTGCAGAATTGAAAACAGAAAAAACCTGAATCAATTCATCGCCAATGAATATGCCTCTATTTTCAAAGGAAGACTACAATTGATTAAAGACAAAGAAGACGTATTTGTACAAGTAAAAGGAGAAATCATTGGTAAAATATCAAAAAATATTTTTGAGAAATCTTTAACCGTTGCGTAATTCTATTGCTATTATCATTGATACGTATTTATACAAAACTTACTTCTTTACTGGGCTTGTAACGAAAACGTAAGTAAATAATAACGCAAACAATACATATATCAAACAAATAAGCCATAGGTAAGAAAGAGCAGGATATTGCATTGCTGCTTTTAATAAAGCAATGCCTGCAATAGCAAAATGCATTAAATTACCCATTGCTAATGGTCGAGCATAAATGCCACCGATTAAAACGGTTTTAGCCATCCAGTTCATCATGGCAAAACCAAGGTATAATGCTCCAAGTACTTGTAAGATTAAAACAGGAAATGTAGTTTCACTTCCACCTATGAAAGCAATAATTTCTTGTGGGAAAAATGTGCATGAGATGCCACTTAGTCCCATCACAACGGCACTAGCAATCATTAAATATTTTGTATTCATTCCTGATTTTCTTGAGCTTACATTTTACAATACAAAGATAGCTATATTTAGTAGCTTATAAGTAAGGTACTAAACAACAAGTATCAATACCTTACAGTACTCTATACTTTAAAGCTTGTTCTGAAAGCAAATCATGAAAAGAGAACGATAAATATTGATTTTGTTTTACAACTTGAAACACGCATTGTGTTACTAACAGATTTTCTCGGTTTATACGCATATCATTCTCCTCGTCGCCCGTTCCTCCATATAAATGAAAATCGATTACTTGGTCAGGACTACAATTAGGATATTTTTCTTGGAAATCATCAAACCATTGCTCTCGCTTGTGTCTGATTTCATCACTATATAATGTAGCCGACGACCAAATATGTGCCTTAGTCGCATCTTTTTGGACATAATGCAACACTTTGCCATCCCAACGAAACTCGCATAACTTTATGTTTTCCTTGTCACTATGAATAACAATCAACGTAAAATTCTCTATTCCTTCAAATTCGTATTGTGCTAAAAATTCATCTGTCGAATTAAACTTAAAAAAATCCAAAATTACCTGCCCTCTGCTTTGCTTATAAGGAGGATTGTGCTGATGTTTTTCAAATGCTCCGTTTAATAAACAAAGGGTAAAATCATCCGAAGTGGCTAACCACGTCCCTCCTGCCAGTGCATCTTTCGGGAAAAAAACCTGTTTCCCGTTAATCACATATTTCTTAGGGGGTATTGCTTTGGGGCGTGTTAGGGCTTCGTCTCGGTTATTGGTCAAGAAAAAACCATTTTTATTAGGCAAATAAGTAAGTACACACATTTTTAATAAATGAGTTGGTATTGATTTACATGAAATTTTAATCGGTTTTAGGCTTCAGCCATTTTACGATGTTGAATGGTAGAATGAGCTACGCCAAAGTCGGAGGAAATTTGGATAGCAGGGTACACTTCATTCAACCCAATTTTGATAATCGCCAGATGATGGATAGTATGCTCTATCAGGTAAGTAAGTTCGCGAAAAAAGCTACTTGAAATATCCATTACCTGTTCTAAACCAAATGCTGATTGAAGCGTTAATGCTCTATCGTGCTGGTAAAAATCCAAGCGATAAGTCACATTCTCTAATACTTCTAAAGCAAAATCCTTATCGCCCTCTATACGTATATCTCGTTCACGCGCATCATAATTTACCATTCCTGTTTCGTATCCTTTTAAAAGGCATAAATAAAATTCAGTAATATGCCTTACGTGTTGTCCTACAGAATGATAATGCAGTGGGGCAAGATTATCTTGATAGACTTCGTTTTCTAAACTCTCCATCAAATCAGCAAGCTGTTTGATAATGTCAATGTTAATTTTTTGGAGCATCTTTTTATAGTTTTATGTGAATTGAAAGCAATAAATGGTAAACATTCTCCAGCTACTGAGCTACGGCATTGACTAAAATTGTAAATGTCACATCGTCACTCATTCCAAGTGTTCCTCCTCCTACAGCCCACTCTCTCCTGTTGATGGTGGTACTTCCTAAAAAAGTAGCATTATTTCCTTCCTGTTTGAATGTAAATGGTATTTTGACATTTTTGGTAGTTTCTTTAATCGTCAAATCAAAATATCCGACAAAGTCATTTCCTACTTTTTCTATTTTGGTAGACTTCATTGTGATAAATGGGTATTTAGATACATTAAAAAAATCTTCCTTCTCTTTTAAATGTCTGTTCCGGATATTATTATCGGTATTTAAAGTAGCGGCTTCTACAAAAGCCATTAAACTTGCATTATTCAAATCATTGACATCGAATTTCAACACTCCTGAAAAGCCTTTGAATTTGCCATTGATGGTAGATCCTAACATTTTAATTTTAAATGAAACCCCTGCGGTTACGGGTTTCCATTGTTGTGCATAGGTGCTAATATTTACGAAGAGCAAACAGATTAAGATTTTTTTCATAGCTTTTTTCATTGAGCTTAAATTTAACTATTTCATTTTAAAATTTCATTATACCAGCTTAGCTCTTCTAAAATTCTATATCAAAATTTTCGTACCAGTTAACCCATCATTTTTTTTTGAACATTATCATTTGAAAGTAGTTATGGATGATGATTGCCTTGCAAATTTGACCGTTTCAAAGGATTTGCATGGTCGGATAGACGACTTAAATCAAAAATGAATGTATTATTTAAAGAAAGAAATACTTAATCGTGAGGAATTGAATTTAATTGAAGTAAAAAAAAGACAAATAAATAATAGCCAAATTTAATTCTTGATGCAAATTTTGCATTTTTGATAATAAATTTGATAGAAACAGCAAAGTAAAGAGGATAAAATTAAGTATTTTTAACGATTCCTTCTTAAATTCACAGCATAAATACCTTTAAATTGAAGCTGCACAAAATCCCCAATTCCAATTCATGGCGAAATTATTAATTATTGATGATGAAAAAGCGATTCGAGGTGCTCTGCGAGACATATTGGAGTATGAAGGCTATAAGATTGACGAAGCAAATGACGGTGAGCAAGGATTAGAGATGTTCAAGCAAAACGACTATGATGTTGTCCTTTGCGATATTCGTATGCCTAAAATCGATGGACTAGAGCTACTTCAAAAAGCAACTGAACTGGGACGTTCCACACAATTCATCATGATTTCAGCTTTTGGAAATGTGGAAACCGCAGTAGAAGCCACTAAACGTGGTGCCTTCGATTTTATATCTAAACCCCCTGATTTGAACCGCCTTTTAGTAACTGTAAGAAATGCAGTGGAGCGTGGTAAAATGATCATAGAGACAAAAGTTTTGAAGAAAAAAGTTTACCGTTTGAATGAAATTGTTGGAGAATCTGTCGCTATTCAAAAAGTAAAAGATATTGCAGACCGTGTGGGCCCTACCGAAGCGCGTGTATTAATTACAGGTCCTAACGGAGCGGGTAAAGAAATGGTTGCTAAGCGTCTGCATGAAAAAAGTAATAGAGTAGGAATGCCTTTGATTGAAGTAAACTGTGCGGCCATTCCTGCGGAATTAATCGAATCAGAATTGTTCGGTCATGAAAAAGGCTCTTTTACTTCTGCTGTTAAACAAAGAATTGGTAAGTTTGAACAAGCAGATGGCGGAACACTTTTCTTAGATGAGATTGGTGATATGTCGCTTTCGGCACAGTCAAAAGTGTTAAGGGCTTTGCAAGAACATAAAATTACGCGAGTAGGTGGCGATAAAGAAATCAAAATCAATGTACGTGTTTTTGCAGCTACGAATAAAAACTTACAGGTAGAAATTGCAGAAGGGCGTTTCCGTGAAGATTTATACCACCGTTTAAGTGTGATTCCGATATATGTTCCTCCACTTAAACAACGTCCAGATGATATTCCTTTGTTAGTGGATAAATTTCTTGATGATGTAGCCGATGAATATGGACAACCAACTAAGCAAATTGAAAAAGAAGCAATGGAGTATTTACAAACTTTGCCTTGGACAGGGAATGTGCGTGAATTAAGAAACGTTGTGGAGAGATTAGTAATTATGTGTAATGAATTAATTACGGTAGACGACGTAAAAATATTTGCTACGCCAGTGATATAGTTTTGGGCTTTAGCTATCAAAAAGGGCAAATTCATTAAAATGAATTTGCCCTTTTTATATTACACGACTTAGAAAGTCGTGCTACTGTTTGGTGGTTTTTTCTTCTTTTTTCTCGGTATTGACTGAAAATCCTGTTCGGTTTACGATTTTCCACTCGCCTTTTATCAATTCCATTATTCTCAGCTCTTTGGTTGCTACCTTTTTGCCGTCTATGGTTTTTGTTTGGTCAAAGCTTAGCCATACATAGGTTGGATTTACTTTCCTAAAATTAAAATTCTCTCTGGTATAGCTTGCTTTAGTCGCTTTAGGATTTTGACTGAAATAAGTATTAACAAACTTGCTGATATTATCCCAATTCTCTTGTTGTGCTGTTAATTCTTTATCCACTATAGCCCAATAAGTTTGTGCCGTTTGTCGATAACAAAGACTCCACTTTTCAACATTTCTTGCATTAAAATAATTAGCCTCATCAGCAATCACTTGCTTTATTTGTCCTTGTTCTTCAGAACTAGTAATATTTTGTGCAAAAGTATTATACATGCAAAGTAGACAAGCTACAAGTAGTAAAAAACGAAGGTTCATAGTCAGTTAATGATTAAAAGGTATAATAATACTATTCTCAAAATTCTTTATCTCTAGCGGGTGACTTAAGTCACCCGCTAGAGATAATTATTAGGTTATCGACAGCCAAAAGCCGAAGACTGATAGCCTTTATAAATTCTTCTCAATAAAATTAGTCATCATTGTATAAAGGTGAAAACGAGTGTTGCCTCCATAAATACCATGATTCTTATTTGGATAATAAAACGATTGAAACTGTTTATTAGCCTTAATCAATGCTTCTTCTAGGGCTATTGAATTCTGAAAATGTACATTATCATCACCCGTTCCATGTACTAACAAGAAATTCCCTTTTAAGTTTTTAGCATAGGTTACTGGCGAGTTTTCATCATAGCCTTTTGCATTCTCTTGAGGAGTTCTCAAGAATCTTTCAGTATAAATACTATCATAAAAACGCCAGTTAGTAACAGGAGCAACAGCGATGGCGGCTTTGAAATAATCAGCACCTTGGAACAAACAGTTTGATGACATATATCCACCATAACTCCATCCCTGAATCCCGATTCTAGTTTTATCTACATAAGGCAAGTTTCCCCAATATTTTGCAGCTTCTATCTGGTCTTTTACCTCTAGTTTTCCCAAGTTCAGGTAAGTACATTTCTTAAAATCTGCTCCTTTTCCACCAGTCCCGCGGTTATCCACACAAGCAACAATGTATCCTTTCTGCGCTAAATGCTGATACCAAAATGAATTAAAACTATCAAACTGATTTAATACCTGCTGACTTCCCGGTCCGCCATATAGAAACATGAATACTGGATATTTTTTCTTAGGGTCAAAATTAGTAGGTTTAATCATCCATGCGTTCAACTCAATGTTTTCAGATGTTGTAATGGTCATAAACTCCTTTTTGGCTAAATCATAAGTTTCAAGGGTTTTTCTTAGTTCAGCATTGTCTTCTAATACTTTTACTAACTGTCCCGAGAGGGCTTTGTATAAACTTACTTTTACTGGGCTGTTCGCCGCCGAATGATTGAGGATGTAGTATTTAAAATCATTGCTAAAATTAGCACTGTTCATACCCTTCTCTTGCGAAAGCTGTTTCTTGTTTTTCCCATCTAAAGCAATACTAAATAGCTGGCGTTCAGTATTAGATAATTCGGTAGACGTAAAATAAAGTGTTTTTGTCTTTTCATCAATCCCATAAAAATCATCTACTTCCCATTTCCCAGTAGTGATTTGCTGTATCAATTTACCCGTAATATCATAATGATAAAGGTGTTTGAAACCATCTTTTTCCGAAGATGCGATAAATGATTTTCCGTCAGACAAATAGGTTAAATCATCTGCAAAATGTTCAACATCTACATACGTTCTGCTTTCTTCTGTATGGATTACTTTAGTATTGCCCGTTAAAGCATCAGCATGAAGAATATCCAAATGGTTTTGTAAACGATTCAATTTTGTGATAGACAATACATTAGCATCCTGTGTCCAGCGAATTCTTGGCACATAAATATCAGTATCATAACCAATATCCATTTTAGTACTTTTCACTTCATTTAGGTGATATACCGAAATAGCTACTTTTGAATTAGCTTCTCCTGCTTTCGGATACTTATAACGGTAGTCTGTAGGATATAACTTACCCCACATTTGCAAATTATATTCTGGCACATTGGTCTCATCAAAAGTATAATAGGCTATTTTCTTACTATCTGGCGACCATTGAAAGGCACGAGCAAAAGAGAATTCTTCTTCATAAACCCAGTCGCAAGCACCATTGATAATTTGATTCCATTTACCATCATTCGTAATTTTTTGCTCTGTCATCGTAGCTAAATCAACAATAAACAAGTTGTTTTGACGCACAAAAGCTACTTTAGAACCGTCAGGAGAAAAAGTAGCAAACATTTGTTTTCCTCCGCCAGAAAGCTGAACAAGTTTCTTTGTTTTTAAATCATATACAAAATTTTCTTCTTTCGAACTACGACGATAAATAGGCTCAGACTCTGTACTTATCAATAATTTTTGTTCATCCGCAGAAAGGGCGTAGTCATCTATTACTATTTTTTTCCCTAGATTCTCTACACTTACGGCTTCATTAAAGATTGTCTCTACTGCCGAACCATCTGTCACTTGATACTTGATAAATTTGCCATTATCAAGGGCAGTATAAAAGGCGCCATCTTTCATCCAATTGACATTCTGTACTTGTTTTTGGTTGAAAGTATATTTAGTCCAAATGTCTTCTAAGCTAACTTTCTTTTTTTGTGCGAATACAGGTGTATTCACAGCATAAATAACGATGAAGGCAATATAAAGCAGTTTTTTCACGAATATTGTGGGTCTTGAATGTTGATTGGTTAATTTTTGGAAAAGTTTTCTATGTTTATTGTCAAAGATAAAAAAAATAGAGTAAAAAGGCAGTTACAAAGCTTGATTAAGCTAAAACAAAATTGGCATGACCGAAGCCATGCCAATTTTGAGCGTAATATTTTATAGATGATTTTATTTAAAAATAACAATCTCTGGGGTTTCAGTAGTATTACTTGTATTCATAGCCCTGTCTTTAATCGTAACTTCAAACTTCACTGTATCCTTTTTACCAGTTAGATTAGGAATCCCTGCAAAGTTAAGGTATTCAAAATTGACAGAATAATCTACGACCCCTTCGATAGGGCCAGCCTTAGTGCCATCTTTTAAATGAAATAATATATTCCCTCCAAATTTCACACTAGGGTCGCTCAATATAAACTTGCCATTCTTTTTTACATATAAATCAATCAGGTAAGTTCTGACATCTAAACCATATTTTTTTTGCAACGCTGCAAACTCCTGAGCATTAAACCCTAAGTCACCATCACCATCTTGAAAGTTAATAGAAATAATCACAGAGTCTTTCTTGGTAACCCCCAACTGAGTTGGTTTCTCTGTGGTGATAATACGAAGATTATTATATGAAATACTGGGTATATTACTAAAATCTGGTACGCCTGTACAAGAAAACATAAGCACTAAAAAACTAAAGATGTATAAGTTCTTTCTCATAGCATTTAAAAACATTTTAACGGTATAACGATTTTCCTCGCTTCCTTGTTGTTTTATTGTTCTGTAAAGTTAATGATTTGCTTAATTTTGCAGAACGATATTAGATTGATTTCACGAATCGACCCCAAAATGATAACATCAGCAGAATTAAAAGCAAGCGTACTCAACGTAAATACACAAAATTTTGATGACTTGGCACTAAACATTTTCCGTTTTCAAGCCCAAAATAACGTTACGTATGCAAAGTACTTAAAATATCTACAAGTTGATGTATCGAGGGTTCAGTCAATCAAAGACATTCCATTTTTACCGATTGAATTTTTCAAGACTCAGACCATCCTCAGCGGTGAAGTACAACCAAAAGTAATTTTTGAAAGCAGCGGAACGACAGGGCAAAATACATCAAGACACTTGGTAGCCGACCCTGATTTCTATTTGCAAATTGCGGAACAGATTTTTGAAAAATTCTATGGTAAACTCGCTGAATTTCAAATTCTGGCATTGCTTCCTTCCTATCTTGAGCGAAACAATTCTTCGTTAGTGTATATGGTCGAGCATTTTATCAAACAAAGTAAATCGCCAGATTCAGGGTTTTATCTCAATAATTACAACGAACTAGCGACTACCCTAAAGAGAATTGCGTCAGAGGATTCTTCTAAAAAAATATTGTTAATCGGGGTTACCTTTGGTTTGCTAGATTTTGCAGAAGCTGGTTTAGATTTATCTTTTCTTCAAACATTTCAACACTTAACGGTGATGGAAACAGGCGGTATGAAAGGACGAAGAAAAGAATTGCTCCGCGAAGAAGTACATGAAATACTGACGAATGCCTTTTATGTCGATAAAATTCATTCAGAATATGGCATGACCGAATTATTATCGCAAGGCTATTCTTTTGGTGAGGGCATTTTTGATTTGCCAGCTTCGATGAAAATCTTATTAAGAGATGTAAACGACCCTTTCAATGTTGAGCATCAAACCAGAGGAGGTATCAACGTTATTGACTTAGCCAATGTGGATTCTTGCTCATTTATTGAAACCAAAGACCTAGGCTCGTTTATACCTAAAACTGAACAATTTAGGGTTTTAGGCAGGTTTGACAATTCGGATATTCGCGGTTGTAATCTGATGATTTTATAAATCAGGGGTGGGCTTCTAGCCACTCTTCACCATCTTTGTAAACTTCTCTTTTCCAAATTGGTACTACTTGTTTTAGGGTATCTATCAGCCATTGGCAAGCTTCAAAAGAGGCTACTCTGTGTGGTGTAGAAACAACAATTACCACGGCCACATCACCGATTTCTAACGTTCCTTTGCGATGTACCATTACAATTTTTTCAATCTCCCATTTTTCTCTGGCTTGGTCGGCTAATTCCTGCATTTTTTTTACCGCCATTGTATCATACGTTTCAAAGATTAGCCTTACTACTTCTTTGGCATTATTATGATTTCTGACAGTTCCAATAAATACATCTACTGCTCCCGCACGTTCTGATTGTGCGGCATCAATGCAAGCTTGAATATCAATGGCTTTGTCGGCTATTTCTATCATTTAAAATATTCGTTTAGTTTAAAAATCTTTTAAGTAATCCTTTCCGTACACTTCTTACTTTTCTTGCCTTGATGCAAGAAAAGTAACCGCGCGGCGGACCGCAAAAGAAAATCAAGAAATTCCGAATCGCAACGGCGACCCGTCTCGCTCCGCTCAAACAGTGGAATTTCAAAAAAAATGCTAACGCACGAAAACTTAGATCTCTAATTTTCAAATCAACACATCTTCAAATTTTCAAATTACTTTTCCAATTCCACAAAAGAGTATTTATATAAATGCTTCTCGTCGGTTTCATGGTCTATTCTGCTTACTTCTTCCCAAATATTTTTATCAAGTTCAGGGAAAAAAGTATCTCCTTCAAAAGCATGATGCACCTCTGTCAGATAGATTTTATCTGTAAAAGGCAAGGACAGGCGATAAATCTCTGCACCTCCAATGATAAAGGCTTCGTTGTCTTCTATCTCACTAGCTGCTTCGATAGCATCTTCCAAAGAATTAACAGTGATACAGCCTTCCACTTGAAATTCAGGATTTTGGGTAATGATGATAGAAGTACGATTGGGCAATGGCTTACCGATAGATTCAAACGTCTTACGTCCCATAATCACTGGATGCCCAGTTGTAAGTCGTTTAAACATCTTTAAATCTTCAGGCAATCGCCAAATTAGTTGATTATTATGCCCGATAACGCCGTTTTCAGCAACGGCTACGATAATTGATAATTTCAATGTAGTGTGATTTAACTTTTTACTCAAAAATAATCGTCTTATTCCCATGAATAAACACTCGGTCTTCAAAAACAAATTTCAAGGCTTTGGCCAAGACTATTTTCTCTACATCTCGCCCAGCCTGAGCCATCTCTAAGGCATTTTTGGTGTGGTCTACCCTTGTGATGTCTTGAAAAATAATTGGTCCTTCATCCAAATCATCTGTGACAAAATGCGCTGTTGCACCAATGATTTTTACGCCTCTGTGATGTGCTTGTTTATACGGATTGGCTCCGATAAAAGCAGGTAAAAATGAATGGTGAATATTGACAACTTTCTTACTGAACTTCTTTGTAAATTCTGGCGTGAGAATGCGCATAAATTTGGCAAGAATCAGATAGTCTGGTGAGTAGCTTTTCACTACTTCCTCTATCTGTTTCTCATGTTCAGCACGGGTAATTCCCTCCGCTGGCACATGATGAAATGGTATATTAAATTTTTCTGTAAGCGGACGCAGTACCTCATGATTGCCAATGACTGCTAAAATATTAAATGGCAAATCGTTGAATTCATTTCTAATCAATAAATCTGAAAGGCAGTGGTGTTCTTTGGTAACCAATACCACTACATCTTTTACTTGTTTAGTAGTAAGGTCGATATTAGCGGTACTTGGCAGGATTCCCCTTAGTCCATCTTCAATTCTTTCAGGGTCACAGTCGCCAGAAAAAGCTACACGCATGAAAAAAAGATTGTTATCAACATCTACAAACTCGTCGGTACGTTCAATATTAAGGTTATTAAAAAAAAGTACTCCTGTAATTTTATGAACAAGTCCCTTTTCGTCGGTACAATCAATTCTTAATATATAATCAGTCATTTTTAATTAAAATTAAATTTGGGTTGTCAGTGTTTTACTCAAAACATAAACGCTTGATGAGGGTTCGATTCCCACTGGAGTCGTAAAGATTAAAATGTTTTATTCATCTTCACAAACTCGATTCCATCTTTTGTCCAAGTTTCCGACACGATTTCAAAACCAAATTTTTGATAAAACGGATAAGCACTTACTCTAGCATTACAGCAGAGATTCTTTATATGTTGTTTTTCACATTCTTCAATCAATGATTGAAGTAATACAGAGCCATAACCTTTGCCTTGATAGGCTACTTCTGTAGCAAATTTTCTAAACTGGGCATTTTCTTCTTCTAAAAATAAGGATACAACAGAAAGCAATTCAGCATTTTCGAATACTCCAAAATGTAATCCTCTTTCATCTTCTTCCAATTGCACATAAGCTAGCGGTTTATCTGGCCACATTACGCTTTGTCGGATAGACCAAGTATCGCTAGGATTTATTTTTCTGACTTCCACAAACACAATTGATTAAAACCATTCTGTTTTAAATAAAATACAAAGTAAGTAGATTAATTCTTATTCTTTTCAAAGCCTTTGTTACTATTTTGGTTAAAAGGCTTTTTCTAAAGCTATTTATATCGGTAAAGATGTATTTTAAATCAAAAACTGAATTTTCGGTTTATTAACAACCCTAATTTCCAATATTTTTATTTTCAGGCACTTAAAATTGTATTTTTTTCAAGCCTTGACCAATCTATATAGAATTTAGAGAAACAAAACACATTCCGTATTAATTCATTGATTACCTTTGCCCCAAAATCATTCTTTAAATAAAAGAAATTTGAATTAATTCAAACAATTAAAGTTCAAAATTCCCAATTAGCATATTTCACAATGGAAAAAATTAAAGTTGCGAACCCTGTCGTTGAATTAGATGGCGACGAAATGACTCGAATTATCTGGAAATTCATTAAGGATAAGTTGATTACTCCTTACTTAGATGTAGATATTAAATACTACGATTTAGGAATGGAATACCGTGACGAAACTAATGACCAAGTTACGATTGATGCAGCAAATGCTATCAAAGAATATGGCGTTGGTATCAAATGTGCTACAATCACTCCAGACGAACAACGTGTTGAAGAGTTCGGCTTGAAACAAATGTGGAAATCGCCAAACGGAACAATTCGTAATATTTTGGATGGTACTGTTTTCCGTGAGCCAATCGTTTGTTCTAACGTTCCAAGATTAGTACCAAACTGGACAGCTCCAATCATGATTGGTCGTCACGCTTTTGGTGATCAATACCGTGCTACTGACTTCTTAACAAAAGGAAAAGGCAAATTAACAGTTACTTTCACTCCTGAAGATGGTTCTGAACCACAAACTTTTGAAGTATTCAACTTCAAAAACGATGGTGTAGCATTAACAATGTACAACACTGACGAGTCTATCCGTGGTTTTGCTCACTCATGTTTCAACATGGCATTAAGCAAAGGATGGCCTTTATATTTATCTACTAAAAACACCATCTTGAAAAAATACGATGGTCGTTTCAAAGATATCTTCGAAGAAATCTACCAAGCAGATTACAAAGCAAAATACGAAGCAGCAGGCATTACTTACGAACACCGTTTGATTGATGATATGGTAGCTTCTGCATTGAAATGGAATGGTAATTTCGTTTGGGCTTGTAAAAACTATGATGGAGACGTTCAGTCTGACACAGTTGCGCAAGGTTTCGGTTCATTAGGTTTGATGACTTCAGTATTGATTACTCCAGACGGAAAAACAATGGAAGCTGAAGCAGCACACGGAACGGTTACTCGTCACTACCGTGATCACCAAAAAGGAAAACCAACTTCAACTAACCCTATCGCTTCTATCTTTGCTTGGACTCGTGGTTTAGAGTTCCGTGGTAAATTAGATGGTAACGATGAGTTAATCAACTTCTGCCAAACGTTAGAAAAAGTTTGTGTTGAAACAGTTGAATCTGGTAAAATGACTAAAGACTTAGCAGTTTGTATTCACGGAAATAAAGTGAATCATGGCGAGCATTATTTATATACTGAAGAATTCTTGGCTGCATTAGATGAAAATCTTAAAGCTGCTTTGGCGAAGTAATTTTTGTTTTTCTTTAGCATACAAATATGAGGTATCTTGAATTTTTCTGTTAGAATAATGAGTTTATGAAGATTTTGAATTTATACTTGTCCTTACTTTTTGTCTTGATACAAAAAGTAACAAAAAAATCAAGAATTCCTAAACTCGCTCCGCTCAAACAGTAGGAATTCGGGGAATGTCAATCACAAAAAAGCGGTTTAAATTAGTTTTAGACCGCTTTTTTTATAATTTTAAAGTATTATAAATGATATTCAATTACAAATTCAGTCCAACCGTCAGGTTTTGTTTGTAAAGAAAAATTGAAGCCGTGATTATTCAGTATCTCTCTGCAAAGCATTAGCCCAATGCCTTGTCCTTCTGGCTTATCACTAAAAAATGGAGTGAACAACTGTTGTTCAATGGCTTTGGGAATAGGCTTTCCATTATTAGCAATGACGATTTGAGTATCATCAAGGCTAATTTTAATGGTTTTATCACTACTTCCCTCACAGGCCTCAATGGCATTTTTTAAGACATTCACCAAGACTTGCTCTATTTGCCCTACATCTACTAATATAGCTCTTCCTTCGCCCTTATAATTACTAATTATCGAAATACCTTTTTGCTCTATTTGTAGTCGCATCAGTTGAACAGCATTTTTGATAATGCTTGTGATATTCCTTTCTTCTTTATTAGGCAAAGGTAAACGGACAATATCAGCAAAACGCCTCATAAAAAGATTCAAACGGTCGTTGCGTTCAGTGGCTACCCTTAAAGCATTTGATAAGTCTTCTTCTTCAATATATTTTTTGGTTACTTCCAAAATAGAGTTTACTGCCCCTATTGAATTGTTGACTTCATGAGCCATCATCCGAATTACCTTGCCATAGGCTTTCTTTTCCGTCGCTAGAATTTCGGTGGTTAATTCTTCAATGAGTAAAAATGGACGTGCAAAGCCCCTATCCATAAAAAACGAACGCTGTATCTTATAAGTAGCCAAGCCATTTAATTGTACAGTTTGGGCTTCTTTATTTTCTAATAATAGTAAATGGGGAATAATAGGATGGGGAATCTGACTTAATGCTAAAGTATTTGATAAATATTCAGGCAAAGAAAAAAGCTCTTGTGCCTTGGGGTTAGTCTTAACGATATTTCCGTCAAAGTCTAAAATGATAATGGCTATTGGCGAAGCTTGAATGAGTTTTTCCAGAAAAAAATGTTGTTCAATTACTTGTAGTCGTTCTTGGCGGAGTTGGTCTATCATCGCATTATACACCTCAATCAGTTCATCCATTTCGTACTTGCCCACGGGTTTGAATTTTACCGCAAAATCTTGGTCTTTAATAGCTTCTGCTCCCATCAACAAGAATTTCAGCGGCTGAATAAAGTCTTGATACAACTGCACGGCAAGAACCAATGACCCAAGAACTAATAGTTCAGAAAGGATAAAATAGAGCTTGTTTTCATTCAAAAGCCGAAACGTTAAAAAGATTATAACGGCATGAATGAGCGTAACAAAAATGATATATTTTACTTTTAAGGACAAGAGAATAGTTGTGATTGAGTGAGTTAGTGAATTAGTGATTTTTTATGAGTTATGAGTTAGTGAATTGTGAATTGTGAATTAGCGAGTTTTTAGTTGATTATTTTATAAGTATGTAATAATCAGTCATAAATTTGCCCCTAAATGAAATAAATCACTAACTCACAACTCACTCATTCACAATTACTCCACAAAAGGTATATTAAATTTTTCCAGCCTTCTGTACAAAGCAAAGCGTGTGATGCCTAGCGAACGAGCTACTTTTGATATTTTGTTTTGATGAAAAGCCATGGCTCTTTGAATCATCAATAATTCTATTTCATCCAAAGTCATCGTTCCTACTTCTGGTAGCGTGTTTTTATTATTTTGTATGGTATTGATAGAAATATTCTTTTGAAAATCTTCAATCGCTAGTTCATCTTTAGGCGTTAGCAAAATCGTTTTTTCAACTAAATTTTTCAGTTGACGTATATTCCCTGGTAAAGGTAAAGATTTCAACCAATTGATAGCTTTAGGAGCAATTGTTAAATATGGACGCTCGTAGATGGTTTTTAAGTTATTTACAAAATAGATGGCTAAAGAAGCAATGTCATCGGGTCTTTCTCGTAAAGCGGGCAATTTTACTGAGATAAGATTGATTCGATAAAATAAATCTTCCCTAAAAGTATTATTAGCCACCATTTCTTCCAAATTACGATTGGTCGCACAAATTACTCTTACATCTACTGTCTTGCTTTTACTACTCCCCAATGGTTCAAAGGTTCTATCTTGCAATACCCTTAATAATTTCACCTGACTGGATAAATCTAAATCACCAATTTCATCTAAGAATATTGTGCCTTTATTCGCCAACTCAAAACGTCCTATTCTATCAGATTTAGCATCAGTAAAAGCTCCACGCATGTGACCAAACAATTCACTTTCAAATAAACTAGCCGAAACCCCTCCTAAATTTACTTTAATAAAAGGCTTGTTTTTTCTTTTACTATTTTGATGGATAGCCTCCGCAATCAATTCTTTGCCTGTGCCACTTTCGCCTGTTATCAACACAGGGGCATCTGTAATGCCCACTCTACCAATCGTTTCAAGGATTTCTAATAGCTTTGGGTCTTCGCCCACGATGTGTTCAAACTGATATTTTTGGTCTAACTTCTTACGATTGAGCGATTGTACTTTTTGCTGAGAAAGATTCAGAATCGTGTTAATCGACTGGATGATATAATCGTTTTGCCACGGTTTAGTCATGAAATCTTTAGCCCCCAATTTCATTCCTTCAACAGCCAAATTGATAGTTCCCCAACCTGTCAATAAGATAATAGCAATATCAGGAAAAGCTCCACGGATAATTTTCAATGCTTTTATCCCTTCATCACCTGAGGTTTCTATCGAAAAATTAAGGTCTAGTATAATTAAATGTGGTTGAAATTCTTCGATAACATCCATAGCCAAAATAGGTGAAGAGGTCGTCTTCACCTGAAAGCCTTCTTGCCGAAGCATCAACGAAA
Organism: Arcicella sp. GW821-FHT09D11; assembly: GCF_059416265.1. Lineage (NCBI taxonomy): Bacteria > Pseudomonadati > Bacteroidota > Cytophagia > Cytophagales > Flectobacillaceae > Arcicella > Arcicella sp. GW821-FHT09D11. The sequence continues at coordinate 879,685 of NZ_JBWKOV010000002.1, read as the reverse complement.
GGGATGTCTGCACGGCTATATCATCATCTATGACTAATATTTTGTTCATATATTTTAGCTGTGAGCAATGAGCTTTGAGCCTTGAGTTTTTTCATTTTAGCTTTCTATGAGCGTTAAGCTGTGAGCTGTGAGCTGTGAGCGTTAAACTCTTGAATTCTCAACGCTCACGACTCAAAGCTAAATTCTATTATTCATATTTTTGAGCTTTGAACAATGAGCTTTAAACGCTTAAAAATCTCATGGCTCAAAGCTCATAGCTCACGGCTAATTTACTGTTCATGCAAAGCCATTGCTGGTTGAATTTTGGCGGCTTGTCTGCTTGGGTGATAAGCACACAGCGTTACGATGCCGTATAAAATTACGATAGAAAGTACAATTGCCATCCAATAAATACTAGCTTCTAAATTAAATACATTCATCAAAGGGAATTGTATGGCGAATAGTATTCCAATTAGCATTCCGAAAGTAGCAATTACCCACATTTCGCCAACAAACTGAATTTTGATATTTCCTGCTGTAGCACCCATCGCCCTGCGTACACCTATTTCTTCACGACGTTTGGCAATGTTTAAATTCAAAATTCCAAATAACCCCATCGCTACATTGACTAATAAAAATACAGCAATAATCATAAAAATAATGACAGGCACTAAAGCTAAATTATGTTGATTGTGGCGTTGGTCAGTCAGATAACTTACTTCGGTAGTCCACTCTTTAGCAATTCCGCCAATATCTTTGGTAAGTTTAGCTTCAAAGTTAGCATCTGTCCCTGCTTTTACTTTAATCAGTACTTTATCATAATCGTATTTATCATCCATTAAGATAAAAATACAAGGTTCATTGTTATCAAATTCTCCTTTGGCTTTGAAATTTTCGATTACTCCTACTATTTTTTGGTTATCGCCTATAATTTTTCCAATTGGGTTTGCGTCACCGAACAAACCTTCTTGTGTCTTTTTATTAATCACCACAGGTCTGAATTTATCCACTACTCCTGCTTTTTTATACCAATTACCAAGGATAGTTTTCATCTCTAAAGCTTGTACAAAAGCTTCATCAGTATAGTAATGATCACCATGAACAGAAGTCTTTTTATAACTAATATTACCATTACTGGTACTAAAAGAAAAAGGTGAGTTATTAGACATCCTTGAAACTACCTCTACTTCTGGATATGATTCTATTTTCTGATAAATTGTATTTAATTTTCCAAGAATGGCTGTGGTATCTTGGTTTTTATTCAAGTCTAAAGCCCACACATTTTCATATTCAAAACCAATAGGTTCTAAATAGTTTTTGAAATTGTAACTAATCAGCGACATCACGCCAAAAAGTACTAAAAAGGAAATCCAAATCTCTACCATCAATAAAGTATGGTGGCGTTTTTTATTCCAGATGAGTTTAAATAAATGCTGTAACATATCAGTTGTGAATTAGTGAATGAGTGAGTTGTGATTTAGTGATTGTTCTTAGTTGTGAATGAGTGAGTTAGTGATTCTTGTCATTTGTCGAATCAGAAATCTCATCGCTCATTGCTCAAAGCTAAGATTCCGATAGCCGAAGTCCGATAGTTGATAGCCTCTACGAGCTTTTCAGTGCATCAATTACTTTCATTTTTGACATTCTGATGGCTGGTACTACGCCTGAGAGTAGGCCAAAAATCAAACAAACCAATAAACTGACGCCAAATACACTAAAATTAATCGTTAGGTCGGCATGAAGAATTAAACCACTTTCATTGAAAATACTGATGATGATTAGCGTAAGTATTAAGGCAAAAGAACCTCCAATCATGGTAATAAAGATATTTTCAATAATAAATTGCCAAGCCAAAGAACTAGATGGTGCTCCAAATGCCTTACGAATACCGATTTCAGAAGCTCTTTCCATAATTCTACTCACGTTCAGATTTACTAAATTGATGGCAGGCAAACCCATCAACATTAATAAAATAAAGAAGATACCGATATAGACATAAATGTCTCGACCACCGTTCATAAAGCTATACAAAACAGTATCTACATAAGGCTGTGCTTTGATATCGATGATATCAAACTTTTGTCCAAAATCCATAATTGGTAAAGGAATTCTTCTGACAGAAGCATCAAATTCATCTTGAATTGCCTTAAAATCACCTTTATTTTTAGCCAAAAATATGGCAGTAAAATTGCCTCGTAAACCTGTTTTTTGGTAATTACTTTTTGGCAGATTATAAGGAAAAAATACATCTGAAAAAGTCAAAAAACGGGTTACTGGTGCAGCTTTTACCACGCCAATGACTCTAAACTTTTCGTTGTCAATTTCAATGCTTTTACCAATAGCTGAAACGGTTTCATCTTCAAAAAACTGTCTTTTCATGGCATCTGTAATCACTACTACATGTTCGCCATTAGCAATATTTTGTTCGTTAAAGGGTTTTCCTTCTAAAAATTCATAGTCAGTCACTTCCCAAAAAGTAGCGTCACAGAACTTTGTATTTACTTTGATTTTTTTGCCATTCAAGTACGAATTGGCAAAACTCACAAAAGTAGAAAAACCTACTTTTTCAGGTGTTTTCAAAGATTTGATATGCTCTTTGATAAAACTATAAGACACAGGCCCTCCATTCATTGAAGTTCTCGCAGAATCTCGCAAAGCCATGCTCATGATATATAGCGACCTATCTCGCTTATTTTCAGGATAATGACTTCCCACCAAATGGTCTAGGAAAGAAGTAATGACCATCAATACCGTTAAAGTTAGGGTTATGCCAAACAGCGTAATAAAAGTATAAAATGGATGCCTAAGCAGGACTTTCCATGCAATTTTAATATAATTGAACAGCATGATTTTTATATTTTAGAGGTTAAATTAAGATACTTGAGAACCATCAAAAAGGCGAATTAAGCGGTGGGTTTTCTTAGCCATGTTTTCGTCGTGCGTAACCATTACAATGGTACTTCCTGCATTATTCAGTTCTAAGAGGATATTCAAGATTTCATTCCCCATCGCACTATCCAAATTACCTGTTGGCTCATCTGCTAAAATAATTTCTGGATTTCCAACAATAGCCCTGGCAATAGCAACACGCTGTTTTTGTCCACCTGAAAGCTGATTCGGGAAGTGTTTCATTCTATTGCTCAACCCTACTTTTTCTAACGCCTCTTTTGCCGCATCTCTACGACTTTTGCTGGTTGAAGTACGGTATAGCAAAGGAATTTCAACATTATCTAAAATCGACAAGTCGTTGATAAGGTGAAAGCTTTGAAAAATAAATCCTATTTTCTGATTGCGTAGAAAAGCCAAATCCTTATCCGTGAATTTTTCTACAGGTTTGCCATCGATGGCAATCGTACCTGTTGAAGGCTCATCTAATAAACCCATGATGTTTAAAAGTGTACTTTTGCCACAACCCGAGGGACCCATAATAGAGACAAATTCTCCTTTTTTAATATCTATATTGATATTGTTCAATGCCAATGTTTCAATACTACTAGTCTGGTAGACTTTCTCGATGTTTGTTAGTTTAATCATGATTATTTTCTAAGATTTAAAGATTCGTTTTGTTCAAAATCGTATAAAGTATAATACCGTAATGTATAATATGCTTGCCAATAGTCCCGTAGGGCAATGATATAGTCTCTTTTAGCACGGTCTTTTTCTTGTAAGGCTATGCTCAAATCTGTGATGCTCAAATCTGCCAAAATGTACCTATCTTGGGCAATCTGATACCTTTTATTCGCTATTTCATCCGTTTCTGCGGTGAGTTTTACTTGCTTTTGAAGCATCTCAAATAATGTTACCTGTGTATAAATCTGTTGCTCAAAAGTCAGTTTATCTTGTTCCACACTTTGCTGTGTTAGTTGTAAATTGGCTTTCGCGGTTTCAGTACGAGCCTTAGACCTACCCCAATCCATAATCGGCAACGTAAATTGTATTTCGACAAACTCACGGTCTTGGGCATTTTTATAAATATCCAAAGGTCTTGCTCCACGATTAGATAAACCAAAAGCTACATTCAAAGAAGCATTCAACCCATTCTCGCTTTTAGCCTTATTCAAATCTCGCTCAGACTCTAAGATTCTTCGCCTAAAGGCAATCGCATCAGAACGACTATTTAAAGCCTCTTTGATAGCTCTTTGTGCATCAATCTCAAACACTTTAATCTGAAAAGGAATATCAAGGTCTAATTTTGTGCTTTCTCTATATCCAATATATGATTTCAATTGTAGTGTAGCTACCTCCGCTTGCTGTTTGGCAGATGCCAAATCTTTCTGAGCATTCAGCACTGATAAACGCAATTGAAGGATATCATTTTCTGAAATCTTGCCCAACTCTAGTCTTTTCGATGCAATTTTATACAGCGTATCGTTATTACTTCTATTCTTCTCGGCAATTTGTAAATTGACCTGAGCAATCAATAAGTCAAAATAGTAACTACTCACATTCAAGGATACTTTTTCTAAGGACTCCAAAAATAGTTGCTGACTTTCTGAATATTTCAACGGCTCTATCTGTTTATCCCATTTCATGGCATTGAATCTAAAAAGCGGTTGCGTCAATCCAAATGCTACAGGTATGCCATTATAAAGCGTCGTATTTCTCTCGAAATCATCAAAGCGTTGAAGTTGCTTTTGCACATAAATCGTTCCTCCTGTTTTAGCAATACTTTGGCTAAGCGATAGCGTTAAGGTTGAATTATTATTAGAAACCGATTGAAAAGCTATGGTACCATCAGGTTGAAGCACTTGAATAAACGAGCGCGTAAAACTTGGTAATGCTCCGCTTAAACTCAATTGCGGTTTAAAATCAGCCTGAAACGATTTGAACCGCCAAAAATCTGTTTCCTTCTGTGTGGATGCTTGTTTAGCAGCAATGGATTTATCCTTAGCCATTTGCACGGCTTCGTCTAAGCTTAATTGTGTTTGCTGAGCCAATGATAAATTGCTAATAAACAATAAGATGTATCGTAAAGTGTTTTTCATTATTGCTCAATTTTAATTTCGTTCAAATGCTCATACTTGCTCAAATCCGAAATAATTACCTTTTCGCCTGCTTGAATACCACTTTTTATCTCTACAAAATCAAAGTTCGACAATCCAATTTCTACTTCTCTCCTTTTGGCAATCCCTTTTTCTAATACAAATACAGAGGTCTTTCTTTTCCCATTAAAAGCAGGTCCATTAGCCACACGAACGGCATTAGCAATGCGATTGGTAACCATAAAAACCTCCACCTTCATATTGGGACGAAGCGAAGAATGTTTGCTGTCTTCTAAAGCCACTGAAAACTGTACAATACCATTGGCTACCGAAGGTTTTATTTGCACCACCATTCCACGTAGTGACACTTCATTGATTTTTACAATCACGGGCATCCCTATTTTCAGTTGGTCAGAATAGGTATCTGAACAAGAACCTTCTATTCTAAAACTGCCTAAATCAGCCAATTTAGCTAGCATTTCTCCTTCGTTGACTGCTGAACCGATTTTATCGTTTACCCAAGTAAGCACGCCAGAGCGGTCGGCAATAATATCTGCCATCGTGATTTTGTGTTGAAGTTCTTTTAAGTTCTTACTTTCTATTTCAGCATTCAGTTCAGACTCACGCACATTTGCTCCAACAGACTTTCGGTGATAATTCAATTCGTTTTCTAATTGTGCTTTTTCTAATTCAGCAATCTTCAGCAGATTCTCGGCTTTAGTTACGTCCTCTTGGGTTCTCCCTCCTACTTTTAGCAAGCGTTTGGTATCTTCTAAATCTGCTCTAAGGCGATTAATAGTCAGGGATTTTATTTTGTCGCTAATGTCAGCATCATAGATTTTTTTATCTAAATCCATCTTCAGTTTCCCAATGCTATTTTGCTTTAAAGCCAGTTGGTCTTTTAGTTTCTCCAACTCTATCATCGTCAGCGATTTATCTAAGTCCATGATAGGCTGTCCAGCCTTTAATGATGCCCCAGTGGTAAAAAACACTTTTTTGATACTTGCTTTTATCGGACTAGTAATCGTTTGTTCAAAAGCAGGGATTACTTCCCCCGATGCCGTTAAGGTATTTTCAATACTGCCCATTTCAGCCACAGCCGTTCTGATTTTTGAAGCTTCAATAGAAGATTGAAGAGAATTTCTAAAAAGGTAGAGTATCACAATTAACGCTGACACACACAATAAACCTATAAGCCACTTTTTAGATTTCCGTTGATTAATAAGGTTTTGAGAAATTTCTTTGTCCATAATACTGTTAAATTTTCTAATAGTATTCCAAAGACAATGCCAAACAATAATCAATTGACTATCAACAAATTACACCAAATTGGAAATGTAATTTATGTGCGATTTAGCACGGTTTGTGCGGGAAAGAACGGGCTATACTTACCGTATAATAAGTTTTGGAAAATTTATCATGTGATAATTTGTGAAGCTGGGAAGGTTTTGGTAAGTTAGATTATAATTAATTATTGTGCTATCCTTTAGTTTTTAATCCCGAAAGAAATATAAATATCATATTACAAATTACGAGTTACAAGCAATTGACTAAAACTCGCTGAAATCAATTTACATATTAACAAATATGAGTTTAACTTGGAACAACTGCTTTTCAGAGAAAAGATTTGGCTTTTCTTCTAGTGACCCTGACATTCGTACAGAATATGAAAGGGATTGGGATCGAATAATATTTTCTAGTCCATTTAGAAGACTACAAAATAAAACCCAAGTTTTTCCATTACCAGAAGAAGTTTTTGTACATAATAGGCTTACTCATTCTTTAGAAGTTGCAAGTGTAGGTAGGTCTTTAGGAAAAATTGTAGGGAGAAAATTAATGGATATTAAAGAGATTTCTTCAAATCCTAAAGCTAAAAGTTTTTATAGAAATAATTTAAAAAATGTAATTAGTGCTGCATGTTTAGCTCACGATTTAGGTAATCCAGCTTTTGGGCATTCTGGCGAGGAAGCAATTTCTAAATATTTTAAAAAGAGAGATACTACTAAATCTGAAGATATAAATTTCAAAAAATTATTTTCTGATAATGAATGGAAAGGTTTAATCACTTTTGAAGGTAATGCTAATGCTTTAAGAATAATTACTCAAAAGCAAAAAAATAGATTTAAAGGAGGTTTTAGATTAACATATTCAACAATTGGTTCAATTATAAAATATCCTTGTGAATCATTAGCAAGTCAAGGGAAAAAGGGGAGTAAACACAGGAAGAAATATGGATACTTCAAAGCAGATGAGGAAACATTTCTTGACATTTGTAAAGAACTCAATATGATAGAAGAAAGTGAAAATGAATTATTATCCTTTAAACGTCACCCTTTTGTGTATTTGGTTGAGGCTGCTGATGATATTTGTTATAACATTATAGATTTTGAAGATGCCCACAGATTAAATATTTTAAGTTTTGATATTGTCAAAGATATATTTTTAGAAATTATATCTAAAAATCCAAAAGAAAACATTGAAGATATTAATCGTAAAATTACTGAGTTGAGTGATGATAAAAATGAATGTATTGCTTATTTAAGAGCTAAGTGTATAAACACATTAACATATAAATGTGCAGACGTTTTTTTCGAAAATAAAAATGTTATACTAAAAGGGGAGTATGATAATACCCTAATCGAAGATATTTTAGAAATTAAACCTGTTTTTGAGGAATTGACTAAAATTAATTATAAATATATTTACAACAATAGAAAAGTTGTTGAATTAGAAATAGCAGGCTTTAGAATTATGAGTGCATTAGTAGAAGATTTTGTTACATCGGCCTTAACGCCAAAACATGAACGAGAAAAAGAGCAAAACAAAATTTTAGAGTTACTACCAAATCAATTCAACTTTGATGAAACTGATTCACCATATCTCAAAGTAATGAAAATACTAGATTTCATTTCTGGAATGACTGACTTATTTGCATTAAAGCTTTACCGCAAATTGAGAGGGATTGAAATATAAATGTCAATAACTAATAATATATTTTACTGTCATTGCTATCCCTCGCTTGGCGTAGTGTTTCATTACGTCAGAGCGTGTTGCAATGTTACATTGCAAAAATGCAACGCATTTTATGTTTTTTTCAAGTTGTGTACCCTGCATACTACTAGACGTTGTGTTCTAAGAACACCTGACACTCTGACGTAGTGAAACAACACTGCGCCAAGCGAGAGTAGTACAAAATAACCAAATGACAACAGACAAAGAACATAACGGCATCAATAAAGACGACTTAGTTGAACAGACCAAATTAAATATTGACAAATTTGGTCTGCAAGTTATTATGGTGAGTTCAACAAGTTATTCTCCTTCTTTTGCTTATAGTATTGGTTTGTCACAGACTTACAATCACCCAGAGATAATTTGTTTTGGACTGCCAAATGACCTTGGACATGAAATAATTAATGATGTTGCTGAAATAATAAAAAATGGGGAAATTATAGAGATAGGAAAAATTTACACTGAAATATTTGAGAGTAATAAAGCGACATTTTTAAACGTTGACCAAAGAAACATAGACGGCTATTTTGGAGTAGCTTCAAATTATTATTACGGCAAAAAATTTGAAGCTTTGCACCTTATTTGGACAGACCGCAATGACAAATTTCCGTGGGAAGCAGACTTTGAAGAAGAATTTATTTATAAACAACCTTTACTCGACAGAAATGCTGATTTTAAATTTAGAGAAGAGAAAAACCTTTCGACTTTTACAACAAAACAATGGCTTGATGAACAAAAACCGATTTTACATGTGGTTCACGATAGTGATGGAGATTGGCAATTTTTAACAGGTGACCAACTACCAGAGGATATAAAAATTGTTGCTTTAGAAGAATTGGTTTTACATGACAACACCTTAAATGAAATTTTTGACCTTGAATATGGAGAAGAGGCTCAACGAGAAATGGTAGGTGGTAAATGGACAAGAAATAAAGTTAAATATGATGAATTATGCTAAGCGTTACCCTCACTTGGCGTAGTGTTTCACTACGTCAGAGTGTATTGCAATGTTACATTGCAAAAATGCAACGCATTTGATAATTTTTTCAAGTTGTGTACCCTGCATACCACTAGACGTTGCGTTCTAAGAACGCCTGACACTCTGACGTAGTGAAACAACACTACGCCAAGCGAGAGAGATATATGAAAAATAAAATATTTATTTTTTTGGGATTGTTCATTTTTGTTGGGTGTCAACAAAAATGTGAAATTTACAAATTAACAGTAGAGATTAAAGATAAAGATTATCTCAGATATACTGAATATTATGTAGTTGATAACCCTCCAGAAAGTCGCGATACTTTGATAAAATATATAGTAGATTATAATAGTAAGACTCTATTATCAAGACAAAATGAGATTAAGAAGTACACTCGTTTTATACAAGTTTTTTATCAAGAAACATTTGGAATAAATAGAAATTATAAACCAAGTTTTTTTTTCTTTGATATTGATGACATTAGAGAAACATACAGTCATGAAGAAGACAGAATTTTAACTCTTATTCATAAAATGGAAGAAGATAATTGTTTAAATTGTTCTAAGGCTCCATATTTTATTGGAGAGGGGAAATATAACGGTACAGGAAAATTTAATACAATAATAAAGTAACCCCTCGCTGTTCTAAGTCTTTTTTAGACTTAGAACGATAAATAAAATTGCAGTCTCCGACTGCAAAGCCATACAGAACACAGAAAATTATGTTCAGCTTACTACAACTATAAATGAAATATTTTAACCATGACATCTATAATTTCTGACATAATGTTTTCACTTTTAGGCAGAGCTTTTCTTTTTATTCGCTATAGAGACTTTCAAAAGGTTAGAAAAGTATTGGCTGATGAATATGAAGATTCTTATACTCAAGCTGGTATAATTTTAATTCTTTGGGTAATTAGCTTCATATTATTATTTGGTGTTGGCGCATCGTTATTAGTTACCATTTATACTATTTTGCACCATAACTTTCATTTATTTTAGAATTCTGATAAGGGAAAATTATGCCCCACTGTCTGTGACACACAAAGAAGATTACAGCAATTGACACAAAACAGTTATGAAAATTCAGTTTATTTTAATGTTCTTCAGTTTATTTTCTATCTCTAGTTGTTCAACAACCAATAAAAATGAAAATATTCTAATTGATACAACTCAAGAAAAACTTAGCCAACAAGCTCCTAAATTACATCAAGATACCTTAACAGACCCATATCACTATTACTATTTATCACATCTCCCCTTACGACAAGTCGGACAATTGATACTTAACGACAGCATAATTCCCTCAGATAACAAAATAACTTTTAATTGCATGGACAGTCTTTCCTCAAAAAATGCAAATACAAGAAATTATTATTTCCCAGTCTTTTTGAAAATACTAGACAAATCTGATGGTGCTTTAGGAGAAGCAATAGGACAATACGCAATGACTTACATAGAAAAATATCCAAAGGAATTTGCTGAGAAGTCAAAGTCGATTACTAACGAACAATTTAAGTCATGGGCTTATCATACTGGCTATGAGTTATACTTCACATATGCTACAGATAAGAAAGCAAAACGTTGGATAAGTTCTATGATTAAGAATTGTTCTAATTGTGATACAACACAGTTGAAAAGATTAGAAGAATTTAATAAACTTGTTACTGTTGCAATAAAAGACAACTATGAAGAGTAAAACATAACGGTTACCTCCGTGGTTCACCTCTCTCCTCCGTGGTCTGTGGCACACAGAACACTTGTACGAATGTGTTCTGTGTGCCACAGACCACGGAAAAAGCGGCAACCCTTGCAGTTGCCGAAAACGAATAAATCATATCCACCCTTCCTGCAACGCTTTGCCTACTAATTCCACAGGTGTTTTGCAATTAGCTTTTTTTAGTAGGTTTTTGCGATGTGTACTTACGGTATGCGAGCTTATAAAAAGCCTATCGGCTATTTCCTTACTGCTTTTATTTTCTACAATCATTTTTAAAATTTCTCTTTCTCTTGGTGTAAACGGGATATCAGATAGCGTAAGGGTATTCGTTTCGGTAATATTATAATATGATGGTTCACCGTCAAGTCCTATGATGGAAAACGAAGGAACGCCGTCTTGTTTTATGTGCGAAATATCGGTGTCTACATCCAACGTACGATAATAGTTCTTCTCGTCAAAATCTATTTGCACCGCTTGGTGTAGCAGTCGTACATAGCGATTGTCTTTAGTACGCATCCTAAGGTCGTACTGCATTTTATATTTTGATATTTTCTCAAACGGCAAATCCTTGAAAAACTCTGTAATTCGTTGCTCAAATTGTAAAAAGTAAGGTTTGTCGTCGGGATGTATTATGTCTAAGAAAAAGTGAATATCCATTTCTTCGGGCATATAACCCAGCACATTGGTAACGCCTGGACTCACAAAATCAAAGTCTGCTTGAAAAATATTAAACACATAATAGTAATAAGTTCCTGGCTGAAAGAGATTAAGGAGTTGCTTGTGTAACTCTAACTTCAATTTTAATTCGAGTGGGTATCCAGGCTCTTCTTTTACCACTGTATTCCATACTTTTTTGGCACTAAGATAAAGTTGTGAATGCTCGTTTGACATAATTATAAATGTTCTTGATCTGATAGTTATTTTGTTCTATATGGGTCTGAATTCATGTGCATTGGACATTACATTAAAAAAAGTCGGGTAGATATAATTCAAGCCACAGTCTTGGGCCGTTAAGGAAATTTAACTTTATATTAATTATTCTTTGTTTCGTAAAGACGAAAGAAAACAGGAAGTAGTAACAGTAGAAAAATAAGAAAGTAACTGTGAATATACTGAAAACTGTTGGAGAAAGTCAAAAAATAACTCAATAAAGATAATCATTATCACAGAAAACAGGACAGCAAGGAATTAACTTTAGATAGAGCATAAACTCAAACGGTAACCGCAAGGGTTTCCAATAAATACTACCTCTACTAACTCCGTGGTCTGTGGCACACAGAACACCTCTCCCACTGTGTTCTATGTGCCACAGACCACGAAAAAAGACATGAGTGAACAAGAGGGTCAATTGCCCAAATATTTGGAATATTGAGTAAATAAATACCGACTTTAGTTTTATAACTTAAGTCAACAACTCCTCTTAATACTAGTAACTCATGAAAAAAGGATTATTCTTAGTTTTCTTCTTAGTAATCTCCCTTAAAATAGTTGCACAAACAAATGCAGTCATTAAAAATCTTCATTATAAACCTTTCAATGGAAATGGTTTTGTTTGTGTAAATCCCAAACAGAAATTCAACCGAGCTTTATATGGTGGCAATTCAGCTTTTAGGGTTGAAGCTGGCGATTTTCCAGAGTTTGCGCTGTACTTACCCGGCATGGGCGGAAACTGCAAAATTGGCTTGTTGAATGGTACAAAAAGTAAGTGGCTCTCGGAAGCTCAAAAAATACAGACGGTGTATCAGGATGGAGCGATGCACTACAAAATTCAAGATGAATTATTGGGTGATGCTACTTTGGTATTAAAAGTAACAGCTACTTATACGCAAGAAGCCATGTTGGTAGCTTATCATATTGAAGGGAACAAACCCAAGGATACACAACTGACTGTTTTGTTTGGAGGAATTACGGGGAAAAAGTTTTCAAGAGATGGTGATATTGGAGCAGACCCAGAGAGTAGTTTTTATTTAAAAGCAGAAAACTGTACTAACAATAAAATCAACATAGCTAAAAACTCTTTTAACATACAATATTTACCGAAAGATTCTACCCAAGTAGTAGCGGGACTATTTCCTGAAAATTATACTTTATCTATCACAGATGCAATCGCTCAAAAATCTCCTTTTGAAGTCAATACTTATGCTAATAAAGTTTCAAATCCATGTTTGGTGGCTATTGGTGATTTGAAGGAGACAGAACAATATCTCTATATTCAAAAAGGAAATGTAGCTTTTGACTATTCAGCAATTCCTTCGTTTGCAAAACAGAATGAAACGCTTCGCCAAAAAATTGTTAATACTATACAAATCCAAACGCCAGATACGTTGCTAAATCCTATGGGACAAGCCCTTAGTTTGGCCGCTGATGCCATTTGGGATAGTCCTACTTATATGCACGGTGCTGTGGCTTGGCGTATGCGTTTGCCTGCTTGGCGTGGTCCTTATATCGCTGATGTGCTTGGGCAACATGACAGGGCCAAAACGCACTTTTCAGCTTATGCCAAATCACAAGTGGGTGAAGCTTTTCCTTTAGTAGATTCTTCTCCTGATTCTGCCATGCATTTAGCTCGCCAAGTCGAGAAAGTTGGGAAAGGTATTTTTACAGAAGGATACATTTGTAGAAACCCGAATGGCGATATTCGAGCACACCATTACGATATGAATTTGGTGTATATCGACCAACTTTTAAATCATTTCAATTGGACTGGTGATACTACTTATCTCCGTGAAATGTGGCCAGTTATCAAAAAACACCTCACTTGGGAAAAACATAATTTTGATGCTGATGATGACGGACTTTTTGATGCTTATTGCTGTATTTGGGCAAGCGACGCTTTGCAATACAGTGGTGGTGGCGTTACTCACTCTACAGCTTACAATTACCGAGCATTTCGTTCAGCAGCTTTATTAGCTAAATTGTTGGGTGAAAATGCAAAGCCTTATCAAGATGAAGCTGATAAGATTTATAAAGCGCTACAAGAAAAACTTTGGTTGGATGAAACAGGCTGTTTTGCTGAATACAAAGATGCTTTGGGCTTACAAATAGTCCACCCTTCTGCGGGACTTTGGACGATTTACCATGCTATTGATGCTCACGCCGCTTCGCCGAAACAACAATATCAGATGACAAAATATGTTGAAAAAAACATTCCTCATATCCACTTTCGCATCCCAGAACTTAAGCAAGATTTTTATCAGCTGAGTACTACCAATTGGCAACCCTATACTTGGAGTATCAACAATGTGGCTTTGGGTGAAAACCTCCATACTTCATTAGCTTGTTGGCAGGCAGGTAATAAAAACTTAGCCTATGAAATTTGGCGAAATACACTCATCGAAAGTCTTTATACTTCTGCTTCACCTGGTGGTTTTGAACAATTATCCAGTCTGGATGCCATCAGGGGCGAACTGTATAGAGACTTTGCCGACGGCATCGGCATGGCTGGCAGAAGCTTAGTTGAAGGTTTGTTCGGCATTAGACCGCAGTTATTAGAAAGCAAATTATTGATTGAACCGGGTCTTCCGAACGAGTGGGCTTATGCCAAGCTAAAAACGGCTGACATTGAATTTAACTTCAAGAAAAACGCTAAACTATACGAATATGACATTAAAACCTTTTGGAATAAATCATCTGAATTAACTTTAAGGATTTCAACGGAGTTTCAAAAAGTAAAATCTGTAGTACTTAATGGTAAACCTGCAAAATATGCTTGGACACAAAACGGCAATAATGAGCCAATCCTTGAAATAAAGACCTTAAAAGGTAAATCATTTTTAGTAAAAATATTATTTGAAGAAAATAAGGCCGTTAACAATGTCTTAAAACGTGCAATACCCAACATAGAACAGGCTATTTTAAACCACGAAGAAACCGTAAAAAGTAATGTATATCATTCAATAGATTTAAGTAGCTTTTTCAACGATAAAGTGACTCGTATTTTTAAAAATAAGTACCTGTCTCCTCGCCCACAAAGTGCTACGTTGCAATTGCCTGTTCAAGGTATTGGTAATTGGTGTTACCCTTTGGTGGAAGCTATTATTGATGACTCAGGTCTTCGTCAAAAAGCAAAGCAACAAAATGGATTCATTCATTATCAGCAAATTCCATTTGCTACACCCTCTGATACCAATCAGGTGAATATTGCTTTTGCTAGTAAATGGGATAATTTTCCCGATACACTGCATATACGTCCTAAACAAAAAATACAGGGTCATGCTGTGCATTTATTAATGGCTGGTACTACCAATCCTATGCAAAGCCAAATGGCAAATGGCAAGATAGTTATTGACTATGAAAGCGGAGAACAAACTTCTTTTGAATTACACAACCCAAACAATTGGTGGCCCATTGAACAAGACTATTTTTATGATGGTAAGGCTTTTCAATATTCAAAAACTGAGCGTCCAACTCGTTTGTTATTGAAAACGGGTAACTTCATCAAAGAAAATGCAAAACATACCAGTATCAAAGGTTTTAGTAATATGGCCATTGAAGGTGGAGCAGCTAACATTTATCAATTTCCCATTCTACCAAAAACGATTAAATCTATTCAAGTAATCTCTCTTTGTAATGATGTTATCATTGGCTTAATGGCTCTTACCGTGCAGGAATAAGCATTTTTCAAGTTAGGGAAAAAGGTGGAAAAATATTTTTCATTTTTTTCTCATTCTATTTGGAATGTTCGTTCCAAATATATTACCTTTACGGAACAAACATTCCAAATAAGAAATCTGGAATTTAAAGCAACAAAAAAAATGAACAAATTATCAAATAAAATCGCCATCGTTACTGGAGGTAACAGCGGAATCGGATATGCAGCAGCTCAAGAATTAAGTGTAGAAGGTGCTACAGTAATTATTACAGGTAGAAATAAAACAACCCTTGAAACCGCCGCTACTGAGCTTAATGCGAAGGCAATCGTGGCTGACCAAGCAGATTTGAAATCGATTGATAAATTGGTGGAAGAAGTAAAAGCAACTTATGGTAAAGTGGATATTATCTTCTTGAATGCTGGTATTGCAGCTTTCGCTCCTTTAGAATCTGCCTCTGAAGAACATTATGATACCATCATGGATGTTAACGTGAAAGGCGTTTTCTTTACGCTACAAAAATTCTTACCTATTTTAAACGACGGTGCTTCTATTGTATTCAATACTTCTATCAATGCCCATGTCGGTATGCCTAATTCTAGTGTGTATGCAGGTAGTAAAGCTACTATCTTGGCATTCAATAGAGTATTTGCGACTGAATTAGCGCCAAGAAAAATACGTGTAAATGCTATCTCTCCTGGTCCTGTTGAAACACCACTTTATGGAAAATTAGGTTTAGGACATGAAGAAGTAGCTGGTTTTGGCGAAATACTAGGCAAAAAAATCTTATTGAATCGTTTCGGACAATCAAGCGAAATTGGTAAAGCTGTGGTCTTCTTAGCTTCTTCCGACTCTTCATTTATTACTGGTACTGAACTTGTTGTTGATGGTGGCTTATTGGTAAACCCAGTAGTAATCTAATTTTTTGTCTAAATTTGGAATGTTCGTTCCATTTAAATAGCTTTGCTTGAAAATATTCAGCAAAGCTATTCGTATTATTTTAAATCGATAAAGATCATGGCAAGGACAAAGGAATTTAATGAAATAGAAATCTTAGACAAAGCAATAGATTTGTTTTGGTTTAAGGGCTATAATGGTGCTTCTATGCAGGATGTTGTAGATTCTTTGGGCTTGAGTCGTTCGAGCATATATGATACTTTTGGGGATAAACATCAATTGTATATTGCTGCCTTAGAACAATATAGAAAACAAGCCGCAGGTGCTTTGATAACAATGGCAAAGGATTCGGAACATCCTTTGCAAACCATCCAACAGCTTTTTGAAATGCTTACGAATGATAGCCTTAATACCATTTGTAGCAAAGGCTGTTTTATGACAAATAGCACCATTGAATTAGCACCGCACGACCCAGAGATTCATAAAATAGTCAAAGACAATATGCAAGATATAGAGAAGGCTTTCTATCATCTTGTAAAAAAAGGACAAGAGTTAGGTGAAATTACCAACCAAAATGATGCAAGAGCCTTAGCTCGTTTTTTGTTCAATACCATTTCAGGCATCAGAGTTGCCGCAAAGTCGGGGGCTAATAAGGCTGTTTATCAAGATATTATTGATGTTACATTGTCAGTCCTTCGTTAATCATTCCAATCTTTCATTTCCTCTTTGATATCTTCAATCAGAAAATGATTGATTGGTACTTTGGCATCTTTTAACAGATAGATACTTGTTCCGTATTCGCGGGCAAAGGGGTTTTCTAGTTTGCCCGTTAATGCTACTGATTGAAAAAGCGGTTTTTCTTTTTCACGATTTTTATCATCATCGTCGGAAAATTGTATCAAGATGATGTTTTTAATCTCAACTTTATCCAAAGGCGGATACCAATTGATGTAATCAGCATTAACAGTAACAGCACCAATAGCTGGGAATTTTGAATAGTAATTGATAGCCCCTGCTTGTCCATAATTATCACAAATTACCAATGTATGTTCTTTGTCTGCGATGCCTGCATATACACTATCTACTTTTTGGGCTAGTTCTTTCCAGCTTAACATATCTGCAAAATCTTGTGGCATCGTATGGTCTTTACCATCTTCCCATCTTAACATGCCAAACTTTTTATAACTAGCCAGTTTTCCTTGTATTTCAGTGGGTGTAACATTGGGAAATGCAATTCTGTACATCGGTATAAACAGTAGCAAAATAATCAAAATCGTTATTGGACGAAGGTATATTTTCCAGCCTTCATTCAATACATTTTCTAAATATACCGAGCCAAAAGCCAATAAAATTGGGTATAAACCAATGGCATAATAGTCTTTCGCTTGTAAATACACAAAGGTTGATAAGCTAAACACAAATGCCCAAAAGAACATTCGGTATTCTTTAAAGGGCTTGTACCTAAAAAAAGAAATGAGTGCGGCTATTAACACAAAGAGCGAAGCTGTAAAAAAGAATAGTTGTTCTTTGAGGAAACCCACTCTACTGACATTGACTAATTGATATTTTTTAAGCAAAGCCAGATGATGAAAAACAGGGTAATTGTTATTTACCTGCCAAATTAAATTAGGAAGTATGAGCAAAAACGCAATGAATATGGCAATGTATAAATGTGGGTTTTTAAATACTTTCCGATGGGCGCTCAATACTAAAGCAGGAATAAAGCCTATTAATAAAAATACAATATTATACTTATTCAAAAAGCCAAAAGCAAAAGTAACAGCCGCTATCCACAACCATTTGTTTTGAGAAGTACTGAAGTATTTTAACAGCGAAAAATATAGGAAAGTCCAACAAAGAATATCTAAGGAATTGGGTTGATAAAGGGTATTTATTCGTAAGATGACAGAAAAAGTAACAGCACAAGCCCCTAAAATCAAGGCGAAAATACCTCCATTTAATGCTTCAATCGCTTTCCAGACCACCACCATGGTCAATACACCAAAAAGTGCAGGAAAAAATTTCACCCAAAATATACCATTGCCCAATTGCAAAATGATAAACGAAAACCACGAAGTAACGGGTGGAACCGATAAATATCCCCACGCTAAATGATGTGCTTGGTCGAGATGCAGGTATTCATCTCGGTGTAAATCATAAATAGGATGGATTAAATTATATTGAAGGATAAACTTAAAAACAATGAAACAAATGAGTATGATAGATTTCTTATTCATAGTCTTTGGGAAGCGAGGTTAGTATTTTTAAAGCAATATATCAAATGTATGTCATAATCAAAATGCAAGTATCAATCTTAGTGATAGATTCTTGAATATTTTATCTATTTTTACAAAAACTGATTTTGAGACTTTAGGATTGTAGCATAAAACGAAGGATAACAGCTGTAGGATTGTTTAATCGACTCTTTTACTAAAAAGCTACTACTCGCTAAATCACTTAATAAGTAACAAGACATGACCTCAAAAACACAACAAACAACCAATGAAATCAAGAATTTTGTCTTGAGTTCCTACTTCGGTGACGGGCTCAGGATTACTTTTGGTGCACTGGTTCCTAGCTTAATTTTATCTCAGTTTGGTTTATTACAAATAGGCATTACTGTTTCCTTGGGTGCTTTATGTGCCAGTATTGCCGATACCCCCGGCCCTATTACGCATCGTCGCAATGCGATGTTAGTTACTACGCTCGTCGTTTCTATTGTCTCTTTGCTCACTGGCTTTGCCAATATTTCTGTGTATGTGCTAGGCTTTATTATTCTAAGCTTTAGCTTTCTATTTTCCATGTTGTACGTATATGGAAACCGTATTGCATCCATTGGTACCGCAGCATTGTTGGTCATGACTTTGGGTATTGGTGATATTCGTTCTATTACGGATATCCTACTCTACACAGCTTATATTGCAGGTGGTGGTTTGTGGTATTCTGCTCTTAGTATTTCTTTGTACAAAATTATGCCCTATCGACTAGCCCAACAGTCATTAGGCGATTGTGTAATTGAAGTCGCTCATTTTATGAGAATCAAAGCAGGTTTTTATAAAGAAGGAATGGATTATGATGAGAACTACAAAAAACTACTAGAATGCCAAGTATTAGTAAACGAAAAGCAAAATGCTGTGCGTGATTTGCTTTTTAAAAGCCGAGAAATTGTTCGCGAGTCTACTCAACAAGGGCGGTTTTTAGTAATCGTTTTTGTGGATGTAATGGATTTGTTCGAACAAATTATGTCAACCTTTTATAGCTATCAAACCCTTCATAAACAATTTGATGAAATAGGCATTTTAAAGCAATTTGAGGTAGTGTTATTACACATGTCTGACCAATTAGAGGAGGTAGGATATGCCCTAAAAGCTGATGCAAAACCACAAATTTCCCTCCGCTTACCGCGTGAAATCAGGGATTTAAAATTGGAAATTGAAGCCCTAGAAAGAGGAGAATATGGCAGTCAATTTAAAGAAACTGGCGTACAGGCTTTAAAGAATATTGAAGTAAATGTGGAAAATATTTATCATAGAATCAAGAAAATAAACGGACATTTTAAAGATAGAAAAGCGAGAAAACTCACAAAAAGTCAGACACAATCAGCTTATTTTATCTCTCATGAAGAATATGATTTTAGTTTATTTAGAGAGAATCTCGCGCTAAAATCAGAGATTTTTCGCCATGCTATTAGGGTAGCCGTAGTAATGCTGATTGGCTTTATCATTGCCCAATCCTATAATTTTCTGCATAGCAACTGGATTTTGCTGACAATCATGGTCATCATGAAACCAGCCTTTAGCCTAACGAAAGAACGTAATTATCACCGTTTGATTGGTACGATTATCGGTGCCATTATAGGCATGAGCATCCTTGCTTGGGTAGAAGATGGCTCCGCACTTTTTGCTATCTTATTAATTTGTATGTTGGGTGCATACAGCTTTCAACGTAAAAACTATGTAGTCAGCGTATTATTCATGACTCCGTTTATCCTAATTCTATACGATTTCTTAGGTATGGGGAGTAGAGCAATTTTCATTGAAAGAGTCTATGATACCATCATTG
Organism: Arcicella sp. GW821-FHT09D11; assembly: GCF_059416265.1. NCBI lineage: Bacteria > Pseudomonadati > Bacteroidota > Cytophagia > Cytophagales > Flectobacillaceae > Arcicella > Arcicella sp. GW821-FHT09D11. The sequence continues at coordinate 859,466 of NZ_JBWKOV010000002.1, read as the reverse complement.
GCGGAAGCATCGCTTATGTGGCTAGCCATGTGTTCTTACCAAGCTGGGAACATCAGAAACTCAAAACGGTTTTAGTAGAAATGATTGAAGTCAATTTGGCTTATTATCATCAGGTAACTACGTATTATTTCGGACAACGATATGATAAAATTCCTTATAAAATTATTCGTAAGGAAGTATACGTTCGTAGTGCAAATTTAGCATCTGCCTTCCAAAGAATGTTCTCAGAACCTAAAAGTAAACAACTGAGTATCAAAGAAGTGCATAAATTTACTGTGTTAAATCATTTGATGTCTTCTTATGTGGCTACATTAGCGTTATATGTAATGGAACATACTGGACATATCCCTGCAATGGAAAGACTTGAAGAAATTGCCTCGAATTCTGAGAAATTGCTGCATGAGTCAATGATGATATTAATCAATGAAGAAAATATTATCAATACTGACATGAAAATTTTGCCTTTGAAACACCATTTTAAAGAAGATGACGATACCCTTTTGATTGCTGAGCAATTTATAGATTTGCAAAAAGTAGCTTTTGATATTTATAAAATTTCACAAAAAATAAAGGTCTAAAATTGCTAAATGATGTCATTTCTAGTTTTACGTATATTCAATACGTTATAAAAACCTCATCAAATAATCCTACGCAACCTACTAATATGTGTGCACTTTTTGATAATTTTTGTAAAGCATCTGAACACTCGATTAAAAATACCCTTGAAATTTAGAAATGTTTATTATTTAGGAAAATGTGGGTTAAAAAAGACCATCATTATGTCTTTTTTAAGAAAAAATGAAATTTCAACCCTTATTTCTGTCTTTTGTCATATTTTTACTTGCATTTTATAATAATTTATTAATAAGTTTGTCCTTTGTTTTATCAAAATAATTTATCAACAACTAAAACACAGACAAACTATGAGTAAGTCTTTACGAAGTTTTATCGTATTGTTCATCTTCATGTTGACTAGTGGCTATGCATTTAGCCAAGAAATTAGAGTCAAAGGAGTTGTAACCTCTAAAGAGGACGGGTCTTTTCTCCCGGGCGTAAGCATTTTAGTAAAAGGAACTACAAAAGGTACAGTTACCGACAAAGAAGGTAAGTTTACCATTGCTGTTCCAGGCGGTTCAGCCAAACTTCTAATCAGTTCGGTAGGTTTTGTAAAAACAGAAGTTGCTATTGAGGGCAGAAGTGTTATCAATGTTAGCTTAGAGTCTGACGCTGCATTACTAAACGAAGTTTTAGTAGTAGGTTATGGTACTGTTAACAAAACTATGCACGTTGGTTCTTCAGCTCAAATCAAATCGAGCGACATTGAAAAAAGACCAGTTTCTAATGCGCTGAATGCATTGATTGGTGTGGCTCCAGGTGTTCAAACTACTTTAGGTAGTGGTGCTCCAGGTTCAGCTCCTACTATTCGTGTAAGAGGTTTTGGTTCTATTTCTGCATCTAACTCTGCACTTTACGTAGTTGATGGTGTTCCTTTCGATGCTTCAACAGCAACGTTAAACCCTGATGACATTGAAACAATGTCTGTATTAAAAGATGCCTCTACAACTGCTATTTATGGTTCAAGAGGTTCAAACGGGGTAATCATGATTACTACTAAAAAAGGTAAAGTAGGTCGTAGTAACTTTAGCGCAAACGTTTCTGCAGGTATTATCTCAAGAGGTTTGCCAGAATATGAAACAGTAAGTACACAACAATATTATCCTTTGATGTGGGAAGTATATCGCAACACATTAGTGTATGGTTCTGCTAAAGTTCCAGTAGCTGATGCAAGCAGTATTGCTTCAGGTTTGACTACTACTTACGGTGGTAGAACATATTCAGGTATTGCTGATTTGCTTGCTTATAACCCATTCAATGTTGCTAAAAATCAAATTGTTGATGTAAATGGTGTATTAAACCCTAATGCACAATTATTATATCCAGAAGATTTAGACTGGGCTAAGGCTATTCAACAAGGAGGAAAAAGCAGACGTAACTATAACATCAACTATGATGGAGGAACTGCTAAGTCTGACTACTTTGTATCGTTAGGTTATACCAAAGAAGAAGGTTATTTATTGAAATCAGATTTCGAAAGAATTACAGGTCGTGTAAGTGTAAATACAGAAGCTACAAAATGGCTTAAAACTGGCTTAAACTTGAATGGTAGCTATAGCCGTTCAAACCTTGATGCAGCGGCAGACGGTGGAACAGGTTTTGTTAACCCATTCTATTATTCACGTTTTATTGCTCCTATCTATCCTGTTTACAAACATGGTGCTGATGGTTCATATACATTAGATGGTAGTGGAAACAGAATCTATGACATGGGTGATGTAAGACCTTTCTCAAGTGGTCGTCATGCTATCTGGGAAAATGAATTGAACAACCGTAACCAAATTCGTGGAACGATTGGTGCAAGAACTTTTGCAACGCTTACAATTTTACCAAGCTTAAAAGCAACTACTAACTTAAGCTTTGACTTACAAGATACTCACTACCGTACGTATGATAACCCTATCGTTGGTGACGGTGCTCCAGCTGGTCGTGCAAGTCATTATCTTTATCGTACAACTAGCTCTACTTGGAACCAGTTGTTAGAATTCGACAAAACATTTGGTAAACACCACGTAAACGTATTGGGTGGTCATGAAAACTATTCTTATAAATATAACTATTTATATGGTGGTAGATCAGGTATTATCGTTGACGGTATTACAGAACTTGCGAACTTTGCAACAGTACTTGGTGTAAGTTCTTATGAAGACAACTATGGTATCGAAAGTTTCTTTACTCGTTTTAACTATGATTTCGACGGTAAATATATCTTAAATGCTTCTTTAAGAAGAGATGGTAACTCTCGTTTTGCTAAAGATGTAAGATGGGCTAACTTCTGGTCATTAGGTGGTGCTTATAACATTGAAAAAGAAGATTTCTTCGATGTATCATGGGTTAATCAATTGAAAGTTAGAGCTTCTTATGGTATCGTTGGTAACGACGGAGGTTTAGGGTACTATCCTTACCAAGCGTTATATAACTTAGGTAGAAACAACAATGCTGAGCCAGGTTTTATCCAAGGTTCAATTGCTAATAATAGCCTTACTTGGGAAACTTCAAACAATTTTGACCTTGGTGCTGATTTCAGCTTGTTCAAAGGTAAATTATCAGGTAGTGCTGAATACTTCAACCGTGAAACTTCAGGCTTGATTTTCAGTGTGCCTTTAGCGTTATCAAATGGTGGTACAACATCTGGTGGATTTACAGTTAACCAAAACATTGGTAATCTTTACAACAGAGGTTTTGAACTTCAATTGAATGGTGATATTTATAAGAAGGGAGATTTTAGTTATTCAACAACATTGAACTTAACTACTTTCACAAACAAAATTACTAAAATGCCAGACAACCAAGCGTTGATTATTTCAGGTTCTAAAGCATATAGTGTTGGTCACTCTATTTATGACTTCTACATGCGTCAATTCTATGGTGTAGATAAAGAAACAGGGTCTTCTCTTTACAAAACAAATATCTTAACAACCAACGGAAAAGTAATTGGTGCTGATACTGTTACTACAGTACTTTCAGAAGCTAATTTACGTTATACAGGATATTCTTCAATTCCTGATTTCTATGGTTCGATGTCACATAACCTATCTTACAAAAACTTCTCGTTAGGTGTACAATTCACTTTCCAAGTAGGTGGTAAAGTATATGACAGTGCTTATCAATCGTTAATGCACGGTGGTTCTTACGGAACAGCAATGCACGTAGATGCTTTAAATCGTTGGCAAAAATCAGGGGACGATACTTCAGTTCCTCGTTTTGATAACGGAAACATCACTAACTTGACTGGTACAAGCACAAGATATTTAACAGATGCATCTTACTTACAATTAAATAATGTTACCCTAAACTACAAATTGCCTACTTCTGTATTGGCTGCAATTGGTGCAAAAGAAGCTAGTATTTATTTTGCTGGCGAAAACTTAGCACTTTTCTCAGCTAGAAAAGGTATGAACGTTTCTGGTTCTTTCAACGGAACAGTAGACAACACTTACAACTTTAACCGTGTAATGTCTATAGGAGCAAAAATCAAATTTTAATTAGGTACTGATTTAAAAAAATAAAGATGAAAAACATTATAAAAAATGGAGTACTAGGATTAATCGCATTGATGTCCTTCTCCGCTTGTGAAGATAATTATCTTGAAACAGCCCCTACAGACCAAGTTGCCACAGTAGATGCTTTTAGTACAACTAAAAATGCTTGGGCTGCCTTGAATGGTATTCATAGATTAATGTATTCACAGATTTTCTCTGTACAAGCACAGGGTGGTCAATCAGGTAATATGTTATACATTGACATCCTAGGAGAAGACGTTGTATTTCCAAACGTTTCTAATACTTGGTTGAGATCTGAATATCAGTGGATTAGTCATAGAACAGCAACAAGTTCTATTTCTTACTATAACTATACATTCTATTATATGATTATTGGTAATGCCAATATGATTATTGCGAATGTTGACAAAGCTTCGGGTACTGACGCTGACAAAAAAGCTATCAAAGCAGAAGCATTGACATACAGAGCATGGGCGTATTTCCAAATGATTCAATTGTTTGGTGAAAGATTCGTAGCAGGTGCTGCTAACAGCGGTCTAGGTGTACCTTTAGTACTTATTCCTGGTACTACTGCAACACCACGTAGCACTGTAGCGGAAGTATATACTCAAATAAACAAGGATATCACAGAAGCTATCTCTTTGTTTACAGGTTATACTCGTTTAGATAAATCTCACTTTGATATTAACATAGCAAAAGGTATTAAAGCACGTATTGCTTTAACACAACAAGACTATGCAACGGCTGCTCAATTAGCGAAAGAAGCAAGAACAGCTTATCCTTTAATGTCGAACACAGATTATTTAGGTGGTTTCAACAACTATTCAAATGGTGAATGGATGTGGGCATCAAGAATTGTAGCTGATCAAACGAATTATTTCTATTCGTTCTTTGCTTATATGTCTAACAACTATAGCTCAACTGCAATCAGATCAACACCAAAAGTGATGTATTCTGTATTGTATGATAAAATTTCAGCAACAGACGTAAGAAAGAAACTTTGGGATCCGACAGGAACTAACACTACTGATTTCCCATTGCCAGCATCAACTTTCCAACGTTATAAATATCACCCTAAAAAATTCAGAGTGGCTGACGTAAACTTAAGTATCGGTGACGTACCATACATGAGAGCTGCAGAGATGTATTTGATTGAAGCAGAAGCATTAGCTCGTCAAGGAAACAATGCTGGAGCTGCGGATGCTTTATATACTTTGGCTGTAAACCGTGATACTAAATACACAAAATCTACGAAGACAGGTGCAGATTTAATTGAAGAAATCATGGTACAACGTCGTGTAGAACTTTGGGGTGAAGGTTTCCGTTTCTATGACATAAAAAGAACTAACGGTGCTTTAAATAGAAATGGCGGTAACCACAACGTTTCATATACAAACGGTGTAATGGATGTTCCGGCAGGAGATAAAAGATGGCAGTTCTTACTTCCTCAGGATGAAATCAACAACACTAATGGTCTTGTTGTACAAAATCCTCAGTAATTTTGAATTCTCATTAACAAAAACAGGGTGCTCATTTGGGCACCCTGTTTTGTTTTGTTTTGTTTTATTTTCTTTACTTCAATTCTATTTCAGGGCGAGTTTCATAAGCCGAACCGATTTCACAAAGCCTATCCATGATTTCAGCAAAGAGCTTAAACATGATTTTTAGTTGTTCTATATCCTTAAGAATACCCATCACTTCCAAATAAAGTTCGTCAACTCCTTCAGGAAAATGTTGTCCAAAGTATCCCTCATCGTCTTTAACACTAACTTGAAATAGTGATAAATTAGAGAGCGCTAGAAAATCTTTTTTGATACTTTCATCCTTAAACAATGCTTTGATTTGTTCAGGGTTTTTACTTTTTAATATAAAGACATTATCAAAGATTTCATCTTCAATCTCAATATCTTGCATACCAAAGTATTTAGCTATATCATTAAAGAAACCTTCTTTAAAAATCTTGAAACGAAAATCATCTTTATTGACATAAGCACAACGCATTCTAGTATAAGGCGTAGAACTTTTTCCTGTTGAACGATGAAAAACATCTAATACTATCGTCCAATTTTTGTGTTCTAGCACTACCTTAGAATCATCTATCAGAAAACTCTTCTTCTTGATAAACTGTGCATTAATTTCTTGTTCTAATTGTACCCAGACTTCTTCTTTGCTGGGTCCGAAAATATTTCTTAATAATCCCATGTTAAATTTTATTTAGTAGCAATAAAAAACCTCCATGAAAATGAGCATTTTTCATGGAGGTTTTTACATAAATGTGATGAATAGCAATATTAAGACTCCTGTGGATATTTTAATCCAATTTGGCTTCTGATTTCGCACATTAACTCCATCAATTCTAAACTAAATTGTAAAGGAAGTCGGTCGTTTTCTATTCTTCCTTCTGTTAAACAACGCTGTACATCAATGGCTTCATAGCTATATCCCCAGCCGTTTCTTTCTGTCGAGAATACTTGGGGTTCTTCGTTAGTTACTTCCAACGTAAAGCCAAATGTCTCATGAAAACGACCAGAAATAAATATCTTACCTTTGGTGCCATATATCGTACAAGTAGTATCCGTCTTGGCAGCCAAGGTAGAAAACAATGAAGCAGTAGCACCATTCGGGAAAGCTAAGGCAACTGAGCAATTCATATCTACACCAGTTGGTGCAAAAGTAGCTACTGCTTTTACTTCCGATGGCTTACCCAATAACAACTTACTAATAAACAGAGGATAGATACCAATATCGTATAAAGACCCCCCTGTCAGTGCTGGGTTGAACAAGCGTGCAGTTTCATCATAATTAGCCAAGAAACCAAAATCGGCTACAATATGCTTGATTTCGCCTATTGTACCTGCTTTAATAATGTCTTCAATCTGATTAATCGCAGGATGAAATCTTGTCCAGATAGCCTCCATCAAGAAAAGGTTTTTTTCTTGAGATTTAGTAATCATTTCTTGTACCATCTGGGTATTAATCGCAAAGGCCTTTTCGCATAAAACAGGTACCCCCGCCTCTAAACAAAGCAACGTATTGGCATGATGCTGTGCATGAGGCGTAGCAATATAAACTACATCAATCAAACCGCTTTTTAGCATTTCTTCGTAACTACCAAAAGCATGAGGAGTATTATATTTTGCACCAAAATCTTTGGCTCTTGCTAAATCACGCGAAGCTACAGCATGTAAAGTAGCATTAGGAACATAAGCGACCAAATCGTCAGCAAATTTTTCGGCTATTTTTCCACAACCGATAATTCCCCAACGAAAGGTATAAGTTTGAGCGACTGAATCCATTGAATAATAGTATTTGGGGTTTGATTGAAAATTTATATGTTATAAAAATGCCTTACTCAAAAGGGAGGTCTATAAAAAGAATAAAGTCTTTGAATGTATTCAAAGACTTTATCATGCTATACTTTAGTTTTCATCACTTCAATGAGGGCTTCTACTTGTCCAATATTCACTGCCGCAAAATTGGCAATTCTTAATTGAGAAGCTTTGAAATCTCCATACCCTGCACCTATCACAAAATTAGCCTCCGCTTGTACTTCTTTAATAATATCAGCCGCAGACTTCCCTTTTACATTTACTACGATGACCGTCTGTGAGCGATGTTCTGGATTTTTAACGAAAACTTCTAAGTTCTCCGCTTTTTCTGCAAAACCATACAATAGCTTAGCTTTCTTCTCAGTCTCTTTTCTGATGGTTTCGATACCAATCTTATTCATATCTTCTGCTACTTTCCCCAACACATAAATCGCTATTACATTAGGCGTTTCAGGTGTTTCAAATTTCTCAAAATTCTTGAATAAAGAAGGTAAACTATGATAAGTACCGATTTGATTTTCATGCGTTTTCATACGGTTAGCCTTTTCAAGCAGCGCAGGATTGACAATCCAACAGCCCAAACCAGCGGGCATTCCGAATGATTTCTGTACCGAAAATAGAGCAGTATCAATAATATTAAAATCTAGGTCAGGATAAGGCGCCGAAGAAACCATATCTACCGCCAAAAATTTATCCTTGTTAGCACGCTTCAACTTATGAATTTCGGCTGGACGCATTTGTACTCCCGAAGCTGTTTCGTTAGCAGTAGTGCAGATTAATTCAGCATATTCTGGAACAGTAATTTCCGAATAATCAAACCCTTCACCAAAAGGTTTTTCATGCTTATGAGCATACTTATTTAATTCTTTTGAGAAATCGAAAAACTTCTTTGAAAACGAACCATTTACTAAATGGAAGCTTTCATGTTCAACCGTGTTTTGAATAACTCTTTCCCAAATTTCAGTAGCTGAACCCGTAAAGAAGATTCCGTTTGATTCAGGAATATTCATCAAAATACGCAACTGTTCAACCGTATGCTGATAAATACTACGAAATTGAGCAGAGCGATGTGAAATCGACCCTAATTGAAGGTCAAAGGCATCTTTATAATGTTGTTCAACAGTAGGGAATAATTCGGCTGGGCCGGGGGTAAAGTATGTTTTTCTCATCGATGCTTTTCTACGTGATTTGCTTTGTAAAAATACGAAATTATCTTTTGTTTGACCAAACCGAATTATGAGGAGGCATTAGCCCTAAGCTTGTGAATACAAAAAGGTAGTTCTTTTAAAACTACCTTTTCGTTATAGCTTAATTAATACAACATTCTAAACTTAATCGTGTTGTCAATTCCTTTTAATTCTTCAACAATTTCGTCGGCATATTCTTTTGAAATATCTGTAATTACATAACCGATTTCGGTAGTAGTTTTCAGATATTGTCCTTGTATATTGACATTGTATTTCGCAAAAATATTGTTGATTTTCGCCAAAATACCTGGTACATTCTGGTGAATATGTAACAAACGGTGTGCATTTTCTAACGCTGGTAATTGCAACTCTGGGAAGTTTACAGAACCATACGTACTTCCGTTGTTCATAAATTGTAATAACTTACTTGGTACAAATTCACCGATATTAGCTTGTGCTTCTTCTGTCGAGCCTCCGACGTGCGGTGTTAGGATTACTCTTGGCAAACCTCGCAATTCATTGATAAATGCTTCGTCGTTAGTTTTTGGTTCATAAGGGAAAACGTCCACTGCTGCACCCCAAACTTTTCCAGATTTTAACGCATTTACTAAAGCAGGAATTTCTACGACGTGTCCACGAGAAAGGTTAATGAAAATTACATTATCTTTCATCATTTCAAATTCCTTCTCGCCTATAATGTTCGCATTTGTTTTACGACCATCCACATGCATTGAAATAAAATCAGAAATATTTAAAAGCTCTTCTAAAGTCTTGCATTTTTTTGCATTTCCTAAAGCCAATTTATCAACGGCATCGTAGAAATATACTTGCATACCCATTGCTTCTGCAATAACAGAAAGCTGAGTACCGATACTTCCGTAACCTACTAACCCTAATTTTTTACCTCTGATTTCATAAGAGTTTTTAGCTGATTTATCCCAAATGCCTTCGTGCATTTTGTTTGATTTTGTCAACAAATCACGGGTAAGGATAATCATTTCACCAATAGCCATTTCTACTACCGAACGAGTATTTGAGTAGGGAGCATTGAATACTGCAATACCACGGCGTTCGCATTCGTCCAAATTAATTTGGTTTGTTCCAATACAAAAAGCACCAACTGTCATCAAACGACTCGCATTAGGGTGTTCTAAAACTCTTTTTGTCAAGTTTGTTTTAGAACGTAAGCCCAAAATAGATACGCCTTTTATTTTCTCGATTAATTCATCTTCATCTAAAGCACCTTTTAATAATTCTACTTGAAAACCTTCAATTTTAAAAGCCTCAACAGCTTTCGGGTGTACGTTTTCTAGTAAAAGTACTTTGATTTTAGATTTCGGATAAGATTGTGAGCGCGTAAGACCATTGATATATAAAAACTCATCAAAAGATGCTACCACTTCATCCGCTTTATCAGTCACTTTCTGGCGTTCTACATTTTCTGTAAAAGCGAAAAATTTAGAAGCAAAACCAGCTTCACGCATTTCGTAGTCTGTATAACCATCGCCGATTGCATAAATTTCACCTTCTAATTTTAAATCTTCTAACAACTTTACTTTGCCTTTATCTTGCGATAAAAGGTTGGTGCTATCATAACCTGTAATGTTTCCATCAGCATCGTAAGTGAAGGTATTAGCATATACATTCTCTGCTAAAATACCTATTTGAGTAGCTACTGGAACGATAAAATCCTTAAATCCTGAAGAGACAATATAAATATTAGCAGCGTTTTCACGAATAAAAGTTTCATTTCTGAGGAATGATTCGGAGATTTTTCCGCTCAAAAATTCAATTAAAGTAGCCACATGGTCGCTATTTGCTGGCAAAAGGTTTATTCTCGCTTTAAGGGAATCAGCAAAACCCATTTCTCCAAGCATACCTTTATCAGTAATGGCTTTGATTTCTCCTACAATTTTATCTTGGTCTTTATGACCAATCAAAGCAATTGCAGCTAATTCATCTAATCCTTCTACTTTTGTGAAGGTACTGTCAAAATCAATGACGTAATTTATTTTTTGTTCGACTGTTTTGGTAATCATATTGTCCTTAACTACCGATTTTGGGCAGTTTATCTTGATTGTTTTAAATCTAATTATTACTTATCCACTCTAAAGCTCTTTTTTCAGACCATAAGGTTCCTTGGTAATTATCTTGATAAAATCCACAATGCCCACCGTCTTTGGGGGCTTGGAAAAATACTTGTTCTAAAGAATTAGCCTTTTCAAAAGGGAAACATGCCTTTGATAAAAAAGGGTCATTCTGAGCATTAATAATTAATGTTGGAATCTGGATTTTGTCCAAGAAGTACAAGGAACTATTACGCTCGTAATAGTCTTCTGCGTCTTGGAAACCATGTAGTTGTGAAGTGTAACAATCATCGAAATCTTTTAATGTTTTGATTTTCGAGATGTTAGAAGTTTGTATTTGATCTGGAAAAAGTTTTGCCTTTTCCAAGATTTTCTTTTTCAAGGAATCATTAAATCGTCTGGTATAAAGCCATCCGATTGTCTGACTACTGCTTGAGAGGTGCAAAGGTACAGAAAATGTAACTGCTTTTTTGATTTTTGAAGACAGTTTTTCTGATTGTTCGCCTAAATATTTCAGGGTAAGATTCCCTCCTAAACTAAATCCTATTAAATAAATATCTTCGTAGCCTTTCTGAATAGCACATTTTATTACTAAATCAAGATCATCGGTAGCACCACTATGATAAAATCTGGTGGTTTTATTGAGCTCGCCTGAGCAACTTCTGAAATTCCATGCTAGGCAATCAAATCCATTTTCTGTAAAGATTTGTACCATTCCAGTAATGTATTGTCTGTTAGAATCGCCCTCTAAACCATGCGATAACACAACAAGTTTTTTACTAGCCTTGTCTGTTATACCATTTTTCAGATGAGCCTTAGACCAATCTAAATCCAAGAAATCGTTATCGGGAGTAATAATTCTTTCACGCAGATAATTAACAGTTTTAATTTTACGAAAAACTGAAGGGAAAATAGTCTGTGAGTGACCATTCGGTAGCCAAAAAGGAGCTTGATAATCAGCGTGTTTAATGATTGGCATAAATTTTAAAATTATCCCTTGAAATTACATTGAATCTTTGAAAGGTTTAATAATTATCCTAAAAATCAATGTTTTTTCATGGAATAATTAAATAGTGAGCAATAGTTTTATTGCTCACTATCTATTTAGAATGATTAATACGCTTAATCATTTTAATCATTCTTTTTTAGTCTTTAATTCATTGTAGCCACGCTTGTCGCTTACATTAGTATCTTCTGAATGCTTGATACTTTGTTTCTTAAGGTCTTCAGAACTAGGCTCTTCATCATCATTAGCAACAGGCTGTTGAATAACGGTTGGCTTTTGTGTTTGTGGCCTAGCTTCATCAGGATTACTTAAAGGCTTTTGATTACCCGTTTCGATGGTCTCAGTTCTGGGTATAGCCTTAGGCACAGCATATATCTGAGCGGAATTAGCATGGCGCACGGCTTCTCCTAGAGGGCCATCCCATGTTTTTTCTTCTTCCTCAACAATTACTTTGTTGGGCTTTTCTCCTCCATTCTTTTCAACTTTTGAAAGAACCTCCTTTTTCTTAGTACCGTGTTTTTGTTGATTTTCCATGAGTTCCATTAATTTATATAGCTATAGTTTATAAAAAACTATTCCATATAATTTTGGAGCGCTGAAAAGTTCAAAAACGAGCTACTTCGAGGTAATATCTGATTTTGAGGAAGGAATTGCCCATCTTCAATCATCAGACGACTAATCAATAAAGTCTACATGCCTACTTTCGGCAAAAGTGGTAAGCTTTCATTTCCATCCTCTCCTACTGCTTGTACAGCAAAGAAATAATGGTCTTTAGAGTAAGGCAAATTGATACCATTTTTAGTTGTAAAGATTTTCTTTTGCCAGAAAGGCTGATAAGTCTCCCGAATCAATACATAATACCCTTTTACTTTGCCTGTTTTGGGTGTCTGCCAAAACAGCGTCGTTGAGTTGGTCAAGTTTTTAGTATCTATCGTCAAGTTTTGAACCATCGCTGGTGCTTTCGCTAAATTCGATAGCGTAGCCAAGTTCATCGCCGTGTTTTTTCTGAGGTATTCAAAATCCATGAACTCTGGGAAATCTCCATACTGAATACCTTTGTCCGTTCTTAAATCTTGGTGTTGGTGTTCAAAATTTTCGTTCATCTCCGTTACTCTTACCGCAGGGAAACCACGGTTAACAAATGGAGTATGGTCTCCTCCACGCAAAAATCTATCATTACGATATACCATTACTACTTCTAAATTGTCAACATAACGTTCTCCAATTTCTTTGGCATAACGAGCCAACTGTCGAGCCTTCCCGTCGTTTTCTTGCCCCATATTACGGATGCTTGTTGCTTTTTTATCTATCTCAAAAGCAGGTAGGCCTTCGCTAAAAATCCTTACACGTGTGTTATCAATAATTCTGGTATCGCTACTATTATTCGAGCCCACAATATCATTGTTCATCATGCCTTCAATATTCCATTTTTCATCAAAGGCCTTTTGCGATAGATAATCTGCACCCAAAAGTCCTTGTTCTTCACCACTTACTACCAGAAAAATTACTGTTGCAGAGAATTTAGCTTTAGACATCACCCTTGCTAATTCTATCACTGTCGCTGTTCCTGAGCCATCATCATTTGCCCCAGGTGCATCCGATTCACGGTTCATCACATTGGTTACTCTACTATCGATATGCCCAGAAACTAAGAAAATACGATCATCATTTGGGTCAGTTCCTTTTAATATTCCCATTACATTCCCCATGTCTTGGTCTTTATCCACTCGTTTTCCGTCTGGTTTCAACACCCATGAATCTATTTTGGCCGTCATTCTACCTTCAGATTGTTTGGCAAATTCTTGAAAACGACTTAACACCCAATTTCTGGCAGCACCAATCCCCCTTTTAGGTTCGGTAGTAGTACTTAGCGTATGGCGTGTGCCAAAGCTTACCAACTTATTAATATGGGCTTTTAGGCTATCAGCGTTTACTTCTGAAACCAATTGTTCAATCATGGGGTCGCGCTGAACAATCTTCTGAGCCGAAACTTGAAAACCGAGAAGTGTTAATACGATAAAAGTAATTTTTTTCATATGGATGAAAATTTGATTTTAGTATTTGATGAAAATTGAAGTTACAAATTATGCCTGATAAATTTCAGTCGCTCATTGAGTTTTCGCTAAGATTGTATCCTGTGGGGCTTAAATTCAGTTTTGTAGGGATTTCAATACTCAATAGGCTACAAACAAAGAAGCCCTCGTTTATCACGAAGGCTTCCTAAATCGTTATTACAATTAGTAATTATACACCGTTTTTATTTTGAACAAATGATTATTGCTTGTGTATGTTTTGAAACTCTTTTCAAATTCGGTAGGATATCCATTGGCATCGTACTTGTATTCAAATTTGTAAGGAATATTTGACGGAATGCTTCTTGAGAAAGCTTTATCTTCCTTAATATTATTATTCTTAGAAAGGTTCGTCAAAAACAAGCTGTATAAGTTCATCTGAGCATAAGGGTTAATATTTGAATCATACTCATATTTTCCACTTTCGCTACCGCCAGTACTACCGTTGGCGATATCCTCAACGATGTTTCCGTTTTTATACTTTATCGCATAGCTCATGTTAGCTCCGTTATCAAAAGCATATTCAGCGGTTATATTTTCAACACCATTAGATAAGTTGTATTTGAAATTAGCCATTACCGTTTGGTCGTATTTCTTTTCTTTGATGGTAGCAACTTTGCCATTGGTATTATAAGTCAATATTGACGTGCCAAATGATTTATTAGAAGCATCAAAATACTCAACTTTAGTTAACAAACCATTATCATCATAGCTATAGACAGTTTTGAATGTAAACCTTAAAACAGATGTTGTAGCATCAGCTTGATAATAGTCAATTTGTTTTACTAAGCCTGTTGCATAATACGAATAATTTGTTTTTGAATAAGGTTTAGTTACGCCCGCTGCTTCCATTGAACTCTCTTCTGAGGTTAATTGCTTTTTAGTAGCTTTTCCTCCAAAGTTAATCACATCTCCTTCTTTGAGTTCCTCTTTTGTAAAAGTCAACTCGTTGCTAATACCCCATTTCAAAAATTTAAATCTGAATTTCTGATGGGCTTTCGTTAGATAAACTTTGCTTTTGCCCGCTCCTATTGCTACTTCTCTTTCATAGGCTACATTATTTTTATCCCAAGAGGTAACAATGATGTTGGCTGATGTACTATCATAAGCAATAGTACCAACTTCCATTTTAGCATTGATATTTACTGAGAAAAGGCTATCGGAAGGGTTAGTTGGGTTTGGAACAGTAGGATTGTTCGGGTCT
This sequence comes from Arcicella sp. GW821-FHT09D11, assembly GCF_059416265.1. Taxonomy (NCBI): domain Bacteria; kingdom Pseudomonadati; phylum Bacteroidota; class Cytophagia; order Cytophagales; family Flectobacillaceae; genus Arcicella; species Arcicella sp. GW821-FHT09D11. Next base: position 844,463 of record NZ_JBWKOV010000002.1, on the reverse strand, counting down.
GGTTTAGAGACAATTTCTAATTCTTTTTGTTGACAGGAACTAAAAATTAAGGCAAATGCAAGCATCGCCACTGATAAAAAAGAATACTTTTTCATGATAAGTTGAATGATAAGATTAAGAGGATAAACATCATTGTAATCCGACAAAAATAAAAACACTTGTACTGCTATCATCATTTTTTTTGATGAAATAGTAGTATTTTAACTATAGACGGTAATTAAAAAGAGAAGGTTGGAAAAGGAGATTATTTTTTAAAATATTTTTTCACTCCTCAAAAAGATGAGTTATTCATGATAAACATAATATGTTTTATGAACGATGTCTTTGATGATAACATCTAATCGGTTGGCTTCGTCGCCTAATTGGGTTAAAAAGAGTTGTTGCTCTTCCTCGGTTATCTGATATTCTTTGTCAGTCAGCAATGTGGAAATTCCCAAAATATTCACGAGCGGACTTCTCACTAAATGAGATTGTTCCCAAGCAATTTCTTTTAGGATGTTCAATTGTTCATTTACCTTGATTTCTGCTTTTTTTCTTTCGTCTATACTGGTAGCATTAAAGGTTACGCCCATGATTTTTGAATGAGCATCGTATACAGGAAAGAACCTGATTTTAAACCAAATCTTTTTCCCGTTGAATGTTAATTCTGTTTCGGTGATGGTAATTTCACCATGCAAGGCTTCTCCAAAAGCATCATAGAAGGATTCGTAAGTACTTGAAGTAATAAATGGGGTAAAATCTTCGCCAACTTTTAAATGTTTTTGATGCAAGAGTAAAACATTTTCTTCCGCCGATTTATTGAAATTAAGCACTTTTAGGTCTGGACTAATAAAAATATTGATATCGGTTGAGCTATCTAAAATGGCTAATAATTTACTTTCTGAATTTTCAAGTTCATCAATTGTTTTAAGCAATTGTTTTTCGATGGGTTGATACACATAAATTACTTCGGCGGCAATAATAAAAATAGAAAGGATGGCTAAAGTAATTTCGATAATGACAATAAACCTCAATTTTCTATCCGAATCTTCTTCCAAACTTTTTACTACATGGTCCATTTGAACCAAAAAATCAGCTTGATTTTTATTGATTTTTTGAATAATATTTAAGTCTATAGCAGGTTTTTCATTTAAAATCTGATGGATATAGTCAATATTCTTAGAAAGCCCGAGTAATATTTTTCTGGCATCTCCATTAGTAAGTGGATGCACCGACAATGCTTTATTTCCATTCAACAGGGCAAAATGAACTGCTTGCCAATTTTTAAATGTTTGTATCAGTTCATTATAGCTTACTTCCTGATTTAATAATTGAAAATATTCAAGATTTATTTTTTGACTTAACATCCGTTGTCTACCCGACAGATTAATTATTCTTGAATCTTCATTTTTCTGATTTAACCAATATTGAATAAATAATTGATTAATAGTCAACACTAAAATGGCCATCAATACGCCAAAGACATACTTATTTTTAGGTCTGTATTTCATAGAATATTTGATGAAGTTTTTTAATGTGTTAGCGTAAGTACTAGCGCTGATTGTAAATAATGAACAGATTCATTATAGGGATTTTACAATACAATAATGATATTTTACTATCACCATTTCTTTTCAACTGATAATGATGCTTTTAATACAATATCTAAAATAAATGGCAAAAAACTGACCAGTATTCACCCATTTATTTCAAGTTTATTTTAATCGGTAATTAATGTAAAGCCTTTATTACTTTTGTAAAAAGATTTGTCATCAATTTAAATTACAACCTTTTTTTAGTGATAATAATATGAAAAAAATTGGACTGATAGGCGGAATAAGTTGGGTGTCGACGATGGACTATTACAAGTTTTTAAACGAAGGCATTAATGAAAAGCTAAGCGGACTTAATTTCGCTGAGTGTATTATCTATTCTTTGAATTTTGGGGATATTCAAGAAAAAACGTGGGAACATTCATTTGAGCTTTTTTTGAATGCTTGCCAAAGTTTAAAGCGAAGTGGCGTAGAGGCAATTGTTTTATGTGCAAATACTGCTCATTTATTTGCGGACGAGCTTCAAATACAAATAGGATTGCCTATTATCCATATCGGCACAGCAACTGCAAAGGAAATAAGGCTTCAAGGTTTAAATAAAGTTGGATTATTAGGTACGAAATTTACCATGGAAATGGACTTTTACCTTGATAAACTATCAGAGTATGGTTTAGAAGTGTTAGTACCTGCTAAACAAGAAACTAGAGACTATATTCAATTTACCTTGAAAGAGGAATTAGGAAGAGGCATAATCAACCCAGTTACTAAGCAAAGCTACCTTGAGATTGCCAACGATTTAATCGCAAGGGGGGCTGAAGGAATAATATTGGGCTGTACCGAAATCCCTATGATATTGAGCCAGCAAGATTTTGAAGTACCAGTATTTGATACGACAAAAATTCATGTACAGGCTATTATCGAATATGCACTTTCATAAACGATGCTATTATTGTGGGGCAAATCGTTTATCCTCTAAAAATGTTCTGTCAGTCAAGGTTCTCAAAAAAGCAATAATTTGTGTTTTTTCAGTGTCAGTCATTGATATACCCAATTTGCCATTTTGATTAAGCAAAGGGTCTAGGTTTTGTGTAGCCGTTACCGTTTTGGTATAGTGATTTAGTACTTCGTCTAACGTTTGAAAACGCCCATCGTGCATATAGGGCTTAGTAGCCTCTACATTTCTTAGGCTAGGTACTTTAAACTTATTTTTGTCTTCGGGAAGTTCTGTTATCCTCATTCTTCCATCATCAACTACCAATTCAAAAAAAGCTGTTTTTACTCCATCTACCATCCTATATACTACTTGTTGGCGTTCTGTGGGAGGTAAGCCGTTATTTCTAAAGCTACCATCACTAAATAATTCGCCAGTATGGCATGAGGAGCATTTTTGTTTGAACAATTCCATACCTGCTAATTCAGTTTCAGAAAATACTGTTCCTGCTTCTTTCCTGATATATTTATCATAGCGAGAATTGGCTGAAACCAAAGACAATAAAAATTGAGAAAGTGCCTTTAAAAATCGTTCAGAAGTAATTTCAGTCGTGCCAAAGGCATTTTTAAACATAACGGGATATTTATCCGATTTTCTGAGTTTCTCTAATACATTCCCCGTTTTTTCGTCCATTTCAACAGGATTTTCAATGGGCGAAATAGCAAAAAGATCTAAATCAAATACGCCACCATCCCAGCCAAAGGTTTTTTCCCATGCTAAGTTTTGTAAGGAAGACGAATTTCTTAGACCTATCTGGTTATCAATACCATGACTTAAATCATGCAAATGATGCGTAAATCCGTAATCTTGTCGGTGACATTCTCCACAAGAAATTGAGCCATCTCTTGATAACAGCCCATCATAAAAGAGGCTTTTACCTAATTCAAAACCTTCTTTCGTAATTGGATTTTTTGCTAGTTTATAAACTGGTTTCGAAAAGTTTTCTGGTTCATAAAATAGCTTTTCTGGCTGTACCTCAATCGTTTGTTGGGTAGAGCAACCAATAACAACCATCAATAAGAGAAGGATACCGAAGCTTGGAAATAGTATTTTCATCGTCAATCTTTTTGAAAAACTTCTACTCATCTATCAAACGACAAGTAGAAGTTTTGTGCATTAGTTGGCATCATTATGAACATAATTGACACTAAACATTTTTTGATAATTGTCAGCAATAGGCGTAGCCGCAGAAATACTATGCACCATATTTATTTCAGCTAGTTTTAGGGGAGTTGTGCTATTAAATACTTTCAACATATCTGCTACCAACTGTATTTGAGGAGTTATATTCTTACGAACAGTAACAGCATTACTAAGTGGTAAGGTAACTGTGCGGAGGTTATTAACAGTTTTAGCAGTAAATCCTCCAAAACCGCCTACATGCCATTGAAAAGGTCTTTTTCCCGTAGCATTGCTTGGCACTACTGAAGACGTGCCTTCAAGTTTAAAGAAAATGTAACCAGAGTTCCAAGCCCAATACATCCCATCGTCTTCATAAGATGTAGGGTCTAGCACACCTTTAAGTTGGCTAATGTCAGAAACGCTTTTACTACTATCTACACCTACCATAAAACTTATTGCTGTATAATCTCCAACAGGCACGTCTTTTAAGACAGCTTTAAGAGAATTCACATCCGATTGTTTTATTAAAAAATAGCTATCAGGAATCTTCACCACTTTACCATTATCTTGCGTGAACGATACATTAGAGATAAAGTAGTTCAACGTAGTAACCGTAAAATCTTCCCCAAAACTATTGACATAAGCACCTGTTCTTAACGCCAAAGCCTTATCGCCAACACGATTTTCAAAAGACAAAACAATATCATTTTTATCCTTTGGATTCACCTCATCATTTTTACAAGAACAAGCAATCGTTATTATTGCAAAAAGTGCCAGATATGTATTAAAACGTTTAATATTTTTCATGCTTATTTCTTTAGATTCTTAAATTACTTCACCCTTAAAAACAAAGCAAAGCCAAATAAACTTACTACTAAAACGCCAAGGGCTGAAAAAATTGTCACGATGTCTCGAATGTCTTTTCCTGCCCAATCCATAAACAAGAATTTGTGTAATACGCCAAATGAAAGTCCTTCTCTTCTGTCAGAATCAACAATGCTTGCTGCTAATCTGCTAGTAGCTGGTTCTACATAATAAGTCAAATGATTATCCGTCGCCAATGCTATTTTTACTACAGGTAAACGTTTGTTTACAAAGCCGTATTCCTTATCAAATTTTGTTAAGAATCCGGTTGAAGCAATGGCTGGTAATGCTTCATCATCGCCTTCGTCTGTGCTTACGGTTAAATCACAACAAGTAGGGTCGCCACCAGATTTTCCTTGCTCAATAAAATGTGCTACCAATGCTTTGGCATGTACCATCATTCCGTCGGATAAAAGATTGGCTGTTTGTACGTCATAATAAGCTATATTTGATTTTGTCTCAGGCTTTTTACTTTCGCCCATTTTCTCGGCTTTATCTTGTTGCTCTTTTTTCCAATCTCCCTTTTCTTCCGACTTTGTAAATACTTGATAATACAGTTTGTCGTCGATTTTGGCTAAAGCAAGATTAGCAACTTTCGACCAGTCTAAAGGCAAAGCCAATGTAGCCGTTTGTAAATCTGTCGTTTTGATAACTGGTTGATAGAAATACTTGATACGTTCGTCTGGTGTTAATTTTCTAGTAGCATGATAAGCCCCAGAAAAGGCAAAAGTGAAAGTGACAAAAGCTACCCAAAGCCCAATTTGGCGATGGTATTTCCTCAAGATTCCTACTTTATCGTTGGCATTGCGTGGCTTTTTAAATTTTCCCCACATAAAGCCATAAATCACCAAACCACTCAGCATTGAAATAATAATGATAGAAAGTAGACCTATCATGATTGAGATTTTAAGGGTATTATTGGTAATTTTTGCTAGGAAATCCCAGTTGTGAAAAGTTCTGAAAACCCATAAAAAAGCTTTTCTACGATTTTCGTTGAAGTTTGCTAAACGCGTTTGCTCGGTTTCTACATAAATGTCCATCCCGTCGGCACGGTCGAATGATACTTTCCAAACAGGTAAGAGGCGATTTACATACGCATATTCGTCGTCAAAATCTGTGATTTCTTCAATATTTTTAACCTTCGACTGGTAATCTTCAGTAAAGTAGCGTGCTAAAAATTCTGCATATTTTTTATCCCCATTTTCAAGTATTTGAGCAGTTGTAGCATTGAAATATGCCAAACGATTACTCACTCTTTTTACTTGATAGTATGTCTGATTATTGAAACTAACAATACGGAAATTTCTAAATTCCGTGATGCTATTTTTGCTCAATACTTCTTGTAAAGACAGTTTTATTTGTGCTTGATTTACAGCTTCTGGCTTGATATACTCATGTGCTAGTTTTACCTTGAACCAATGCGACATAAAAGGGTGCATCATGCCTGAAATACACCAAAAAATTACGGGAATCATCGTAATCAAACCGATGATTCTGTGCCAACGATATATATTTCGTTTGATATTTCTCTTTAATCCTCCTAAGGATGATTCTTTTTGAACCTCTTCATTAGTTATTTCACTAAGATTATTTGCCATGTCTTTTTTTTATTTAGTGATTTTTTAGTGAGTGAATTAGTGAGTTGTGAGTTAGTGAGTTGTGATTGAGCGAGTTAGTGAGTACATTAATGATTAATTTTCATATAATCACTCATTCACTAAATCACAAATCACTCAATAATTCACTAACTCACAACTATTTTCCGGTAAAATTGTATTGCAAGCCAATCACCACAGTACGTGGAGCAGCTGGCGTATAGGTAGTTCTATCGGTAGCGTTATTCCCTCTAGAAGCCTGATTGGCGTATAACTCATCCGTCAAGTTCATGATGTTGGTAAATACCTCAATGCCTTTGAAATTGTACCCAGCACGGAAATTCAACACGCTTACACCCGAAAGCCCGAAAGCTGTTTTGTCGTTATATATTACTGTATTGGTTTGGTTTTGGTAGTACGATGATAAACGTTGCCATTCAATCGCTGTTCTTAATCCTTTTGCCCATTTAGGTTTATAAGTGATTTCTGAATTAGCAATAAACGAAGGAGCAGAAGGCATATCTTTACCATTTACATCTTTCACTAAATCAGAAGATTTTGTACTCAACGTAAATTCTATAAAACGATGAACAGCATTTGTTCCGCCAAAACGGATAAACCATTCTGAATTAGGCTTATACGTAATGCCATACTCGATACCTTTATGCAAAGTTTTTCCAGCAGACTGATAATCAGTTGAATTGTCGGGCTGACGAATACTTAATAATTCATTCTTACCATTCATTTCGTAATAGGCAACGTCGATATAAATTTTGTTATCCAAGAACGACGCCCACCCTCCTATTTCTTTGTTATCAAAATAGGCAGGCGTTAAGTTATAATAAAATGGATTGGCACTGCCAGTAGGTGTTTTGCGAAAAACGGCTGTCAACCCTGGAGGAGAAAATCCTTGTGAGTAATTGGCGTAAATACCTTTTCCATTGCCTAAATCATAGGTTGCCCCAATTTTGGGCGTTACTTGACTATATTCTTTTGTGCCAGTTGCGTTGTTATCTAAATAATTTAGATAGTCGAACGACATGCGGTCGTAACGAAGGCCTAAGGATAATCTTAGTTTTTGAATAGGTTCAAAATCAAACTGAGAAAACAAGCCTGTATTAAAGATTTTTGCATCGTATTTAGCTACAAAAACATCAGGATTTTCTTTCACTAACGTATACTTCTCGACGGATTTTCCATCTGAACGCAACTGCGCTGTCAAGTCGATGGTATAAGAACGATATGGATTCGTAGAATAATCGTAAGTACCTCCTACTAACAAACGGGCTTTCAAGAAATCGAATTTCTGTGAATGCTGAGCCAAAACGCCATAAGATGTAAATGAGTTATCATTGATTTCTCCTTTAGCGGTAGTTGCTCCCGTTGTCCATCTAATAGAGTAACTTGGATTTTGTCCTACTGAATTATCGCGATAGTATGGCGTAACAGAAGTTTCTGCATTCGCATTCCAAGTGTGCTCCAAAGAGATTTTAGCACGCGTTGCCAATACTTTTCTATAAGTAAAATCGGCAGTAGAAGAATACTCTCTTTTATAAAATGCAATAGAGTCTACACTACCCCCTGTTTGTGAATAATAGTCATTATAAGCCAACGTACTCACTAAGCGAGTTTTGTCAGAGATTTTATACTCTGCACGAGCATTGAAAGAAGTTTTATCAAAATCACTTCTCGCTTGCCAAGAATTTACTTGTTTGACTACGTAGCCCCCTAAGTATAAACCAAATTTCCCGATTGTCGCTCCTGCTCCGTATTGTACTCTTTTATAGCCATAATTATCAAACTGGATACCTACACGTGCAGTAGGCACAGCCGTCGGGCGTTGTGTAATAAAATTAATTGCTCCGCCTACTGCCTCTGGGCCATATAGTGACGATGCTGGCCCTTTTACTACTTCTACCGAAGAAACAGAAAACACGTTCATTTCAATAATGGCATTATGGTTAAAAACCCCCATTGGTCTAATCGGTACGCCGTCTTCTAAATATAAAAAGTAAGCAGAAGTTCCCATTGGCTGACGAATACCCATGCCATGTTGTTCATTATTGTAGTTCATCATCACAACGCCCGGCGTCTTGTTGATGATTTCGTACATACTAGTAGGTTTGGCATCGTTGATTAATGTTGATGATAATTTAGAAATCGCTACTGGAGCTTGAGTCCTCAGACTAGCCTCACGATTAGCCGTTACTACTACTTGTTGGAGGTTTTCTACAGAAGGTTCTAACGAAATAGATAATGCTTTTTCGGCGTTGTAATCCACTTCCAATGTCTGAAAGCCAATGCTTGAAATACTAATTTTATTGATTTGCTCAGTAACATTAAAGGAAAATTCTCCATTAACATTAGTAGTAGCCCCTGCATGAGTGCCCAGTGCTTTTACAGCAGCACCTACCACAGGCTCTTTGGTGGAATTATCAAAAATTTTACCTTTTATAATGTTTTGTGCAAGGGTTGAAGATATCGTCAATAAAATGACGATAATAAGATTGAATATGTTTTTCATCTTTAATTTTATAGTCTAGTTGGCTTTTAAGGTATTGTTTCTCAATACTAAAGTCATTGAGAAAAGGTTCTCGTAATAGAGTACGAGAAAACCAATACGATTGACGCAAGCAATCATACAAAAAAGCCAACAGCTGTATTTGGAATACATTACAGTGATAATACCTGAAAGAAAATGGAATTTTGTTCGTTATCTATTTTTAAGACAAAAGAATAATTGTGAAGACAATACACTTCTCCTCAAAAATTAAAACGAAACAATAAAACTGATTAGACTATCGGAGGATGAAAAAGAGAAGAACTAACGCTTACTGAGTTTTCAGTAAGAAAAGTGTAAATAGATTTTGTAGGAGGATTTACAAAAGCCCATTCTAAGGTGAAAAGCGGCTCAGCATCAAACACTTCTTCCAAGATTTTCTTGATAGATTGCCCTTGTTTTTGTGTTTCTTTGGTAGCATTGTCTTCTGCCACTTTCTGAAGTTTCTTGGCTAAATAACAGTGCCCATTACAATTCAGTTGTGGTTTTAAACGGTTTTCACAAAGGTTTTGGATGATGTAATCCTTCCTTAATTCAAAATCCAAATACACTACAGGTACGAGCAGCGTTTTTACGCTAATCAATACCAACAGCAACAGCGCTATGTAGTTTTTGGTGTTCATGGATTTAAAATTTCACGCAATTTACAACCAGAATCAATAGGTTGTACCCCGATGTAATTTTAAATGAAATTCAATTTAAAATATTTACTTTTGTGAATATCTAGCCACACAGGTAAATAATCATCAACATGTCAGACTTTCAAACATTTTTTAAGCTTGGTTTTCAACACATTACAGATATCAATGGCTACGACCATATTTTGTTTGTAATAGCGCTATGTGCTATCTTTCGACTGAAGGATTTAAAAAAAGTGGCGATTTTAATAACGGCTTTTACCATTGGACACTCGCTTACCTTAGCTTTGGCGACCCTTCAACTGATTACTTATAGTACCGATTTGATTGAATTTTTAATTCCTATCAGTATTTTCCTTACTTGTTTTTTGAATTTATTCCATAAATCTGCTGAACGTCCTTCGCAAATAGAAAAATCTTCTGTGCTACGTTATCCGATGGCAATGCTCTTTGGTTTAATTCATGGAATGGGTTTTTCAAATTACCTGAGAAGCTTATTAGGAAAAGAAGAAAGTATCTGGCAACCGCTATTATCTTTTAATTTGGGATTAGAAATCGGACAACTATTGATTGTATTACTTTCGTTAATCGTTAGCTCTTTATTATTAGATATTTTTAGGGTAAAAAAACACGATTGGAACCTCATTCTATCAAGTTTTGTAGCAGGTATAGCACTGACATTGATATTGAGTACTGAATTTTTGAAAGCTCATTAATCGTTACTTTTTAAGGATGCTCAATGCCGTACTTTGTGCTTTCATAGCCCAAAGCTGATGCATTTTCCCTGAAAAGTGTAAGCCATCACTGGCAAACATCGAAGCGTCAGTATTTTGTCTGCTGATACTGGTAATATCAATAAAAGCTACGCCTACTTTTTTACATTCCTCCTCTGCTACACCATTAAAAGCATCAATTTCTGTCCCTATTTTCACTCTGTCGGCATTTTGTCCTGCGGGCGAAACACCCCAATCAGGTATTGAAAGCACCATTACTCTTTGATAATCGTTCTTGGCAAAATTGGCACTTATTTTCAATAATTCACGAAATTCAGTACGGTATTGTTCCAAACTTAGGCCACGATATTGGTTATTTACACCAATTAATAACGAAACCATATCGTATTGTTGAGTAAGGTTTCGTTTCGCAATGCCTTGCATTAATTCTTGGGTAGTCCACCCAGTTTGGGCAATAATATCGTGTGGAGTAATTTGATATTGAGTCGACAATAAATTATTCAAAAGCACCGACCAACGGTCTTTTTCAGGCACGCTTTGTCCGATAGTGTACGAATCACCTAACGCTAGAAAAGATTTATTGATAGCAGGCATATCAACAATTGGTTGACCGCCTGATGGTGGATTCTGAGGCACATACATTTTTTCTTCTGTTGAACTACAAGCCAGCAGTAAAAACAAACAAAAGGCAATATACTTTAGCTGATTCATCTGATAATGCTTTATAAATGTTTTATGAAGTACTTTGTTTTAACATTTACGTAAATACTTGTGGGAAAGGATTGATAAGTCAAATTTTATCTACTCCTTATTGAATGTAGAATATTCTTAGCATCTTGCCGTTTGTAGAAAAACAACACTCAAACACTTGAATTATGAAATATTATCTGTTATTCTTTACTATTCTCTATACTTTTTCTTCTTTTGCACAACAATCCGCTAATGACCCTAATCTTGTCTGCTGGTCACAAAAAAGGCGATTAATCATTGATGATTTCCAAATAAAAGTAGCCAACAGTACTAATTCCTTTTCTTCAGCTCAATTTAGCTATGATTATAAAATTAGTACTTTTCTCAGCTTGTCTAGAGACTACAAAAAGCAGATAACCAACTGTTTTATCAAGAATGCCTCTTGGATAGATACTACTCATAATAGTGAAATTTCTGTGCGATACCAGCAAACATTGTTTGATTTAAGTGAAATCTATATCAGGCAATTCCGTAAGTTTGTTTACGATAATAGAAAGGCGATGGTACTAGGAAAAATAAAGATTGACGACATCAATACCCAAATTATGAACGACCTAGCTAAGAGAAAAGTAGAATATGGACTCGATACTAGCTATGGCACCATTCCTGATAAGCAAAGAAATTGGGAAATAAAGATTTTCAAAGAAATAGAAGGCCTTAAAGAATTTTCAGTAGAGTAATGGTAAGTAGTGATTGGTGAACTTCCTGCCGTCTCATTAGCATTTAAACACTTAATTATCAGCCATTTACGACAAAAAAATATTACTTAAATAGTATTGATTACTTATATTAATATGTATCCTAATCTTGTCAAACATATTTTAAAATTCGTTTCGCTCAACGAAGATGAAATTCAAATACTCCTGAAATACATCAAGCCATTGTCTGTTAAAAAGAAAACAAATTTGCTGACAGAAGGACAAATTTGCAAATCGCTCTATTTTGTTGAAAAGGGCTGTATGCGTTTGTTTTTTGTAGACGATAAGGGCGTTGAACAGATTACTCAGTTTGCGATTGAAAATTGGTGGATGACAGATTTCATGAGTTTTAATACCCAAAGTCCTTCGCAATTTTATATTCAGCCAGTCGAGAATTCAGTCCTTTACGTTGTTGAACACCATCTGAGAGAACAACTTTTCACAGAGCTTCCTCAATTAGAAAGGTATTTTAGGTTGATTATTGAAAAAGCTTATGCAGCCACACAGATTAGAATTAAGTATCTCTATGATTTTTCTAAGGTAGAAAGCTTCCATCATTTCAGTAATCTTTTCCCTGAATTTATTCAACGTATTCCGCAATATATGCTTGCATCATACCTTGGCTTTACGCCAGAATACCTGAGTGAAATACGAAAAAACAGGTTGTAAATGTTTTTCTTAAACCAGTTTATCTTTTTTCGGTTTGGGCTTGAATAGCTTTGTTCCATATTTAAAACAACATAAAAATGGACAATAGAATCAACATTTTACAAACTGAGCCTGAAGCTTATAAAGCATTATTAGGGATAGACAAGTATTTACAAGGTACAACGTTAACAAATACACACAAAGAGTTGATTAAAATCAGGGCTTCGCAAATCAATGGGTGTGCTTTCTGTATTAATATGCATACCAAAGATGCTCGAAAATATGGTGAAACCGAACAGCGTATTTATTTGCTAAACGCATGGAAAGAAACTACGTTATTTACCGAAGAAGAAAAAGCAATCCTTGCACTGACAGAAGAAATTACGTTGATTAGCCAGTCGGGCGTTTCAGATGCTACGTATCAAAAAGCTAGAGAATTGTTTGATGAAAATTATCTGTCAAACATCATTGTGGCAATTATTGGCATTAATGCTTGGAATAGAGTTGCGGTAACTACTAGACTACAACCTGCTTAGGATTAAGAGAACATTATATAAAGCAAAAATCCCCAATACTTAGTAAAGTTTGGTGATTTTTGCTTTTATCTATACAATTCCAATAGCTGTTTTAAGAGCATTTCAATAGTATCTAAGGGTAAATCTTCATTTGGGTCTAACAACATGATTTTCATTCTAGACCGTTTCTCAGCCATAAGAGCTGGATGTTCTATGCTTTTACCTTCTACAAAACCAATATACGGCTGTTTGTATTTTTTATGAATCCAGAGATAGCAAAACATTTTCCCTTTATAGCAGAAAAACGGCATCCCATATTTTATCGTATTGGTAATCTCAGGGTCTTGCGAACAAATAATCTTTTGTAATGCAAGAAAACACGATTTTATAGGTTCAGCCTGTTGAAGATAAAATGCATCAACGGTTTTGATTGAATCATTCATTTTTGTGATGCTAGCGTGAAAGAGATTACATTGTAATGGATAGTGAAGTATTTTAATCTCAGTTAAAAACTATCAAGGCTTTTAACTATTTAAATTCTAGCTCAAAACTATCATCCCATTTAAAAGCATTTAGAATCCATCCATTAGTGTTTCTGAAATAGGTAAACTTTAATCTTATCGCTGAATGTTCAAATTTTAAGATATAGGTTTCTCTCAATGCAAAATCTTTAATTGTTTCTTCATTTACCTTTACTATTTCTCCAGATTTTCCAAATCTATCTTCTAAGATATTTATATACTTTATCGTTTTTTCTTCTAATGCAATTAATTCATTATCAGGTGCAGGCCAGTAATTTGTTATTTCATCAAAAAAAGCTGGTATTTTATTTTCTTGAAAATATCCAGTAGCCTTTTTGGTTAGATTTCGCACTTAATCTATATTTTTCAAATACTTAGTCTGAGCATTTGAAACAAAAAAACTACATAGTAAAATCGTGGTTACGAATAATTTAGCTCTCATTAATTAAGGTTGTTTTTTATTAAAAGATTCAAAATATTAATAGTGTCATTTATGTAAAATTGCAGCTCTCGTTCTATTCAATAACAGTAAGTTGTTCAAATAGATTTTTAAAAATAGCTAAAGACTCCTCATGTATATCCTCACAACTATCAAGCATAAAAAAATAAAATATTCTTCCCTTAAATCTATCCTTACTTTTTGCGGTGGAGTAATAAGTTATCGTCCCTTCTTTTCCATTGGGTATCACACTAGGTCTTTCTAACAAGAGTCCTGGGTATTCAGGAGCATTTCTTTCTATCCCTACGCCATAAATATGCGCTCCTCCTAAGTTTTTATATAACTTAGGATTCTGGTCCTCATAAGCTATTAAATTATCATATTTATCCGAGAATGATATTTTGCTTACCTTCGACTGTTTATCCTTTCCAAGCATGTTCTTGACAAAATCTTCAAGCTTATCATTTTCTTTGACGACTTTCATGATAATTGCAATGCTGTAACCAATTTTCTTACCTTTTTTATTAAGTATTTCGGGTGGAGACATTATAAATGCACATCCATGATTCTTGTAATCTGTTACAGTTAAACCCCATTTGGAATCAACCAATATTTTAACTCCCATCGGTCTAGAAGTAAAAGACATTACCGAATCACCACTAGCTTCCCAAATTTCCTTATTTAAATATATTTTATCATTATCCATCGCTATTATCTTTTTCCTTACACTCTCTCCCAATAAAGTTTCAAAATATCCTATTTCTCCTCTAATAGCTTTTACTCTATCCATTGCAAAAATTGCATGTGATGGCATATTAGCAAATACCATCGACACACCAAACTCTTCCCAAAAATCAACAGGTTTGTGTTCATCTGGCAGTAATTCTTTGGCTTTTAATAAATTATCAATTGCTAAATCTATATTAGCAGATTGAGCAAAATGATATCCTAAAAACCAATATCCACGAAAACTCTTTGGATGCTGTTCAATGGCTAGATTATAATTTACAACTGCTAATCGATGACTAGCTGAATCCTCGAGATTATAAAGGAAATGAGCAATTTCACCCAATAAAAGGTATAAATCCTCATTCTTTGTACTTATCGAAGAGAAGGTTTTATAATGTTCTTGAAGCGTATTAATAACTTCTTTTTTAGGCTTGTCATGTTTCCATTCAGAACTCCATTGTTCATAATATGGCAAACCAACTTTAAGGCTGTTAAAAGCATTTACACATTTACTTTCATTACTAATTTTCTGAAGGTCTATGTATTCTAAATTAGCAAAAGAGCTAAAGTTAAAAAAGACTAAGAGTGATAGAACAAATACTTTTTTCATGGTTTAATTAATGGTTCAAATGTTTATAGAATTATTTAAATAATTTTACTAATATCACAAAAGCAACCTAGCTATTTTCTAAATTAATTCAAAACTTTAAAGCCTTGTTTTTTTATTTTAGGGTGAGTTTTCAGTTCGTTATTTTAATTAATTTTCTAAAACTTTCATAGTATCCATTTATTAAACCCAATCATCAATCCCTTGGAAAAGCCATTAGTTGATAAAAAGTATTTGCTAGAAAAGTTTCCTGGGAAAGGAGGCTGGACTTTTACTGTGATTTCAGAAATTCCACCCGATAAAAAAGCATGGTTCGGTTGGGTAAAAGTAAAGGGAACTATCGATGATTTTGAAATAAAAAACTATCGATTGATGCCTATGAAAAACGGAAAGCTATTTCTTCCAGTAAGGGCTGAAATCAGGAAAAAAATAGGTAAACAAGAAGGCGACTGGATTCATGTTACACTCTTTGCTGATAATGACCCTATTGATGTGCCTAAAGATTTAATGCTTTGTTTAGAAGATGAGCCCGAAGCCCTCAAGAATTTCCTTTCATTTTCTGAAAGCGAACAACAAGGCTATATTGATTGGATTTATGCGGCTAAAAAAGAAGAAACAAAGGTTGAACGTATAGCCGAGACAGTAAATAAAGCATTAAAAAATTTGAAATTGCGGGATTAAATGTCTTAAAAATTGTTATCAATCAAATAATAATTTATCTAAGAACATATTTCTCAATGAAAAGTAAAAAAAGAATTTTAGGCATTTCTGGCAGTACCCGTGTTAATTCTTCTAATCATAAATTGCTCCATGCTATTGCTACGATATTTACAGACCAAATTGAGCTAAGTATATTTGATAGCATCGAAAAAATTCCTCATTTCAATCCAGATATTAAGGACACACACATTGATAATCAAGTTACCATTTTCAGGGAACTCATTAGCCAAGCAGATGGTGTAATTATTTGTACGCCTGAATATGCTCATGGTATTCCTGGCACTTTAAAAAATGCGATTGATTGGACGGTAGGTTCGGGTGAATTTTCAGGAAAGCCAACGCTTTTAATTACTGCCTCCACTGACGGGACGTCTGGTCATCAGGCGCTTTTGGAAGTACTTAAAGTCATTGAAGCCAAAAATATAGACCAACTGCAATTGCTAGTGCAATATATTAGGTCAAAGATTAACCAAGACGGAGAGATAATTGATAAAGAGACTTTATCGGCTGTAAAAATATTGGGAAAACAATTAATTGTAACAATTGAGGAGACAAAGGAAGGCAAAGAGTAAGTCTAAAAATCTTTAAACGACCTTCGCAGAAGGACATTTAAAGACTTTTAGACTGATTTTCTGTATTTATATTTAAAAAACAGAATGACTAATGATAACATCAGCGTGAGAGCATTGGCAGCAATTACAGGAACAGCATTTGCACTTATTCCATATACTAACCAGAATGTTACGCCCAAAGTAAACAAAAGAAACATCGCTAAGGATATGTCTTTGGCAGATTTTGTTTTATAAATCTGTATTACTTGTGGCACAAAAGCGATGGTAGTTAAGATACCAGCTAAATAACCTAAAGTTTCCATATTTGTATTGATTATATTTTACTTCTACAATACAAACATAACGGAATTATTATATATTTTGTTCATATACAGTACATTTTATTAGAATAGTACAATATTTCATATTTAAAATTTAGTATTTATCTTCATTAACAATAGCTCATTAATAGCCAAGGTTGTAAGGCTGTTTTATAAAGGTAAAATGTATTTTATCATGGGTTTACGTACGAAAACATTAAATAGCATTATTCCTAAAACAGCACAACTAATACCAGCCAATACATCTATGACATAATGATGATTTGAATAGACTGCCGAACCCCAAATACCCAAACAAAACACTACGAAAAAAATAATGAAATAGCCCATCTTTTTCTGAATGGCAAAGTACAGTACTATCAAAGGATAAGCGGAATGCAATGAGGGCATAGCGGCAAAAACATTGGCATTTTTTTCATAAAGACCTTTAAAAACTGGACTGCCTACTAGCATATCAAAGTACTTTAGATTGCCTACATTACCCATAATATTAAAGTGTTCTGTAAAACCATATTCAGCAACATACCAAGGCGGAGCCGCTGGATAAATATAATACACACAAAAGCCAATCAGGTTTACGAAAAGGAAACAATAGGCAAAACTATACATGATAGTTTTGTCTTTCAAGAAGACATAAATACCAAACAACAAAGGCACAGGAACCCAGTTGATATAAAATAGTCCCGACAGTAAATCTAAAAAAGTAGTATGATATTTAGTAAAATACTCGTTGAGGGTTATTCTAATACCATTATCATTTACCCCAAACAAAAACTTTTCAAGAAGATAAGGTTGTTGAATATGAATAGGATTAATCGTATAATTGGGGACAATCCTGAGGGAATCGTAAACTACCCAAAATATTACAAAGGGAAACATAGCTTTCATAAAGCTACGGGTAATACTATTGCAATAGAATAAAAAGAGTAGTAGAAAGTAAAGGATAGAATGTTCTGGACGGTAAGTAATTACTTGACCAAACCAGATAAAATAAACGATACTTATCGATAATGTGAGTACAATATTCCTCCGAGTAAACCTTAAAAAACTTTTACTCTCGTCAAGTGCCCAAAAATCAAGGCTTAATTTTTTCATAAATATCTTCTCCAGTAGTCATGTCTTTTCCAAAAATTTCAACGTAAAGTACTTTTGGTCGCAGATTACTCCCTTCTGTTTTCACAAAAACATGATCTAACCTAGCTAGTTTGTGGTTAATTTCTAATTGTGCACAAGGCTTTTTATGCTTGTCAAACCCTACTTTCAGTTTCCTTTTTTTGTAAGAAACTACCCAAGCGTCAAAATCATTTTCTCGGGTAGTTTCTTTAGCACTAATTCCATAAGCCAGAAAATTCTGTATCCAAGTAAGCTCCTTTTTTTGCCCTTGTTCTTGATAACGTATCCAATATACGCTGATAGGATTTTCTTTATCGAAATCTCCATTTGGCAATAAATTGGCATCATAAACAATGGTGTTTATATTAGCACTTCGTTGGATATAGAATAACCTAACAGGCGAATCTGGCACTTTAGGATAATTAATGGGTGAAAAGCTTGTTATTAAAGTAAGGATTATACTAACTATCAAAAGCCTTTGTAATTGTTTATTTTTCATTTTCAGCCAAAGACTTTTTGGTATGTTCAATTCTTTGCAGGGCTGTATAATTTGACAACACCGCCACGATTGACATTGGAATTGTAAAAATAGAGATGGTTTCAAACCAAGGAATATTAGGTTCTAAGCCTTGAATTTTAAAATCATTTCCGATGATGGGTGCTAAAATACCACAAAGCAAAGCAGAGCCACCAATAATAACAATTCTTTCAGGACGTTGCATCCAGCCAATATCACACTTCACGCCTAGCCCTTCGGCTCTTGAACGTGTATAGCTTACCATCGACGAGCCAATCAATGCTAAAAAAGCAAAGAACGAACTGAATAAATAATGATGAGAAATCAGGTAATAACAGATGCCTAAAAACATGAACATTTCGCTATATCTGTCTAATACAGAATCGTAGAAAGCACCAAATTTACTAGACATATTGCCTACACGTGCCAGCCTTCCATCAATCATATCAAACACACCAGCAAACAAAATCATTGCTCCGCCCCACCCTATATAACTAAAGTCACCTCGGAACGAAGCCTCGGCAGCGTATATAAAAATACCTCCTGCAAAAACATTCAGAATCAGCCCAATCGTCGTAATGACGTTTGGCGTTACTTTTAGCACAATTAATAATTTAATAAAGGGATTGATAATTTGATAAATTACCTGTTGTCCCACAGTTTTTAATGTATACATAGCTTTAAGAGATTATTTAGAGTATTAAAAATCAAATTTAAACCTACCACGAATACCGTATTCAGATACATTAGGATTATCCAAATACGAAAGTCGTTTTACCAAGTCTATCCTAAATACTTTAAAAATATTAGATACACCAACGCTAGCTTCCATATAAGGCCCATTTGCTAATGAGTTGGTTAAGACTGTACCATCTGCCGCTTCTGGGAAACGATACAAACTTAAATTGTTCTCAGGCAAATTCTTAGCACTTATTCCTCCCCAAAGCCCCTTGAAAGTAATCACTTCTCTAAGCTTTAGTTTTTTGATAAGAGGTAATTTATTAAAAATAAATCCATTAAAATAATGGTCTACAAATACGGCCGCATATCTATCAGAAGCAAACTCCAAGAAGTTCATTAAGTTATATGACTCTAACTGATAAGAATACGATTGGTTAGCACGGTGAATTATCAATAACGGATAAGGCACTGTTCCAAAAATCTTTCCTCCTTCAGCCGTAATATCGGTATAACCAATTGGCGATATAAAGAAACGCTTGTTGGCTCTGAAAGTAAGGTTATGATAATTATAATCTCCTTTCAAGAAATTACTGATACCTAAACTATAACGCAATTGGAAGATAGGATATTTGTTAATAATCGGTATTCTATAGTTTTTGCCTTGATAAAATTGCTCATTGGGGGCAAATTTCAAGTTTACTGATAATTCTGAACTTGTTAAATCCTTTTCATTATAGGGCTTAACATCTGGTGAAGGATTCGCACTTGCGTATCTTTCAAATGACAATGAACCTGCTGCTTCTTGGGTAAGATTTTTATATCCTAATTCGTAACTGATACCATTTCTTGATTCATGACGATAGTCTAAACGGAAAATTTTGTTGTATGTCATTTTATCGTTTATCCCTCTTTTGAAAGATAACAACACGTTATCTTCCTGAATAAACTGTAATTCCTGTCCCGGAATCCTCACTTCATCCTGATAGGAAACTCTTAGGTAATTATTCGGAAATTCATAGATTGAATTATTGCCTAAGTTATAAGTAACCCCAAGATAGCCTTTCCAACGTTCGTCTTTAAAACCATAAGCTGCATAGGTTTCTAAATACAATTTCGGATTAAGTTTTGCCATCGTTCTACCCCCAAAACGCAGTCGGAATCCTTCTACTGGGTTAAAACTATAAAATGCATTGGCAGGGCCAATCTCAAAATCACCAAAATCTTTGTATCCAAATAGAACCAATCCAGCGATAGTCATAAACCGCTTAAAAGAAGGTACTTGCTGAATACTATCAGCCATTTGGTAAATCCCTTTTTCAACACTGTTTAATCCTTCATGGCGAGCCGATGCCCAAAAATCATCACTTTTATCCAAAGCCATATCCATCAAGACATTCTTTTGAATTGGCTTAAAGATGCTGTTCTCGATAGGCTTATTCAGCACATAGTTTTGATACGAAACTGACCGCTTTCCTAAAATCCCTCTTTTATTTTCTTTTTTACTGAACCCAAAGTCGATTGTAATTTCATCTTTAGCAAGCATCAACTTGTTATCCTCAACAGGTACAAATTCTTGTTCCACCAAAAGTTCGTTCACAAAATTAAGATTGATGCTTCTAGGCACGCCTAATTTCACTTTTCTGACCGAAAAATTAGAATCTAACGAAATATACATATTCCCTACAAAAGCGAAGTCTGAAGGGTTACGGGGTGAAAAACCTAAATTAACACACTTCATATTTTGGAATTGAAGTGTATCTAAAATGACGAATCTGTAAAAAGTTGGGGATAAATTAGAAATCGGACTGATAAACTGGTTGGTCAGCAAGCTAATATTGCTATCATAAATATTAATATCTTCATACAAACGATTGATATATGAGGCGATACCATTGTTATCAATGTATTGGTCTAACCCAATTTTTTTCTCGCCTTTGATATATACCTTTTCATCCTTCGGATTTTTCCTAAAGTACACATCTGCTACAGTCTCTTTTAAATAAAGGGGTAATGAAACATTACCTGTCGTTTTTGAAGTATCAAGATTATCGAAGATAAATTGAAAATTTTTGAACATCTTCTTCTTCTTATAATCTTCATCAATATTGTTTAGGTTTAATTGAACCTTCTCGTATTTCTCGTATTGATAATAGTCTAATCCTTCCTTACGGTTTTCATCGCGGTGAGCAATTACCTTTCTTATTAAAATTACTGCTGGGTTATCTTTATTACGGTACTTTTCTTTTTTAGCCTTTACAGTTACTTCTGTTAAGTTTTGCGACTGAGGAATTAATTTAATAGAGATTGTTTGGCTTATATCTCTTTTAAAAGTTTTTACTTCAGTTTTATAGCCAATAGATGAAAATTGGATTTTAGTAGCTTGCCCATCTTGAATATCCATGGTATAGTTACCATTGATATCTGTCTGGATGCCTTGCTTTGTACCTTGTACAATGATATTGACAAAGGGTATAGCCTCATTGGTTTTACTATCAATGATTTTCCCTTTTACTTTCGTTTGTTGTTGTCCGAATACAGACGATATTGAAGCGATGCTCAAAAATAAATAGCATACTGTTCGTAAAGTAATATTACTATTAAAGTGGTTTGCTATTATATTAAATAGATATTTTTTCATGATTTTTTGCATTAAACACGAACAATCTGTTCAATCCATAACTATAGACTACGAATACGAACGTCCCGACTAATGCCCTTATGATTAGATAATCTGCTGTTATAATTTTACTGAGGCCTAAAACACCAAGGGTGTTCATTGCTGAATTCCCTATCGAAACAAGTATATATTTCATTAATTGCCATTGGGTCTTTTCAGTTTTTGCATCTTGAAACACCCATAGCCTAGACAAAACAAAACCAATGATTGCGCCAGCGGCATTGCCTGAGATAGTAGATAATGTATAAGAAAAACCTAGATAGTGAAGCACTAAATAAGAAGTACTAAAATCTACAAAAGTTGCAAGAGCTGAAACTGGAACAAAACGGAAAAAAGGTTTGAAAAAATTAGACATCGCTCACAGGAAAAAGATGATTACTTGTAAACATCCATTGGCCCAAATTCCTGCCATTACATCATCAAGCATGACACCCCAACCATTACCATATTTTTCAAAACTTCTAATATTGAATGGTTTATATATATCAAAGAATCTGAATAAGATAAATGCTATCAGTAGATTTTGCCATGAAAATGGAATGAAGCATAAACTTAAACACATTCCAGCCACCTCGTCGATTACTATTTTAGAAGCATCTTCGCCCCAGTGTATTTCCATGATAGCAGATGACCACCTGCCTACGAATGTAAATACTACTGTTAGTATAATTAAGGTTAGATGATAATAAAAAGTATCGTTTACCAAACGAAAAATACCCGCTATAATAGCACAAGCCAACAATGCTCCGAAAGTTCCCGAACCTTTTGGGATAAATCCTAATCCGAGTGCGGAAGCAAAGATTTTATGAAAATTCAACATAATAGAAAAATGGCTCTTGAAATTTTACATGAGCAAGAGCCATTTCTTTTATTGGGTACCTAATTAGAGTTCTACTTCTGCATCAACATCTTGATAATAGTCCATACCAAGATTAGTGATTAGTTCTTCGCCCATTAAATAACGAAGTGTATTTTCTAATTTTTCCAATTGTTTGAAAATATCATGAATTGGTTCTAATTCTGGCAATGTTTGTGGAGCTTTCCAGTAGAATGATAGCCATTCTTGAACGCCTGATAAGTTAGCTCTTTGAGCAAGGTCTAGGAATATTGCTAAATCAAGTACAATTGGCGCTGCTAAGATAGAGTCACGACAAAGGAAATTGATTTTGATTTGCATTTGGTAACCCAACCATCCAAAGATGTCGATATTATCCCAACCTTCTTTGTTGTCACCTAGCGGTGGATAATATTCAATTCTTACTTTATGGTGAATATCCCCATACAATTCTGGATTGATGCTAGCATCTAAAATACCGTCTAATACGTTTCCTTTAGATACCTCTTTGGTTTTGAAGTTTTCAGGCGCATCTAATACCAAACCATCTCTGTTTCCTAAGATGTTTGTAGAGAACCAACCTCTAACACCCAAAGCACGTGCTCTAAGACCTGGCGCTACGATGGTTTTCATCAACGTTTGACCAGTTTTGAAATCTTTACCTGCTATTGGTGTTCCTGTAATTCTTGCTAGTTCTTCTAAAGCAGGGATATCTAAACATAAGTTAGGAGCACCCATCGCAAAAGGAACATTTGATTTCAAGGCTGCATAAGCATACATCATTGAAGGAGCAATGTCTGGGTCATTGCTTAAAAGACCCGCCTCAAAGTTTTCTAAAGATGCGTGTACTTCTTTAGCTTCGTGATAAATTTCAGTAGAACCACACCAAACCATTACTAAACGCTCGCAGTCGTTGGCAATTTTGAAGTTATCAATGTCTTCAAGTAATGCTTCAACCAATTCTTGTTTAGTTGCGCCAGTTTTTACGTTTTCGCCGTCAAGGTTTTTCACATAACGTTTATCAAAAACGGCTTTCATTGGTTTAATCACTTCAAGTTCATCTTTCACTTGCTCGATTAATCCCCTCTCAAGCACTCCAGCATTCACAGCAGCATCATACATACTGTCGGCATACACATCCCATCCACCAAATACTAAATCATTTAAATTAGCTAAAGGCACAAAATCTTTGATTTTTGGATTTCTGTTCTCAGTGCGTTTTCCAAGGCGGATATTAGCAGTTTGAGTAAGAGAGCCTGTTGGTTGAGCGATGCCCTTGCGACTTGCAAGAACGCCTGCAACAAATGTCGTTGCAACGGCACCCATACCTGGCATTAAAATTCCCAATTTACCTGTGGCTGGTTGTACAATGATGTCTTTCATACAATTAAAAGTTAAAAAATGCGACGAAGAAAATTCAAAAAACGTACATATTGGTATACTCGGTTTCTTCGAATTATACATACAGCATTATCTGTATATGATTAAAAAAAAGTATTTAGATTAATTATTACTATATTAAAATAAACTATGGAAACTTTTAAAAGGTTCAAAGTTTTTACCCTTAGATTCAATATTTTTTTATCAAAAAAAATGACCTATTAAAACAAGGAATAGTCCAAAAAATATTTTTAAGAAACTTTTAGAAAACAAGTCTATCCTATTTAAAGTCTTAAAAAAATGACTTATGTTAATAATTTAATGAAAAGAAAATTTTATAGCTTTTAATTTCATTTAAGCATCATTAAAGTGGGTGATAAGAATGTTAATTAAACCTTATTATCAGTTATCAGATGTAAAGACATACCTTATAGTTTACCAAAAAACTATGCCACATGTTATTAGACTTATAAACAACAATAAGGTTTAATTAAAAAAATAAATTAATCAACAAATTGTACAGATGGTACTTCTTTACTAGGCTTCATTCTAAATTTAGTCCAACTCTCTTTTAGCCTGTCTACTAAGTAGTAAACCATTGGTACTAAGTACACTGTAAGCAACATTGAGCTAGTTAAACCACCTATCAATACCCATGCTAACGAGTTTTTCCATTCCGCACCAGCACCACTTGCCGTAGCGATGGGTATCATACCAATTACCATGGCAATGGTAGTCATTAAGATGGGTCTCAAACGTTCTTCTCCTGCATGTAATATCGCTTTGCGGAAGGGTACGCCCTCTGCCTTTTGCTGATTGGCAAAGTCAACAATTAGGATAGCGTTCTTCACGACCAACCCCATCAACATTAACATACCAAGCATCGCAAAAATCCCAATATTAGAACTCGAAAGGGCTAAAGCAAGCAATGCACCAATCACTGCTACTGGTATAGAGAGCAATACTACTAAAGGATAAATAAAACTGTCGTATAACAAAACCATGATGAAATACACTAAAATTAACGCCGCTAACATGGCCAATCCTAGTGAACCAAAGCCTTCGTCTTGGTTTTTAGCATCACCTCCCCACGTAAGGGTTACATTGCTTGGCAACGGATTTTTAACTAAATCTGCTTTGATGGCGGCAATCAATGTTCCTGAGCCAAGCCCTAACGTATTGGCTGTTACGGTGACAGATGAACGTCTGTTTTTTCTTTCTAAAATCGAAGGGCCAGTGCTTAAAGACACATTCGCAAATTCGGCTAAACGAACAGGGCGAGCTGCTATCGGACTGTAAAAGTTAATATTTTTTACGTCTTCTGGATTCTTGCGGTCGAAGGCATCCAACATAATTCTGATATCATAGTCTTCTGAGCCATCTTTAAATTGCGAATCGTCGTTACCAGCAAAAGCATTCTGTAACGTTGCACCTACTGTTTGGATGTTTAGTCCCAGTTTCGCCATTTTCTCACGGTCTACATTTACTTGTACTTCTGGGTTTCCATCATCTACAGAAATGTTTATGTCGTTGGCTCCTGGAGTAGTTCTTAAACGATTACTCAAATCTTTCGCAGCTACTAACAATTGGTCTAGATGTTCGCCTCCTAAAAATATTTCGATAGGTGCTGACCCTGAATTTACCATCCCAATGATTGAAGAATTGAATTCTACCCCCGCAAATTTTTGACCTAATTCCTTGCGTAAATCAATCATAAAGTCTTCAGTAGCTAGATGCTTCTCACGTTCTTCAACTGGTTTTAACTCAACTGTTAATTCACTTCTATTCGTTTCACCCTGACCAGTACTATTCAAGCCTGTACTTGCGCCACCGATGTTCGAAAATATCGTTTTTACAGCAGGATTCTTGTGTAAATATGTTTCTACTTCTCTCACTTTCAGGTTGTTTTGTTGTAATGAAGCACTTTTATCAAGTTTCATCGTCAACAAAAACTTACCCTGATCGCCCTGAGCCACGAACTCTTGACCGATAATACTAAGGGACATCACCCAGCCTGTTGCTACAAAAAGTGACACTAAAATGGCTGTAAAGGCTATTTTGTGTGAAAGCACCCACTCTAAACTACTATGATACCATTTTATCAGGGCTGTTAATCCACTTTCAAACCACAATAAAAACGCTTGGAAAGGATTCTTAGGATTCAAGTGTTCTAGTCTTGCTAAGCGTGAGGTCATCCAAGGAGTAAGGGTAAAACTTACTAATAAACTGACCATCGTAGCAAAGGCAACTGTCAGTGAAAACTGACGAAGTAAATCGGCAATTACTGAGCTTACAAAAGTAATTGGTACGAAAACTACCACAATCACGAGCGTAATAGCCACTGCGGCAAAACCGATTTCGCTCATCCCATCAAGGGTTGCATCCCAACGATTTTTACCCATTTCTAAGTGTCTTTGAATGTTTTCCAAAACCACAATAGAGTCATCGACCAAAATACCAATTACCAATGAAAGTGCCAGCAATGTCATCAAGTTGAGTGAATAGCCCATTAAATACATAAACAAAAAGGCAGAAATCAACGAAGCAGGCACTGAGACCATTACGATAAAAGCATTACGGAAACTATGCAAAAACAAAAGCATTACGACAGCCACCAAAATAACAGCCAAAAATAAATCGTGTGTTACGGCTTCTACAGACGCTAGGGTAAAAATACTGCTGTCGTAAGCGATGG
This sequence comes from Arcicella sp. GW821-FHT09D11, assembly GCF_059416265.1. Taxonomy (NCBI): domain Bacteria; kingdom Pseudomonadati; phylum Bacteroidota; class Cytophagia; order Cytophagales; family Flectobacillaceae; genus Arcicella; species Arcicella sp. GW821-FHT09D11. The sequence continues at coordinate 818,010 of NZ_JBWKOV010000002.1, read as the reverse complement.
CAAATTTTACTTTATCACTAGCATTTGCTTTTTCAATAGCGGCTAGTTTTTCTTGGACTAATCGGCTAATTTCTACGGCATTGGCATCAGACTGTTTCTTGATAAATAGACCGATTCCATCGGTACCGTTATAACGGCTAATGCTTTCTATTTCACCTAACCCATCTGTAATATTGGCAACATCTGCTACACGAATCGGACTTCCATTAGGTGGGGTAGCAATGACTAAATTTCTGATTTCGTCTAATGAAGTAAATTTACCCGCCAAACGCAATGTCATGTTTTCAGCTTTACTTTTTACTTTACCAGTCGGGAAATCTAAGTTAGCTTGGTCAATCGCTTGCGTTACTTGAAGCAATGATAAGCCATAATAATTCAATTTATCATCATCTACGTTTACACGAATCTCACGTTTCTCTCCTCCTACCATCGTGATTTCAGCAACACCTTGTATTTGCTGAAGAACAGGCAAGTATTTATCTTCTACCTGCTGATAAAAAACTGAATTAGGTAAACTTGAGGTAGCCAACAATTGCATAATTGGTTGGTCGCTCGGTGATATTTTTGAAAGAGATGGTGTTTTGGCATCGTCTGGTAAATCACTAACCATGTTATTCACATCCCTTTGTGCATCTTCCATTGCCTTATCCATATCGGTTCCTGCTTTGAACTGTACGATAACGATAGAGGCACTTTCTAAAGATTTTGAGGTAACGATGTCTATATTATCAAGGCCAGAAATAGCATCTTCAATCTTTTTACTCACTTCCGACTCTACCTCTGTGGGTGCTGCTCCAGGATAAATCGTTGTAATAGTCAGCGTTCCTATCGAAAACTCTGGCAATAATACATAACTCAACTTATTATACGATACTAACCCTCCTAATACTAACACAGCAAATAGCACTATGATAACAGAAGGGCGTTTTATGATGGTTTCTACGAATTTCATTAGCTTAATTGTTAGATTTATTGAGCCACTACAGGCGTACCATTTTGTAGGTTAATCTGACCACTTACAATTACTTGGTCACCTTCTTTTATTCCCTTAGTAATCTCGTAATATTCATTGTTTGTCACGCCGATTGTTACGTCTTTCAATACAGCCTTTCCGTTATCAATAATGTAAACCTGTGCTTTTTTAGTAGAACCCACAATTGCCTGACGGGGTACTGCCAACGTTTGTGCTTTCAATTGGTTTTCGTTCACAATTGAACCATACATACCAGCTTTCAAAGGGTTGTTATTACCATTTTGAACAATGATTTCTACAGGATAATTATGAGCCGCATCGCCTTCAACCCCTACCATATTTACCTTACCCTTGAAGTATACGTTAGGGTATACTTGTGTTTCGATAGAGATTGATTGACCTACTCTAAATTGATTAATTGATTTCTCAGGAATATTTACTACTAATTTTAACGCTGATATATCTGTGATTTTAGCAATAGGCGCACCCATCGATACTACTGAACCCTTCTCAATCATTTTTGAAGTAACAATCCCTGCAAAAGGAGTTGTAATCACGGTATTCTCTAATTGTTTCTTCAATTGTTTAATCTGTGCTTGCGTTCCTCTGATGCTCAATTGAGTTCTTTCTAAGTTCACTGCTGGCACTGCATCACCTTTTACTAATACTTCATAACGTTTTAAATCGTTCTGATAGCCTTCTAGGGTTACTTGCAATGCTTCAATTTGAAAACGAATTTGTTCGTCATCCAATTTAGCAATCAATTGTCCTGCTCTTACGCCTTGACCTTCATTGATAGGCAATTGAACCACTTCTCCACCTGCCAAAGGCTTAATTTCAATTTCACGATTAGGTGTAAAAGATCCTAAAAACTCACTTTCTTGGGATAAATTTCGTAATGCTGCTACTGAAGTAGTTACACCAACCTTTAGGTTTACATCGGGCTGATAAACTTTGTTTGCTACTTTTTCTTTGTTAGAAGATAATTTCCATGCCGTTAAGCCAAGGGTGGCAATAAGGGCTAATATGATAGTAAGACGTTTCATTGTTTGATATGTTGATTTTTTATAAATGAATATTATTGTTTAGGAATAATAGTACCCGAGGCTTTTTTCCAATTCAAATCAGCAGAACGTAGATTAACTAGTGTGGTTAGGTAATTATTCTGAGCTTCTTGTACGGCATTTTCAGCCTGAATTACTTCAGTTAAGGCCGTAGTGCCTTCTTTAAACTGCAATTGTGTTTGTGTATACACCTTTTCTGCTAATGCTACTTGTTCTCTGCTAGCAACAATGTTTCTTTGTTCTACATAAAACTTAGTACGGGCATTGGCAATATCCATCGAGATGCTCTCTTTGGTTTGGTCTGATTGAATTGATATTTTTTGATTCTCAATTTTTTGCTGAACAAGTTTCGATTTTCTGGCAGAGCCATCATAAATATTCCAGTTGAGTTGTAAGCCAACCCAATATCCTGGTACATTTTTCAGCACACTATTATCGCCATCTTTTCCGAAAAAAGTAGAGTTAGCCACACCGTAAGCTGAAAGTGTTGGTAAGAATCCTGCTTTAGTATTCAACGTACTTTGTTCATTCAAAGCTTTTTGGCGTTCTAAAATCAATAGGTCGGTTCGGTTCATGGCATCGCTGGCTATCAATGTTGGTACAGCAGCATTTTGGTCGATGTCAATCTTTACACTTAGGTTTTCTGATTGAGAAGTCCCTGTCAGGTATTTTAAAGCGTTGATTAATTCCTGATATGAACCTTGAAGAGATTCCAATTGTGTTTGAGATTGCGTTCTGCTGATTCTTAGTCTATCTACATCAATGCCTTGTGATAATTTGTTTTGGTAAAGTAAATCCGTTACTTTAATCAATCTATCAAGCGAAGCAACATTGCTTTTCAAAAAAGCCATTTGTTGAGCAATAGTCTGTAGGTTATAATAAGTAGTAGAAACGCTATAGGCTACTTCTTCTTTGGTTTTCAAGGTTTGTAAACTTGCTAAATCAACACTTAGCTTGGCTGCTCTTAAACCTATGTTGATGGAAGGGCTATACAATGCTTGTGAAACCTGTACTGATGTTGATAAGTTATAAGGTAAGCCTAAGGCTAATACTTGATAACTTCCTTCGGCTCCACCAAATGTAGAAGCGGGTACTACTTGACCCGGAATTTTCAAGTAACGTTTATAGTCGCCTGTCAAATTTACCTGTGGTCTTGCTTTCGCTTTTACTTCACTAATCTGAGCATCTGTTTGTTGTTCGTTTAACCTCGATAATTGTACTTGCTGGTTGTTCTTTAAAGCTTGGTCTACTAATTGGTCGAGAGTAAGTTCTTGTGCCTTCGTTACTGATGCAACTAACATCATTATAAAAACGAAAGACCATCTTGAATGTATCATGAGTGGAATAATTTAATCGTTTAGTTTATTCTTTTGATTTATATCTCTGATTTAATCATTTGATTAAAATATAGGTAAAAAAATTAGCTCTATTTTTCAGAGCTAAATAAATATTGGATAATCATTTCCTTGATAATTACTTTGTGCTTTTCAGCAAAAACATCAAATTCTGCATCGTTCATATTCCAAAGTTTACAGGTCATCACCTTACCTTGAAATATAAATTGAACATTAGATTTCATCAATAATAATATATGCTGAATATCTATTTTCCTAATCACCTCGGCTTTGATAGACTCATTCAATTGCTGCGCAAAAATGGAATGACATAATATTTTATCAAAGGATACTGCACTAAAAAAACGATCAGGGTTTCGATGTAATTCGTGAATAATAAAATTTGACAAATCTGGGTTACTCTTATACATCTGAAAATCGTGATCGATAATATCCGAGATTTTTTCTTTCAGAGGAATAGGTTTATTAAATATCTCGATAATTCCATCAAAAAACAATTGAAGCATTTCTTCAAAGACGCTTGAAAACAGTTTTTCCTTACTTCTGAAATAATAGTTCATCAAAGCACTGTTTACCCCTGCTTCTTTGGCTATGTCTCGAGTAGTGGTTCCGTCGAACCCTTTTTCCAGAAAAACTTTAATAGCAGCTTCTTTAATTTTATCTTCAGCTGATTTTGTTAGGCACTTCATAATTCAATTGATTAATAAGACAAAGGTATACAACAAAATAACTAAAAACAAGTCCTTAATCAATAATTTTAATCAATTGATTAATCATAAATAGCTAATAAAAATACATAAAATAGTACAAAAAAAAGCTCACAACCATAGCTTTGAGCTATGAGTTGTGAGCTTTAAGAAGGTGAATGTTTATTTCTTTAAATTCAGTTAGGACGATAGCTGTAAGCTTTCAGATAGAAGCTCTGAGAATGTTAATGTTCATTTCTTCAAACCCAACCTTTAGCTGTTGATGGTCTTTGAAGTTGAATACTTGTCCGTCATTCCTTACTTCCTCAATCGCTGAAAAGTCTAAAATATCTACTAGCCATCCTATTTCTTGTGGTTTTTTCGTAGCAATGATTCCTTCTTCGGGCATTCCCTTATCGGGGGTTGTATAAAATCCTGCAAAACCGTAGTTGATATCCACCGCTGGCGACCAGAGAGCATTACCAACTGTTTGAGAAACGACGGTATAAGCCTGATTTTCCAAGGCCCTAGCCCTAGCACCAATATGTACACGCGTAGCTCCTCGAATAGTTTCTGTACAACTTGGCGCTAAAATTAAAGATGCCCCCGCTGTCGATAGTATTTGCGAGCCTAAAGCAAATTCAACATCATAGCAAATTTGGATACCAAATGTTCCCCATTCGGCTTCAAAAAGTGTTAGATTTTTAGGGTCAGCAGTATCTATTCCCCATTCTTCATTTTCAAAACGAGTCATGAAAAACTTATCCTGAAACCCTACTAATCCTCTTGTTGAAAAAACAAAAGCTCGATTAAAAATCTTATCGTTTTCAAGTACAGGAAAACTAGGTGCCACAATAATTACTTGATACTTATTAGCCAAATCAGCAAAAACCTTACAAAATGCCTCTTTTAGGGTTTGTAATGCTAATACTTGTTGCTGAATATCGTCCTGAATTGTTTTATCGAAAATACTTACTAACTCCATAGAACCATATTCTGGAAAAAGTAGTAATTGTGCATTTTGTTGAACGGCATTCAAAACCCAATTTTCGGTATGTTTATACCAATCTTCAAAAGAGAGATGTTCAGTAATTGGGTATTGGGCCGAGGCAATCCTTACGTTCATTATTGGTTAATTTATAAATCTCTTTTCCAGTAAATCATCGTTTTGGGCGTTGATATACTTTCATTAATATCGGGCCATTCAAAAGTACTTTGTAAAGAAACTTCTTTGCGATAGCCTCGTTTTGTCCAAAAAGCCTCGTTTGATCGATAGTCTTTTGGCTGTAAAGGATGGTTTTCACCACGGTCTACTGCACAAAAGCAAGTAGTTTTATAATTATGAAAACTTCTAGCATACGTTTCTCTCTCATGAAAAAAACGATGCCCAAGTCCTAGCCCTCTATAATCTTTTAAAAGAATACTTTCCCCAAAATAAAAGATGGTATCAATATCAAATCCAGCTTTTTCAAAAGGTAACCGTACTTCGGGGCTTTCGTCAGCTAATGGAATACAGGTGGTAGCTCCCACCATTTTTTTACCGTCATAAACAGCAAACACAAAAGCTCTTTCTGCTTCTGAATATACCTTCAGATACTCTATTTCATAAGCTAGCGTACCTTCATAAAGATAAGGGAAATCATGAAAAACGGTAATTCTTAATTGTGCTAAATCTTCAAAAATGGTGCTAATTTCTTGGCCTTTTTTGGTAATATATGAGATTGTCTGCATTGAATAGCTGCTTATTCTGAAACCAATTTAATCCACAAAGGGAGATTATAATAGGTAGTTACTCTACTTATTTTTCCATCCGTTATTCCTAAAAATGCCGCTGCTGGTAAAATATATGACTGATTGTGTGCTTCTGGCAAACCTTCTTCACCTTTTTTATAAATCCCATTTACCACAAACTCTACAGATACACGTTCGTTATTAGGTTCTTCAAAAAACACCATGTCAGTCAATGTTTCTTCGTAAGACTCATCCATGTGTTTCATAAATTCAGTAAACAATTCGATACCAATTCTTGGCTCACCTTGGTTAGGCTCATGGCGAACGTCTGGGTGTAAAAGAGCCAACATTCCAGCCCAATTTTTTTGATTAAAACACTCGTAATATTGTTTTACGATTTCTAATGAAGTCATTGATTATAATTTTTAAATTAATAGTTATTTAAAAGTATCAACACTGATTAATACTTTATTACTACAAAGTAAGCATGATTTATGTTTCAATATAACCTAAGAGTGTCCTCATTTTGATAAATTTAGTCCTAAAAAAAAAATTGGCATATTATATGATGATACATTTTGTGTAGACTAGCCTATATTCTGATATAGTATAGAGCGATAATTATTAAAATATTACAAAATAAATATCATTCAGTTAATTAGTATAGTTCATAATAGAAGATGAATTTTTATTAAGTAATTTCACCCACTTGCATTTTCCCAAAAGCCCAAAATATTCTCTTTAAAGTATAAATACGTATGAAACTTTTTTTGATTGCAGTAATAGTAGCATTTGGTTTTTCTATTTCGACAAAAAATTTAGACCAGCTAACCATCAATAAAATTCAAGTAATTGGCTCACACAATAGTTATAAAGTAGCCATTGATTCCACCCTCTTCAAATTAATCAATGGGAAGAACAAACCCGATTTATCTGGCTTAGAATACAGCCACCCTCCTATTACAACGCAGCTCGACTTAGGCTTAAGAAATTTAGAAATTGATGTGTATTCAGATACTTTAGGAGGCAAATATGCTGAACCTTACGGAATGAAATTAGTAAAAAATCAGCCCCTTTTTGATACTGAAAAAAAAATGCAATTGCCTGGCTTCAAAGTATTCCACGTGCAAGACATAGACTTCAGAAGTCATCATCCTCTTTTCAAAGATTATCTGATTGAACTAAAAGAATGGTCTAAGAAAAACCCTAAGCATGAGCCTATTTTCATCACGATGAATGCCAAAGACGATGAGATAAGAAAACCAGGATTTATCATACCTGAAAAATTCGTTGCTAAAACTTTTGATGCGCTGGAAGATGATATTAAACATTATTTGGGAGAAGAAAAACTAATCAAACCTGCTGATATTCAAGGCAATTACTCAACTTTAGAAAATGCCGTATTAAAATCAAACTGGCCAAAACTAAAAAATGCGCGTGGCAAATTTATTTTTGTTTTAGACGAAGAAGGGACAAAAAGAAATATGTTTATTGAGCATCATCCTTCCTTAAAAGGCAGAGTAATGTTTGTTAATGCCCTACCCAACACCCCTGAGGCTGCTATATTAATTTTAAATGACCCCAAAAAGAATCAAGCATTAATAAAACAGTATGTAGAAAGCGGCTATATCGTCAGAACACGTGCTGATGCTGAAACTATTCAAGCCCGTAAAAACGATTTTTCACAATTTGAAGCGGCTAAACTTTCGGGGGCTCAGATAATTTCTACAGATTATTATCTAAAAAGTAGCCATTTTATATCCGAATATAGAGTATCTTTCGAAAATGATACCTTTATCAGAAAAAATCCTTTATTTTACTAAAAAATAATAACACGGTAACTTCAAAGTAATCGGTAATTTTTGAATTTACAATTCTTCAACACAACCAGTCTATTTCTACCCTCAAACTTCAAATTCTAATTAGCTAAACCCTATATTTATTCTTAGATTATTATACTTAAAAAAATTATACTAAAATAAGTATAATTCCAGTTGTCATACAGGGCGTTCTATCATTATTTTTATAATTTCGCAACTTAAAAAATAATGTTTAACACCCAATAAACAGTAAAACAAACCGCCATTTCAAAAAATTATAAAACTAATTAATATACTTATTCTAATTTTTTCTATAGATTTTACAATATTTATTTTTTCATTAATATGAATAAATATTTTGTTTTATCTTTATTTAAATTATATAAACCCGTTCAATTGAGTAGTAAGTTATCATCATATTAAAAATTTAAAACCGCCATTAGCAGATGACATCTTCCTCGATTAATTATTTATCGGAAGTAATATTGAATTCATTAGAAGGCAATGTTTATATTTTAGATAGAGAATACCGATTCGTTTATTTTAATAAATCTTTCATAGATTCTTATAAATTCAGTTTTGATGAACTACCACAATTACATGAAATCAGTAAAGTAACTACATCAGAACATCCATTTTTCTTATCAATTGTTGAACACTATAAAAGAACATTTGAAGGAGAATCTTTTGAGCTTGAACCAAATACAATGAAGCAGAAGTTTACACCACTTTCGGATGAAAACGGTATTGTTTCCATGATTTTGGTACAGTTTCTTGTACTTCCCAACACGATTCCTTTCGCTACTGAAAACGTACAATATTCAGAAAGCCAATATCACGAAGTAATTAATCTTATTAGCGACATCGTTTTTAAAACTGATCAGCATTGGCACTGGACATTCTTGAATGATTCTTGGACAAAAATCCTCAACTATAGTATAGAGGAATCTTTAGGACGACCATTTTATGAGTTTATGCACCCAGAAGATGCCGCCCAAAAAGAACAATTGTTTGATGCCTTAATACGTGAAAAAAAGCCTACGAGTAAGCACCTCGCCAGATTCATTACAAAAACTGGAGAAATAAAATGGATTAAGGCTTCAGTTACGTTTATTTCAGACCCTAAAGGATTTGTCATTGGAGCTACAGGAACATTAAGAGATATCACTAGACAAAAAGAAAATGCCCATATTTACGAATTACTCTCCAATAATGTAAAAGACTTAGTTTGTATTCATGATTTAGAAGGTAACTTATTGTACCTGTCGCCTTCTATCAAACAAATTACTGGCTATGAACCTCAAGATTTAATTGGGAAAAAACTATCCGATTATTACCATCCAGACGATTTAGAGCTTATTGACAAAGAACAATTGCCATTTGGCGAAACTACATCATCCTATACGAGTTACCGCTTCAAAAAAGCCAATGGAAATTATGTGTGGCTGGAAACTAATTCAAAAGTATTTTTTGATGATTACGACCTTACTCATCGAATTATTACTTCTTCCAGAGAAATAAATGATAGAAAACGCACCGAAGAGGTTTTGATGGCATCGTTACAAAAAGAAAAAGAATTGAATGATTTGAAGACGCTTTTTGTCAACGTAGCGTCTCATGAGTTTAGAACGCCTCTCTCTACGATTCGTTCAAGTACTGAAATCATCCAATTGATTGATAAAGAACAGAATCCACATATTACAAAACATGTGAACATTATCAGTAGTCAGATTGATAGAATCACCAATTTGATGAACGAAATTTTGATTGTTGGAAAAATAGAATCCAACAATTTGAGTTGCAATAAAGAAGATGTAAATATTCTTGAATTGGTTAAAACAAGCACAGAGGCACAAAATGTTTTGCAAAAAGATGGAAGATTTATAGATTTTAAAGTGACAGGTTCACCTCGTACTGCACAAATAGACCCCCTCCATCTTACTTTAATCTTGGATAATTTATTATCAAATGCCTTCAAGTATTCTCGGAATAATCCCAACCCTATTCTTTCTTTAATCTTTAGCGAAGACTCTTTTCAGATAAGTATTCAAGATTTTGGGATAGGCATCCCGTCTGAGGTAAAAAACAATGTATTTAATTCTTTTTATAGGGCAAATAACGTCGGAAGGATAGAAGGAACAGGTTTAGGATTAGTAATAGCAAAAAATTTAGTCAAGATAAACGGAGGAAAGCTCAGCTTTGATAGCAAAGAAAATGAAGGATCTACATTTATCCTTTATTTCAGTTATTTATAATTGAAATGGGTCTATTACTAGTATATAAAAAAGAATACTTCCTAGTAAAAAGAGGAGTTATTCTTTTTGTTATTAATTAATAAATAAGTAATTTAGCAAAAAGACCATTTCTTAATTTACCATAAAATTAAGTTATGTCATCCTTTTATATAAATATATAAATTATTCAATGATTGATAGACGTACTTTGAATATTAAGTATTATTTATTGAAATTGAAACAATTCCATTATTAAACTTATTAAAATAAACTTGTGAAATATTTAAATTTTCATGAGTCAATAATTATGTAATGTTGAGTTTATATAACTGTAAACTCATGTATATCATTAATAACTCAATCTCTTTGATGTCAGCTATTATTTTGAAGAGAATTTGACCTATATTAATAAAATTTTGTAAAAAAATGAATAAAATTCCTAAGACATTAATTGTAGATGATGAGCATCTTAACAGAATATTGCTAGCTCGTTCATTACAATCCTTTAATATACCTTACAGCGAAACTACTGATGGACAGGAGGCCTTAGAGTGGATTAAAAATTCTACCGAAAAGCAGTTGATTATATTATTAGATTTGAATATGCCAGTAATGGATGGATATGAATTTATGTTTCACCTAGAATCATATCCTGAAGAATTTTTGGATAAACAAATAGAGCTTATTATCGTATCAGCGGCTAGCCAAAGTAGTTTTGAAGAGTTATGTGAATTAGCTGGAATAACGTTGAAAACGGCTGCTTATCTTGAAAAACCAGTTAGTAAAAATAGATTACAAGAAGCACTTCTTCTTGCTACACAAAATTTCAGTGCCCCTCTTTAATGATTATAGATGTTCTTCAATATAAAATAGGTAATTTATAGATTAAATCACCTCAATTTGAAATATATGAAGCAATAATATCTTACACAAAAACAATTATGATTAAAATTGTATTGATAGAGGATGATTTTTTGTTGGCCGATAATACAAAAACAATTTTAGAAATTAGCGGATTTAGCTGCTTTGTTGCTGAAGATGGGGAGACAGGAATCCAGTTAATCGAAGCCTTTCAGCCAGATATTGTTATTTGTGATATTATGCTTGGCGAGATGGATGGGTATGAGATTTTAAGAATTATTCGTTATGAAAAAGGTTTAGTAAATCTTCCATTTATATTTCTATCAGCTAGGGCAGATTTCGCTGACAAACGGAAAGGGATGAATCTAGGGGCTGATGATTTTCTTACAAAACCCTTTACTACCAAAGATTTAATTGAAACTATCAATTCTAGGTTAAGAATTAGTTCTCTCAAAAAAGCTTCTGCTGATGTAGAAATTCGCAAAAATGCTACCGATATTTTTTTAAGTATCTCTAACCATGAATACCTTACGCCACTAAATGGCATAGTAAACTTTACAGATTTAATGTCAGAAAGCATTGAAAACTCTAGTTTTCTGGATATTAATGAACTTCAAATTTTGATTGATGGCATAAGGCTTTCTGGCAAAAGGATGCTACGTATTACGCGTAAGTTACTTTGGTATAACCAACTCATCTGTGGCATAAACCCTTGGAAAAATGCCTCAAAAGAAGAAGTAGATGTTATAAAACTAGAGCATAAGTTATTCCATCAACTCAAAAAAAGTAAACCTTCTGATTTTCATCTAATTACTCACCACAATGCTTCGTCTCTTAAGGGCTATGACAGCATTTTTGTGGAAGATATCTTATCCGAACTTTATCAAAATATCATTCAATTTGCCAATGTAGATTATAGAATTTATTCTGAAATACTTTCAAATAGTTCATTCTTAACATTGACGCTTAAAAACCATTTTTTAGGAACCTATGAAATGGATACTCAAGCCATAAAGCCTTTCTATCAAGCCCATATTACCAAAGATATGAATGGTACTGGACTAGGCTTATACATCGTAAATGAATGGGTAAAAACCATAGGCGGACAATTAGAAGTAAAATGTACGAATAGTATTTTTGAAGTAAATCTAACTTTGCCTATCCGTATAGCTTAAAGTATAATCTTATATAAATACAAAAAGCCTATCCCGAACAATGTCTGGATAGGCTTTTTGTATTCGTCTTATCTCTTTATTCTAATTGTATAATCTTGAATTCTGAGCGTCTATTTATCTGATGTTGTTCCTCTGTACACTCTATACCGTCAGCACATTCATTCAACAATTGTGTTTCGCCATAACCAGAAGTTTCAAATCTGTCAGCAGCGATACCTCTTTTAACTAAATACTGAACAACAGATGCCGAACGATTTTCTGAAAGTTTTTGGTTAAATTCTGTCGTAGCTCTACTGTCGGTATGCGAACGTACTTCGATTCTCATGTTTGGATAACGTCGCATCAGCCTCAATAATTTATTCAACTCTACAGCTGCATCTGGACGAATATCGTACTTCGTATAGTTATAATAAATATTATCAAGTGCTATCACATCACCTTCTTCAAACATCGTTAAATTACTATTGATTTCTGTTGGGTCATTCACGCCCAATTTTTCTATTTTATTACCTTTACTAGCAAAATGTTCTTTGGCAGCATCAATAGAATATTCACATCCTTCACAAATCTCGAATTGGTAAAGTCCATTTGCGCCTGTCGTAACTGTTTGAATACTTCCGTCACATTCATTGGTTAACGTTACTTTAACACCACCTAATGATGTTTTATTTTTGCTTGCAGTTACCCTACCTTTGATAATTTTCGTTGCCGCACATGGTGAAGTATTTTTAGCCTTAGCAACATTTGAAGTATCATCAAGTCCTACTCTCATCAGGGGAATCTCTAGGGCTTTTAATAAATTACTTTCAATCGTTGTAAAAGAAACTGAATTAGGTAAATAGTTATCTCTGCTGGCATTAAACTTATATTCTTTGTTCAAGTCTACACAAATTTTAAATCCTCCATTTGAATCTGTTTTTTTCATCACAGATTTCCCATCAGTCAAAATCTCTACATCTGCATTATCCAAAGGCATTTTTGAGTCTGAATCATAAACGATTATTTGTAGCTCCTGACATTCTGGTTTTTCATCACATTCACGTGTAAAACGATAAATATCATCATCTGTTCCTCCACGTTTACGATTTGAAGAAAAATAGCCTGTTTTGCGTTCACCGTCGGTAATTAATCCAAAATCATCTTTACTTGAATTAATCGGCATTCCCATATTAGACACATTGCTCACGGCATTCATGCCTGATAATTTCACATAAAAAATATCTAAATCACCAAGACCAGGGTGACCGTCTGAGGCAAAGTATAAATTTCCTCTTTCGTCAGCAAATGGAAACATTTCATTGCCTATTGTATTAACAAGTGGGCCCATATTGATGGGTTTACCAAATTTTCCATCTTGATATTCACACACATAAATGTCTGTACCACCATAGCCTCCTGGCATATCTGATACAAAATACATTAATTTATCATCTTTCGTCAAAGCTGGATGACCTGTAGAAAAATCATTGTTATCAAATGGCACCTCTTTAACATTTTCCCATTCACCATTTTTTAAATCAGCCGTGTATATTTTTAATTTGTTGATTTTATCGCTAGAGGTCTTGTATTTACCATTATTGTAATTGTTCCTCGTAAAAATCACTTTCTTTCCATCACTTGTAAAAGTCATGGGGCCTTCATGATATTTTGTATTGAGGCTTTTACTAAAGCTCTCTGTTTTTACGCCAGGAGTTTCTACAAAATTTCTATAAATATTAGAGCCACTATAAGTACCTATCGTTTTAGTATCGTTGGCTGTTGGAGCAGTATATTCATCTTCGCCTACTCCTGCACCTCTTTTCTTGATTTTTAATTTATCATCCGCTGAACTGCCTAAACCTGCTGGTGTTGTAGTAGTTAATTGATTGATATCACTGAGATAATACATATCCAGAAAATGTGAATTATCCCAACTAAACATTCTTTTTAGTCCGATTTCATTTACCCTACTCGAGTTAAAAACCAAGCCATTTTTATAATACATCGGGCTAAAATCAGCATGGTCGGTATTTAGTGATAAATAGTCTACTTTATAACAAGCGGCATTTCTATTTAAAACATCCACGTTTTTGTATAATTTTTGAAATCCTCCGCTCCTTGTATCCGCTATTTCAATTTTAGCATATTGTTCATAAACATCCTGAGCTTCTTTATACTTACCGTTTGACGCCAACGCTTGTGCATAATATAAATATACTTTAGAATCTGCTCCAGAGAATGCCGTACCTTTTGAAACTAGCTCATGATAAATCCTTTCAGCATTTTGTGAATCACGCATCTGTCTGTATGAATAAGCCAATTTAATTAAAGCAGCCTGACGGTCTGCTTCAGATAGTTTACCTTTTAATACCTGTTCAAACATTTTAGAGGCATTTAGGTAACTCATCTGCTTGAATTGATACTCGGCATCCTTTAAAGTTTGCGCAATAGCCCCAACTGTTGCAAGCAACATCAGACAGAAACAGAGTATAATTTTATTCAAATTAATCATCGTTTTAAATATTTTACTATCTATAGTATTACTAGGAGGTTTCTTTACAATTCTGGTTTTTATATAAGAATGTTGCTTATATAATGCTCGTCAATCGATTGATTAAAAATACCGTGGTGTAAGTATTTTTGTTTTACGATATCCAAATTCATAACGAAGCATAAATTCATGAGAACCTTTTTGTATATTTTTCAAACCATTTAATGCGTAATCATAAGCATACCCAAAACGGATTTGGTCAGTAGCCTGAACCTCGAGCATTCCTATTAATGCATCACCGTATTGGTTAGCAAAAGGAGAAGCGAATTTCAAATTATTAGTTCTCCAAGAACAACCAAGGGCAAATCTATCATTAAACCAAAGGTTTGCATTTAAATCAAATGAAGCCACATCACGCGTTATTTTAGATAAAACTGATGGTTTTAACGTAAATGAACGACCTAATGGGAAAACATAACCCATCATCAAAAAATAGTGGCGTTCTTGTCTTGTGACTGAATCTCCCGATTTTCCTGCTTCAGCATCTATCAATCTATTTCGCATTAAACTCGGACACGAGAAACCTATATACCCTCTGTCATCACTTAGATAAATGCCCGCTCCAAAATTAGGCAACCATTTATTGAAAGAATAAGTAAAAGCTTGGTCACCTGTTTGAGTTAATAGTGTTTGTGTTAAGTTTCCAGAAACACTCGTTGCACCAGCTTGAAGACCCATTGCTAAAGTTGCTCTTTGCGTTACTTTTATTCTATAAGCATAAGAACCATATAAACCCACATTCCTAAAATCCCCAATGTTATCATTATAGGCTTGAAATCCGACTCCTACTTTCTCTCCATTGATAGGACTGTCAACTGAAAAAGATTGCGTAGTGGGTGCTCCCGTAATATTTATCCATTGCTGTCTATGTACTACAGTGGCGCTCAATACATCACGGCTTCCTGCATAAGCAGGGTTGATTGGCAACATATTGAACATATATTGTGAGTATTGAACCTCTTGCTGGGCCTGAATAGAATGGACAGCTGTTATGGTGAACAATAATGCTGTCACATATTTAATTCTTGAAAGGAAACCTTTGAGCTTCATGCTATTCAAATTTAAGATTTTATAATTACCAGAATCGATACTATTCTGCTAGTAAGATTAAATAAAGTGATGCTTATTGTAGCCATTCTGTCGAATGGCTACAATGAATGATTTATCGCGAAATAGTCATATAACGAACAGGTTCTACGCCTACTGGCAATGCTACTTTTTCTCCTGTTGCTTTTTTATATATTGTTACTATATAGAAGTATGTACCTGATGGCAGACCACTTCCTACAGATAGGAGTCTTATCCCTGTATTAGGTACTCCATCCCAATCATTTTTATAATCTTCAGATGCAAAGACCAAACTTCCCCAACGATTATATACCTCTACAGCAGCCCTTTCATCTGAATTAACGCCATCAATCACAAAAGTGTCGTTAACGCCATCTCCATTCGGAGAGAAACCATGTGGAATAGATACTACTTTTCCTGGTGGATTTGTATTTGGTATTATAATTGGCGTTGGCGAAGACTCCAATGGTTTTCCATCGTTGTTTGGATCAGGATTGTCTCCATTCACAGAAGAATCCGTTACCACAGTAAAGTTATCTTCAGTTACTGCCTTAGCATACGCAACTGTATGAAGTGTATCAATTAATAGATTCTTGGTAATATTAATTGTGTACTTGATTACGATACTATCACCAGGAAGTAATGCTGTTGTAGAATCAACGGTAAGCAACGAGTCCAGTCTTCCATTAAATCTGAAATTCAATACTGTATTCGCTCCTCGTACTAAAGTAGGACTTCCTAAAATAGCCCAAGCTGCTACTTGACTACCAATGGTTGTTGTTAAATCATTGCTTAAAGCAATATTTTTAAGAAGTACATTGCCGTAATTTTTAGCAGTTAATGTCATCGTGACATTGTATGAACCATCCGATTGAGGACTAGTATCAGTCACTGCCGATAATGAAACCCCTAGTGATGCTTGAACATTAGAAGCTCCTTTTGTAAGAACAACTGGTGTTGCTACATTATCATTTGACGGATTCAAATCACCATTTCCATCTGGATTAACACCATTCGTTGAAACATCTGTGTATGATTGATTATCAGTACCTACGCCAGTTCCTATTGCTACGTTATTAAATACAGAATCTGTTGCTGCTGATACACTTATAGTAACTGTTAAATTGATAATGGCTGTATCTCCTTTGGCTAGCGTACTTAATGAATCTACTAATAAATTACTATTAGCACCTATCCCATTATAGTTTGGATTAATCGTTATACCAGCCTTCGTTGTCGTTACGGTTGGTTTTGCAGCTATTGTCGCTCCTTTCGCCACAAAAACTACCCCAAGGCTATCCCTTACACTGAGTTTGGTAATATTGGTTGTTCCCATATTAACTACTCTGATTCTATAAGGAACTGTCCAAACATTATCTGATACTCGTTTTAAACCAGCACTAACCAATTCTTTTGCTAATCCGATTATTGTATTTGAGTTACCTAAAGTTACCTGCGTTACACCTGGATTTGCATTAACATTTGTACCATCACTAGACTTTGCAATAAGTACCTCATTAGTAGGACGTTTACCGCTTATTTGAGCCTGACCACTAAATGGTCCCGTTTCTCCATTGGTTGTAACCTGAACAATATAAGTGACTGTATCAACCGCCCCCGGAATCATATAACTACTTACATTATTCACGATGTTAGAATCTAACAAGCCAAAACTATCATTAACATTTAATTTAGAGCCAGCTCCTAATGTTGGTTTTTTAATGATAATGGCTGTCGTCGGAGTTTTAAAAGTGGTAGCCAAGTTATTGGTTAGGCTTACATTTTTAAGTGTGTCTTTACAGAAATTTTTAGCAATCAATTGATACGTAACATTGTAAATACCGCTTGACACCGCCACAGTGTTAGTCACTGCCATGGCTAGCCCTACTCTACATGAATCTACTGTTGTATTTTCTCCATTAACAGTTACAGAAGAATTGTTATTAGTAAGATTAGTATCATTAAATGAAGTAACAGAAGCAGGGTTTGTTACTGCGGTTGTTACTTTCATTTTAGCTACATAAGTAAACGTTTTTACCTGATCTTTTTCTAACGAATCTAAGTTAATTACGATTTTACCGCCTGAAATTGTTAATCCTGCAGGAATTAGAATTAAGTCTACACCAGCTGGGAAAGGGTTTGTAATGACGATATTCCTTGCTGTACCCGGACCATTGTTTTTAACTGAAATTGTGAAGTTGATATCTTCATTAAGTTTTGCAGTTCCTTTATCTGCAACAATCGTAATAGCTACATCAGCATTAGGAGTTGTCGTACCATTGTCTACAATAATTATAGTACCCGCTGAATAACATCCCTCTGCTGACTGATAGAAGGCATAATAAGTACCAATCCCTACAGCCGTTGGTGTTAAAACAGTATTCGTAGTTGGCGAACTCGTTGTTTTAAATACTAATGTCGTTCCTGTTGGTGCCGTGCTAGTAACTAGTTTTGTTAAATCAGCCGTTGCTCCTACTGCAATAGTACTATTAATTGTAACTGGACTAACAATATTTGTGGTAGTATTTACCACAAATGATAATTCATTTGATTGTGGAGAAATACAAGACAGACTTTCGCAAGTAGCACTATATTTTATATTACCATTAGGTACTATAACCTTAGGAATTCCTGTTGTTCCATCAGACCATCTTACTGTTCCTACACAACCTGTCGCTGTTAACGTGATAGCTTGTCCTAAACAGATATTCGTTTTGTCTGAAGTAATTAATGGTGCCGCTAGATTACATAATTCAGTTATTGTAATCGTTACTGAACTTCTATCATCTTCGTTATTACTCGTCCCATTTGCTGGCGTCGAATCTGGGTCAGGCTGATCAGATTTTGTAATTTCGGCTGCACTAGTAAATGTACCCGCTGTAAGCACTTTTACTTTATAAGTAAATACTTGTGATGAGCCACTCGGAATACTAACACTTGTCCCTGTAATAACTCCAGATGTATGAGTAGTATTAGTGCTTGATACAAATACCATACCTGCTGGTATGATATCCTTCACTTCAACGTTGGTTGCAGCGTTTGGTCCAGCATTATTAATTGTTAAGGTATAAGTAAGCGTATCCCCTACATGTGGGGTAAGGTTTGATACAGTTTTTATTAAACTCAAATCAGCATTTTCTCCATTAATCGTTACGGAAGAAGAATTATTTGTAAGATTAGGGTCTTTTAATGAAGTAACAGAAGCAGGGTTGATAATTGTCGCTGTTCCTTTCATCTTGCCTACATAAGCAAATGTTCTTACCTGATCTTTCATTAAAGAATCGAAGCTAATCACGATTTTATCTCCTGAAACTGTTAAGCCATTAGAACTTGAAACAAATTCTAAACCAGCAGGTAGCGGATTGGTAATTACAATATTCCTTGCTGTACCTGGTCCATTGTTAGTTACTGAAATCAAGAAATTGATATTTTCATTCAGTTTTGCAATTGTTCTATCAGCATCAATGGTAATTGCCACATCTGCATCTGCGACAGCTGCTTGATTATAAACAATTATTCTAGTACCCGCCGAATAACATCCATCAGCCGATTGATAGAAGGCATAATAAGTGCCAATGCCAACTGCCGTCGGTGTTAAGACTGTATTCGTGGTTGGTGAACTTGTTGTTTTGAATACCAATGTCATTCCTGTTGGCGCTGTGCTGGTCACTAATTTTGTTAAGTCAGCAGTTGCCCCTGTTGCAATAATTGTGTTGGTCGTAATTGGACTAACAATACTTGGAGTAGTATTTACTATAAACGATAACTCATTAGATTGCGGTGAAATACAAGGTGAGCTTTCGCAAGTAGCGCTATATTTTATATTACTATTTGGTACAATAACTTTAGGCAGTCCCGTTGTTCCATCAGACCATCTTATAGTCCCTGCACAACCTGTCGCACTTAAAGTAATAGCTTGTCCCAAACAGATAGTTGTTTTGTCTGCAGTAATAACAGGTGCTGACGTTGGTATAACTGTAATAGTTCTGATTAAAGATGCAGCACTTGTACAAAGCCCAATACTACAAGTTGCGGTATAAGATGTTGTAATAGTTGGAGAAACCGAAACTATCGCACCTTTCTGTCCATCAGACCAGTTGACAATACCACTACAACCACTCGCTGTAAGTTGTACTGCACTTCCTAAACAGATGCTTGATGTTGCCGAAGTAATGACTGGTATCGCTGGATTCTCAACGGTAATCACTGTTTGTACTGATTTTATCGATGTACAAAAAGCAGTACTACAAGTAACAGCATAAGACGTTGATTTAGTCGGTGTCACAGTAAGGCTTGCTCCTGTAGCAGTTTTATCATCATAATACCAAGTGACTGTTCCATTACAACCATCCGCTGTTAATGTTGCTGAGCCTCCTGGACAAACAGATAAAGCTGTCGTACGTATTGTTGGTGCTGGAATAGGTACTACATTGATAACTTTTGAAGCAGAAGCATTGCTAATACAACCATTAATCGTACAAACAGCATTATAGCTTGTTGATACAGTCGGTGTTACTAATATTGTAGTAGTTGTTTGTCCTGTACTCCATCTTACCGTTCCATTACAATTTAACGCAGTTAATGTAATTGATTCTGAAGGACATATTTCTGTTTTTTCTGCTAAAATTTCAGGCGCATTCGGTTTTTGTGTAACGATAATATTGATAGTTGCTAATGCACTTTCGCAACCTGATGCCTTACATTTAGCTGTAAATGTTTGTGAAGAGCTAGGCGTTACTGTTAATGTATTTCCTGTTGGAAAACCTGCCACTTGCCATTCTACTACTCCGCTACAACCACTAGCTGTAAGCACCGATGATTCGCCCGAGCAAATAGTACTTTGCGAAGCCACTAAAGTTGGTGCTGCAATATTCGTTACTGTTATGCTCATTACGTTTGATGCAGGACTTTGGCAAGCATCCTTTTGGCAATAAGCTGTATATGTTCTGCTGACTGTTGGACTTACTGTAATCGAAGCCACATTTGTTTGCCCAGAGCTCCACACAATGTTCGAACCTGTACATCCAGTAGCTGTTAAGGTAGTTTGTCCGTTCAGACAGATAACACTGTTCGTTGCTGTGATTACTGGTGCAACCAAGTTACATACTTCTGTGATAGTAATGCTTACAGCACTTCTATCATCTTCACTATTATTAGTTCCATTACCCGGCGTTGAATCTGGGTCTGGCTGATCCGACTTTGTAATTTCAGCACTGTTTGTAATGCTCCCTGCTGATAATACCTTTACCTTGAAAGCAAATTGTTTAGAAGCACCACTGGCAATACTTGCCACTACCCCTGTAACAACCCCTGAACTGTGCGTAACATCACTACTTGATAAAAATGCCAATCCTGATGGCAAAGCATCTTTCACTTCAACATTAGTAGCCGTATTAGGGCCAGCATTGTTTACATTTAATGAATAAGTAAGCGTATCGCCAACATGTGGGATTGCATTTGAAACTGATTTGGCTAAACTTAAATCAGCTCTTTCTACTACGTTTACTGTAACTGATGATGTATTGTTTGCCAATTTACTTGGGTCATCATTTGTTCCAGTGATAGTTGCAGTGTTAACAACTGACCCTATTTTACTAAGTTTTACATTTACTAAAAGTATTTTATTCGACCCTTCTGATAAACTACCTACATTCCAAACTCCAGTGGTGCTATTGTATTGTCCAGCTGGAATAGCGCTCATAAAAGTAGCTCCTTGTGGCAAAATATCTGTTAGCGTTACATTATCAGCATTAATATTTCCAATATTTCTTGCGTCAATAGTATATGAAATTTCTTGTCCTAATAAATAAGAAGGCGATGTTCTAGCGTCTGGTGATGAGATTACCGTTTTTACTACCGCCAAATCTGTAAAACATTTTGATACTTTAAATGAAATAGAGGTACGGTCACTTACACAGCCTTCAGGGCTAGTTGCTTCAGCATAGTAAGTTACAGTTCCTTCAATAGTTGGTGTTACAGCAAATCCTAAGTCTGAACCAATGCCAATTGGTGTAATACTTGTCGCTGAACTATACCATTTAATCGTGTTCCCAACGCTTACAGCAAATAATTTGGCTGAGCTACCCAAACAAATAAGGGTATCACTCTTTAAATTAACTGGTGCAGCAGGTTTTGCTTTAATTGTTAAAATTGTATTTGCCAACGCTGCATTACAAAGTGTAACAGCCCCGTCTGGGTCATTGGTTTTAAAACTCAATATGATAGACCCGTCAATCACATCCGCAGCTGATGGTGTATATTTTGCAGTAAGGCTAGCAGCATTATCAAAAGTACCTGTTCCGTCTGTAGTCCATACCCCACTCGTTGCTCCTCCGCTTAATATGGCATTCAATTGTACTGACGTTGCTGTTCCTCCGCAAATTGGTAAAAGAGCAGTTAAGCTAACAGCAGGTGGATTGCTGCATTGACAAGTAGTAATATTTACAACCACCATCGCTCCATCGCTATAACAACCATTACTTGATTTCTCAAAAAGGAAATACGAGCCAGCTCCTATCGCAGTAGGATTTGAAATAACAGGTGAAGTTGTTGAATTAGCAGTATGCCATTCAAAAGTTCCACCAGTTGATACTGTGCTTGTAATAGCGTCCGCCAAGTTTACGCTTGTAGCATTGATCGCACAATTATTAGTAAGCGTGGCAAGTACTGTTGGCGTTGCGGGCTTAGGATTAACCGCTACCGTCACAGATGCTTTTTCACTAGGGCAAGCACTTGCTGAGCTATTAACAATACTTAAAAAATAAGTAGTAGTAACTGATGGCGATACTACTATTGAGGAAGTCGTTGCAAAAGGAGTAGTTGCAGTAGCAGAAGTAAACCATTGAAAAATCGGGTCGGTTATGCCTGGCGTTCCTAATGTTACAGTTCCTCCTGAACAAATAGTAGTACCCAAGATAAAAGGAGCGGCAGGCGTTGTATTAACGTTGAAGCTAACACCTGTTGCATCTAATTGTGCACATACCGTACTACTCGTATTAATCGTAGTTGCTAAATCGCTTGCTTTAGTAACACCAAAAATTATATTGGATAAATTCAAGTAGTTGCTACTGCTTGAATTAGCATTATATACTAGCGCAAAGATTTTATAAGCATCAGGAAGTGCTACAGAAAATGATGGCGTGCTACTAATCTGTTGGATAGTATTAGTAGTACCCTTTGTAAGAATATAGTTTATTGAAAAACCAGCAGGAACTATAGGCGATACTCCTGTAGTAGCAGTAAGTACTACTGGTCCGCCAGCCGCTGGTAAACAGAAGCTAGAAGTTGTAGTTGTTAATGTTCCTGCACCAATAACGCAGTTAGAAACAATACCAGCACCTATTGTTAAGTTATCTCTGCCAACATCACCAGCTGGTTTTGTTACATCAATGGCTATTGTAGTAGTTAAACCACCTACGCCAGCATCAGAATCATTCGTTGAGTTACTGCCAGGGGCATTTGGTGTTACAAAGCTTCTTCCTGCCGGTAATATGAATTTAACTTTATAAGAACCCGACATTAAATTGCTAAACAAATACTTTCCTCCATCAGCCGTAACATCAGTTGCCAATAAGGTATTGTCTGTAGCATCGTATAGTTCTACTGTAATACCATTTATGCCAGTCTCACCTGTATTTTTAATGCCATTTCCGTCAACATCATTCCAAACTATGCTACCAATTGAGCCAAATAGACCTGGCGTAAATTTAAAAGCACAACAACCATTTACTGGACAACGTCCATTGGTTGCTGTAAAAGCATATTCTGTATAATCTGTAACACTTGTTATTTTAATATTGCCATCTGCCAAGAGTGTTACATCAGGAGTAGTACTTGTAACAATTACTGGCGTACCTGTTGCTCCTACTTTTTTAGTCCAAACAATGTTAGTAAAGCCTGTTGGTATTTCAGTCACATATTCATCTCCGCTATAAAAAAGCTCTTCAATAGAAAAGCAAGTACCATCTTGGTCGTCTTCTAACACTAAATGATTATTAGGTGTTGAATCTGTATCTTGTTCAGTCTCTTTTGTAATCTCTGCTGTGGTGTACCAAAAGCCTCGTTTGCTAACAGTAGCTACCACTGTCATGGTAAGTTCAGTACTTCCTGCTACTTCCCCTACATTCCATACTATGGTCGTTACACCACTAGCAGTAGCCGTGGTAGTAGTACCAACTCCATTAATATTTAATGATTTGAAAGTAACTCCTGCGGGTAGTGTATTGGTTAATTCTACTCCAGTAGCTTTATCTGGATTAATATTCTTAACCTTAATAGTATAAGTTATATCTGCACCAACAGCAGGGCTTTGATTACTGATGGTAGTACTTACCGATAAATCGGGCAAAGCAGCCACAGTATTAAATGATGAAGCGAATGATAGAAATATTATCCCAATAAAAGCACGACAAACAGCCATTGCATAGCGGTTGTTTTGTGTACTCGAACTAGTTAATAATGATAAAATAGCAAAAAACGATTTTGAACAATTAAAGTCGTTTTTTAATGCACGATTTTTGGCAACTACTTGCAAAGAGTAGTTATTAAACCAATTAAACAAACTTGTTTGCATTAGTTTTTTACTTTTATAAACCGAGTTGCTTTGGTAAAAAATTTGAGTCATTATTTGTACAGTTAGTAGATTGTCCTTTTGTATAGAGGAATACGTTTTGAACAATTTAGGTCCCAATCAAATTGAAATAATATATATGGTAGCTCGTTTCAATCGTCGTTCATACATTTGATATTGCAAAATGATGACGTGCCAAGCTTTTATTTATTGCTTATCTGAGGCATATTAATGTGCCAAACTATTTACTTTCAATTACTTACATTACAAAAAGCCATTAGTAATCATCTAAAAAAGAGAGGAAGAGCTTTATTTTTCATGTCAGGAATGAATATCCCCCTCAAAAAGCATCCAAAATTGTGCCAAATAATTAAATTTAGCAACTATTTTTAATCCTAGAGCAGGATGTTTAAACCCATAAATTTAGCACCCTTTTAATTCATAAAGGGGCTTGATTAGATTTTTTTAAAATAATTTTTTGTTAGTGGCTAAAAACGTTATTTCAGTTTTTGCTTTTCAGTGGGAAATTTATCGGGCATGTTAAGATAGATATTTGATAAACTATCAGGTAGTGGATACTGTTTCGTTGAAAAATATTTTTTTTCAACTTTTTTTTTCAATTGAAGCAATATGAAGAAAATAATTGGTGTATTCTATTACAGATGAGGACAGAACAACTACTACATATACTAAAACAGTGCCGAAAGAACGATCGAAACGCACAGCGAGAGCTCTATGAAAGCTTTTATAGGTATGGCTTATCAGTATGTATTCGTTATGTAGCAGACCTTGATACATCTAGAGAATTATTAAATGATGGTTTTATGAAAGTATTTACCAATATAGATCAATATAAGCCCGATTATCCTTTCGTGAGTTGGTTCAAAAGAATTTTGGTAAATACATGTATTAACCATCTTCGTAAATCGCATCAGGAAATACCTACTGCCGAATTGGTTGAAGCGTCGGAAATGGGGATGGAAATGGATTTATTTGGAAAGTTTTCGGTGGAAGAAATTGCTACCCTCATTCAGCAACTACCTCCTGCTTATAGAACTGTTTTTAACTTACACGTTATTGAAGGATATGAACACAAAGAAATAGCCGAAATGCTGAATATTTCAATTGGCACTTCACTTTCTAACCTTCATAAGGCTAGAAAAAAATTACAAGAACTGATTTTAACTAATAATTTTTAATATACACACTAATTATCTGTCATTAATGGATGAACGAGCATCCTCTAAAACGATAATTATCTTTGGTTAATAAAGCACTGAAATCATGGATGAACAAGATTTTGACCGACTGTTTGGTTCGCAACTTCCCAATTTTGCGGGAAGTGATTGGCGGGAAATGGAAGGGCGTTTGGAAAGAAACGATTTAAAACGGAAACTGACCCGACTGATGTGGGCGATACCATCAATAGCCACTATTATGTTTGGTGTTTCGGCAGTGTTGTATCATTACTTAAACCAAACCCAACAAAAAGTAAAAGAATTAGAAAATAGGTTAGTAGCAGTACATTCAAAGTATTTGAGCAAACCTGATACTATTTTCCAAAAAACAATTGTTTATGATACGATTTACCAAAAAGTATTCGTCACCAAAACAATCGTACAAGTACCCAATACCACTGAAAAATTTACCAATAACCAAGACAAAGCTTACTTCGAAAAATATGATAATAAAACTACTGGAGAACAATCTTTTATAGAAAGAGAAAAGTATATGGGCATGAATAAACTGAATTTTAAAAGCCCTATTTTATCTACTTCATCTTTGGATAAAAAAAATATGATTGAATCTTTCAAATCAGTAGCAATGGAGGAGGATTCATTAGTAGCTGAAAATCATTTCTCGGTCATTCCAAAGTCGGTCTCAATTGGTGCATTAGGCGGTATTCAAATACCAATTGGTAATTTTTTAGAACGCGGCGGAGGGACTCAAATTGGATTAAGAACCGTTCTGGGCTATCATAATAGCAAAGGTTTGGAGCGTTGGGGAGTAGTAATTGATTTACAGAAGAACGATTTATTCTTTGAAAATCATAAAGAAGATGGCTTTAGCCCTTTTGATGGTGGTCCTCAGCCTGTAGTTGGAGGCGGTGGTGGCAAAAAGCCTTTCAAAAAAGTAGATGTACCTCAATTTTGTGCTTATCAAGTTGGGTTGGGGCTACGATACAATTTGTTATTTAATCAAAACTTCAAACCATATTTTGGAGTAAACTGGAGCGTGCAAATACCTAATCAATATAATATCAATTACTATTATGAAGACCCAACGAACAATCAAAGTGCCTCTAACAAACAAGCATCCATTGCGAATTTGTTAGGAGGCAACGTTGGGGCAACGTATCAATTTTCAAAACATTTAGTAGCTAGTGCAGAAATACATTATCAGACCCAAGCATTAAAAAACCCTAATCCTTTAGATGCTCCTGCTACTTTAGGTGCTAGGCTTGGACTACTTTATAGGTTTGGTAATTAAGTTTTAAATTTTCACATATTATGAGTTTTCGTGCCTGATTTTTCTTTAAAAATCGGGGGTGTATATCTTTTTGTCAAAAATAACCACTATTTGTTTATAGTATAAAAAATGAAGAACAGTCTGATTAAAGTATTGACATTAATGTTTGTTTTAGCTTTTGTTTTTAAAGCACAAGCTCAGAATACCACTAATAATGAACCCATTTTTGGGACGGTAGTCGTAAAAAAAGTATCAAGCGATAGTACTAAAAAGCCTTTTAATATTTTCAAGCCAGCTTTTTTAAGACTTGGTTTAATTGGGGGAAGTATCATTTCATTCGATGGCGGACGAAATTCAGTGGGGGGAATGCTAGGACTAAGAGCCGAATATGGCATTTCAAATCGTTTTTCAATTGTTGGTCAACTTCAACATAACGGAGGAAGAGTTGAAGATATCACAGAAGCTCAGGCATCTTTAGGATTAAATTGGATGCCCTTCAAAAGCAAACGTTTACAACCTTACGTTGGACTTGGAGTAGGTATTGGTGGCGATGGCTTTGGAAGATATAATCGCCGAAGATTTGGAGCAATGCCATCATTTGATTTCGACAATAATGAAAGAAGACATCATGCGGAAGGTTTTGGTTTGGTAAGAACAGGCCTCAACTATGTAATAGCACGCCGACTTATCGGAACACTAGAAGCAAATTATCAAATGCCTTTTCAAACAGAAGGCTCGAATGGGAACGCTAATATTGCCTTGGGTTTATCGTACCAATTCGGAAGAAATAAAAAATAGCAACACAAATTTGGTTTTACATAAACGGTTGGGGCTATTGCCCCGACTGTTTCTTGAAAGCTTAGAAAATTGTGCTTTGTGCAAGATATAACACAGTTAAATATCAAAAGTTTGTTTTATCATACTAACTCTTTTCATTATGAATACTTCAGTCTTAACCACCATTCAAGGTTTTTTAACAAAAACGTTTTACGTAAAACCACATAGGGTAAAGCCCTACACTAGAATATATGAAGATTTAGATTTGAATCAGATGGAGTTTCTAGAAATGGTGATGATCATTGAAAACGAATATCATGTACAATTGGCTGATGGAGAATTAGGTAAGTGCAAAAAAATTAATGACCTCGCTACGATGATTGAGCGGGCGTTAGGAAGAGTATGAGAGTTTTTTTCATAGATGTAGAGTTTAAGTGAATTGGAAACGCCATAAAGAATCTTATGGCGTTTTTTGTTTTTTTATATGTTTAAACCTACAGTTTATACTTCAAAGCTAAATTAACGATTGTACCTTCTTGTGGTGCCCAGATAGGCTTAAATGATGGATTCTGAGGTGTTCCTGACACAACGCTCTCATAATCTGACTGTTTGGTGTTCAATACATTTTCAGCATTTAATATCAAACTTAGGTGGTCTCCAACTTTACGTTCGATGGCTGCTGCCCAAAAACTATAATCTTTCACTCGTTGGTTATCGTACAAATATTGACTCCCTACAAAACTACTTTCTATGCCAAAACGCCATTTATTTTCTACCGTATACGCCAATGTCAATGAAAATTTATCTTGCGGACTGAAAGGCAAATAAGCCGATTCGCCTGAGCCTGAACGTTTGGCAATGGTATGGTTATACCCTAAATAAAATTCAATGGCATCATATTCTAGTCGTAAATAGGTATCTGTACCAATGCTGTTAATATCATAATTTGCATTGGTCAAGCGAGTTTTATTATTACCACTGATTGAAGCCTCTGCAACGACGGGGTTCGTAATATTGGTATAATAAAAGGCTTGGTCTAATTGTACGGAAAATTTTTCCCCAATATGAGTAGAATATGCCACATCTATATTACTTCCCACAGAATGTTCTGGTTTTATCCCCACATCTAAAGGACTGAGGTTCCAGTAGTTCACACTAGTAACACTGTTTGCAGGCGTTTGGTTAGCAAACACATTAGGCGTTTTATAACCTGTTCCCACACTCCAACGAACGGTAAAATGTTCAGAAGGCTTAGTCATCAATGAAATACGAGGCAATACAAATGTGCCAAAAACATTATGCTTATCTACACGCAAACCTGTTTGTAATGAAAGTTTGGGGAATAACTGCCAATCGTCCTGAGCAAAAAAACCAATGGTGTTGTATTGATAACTTACTAGCTGAGTACTATCGAGTTGAGGTTTATTGAAATTCTCTAAGGTAAAGTTTCCACCTAAAACTAGCTTATGTTTACCTGCTACTAAATAGTTAGAGATTTCGGTATATGATGACGTTTGGTTTGCCTTGAAGAATTTACTTTGTTCTGTAAAGTTTCTGCTAAAATCACTAATTGCTCCCTTAATTGTAAAAGTATTGTTGTCAGAAAAAGCATGATTAAAATTATAATCAACCGTATGGCGTTGAAAATCGTTAGCGGAAACAAAAAGCGGACTTGTATTATTTTCTTGGTTTACGGCATCAACCACTCCCCCCGCTCTTTTCTCCGTAATAAATGAGTATCCAACATTCACTTTGCTTTTGTCTGAAATGGTATAGAAAAAGCGTGGGTGAAACGAAAACTGCTTGATTAAAGGACTATCTGAAAAACCATCTGAATTTACATCAACTGCTTTTTGGTCGGTCACGCCTGCAAAAACTGTCATACCAAATTTGCCAAATTTCTGAGCGTAATAGGTATTCAAGTTAGTCTCTTTTAAGTTACTTCTATTTAAAACACCCGTAAATTCTGGGGTTTCAGAGGTCGGTGTTTTTGAAACAATATTAATCATCCCTCCTATTGCTCCACCACCATACAGGGTAGAAACAGAGCCTTTTACTACCTCTATTTGTCGCAAATCTAAAGGTGGAATTTGCAACACGCCCAAATTACCCGAAAAGCCTTCAAAAAGCGGAATGCCGTCACGTAAAATCTGTGTATATTTTGAATCTAAACCTTGCATTCTAATGGCTTGATTTCCATTAGTTGGCGAAGTTTTTTGGATATGAATAATGGAAATATCCCCCAGAATACTAGCGACATTTCCCGGCACTACAGCACTTTCTTCATCCATATCTTCTTGACCCAGTACCTCCACTTTTATAGGTAAATCTTCAATACGAGAATTGGTTCTGCTAGCTGTAACCGTTACTTCTTCCAAGTCTTCTTTAGCGGGTGAAAGGGCAATTACAAAAGGTTGTTTGTCATCACTAAGGGGTAAAGTAATCTCAACTTGTTTTTTTTCATAGCCTATAAAACTAGCTTCAAAAAGCTGTTTGCCCGCAGGAAGGTTTTTTAGTATTACTAAACCATTCACATCTGCTGAGCCACCAATTGCTTTTTTTGTGTTTAGTAAGCGAATGCTCGCTCCGATGAGGGCTTCATGATTGGTAGAATCTTCTAATTTGAAGCTAATATTGATGTCTTGTGCAAAAATTGTTGAAGAGAACATCATCAACAAGCATAGCAATAAAGGTTTGTGTTTCATTTGAATCCATTTTTTTGAACAAACCTAGGACATGAATTTGGAGGAAATTTGAAGACAGAAACTTGATTACCATTTCACTTCAAAAATATGCTCGTTTTCAGCTTCATTAAATTGATAGGAAAGCGTCAAGCCATAGTATTCTGCTATTTGATGCACAATGGCTAGTCCTAAACCCGTAGCTTCGGGATGATTAGGATGTTTTACAAAACGCAAAAACAGTTGCTCAACAGGAAAAGGCAAGGCTTCGCCTTTATTTTTGATAATTAGTTGGTTTTGGTGTAAAATACAGCTAATCTCCCCATGCTTTTGGTTGTACCGAATGGCATTTTTTAATAGATTGCCCACTAAAATTTCTGCTAAATAAGGATTTATCAATAAATATTGGTTGTCCTGAATTTCCTTCTTGATGACAATCCCTCGATGTTCCGCAAAAGCCTGATAAGTATTCAATAGACCTTTTACTAACATACTCATATCTACAGCTACAGCCTCTGAAAACTGATTGTTTTCTATCTTGGTGAGCAATAATAAAGATTTATTCAATTGCGAAATCTTTTGAAGTGCTTCGGTAGATTTCTGAATATGCAAAATTTCTTTTTCAGGTAAATTCTTTGACTGCAAAAGGGTTTCTAGCTCTAAAGAAATAACCGCAATAGGCGTTTGAATTTCGTGAGAGGCATTTTCGGTAAATTGTTTTTGCAAACGAAATTGTTTACCGATACGCTCTATCATTAATTGGAGTGTCTGGCTTAGCAAATTAAATTCTTCAGTAGCTTCGGGCTGAAAGAAAGTTTCCGATTGTTTATTAATTTGATATACCCTTAGCTTGTCGATAATGCCATTAAAAGGCTTCCATAATTGACGATAAACCATAAAGTTGAGGAGCAACATCAGCAATAACAATCCTAAAAAACATAGCCCTACGCCTACTGATAATTTTGCCGCAATTTCTTCAAACTCTTCATAAGGCTGCTTCAAGGTAACTAAAAAATTATGTCGTGGTGTGGCAACACTCCCTTTCAAAACCCTGATGGCTGTTTTATGGTTTTCGCGTAAATCTATTTCGGTAGAATCCATCAAATAAGGTTTTATGTTGATAGATGCTGGAATGATTGCTAAGTGGGGATTATCATCAATCGTTAGCAAATTGAACTGGCTAGGAGGAAATTCATTTAGCCTTTTTTGGACTACTTTAAAATGCGAAATTAATAATTCATCTATTTCGTGTAAGGTAGACTTATGAATAAACCAGTTGAGCATCAGCACACCGAAAATGGCAATCGGCAAGGATGCTAAACTTAAATAGAGTGCTGTTTTAAGGAGTAATTTCATGATTTTTCTGAAAAAATATAACCTGCGCCATATCTAGTTTTTACATAATCTGGACAGCCCTTTTCGATAAGTTTCTTACGAAGATTTTTGATGTGGGTATAAATAAAATCGTGCGAATCGGCCAAATCCATGGAATCGCCCCAAAGATGTTCGGCAATCACAGACTTCGAAAGTATTCTATTCTTGTTTGAAATAAAGAATAGTAGCAGTTCGTATTCCTTGCCCGTTAGCTCTACTATTTCATCTTTAACACTTACTTGTTGGTTATCAGGAGAAATACTAATCACATCAAAAACTACTTTCGTTTTTCCATCAAATAATCTCCTCCTCAACACTGATTTAATTCTGGCATTCAGTTCAGATAAATGAAAAGGCTTTGTTAAATAATCATCTGCTCCCAAATCAAGACCAGTCAATCTATCATCCAACGAATTTTTAGCAGACACGATGATGATGCCTGCGGTTGTATTACGTTTCTTTAATTCACGAATAATCTCAAGCCCGTTTCCGTCTGGTAAGGTAATGTCTATTACCAAGCAATCATAATCGTAATCATTTACTTTCTCAATGGCTTTGTGAAAAGTAGCAACTGATGAAACGATATTGCCTTCTTGTTCTAAAAAAGATTGCATCGATGCCAACAGTGAAGGTTCATCTTCAATAAGTAAAATTTTCATTTTTCCAGTGTTGATTGACTCACAAGTTATTAAATGTTTCTGAAGGAAATCTGATTTTTAAACTTAATAAAGGCTCAATTTAAGGTAATTGGGAGCAATAATAGTAGGAAGACAAAAACCCCATAGCCAGTAAGCCATGAGGTTGGGAGTATGTTAGTGCACATAGTTAGATTGTTTTACAAATATGAAGACTTTTTATCAAAATTAAAATACGTATTTATACCTATTTAAAGAAAAAAGATTTTTAACGTAGCAAAAAGATTTTACAAGAGGTTTTTTAAAAAATCATTAAAGTGGTTTTACTACCTAATATCAATAGAAAAACCTTTTTCAGGTTATTAATTATCGCTTTATCCTGCCAATTTGACATTTTGTATTGCCTTGGAACTGTATTTGTAAATATTCACTTTAGTAGAGTTTAAAATGTTTTAAGCTAAAAAATGACAAAATGACTATGCAAGAAAAAGGTAATATCTCGATTCATACCGAGAACATTTTCCCGATTATTAAAAAATTCCTTTATTCTGACCATGAAATATTCCTTCGTGAGTTAGTGTCAAATGCTGTTGATGCTTCGCAGAAAATTAAAAGATTAGCTTCAATTGGTGAATATTCAGGTGAGTTAGGTGAATTGAAAGTTACGGTTTCTTTCGATAAACAGGCAAAAACCATCACCATTTCGGATGCTGGTTTAGGGATGACGGCTGATGAAATCAAAAAATACATTAATCAAATTGCTTTCTCGGGTGCTACCGAGTTCGTAGAAAAATATAAAGATAAAGGAGATGAAAAAGCCATTATCGGGCATTTCGGTTTAGGTTTCTATTCTGCTTTTATGGTGGCTGAAAGAGTTGATATTATTTCAAAGTCATATCAAGAAGGTTCAGAAGCTGTAAAATGGACTTGTGATGGTTCTACTGAATTTGAAATTTCAGAGGCTACTCGCGATGCACGTGGTACTGATATTATTTTACACGTAGCCGAAGATTCTCTGGAGTTTTTAGAAGAATTTAAGTTGAAACAAATTCTTGATAAATACTGTAAATTCTTACCAATTGAAATTGAATTTCAAGAGAAAATCATCAATAATCCTTCGCCAATCTGGACTAAATCTCCGTCTGAATTAACAGATGAAGATTATCTTAAGTTCTACGAAGAATTATATCCTTTTGCAGAAAAACCTTTGTTCTGGATTCACTTAAATGTTGACTATCCATTTAATTTGACGGGGATTTTATACTTCCCGAAAGTAAAAAATGAATTACAGTTACAACGTGAAAAGATTCAGTTATACAGCCGTCAGGTATTTATTACTGACGAAGTAAAAGACGTTGTGCCAGAGTTCTTGATGCTATTGCATGGTGTTATCGATTCACCAGATATTCCTTTGAATGTTTCGCGTAGTTTCTTGCAGGCCGATAGTAATGTAAAGAAAATCAATTCGCATATCACTAAAAAAGTAGCTGATAAATTAGCGGAGTTATTCAAAACGGACCGTGCAGATTTCGAACAGAAATTTGATAATATTGGTTTGTTCGTAAAATACGGTATGATTTCAGATGAGAAATTCTATGACCGTGCGAAAGATTACTGTTTAGTTCAAAACGTTGACGGTAAGCATTTCACCCTAAATGAATATGCAGAGTTTGCTCAAGAAAATCAGAAAGATAAAAACGACGATGTAATTTACTTGTACACAAGTGATGTAAAAGCACAAGACAGTTTTATCCAATCTGCCAAAAAACGTGGATATGATGTATTGAAATTAGATTCTGTATTAGATAGCCATTTTATCAATCAGTTAGAAACGAAATTGGTAAAAACTAGCCTAAAAAGAGTTGATGCTGATACCATTGAAAAACTTATCGACAAAGGTGTTGCGGTAGATGTCGTACTTTCGGAAACAGAGAAAGAATCAGTGAAAAAGATTTTTGAAGAGGTAATCAACGATACAAGTAAAGTTGTTGCTTTAGAAGCAATGCCTGTTGACGAATTACCTGCCGTAATTACTCAAAACGAATTCATGCGTAGAATGAGCGATATGTCTCGTGCTGGTGGCGGAGGTATGAATATGTTCGGTTCAATGCCAAACAATTATATTGTTTCTATCAATGCAAACCATGCTTCAGTCGCTAAAATCCTTCAAACTTCGGATGTAGAAGAACAGAAAAAATTAGCTAAACAAGTATATGATTTGGCTTTGTTGTCACAAAATATGCTTACTGGTGCTGATTTAACTGCCTTTATTCAAAGAACAGCGTTAGCATTGTAATAATACAGATAATGATAAAAGCTCTGTTAGGATTTATTCTTAACAGAGCTTTTGTATTTAATAGGCTATCCTTTAAATCAAGGAAACGATGCTATTTTTAATAGCATATAACACCAAGCCCGTGACGTTTCTGGAACCTGTTTTTTGTAATAGATTATTTCTATGACCATTCACTGTTTTTACACTAATATAAAGTTTCTCGGCTATTTCCTCTGCTGTATATTGTTGACACACAAGCTGTAATATTTCCTCCTCTCTTTTAGTGATGACAATATTCATTTTTTTAGCTTTCACTTTTTTGCACATTCTTCCTTGAATTGCCTTCAAAGTACGCTCGTTAATATAAGAGCCTTTGGAATGAACCGATTGAATAGCATCAAATACTTCTTGGGGGTCGCTATCTTTTACTAAATAGCCATGTGCGCCATGTTCGATTAAATCGGTTATAAAATTTTCATCCTCATGCACTGAAAGAATAAGGATACGTACTTTAGGAAAAGAGGCTAACAGTGCATTCGTTACATCCAAGCCATTAAATCCTTTGTTATCAGGCCGTGGTGGAAGTGAAATATCTACCAACATTACATCTGGAATAACTTTACTCTTATTTAATTTATCAATTACCGAATATCCATCTCCAGATTCAAACACTACTTCAAATTTATTATTGCCAGCATAATTCAATATACCTTTCATTCCTTCCCTGAAAAGTAGCTGGTCTTCTACCAAGCCTACTTTTATTTTGTCTTCCATTGTTAAACGATTGTTGAGGTGATGTTTTGTTAAAAATCTTGTAGAATAATAATCATAAAGGATTTACACTATTATCAATTGGTATTTCAATAAAGGCATAAAAACCTTTCTCATTTTCATTATTACCCCACTTAAAAATCCCATTAAGTGCTGTTACCCTACCTTCAATACTTTTAAGTCCTAATCCATCAGAGCCATTTTCTATGTTTATTCCACACCCATCGTCAGTGTATTTACACTGTATATCAAAAGCATTACACACAATGTTTAAATCAATTACCGTAGCATTGGCATGCTTGATGGTGTTGTTGATTAATTCCATAATAATTCGATAATAGCCTAAGCTAATAACCCAAGTGACGATAGGCATATCGCACAAGGTAATCAAACGAATCTGTATTTTTCCTGTTCTATTAATTTGGTCAGTAACTGCCTCTAAGGTTTTTATTAATCCAAATTTCTCCAATTGAGGTGGCATTAATTGATGGCTGATACTGCGTATACTACTAAGGGCGGCTTCTGAAAGTTGACGAACGTTCTCAATCCCTCCACGCATTTTGGTGTCGTCTTCTATAATTTGTTGTTCTATTACCATTAAATGCATCCGCATAATAGACAGCACAGCACCGAGTTCGTCGTGTAAATCTTGGGCAATTCTTTTACGTTCTTCTT
The DNA here is from genome assembly GCF_059416265.1 of Arcicella sp. GW821-FHT09D11. Lineage (NCBI taxonomy): Bacteria > Pseudomonadati > Bacteroidota > Cytophagia > Cytophagales > Flectobacillaceae > Arcicella > Arcicella sp. GW821-FHT09D11. Next base: position 782,287 of record NZ_JBWKOV010000002.1, on the reverse strand, counting down.
CCTGAATATGGATGCTAGAACGCAGCAATTCATTTTGGTAGAGTATTTTTAAGGATTCTTGCTTGAGTTTTTGCTCAAATAAGTTTTTTTGAAAGTGCTGATTTAAAAGCACAACACCTATGGCTATTATAAAAACTATAATAGTCATAGGTAATATGGTTTCTACAATGTTCAATTGCGTGACCGCTTCCATAGGCTAATAAAAAAACAACCGTACATTATAAAAGAGAAAAACGCATGTAGTATCCACGTATAAAGATTAGTATCTACCGAAAATTTACTTACAATAGTAGCCCCAAAATAAAATATCAACAAATTGGACGTATGATAAATAAATAATCCAGAGTTTATCCAGTTTAAGCTGATGATATCATTATAAGCATTTTGTTTAACGATATCGTTTAAAAAAACCATAAACGAAAAAAGCGTGAGGATGATAATCAGGATAGATTCAATTGTTAATGCATTAGAATTGAAGGTATAGATATTCTGTATGGCTAACGAATTGATGATACTAAAGATAGAGAATAATATGGTCATACACCATATTATTCTCTTATTAATAAAATCACCTAAGATTGTTCGATAAAACCAAGCTTGTAAAATAAAACCTACTAAAACGTATATATGTAATAAAGGCATATTGTTCATACGATATAGCCAAAATACCAAAGATAACAACTGTATAAAGCTTGAAAAAATGATAAAATAGGAAAATACACGTAGTTCTTTTCTTAATTCATTAAAACAAGCAATAGTATACAGTAGTGTTAGGAGTATCGGTAAATCCGATAGCATAAGTATCGTCTTGGCTATATTCATTCTCTATTACAGCTTTTTCTTAGTTAAAAGGTCTCCATTAGATGCACACGTATTAGGGCAAGGAGTATTTAAATCGAGCATATATTGGTCATCATTAGGGTAACCTGCTAATTCTGATGGTTTAATTCCATGTCCATTTTTATCAAGCATAACATCTTTTCCACCGATAGCAGGACTAACATCCAAATTGGCTCCTTCTACTGGTACTACAAATAATTTAAAACTTCCTGTACTTCCATTTTGCGCCTTTGGCTGATAGGCTAAATAAACACGAATATTTTTATAAGTGGCTTTGTTAAGTAATGCTGAGTCTAAACCCATGGCAACTAATAATTCTTGAGACCTAATGGTGTAAGCCCTAACAGGCACATCACCGAGTGTCTTACGGCATAATAAATCATAGGAATCTATATCAGCAATTGCACTGTCTTTGGGTATTAGCAAGGTACTTAGAGGTACTGAGGTTTCTTTGACGGTATCATTTTCTGGCTTCTTACAAGCAGTCATGGTAATCGCACACAGCATTGCAGCAGTTAATAAGTTTTTAGTCTTCATAGCTATTTTTTAGTTAGTGTTTTATAATAATTGCCACTTTCCGCAGGCCTGCTGAATAGTGCTTTATTTAATACAATACAATAATAAATAAAGCATCTCAACAAACTACAAAAGACCATTGGTATAGTCCTAAAAACAGGTATTTATACCCGTTATTTTCTTCAAATCAGGTATAAATATCCGTTTTAAAAAAGGGCTATTTTCAATATGTAGTAGTACAAGAAGGAACAACAATGTGCAAGGTACTGTTAACCTTAGTTTTACTGTTGTTCAGGGATATGGTTTGGATTTATGCAGCTTCAGAATACAATAATTACGACAATCCAGTTATTTTGTACAAATTGTTCAAATATGTTGGGTTGATGTTTTCAACAATCCGAATTGAAATATTTTTTAAGGTAGGTACAGTTGTACCAAAGAATTTTAATTTCATAGGTATTTTACAAAAAACTATTTCTCTTTAAAAAGGCTTTTCCCTTTAAAAACCATTCCTATTGAAGCTATTCCTACTAATGTAATTGAATTCAAAGGCATTAATACCGCTGCTACAATCGGCGAGAGTGTTCCTTGTATTGCAAAAGTTAATCCAACGCAATTGTACATCAATGAAAATATATAGCTAAAACGTATAAGCTTCAACGCAAATCTGCTGTATTGCAAAAACACTGGAAAGTCTTTCAAATGCTCTGCTGAAAGAATACCATCACTCATCGGGGTAAAATTCAGCGTATCATCCGTTACGGCAATACCTATTTCTGCCTGTTTTAAAGCCCCTGCATCATTCAAGCCATCTCCTATCATGATTACTTTTTTGCCTTGGGCTTGTAGCTTAAGGATAAAAGATAATTTTTCATGAGGACTATACTCAAACCGCAAATGCTCTTTTGATTTAAACCAGCTTTCTAAATATGTTCTCTCATTTTCATTATCTCCTGACAACAAATACGTTTCATAATTTTTACCAAGATTTTTAATAGTCGTTTCAATGGCTGCTCTGTAATGATTAGGCAAGGCAAAATAGCCTAAGTATTCACCATCAATTGATACATGAGCTACCGAAGCAGAGAAAGAATTAGTCTCTGTTTCAAGGGATGACTTAACAAAATTACCAGACCCTAACTTTACTAAATGTTTATGATATTTTCCTTCTATCCCTTTTCCAGGAAATTCTTTAAAGCTTTCAATGGTTAAAAATTGTTTTTCTGCTGATATTTCTTTTATCTTCTGCGAAATAGGGTGTGATGAGTTATGAGCTAAAGAGACCACTAACATTTCTTCAAAAACTGATAGGGGGCGTTTTCCTTGAAACTGTGGTTTAGCTCCTTCTGAGGTCGTGATGGTTCCTGTTTTATCAAAAACGATGGTATCACAATTAGCCATTGTTTCAATTACGTCACCATTTTTTAAATAGAAATGTTGTTTGCCCAATATCCTTAAACCATTGCCCAATGCAAAAGGATAACTCAACGACAGTGTGCAGGGACAAGCAATAATTAATATCGCTGAAAAAGCATTCAACATTTTACTTGAATCCTGAAAATACCAATAAGTAGCCACTGAAAATGCCAGTGTCAACACGCCAAAAGTAAAGTATTTACCTACTAAATTTGAAAATACTTTAATACGGCTTTGTTGCTCTTTCTGAAATGTATCATTGTTCCAAAGCTGTGTTAAATAACTTTGGGATACATCCTTTAGCACTTCCATCTCTATCGTCCCTCCTATTTGTCTGCCTCCAGCAAATAGGAAATCGCCCAATTGTTTCTTTTCAAGGGCAGCTTCGCCCGTTACAAAACTATAATCTATCCTAGCTTCACCTTTGTACAACAATGAATCTGCAGGAATTAACTCTCCGTTTCTTATTAAAATTTTATCTCCTTTTTTCAAGGCACTTACTGAAACAGATTCGCTGTTCCCAGTTACTAAACGAGTAACTGCTAAAGGGAAATAGGATTTATAATCGCGTTCAAAAGACAGGAAATGATATGTTTTTTGTTGAAACCATTTGCCAATTAATAAAAAGAATATTAAGCCTGTAAGAGAATCAAAATAACCAGCGCCATGATTGAAAATAACTTCATAAGTTCCTCTGAAAAAAGCGACCAATATGCTTAATAAAATAGGAAAATCTATGTTTACCATGCCTTTCCGAAGGCTTTTATACACAGATTCAAAATAGCCAGAGGCTGAATAAAATACTACGGGTATTGCTAACACGATGTTTAAATATCCAAAAAGTAATTTATAGGTATCGTCTTGTAGCCCTAAATATTCAGGAAAGCTAAAAAGCATAATATTGCCTGCACAAAAACCTGCAAGACCTAACTGCGTAAGTAATTTTCTATCATTGGGTTGTTGTTTTTCCTTCACTACATCATTCAACGACATCAAAGGCTCATAGCCTACTGAACTCAACAATTCGGCTAATTGACGAAATGTGATACCGTTTTTATTTACGCGATGATTGAATGTAACGGCTACTTGTTTCTTTAAAAAATCTACCTGCGAACGCTCAATGCCTTCGTGCAAACGGAAGAGGTTTTCAAGTAAATACAAACATGAACTACAATGGATGGTGGGTATATAGAAAGTAACCTTTGAGATGCTTTCATTCTGAAAATCTAATAGTGTTTTGGCAATATCAGGATTATCTAAAAAATCGAACCGTGAAATTTGAGGGGTATTACCAGATTTCTGCTCTATTTCGTAATAATTACAAAGGTTATTCTGGTCTAGAATCTCGTAAACTGTCTTGCATCCATCACAACAAAAATACTTCTCTTCAATATGAATATAATCGTCGGGGCATTCGTTTCCGCAATGAAAACATAGTTGAGCAGTATCGGTAGTGGTAATCATGTGAGTAGCGTTGTGAAAATGCAAAATTGATTTTTGATGAATCAAAGTTCATCTTTAAACAATTTGTAAAACATGAGTAAAGCGATTGGGAAAACTGATTAAAGTCATTTACAAAAGAGATATAAATAGGGAATTTCGAAGATAATAATCCAGAAAATTTATGAATCCCAACTGTAATACTTGCGAATTTAAGAATTCGTCACTTTTCAAAAATTGTTCACATGATGAATTAAATCATCTCAACGATAGCAAATGCTTCAATACTTATAAAAAAGGACAGGTTATTTTTCATGAGGGGAATCGTCCTTTAGGGCTCTTTTGTGTATTCAATGGAAAAGTAAAAGTAAGCAGGCTAGGCTCTGACGGCAAAGAACAGGTAATAAGACTTGTAAAAAAAGGGGATACATTAGGCTATCGCTCTTTGATTGAAAACACCAAGTATAGTGCTTCAGCCATTGCCTTGGATGATACGCAGGCCTGTTTTATATCTGCCACTGAATTTAACCATCTTATCGATACCAATGTCAAAGTAGCTAGTGATTTGATGAAGATGCTTGCCAGGGTATTAGGCGACACCCAAGATAAGTTGGTACACTTGGCGATGAAACCTGTCAGAGAACGTTTGGCGGAGGCATTACTTTTATTAAAAAGTACTTATGATGATAAAAAAACGGAACATTTTTCGATTTCCATTTCGCGCGAAGACCTTTCTTCTATTGTAGGTACGGCCAAAGAAACGGTCATCAGGTTCCTTTCTGAATTTAAGGAGGAGGGTATCGTAAGCACTCGTGGAAGTGAAATCACTATTCTACGAGCCGATAAATTATTACAAATAAGCAGTTTATACGATTAATTAATACGCTAGTACATCCATTAGGTACAATTATTTATAAGCTAGTGCTAGACTTATTTAATCATTAATTGTATTGATAAAAATCATTTCAGCGAAGTAAGTAAAAGAGCTAACTTGGCGACAGATTAATAAACATTTACATGAATAAAGCAGAGAAAGTAATATTGTCCAGTGGCATTCAACTGAGTTTTAAACAAGGTGATTATTTGTATAGAAAAGGACAACACCCCGACTACGTTTTTTATATCAAAGATGGAAGTGTAGAATTAAGAGACGGTTTAAAAGAGGCAGTTGTTCTTAAAAACAAAAGGTATTTTTTGGGACTAGAAGAAATGCTTTTAGAAAAAGACCATCCTTACTCAGTAAAAGTATTAGAGCATTCTATCTTTTTGATTTTTGAAAAATCCTTAATCGATGCCCTCATCCACGAGCATACAGATATTCGCAGGTATTTTATGATGAGTATCTGTAATCAAATAGATGAAAAAAATACTGTTTTTGAATAAAACTGACAAGCTGATGAATGTCATTTTTTATTCAAAGTACAGTCATAATTTCCTAATCATTAATAAAGGAACTTTAAAACATAAATTAAAATTTCAATTTTATGAAAACGATCCTTTTTCCTACTGATTTTAGTGATAATGCAAAACATGCAGCACAATATGCAGGTATGCTAGCAAGATTATTTAATGCAAAAGTAGTTTTACTGAACATATATAGTATTCCTATTATTTCTGAGTACCAATTGCCCTCTGATATTGAGAATTTCATCATCAGAAATAGACAAGAAGCAGCACAAAACCTTGAAAACTTTACCATAGAGTTTATTAAAAAAACAGGTTTAGTTCCTGAAAGGATAACTCAAAAAGTAGAATATGGCTTAGCGACGGATAAAATTGTAAGTATTGCCAAGCAGATTAAAGCAGACTTAATTGTGATGGGGACTAAAGGGGCTAGTAATGTTTTTGAACGCTGGTTGGGTACTCATTCTCAAGAAGTAATGAAAACTGCTAGTTGCCCTGTGTGGGTTATACCAGCAAATGCTCCTATCAACTATCCTCAACACTTATTGTATGCAGCAGATTTTCAAGGAGATGAAGTAGCGGCTATTCAAAAAATATTGACAACTACTCAGCCCTTAGGCGTGAAATGTAAGGTTGTTCATATTCATGATTATTTTGAGCCTAATGCAGGATATGCCATTCAAGAAATGAAGGGCTTTTTAGAAGACAAGTTTCAAGGGAATAACTTAGAAGTAAAATGTATCAATCGTGCTGAAATTATTGAAGGACTAGAAACTTACATCAAGAATCATCAACCAGATGTAATCGTCTTAGCTATCCATGAAAAGTCTTTATTAGATAAGTTTTTCAATGACAGCGTTACAAAACACTTCGTTCAAAAAGGAAATTTACCCCTTTTGTTTTTCAAGAAATAGTAAACGAGGGTTATTATTAGATAAATAACCCTCAATATTTTAAGCCCGCCTAGTTAGCTACCTGCGTCCTATTTTCTTTGATTCGCCCAGCCCATTTTTCTAGTAACTTCACAAAAGTCTCTAATTGAAAAGGTTTACCGATGTAATCATCCATGCCTGCTGCATCACAGTCAGCCTGACAATCGTTCATCATATTGGCAGTCATCGCAACGATAACAGGTTGTTTGATAGTCGTATTTTGTCTTATTTTCATTGATGCTTCCAAACCGTCCATTTCGGGCATTTGTAAATCCATCAAAACGATATCGTATTCTTTTTTATCAAATGCTTCTAATGCTATTAGTCCATTTTCAGCCAAATCGGCTTCGTATCCTAATTTACTTAATACTTTAAGGGTAAATTTTTGGTTCATCGGATTATCCTCTGCAACCAATATTGATACGGGGAATCGTTCAGCAAAATCATTTGCTAATTTTTGAACGACGGGTTGAGTGAATGTTTTATCTGTCAAAGTTCTATTTTCTTTTATTGTTAAATTTGTAAGGATATTCTTATATAATGTATGTTGTTTTACAGGTTTTGTAAGTACCGAACAGAATAAATCTGGATAAGCCTTATGTTGATCATCAGCAATAGAACTAAGCAACATAATGGGTAGTTTCGGTTTAATGGACTTTATTTTTAACGATAACTGTATTCCGTCCATTTCAGGCATTTGCATATCTGAAATCACCATGCAGATTTCCTGTTCATTCTCAATAAAAGCTAATGCTTCTATCCCTGAGGAGGCAATCAACGGAATCATTTTCCATTGCTCTAATTGCGCTTTTAAAATACTTCTATTGGTTGAATTGTCATCCACTACCAGTATTTTTTTATGTTCTAAAAATTCAGCTTTAGGCAGAATAGTATTTACAATTTCAGGGGCAGTACTTTCAGCTACCAGTATTGAAAATGTGAAAGTAGCTCCTTTACCAAACTCGCTTTCTACGCCAAGCGTTCCTCCCATCAAAGACACTAATTTTTCACTAATTACCAATCCTAATCCAGTTCCACCGTATCTACGGGTTGTTGAAGAATCTACTTGAGAAAATGCTTTAAACAACCTGTCTATTTTATCCGCTGGAATACCTATCCCCGTATCTATTACCTGAAAACCTATTTCTAAAGGAGCACTCTTTTCATTTTTAATCATAAATACTCTGACAAAAATTTCTCCTTGCTGTGTAAACTTAATGGCATTTCCTATCAAATTCAACAGTACTTGCCTTAATCTGAGGCTATCTCCAACTACTTGGTTAGGCACATCTGCTTCTATTTGGCAAAGTAAATCTAATTTCAATGAGGCCGCTTTTACTGCAAAAACATCAAGAACCTCCTCTGTACAAACACGTATATTAAAGTCTTTTTCTTCAAGCTCCATTTTTCCAGATTCAATCTTAGAAAAATCAAGGATATCATTAATTACCGTTAACAAATCATCTCCACAAGCATGAATCGTTTTAGAATAATTGCGTTGTTCTTCGTCTAGCTGAGTTTCTTCTAACAGCGATGCCACACCAATGATACCATTCAAAGGCGTACGGATTTCGTGGCTCATTGTTGCCAAGAAAATACTTTTGGCACGGTTTGCCTGCTCAGCCTCTTTTCTAGCTTTTCTTTCTTCAATCGTCGATTGCATCAATTGGGCTGTTCTGAGTTTCACCTCTTTTTCTAGCAATGCTTTTTTTACATTTACTAGCCCTATTCTATAACGATAAAAAGCAAAAGCTCCCCCTATTATGACAAAACTCATCAATACCCTAAACCAAAGCGTCATCCAAAATGGTGGCGTAATAATCAAATCAATGGCTATTCCTTCATCATTCCATAAGCCATCATTATTTGATGCCTTTACCCTGAATATATAATGCCCAGGGTCTAAATTAGTATAGGTTGCTCCTCGTTTATTACCTATATAATTCCAATCTTTGTCAAAACCTTCTAATTTATAAGCATACTGGTTTTTTTCAGCTAAAGTATAATTCAATGCAGCGAATTCAAATGAAAACACTGATTGTTTCATATCAAGTTCTATTTTCTTCGTCTCATTAATGTGGCTTGTAAGCGGCGACTTATTGCCAATTTCTACAGCCTTATTAAAAATGAAAAAATTAGTAATATAAATCGGCGGTACAAATGCATTATCTATTACTTTTTGAGGATAGAAAGCATTAAATCCGTTAGAACCTCCAAAGTAAATTTTTCCATCTGGTGTTTTTAAAGACGAGTGTATTTTAAATTCATTGCCTTGCAAACCATCAGAAATATCATAGTTCTTAAATACTTTATGCTTACGGTCATACCTTGAAACGCCTTTATTAGTACTTAACCAATAGAAACCATCATTGTCTTTTACAATGGCATTGATTGCTTCATTTGGTAGTCCGTCCTTCTCTTTCAATTTTGTAAAAACATTGGTTTTAGGATTAAAAATATTTAATCCACTTCCAGTGCCAATCCAAATCTCCCCTTGTTCATTTTCCTCAATAACATAAATTAGGTTATTACTTAAGCTATTAGGATTTGAAGGGTCATGCTTGTAATGAACAAATTGTTTGGTACGAATATCAAATTTATCAAGTCCATTTTCAGTACCAATCCATATATTTCCTTTTTTGTCTTCACAAAGGGTCGTTACAACATTATCACAAAGGGTTGTATTATCCTTCGGGTTATTGATATAACGAGTAAAAGTATTGTTCTTTCTATCATAGAAATTTAGTCCTCCTCGCCAAGTACCTAGCCATAAGTTCGCTTGCTTATCTTTGATAATAATATTTACACTCTTGGATGAGATAGAAATGGGATTGTTTTCTTCAGGGATGTGATGCGTAAATACTCCCGTTTTAGTATTAAATAAATCAAATCCACCTCTATGATATCCCAAAGCCAATATGTCTTTCTCTACTTCCAACACCGAAATGATGTAATCTGTACTAGGACTATTGATATTTTTGGGGTCATGTTTTAAATACGAAAATTGATTTGTAATTGGATTGAACTTATTTAAACCACCTCCATCAGTACCAATCCAGACATTCCCTTTATAATCATCTTCAATGGCTAGTACAATATTATTGTTTAAACTGTTTTCACCTATTCGATGTTTAAAAAGAGGAAATTTACTTCCTGATTTTGGCAAATAGCTCACCCCTCCTGAATAAGTCCCTATCCATATATTCCCGATATTATCAAGGTATATGCTATAAACAGAGTTGTTACTCAAGCTAGAATTATCGTTAGGGTCATTTTCAATGGTAGTAAAAACATTCGTTTTTCTATTGAAGACACTGATTCCTCCATTTTCCGTACCTATCCACAGATTATGCTCTTCATCTTCCATAAAAGATAAAATATCATCAAGGGCTAGGCTATTAGGGTTCTTAGGATTATGTCTAAAAATAGTGAAGTTATTAGTTTTCTCATTAAACTTGGCGATGCCTCCTCCAAGTGTACCGACCCAAATAGTATTTTCAGAATCTAGGTAAACAGCTTTGATAAAACTTGAAGAAATACTGGTAGGGTTTTTAGGGTCATGAAAATACTTTACAAACTGTTTTGTTTCTGGGTTAAACCTATTTAATCCATCTTGGGTAGCAATCCAGATTTCATGATTTTTATCTTCGCAGATTTTGAAAATAAAATCGTTACTTAAACTATTCTTATTATTTTCTTCGTGTTTATAGGTAATATATTTTCCTGTTATTGGGTTATATAGCACAAGCCCGAAATTGGTACCTAACCAAATTCTTTTTTTGCTATCCTGAAAAATGTCTCTTACGATTAATCTTTTATCTACATTAATACAATGTGTAAAGACCTCTTTCTTACGGTCGAACTTATCCAACCCTATGCCCGTAGCTACCCAAATATTGTTCTCGTCATCTTCTAATATATCAAATACTAAATTATCACTGATGGTTTTGGAGTTATCTGCAGCATGTTTATACACTGTAAAATTATAAGCATCGAATTTATTAAGTCCTTCGCCTGTTGCAAACCACATAAATCCCTTGCTATCCTTTAGTATAGCCCTTACGTGGCTCTGAGAAAGCCCCTCAGTATTTGAAAATCTTTTGAAATGCGGTTTTTGTATTTGCCCAACTAAGGGTATCCAAAAAGTAATTATCAAAAGGGCAGTTATATTAAGTCTAGACAATATCATAATTTTAGAAAGTGTGTGTGGTTGCCAGCATCATATTTTCCTCTCTTGTGGGTTGTCAAAACATACATCAATAAGAGGAAAAATATCTTGTATTTCTTAAAACAATAATCGGGCTAAAGTATGTTGAATACGTTAAAAAATATTATTTTTTCTTTTTTAGAGCGTAAATAATTTCTTTCACCTTGATAAACAATACCTATAGCGCAATTAGAAGGAAATAAAGTAGCATTTGTACAAACAAATAAAGACCAATTATCCTGTAAAAAAATAATGTTTCATTATTCAAGTTAAGCCTTTTTCCTGAGAAAATAAACAAACTTGAATAATGAAACATTGTTTTTTATACTATTCTTCTAAAAAATATAACCCTACTTCTTTGAAGCTCTCTTTTCTAAATCTGCTCTTTTAAGGGTAATCAAATGACCAATTGGTTTTGCATTACGGTAAGTAATGACTCTTAAAGTAATAGGGCCTTCTGGCAACTCTACGATATTGCTATATTTAGGCGAAAAACTGTCAGGCATAGTGTCATCAATGGTATAATAAATATCCAGATCAGACAACTCTGTTCCTAGCTCCAAACTAAGTTTACTATCTTTTAGTGTTGTTTTTACGATGGCGTCATATACAGCACGAGAATAATTTATTTGTGCTAACTCTGCTCTTTCAAAGTGTGCCTCCATGCGTTTAGCAAAATTATCCCAATTTTTAGATGCTTTCGGTGACCAATACACGTCTGCCAACGCCCATACTCTTGGATACGACATATATTCAGCATATCTCAATGATGGGATTTGCTCTGTCCACATATTTCCTTGTCCACCTAAAATATATTTTGCATCTACCCCATCAGGCACAGGTTCAAAGCTATAACTTTTACTGACACGCAAACCTGCATAAATCGGTGGGTCGATAGTAGCCTCTCCTTGGTTGTAATCTAAATAGGCAAAAGTTGTAGGCGTCATCACTACGTCATGACCCATTTTTGCTGCTTCAATACCTCCTTTAATTCCTCTCCAACTCATTACAGTAGCTTCTGGCGAAATACCTCCTTCTAAAATTTCATCCCAACCAAGCAGTTTTTTTCCTTTTGCTTTCAAGATTTTTTCTAGACGATTCATAAAATAGCCCTGTAAATCCTCCACATGGCGAATGTTGAGTTGCTTCATCAATGCCTGACAACCTTCGTCTGCTGCCCAAAAACCTTTGTAACATTCATCACCACCCACATGGATATATTTATTAGGGAAAAGCGCAGCTACTTCTGTAAATACTTTATCTAAAAACTCATACACTTTTTCATCCGAAGGGTTCAACGTATTTTCGTACAACATTTTAAACGTTCCGTTTCCGTACCAATCGGCCATCGCAGCCCCAGGGTTTACAAAAGTTTTTGGATTCTTGTTACAACTTAATTCTGGATACGCAGCAATAGCTGCCATACTGTGACCTGGCACATCAATTTCTGGCACAATCGTTACGTTTCGGTCTTGGGCATAAGCCACTATTTCTCTGATATCGTCTTGTGTATAAAATCCTCCTACCGTAGCAGCTTCACCATCTTTAGGAATAGCACGGTCGCCAAAGTGTCCTGAGCGAGGTACTCTGAAGGCACCTACCTGTGTAAGTTTTGGTAACGATTTTATTTCTATTCTCCATCCTTCGTCATCTGTTAAGTGCCAATGGAAGGTATTATATTTCATTCTAGCCAATTGATCAATGTATTTTTTCACATCTTCCTTTGAAAAGAAATTACGACTAACATCAAACATTACGCCTCTCCAAGCAAATCTTGGATAATCTGTAATTTTTACTGCAGGAATAGTCCATGAAGATTTTGCAACAGCTTTGGCTTCTATTTCCTTTGGTAATAATTGCACAAGTGTTTGAATACCATAAAATAAACCAGCGGTAGTGTTAGCACTAACAATAACGCTTTTAGTGGTTGATACGATGGTATAACCTTCCTTACCTATGTTATCGTTGGTGGTTTCATTAAGAATCAATTGTATCGCACCGCCTTTGCCTTCTTGTGTTTTCAATAAAAACCCTGTGGGTGTATTTAGTTTCTGTACTAACATATCAGCTACCGAACGTGCCGAAGCATTATTATAGCTGATAACAGTTGATTTAGTAAGGGTGAATAAACCAGCAGTTTGTTCAATTTCTACTGGCTGAGGAATAATATTTAAACTACTTTTTTGGGATTTGCCTGAAAAGCTTGCCAAGAGTAATACAATAAACAGTGTTTTTTTCATTTGGTCTTTTAGTTTTTAATTGGACAAAGTTTTTGTTAAGTAATCAATAAAATTAAAGTAACGTTTCGATTTATCGTAAACAATTGATAACTAGCAACTTGAAACACATGTACTTTTTTTTAGAATCTAATTTCGATTTAATCATATATATGTTGAAAGTTATGTCAACCTATTTTAGGCAAGCACAGCTAATCACCAATCACTATTTACTAATCACTACTTAACTGCAATAATACTATTTTAAATAATGATTCATCATAAATGATGGTATTTTCCTTGGAAATTTTCCCTTATTTTGTTCACAAATTTTCTGATATTTATACAAGAAAATACCCTGAATTACCTGTAGAGCAATACAATATTCCTCTCACAGTTAATTTATTATCAACTCCATTTTTATAAATAAACAATCTATGAATATCCTTAAAAAACGGTTTAGTGTACTTGGCCTTGCATTGATAGGCATTTTAGTGACCAACTGTACTCAAAAAATTTCCTCAAAGCTAAACCTAGAAAAATCATTATCCAATGTTGAAAGTATTAAAGGAAGAACTGAATACCTAAATTCTCCTTATGTCACTGCGGGCGACAGGTTATATATGATTGGTCATCAGAACGGTCAGTTCCCTGATTTGGGTTGGCACGTATCGGGTGAAATGGGAGGTATTTGGGACCATCCCATCAAATTAATAGATGGCTTTACAGAAACAATTGTGATGAATGGGCAATCCACTTGCTTGTCCCAAGCTGATGAATTCATCAATTATCCCTTTGCAAACAAACATACCTATCAATCAACCGTAAAAGGCTTATCCATCGAACGCTTTCAGTTTGTGCCTGACGGACAAGAAGCTGTAGTAGTAGAATATACGTTCAACAATACAGAAGCTACTGACAAAACGTTTACCTTCTTATTTGATACTTACACTGATTTACGCCCTGTTTGGCTAGGCGAAAGAACAGGAATGATGGACGGCACTGATAAGGCAACGTGGGATGAAGCGACCAACACTTGGATAGCTAAAGATGCCTTAAATCCTTGGTTTGTCATGTTTGGTGGACTAAATGCTGAGAAGGCAAATACTACTCCTGTTTGTCATTATCAACCTCAAGGAAAAGGCTGTAGGGCAGCTTTAAGTTTTACCCTCACTGTTCCTGCGAATAGTACTAAAACTATTCCCATTACCATTGCAGGGTCGTATCAATCTTCTCAGCAAATGAAAGATACTTATCAGTTCGTTCAAACGAATGCATCAAAATTATTAGCTGAAAAACGAATACGCTATGAAGGTATTGATAATCAAACACGGTTGACAATTCCTGATAAAAAATTAGAACAAGCTTTTCGTTGGGTTAAGTATGATACTGATTGGTTGATTCGCAATGTGCCTGAAATCGGTCGCGGATTATCAGCTGGTTTACCCGACTATCCTTGGTGGTTTGGGGTAGATGGCGAGTATGCCCTGCAAGGACTAATTGCTACAGGTAGAAAAGATGTAGTTTATAGTACGATAGACTTAATCCATAAGCTTTCTGAAAAAACCAGTGGCAATGGAAGAATCCTCCACGAAGTTTCAACAAACGGGGCGGTTTATAATGAAGGTAACATCAACGAAACACCACAATTTGCTTCGCTCATTTATAAAGTATATCAATGGACAGGCGATAAGGAGTTTCTAGCAAAATATTTCCCAACTATTAAAAAAGGGTTAGACTGGCTAATGACTAAGAATGATGCTAATGGCAATTTGTTTCCAGATGGTTTTGGCATGATGGAAATTCATGGGATGAATTCAGAAATGATTGACGTAGCTGTTTATACACAAAAAGCCTTTGCAGATGCTGCTGAAATAGCAAAAGCAATGAATGATAATGCCTTGGCAACAACGTATTCCGCTAAGGCACAATTAATCCGCCAGAAAATCAATAAAGATTTCTGGGTGGCCGATGCTAATTCCTTTGCTGATTTTATTGGTACTAAAGAACAAGCCTTACATTTAATTGATGATGCCATCATCAGAGCCGATACCCTAAAAAAACCGTGGGCTGTAGAAGAACTCAACATTACTAAAAATAAAATCTCAGCATTGCCTGCTAATACTTCGCAGGGTTTTGTGCTTCATCATAATTGGGTAGTGAATACTCCTATGGAAATGGGCATTGCTGATACTGACAAAGCCATTGTTGCCTTGAATACTGCCAGCAAATTTGTAAGTCCGTTTGGTGTTTTTGTAACAGGTATCGACCGCGACGAAACAGCAGGAAAAGACGAAATGCCGACATCGTTGAATCGAAAAATATTTACTTATACAGGAGCTGTAATGACCTTACCAACGGGCGTATTAGCCATCGCCGAAAACAATTACGGTCGCCCAGATAGGGCATTGCATTATTTGAACGCAATGACCAAATCGTTTAGTTTTGCGTTACCCGGTTCTATTTACGAAGTCTCGCCCGACTATGGAATGGTAACACAGGCTTGGAATTTATATAGTTATGGCGTTCCTATCGTGCAACAATTTTTCGGGATACAGCCCAAGGCTTCGGAGAAAACGATTGTTATTCAACCACAAATGCCTAGTACGTGGAATCAAGCGAGTCTGGAAAATGTAAAAGTTGGCGATAATGACATCAATATTCATTATGATAATGCTAACAATAGGACGACCTTGAAAATAGAACAAACAAAACCTGATTGGAAAATTATCATTACTTTTCCAACGGGAAAATATCAACACTTTGTCTTGAATGGAAAGGCTGTAGTACCTATTAACAATGGTAAATCGGATAGCATTGAAAGTTCAACAAAGGAGATAACTTTAGTCCTTAACTAATACTCACATGAAAATAGTAATGATGCTTTGGATTCATTTGATTACATGGCAGGCTTTAGCACAAAAGCCAGTCTTCCATGCCTTAAAAGACCCAAAACACCATGCAGGCTGTTATATTGAAAAGGAAAATAATAAAACGATTGCTAATTTGTCAGAATCTGATGAGGTGGACAATATAGCTTTGTTTAATCTAACAGGAAAAGATGAAGCTTTTAAAGCTATAAAAGGCACAAAGTATTATCCAGAAGCTTTTGCCAATAAAAGATATAAAATATTGATTCATGAAACTTTTATCAAGAAAGAGCCTGATAGCTGTTTAGAATATTATCGTTTTAAGATTAAGGTGATTTATCGGGGTAAAAACTACTTTTATCAATACAAAGGTTTTTGTGGGTGTTAGTCAATAAAAAGAGAGGAGCTAGTAAATCAAATATTTACTAGCTCCTCTCTTTTTATTGAAACCTTATAATTTAATAAAGAAATCTTCAGAGCTTCTTCTTACTTTTTTAGCAAATGCCAAAGGGTCTTTACTTGTATCACGATAGCCAAGTGTCATAAAGGCAACACTTCTTAGTCCTTTTTCTTCCAAGCCTAATAGTTCATCTACGCCTGCCGGTTTAAAACCCTCCATCGGTGTAGCATCTACTTGTTCATTCGCAGCAGCAACTAACCCAGTTCCTAAAGCAATATAAGCCTGACGCGCAGCCCAATGATAGTTTTCTTCTTTGCTATGTTTTAGCAATCCTTCAAGACTTTTTCTAAAACCTGCTAATGATTCTGGAGCCACTCCCCTCTCAGACACAATCAAATCTAAGTAAGTATCTATTTTTTCTTGTGTTATGTTTGCCCAAGCCGCAAATATCAACAAATGAGAAGATTCAACTATTTGTGGTTGATTATTAGCCACTGGCTGAATTTTACTTTTCAATGCTGGATTATCAATTACTATCACATTAAATGGTTGTAAGCCCATAGAAGAAGCTGATAAACGGATGGCTTCTAGGATGTTATCAACTTTTTCCTGAGGAACTACTTCCCCAGTCATTCTTTTGGTGGCATATCGCCAATTTAACTTTTCTATTAGGTTCATGAGCATTTTCTATTTAATTTATACCTAAATGTACATACATTTAATGTAATTAAATTAACCATTAATATTTAGTTTAAAACTAAACATTATTTTAAAAAAAGCATGCCCAATAAAGTCAATTTGACTATAATAGTTGGTCATATGTGCTATTTATAATGGATATTTAGAAGAATAATAGCCCACAAACTTCCATAATTCCTGTATATCGTCCCCTAAAACTGGATAAGGTGCATAATGCTCATTGGTAGATTTCAAGACGAGTACATTCATTTCTGCTAAATAATTAAAAACTTTTTTAAGTACGATGCCTTCACTTCTGGTTACTACAATGCAAACTGTTCCATCTTTCACATTCTTCCAATTTTCAACATATTCAGCAAAAACCAAGGAGCCTTCTCGGAGGGGTAACATAGAATCACCTTGAATTGGAAACACCCTATATTTTTTGTCTTTTGCCAAAAAAGGCACATTGAATACTGGTAGATTACTGATGTATTCTAAATCTCCATAGCCATTTACATATCCTGCTACTGCCTTGATGGGCACATATTCGATATTTTCTTCATTATCTATATTAACAGTAGTAGTTAAAATTCGTAATCGTTCTTCTTGTTTAGGGCTAGGCGACTTTACTGAAAGGTCTTCTTTCAATAATTCGTCTATGTTCACATTAAAATATTCTGCCAGTTTGACCAAATCTGTGTAACGCGGTTCTGCTCTACCGCTCTCATAAGAACCCAAAGTTGACTTCTTAATCATTAATTCATCAGCCATTTTCTCCTGAGAAACCTTACCTTCTAGGCTTTTGCGTAAAAATTGTAGATTTTGACTAAAAAAAGTATCCATAAATTTGGTTTTTAATTTTAATTTTGAGTAAATTTATTCACTGAATTAACGAAGATGTATTTTGTAAATATACAAAAACTAGTCAAAAGTTCAAAAAGAATACTTTTTTTAATCTTTAAGTTTTTTGACATATATATTCAAATGAGTTTTCGAAGAAAAATATGCTATAAGTCTTATAGGGAAAAAATTGGACAGGTATAAGATTTTTATACCAAAGTGTTAAGGTTTTTGAGTACTGATTAAACGATCATTTTTTTTAATGAATTCATAAACATCTTGTAAGAGATATAACTTCCAAAGACCATGAAAACGAAAACAAAACTTTTTACTTCTTATGATTTAATTAAAGCCATAGAAAGAGCAGCCAATTTTATTGATGCCGGTAATCATCAAGTAGTGTTAGATAAATCAGAAGTATTACCTGATAAAAGAGGGTATAGAGTAACGATTAAATATCACTCGTTTGCTCGTAATTAATCGCTTTTTTATTAATTCAATCATAATATGTGTTAGACAAATAAGGAGCATAAATTAAAGTACTTTTGTGTTTCTTAAACATCAATGATTAACAAGCTGATGAAAAAGTCTATCCTTTTATTATTACTATTTACATATACCACTAATATGTTTGCCCAAAGCTTTGACCTTGAAGGGCATCGTGGAGCAAGAGGCTTAATGCCCGAAAACAGTATTCCTGCTTTTAAAAAAGCATTGGACTTGGGAGTTACCACTTTAGAAATGGATGTGTGTATTTCTAAAGACAAAAAAGTAGTGGTTTCGCACGAGCCTTATATGAATGCGTTGTACGTAACCAAACCCGACGGTACACCAGTAAGCAAAGTAGAAGAAACTACTTTGAATTTGTATCAGATGACCTATAAGCAAATAAAACAATTTGATACAGGGAAACGAGGAAATGCCTTGTTTCCAGAACAAGAAAAAACACCTACCTACAAGCCCTTACTTTCGGAAACGATAAAGGCTTGTGAAGCATATATAAAAGAAAAAGGCCTAAGGGCTGTTCAATATAATATCGAAATTAAATCTGAAGAAAAAGACTATGGCACCTATCAACCTGCAACAATTAAAGAATTTTCTGACTTAGTTTATCAGGAAATCATCAAAACCCTACCCGCCAATAGGGTTATTTTACAAAGTTTCGATTTTAACGTGCTGATTTATTGGCACAAACAAATTGAAGCTAATCAATATAAAAACATCTCTCTATCTGCTTTAGTCGAGAAAGAGAATCCCGAAAAAACATTTGAGGCTTTAGGGTTTTTACCAAGCTATTATAGCCCATATTATAAACTCTTGACACAAGAGCAAGTACAGTATTGTCATGACAAAAATGTAAAAGTAGTGCCATGGACAGTGAATAATGTCGAGGATATGAAAAATATAAAAGCCATCGGCGTAGATGGTCTGATTACTGATTATCCCAATCGTGCTAAAAATTTATAAGCTCTACCCATAAAAAATCAGTTCTACCTATGATAAATACAAATTACACCTAAAAATGATAAAGTCGCACCTAATAAAATTAAAGTTACACCTAAGAAAAAGTTAAAAGTTCTACCTAAAAAAATTGAAAGTTGTATCAAAAAAAATTACATAGTTCTGCCCATACTGTTCTACACTACCTAAAACAAAAGGGCTCGGATATTTCCGAGCCCTTGCATTATGATTATTCTCTTCTAGTTGCTTTGTTAAATGAGTTTAATGTTTGTGCTATATTGCACAATTACAACTATCAAATTCCCATGTTTACCTTTACAAACGCTCCTTTTATCTATTCTTAGCCATTCTACTAAGTATAATGATTCTTTTTTAGATTGTTTAATGCTAATTTTGATTGATAACTTATCATCAAGGAGATTTATTTTACTAAATTCACTAAATTCGTACAGTAAATCTATTCACTTCAATCTAAAAATCAACATGAGAGGTAGCTTAAAGCTCATTACAGGTTTGTTAGTTGCTGCTTGTTCCCAAATGGCAACAGCACAGCAAGCACCCACCACCAATCCTTACAATGGTAACAAACGTTTTGAACAGTTAGAAACGATTTTACCTACGCCCAACACTTATCGTACTGCTTCGGGTAGTCCGGGAAAAGAATATTGGCAACAACGTGCTGACTATGACATCAAAGCGGAATTGGATGATGTAGAACGCAAAATAACAGGTACTGAAACCATTACTTATTTCAATAATTCTCCTGACGAATTGCCTTATTTATGGTTACAACTCGACCAAAACTTATTCCAGAAAGATGCTATCGGGGCTACTAGTAAAACTGGTAGTATTGGAGGACAAGCCTCTTTTGCACAATTCAAGGATTTGACCGACCCTAAAAAGTATGGATACAATATCTTATCAGTAAAAGATGCTAAGGGAAACCCATTGAAGCATACGATTAACCATACGATGATGAGAATCGATTTACCAGTTGCTCTTAAATCTGGTGCTTCGGTTTCTTTCTCTATCGACTGGAATTATTTAATTACTGAATATTACGGTCGTTCGGGTTATGAATATTTTGCCAAAGATGGCAACGTCAATTATTTTATTGCTCACTGGTTTCCACGTATGGCAGTTTATAATGATGTGTATGGCTGGCAACATAAACAGTTTTTAGGACAAGGTGAATTTACCCTTACTTTCGGAAACTATAAAGTAGCTTTAACAGTACCAAACGACCACGTAGTGGGTGCTTCTGGTGAATTACAAAACCCTACACAAGTACTTTCTTCGGAGCAATTAAAACGTTGGGAAAAAGCAAAAACTGCTACTCGCCCCGTATTAATCGTTTCTCAAGAAGAAGCTGAAAAGGCTGAAAAAGGAAAGCCTACAGGTAAAAAAACTTGGATTTACAAAGCTGATAATGTACGTGACTTTGCTTTTGCGAGTTCTCGTAAATTTATCTGGGATGCAATGCAAGTTGACGTAGAAGGCAAAAAAGTATGGGCAATGTCATTATATCCAAAAGAGGGAAATCCACTTTGGGGGCAATACTCTACGATGGTTGTAGCACATACACTTCGTTCGTATTCAAAACATACGGTGGCATATCCTTACCCAGTAGCTTATTCTTGTCACTCTACATCAGGTGGTGGTATGGAATACCCAATGATTTCATTCAATGGCGGTCGTCCAGAAGCTGATGGTACTTATTCTGAACAAGTAAAAGCAGGTATGATTGGTGTAATCATTCACGAAGTAGGTCATAACTTCTTCCCAATGATTATCAACTCAGACGAACGTCAGTGGTCATGGATGGATGAAGGATTGAATACTTTCTGCCAATATTTAGCAGAGCAAGAATGGGATAGAGATTTCC
This sequence comes from Arcicella sp. GW821-FHT09D11, assembly GCF_059416265.1. NCBI lineage: Bacteria > Pseudomonadati > Bacteroidota > Cytophagia > Cytophagales > Flectobacillaceae > Arcicella > Arcicella sp. GW821-FHT09D11. The sequence goes on along the minus strand of NZ_JBWKOV010000002.1, from coordinate 761,179 downwards.
CTTCTCGTCGTGGCGAACCTCAGTACATTGTTCCTTACATGAAAACTGACCCAACGCAACAAGTGCCGATTATGACTAATTCAGAGAACATCATGGCATTCGGGCCTAATGCTTATGCAAAACCAGCTACAGCATTGAATATTCTTCGTGAAACAGTGATGGGACGTGAGTTATTTGACCATGCTTTCAAAGAGTATGCTCGTCGTTGGGCATTCAAACAGCCGTATCCTGCTGATTTCTTCCGTACGATGGAAGATGCATCAGGCGTTGATTTGGATTGGTTCTGGAAAGGTTGGTTCTATGGTGTTGAGCCAGTAAACCAGTCACTTGAAAACGTAGAATGGTTCGGTATTGATAATATAGACCCATTAGCAAAAAATGCAACTGCTAAAAAAGAAGCTGATGCTAAACGCCAAACAATGAGTAACATCCGCAATAAAACGGATATTCCTAAAACAGTAGTAGAAGAAAACCCAGACATGAGAGACTTCTATAATACTTATGACCGTTTTGCTACGACTGAGGCAGACAAAAAGAAATTTGAGCAAACAATGGCTTCGTTAGCAGAAGATGAAAAGAAATTGGTCAACTCAAACAAAAACTTCTATGTATTAAATGTTAAAAACAAAGGAGGTTTGCCAATGCCAGTGATTGTGAAAGCAAACTATGAAGATGGTACAGAGGAAGTATTTAGATACCCTGCTGAAATATGGCGTTTGAATGATAAAGAAATTAAGAAAGTAATTCCTACAGATAAAAAAGTAGCAAAATGGACGTTAGACCCATACATGGAAATTGCTGATATCGAAACAGAAGATAATGCTTTTCCAAGAGAGCCTGAACAGCCAAACCGCTTTCAAGTATTCAAAGCACAACGCCCAGTTCAGCCAAACCCAATGCAACAACAACAAAAAGCTGGGGCTGTTCAAGGAGCTAAAAATTAATACTGATTTTTTTATCCACGTTTCAGAAATGTAAAAAACATAAAAGTCTACTATAGGCTTATAATTAAAAAAGCATGGCAATGAAAATTGTCATGCTTTTTTTTAGTTATTCTTTATTTTTCAAAAGGCTATAAAAAGAAAGTTGCCCAGACGGAAACCATCTGGGCAAACTTAGTAAATAGTTCTACACCTATTAAGTGCGAAGTTAGATAAAAAAATGGTATGATGTCAAGCATTTTTTAAAAAAATCTTAAAAAAATTCAATCTTGTGTCAAATATCAAAACAATAAGGGCTTAAAACTTTTGTAACTATCTTTGCAGAAATAAACAATAAACATTAGTGATTTCTTTAAAAAAACGTCTGGATACCATACTTGAACAACGAAAAGAGCAATCACTCTTTCGTACACTTCGTATTACCGAAAATTTAATCGATTTTTGTTCTAATGATTATCTTGGCTTTGCTCGTTCCGAAAAGTTGCAAAATGCAATTCACCAGCAAAGCAATAATGGACATTTATGGTCTGGTGCGACAGGTTCAAGGCTATTAGCAGGTAATACCTCCTTCGTCGAAAATTTAGAAAAACGCATTGCTCATTTTCATCAAGCCGAAGCAGGTTTAATTTTTAATTCTGGCTATGATGCCAATGTTGGTCTACTTTCATCAATCCCGCAGAAAAACGATTTCCTTATCACCGACGAACTCATTCATGCCAGTATGATTGATGGAGCAAGATTAAGCTATGCTACGCGTTATAAATTCAGACATAACGACGTAGAAGATTTAACTAAAAAGCTTGCTAAAATTGAAGAAGATAAAGCAACAAATCCTAGTTTAAAAGACGCTCAAGTATTTGTAGCCATCGAATCCGTTTATTCGATGGATGGCGACTTGGCTCCATTGTTAGAAATCGCTCATACTTGTACTCAGTTTGGTGCAAATCTTATCGTCGATGAAGCTCATGCAACAGGTGTTTTTGGAAAGCATGGCGAAGGTTTGGTCAACGAATTACAGATACAAGACAAAGTCTTTGCCCGCATTATTACTTTTGGCAAAGCATTGGGCTGTCACGGAGCCATTATTGTAGGAAGTAATACGCTAAGAGACTATTTAGTCAATTTTGCTCGTTCATTTATTTATACAACGTCTGCTCCAATACATAGTCATATTAGTGTACAATGTGCTTATGATTTGCTTCAATCAGATACATTTTCGAATAAAAACTTACATCATTTGATTGATTTTTTCAAAAGCCAAGCAGGTTTAAATCCTAGAATCGATTTGATTGAAAGTACTTCGGCGATTCAATGTATTATTATTTCGGGTAATGAAAACTGTAGGGCTGTGGCTCATACGTTACAAAGTAAAGGCTTAGATATTCGCCCTATTGTGTCGCCAACGGTACCAAAAGGTAAAGAGAGATTAAGAATTTGCTTACATGACTTTAATACAAAAGAAGAGATTTTGCAGATTTTTGAAGTATTAAACAAGCTTTAAAATTTATTATGAAACAACAATATATCATTGCTGGCATTGGTACAGAAATCGGGAAAACATTTATTGCCAGTATTCTTACTGAAAGCTTGGAAGCTGATTACTGGAAACCAATCCAATCAGGAGCATTAGACTTTACAGATACGCATGCCGTTCAAAGCTTAATAAGTAATCATAAAACCATCTTTCATCCAGAAGCCTATCGATTGACTGAACCTCTTTCCCCTCATGCAGCCGCAGCTATTGATGGTGTAGAGATTCAATTATCAAATTTTGAATTGCCAATTACTGACAACAATTTAATTGTTGAATTAGCGGGTGGATTAATGGTCCCGTTGAATAAAGACACAACCAATCTTGATTTAATTAAGCAATTAAATCTCCCCATTATTTTAGTTTCTAAAAATTATTTAGGGAGCATCAATCATACTTTGCTTTCGATTGAAGTACTAAAAAGTAGCAATATCGACATCAAAGGAATTATTTTTAATGGCGAAAGTAACCCTTCATCTGAAGAGTATATCTTGGATTACACACAAATAACATTGATTGGCAGGGTAAATCAAGAACAAAACATCTCTCAGGAAACCGTAAAAAAATATGCAGAACGCTTCAGAAAAACACTTTGTCATTGATGAACACCTGGAATATCCAGTAGAAAATATACAGCATCCAGTAATTACCAATTTGAGTGAAAGAGATGCTAAAGTATTGTGGCATCCTTTTACACAGCACCAAACGGCGCCTTTTTCCATCCCGATTGTTCGGGCAGAAGGAGTTTATCTTTTTGATGAAAATGGTAAAAGATATATAGATGCTATCGCATCATGGTGGGTGAATTTACATGGGCATTCGCATCCATACATTGCCCAGAAAGTAGCAGAGCAATTTCTAAAATTAGAACAGGTAATTTTTGCGGGATTCACCCATGAGCCTGCTGTAAGATTAGCAGAAAGATTATTAGAAGTATTACCACCAAACCAACAAAAAATATTCTATTCTGATAATGGTTCTACGTCAGTAGAAGTGGCGATGAAAATGGCATTTCAGTATTTTCATAACCAAGGAATTAGGAATAAAACCAAAATCATAGCCCTTGAAAATGGCTATCATGGCGATACTTTTGGTACAATGGCGGTAGGGGCAAAAAGTGCATTCACCGCTCCTTTCGACCCTTTTCTTTTTGAGGTAATTTATCTACCGATTCCAGTAAAAGGTGAAGAGCAATTGGCACTAGCTACCATGAAAAGCCTGATGAGTCAAGCAGATGAAATTGCGGCTTTTATTTTTGAACCCCTCATTCAAGGAGCAGGCGGTATGGTAATGTATGAACCTGAAATTTTGGAAAGCTTAATAAAACTAGCCAAAGAGAATGGGATATTGACCATTGCTGACGAAATCATGACGGGCTTTTATCGTACAGGTAAAATGTTTGCGACGGATTATTTAATAGAAAAACCAGATATTTTTTGTCTCTCAAAAGGATTAACAGGTGGTGCTATGGCTTTAGGGGTTACATCATGTACCCAAGAAATTTATGACGCTTTTCTTTCGGATGATAGAAGAAAAACGCTTTTTCATAGTCATTCTTTCACGGCAAATCCTTTGGCTTGTACCGCAGGACTTGCTAGTTTAGATTTGTTATTGAATGATGAAACACAAGACAATATCAAAAAAATAAATACCTTACATCAAGGCTTTATTCAGCAAGTTACTCAGACATTCCACCACAAAATCGCAGACATTAGGCTTAAAGGAACAATTTTAGCGATTGAAATCAAGGTAAAAGAAGGCACTTCATATTTTAGTAATATGCGAGATATTGCCTACAATTTCTTTTTAGAAAAAGGTATTTTGATGCGTCCTTTAGGCAATGTAATTTACCTATTAACACCTTATTGTATCGCTGAGGAGGATTTGGTGTATGTTTATGGATGTATTGAGGAGTTTTTGGGGGAGATTTAAGGAGTTGATATTATTTTTATCATTAGCAAGTGACTTGAGTCCTACTGATTACCCACATCTTTTAAAAAGTTGAAATGGAAATGTAATTATTGATCAAATTAGCTTAAATGTACATAAATAGTCTTTAAAACAAAGCGTTGAAGCCCTCATCTCTAGCGAGGGGCTTAAGCCCCTCGCTAGAGATAATTACCTGATTATTAATAATTTAAAAACTTATGGGTAATCAGTAGGACTTAAGTCAGCCCCTAATGATAAAAATAACAAAACTATAAATTTACCCGTCCCTATTCTCTAATAATCGTCTTATCTGACAACGCCATTTGAGCAATTTCTTTCTTTTGTTTAAACACTACGCCTTTATGTTGTTGCATATAGTGGATTAGTTCGCTAGTAGCTTTTACCATTTGAGGTGTCCCTCCTATCCTATCATGAAAACTGATAGACATTTGCCTTCTTTTAAAAGCTGACTCTTCATACAATTGGTCAAACTCTAATTTTACTTGATTAATAAACTGATCGACTGAAAAGTTTTTTCCTTCAATTAGTACAATATCATTATTCCTAAGTGTATAAGGGACTACTACAAAATCCTTTTTGCTTACCTGTATAATAAAAGGTTCATCCCTGCTTAAATCATCAATATGATAAATAAAGCCAAGCTCTTGTAGGATATTAAGGGTATTTTCGCCTCTCCTTAACCAATTGGCATTATAACCTACGGGAGTAAAACCTGTAATATTCTTGATAGCATCAACACCATCTTTTATAAACTTTTTCTCCTCCTCATAACTCATATTATATTGAGAAGACCAGTTCATTCCATGAGCAGCGGCTTCATGTCCTCTATCTACAATTTCTTTAGCCAATGCTGGATTCTTGATTACCGCTGTGCCTACCATGTGCGAAGTTACCTTAACGCCTAGCTTATCCCAATTGTCTAACATTCTAGGAATACCTTCTTTATAACCATATTCATACCAAGTATTGGCGGGTAAATCGCGATAGCCTTTTGGTAAATTTTGTGGAAACGGACTTTCTGCATTTTCTGGTTGTCCACCTGCTTCAAATTGCATGGATATTGATACTACTAGCCTTGAACCATCTGCCCATGTCGTTTTTTCTTTTAGTGGGTCAGGATGACTTAGTTCCGATGAAGTAGCAAATGATGTATTATTTTGTAGAAAACCTGCTAGTCCTAACAGGCTTCCTTGTTTGATAAAGTTTCTTCTAGGATTCATGATTATTTTTTAAAGAATAAGTTATCTAATGCCCAAACATTGCTATTGTTTAAAAATTGTAATAACACGCCAAAGAATGCCACATGAATTAATTGACTTGGTAAAGCTTCCCAGTTTTCTATCAAGCAAGTACCCAAAATCAACACTATCATCACAATTCCTCCACCAATTAATGCAGGTTTAGTAAACACCCCTATTATTAACAAAAGTCCCACCATAAATTCTGCAATAGGCAATGCATAACTAAAAGGAGTTACTAGAAAAGATGGAATCATGGCATTTTCAAAACTTTTTACCATCCAAGCACTAAAGCCCGCTAATTTAGGCAAACGAACAAGTCCATGTCCAAACATGCTTGCTCCGATGGCAAGTCTTAATAAAAGAAAGGTTATTGTATTCATTTTTTTATTGTTGAGTTTATGATACAAAGCTCTTATAATTCATCCTCTTTCTTCTGTACAATCATGGGTTTTGTTTGTACATTTACGGGTATGGAAATCAAGAATTTACTCTCTCCTTTTGAAATCAACTTTTTGGAAGCAAGTGAATATGTTGCGAAAGAACATAAAAATAGTTTTTTTGAAATGGTTTTTATCTTGGAAGGCCAAGGAATACAGATGATTAATGACCATAAATTGCCTTATAGTCACAATAAACTATTTCTGATTTTTCCGCAGGATAAACATGGATTTGAAGTACATCAACCTACCAAGTTTTTCTTTATTAGGTTTAATGATAGCTACTTAAAAACCCAAAGTAAAGAGTGGATTAAAAAAGTGGAATACATTTTTAACAATCATAATCATCTTCCTGGTTGTATTCTGAAAAACGTTGCAGATAAACCCTTGATTAGGGCATTAGTCGAAGCTTTAATAAAGGAACAAAACAACTCTTTTCCACAACAGAATGAAGTAATTACGCAATTAATCAATACTATTATTACCATTGCTTCCAGAAATATTACATTGATGGATAAGGTATCACTAAAAAATGCCAGTGCAGATACCACTATTACATTGGTCAATTATATTCATCAGCATATTTATAGTCCCGAAGACTTAAGGGCTGAGAGAATAGCCAGCCATTTTAATATTTCGCTTACTTATATTAGCGAGTATTTTAAAAAATATACGGGTGTAAGCTTACAAGAATATATTACAGATTATAAAATCAAGTTAATTGAAACACGTTTGAGATTTACTGATATGCGAATAAATGAAATTGTTTTTGAGTTTGGCTTTACCGACGAAAGTCATCTAAACCGAATTTTCAAAAAATATAAAGGTAAAAGTCCGACGGAGTATCGGAAAGGGTTAGGGGAATAAGATAAATCCTCTAAATCCCACCTTCTAAAAAGGAATTTTACTTTATCATCGTATGTTCATTCTGATAAAGTAGGTAAAGATTTATTGAAGAGATATTTAAAATTGATAGCGTATAGCAACGAATTTTGTAAATTCGGGAAAGATTTAAATCTATGATTGAGATAAAAGACATTAGAAAAGCCTTTAATGGGCGCGATATTCTACTCGGAATCGATGGCGAATTCAAGCCTGGCGATACTTCATTAATTATTGGTGGTAGCGGTACAGGAAAAAGTGTATTGCTAAAGTGTATGATTGGTATTGTAAAACCAGAACACGGGCAAATACTGTATGATGGGCGAGATTTTCATAATTCTGATGAGGAAACTAGGAAAACTATCCGTCGCGAAATGGGCGTTTTATTCCAAGGTGGTGCATTGTTTGACTCTAAAACGGTATTAGATAATGTTAAATTCCCCTTAGATATGCTGACAGACATGAGCGAGGAGGAGAAAATAGAAAGAGCTCAGTTTTGTTTAAAGCGTGTAGAATTGGAAAATGCTGGCTCAAGAATGCCTTCTGAGGTTTCGGGGGGGATGAAAAAAAGGGTTGGTATTGCCAGAGCTATTGTGATGAATCCGAAATATTTATTTTGTGACGAACCCAATTCGGGCTTAGATCCATTGACATCTGTAAAAATTGATGATTTAATCAAGGAAATCACGGATGAATTTAACATTACTACGATTGTAATTACGCATGATATGAATTCGGTCATTGGTATTGGCGAAAAAATCATGTTTTTATATAAGGGCAAAAAATTCTGGGAAGGTGATAGTAAAAACATTCGTACATCATCAGTGCCTGAGTTGAATGAGTTTATTTTTGCTAATAAACTTTTGCAGGAGGGGAGATAGTTTTTTTAGACTTTAGGACTTGATGAGATAGGACTGTAGGACTTGAAGACTAAAAGATGCTAGATGGAAGACACTAGATACAAGACTTTAGGATTAAAGGAGCTAGGACTTGAAAACAATGAGATTTTTGAAATAAAAATCAAAAAAGATATCAGTATTTGTAGCGGCAACCCTTCCGGTTGCCGTTTTGATTTGATGGATTTACGAAACAAAAAAACGGCAACCGCAAGGGTTGCCGCTACTTGGCTAATATATAATATTGGGAATATCTAAAGGTTAATTCCCTTTCTCTCCTATACAATTAATTATCTTTCCATATCTTTTATTTATTTCAAAAAGTCTTAACTCTAGTGTCTTTCATCTAGTGTCCTTAGTCCTCAAGTCTTAAATCCACAAGTCCTAAAGTCTCCAGAAAAAATCAATCCAAAATAGCATCCGCCTCTGCTAAAGTTGCTTTATATTCTGCTAATTTAGAAGCCTTTTTAGCATATTCTTTCATTTTAGTTGGTTGTCCCGAACGTTTAGCAATACGTGCCAAAGCCACATAAGCTAGCGCATGATAATCCTTTGTAAAACGTTCATCATAGGGCATTTTTACGCCTTTTAGCAAATAAGCCTCCGCAAGTTTATCGTCCTTTTTATCTTTTTCAGCAATCAATCCTTTGAAAATTGTTCCCGCACATTGGAACATTACGCCCTTTTGTTTTAAAATTTTATCGGAAATTGCATCAGCATCATCGTACTTTCCAAGGGCGGTCAGGAAGTCCATTCTTTGCATTTGAAAAAGTAAATTATCGGGATATTTTTCTGACAGCATACTGTTGTAATACAACGCTTTGGCAGGATTAGCCTCATATTTCATATAAACATAGCCTGCATAAAAAGCGGCTTCTGTTTTTACAAAGATTGTCTTCCTAGTAGCCAAATCTAATTGCTGTAAGCCTAGTTTTTTATTACCATCTTTAAACATCCAAATAACCGATTTAATAACAGGATGCGTTTCTGGGTATTCAATACGGTAGTAATTATAAATGCCTGAGGAATAAAGAAACTCAGGTTGTTTATCGGTCAGATCTAATCCTTTCTTTAAATGAGAATATGCTTTTTTAGCCACGCCTACGGCCTTCATAAACTCTTGATTATCGGCATCGTAAGCTGCTAAATAGCCTAGTGTGGCTAATTCAAAGAAATTAGCTTCTACGTCCTCATCGTTTTTATCCAACATTACTTCCGCCAAAGCCCTACTTTGATTAAGGTAGGTCAAATATATTTTTTGCTGATTGGGGAAATCCTTTAAAGGGAAATACTGTAATTCAGTTTGAATAGCCATTAGGGTATAAAACACTGGATGCTGTGGATACTTGGCTTTTATCTTTTGGAAAATATCAGCTGATTCTTTGAAATCGTACGAATACATTTTATCCAACCCTTGAGAAATTAATTGGCGAGTACTAGCATCGTTTAATATTTGAGCATTACTTTTAAAAAAAATGCAAAACGAAAATGTTACAAAAATGAATACTTTTTTCATATTGGAAGTTTAAATAAATAAAGCGGACCGAGTTTTTTGCTGATTGTCACACATTGCAAGTGGTAAATACTTACTTTTGTCGTGATATTTTTTAAATATTTGTTAATATAGACGTTTATTTGTTACATAACATCCATACATGATTTCATACGATTATTTTATACTTGACAACGGACTCAAAGTCTATGTTCACCAAGATTATTCCACCCCTATTGCTGCTGTTAACATTATTTACAATGTTGGCTCTCGTGATGAAGAAGAACACAAAACAGGTTTTGCTCATTTGTTTGAACATTTGATGTTTGGTGGTTCAAAAAACATTCCTTCTTATGATACTCCTCTTCAGAAAGTAGGCGGTGAAAACAATGCTTTTACGTCACCCGATATTACTAATTATTATATTACGCTACCAGCAGTCAACATTGAGACGGCTTTTTGGTTGGAATCCGATAGAATGCTGTCTTTGTCTTTTGACCAAAAGGTTTTGGACGTACAACAAAAAGTAGTGATTGAAGAGTTCAAGCAAAGATACTTAAATCAACCTTACGGTGATGTTTGGTTGAAACTTCGTCCTTTAGCCTACCAAGTGCATCCTTATAAATGGGCTACTATTGGGAAAGAAATTGCTCATATCGAGGATGCAGTAATGGATGATGTCCGTAATTTTTTCTACAAACATTATTTACCCAACAATGCTATTTTAGTAGTAGCTGGGCCAATCAGTGTGGAAGAGGTAAAACAATTAGCCAAAAAATGGTTTGAACCTATCCCTTCTGGCAACGTTACTCCTAGAAATTTACCCAAAGAGCCTATCCAGACTAGTGCAAGATTTTTGGAAGTAGAAGCAAAAGTACCACTTGATGCTATCTATAAAATTTACCATACTCAAGGGCGACATGATGTTGGTTATAATGCCGTGGATTTGACTAGTGATATTCTAGGAAGAAGTAAATCATCGAGATTATATGATAAATTAGTAAAGGAGCAATCTATCTTTAATTCTATCAATGCTTATGTTTCTTCGTCACTAGACCCTGGCTTGATGGTTTTACAAGGAAACCTCAACAAAGGCATTAGTATTGAAGAAGGCGATGCAGCCATTCAGGATGTATTAGATGATTTCGTTAAAAATCCTGTTTCAGAGGAAGAATTAACCAAAGTGAAAAATCAAGCGGAATCTACATTAGTTTTCTCGGAAGTAGAATTATTAAACCGTGCGATGAATTTAGCTTTTGCTGCTAATGCTGGAAATGTAGAATACGCTAATGAGGAATCAAGTAAAATCCAAGCCGTGACGGTTGATGATATTAGCGACCAAGCAAAAAGCATTTTGACGAAAGAAAACTGCTCGACGATGTATTATCGTGCTAGCTAAGGTTGTGTGCTATCGCTTTCATTCATCAGAATTCAGCTTTCGGATTTTTATTTACTTTGCAGATTTTTATCCTCTGTGGAATTGAGCAAAAAATAATTTAAATCATACAGATAACGGTTACATAGATAACAAATAACGGTTAAACCGATAACAGCTATAAAAACGATGAAACGTATCATCTTCTTCTTATTTTGTATTTCTTTATTTTCTTGCAAAAAAGATTTGCGTTTGTACGAACAAGACCCAAAAACTTTTTTGACACAATACGGTAAAGAAAACCTAGAAGATAAAGTAAAAATACATACTGTTGGTGGAGATTTTATCATAAAACTTCATGCTGAAACGCCTTTACATCGTGCTAATTTTATTAGAAATGTAAAGGCGGGTTATTATGTTGATAGGATGTTCTATAGAAATATTTATCGAATGGGCATACAAGGCGGAGGCGAATATATGGATCAATTAGATTTTTTAGTCCCTCCCGAATATCACCCAGAATTTACCCATAAGCGTGGTGCTGTAGCAATGGCCCGTTATGACGAAGGCAATCCCGACAGGGCCTCCTCTCCTACTGAATTTTATATCATTACTAATGAAAAAGAAGCTCGACAGCTTAACGGTAATTATGTAGTTTTCGGAGAGGTAATTCAAGGCATGGATGTAGTTGATGCGATTCAAGCTGGGAAAGAATACTACGAACGTCCAGCCATTCCTGTGTTTTTTAGCATTGATATTTTGGAATAGGTTGTGTTGGCTTTCGGTCTTCGGATATCGGATGTCGGATTTCAGCTTTCGGTTTCAGGAGCTAGTTTCCCGATAAGAATTATAGCTTAAAATCCGAAGACCGAAAGCCGATACCCGACGACCATTATAGCTTAAAGCTTTTCTCTACCATTCTCATAATCGAATCACTATCGTTTAGGTCAGCTACTTCCGAAAGCTGAATCCATTTCAAAGCAGTGGATTCTGATGACACGATTAATTGTTGATTCATGTCAGCCTCCAATAGAAACCTCACATCAAAATGTAAATGTACCGGTACTCCCTTTCGTTCGGGGATTACGTGAATATCAATATCAAAAATATTATTAGTCAATACTCCAATATTATTCAATCCTGTTTCCTCTTCTGCTTCCTTTAAAGCAACATTCAATACATCTGAGTCACCATCACAATGCCCTCCCGTTTGAAACCACTGATTAAGCTTTTTATGATGGGTTAGCAAAGTATATTGACGAGACTTATCCAGAATCCAAGCAGAGCCTGTTACATGCCCAATCATTAAAGAACGCTCGAAACAAGTAGGGTACGCTTGTACAAAAGATGTAATTTCTTGATGAAATTTTGTCTCAGTTGCATTAAATGGTCGATGCTTTTCAAGCAATTGGAGCAATTGATTTCTGTGCATAGTATTGTATGATTATGGTAATGTTTCAGAGGTCAAAGGTCTAAAAAATATCTTTTAAAAAAAGCCATTGAGCGAAAAATTAAATTGTTGGTTTATTCCTTCGTTACTTTTATATGAAAATCTCAATTCAGCATTAATCAAAAAAATCACCATGAAAAAACTATTTTTAGGCCTTATCCTAGGACTTTCCCTTGCTGCCAATGCACAAATACGTTTACCTCAACCTAGTCCTGCGGCATCAGTTGCTCAAACCGTCGGAACAACTGATATTAGCATTAAATATTCTCGCCCAAGTATCAAAGGACGTGAGATTTTTGGCGGAGTAGTAGCCTACGATAAAGTTTGGCGTACAGGAGCTAATGCTGCAACCCAAATTACGTTATCCAATGAAATTAGTCTTGGTGGAAAAAAAGTGGTTGCAGGTTCTTATGCTATTTTTTCTATTCCTACTAAAGGAGATTGGACGTTGATTTTAAACAAAGACATCACTGCTACAGAGCAAACTTATTCGCCCGAAAAGGATGCTTTGCGTACTACTGTAAAAGCAGCTGCGAATGCAAAAACGGAATCTTTCACGATTGATTTCAGTGATGTTACTGATAGCACTGCTAGTTTGAATATCTATTGGGCAGATAAAAAAATCTCTGCTCCTATCACTATCGAAACTTCTAAAATGGCTGAACTAGCTATTAGCAAAGCAATTGCTGATAATGCCAATGCTATGCGTACTGCGGCTGAGTTCTTTTTAGGAAAAGGGAAATTGAGCCAAGCTTTAACAGCAGTAAATGCATCGATTGCGGGTGGCGAAACTTTCCGTAATGTATGGGTAAAAGCACAGATTTTAAGCAAATCTGAAAACTATGCCGAGGCTTTTCCATTAGCTCAAAAAGCTTTGGCATTGGGTAATGCAGATACTTCTGGTTCTTTCAGCTTCTTTAAAGATGCTATCGAAAAAGGCATTGTAGATTATAGGGCTAAATTACCAGTAGCAGCACCTGTGACTACTAAGAAGAAGAAAGCGTTGTAGTATATCATTAGTAGCACGATTTTTAGTAGCACGACTTTCCAAGTCGTGAGGGAGAACAATCTTTAGTCCTTTTACCTCACACGACTTGAAAAGTCGTGCTACTGATAATATTACTTCTTCAAATACGTAATCAGTACTTTTCTAATATCATTACGGATGTCGTTTACATCTTTTTCATCTGACTCTACAATCCCTTTTACTTCAGGGTTTTGGGCAGTCAAGTAGCCAAAATTAGTTTCTTTACCTTCTATTAAAAACTTCGGCATCATTACATGGTAATCTTGGTTAATGTCTAATAATTTTCCATTAATCAGCCATTGTTTTTTGTTCTCATCATAGCTGATTTTATCCCATTGCAAAAATCCTCCATTCCCTTTGTTCTGTAAACCAGTTGCTAATATTTTGGCGAGTAGACTTCCTGTTAGACTCACTTCTACGATTTTGCCCCCAAAAGGTAATATCCTCATAATATCAAGCTGTGTAATTTTTCCAACCAATTGGTCATCTATTCTGACAGAACCACTATTGAAAACCGTACAATCCACAGGTTTTGTTGCTGCCGCCGACATCGCTTTGGCAATTAAATCACCTAAATTAGTATGTCCATTTCGCATGGTACTTTCTCTGCCGTCTAAGGGTATTGAGATTTCTGTTACCACATCATTTTTATCTAACCCTGCTTTTTTCATGGCAACATCCATGATTTCCTCCCATTTTTTGACAACCAATACTACTTCTGCATCATCTTTTATTTGCTCGTTTATTTTACGAAGCTCGCTATTAATCTCTAAAGATTTGGTTTGGGTATCAAAAGACAGGTTGTGGACATACGCCGTTTTGGCATTGGCATCCGCTTTAGCAATAAAGACCTTACCTTCTTTAAACAACATATTATCGTGGTCGTGCCCACCCATCAGAAGTTTTACATCGGGTAAAAGCTTTGCCAATTTTGCATCATCTACTTTGTTGATATGCGTAATCCCAACTACAAAATCACATTGAGGTTTCAATACTTCATAAGCCTGTTTAGCCGATTCAAAGAAATCATCATAATGCACATAATCCTTTTGGTTTGATGGCAATACAACCGAAAACATACCCATTTTTACTTCTTTTCCAACAGTATTGTTGAAAGTAAGAATAGTAGTCTTCGGAAAAGGAGTTTTTGTACCATTTACATTTTTTGCAAATGGAGTTAGCGTACCTTTATTATTTTGGAAAGCATTTGACGCCAACCAATTAAATTGTGATTCATCTATCCTCCTCTGCAAATCTGCTTCATCAATATCAAATTCATGATTGCCCAGACCAACCCAATCAAAGCCTACAACATTCATAGCCTCTACCATTTGGCGACCTTTTATGCTTTTCCCTTCGTATTTAAAAGTGGCAATTAAAGAAGGGTTCAGGAAATCTCCAGCAAGAATGGTAACAGTATTAGGATTTTTCTGGATTAATTCTTTTTTCAATGTTCCTAAACGAGCCATGCCTCCTACTTTCCCTCCTTCTAAGGGCGAAATTTCATACACATCATTCAGATGCAAGAATGTAATATTAACTACATTGTCAGATGACTTACTAGATGAACTTTGAGAGGTTTTACAGGAAGTGAAAATACTGGTAGCCAGTAAAAACAGTAGTAATATTCTTTTCATGGTTTGATAGATTATGGAAATAAAGACAATATTCACACAAGATAACAAACATATACTTTACGGCTCTAAAAAGCAATGATTCCTATTAGCCAGCGATTAAAATCCTACTGATTACCTACATCTTTTTAAAAGTTGAAATGTAGATGTGATTATTGAAAGATTGACTTAAATAGACATAAATCGTCTTAAAAACCAAGCGTTGAAGACCTTATCACTAGCGAGGGACTTAAGTCCCTCGCTAGTGATAATCGTTTGATTATTAATAACTTATAAACTTATGAGTAATCAATAGGATTAAAATCACCTGTTAATGAAAACTTATACTCTCAATTGATTCTTTTGATATTCACAACTCACTAACTCACAACTCTTCTACTAAACTGGCTTATTATCCAAGCAAAGCCAACTACCAATACACAGCCAATCACATTGAGCCAAAGGAAAGCTGTTAAGTCTATCCACCAAGCATAAATAACGAAGACTTCTGCCAATAAAGCCGCCCAGAAGACAGCATCACCTTTGATAGATTTGATATAGAAAGCTACTAAAAATACGCCTAAAATAGTTCCATAAAACCATGACCCTAAGATATTTACAGCCTCTATTAAACTCCCGATATTAGCCGTAAATTGTGCAACAATGATACAGACAATCCCCCAACCTAAAGTAACTAGTTTTGAAGCATTTACATAATGTTTTTCAGTATCCTGTGGATGAATCATTCTTTGATAAATATCGACAATAGTACAAGAAGTAAGCGAACTAAAAGCCGAAGCCATAGCTCCCATAGATGCCAGTAAAATAACCGCTATTAATAAGCCCACCATTCCTTGAGGCATATACTTGGTTACAAAAGATAGGAATATATAATTGGTATCGTTGACATTAGCGTCTGGATTGGTTTTCAACATCAAATCTTTTACTTCTTTCCTTAGGTCGTTGGCTTTTTTGTCGGCTGCCAAAGCTTTTGATTTTAAGGTTTCAAGCTTTTGGGCATTTAGTACTTGTATTTTTAAAGTACTTATATTTTCATCTGCTTTGATGACGGCATAAAGCTCTTCTACGACTTTCTTCTTCTCGGTAAAAACCTCAGAATTTTTCTTCATTAAAGCCTTATACGCTACCGTTTGTTCTACTTTGCCTAATTCTGTTTTATTAAAAAATAACGGTGCTTCATGAAACTGATAAAATACAAAAACCAATGAGCCAATCAATAGTATCAAGAATTGCATCGGAATTTTAAAGATACCATTCATTAATAATCCCAAACGACTTTCGCCAATGGATTCTCCTGATAAATAACGACTTACTTGTGACTGGTCTGTACCAAAATAGGATAATTGTAGGAAAAACCCACCTATCAATCCCGACCAAACGTTATACCGATTATTCAAGTCGAACTTCCAATCAATGGCATCAAGTTTATCCATTTTACCTGCTACTTTCAGCGTATCCACAAACCCCATTTCAGTAGGCAATAAATGTACTACCATATAGCCAGCCAAAAACATCCCTATCATCACTACCAACATTTGTTGCATTTGCGTATAGGAAATCGTTTTTGAACCTCCATACATACAATATATTGTTACGACGATACCTGTAATGATGTTTGTCCAGTACAAATTCCAGCCTAAAATGGTTGATAAAATAATGGATGGTGCCGCAATGGTCACGCCTGTTGATAAAGCTCTAGGAATGAGAAAAAGAAAAGAAGCCATTACTCTTGTCTTAAGGTCGAAGCGACCTTCTAGAAATTCATACGCTGTAAATACGTTTAGTTTTTTGAAGATGGGAATAAAAGTGATTGAGAGTACAATCATCGCTAAAGGCAAGCCGAAATAAAACTGTACAAAGCGCATTCCGTCTATATAAGCTTGGCCAGGGGCAGATAAAAAAGTAATGGCACTGGCTTGCGTCGCCATGACCGAAAGTGTAACATGATACCAAGGCATCTGTCTGTCGGCTAATAAATAGCCTTCAATATTCTTTTCTTGAATTCTTCCTTTCCATAGTCCAAAGCCAATAATTGTTCCTAATGTTAAAAGTAATACCAGCCAGTCGATATTTTCCATGTTAAATTTTATAATTAGCAGTTTAAAAGAGGATGCGAAACCGTTTTATCTTAAAAACAATTCGTACGAATGCTAAAACGACAAATTAAGCCGACAATTTCGACTTAATTAAAGTATTCGCTAAAGAGATAAAATAGGATAATCATCAGCACCAAATTACCGACAACTATCCAGTAAAGTTGTTTCCATGATTTGATAAAAGGCGGTAGTGATTTATCTTTTTCTTGCATGATTATATAATTGTATGGGTTTTGGTTGCCTGACTTCTTTATGAAAGAACATTTACAAAGGTCGTAATAATTTCATGAATGCTTGAGAATTAAAATTAAAGACAAACAAAGGATATTGCAATTGATGATTGAAGGATTGTATTATTGTGAATTAAAAATTTTATACCATTGTTTCCTAAACTCAGCAGATCCAATCAAGTAAAACTGAATATCTCTTGATATATAAAGACAAAATGATTTTCATAAACCAGCTAAACATATTTGAAAGTTTATTTATTTGGTTTGCATCGAAAAAGACAGCTTTCCTTTCTTCACGTCTTACTTTTCTTGCCTTGACGCAAGAAAAGTAACAAAAGAAAGTCAAGAAATTCCAAACTCGCTATCGCTCAAACAGTGGAATTTCACTAAATGCTTACACCTAAATAGCATAAAACTTTAAGTAATAAATCTCATCGAAATTTAAACATAGTCTAAAAAGATACTTCTCACAAAATTGCTGAAAACTATCTGAAAATAATTATCTACATCCCAAAACAATAAACAACTGATATTCAAATACTTAAATTTTCAAGAAAAAATATTTTACTTTTTTTGCGTTTTTTTTTCGGAAAAGCTTGCAAAAAGAAAAACGGCTTCCTAATTTTGCACCTCCAAAACGCAAGCGGGCGTGGTGGAATTGGTAGACATACCAGACTTAGGATCTGGCGCCGCGAGGCATGGGGGTTCGAGTCCCTCCGCCCGTACTCATTCAAAGCCCTCTTAACCGTTACGGTTTTGAGGGCTTTTTTGATTTCGGATTGTTGATTTCGGAATGCGGATTTACGAAAGTCAGACAAACTGAGATTTAGCAAAATAAAAATTCCGAAATCCGCATTCCAAAATCCGAATTCATAAAGATGAACATTTCTCTCGAAAAAAGTACCCCAGTGAACGCCCGTTTGGTCGTATCTATTTCTGAAGCTGACTATAAGCCACAAGTCGATAAAAATCTTAAAGACTACCGTAAGCGTGCTAACATCAAAGGATTCCGTCCGGGAATGGTACCTATGCAAATGGTACAAAAGATGTTCGGTAAATCAGTTTTAATCGACGAAATCAATTCTGTTTTAGGCAAAGCCGTTCCTAACTATATCAAAGAAAATAATTTAAGCTTAGTGGGTGATCCTATGCCATTAAACGAATTGGAAAATCCAATCGATTGGGATACTCAAAAAGAATTTAGCTTTACTTATGACATTGGTCTAGCTGGAGAATTCACCCTTGATTTTGCTAAACTTCCTGCTATCAATACTTACGAAATTGAAGCTACTGAAAAAGAAGTAGAAGAAACTATCGAAAATTTGAAACAAAATTCTGGAGAGCAAATTCACGCTGATACAGTAGAAGAAGGCGATATGCTTTTCGGTGTTTTCACACAAGGAGAATGGACTGAAAAATCTGCTATTCCTTTCAAAGCTATCAAAGAAGAAGCTAAAGCTACTTTTATTGGTGCTACCAAAGGAGATACATTGACATTTGACCTTCAAGCTACTTTTGTTGATGAAAAATCAATCGAATTGGCTACTGGTAACAAAACTGGCTTAGTAGGTGAAGTTACTTTCACGATTGAAGATATCACTCGTAATGGTGTTGCTGAATTGAATCAAGCATTTTTTGATAAAGTATTAGGCGAAGGCAAAGTAAGTTCTGAAGAGGAATTCCGTAAAGAGATTCTTGAAATCATCAAAACTAACTATAAGCGTGAAGCTGAATATTTATTGAGAATTGATGCTGAAAAAGCTTTATTAGAAAACATTGCTATCGAATTGCCAGAGGATTTCTTGCGTAGTTGGTTAATCCAAGTAAACGAAGGAAAATTCACTCCTGAGCAAATTGACCAAGATTTCGAAAATGTTAAGAAAGACATTCGTTTGAACTTAATCAAAAACGAAGTAGCTACTCAAAACGAAATCAAAGTAGAATATCCAGAAGTGCTTGAAAGAACGAAAGAAATGATTCGTGGTCAATTCGGAATGTATGCATCTGCTGATAATAGCATGGACGAAATGATTGAGCGTATTGCTAATGGATATTTAACTGATAAAAATAAGCAAGATAACTTCATGAAAATGTTCAATGAAGTATATGCAGCCAAAGTTTCTGACGTGATTTTAGCAAACGTTAAGACTGAAAGCAAAAATATTAGTGTAGATGAGTTCAAACAAGTTGTAGGAGCGTAATCTATTGTAGAATTAGTGAATTGTGATTGAGTGATTTTAGTCTCTCAAATATCAATTCAACAAAAAATCCCGTAAGGTCAACCTCTGCGGGATTTTTTGTTTTTATAATGTATGCATTAAACTCATAAACTTTAAGCTCATAAACTCTTAAAAGCCTATTTTTTCTCGCTGTTGCTGATTTTGAATAAGTCTATAAGCTTCTACCAAAACACGTTCCTCAAACTTACCTCTCCAGTAGTCTGATTCTCTTTTTAGTCTTTCTATTTCAACTTGCAATTTTTCCATTTCATTTTCTGAATTAAGCATTATTTTGGGTGTAATTATCTCCTCTCCAAAAAGCTCTAATACATTAATGTCTAGCAAACTGGCTATTTTTTGAGCCCTGCTAATGGTCAATTCAGTTTTACTGCGTTCGATGTCACCAAAGGCAGTTGTTGAGATTTGTAAAAGTTCTGCCATGTTCTCTTGTGAGTATCCTTTTAGCAGACGAGCTTGTCGTATTTTTTCTCCAATTTTCATAATTATCACCTTTTCTGATAAATTCTCTGTAAAACTGATTAGGATTATTTCATAGTTTTTGCATCTTTGCTGTCGAAGATTTTTTGAATAACACCAAAAATACTTCGATTAGTTTCAAAATTATAGAGAGAACTATTTGAAGGTTTTAAAAGTTATTAAAGGGCAATCTCATTAAATTCCTTGGCATGCAATTGCTAAAATGGTTTATTTGATTTAATTTACCAATCGACATATTTTCAATTTTATAAATTACCGTTATGTTTCCAAAAGAATTAAGTTCAGAAGAATTCAGAAAATACGCCGTACACCATAGAGGTTTGAACGGTTTGGCAGTAGACCAGTACATGAATCAGGCAAATAATATTGGTGGTACTAGTCGTCCATTCATTGAAGATATGACACAGTACATCATTGAAGAACGTCCGATGCGTTTTGCTCAAATTGATGTTTTTTCACGCTTAATCATGGATAGAATTATCTTCATGGGTGTACCTGTGGATGATTATATGGCTAATATCATTGTTGCTCAGATGTTATTTATGGAATCTACGGATGCCAAAAAAGACATTATGATGTACATCAACTCGCCAGGTGGCTCTGTATATGCAGGTTTAGGTATCTATGACACGATGCACTATATCCGTCCAGACGTTTCTACCATTTGTACTTCATTAGCAGCCTCGATGGGCGCAGTATTGTTGGCTGGTGGTACGGCAGGTAAGCGTTCGGCTTTACCACATGCACGTATCATGATTCACCAACCTTCAGGTGGTGCTCAGGGACAATCACGTGATATTGAAATCACAGCGCGCGAAATCGTTAAAATCCGTAAAGAATTATACGAAATCTTAGCACAACACTCAGGAAAATCATTTGAAGAAATCGAAAGAGATTCAGACCGAGACTACTGGATGCGTGCAGAAGAAGCAAAAGAATACGGTTTAATTGACGAAGTATTGACAAGAGTATAAAATTTTCTTGATACAATCAGTAAATTAAATAAGCGTATAACTAAAAATGCTTATTACTTCGATAGAAGTAGTAAGCATTTTTTATTTTTAAATCTGTAATTTTACGAAGGAAATAATGAAGGCACAATTTTGTGTGTAAAGATATGAGACAACAGCAAGCCCATTGCGTTCTTTGCGGACGTAAGCAAAACGAAGTACCATTATTGATGGAGGGTATGGATGGTCACGTTTGTAACGAATGTGTAACCCAAGCCTACCAAGTAGTTCAGCAAGAATTAAGTACTGAAAAGAATAAAAAAGGTAAAAATAATAAAGCTGTATCTCCAAAATTCAATCTGGTAAAGCCAATTGAAATGAAGAAATATATTGACCAGTATGTAATTGGTCAGTACGAAGCGAAGAAACACCTGTGCGTAGCCGTTTACAATCACTATAAGCGTTTGATGCAACATGATGTAAAAACAAACTTTGATGATATTCAGATTGAAAAATCAAACATCATCATGGTGGGCGAAACAGGGACAGGTAAAACATATATGGCAAAAACCATTGCTAGAATGTTGGAAGTACCTTTTTGTATTGCTGATGCTACGGTAATTACTGAGGCAGGATATGTGGGCGAAGACGTAGAAAGTATCTTAACACGTTTATTACAAGCTGCTGACTACGACGTAGAGAAAGCAGAAATGGGCATTGTGTTTATCGATGAAATTGATAAAATCGCTCGTAAATCTGATAATCCTTCTATTACACGTGACGTATCGGGCGAAGGTGTACAACAAGCCTTATTGAAGTTATTAGAAGGGGCTGTAGTAAACTGTCCGCCACAAGGAGGTAGAAAGCACCCAGACCAAAAGATGATAGCCGTAAATACTGAGAATATTCTTTTTATTTGTGGAGGTGCTTTCGATGGTATCAAACGTCATATTTCAAAACGTTTGAATACTCGTCCAATTGGTTTTAGTTCAGACGATACGTTCTTGGATATGTTTGAAGAAGAGAATGTAATGAAATTTGTTACTTCGCAAGATTTAAAATCATTCGGTTTGATTCCAGAACTGTTAGGACGTTTGCCAGTGGTGACTTATTTAGACCCATTAGACCACCAGACGCTGTTATCTATTTTGACAGAGCCTAAAAATGCCATTACTAAACAATACCATAAATTATTCGAAATGGAAGGTATTGATTTACAATTCGAACCACCAGCGTTAGAATATATCGTTAGTCAGGCAATGGAATATAAATTAGGAGCAAGAGGGTTACGTTCAATCTGCGAATCAATCATTACAGATGCCATGTTTGAACTACCTTCACAAGAAGAAATCAAAGAATTTAAAGTTTCGCTGGCTTATGCCCGTGAAAAATTTGAGCGAACCGTTTTTCATCAAATGAAAAAAGCCGCTTAACTCATATTTAGTACTCAAAGAAAAAGCCCAAATGATGATTTTGGGCTTTTTCTTTGGCAATTAATTTAAGTATTCAACGTTTCTTTACAAAACTAAAACCTAATAATATGCAAACAATTAAACTAACTTTCATAAGCATTTTTGCTTTAATGGTAGGAGTATCTTGTACTTCTCAGAAAACAATTATTTCTCAAAATCAGCATGAGACACAAAAGGCTGTCGAAGTGGCGAAAGTAGAAGAAAAGCCAAGTTCAACATTGATGATTGAAGCAGCCCATGAAAAAACAGCCCCTGTACTATATGCATCAGCATCAGAGGTTATCCATATTGATGAGGCAAACAATGAAACAGCCGTTGAATTAAAAAAAGAAAAAATCAACGCCATGTTAGACAAAGTAGTTTTACAAAAAAATGAAAGTAAGACTATCTCTACTACTCGCAAGGCTAATTTTGTAGAGAAACTTATTATTAAAAAGTTAGAGAAAAAGATGAAAAAAAGTGGAGTACAATCTGCTGATTTTCATAGTTGGAATCCAAACTTAAAAATTGGTGCCGTTCTTTTAGGCGTTGGTATCGTATTAGCCATCTTTGGATTAGGTGTCGTGGGTGGTATTTCAGCCTTCATTGGGCTGCTATTTGTCATTTTAGGCTTACTTCAAGAGGTATAATCGGTGTAAATCTGCCATTCTTCATAATTTCTTTGTCGAATAAAATATTTTTTTACAATTTCGGTTTTTATTGAAACCAATTATTCACGACGCTTATGTCTTTTTTCGACAAGTTGAAAAATGTTTTCCGTGGCAATAATCCTACCATTGAAAATACAAATATAGAAATACCTATCACAGAGGAGGTATTATCAAACGACGATGCGTTGGTGCAAGTAAATAATATTGCACCAACGTTTTCTAGTCCTGTCAATGACCAACCCGACTGGCTTATCAATGAAGATATTCTAAGAGATGAAGGCGTTATCTTTGGGCTGTCGGGTTCTAATCCAGACGAAAAAATCTCTATCATCCGTCACTACTTTTCTCAGCAAACAGCCGAAACGGAAAAAGTAATGGCCCAACACCAAGAAGAAATTGGTGAGTTGAATTATTGGATTAATGAAAAGGAAAGTTTGGTTAAAGATATTGAACAGCAAATTCAGGCTCTTAAAAATCAAGAATTTACCGAACAACATCATCTATTAAGAACAGTAGTTGGATTAGCACTAGCTATAGGTATTGCGGTAGGCAATTATTTCTTAATCAAAGAATCACTACAAGGACAATTCCAAGAAACTACCTTTATTGCTTTAGGTGTATTTGGAGCAGGGATGTTTAACCTTTTCGGGCGCATTTCATTCCTCCACGACGAAAGTAAAGTAAGCACTTGGAAAAGACTATTAGAAGAAATAGGCATGCCTTTGGCGGCATCTTTCTTTGTATTTGCCCAAATTTATTCTTCAAAACCTCCCCTTCAAGCATGGGCTTTGTTCGCTTTCATATTCTTTTTATTCATGTTTTCAGGCAAATTGTTCTTAGGAAATCTAACCATTTTCAAGGATGATTTTACCATCTTCCAAAAGCGAAATCAACTCTATAAAGATAAAATCAAGAAAGTAGCAGAATGGGAAACAGACATTGAAAAACATAAAGCCGAAATCGAAAAATATCGACAAAGAAAACAAGATATTTTACCTGAACTCACGAAACTAAGCACTATCAATTTGAAATTAAATGCCCAAAGAGATATGCTGATTAAAGTATTTGAAAGTGAGTATCATTTGGCTCAGAATTATAAAAATAGGTTGAACAACAATCAAGTGACAACAATTTTAGGAGAAGAAGAATAACATGGAAAATACAGAACAAAATAACAATCGTATGCCCGTAAATACTACGCCTTCGCATACTGAAATGTACGATTTTCAACATGGCTATCATGGAGGACTAGAATCTGTTGATAGAAATACTTATGAAGGCTTTTTGTCATCTCAAGTAAATTTCGAATGGTTAAGCCGTCAGCTTAGTGAGAAAAAACAGGAATTTACTGAATTAGAAAAAGTTACGGAACACATCAAAACTCGCTATAAAGAAGCCTATGACGCTCTTCAAGAAAGAATGTTAAAGGTAAATCTTGCAGGAAAAAATCGTGACCGTCTTGAAAATCAATTAGCTGAAAATCAAGAAATTTCCTCTACCCTTCTTGAAAAAAGAAAAATCAATTCGCATCAATACTCATTGTTTGCAGGTATTATTTACTTTCTGGCGGGTGTGTCGTTTGTGGCTGGTGATTTAATTATTTCACACGAAATCGTGGCTTATGCCCTTAATATTCGTAATAATGTTGAAGCATGGTCATTTGCTGTTGGTTTAGCCATGTTGTCCATCCTTTTGAAACCTGCCTATGAAAGATTGGTTGAGTCTCCTTATACGTCTGCCTCTTCTTTAAATTCTAAAAAAGTATACGTTTGGTTCAAAAGTATTACGGTAGTTTTTGCAGTAGTTACTTTGTTTATTTTGGGTTGGTTCAGGTATGAGGCCTATAAAACCGACAAAATGAAAGAAGGTGTTAACAAATCTATTAAACAGCTACAAAATCAAAGTTTTGATCCTCTTAATCCAACGGCTCCACTACCCGTAGCGGTTACCCGACAAATTGATGAAAAATTACGGATTTTTGACCAACTAAATGAAAAACTAGTAAATAGTCCTTGGGCTTTAGCTTCTTTTGTACTTTCGGGTGTATTATTTGCTTTAGCTGGAGCAATTTGTTTAGGTATTGCATTCCCTGTGTTACAATGCTACTGGACTAAATGGTTACAAATTGACCCTAAGCTAAAACAACTTAAGAAAGAGAAGACACAATTAGTTACTACTTTAGAAGGCGTTGAAAAAGACTTAGCAGACAATATCACTCAAAAAAATATTTTTGAGAACGATTTACAATTGCTCCCTTCTTTTGAATCGTTAGAATTACAAAAGAAAAGTCTTTTAGAAGAAATTAAGGATATTGAAAGAGAAACTCGTTTAGCCGAAACAGATTCAAGAATTGGTGCTTATAATGATGGCTTTGGTAAAGGATCGATGGTAAGAGCAGTAATCAATGAAGATGAAGTAAACCAGTTTGTAAGAGGTAATTACTTTGATACGGCTACTTTGGCAAGTAAAGCAAAGGCTTCATCTGGCGATAAAGCGATGTTCTCTAAACGTCCAAACCTCCGCCCTCATCAGCAATTACGTAAATTAATTTCTGAAGACTTTCAGGAGGAATAGTTTTGTTGATTTGAAAATGTAAAGGAATTGGAAATTTGAAGGTTTGAGAATTTAAGATTTAAAAATGAAAGGATTTGAGCATTTGAAGATTTGAAAATGTAAAGGCTAATTAACTTAATGATTTTAAAAAAATCTGTTTAAGAACCAAGCCATGATTCACTAATTCACAACTCACTCAATCACAATTCACTCAATCACTCAATAAATATGATCATAAAGACAGCAAACACTGAAGCAGAGGTTCGAAAATGTTGGTATGTAATTAGTTTACTTCGTCCACATCTTACCGAAGACGTATTTGTAGAAACAGTAATTGAAATGTTGAGTGAAGGTTATCAATTAGCTTATATCGAAAAAGATGATGAAGTAGTTTCTGCCATTGGTTTCAGGTATTTACAAATGCTTTACAATGGCAAACAAATCTATATCGACGACCTCACTACTTCAGACAAAGTTCGTGGTGAAGGTTATGGTACAGCGTTATTGGACTATGTAATCGAACTTGCCAAAGACAGAAATTATGATTGCGTCACGTTAGATTCTGGTCCCACACGCCATACTGCACATCGTTTGTACTTGAATAAAGGTTTTCAGATTAGTAGCTATCATTTTGTGAAGAAGTTGTAGAAGCAATAAACATATAATAACATTTACACATTTCAATAGATGAAGAAACTAAACCTAATTATACTCGTAACAATTTGTTTTAATACATTAAACCTCTTCGCACAAAAAAGTGAAATCAAACAACCTTCTTCATTTTTCCCAAAAGAAAAAGCACAAGTTTTAGTAGTTGGTACTTTCCATTTTGATTATCCCAATTTAGACATCAATAAAGTTAATGATAGCGACAAAATTGACGTATTGAAGGAACCCAAGAAATCTGAAATTACAGCATTGGTGAATTATATTAAAAAATTTAAGCCTACAAAGATTGCTATTGAAGCCGCTCCAAAATGGAATGCTACAGAAAAACTCAGACAATACAAGGCAGGAAATTTAAGAAATGAAAGAGACGAACGCTATCAAATAGCGTTGAGGATTGCTAGTGAAATGAAAATGGATACTATTTATGGTATTGATGCTGGTTCTTTTGATGAAGATTTAGTAAAATTAGATTCAGTATATTTTCAAAAGTTATTCAAGGATTTTGATTTTCAAAATGACGACAAGTTCAATGCAATGTATATGAAATGGTTTGATTATGAAGAAAAATTACCAGTCACGACAAACCTATTGAAATATATCAAACGCATTAATACCAGCGAATCTCATAAATTAGGTTATGGAGCATATCTGGTAGGAGATTTTAAATTAGATAATCAAAGAGGTGCCGATATCTTATCAATATGGTGGTACAATAGAAACTTGAGAATATTCAGAAAACTGCAAGAGATAACCGAAAGTAGTAAAGATAGAATATTAGTAATCTTTGGGAACGGACATGCCGCTGTATTAAGGCAGTTATTAGAATCTTCGCCAGAATACAAGTTTATTGAATTTGATAGTTTGAAGTAAAGCCGTTTGTTTATAAAGATAATTAAGCCTTAATTTATGAAAAACAACTATGAAAAGAAGGAGAAGTTTTCTATCTATATTAATCTTCCATTCATCGCTATTTCATTAATTATTATTGCTTTCATTGCTTTTTTGACGATAGTTATTCAAAAAGTTTTCAATAACCCACAACAGCTTTTTCATTTATATATACTCCCATTATTTTTCGGACTCATTTTTGAATATTATCGTATTATTCAAAAATGGAATGTTGTTTTAGGAACAGCATTAGCTTCTTTTATTCTAAGCTTTGCAGCATTCTTTCCTTTCAAAAATCAAAGTCAATATTTTTTAGAGTTACATATTGAAGTTTGGCCATTCTATCTCTTAGGTAGTTTCTTATTGATAGCAGTTTGTATAGGCGAAGTTAAGAAACCGTTAACTGAAGGTATTACTTTAATACAATCACTGGCAGTTATTTACTGGTTTTTTGACTTTGGCTTGGTGCAAAATGATAGTATATTCTCAAAAATACTCATTGGTTTAGGTTCAATATTCTGCATACTTTCTTTTTTGAATGCTTTCACTTACTTAATCTTATCAGATTTTAATAGGCTACTTTTAAGTGCTTGGAGCTCTACTATTATGCTCATATTTGCTATTGATAATATCATTAGAGTTTATAGGAATGAATCAATTGAGAATATCTCAATCTTGTCTCAACAGGCTTATGTTATCGTACAATATTTTGTTTTAGGTATTTCAAGTATTCATATTGTTACGAACTTTATTGGATTAGTAGCTTTTATTCCTCTTCCTTTAAAAGAAAGGTTCTTTAATAGCCAGTATTTTTATGATCTAAAAAATTTACATATTGAAAGGTATTCTGAAAGACAAGTTAGTATTCTGGAATCTTTCATTTGCTTAATATTACTTTCGTGTATTTTCTACCTCAATTATCAATTTCACTTTTTGCCAAGAAATTTTATTACATGGATTTCATTTATCATTATTCCGATGATTCTATCTATTGTTCGTAACATTAGGAAACAAAATAGAAAGCGATAAAATTATGTTAGCAACCATCACTACTTGTTACTTTCTTCTTATAAATATCTTTCCCGTTATAACTACTAAAAGTAAAGAGCACATTACTCCTTGTTACTTCAATGGTAAAACAATTCACCCCTCTGGACTAGATGTTAAGGCTAAAAAGCTGTTTTCCATTTACAAAAACCGTAGAGATAGTGTAGACTTTAGCTTTATCTCAGGAAATCAAAGTATCCATATTTGGACTAAGGATTTCAAAAGCATTAAAGGAAGATTGACAAATTTCACTTCTAAAACTAGTAAAGAAGATATTTACCCTAAACATTATAAAAAATATAAGAAAACACTTAAAATTGACCCCGAGGTAGCCAAAAAAGTTTATGCTATATTTAATGATTCTGACATCTTATGCCTGATGGAAAAAATATAAAAGATTGGTGTATTGGTGCGGATGGTATTACTTATTCTATAATATATTCTACCCCTAGCGAAAAATCAATCAAAAAATACTGGATACCTCAAGTGTATGTTGGAAAAATCAAAGAAGCGGATAAGCTAGTGTATTTACTTAATCAGCTTGAAGCAACGTTGAATATGCGAGATTCATATAGAAAGTTCTTTGATACCCTACCTAATGGATGTTATAATGTAAGTAGTATAATTATTTGGTGTAAAGAGAAGAGTAAAAAGAAATAGCATTTTGTATTTACTGACTATGTAAAAGTATATTTGATTTATATCAATGGAATAATCTTTTGCTTTTAATTACTACACTAACAGATTAGATAAATACGTTAGGAAATATTATCATAAAGATATTTTACAAGATAAATATCTATTTACTGTTCAACCTTAATTAAATTAGTGTGTAATTTCTTTTAACCCAATAAATAAACCTAAACATGGGAATTTTAAATGCATTGATGGGCAATTCATCAGAGGTTTCTGCTGATAAAATCGCTCACGAATTTGAGCCAATTTTGATTGAAGGAGAAGTGATTGTAAAATCATTTAAACTGATTAGAGATATGTTTGTTTTTACTAACAAGCGTTTGATTCTAGTTGACAAACAAGGGCTTACTGGTACTAAGACAGACTTTATGACGATTCCATACCATTCTATTAATTACTTTTCAAAACGAAGTGCTAGCTTACTAGACCTTGATGCCGAGATTTTGATTTGGATAAAAGGTTCGGCACAGCCTATCCAAAGAGAGTTTAGAAAAGGTGAAAACATTAACGATGTTTATAAGGCACTTAGCACTTATGTATTAAAATAAGGTGTATATTTCATGATGATAATCCCGCAAAGTTGTAAAGAACTTTGCGGGATTATTTTTGTAAATTACCATTTACCATCTAAAAGCAATAATTTTGTAAGATTAGCACAAATTTAAACCATACAATGAATCAAACTGAAACTCAATACAGAGAGATTATTGCTATTTGCAAAACATTATTTCAACAAAAAAATAAAGATTATGGTACTTCATGGCGAATTTTAAGATTGCCTAGCTTGACCGACCAGATTTTTATCAAGGCCCAAAGAATACGTTCAATCCAAGAAAAAGGAACACAAAAAATTGAGGACGGCATCGAAGGCGAATTTATCGGAATCATCAACTATTGTATCATTGCTTTGATTCAAAAAGAATTGGGTGATGCTACTAAAATGGAGTTTACAGAACAAGAACTTAGCGATTTATACGATATTCAAGTAGAGAAAACATTGGCATTACAAAAAGATAAAAACCATGATTATGGCGAAGCGTGGAGAAGTATGCGTGTAAGCTCTATGACTGACTTGATATTAACTAAAATCTTTAGGACAAAACAAATAGAAGATAATCAAGGCGTTACATTGGTATCAGAAGGTGTTGAAGCCAATTATCAAGACATGATGAACTATGCTATTTTTTGTATGATTCATCTAAAATTTGAGGCGTAATAAGAGCAGCTTTGGGATAATTTAGTTTATCAATCACTAATTCACCATTCACTCAATCACAACTATATCCATGAAGTTAATTGCACATTTCTCTAGACTTTTTGTCGGAATAATATTTATTTTTTCTGGTCTAATTAAACTCAATGACCCTGTTGGTACAGAGATTAAATTAGAAGAATATTTTGATGTATTTGCTACAGACTTTCCTTTTATGGCAGGCTTTTGGGAATTCTGGATTCCTTATGCACTATACATCTCTGTTTTTCTATGTGCATTAGAATTAGTATTGGGTGTATGTTTGTTAGTACAATACAAACTCAAAACTGCTTCTTGGATACTGCTAGCTACGGTTATTTTCTTTGGCTTCCTTACTTTTTATTCAGCCTATTTCAATAAGGTCACAGATTGTGGTTGTTTTGGCGAAACTATCAAGTTGAAACCGTGGACGTCTTTTATCAAGGACATGGTTTTGTTCTTCTTTATCTTGATAATCCTGTGGCAACGCAAAATATTTGCAGATAAGAAAACGGGACTTATTGTGGCTATTTCGGCAGTATTCTCATTATTTCTAGGGATTTATGCTGTTAAATATTTACCTCCTTATGACGGACTTCCTTATGCTGTTGGGCAGGATATTCCTAAAAATATGAAGCCTTCTGCTCCTTTGCAATTCAAATATATTTATGAAAAAGGCGGAGAAACCTTGGAATTAGACCAAATGCCGACCGATACTACCTATCATTTTAAGGAAATGATTACGCTGAATCAAGATGAGGCAAAAGCTAAAATAACCGACTATAATATTTGGAAAGATGGCGACTCTACTGATTATAAAGCTGAAAGTTTTGTCGGTAATAAATTGATGGTGGTGATTCCTGTTATTAAGAAAGCAAATACTACTCACGTTAACGAAATTCGTGAATTAGCTAAAAGCTTGGAAGGGTCTGGCATACAAGTTTGGTTAATTAGTGCATCTAATGAAGAAGAAGTAAATAATTTCAGACACGAATTTCAGTTAGCCATTCCAAACTATAGTGCTGATACCAAGGTTCTAAAAACCATCGCTAGGGCTAATCCTACGCTTTGGTTATTGAAAGACGGTATCGTTAAAGGGAAGTGGTCGCATAATGCACTGCCCGATAAAAATGAAGTAATAAAATCTTTACAGTAAAATTTGCAAGCACCTTCAGGGAAGAAGGATTTTAAGCATGAAAAATATTTTTTTAATAGGAATGCCCTCTTCAGGAAAGAGTACTCTAGGAAGACATCTTGCTAAAAGACTCGATTTTCAGTTCGTAGATATGGATGAATTAATCGAAAAGCAAGAATTAATGACTATTCCAGAAATATTCAAATACAAAGGAGAAGATTATTTCAGACAGGTTGAAAGCAAGGTACTAAAGACTATCCAGGCAGCACAAAAACTAGTCATTGCTACAGGCGGAGGTGTTCCGTGCTTTTTTGATAATATGGATTTTATCAAAGCCAACGGCACCAGTATTTTCTTGAATGTTCAGCCAGAAGATTTATTGAAGAGGATACAGAAGTCGGATGTTAATCATCGACCATTAATTAATAGAAATACTACAGAGGATACCCTCTTAAAAAGCCTTCAAGAACGCTGTGCTGCTCGTTTACCTTACTACCAACGTGCAGACATACAAATAGACGGGAACATTGATGTAGATCAGCTTCTATGGATTTTGGATGAAATGACAGAAAAATAAATAGAGATACAAAATAAAAGCGATTGAAGACAAACTGTCCTCAATCGCTTTTTATTTAAACACTATCCCAATTTATATTAATACACTTTTAATATGTAAAAGACGAAGGCAAAGACGGATGAATTACATCATAGTCTTGGTCAGGTCTTGGTTTTTTAAACAAAGCTCTGAAGGTGTTAGCCATATAAAAAATATCTTCCACTTTACTCTTAGCTATTCTCATCATGTATTGGTTTACGCCATTACTAATAATGCTATTAAATACATTACGTAATAATACCAATTCCTCTTCGTGCTCACAGAAGTTTTTAACTACATACATTGTAAAGCCCCGATCACTTTCGCTAGAGTTGTAGAGTATTAAATTAAAGTCCATTTCTTTGATAAACGAAACCACCTTATTCTTAGAAAAATCATAAAACATATTTTTTGAATCAACCAAAGAATCTAGGATTTCTACTTCATTATTGGTAATATATAGGTTTTCAGTAACCTGCTGAGTTTGCTCTTCTAACATCATGTTTTTAAGTATTTACGCTGTTTATTTATATACTTATTCTTAATTAATAGTTGAATTTTACTATTTACTACAACATTTACAAGTATTTCTACTTATTTTTTTTCAAAGACAAGCTGGCTACAAAAAAGCATAAAATTGACATTTGAGCAAAAAAGATGATTCCCCCGAAATGAGGTTTAAAACAAAAATCAATCAAAAAAGTACAATTTTAAAAAAGTGATTATTAGGAATGGTATTTTATAAAAAGGAGGTTCTTTTTTTGAAAAAGATGATTATAGAAATGTCTTTTTTGCAGAAAAACACTTTTTATGGTTAAAAAGCGTCTTTTTTTAAGCTAAAGAGCTCAGGTTTAATATTTTAAGGTTTTATCAGAAAAAATGTGCGTTTTACAAAAACTAGCTATAAAAATTGACAATTAAGATTTTCGTCTTTTTTTTTTACCCTTTCGTCTCATTATCAAAATTTTGTCGTGAAAGGGACATAATTTTAACCCAGAACAACAGAAATATTATTCCTTAGCGATAACAAAAATCATTGTTAAGAATCATTGCAATGATTAATAGAAAAGGGGTTGTTTTTAATTGTCAGTATTCAGCTATTAAAAGTATAAAAACAGATACAGCCTTTTAATATCTTGAAAATATTCAATTCGACAAGACGCTCAGCACATGAGCATTTTATATATCTTAATTGAGAAGTTTAAAGAGGTTTCATAGCAAAGCCACTCCGATATTCGGGGTGGCTTTCTTTTTGTGGACATTTAAAGAAGAGGGGTTGTCTAATTATCCTGCAAAACTTTCAATTTTCCTCATCACTAGGGAGGGATTTAAGTCCCTCCCTAGTGATAAGGAAAATATTACTAAGCACTTATGATGATGTGGATAATCGGTAGAATTTATGTCATCATCTTATAAAATAACAATATCGTCGGCATTAGCCACTTCAAAATTCTGCGTTTTCAGATTAGCAATGATTACTTCCGAAGATTCTCTCGCACGGCCAATAGCAATTACATTTTTCTTTTCGTCTATAATTTCAAATACCTCTCCTTTTTCAAAAACACCAATTACTTTTTTGATACCTACCGCCAACAGGCTTTTCCTGTTTTCAAGGGCCAAGCTTGCTCCTGAATCTACCTGTACTTTCCCTGCAATGAGACTTCCAGAAGCCAGCCATTTCTGACGAGCATTTAAACTTACTTTTTGTGATGCAAAGTTGGTTCCGTTTTTATTAACCAAAGCTTTTAAAATTCCATCTTCTGGCTTCATACCAAAAATGACAACTTTAGTACCCATGCTAGTTGCCAAACGAGTATAAGTTAGTTTTGAAATCATACCTCCTAAACCCAAAGAAGATTTATCATCATTGGCTAATCCTAAGACCGAAGCATCTACTTTGGCGATGTATGGAATAATATTTTTTTCGGCATCTAGCAATCCTCCAACAGAGGTGCAAAGCAATAAAGTATCAGCCCCAAAACCCGTAGCGATTAAAGTGGCCAATTCATCGTTATCAGAAAACTTTAATTCTAAATTGCTGACAACATCATTTTCGTTGGCAATCGGGATTATACCATTTTTCCAAAGTTCCTGATAGGTCTCTTTTAATTGAAGAAATTGATTCCTATGAGCAAAGTGATGTCTTTCGCACAAACTTTGTGCGACTGTAATACCATATTTTGAAAAATACTGAGTGTATTTGGCTAACAATAGCGGATTACCGATTGCAGCAGCAGCCTTACGCTCGGCAATGGTTCCTTTATAATTTCCTATAAAACTTTTGCCTGCTCCTACTGCTCCAGAAGAGACCATAACAATCTGATATTCATGATGTAAGATAGAAACTTGGCGAGCTATTTCTTGCAAAATTTCCTCGTTCAATTCTCCAGACTTATGTGTAATTGAAGCCGTTCCGAATTTGATAACAATAATTGGTTTGGACATTTTAAATGTAAGCGGAAATCGCTTATGCTAAATGAGTAATTTATAAACTGAGGTAATACAGTGACAAAATTACAACATTCTGAATCTTTAACAATTTAGGTAAGAAATTATAGCCAAAAAATATCTTTGCTTTTATGACTTGAATAAATGTTTCAAATCAACATCAGCAAAATCGCAATGCTTCTCTAACGCTTTTTTTAGCGACTTCACATAGTCAGCTCTTGAAATTTCAATTGCTCCGAAGCGTCTAACATTATCATTAATAAATTGGGTATCTAGCAAAGTAAATCCTTGCGTTTTTAGGATTTCAATTAAATAATGAAACGCTATTTTCGAGCCCTCAGGCTCTTTATAAAACATTGATTCGCCAAAGAAAACTCCTCCGATTGAAACCCCATACAACCCTCCAACGACACGGTTATCAATATACGTTTCTACAGAATGTGCCAAACCCATTTTATTTAAATCGCTGTATGCTTCAATAATTTCTTCCGAAATCCACGTCTCATCATCCCCTTTTCTAGGCAAAGCACAATTGCGCATTACTCCCTCGAAATCAGCATTGATTCTAATTTCAAAATGCTTTTTATTCAGAATAGGCTTGAGTGATTTTGGTGGTTTATAAGTATCAATAGGAATAACTGCTCGGGGGTCTGGTGAATACCAATATAAAGTACCATCGGTATCTGCCATTGGGAAAATCCCGTTCATATACCCATAAATCAAATCATCGGCAGTTAATTTACTTGTATTTATTTTGGGAGAAATAGACATGTTGCTTATTCTTTCTCTTTGTTAACGTTTTCGAATTATTTTTGTTTAGTAAAACTTTAACTCAAAAGTTAGTGTTATATTACTATCAAACTAATAACGCAATTTGCTATATGATATTTTTTGTTAAGTGATATCACTATTGGTAATCAATTTTAATTAAATAAACTCAATAATCCAAATATAGATGATTATTTACACTCATAGTGATTAGTAAAATGAAGGTAGATATCATCAGTAAAAATGTGAGCATCACCCCTTATAAAAAGGGCTAAAAAGCGATATTTTGGGTTTTTTCTGTTAAGTTTATATAAAATTGAAAAAATATATTGCATCTTAAATTTAGTTTTGGTAAACTTTGCACGATTATTCGTTTTTACTCACTTTCAACTCGGATAATTCATCAACCAAAAATGGTTTACGAAGTAAAATTCATATCATATTCGTATTCTCCTATGCCTATCTTTAGGCGTACGTTCTTCCGTAGGGTCTGATCCCTAACGTATTTCTATTTACCCATGTGGTAGAGTTTTTCGACATCCCATTTGTTTTTTTTAATCGATAATTCTTAGGCTTTCATTTCTGAGCCAAGGTTTATTATCACCTTGTTTTTCTAACTAAAAACAATTTCCAAGCTAAGTCTTAAAGTGGAAAAATTATCAGCTTCTGAGGTTTTAACTAACAATTATACTGTTCAGGTTGCTACAACTGAACACTTGCATCTTGCTGAGGCAATTTGCCATGAAATGGAAGAGTCTGCAAAAGCGCGTGGTACGGGCATTGCAAAACGTTCGCCAGAATACCTTCGTGACAAAATCAAAGAAGGCAAAGCCATCGTTGCCACCGATTCGGAAGGCGATTTTATTGGTTTCTGTTACGTTGAAACGTGGGAACACGGAAAATTTGTAGCCAATTCTGGATTAATCGTAAAACCAGAATGGAGAAAATACGGCATAGCAAAAGCCGTAAAAGCAAGAGCTTTTGAGCTTTCGAGAACACGTTATCCTGATGCTAAGATTATAGGTATTACTACTTCGTTGGCAGTAATGAAAATTAACTCTGAACTGGGTTATGAGCCAACTACGTTTAGTGAGTTGCCAGTAAACGATGCTTTCTGGAAAGGCTGTCAGTCGTGTGTAAATTACGACGTACTTAGCCGTACAGACCGTAAGCATTGCTTGTGTACAGGAATGATTTTCGACCCTGAATGGGAGCGTAAAAAAGCCTTGAAAGAACAAGAAGAAAACGAAACTGATACACAAGTGGCTGAAGAGAATACACATGAAAAATGGAATTTTCTGAAAGACGTAAAAGTATTAGAACGCCTAAAAAACATTAAAGAAAAAATGTTTTTGAAAATGGCTGAGAGAAGAGCATCAAGACAGGTAATGTAGTCAACTACATTACTTGTTATAAAATAACCGTGTATTTGTATAAGGCTTAGCCTTTTTCCCATTATAAATTTAACTATTTAGCATATCGCCTAAAGCGCATTGCTTAAAGCAAAAAATGAGTAAACCAAAAGTAATTCTAGCATTTAGTGGAGGGCTTGATACCTCTTTTTGTGTAAAATATTTAGCAGACGATTGTGGTTATGAAGTACATTCAGCCCTTGTTGATACAGGAGGTTTTACCGCTGAGGAGCTAAAAGATATTGAAGCAAAAGCTTATGGATTGGGCGTAACAAGCCACGTAACATTAGATGTAGTTGAGAAATATTACAATGATTGTATCCGCTACATGGTATATGGAAACGTATTGAAAAACAATACTTATCCGCTTTCAGTATCCGCAGAAAGAGTATTCCAAGCAACTGCTGTAGCGGAATATGCGAATAAAATCGGCGCAAAAGCGATTGCTCATGGAAGTACTGGGGCAGGAAACGACCAAGTTCGTTTTGATGTGGTTTTCCAAATCATGGTGCCGGACTGTAAAGTAATTACGCCAATCCGTGATATGAAATTATCTCGTGAAGCGGAAATTGAATATTTGAAAGAAAAAGGCGTTGTTCGCGACTGGACAAAGTCTGCTTATTCTATCAACAAAGGACTTTGGGGAACGTCAGTAGGCGGTAAAGAAACTCTTACTTCTTATGGATATTTACCAGAATCTGCTTGGCCAACACAGGTAACTGCAACGGGTGAAGAAACAGTAAAGTTACATTTCGAAAAAGGACAGTTAGTAGGTATTAATGATGAGACATTAACCCCTGTTCAGTCTATTCGTAAATTAACAGATATTGCTGCTCCTTATGGGGTTGGTCGCGATATACACGTGGGTGATACGATTATTGGTATTAAAGGAAGAGTTGGCTTTGAAGCTGCTGCTCCTTTATTAATCATCAAAGCACACCACTTGTTAGAAAAACATACGCTAACGAAACAACAATTGTACTGGAAACAAACTTTAGGAGAGACTTACGGAACGATGCTTCACGAAGGGCAATTCCTTGAGCCTGTAATGCGTAATTTCGAGACTTTCTTAGCAGATACTCAATCTAATGTTTCTGGAACAGTACAGATTCATCTGGCTCCATATCGTTATCAATTATTAGGTATTGAATCTAAGTTCGATTTAATGTCTTCTATTTTCGGTTCTTATGGCGAAATGAACAATACTTGGACAGGTGATGATGTTAGAGGGTTCTCTAAAATTGTTTCTAACCAAACAATGATTCATAGAAAAGTTACGGAGGCGGGATTGTAGGAAGTTTTCAGCACTGAGCTATCAGTTATGAGCCTTTTTGTGAGAAAATAAAGCATTTGCGTAGTAAACATTACTTTTTTTAGTATTTTAAAGAGGTCTAATCATTTCATTAAACCTAAATCAAGGAATAATATGCTCACAACCATCAAAGGAACTTATGAAAATGGGCAAATCACTTTAGCTGAAAAGCCCATTTCAAACCAGAAAGTGAACGTAATCGTCACATTTTTGGAGGAGGATATCAGTACTCCTCCTTTAAATCCAAGAGTCCCTGGAAGTCTTAAAGGTAAAATTCACATCTCCGACGATTTTAACGAACCATTAGAGGATCTAGAAGATTATATGTAATGGAATATTTAATTGATACACAAATACTTATTTGGTATCTTGAAGATGACAGAAGACTATCTCCCAAGATTCATGAGATTTTGAGTAAACGAGAAAATATAATTTGGGTTAGTCAGGTTTCATTTTTTGAAATCGCTATCAAAAAAACGCTCGGGAAGTTTGAAACATTTACTGTTTCGATTGAATACTTACTAAATCAAGTAAAGATGGATGGTTTTCAGATACTCAATCTCAAGAATGCTCATATAATTTCTTACAAAGATATCCCTTTACTTGCTAATCATAAAGACCCTTTTGATAGACTTCTATTAGCTACATCTTTGAGTGAGAAAATTACTATCATCTCTGCAGATGAAAAATTTAAAAATTACACCTCGATAATTAATCTTATCGAAGCATAGATAGCAAATAAAATAGCGCTGAAAATAAAATATTATAATGACTAGCCATCTACTTAAGCACCTTTTTTTTATTATTCTACTAATTATTACTAAAACTGCTTTCTCTCAAGAAGTTAGCCTTGATTCATTAGCGAAGCAACATAAAAAAATAGCAGTATTACCGATAAAAGTTTATTACAAATATAATACGCTACCTGATGGTTTAAAAGTTGGTGATATTAGGAATAAAGAATATGAGGATGGCTTTTTATTACAGAAAAAATTAAATGACTATTTAAAATTAAAAAAAGAGTTCGTTTCTGTTGAGATACAATCGTTTGATGAAACGAATAGTCTTCTGGCTGACAACGAAATTAAACTAGAAGATATAAAAGACTTACCTGCTAATTTTATTTGTGAAGCACTAAAAGTTGATGGAATACTTGAGGCTGAAGTAAGACTTAATTCATTTTTAAGTAATGAAGAGGTAATAGGAAGAGAGATGTTGTCTATTGCAACTATAGCATTAATGCCAGCAGGTGTTGGACTCAGAAATAAAAATAGGGTTGAGAACTCTATACTTTCTAAAATGAAAATTTCTGATGGAAATACGGGAGAAATAATTGGAGAGTTTCCACTAGTTTTAATACCAGGGGTATTTATATCTGCTGAAAAAGTAATTGAAAAAATGTTGTGGCTAAACTTTAAAAATACTCCTTACTATAAAAAATAACATGATAAAAGTAGGTATAATAGGTGGTGCAGGATATACAGGAGGAGAATTGTTAAGAATCCTGATTCATCACCCAGCAGTAGAAATCGTTTTTGTTAATTCAAAATCACAAGCAGGTAAGCCTGTTTATAGTACGCATACTGATTTATTAGGAGATACTGATTTACTCTTTTCAGACGACCTTCATACAGATATTGATGTGGCTTTTCTTTGTTCAGGACACGGAGAATCCAAAAAGTTCTTGGAAGCAAACCCTTCTTTTAAGAATATTAACATTGTTGATTTAAGTACTGATTACCGTGACCAGTCTGAAGGCTTTGTATATGGATTAGCGGAGTTACAAAGAGAAAAAATCAAGACGGCTAAACATATCGCCAATCCTGGTTGTTTCGCTACTTCTATCGAATTGGCTTTGTTACCTTTAGCATCTGCTGGCATTTTGACGGATGATATTCATATTTCTGCTGTAACGGGTTCAACAGGTGCAGGACAAAGTCTTTCTACTACTAGTCATTTTTCTTGGAGAAGCAATAACATTTCTATTTACAAAGCTTTTACCCATCAACATTTACAAGAAATCGGGATGGTAGTAAACACTTTGCAAAATGGCTTTGACCAAAATTTCAACTTTATTCCTTACCGTGGAAACTTTACGCGTGGTATTATGGCAAATGTTTACACAAGCTTTGATGGAACGTTGGAAGATGCTAAGAAACTATACAAAAAGTATTACGAAACACATTCTTTTACACACATTAGTGATAAACCTGTGGACGTAAAACAAGTGGTAAATACGAACAAATGCCTTATTTCATTAGAAGTACACAATGGTAATTTATTGATTTCAAGTATTATCGATAACTTAACAAAAGGAGCTTCTGGACAGGCTGTTCAAAATATGAATTTGATGTTTGGCTTAGATGAAAAAACTGGATTAGGCTTAAAATCTGTTGGGTTTTAATGGTTTAAATAAAACATTACGTCCTGATTTATAAGCCTCTACACCTTGAACTTAATTACGATGCTTCTCGTTAATCATGCTAGTCAATCTATAATTGGTTAATGATATTATTATCCAAAATCGTTACTTTATTGATAAAACATTTTAAAATGTATAAATTCCTTACTGTTTTTTTAACCACTATATCATTTATATTCTCAAGTTCAGCGCAAGACAAAAAACCATATAGCCGTAAGGGCGAGTATTTTTTCTTCTGGGGGTATAATCGTTCGGAGTATGCTAATTCCGACATACGATTCAAAGGAATTGGCTATGACTTTACTTTGTACAATGCTACAGCAAAAGATTTACCGATTGCATTTAGCCCAGCTGCTTACTTTGATATTACTAAGTTATCCATTCCTCAGTATAATATCCGCTATGGTTACTTTTTTAGTGACCACTGGAGTATTTCAATTGGTTCAGACCACATGAAGTATGTAATGGATGATAACCAAACCTTGGAAGTATCAGGGCATATTTCAGCACAAGTATCAGACCCTGCCATTATTGTAAACCCTGAATATGTCGGAGATTTCAATCATACTTCAAAGTTGGTTCGACCAGAAGATTTTTTACATTATGAACATACGGACGGTTTTAATTATTTACACGTAGAACTTGACCGCTACGACCGAATCTGGA
This sequence comes from Arcicella sp. GW821-FHT09D11, assembly GCF_059416265.1. NCBI lineage: Bacteria > Pseudomonadati > Bacteroidota > Cytophagia > Cytophagales > Flectobacillaceae > Arcicella > Arcicella sp. GW821-FHT09D11. The sequence continues at coordinate 720,366 of NZ_JBWKOV010000002.1, read as the reverse complement.
AAGCAAAAAATAATGTTCAGGGTGTAGATTGGTTAGTGGGTATTGGTGCTGGAACCCTTATTCCAAGAACAGATTCACATTTGTTTAGTATTGGTCGAAACAACCACTTTAATTTTGCTGGTTATGGTGTTTCATTGAAAACTGGATTACGCTTTGATTTATCACGAAGGTTTTTCCTCCAGACGGATGTCAAAGGAGGCTTTACAAGACTTAATCACGTTCATACCACTGGAAGAGATTCTGATTCAGCCCAACAAAGCATTTGGTTTGGTGAATTTTATGGTGCTTTAGGCTATAAATTTGGTAAGAATAGGGTGAAATAATAAAAGCTAATAGCTTTAAGCTTCGAGCAAAAGTATTAGCAAAACAAGATATTTTATTTTTAAACAATAAAAGGCTTTTACTGACGGCTCAAAGCTGACAGCTCAAAGCCTATCGCTAACAATGAACTTATTCAATGTTTATCCACTTTACGACATCACGCCTGTAAAAGCAAAAGGTAGCTACCTTTGGGACAAAAATGGTGTTGAATACCTTGACCTTTACGGAGGGCATGCTGTTATTTCTATTGGTCATGCACATCCATATTATGTTGAAAAACTGACAGAACAATTACAAAACATTGGTTTTTATTCAAACTCTGTCAACATCCCTATTCAAAGTGAATTAGCGGAGAAATTAGGAAAACTTTCGGGTTGCGAAGAATACGATTTATTCCTGTGTAATTCTGGTGCAGAAGCCAACGAAAATGCGTTGAAAGTAGCTTCTTTCTTTAATGGCAGAAAAAAAGTAATTGCTTTTTCAAAGGCTTTTCATGGTAGAACGGCAGGTGCTGTTGCCGTGACAGATAATAAAGCCATTGTAGCCCCTATAAACTATGATGATCACGTTACTTTCCTACCTTTCAATGATGCGGCAACGCTTACAGCAAACGTAACGGAAGAAACCTGTGCTGTAATTATTGAAGGTATCCAAGGTGTAGGGGGTATTAATGTTGCTTCTGATGAATTTTTAAAAGCCGCTCGTGAGGCTTGTGATAAAACAGGAGCGATTTTAATCTTAGATTCTGTACAATGTGGTTACGGACGTTCGGGTAAATTCTTTTCACATCAGTTTTCAGGCATCAAACCAGATTTAATCACTACTGCCAAAGGGATGGGCAATGGTTTCCCGATTGGTGGTGTATTTATTGCGCCAAAATTCAAAGCTAAACATGGAATGCTAGGTACAACGTTTGGCGGAAATCACTTGGCTTGTGCGGCGGCTGTGGCAGTCTTGGATGTGATGAAGGAAGAAGCTTTGATAGAAAATGCTGCTAAAATGGGCGAATATCTATTTGAAAAACTTAGCAAACTGGAAGGTATCAAAGAATTACGGGGTCGTGGATTAATGATTGGTATTGAGTTTGAACAACCTGTTGATAAAATCAGAGATTCATTATTATTTGACCACCATATTTTCTGTGGATACGCTGGCAAACATACTTTGCGTTTGTTACCAAGTCTAGCGATTACACAAAAAGAATGCGATACGTTTTTACAAGCCCTTGAAGAAGTTATTTCTGTAGTGGCATAATTTAATAGGAGCACAAATAAAAAGCTGAAATAAGGTATAGTTTCTTATTTCAGCTTTTTTGATTATAGGGCTATAGCTAAATTATTTTTCACATAAAATTTGGCATTTCTTATCTCTCCTGCTCCTTTAAAAGATGCCCGCAGACCAACAAGCATACCTAAATTTTGTTTAAAATCACCCTCAAAAGCCAGCTTTTGGTTAATAAATATCTTAGCTTCACTATTTTTCACTTCCATCTTAACATGTACCCAATCAGAAAAATCTACTCCAAACCCAGATAAATCTAACGTTTTTCCCTCGTGTAATTCATTGTCTAAAACAACATTCAATTCACCAACACATCCTTTAATTGAAAGCGGAATGACGTGTGCTCCGTTCATACACATTAAAATTATTTTAGTTTTGTGACAAATACCATCTCCACGATTAAATGTATTTTTAATATCAGTTTCAAAAACAAAATTATCACTAGGTATTTGTAAATCTTTTTGCACTTTAAAAATACTTACCCAAGGAATGTTCTTTTCCAAATCAAATTTTTGATCTGTTAAATCTTCTTCACTAATGGCTATTACATTTTCTTTGGTAGCTTGTTTTTTTGGCTAGAATACAGGCATTGATTCTTTATCTATTGTCCTTAGCCAACCATCAGTTTCAATATACAAATCATGTTCTTTGACAATCGAATCATTGAGCACCAGTTTAGCTTTATAATAACCTGGCAAATAATAGGTATTGGCAAATTGATGCTTGTTTTTATCGACTTTAACACGAAGTCTACTATCCCAACTTTGTTGTATCAATACACTATCAGCATTAGAATCTGTGGCATCATAATAAAACAATACAGTATTAGGCACACCTAAAGTGATTGGCATACTACTAAATAATACTTTACCATAAGTAAGAGGTCTAGCTTTATTTTGAAATGCCCAAATACCTAATAATAGCCCCATCATAAAAAAGCCTATCACCCAAAAATATCCTTTTGAAATACTTCTTTGAGGAGTATTCGTAACAACTTCTATTTTGTGAGGAATTTTTTCGCGGACGTCTATTTTAGGTTGAAACCCATTTGAGGTAAAAGCGCGCCAATTTTCATAATGAATAAATTGAGCTAAAGCATTCAGCGTCGTCAGATTGGGGGTACTATCATAACGGACTTTTCCCCACAACCTTTTTAAGGTACTATTACTCAGCGATACTTTAGTTGCTTCAAATATTCTTTCGCTTAATACATCAAAATCTTGATTTTGCCAGTGTTCGCTATCACCCCACTCTAATTGTTTTTCAATTAGCTCTTTACATTTATCAATATAAAATTTTTCGTTAGTCATTACTAATCAGCGTGATACATTTTGAATAAACTTGAACAACTGATGAACAAGTAGCTTCAACAAGTTATCGTCAAATTTGAGGCGATAAATTTACTTATTCACTCAAAAGTACAAAAAAAATGAAAAAGACTATTTTGTTATTGACCTTACTCTTGTTGAGTATCCAATTTTTTGCACAAGATAAAGCTACACGCCCTAGCCCTCCTGCACAATTAACCGCAAGCATCAACGGCAAATCCATCGTTATTGATTACAGTCAACCTGCTGTAAATGGAAGAGAAATATGGGGAAAACTAGTTCCGTATGGCCAAGTATGGCGTGCTGGTGCTAACGAAACAACGGCTTTTACTACTTCTAGTGACATAGAAGTAGAAGGCAAAGCATTATCAGCTGGGAAATATGCCTTCTTTGTTATTCCCAATGAAAAAGAATGGATTATCATTTTTAACAAAACGATAAAGTGGGGAGCTTTCAGTTACAAACAAGATGAGGATGTTTTGCGTGTTACTGTACCTGTGAGGAAGGCTAAAAAGTTTTATGAAAGACTTACTTATGAAGTTTCCTCAAAAAATGAAATATCATTGCTTTGGGAAAATGTTAAAGTAAGCTTTAAAGTAAAATAATTTTTTTGTCTACATAGTAAAACGACTTCAATATTGAAGTCATTTTACTATGTAGAGCTATAATCTTTATTCTGACAAGACTTTGCCAATAATCTTATTCCAGACAAACGTTTCGTATTTTGAATCGATATTGTTTGATGATTTCTTGTTAATATCATAAAGAGCAGATAATCGCTTATACGTTCGCTTGTTAGTATTAGAACTGTCTCTCCATCTAAAAACCTCACAATTTTCAGCATCAGTTGCTTCGCCACTGAAATGTCTCGATAAGGATATGTAATCAATCTTTTTCATAAAATGGATGAAAACGAAAAATAACAAACTGTTATTAAACTATTGTAAGTTAATTAGATGCTATCTATATCAATAGACTTAGTATTAATTAATAAGTAACAAAATTTGAACAAAAATTATTAAAAGTATTATAAATACAATAAGTAAAAAAAAACAATACCGTTACACAAAATTGTGTAACAGAATAGCAACAAACATAATGATTATCAAACACTTACATCAATAATCATCAAATTGTATCTACAAAGCTCACCCCTTATTTAAGAGAATATTAAGACACAATACTACCATTTATGAATTGATAGAGCTTATCCAACATAATTCAGATTTTGATATTAGCCAATAAAGTAATTATTTTGCGTTTCTTTTGGGTTCTATAGAGTCTATCAGAAGATTAGTATCACATTATTATTTCATTATCAAAAACCTTGTCTTTGATGCTTTGGAGCTGATAGATAGCGAAAATCAATAACTTAATATTTAAAAATGGCATTAATTACCAAAATCAGAGAAAAGTCGGGGATTGCGGCGGCGGCAATCGCCATCAGTTTAATTCTCTTCCTTGTCGGTGGAGACATTTTTCAAGGTCGTTCGAGTTTTTTCGGCACTCCAAAAGATGTAGTTGGTGAAATCGGAGGAGAAAAAATCAAAAATCAAGATTTTCAAAAGAAAGTTGACGAAATTACGCAACAATACACACAGCAATCTGGTCGTGGTCCTGGAGAACAGGAATTAGCGATGATTCGTGACCAAGTTTGGAATCAGTACATCATGGATTTGGCCTATGGCAAAGAATATGAGGCATTAGGTTTAGCGGTTTCTCCTGCTGAATTGGTTGACATGGTACAAGGAACAAACATTCACCCATCAGTTCGTCAGCAATTCACTAATCCACAGACTGGTCAATTCGATAAGAATTACGTTATTCAATTCTTGAAAAACTTCAAAACTTTGCCTCCTGCTCAACAACAAGCTTGGGTAAATTTTGAGAAATCATTGAGCCAAGACCGTTTAAGAACGAAGTATGAAAACCTTTTAAGAATGTCAACATACACTACCAATGTTGAAGCTCAAAAAGACTATACTGCTCAAACTTCTAAAGTAGATGCTCGTTATTTATATGTTCCTTTTTATTCAGTAGCAGATTCTACGATTAAAGTAACAGAATCTCAGTTAGAAGACTATCTGTCGTCTCACAAAGAGTTGTTTAAAGGACAAACTACTCGTTCTATTGAATATGTTACTTTCCCAATTATTCCTTCGAAATTAGACACAGCTTCTTTCTACAACGATATCAAACGTTTGGCAAAAGAATTAGCAATTGCTAAAAACGATTCAGCTTTTGCAATGATGAATTCGGACATTAAAACTCCTTATTATTCTACTTTAGCTGAAATTCCAGAAGCAGTAAAAGGACAATTAGCTAACATGACCCCTGGAGGTATTTATGGTCCATTCAAAAATGGCTTAACATATTCTATTTACAAATACGGTGGTATCCAAAAAGATTCATTATTCACAATTCGTGCTAGCCATATCTTAATCAATGCACCAAAAGATGCTTCTGATTCTGTAAAAGCGGCTGCTCGTAAGCGTGCTGAAGGTATCTTAGCTCAAATTAAAGGTGGTGCAAGCTTTGAAGCAATGGCACAACAATTTGGTACTGATGGAACGGCTCAACAAGGTGGAGATTTAGGTTACTTCAAAAACAATGGTGGAATGATAAAACCTTTCGAGAACGCAGTTTTTGGTTTCTCTGGAACAGGTTTATTACCAAATATTGTTGAAACTGATTTCGGTTACCATATCGTAAAAGTAACAGAAGCTAAAACGAACACTCGTTATAAATTAGCGGCAATCAATCGTACGATTTCTCCAAGTCAATCTACGATGGACGAAGTTTTGCGTAAAGCAGATGCTTTTGCTGTAGCTAATACCACAAAAGAAGCTTTTCAAGCAAGCTTGAAAAAAGATAAATCTTTATTGATGCTTCGTGGAGACAGAATCCCTGAAGGAGCTAATAGTTTCAACAACTTACAGAACGCACGTGACATTGTTCGTTGGGCATTCAACGACGATACTAAAGTAGGTGATGTGTCAGAAGTATTCCAAAATGATAATCAATATATCGTTGCTTTAGTAACAGGAAGTACTGATAAGGATGAAGTAAAAGTGGATGATTTCAGAGAGGAATTAACTGCAAGAGTAAAAAGCGAATTGAAAGCAGAACAAATTGAGAAAAAATTAGCTGGTATTACAGGTACTTTAGAACAAATTGCTCAAAAATACGGTGCAGGAGCTTTAGTTGAAACTGCTACAGATATTACGTTAGCACAAGGTGTATTAAGTAGTGCAGGTGCAGACCCAACTGCGATTGGTAAAGCATTTGGTTTAAAAGTTGGAAAAAGATCTAAGCCTTTCAAAGGTGAAGGTGGTGTTTTCATTATGGAAACTATCAAGTCTACTCCAGCACCAGCTATTGCAGACTTAACACTTTATAAGAATTCAGCAAAAATGATGGCTGCTCAAAGAACATCATTCTATATCAACGAAGCAATCAAAGAAAATGCTAAAGTTGTTGATAACAGAGCTAAATTCTTCTAGTAATTATTAAAATATTCTTTTTAAAAAAGCACTTCTTCGGAAGTGCTTTTTTTGTATCTAAACCTTAAAGAAAAACATCATCAAGCCTCAGTAAAAGATACCCTACAACACCTTATTAAATTTAAGTATTTCAAGATTATATTTACTTATACTTTTAACAACGAAAGTAAAGTTATGGTAATCACAACGTTTAAAAAATCAGCAATATTTTTATCCTGCATGCTTCTATTAGCATGTGGTAGCACAGAAACACCTGCTGAGTTAGCCACTCTTGAAAGTAAACTCCCCGATAAAATTGATTATAATATTCATATCAAACCTATTCTATCAGATAGGTGCTTTAAATGTCATGGTCCTGATAAAAGTAAAGTAGAGGCAGGTTTACAATTAACAAATTTTGAAGGGGCTACTGAAAAACTAAAAAGTGGGAATAGGGCTATTGTTGAAGGCAATATTGATAAAAGTGAACTCATTAAAAGAATCCTTTCGCATGACCCTGATATGGTGATGCCTACTCCAAAATCCAATTTAACACTAACAAATGAAGAAAAAGCCTTATTGATAAAATGGGTAAAACAAGGGGCTGAGTATAAAGAACATTGGGCTTTTACGGAGATTAAAAAACCCGAAGTACCAACTGTAAATCAGCATGAATGGGTTAAAAATACTATCGATAATTTTATTCTACAAAAGCTAGAAGAACAACACATTAAGCCCTCACAACAAGCTGAAAAAGCTACCTTGCTTCGCAGGGTTTCTATGGATATTACAGGACTACCTCCTACTGTTAAAGAATTAGATGCCTTTTTAAAAGATACTTCTCCGAATGCTTATGAAAAAGTAGTAGATAGATTATTAAAGTCGCCACATTATGGCGAAAAAATGGGTGTTGAATGGCTAGACATTGCCCGTTATGCTGATTCGCACGGTTACCAGGACGATGGTATGAGAAATGCTTTCCCTTGGCGTGACTGGGTAATTAATTCATTTAATAAAAACCTGTCTTATGACAAATTTGTTACTTGGCAACTAGCAGGTGATTTACTACCAAACCCTACACAAGAACAATTGATGGCTACGTGTTTTTTGAGGAATCATCCACAGACACAAGAAGGCGGTGTGGTAGATGAAGAATATCGTACTGAATATGTGATTGACCGAGTAAGTACTTTCGGTAAAGCATTTTTAGGCTTAACGGTAGAATGTGCCAGATGTCATGACCATAAATATGACCCAATTGCTCAAAAGGAATTTTACCAGTTATCAGCATTTTTCAATAACAACAACGAATCAGGCATTATTCCTTACAATGGCGAAGCTTCGCCAACTGTAATGCTTCCTACTGCTGATATTCAGACTAAAATCGATTTTATCAAAAAGAAAATAGCTCCTTTTGAGGAGGCTATTAAACCTACCTACCCAATCTATCGCAAAAATTTTGACCAATGGGTTTTAGCTGCCCAAAAAGATCCTTCAAAATTTGCCACAAGCAGTAAAGACCTTGTCGCTAATTTCTCTTTTGAACGCATCATTCCTAAAACAAATAAACGCTTTGATAACACCCTTCAAAAGGAAGTAATTGAAGTAAAAAACATTGCTTATCAAAACACAGCAGTGGATTCTATTGGTGGATGGATTGCTGGTGATATGGACAGAAGACCCAAGTTTATCAAAGGGAAAGTGGGAAATGGCATTTTATTTAGAGGTGATTGTGGTATTGATTTCCACAGGGCTTTGGATTTTGAAAGAGTACAGCCATTTTCTATAAGTCTCTGGATAAATCCTCTGAAAAGAGGTGAACATGGTCCTATTTACAATTCTTCTAATGGCGAGTTTGAAGGACAGAGAGGCTATAAGTGTTGGCTATTGTCAGATGGCTCTTTGCAGGTTAGCCTTAGCTATGTTTGGCCTGCCAATTGTATAGATATCATTACGACTGATAAAGTGCTTTACAAACAATGGCAAAATATTACGCTTACGTATGACGGAAGCAGTAAAGCATCGGGAGTGAAAATTTATCAGAACGGTCAAGAAATGAAGACCAATGTATTAGTCGATAATTTAAATAAGTCAATGAAATTTGGCGAACATCATACCAATTGGTCGAGTTTACCCTTCATGATGGGGAAAGAATTTCATGAAACAATGCAAAATTTTGCGGTAGATGAATTAAAAATTTATACACGTCAGTTATCTCCTATAGAAGTACTAGGTCTCGCTAAAAATAAAGAACAGGTTTCTGACATTTTGAAAACGCCTCGTAATGAATGGACTGCGATACAAAAGCAACAGCTCTTTGATTATTACAGACTGAATTTTGACCCTTATTTTTCTGCCTATTCCAGAAACCTCCTCCAACTGAGAGAAAAAGAAAATATCTTGGCGACTGATATCAAGGAGGTAATGATAATGAGCGAACGAAAGATTCCTAGAAAAACTTTCATCCTAAGTCGTGGTGCGTATGATGCCCCCTCTACAGAAGTAACTCATGGCGTTATTAATAAATTGCTACCTTTTGATGATGATTTGCCAAAAAATAGATTAGGCTTAGCTCAATGGCTATTAGATGAGCGCCATCCGCTTTTTGCTAGGGTTGCTGTAAATCGTTTTTGGCAAAACTACTTTGGCTTTGGTCTTTGCAAAACTTCTGATGATTTTGGAAATCAAGGCGAGATGCCCTCACATCCAGCTTTGTTAGATTGGCTCGCTGTTACTTTCCGCGAGTCTGGTTGGAATATCAAAGCCATGCAAAAGTTGATTGTAATGTCTGCTACTTATCAGCAATCTTCAAAAAAACGTAAAGATTTAATGGATGTAGATTCAGAAAATCGGTTGCTCGCCAGAGGACCAAGTTATCGCTATGCGCATGAGCAAATCAGAGATGCCGTTTTAGAAGGCAGTGGTTTGTTGGTGCATAAAATTGGCGGTCCAAGCGTATATCCTTATCAACCAAGTGGCATCTGGGAGGCATTGGCTACTAGAAATGCTACTTCGTATCGCCAGCAACATGGAGATTCATTATATCGCAGGGGGCTTTATACTATTTGGAAACGCTCCTCTCCTCCTCCATCTTCAATTACATTTGATGCCCCAGAAAGATATTTCTGTGTAGTAAAACGACAAAAGACATCAACGCCTTTGCAGTCGTTGATAATGATGAATGACCCGCAATATAATGAAGCTGCTAGAAAACTAGCCGAAAGAATGATGCGTGAAGGCGGACAAAGCCCAGAAACCAGAATTACTTTCGCTTATAAAGCCATGATTTCGAGGTATCCTCGTCCTACAGAAATAAATGTGTTAAAAGCACTCTATCAAGAAGAATTGGCAGATTTAAATAAAAAACCTACCAGAATAAAGGAACTTTTAAGCGTTGGTGAATCGCCCATTGATCAATCCCTTAATCAAAAAGAATTAGCGGCTAATACTATATTAGCCATGACGCTAATCAATTTTGATGGTACGCTCATTAAACGATAAGGTATTAACCCAATTGCCATTGGTTAGAATGGATAACCAATGGCAATGTTTAATACTAAATTCTCTTTTCTCCAGTCAGGACTACCTAAATTAAAATCTTTCAAGACCCAACGCTCGTTCTCTGGCAAATATGGTTTACGTACTGGTGTTGCTAAATCGAAACGAAGCACCAAATAGTTAAAATCTAATCGTAAACCTATCCCAGTACCTATCGCTACTTGTTTATAAAAGTCTTTGCCAAATACAGCATCAGGACCATAAATATCTGCATCATTTTGCATCCAAACATTTCCTGCATCAATAAAGATGGCTCCGTGGATGTATTGGTTAAATTTGGCTCTAAGCTCAGTGTTAAATTCTAATTTAATATCACCCGACTGCCCACCGATGGTTTGTTCTAGTAGCGACCCTGTTCTTAAATAACTTCCTGGCCCAATAGTTCTTGCAGGGAAAGCACGAATACTGTTATTTCCACCTGCTACATATTGTTTTACGGTTGGCAAAAAGTACGAATTGCCGTAAGGTAAACCATAGCCTACTAAGAAACGATTGGCTACACGAAGTGATTGGTTGATACGATAACTATATCTAAAATCAGCATCAAATTTTGCATATTGTGGATAGGTTACTCCAAACAGCGTTGTTGATGACCCATCACTTGATGTTAGTTTAGATAATAAACTTGCCAAATTACCTGCTACTTCTACGCCACCTGTAAATGAAAAGTTGTGCGTAGCATTAGCTTTATTTTGAGGCATATACGAAAACGTATAAGCCGTACTAATGATGATTTTATTATCTAAAATCTCTTCGTACAAAATTGGATTTCTAAAATACTCTAAAGCAAAGTCTTCACTGAAATTAGAAGCCTTTACTAAGTTAACTAAAATAGGCGTAACAGAATGTTCTATCGCAGTACTTTGTTTCCATGCATAAGTAAGCGATGTCCTGAGCGACGTAAGGTCATACAGTCCTCCTCTTTTTAGTTGCTCATAACCAACATTGATACTTGTTTTAGGTAAAGACTGATTTTTAGTTGGGTTGATAGTAACGAAAGGAATCGTAAACCTTGGTAAGGTCAAATTACTTTCTATCGAAAATCTGGTCGTATTCAATGCTCCGAGTGTACTGCTTGCTCCTCCCACTTGAAACTCAATCCCAGCATTGGCAGTAACTTTTAATAATTCCGCCCCTTTAAAAGCATTTTTATTCACCCACGAGATACTTATATTAGAACCAGTATAGTTGTTGGATTTAGTCGTTCCATTCAAATCAACTACCACTGATTTTGCTTTTAGCGGTGTTAAGTAATAAAATACGTCTAAAAGTGCTGAGTCTGACCGAGGGACTAATTCAAATGTGTTTTTTACAAATTTAAAGTTTCCATTCAAGTTGATTAATCTCGACAAGGACACATCTTGAACATTACTACTGTATTTTACTCCACGGCGAAACCCAATCGCATCAGCAAAGATTTTTGGTTTGAATGACTCCGTTCTATCAAATACTTTTATACCATCAAAGTTGATTTCTTGGTTTTTTAGGGTATCTGTTGCTGTAGATTCGCCATAATCTGATAATACGTGTACTTCTCTAATCGAATAAAGCTTTCTGGCTACTTGTGATGTAGAAGGCTTTATCTCAAAAGTTAAATTTACTTTATGAGTAGCAAACGAAGAATCGGCTTTGATAATAATAAAGTCTGGTCTGAAATAATAAAAACCTCGTCTTTTCAATACTCTATCAATACGTTCGCGTTCAGCCGTTATCACATCAAACTGATAAGGCATTCCTTTTTTAACTAGTGACCTTGGCTGAGAAGCCACAAAGGCTTTACTGAAAGCACTGGTATCTTTTACTGAAAATACAACAGTATCAACGATGTATCTTTCGTGTAAACTAACAGTATATTCGGCAGTAGCTTTTCTATCTTTTTCAGTTAATACCCCAAATGCAGACGACCTAAAGTACCCTTGGTTATTTAATAATAGTCCTATTTGTTTAGAATTAGCCCCTACTACACTTTTGCTTGCCAACACTGGAGGTTCGCCAAATTTTTTCCTAAAGAAACTCTTAAATCCTTTTTCGCTTTTGGGTTCACCAAATAAATAGTAAAGCCAAACCTTGTATGGAAAACCAAAAATTGTGGCATTTGGCTTAGGCTTAACAAACGCTTCAAGCTGTGTTTGAACCGTCTTAGCTTCTTTCTTATTAATAACAGAATCCTTCTGAATCTTAATTTTTGCTCCTACATACAGACTTTCGCCAGCTGGCAATTTTTTAGTAACCGAACAGCTTGTAATGAATAATATTAAGCATGCAAATGTGACAAATAACATCCCTTTAAAGAAGGATATTTTCCGAGGTTTTGAGGAATATATAAATGTGTTATCGTTCATGTTGATTTCCTTATAGAGATAAGCTATTTACTTTTTGGACTTATTAAAAATTTCTTTAAAAGTGCCGTATTCTATCGTTAATGTAAAACCAATACCTGTTTCAACTACAAAGCCATCTAAAACAGACTGGAATTGGTTTTTACGAAAAGCCTTAAAGAGATAACGTCCATCATTTGTCAATTTATAGTTGACTAGAAGGTTATCAAATACTTCTGAAGAGCCTCTACTGATATTCGTTTGATTTTCTAATTCAAAATTTCGCCCAACTTTAATCTGAATCTTATCATTGAAAAATGCTTTAGAAAGTCCAAGACTTAAATCTGTCCTAGCACTTGATTTCCCACCATAAAAATCTTGGGTTGACGATAAATTTACGTCTAAATCAACACCTTTGATTAGGTCAGAAGCCAGCTGATCCAGTTGGTCTGATAGTAACTTACTTACACTTTGACGTGCTAAAGCTTCTGTACCACTACCACCACCACTACTTGAGAAAAAGTCGGATGATTTTTCAGAGAAAAATCTATTCAGAATCAATAAAGCAAATACTTGCTTGTTTACTTCATTGGCATCTAATTTATTCAAACGAGCTTGAATATCGCTGATAACTGTAGTGCTCACTAATTTCTGTGTTTCAGAAGGACGAATCTTGAAAGTAATATCAGGCTTGGTCAAACGTCCAGCCATCGTTAATAATACATCAAACTGAACTTTTTGCCTGAAACGGGCAACATCTTCCGTTTCATTCGACATCAAGTCTAACGGTGCTGTTTCTGTAGTATATATCGCAGTAATATTTACATCTGCATTCATAGGGTCACCAGACCAAATAATGCTACTACCCTTTTGGATTGTAAACTGACGTTTAAGTACCTCAAACGTTAAGCCATAACTTCCTTCTGTAAGGTCGTAAGAACCTAAAATAAATGGTTGTCCGTCTGGGCCTATACCCACATTCAATCGTGCATTTCCTTTTACTTTTAAATTATCTCCATTCAGTTCATCTACTACAATCGTGAATTCAGATTTATCATCTGCTTCTATATTGAGTGACATCTCTGAGAAAAAATCATTTACCGCTGATAACTGGGCAGTATCTTCTTTAGCCAGTGCTTCGTTGTTATGGTCTACAAAAATAACCACCCCTTCGCTTTCACTCTGTTCATCTAAACTGGTTGGTACAATCACAGAAATATTACTGTTTTCCCTAACCTTAATATCTCCTTCAATTTTAGCGGCTGACGAAATTCCTTGGATTGCCAAACGAGCATCTATAAAGCCTGTTCCATAAAAGAAGTCATTATCTTTTCTATTAGAGTTTAATACCATAAAGTTTTTGGTATCAATCGTCAAATCATATTTTACGTTAGGGATATCCGCTAACGAGACAGTACCATCAATTTTCAAAGGTTGATTCAAGGTGTCGCTCATCGTAAACTGCTTAAGGCGAATAGTAGTCCCTTCAAAAAACAATTGCTGTTTATCTACCAAAAATCTACTACCTAGTTGCGAAACATTGAAACCAACATTGTTAAAGCCTAAGTCGCCTACAATCTGTGGATTTGTCGTTGAGCCTTTTATCGTAGCTTGCCCTTGCAACCATCCCTTAGCCTGTTTTAACTGTCCAAAACTAAAGGCTTGTACTGTTTCTGCCCCTAGCTTTCTGATTTCTAACCTCAAATCAAAAGGATTTTCATTGTTGAGGTAGTAATTCCCTGTTATTTGTAAGTCATTATTGGCATTAATTAAGGTAGCTTTGGCAGTTATCTTGTCAGCCGTTTCGTTGAAGACATTGATGTCTAAATTACCAATAGAAGTCTTTTGGAAAAAGAAATCAGTCACTTTCACATCTCCCGTAAATGATGGCGAAACCATATAATTACTTAACAGCACTTTCCCATCAATTTTCCCACTTGCCATTGTAGAATCGGGCACAAAAAGCGTGACAAAATTCTCAATCCTAAAGTTTTCAGCCGTCACATTGATTGGACCGTTCGGCTCGCTAGTTGTACTATTGACTAATAAGCGTTGTTTTTCTTGTTCTATCTGAAAATTATTAATCAACAAGCCCGCTTTGCCATATTGTATAAAACCTGTAGAGTCAACTGACCAATCTTTATAATTTAATTTTAGTCCACCTTTCACTAAGCGAATTTTGTATTGATTATCAGCATTCTGAACCAATCCAGCCACTTCGTTTCTATTCTGGTCGATAGAATCTTTGAAAATAGCTTTAAACGTTGCTGTATTGTTAGCAACAGTTCCATTCAAAAAAGTTTTTCTGAGCCTGAAAGCACTCATTTCTACTCCCGAAAGACCAGCCTGATAAGTCAACGTTTGAACGTTGGCATATACGTTAGCCCTAAAATTTGACACTTTAATGGTGTCATATTCCAGATTAGGTGAAACTAAACTTATCTTCATTACCGTATCAGCCTTGTTATTAAGCATTGCCGATAGACGAACAGTATCTAGTCTAGTTAAGCCTGGCACAAAAGCCTTGAAAAGAGGGTGTTTTACCACTTTTGCCTCAATTGATACATTATAAGGCTCAGTAATGGGCTTATAAGCAATATCAGGAATCGTGAAGTAACGATTGATATTCGTAAGCAAAATATCAGACAACTGTAAATAATTGAAGTTTCCTTTTACGGTAGCCTTTAAAAAAGGTGCTTGAATATCAAAACTTTTTCCTGCTGCGGTATTCTGTGCCGTTACGATGGTATTTTCAATCTTGATTGGCTTTCCATCTTGAAAAAGCGTTGCTTCATGAATCGTGATTTTTCCATTAGGATTATTCGGGTCGGTAGATGGCATATCAACATCTATATTCCCATGAATGCCAATGTTATCAGCATAAAAACCCAATGGTTTTAAATTCAATTCTGCAATTACTATGTTTCCTTGTATGCCCGGAAATTCTTTCGATAAATCAACCTTTGAATCTATTCTTAGCGTAATATTTGGATCAGTTATATGAGCTTTTAACTGAGCAATTTGCTGTGCGATGGTACTTTCGAAAACTAAATTTTTATAATTATATCCTTTTATTTGAGCCTCCTGAATAGTCCCTTGAATAGCAGTATTCATTGTTTTTAGGTCTAATCCTCGGCCTTTTACTTTCGCATTCAGCGTTAGTTTTCCTACGTTTTCTGTTTGCTTGATAAACTTGCCTACGTCAAAAGCTGTCAAGCTCATAGTCCCCTCGTATTGCTGATTTTTATCGGCTGTAATGTTAACCAATCTACCATTAAAGGCAGCGGCTCCCATATCGGTTTTTACTTTGGCATTAATTGCCAAATTCTGGATTTTGCCATTAATAGTCCCTACTAAATTTACCTTGTTAGGCAGTTCAATACTGTTGGGAATGGTATTAGCAGGCGCTAATTTTAGTATATCGCTCTTAGTAAGCGAAACCTCTTTAATATTCAATTTTAACGCAACTTTGTTTACATCTGGTAACCCCGTAATAGTTCCCTGTAAGTTGGCTCTGGCCTGACCAAACCCTGTCAATGAAAACTTACTAATGTTTAAATTATTGACATATCCTGTAGCTAGTCCATCCACTTTCACTAAAGCTTTTTCATTGCCTTTAAAAGGAGGCATTTTGGCAAATTCAGGCATTAATAATAGAATATCCTGAAAAGCAACTTGGCTATTTTTAAGGCTCAATTTTATTTTTGAAGCACCAATATTTTTACTAAATTGGTCAAAAGAAGCATAACTCAACGACACTTCGTCTCTGATAAGCGTATTAGGCGTTTTGATATAGAGTTTTTTCAAAAATGCCTGACGATTGGTATAGGCAAAATCTGTCTGGAATCGTTGGAGTTCAAAACCAGATTTTTCTTTGAATGAACTTGAGTATAACCACCCTGAAATATTATCAGGAGAGAAATAGAAACGCTCTGTGTTCATTTTCAAGTTATTGATTTTTAAATTATTGGGGTCAAGTCCTTTCTTTAAAGCAACTTGATTTTGGTCTTGATATTCAATATTATTCTTATCGAAGATAATTTTATCTACCAATACTTTCCAGTTACTAGGTGCTGTAGTGTCAGCCTTTACAGGGACTTTGGCTTTGTCCTTCTTAGCTTTTTTCAGGAAACTCACTTTAGCGTCTGTATTATATAAATTGACAGATTTTAAATGAACTTGCTCGCCTGCTAAATATACTTTATCTCCCTTCACATTCAAGGAGCCTAATTTTACTGTATTAATTAAGCCTGCACTTTCTTCAACGATTTTCCATTGAAAGTTTTTGGCATCAAATTCTCCAAAAGCTAAATCTAGCGTATCAGATGGTGATGTTGGTTCTGGAATTGATTTTTTAGGTAAAGCCTGATATAATCGTAGCGATAAGTTTCCACCATTTAAAGCTAATTTATCTAAATGATATTGAGAAGTAGTAGGATTTATGTCTTTGAAGGATGTCTCGACATTGTCTAATCTAACCTTAGCATCTATCCCTGTAACATCATCCAGATAGGTTACTCTTACTTTATTAAGTAAAATATTGGTTAAATAATAATCTAAAGGAGTGCTTTTCTTAGCTGTAGTATCTACAGTAATACTGTTGTCAGTGCTTGCAAATGCTTTTAGAACGTAGTTAAAATTAAAGGCTGTATCAGGTAGGGTACGCTTTATGTTTATGTTGATGTTTTCTAATTCAAGCTTATTAATGCTTACTTTATTACGTAATAAGGCAAGCATATCAATATCTATATGAATTTTGTTGCCATAAATTAAGGTATCGTTCTTATCATCAGGCAGGTAGACTCCCTCAAGGGCAATCCAATCTGGAAGACTGTAGCTAATTCTTTTGATAGTAAATGGCTTCTTGAGTTTTTTCTGTAGGTAATAAACTACTTTTTCAGTTAAAAATAGTTCACCGGCGGGTGTTCTGAAATACAAGAATAGACTTATAATAACAAGTACTAAGCTTAGTAAAATAATGCCCGCTATTTTTAAAAATTGTTTCATTATTATTATTTCATATGGTTTAAAGCTAATGCAAATAGGTAATTATTTATCCATGGTATGTGTGTTACAAAAAAATATCAATCCAATCTGTTCAATTGGATTGATATTTACTGTTTAATTGTTTAGCGTTTAAAAGTATTGGCTTCAAAAACTGGGTTAAAAATGAAGACATTCGTCAACTTAACCACTTTTTTATCAATACTACTGTAATAAGTACCTGCTGATGGATATTTTAATCCAAAATCAGATGTTGTATAAACGTTATAATCTTGTGTAATTTCTTCACCAGTAGGCAATTTATATTTAGCCTTAGTAAGAAAATTTGTGATATTATCAAAATACAAATCGTGCTTGATTTCTTTGCCCTTCAACTCAATATGGTGTAATCTTTGGGCTCCGATTACTTCTAAACCTACATACGTAGCGATATATCCTTTTTCTTCATAATTCAAGAATGGTAATAAGAAATCGCCTACTTCTCTCTTCATATTAGACTGTTCTTTTGCACTCAAGTCTTTTACATCATAAATAATGGCCTTATCACGACTTCCTGTCGGGATTTTCAAAAAAGCATCTGATGTACCTGTACCATAAATAAAACTACGTTTCATAATAGTTTTTGTTTTTAGCATAGAATTATCTGGTAATGATGCCTTCACTTCCATGTCATAATCAGTTGCTGCATTGGCAACAAACGATTGTTTTAATGTATAAGTCTTTACTTTCTTCCAAAGTGGCAAACCACCGGTACTTTCATAAAATTTATTGAAGATAGAATCGGGTGATTGTGCAAAAGAATTGATAACAAGAAAACTCATTATCAATGTAATAATGCTTATTTTTTTCATGAGATACGTTTGAAATTAATGTTTTTAACTACTTTTTGTCTATGGAACTCTAAAATACTCAGGTATATTGTTTATATAAACAGTGTTGTCAATTATAAATGAATTTTTTTTCGAGATAAGCAAAATATTAATGTTTTTTTACGGAAAAATATCATTCTTTTTTAAAACAACACAAGGAATGCCGTGACATTCCTTGTGAATATATACCCTCTGCCCACCGCTAGTAATTCATCTTATCCTGAGAAAAAATCAATGCTGTGTATGGTGCAATAGAAATAGATGCATGATGTTGCATTCCGTCATATTCACCTTGCTCTGTACTAATACTGCTAGAATCAAAGTTATCAAAACCTTTATCATAGCCCTCCCAATCGCTGTTAAACCTCAATTTCCATATTCCTTGCTGTGGAAAGCCTATTGAAAAATCTTCATAAGACTTATTAGAAAAATTAAGTACAACAACGGTATTATCACCAGGTCCACCCTTGCTCCAACGCTGAAATACAATAATTTTATGGGTTTCATCAGTTTTAATAATCTGAGTATTCTGCCCTGTTAAGCCTTCTGTATTATCTTCATAATTAAGGCGTAGTTTAATTAAATCACGGTGTAAACTGGTGTAAGCTTTAAACTTCTCGGCTCTACTCCAATCAATAGGGTCAGTGTCCGAAAACCACTTATCTTCTAATAGTTCTTGTCCTTGAAACACCATTGGGATTCCTCCTGCTGTCATTACCAACGCAATGCCTAATGAGGCTCTTTTCTTTGAATACCAATTATTAACATTATCAAAGGCTATTTCTTCCGCTACTCTTGCCTGACCATTAGCTACCTCGTCATGTGATTCTGTATAGACTACTCTTTTAAAAGTATCTCCTGAATATTTATTTAACAGCGCGATACAGACACTTTCTATACTACGGTGTTCGTCTTCTTGCGTAATTAAAATTTTCCTGATTGGATGTACAAAATTGGCATCCCATTGGCTTCCAAAGCCTAAACCACATTCGTTGCCTAAATGGTCGGTGATGGAATCTAATCCGTGTAAATCTTCTGCAATGACAATTTTCCAAGGGAATTTTTCTGCAACTTCTGCATTAATTCTCCTGATTAAACTTAAGCCTTCTTGAATAGTAGTACCTAAATCTTCATTAGCTTTTACACTTCTGATATAAGGCGTCATATCCATTCTGAGTCCATCTACCCTGAATTCTTCAAGCCACATAATGGCATTGTCACGAATATATTGGCGTACTTCTGGTCTGCCATAATCTGGACGAGTATCTCCCCAAGGAGTAGCCGAACGCCAGTCATTGTAGAAATAAATGCCACCTAGTCCATTTTCTTGCCAGCCATCAAACTGCCACATATCCATATCTGTTGGCCCGAAATGATTATAGACTACATCTAAAATTACAGCTATACCACGTTCGTGAGCAGCTTTAACAAATGCCTTGAAGGCATCTGGCCCACCATAGCTTGATTCGATAGCAAATGGATAAGAAGGGTTATAACCCCATGAAAAATCTCCAGGAAATTCAAAAGGAGGCATTACTTCTATCGCATTGATTCCTAGCTGTTGTAGGTAGTCAAGTTTTTCAATTAAGCTATAGAAATCACCAACTTTACCTTTGGCTTTTACATGGTAAGTACCCACATGCAGTTCATAGATAACCAGCTTATTCCAAGTTGGCATTTGAAAATCATCTTCTTCCCAGTCAAAATTATTTTGGTCATATATTATTGAATTCCCTATGGAATTAGTTAGTTTACGAGCATAAGGGTCGTTTCTTTGTAAATCTCCAGAAGGAGTTTTCAAAAAGAATTTATATTCATCTCCGGCTTTCGCACCAAAGACATTACCGCCCCAATAGCCATTTCCTTCATGTTCAAGTGGGAATTCCGATGAATCCCAGTCATTAAATGAGCCAAAAACACTTACTTCTTGAGCATTCGGTGCCCATACTCTAAAAAACACTCCATTTTCGTGAATGATTGCGCCCATTCCGTCAACAAGAATTTTTTCATTCTCTACAATATTATTCTGGCTTCCCATGTTGGTTAATAGTTGAACAAGTTTTGGATATTATTAGTGATATAGTCTTCATATATAAATTTATATGCCAGTTAAATATTTATAAAGTGCGTGAATTTCTTATACAAATTCTACACAAATCCTTAGAACTGTGAATTTTTTTCTACAATTCTATCAAGGATTTCTTTACTTATCTGAAAAATTAATGATAGTTCTGTAATTTTGTCAACTTGGGGAAAATACCCTTTTACAGACTCATAACAACGTAGTTTATGAGCATAATTCTTGAACAATGAGTGATTTAGCTTGGCTTGGCAGAACCAAATTATTAATAGGCGACGAAGGTATTCAGAAGCTACAGAATGCCCATGTATTAGTTGTTGGACTTGGTGGCGTTGGTTCTTTTGCGGCGGAATTTATAGCCCGTTCGGGCGTAGGAACGATGACAATCGTGGATGGTGATGTGGTAGACCCGTCTAATAGAAACAGGCAATTGCCTGCTCTTTCAACAACGCATGGACAGCCCAAAGCTGACTTAATGGAAGAACGCTTATTGGCAATTAACCCCGAATTGAAGTTGACAAGTATTCGTGAGTTTCTTTCACCAGAAGCCGTTGAAGAAATACTAACCAATAATCACTTTGATTACGTGATGGACTGTATCGATTCTATCACTCCGAAATTAACTTTATTAACAACGGCTCATCACAAAAATTTACGCATCGTAAGTTCTATGGGAGCTGGCGGTAAAGTTGACCCTACAAAAATTCGGACAGCCGATTTATTTGATACCCGTGAATGTTATCTGGCTTCCCTTATCCGTAAGCGTTTGCGTAAACTTGGCATTCGGTCGGGAATAAAGGCAGTTTATTCTACAGAAAAAATGATGGAAGAATCATTGATGTTGACTGATGGCTCAAACTTTAAAAAATCTGCCTATGGTACTATTTCTTATATGCCCGCTGCCTTCGGAGGGGTGTGTGCTTCTGTTGTTTTAAGAGACTTACTAGGATTTCCTATCGAGATGGAAAAGAAGTTAAAAGCTTTGGCTAGCAGAGAAAAGAAACAACAAGAATTAGAAAAAAAGAGGAATACGAATAAATAACAAAAAGGCCATTGTCACGATGACAATGGCCTTTTTCTTTATCCAAAATTCTTTTCATGTTCTAAAAACAAATCTTGAAGTTTCTTCGTGATTTTCCCCACTTTGCCTTCACTAAATACTTTGTTATCGGTTTGGGTAATGGCTACAATTCTTTTTGTACTACCAGTCGTAAAAACTTCGTCCGCATCCCAATATTCTTGGGTAGTGAGGTCTCTTTCCTCTACAACAAAATATCTTTTAGCAAAATTAAGAATATGCTTTCTGGTCACACCAAACAATGCTCCGTCTACGGGAGTAATGATTTTTTCGTTTTTAATGATAAAAATATTACTTCTGGATGATTCTGAAATCAACCCGTTTTGATGATACAACACATCGTCGGCACCGTTCTCTTTCATTTTTGATAATGCCCTAATCGGTACAATATAATTCAGCGTTTTTATTTCAGGAATTTCTCTTCTGTATTCAACACTCATCAGTTTCATCCCCACATCAGCGGGCTTAAACTCGAAGGGTTTGCCCATTACGATTAAGTTTGATTGCTCAGCAGGCATATATCCATCAAGAGAATAACCGCCAGTCATCACCATCTTTACGCCTAACAATGCTTGCGGATGTAGGTTAATAATCTCTAAAATGATTTTTTTGAGTTCTTCACGAGAAGCTGGAATAGTTAACCCCATCATTCTTGCAGAGTTTTCGAACCTATCCAGATGGTCTTCAATAAAAATAGGTTTTCCATCAATTGCCCGAAAAAAATCAAAAATACCATACCCTCTTAGCAATCCAAGATCAGTTACATGAATATTTGCCTTTTCTGCGGGAACAATTTGTCCGTTTAAATTAATATACTCTTGCATTTTGTTGTTAATGAAAAGAATTGAAATTTATAACTCATCATCCTTACAGTATGTCGAGTTTTAGTAATATTTAGTTAAAAATATACTCATATTCGAAAATTAATGAAAGATGGATTTAAAAAAAACCGATGGATTAGGAATAACCCAAGGTTATAAGGGAAGGAGAATACATGAAGATTAGCTTGGAAGTTGGATAAATTACAAGGCTTGATATTGCTGAATAATACCAAGCCTCGAATTATCTATTAAACTTCACAGCTTTTTTCTAAAATATTTTGTAGCCATTCATTAGGCAAATTATCAACAGATTCTTTCAACAATGCATTCCATTTTTTGGTCACATCGCTCATATCATCTTTCGTTAGTCTATGTTCAATTACATTGAAACTATCTTTTTGATAAACGATTACATCAATTGGGTAATCAACATCACTGGCACTTACTTGGGTAGCATCAAATGATAAGAAACCTAGTTTAAGGGCATCCTCCAAGGATGTTTCATAAGATAAAGTACGGTTTAACAATGGTTTTCCGTAATTTGAATTACCAATGATTTGGTATTTCAATCCTTCGTTAATTTCTATCCAATTGCCTTCTGGAAAAATCAAAAACAATTTATGTTCGTCATCATGAGGCATTTGTCCCCCCACGATTGAATGTAAATTGAAATTATACCCTTCTGATTTCAACATTGCTTTATCTTCTTCAGCAACTTTCCTAATCATATCTCCAAAAGCATTTACAGCTTCAAACATATAATCAAACTTACAGCCTTTTTCTTCGGTGAGTCTATTAAAATAAATCACAGATTTATCACGGATTGATCTTAATCCAGCTGTCATTATAAAAAGAGAATGGTTACCTACTTCGTGGATAGATACCTTTTTGTTGGAGTAAACCTCCGTTCCAGCAGTAATTCTAGTATCTGCAATAGCTACTAAACCGCCACGCACTTTAATCCCTAAACAATATGTCATTTGCACAGTCGATAATTTATTCGAATCACTGGCTCAATCAAGTGTTTTTATACTAAAACAGGCAATTGTTAAATTGCGGGTTTAATCGTACAAAATCAGTTATATATGAAACCAATCATTCCAGCCTTTTTGTAAAAAGTGGTTATATAGTTATAAGTAAAAATAACTAACATACAAAAGTAAAAAAACTACTTATTGTTGTACCATATTTAGGGTAATTTCTTCGTTGATTACTGGTTTTAAATCAAAATAGGTTTGAAAGATTGCTTTACCTACTGCATTATTTTTTTGTTGAAATTCATCAAGATACTGATGTAAACCTGTGTCAAAAATATCTTTGATTTCGGTGAACTCTACTTCCGAACGTAACTTACTCAAGGCTTTCTCGGCTTGGTTTGAATAAGACGCCGTAATGGCTGTTCCAGATATTTCATATAATGATAATTCAGCCTGACGAATACAGTGCATTACTGAACGTGGGAATTTTTTATCAAGCAATAAGAAATCAACAATAGCCGAGGGGTTCATTACCTGATATTGCTGACGAAACATATTGTAGGCACTTACAGATTTTAATACCGACGACCAAAGCATTAAATCGAGCGGAGAACCTACGGCTCCAATTTCTGGTAAAAGTGTAAAGTATTTTACATCCAAAAATCTTGTTGTTTTATCAGCACGCTCAATCAGTCTGCCTAAACGCCCAAAGTGCCAAGCCTCGCCTCTGGTAATAGTAGAATCGACAATTCCATAAAACAACTGGCTACCAGTTTTGATATTTTCCAAGAATCCTTGATACCTTGCTAACTCCCACGACTTACTTTCGGCAGCGGCATCTTTTACCGTCCAATAAATTTGATTGACATACTCCCACATTTCACGAGAAATACTTTCGCGAATAGTTCTTGCATTCTCACGGGCTTCAAGCAAACAGGATAGAATCGAGTTTGGATTTTTTACATCAAAAGCCATGAAATACAAAACATTTTCACGAGTTGGGGCATCATAGTGTTTCTGGAAGATAAAATTATCTGCCGTAGCAACAATCAGCGGCTCCCACTGTTCAGGTACGTCAGGAGGTAAGTCAAGTGCTAAATTGAAGTTTACCGAAATAAAACGGGCATAATTATCGGCACGTTCGATGTACCGATTCATCCAATAGATAGAATTTGCTACTCTGCTAAGCATACATTTGGGTTTAATACGTTAATGGGAAATTCTAAAAACAATTTCGCTTCTCAACAAATGAATATGTGATAATTTAGAAAGAAAAATTAACGTTTTCTTGACGTTTACCTATTCATAAAATTAGAATAAAAATCTATTTAATCAACACCTTATCGGTGATTTTAGCAAGTTAAAATTGATTAAAATCATTCACTCTTTTTTTAGTCATATTTTTCCTTGAAAAATAATTATTCTGCATTTTAGACGTAAATAAATTAAAAATAAGTGATACACAATAATATTTTTTTTATGCTATATTGCAAATAGTTATTTAACTTTTTGTTAAAATAACCAAATTAATATTAATCTTTTCTAAAAAACACATGAAAAAAATTTTTCTGCTTGTAATCCTTGCGGTGCTTGGATTTAAGGGGCAAATCTATGCCCAAGACAAAACGATTACTGGTAAAGTAACAGACGCTAAAGATGGTATAGCCCTAGCTGGAGCTTCTATCGTAGTAAAGGGTACTAAACTTGGAACGGTTGCAACTAGTACAGGAGAATTTACATTAAAAGTACCTACTTCTGTAACTACGCTAACGGTTTCATTTATTGGTTACATAACTCAGGAAGTACCCGTGGGTACAGGTGTTTTAAAGGTGGCTCTTGTCGCTTCTACTAATCAGTTAGATGAAATTGTCATCTCTACTGGTAGTAGAAACTCTAAAAGAACGATGACTGATACGCCCCTACCCCTTGATATCCTCTCTGCTGCTGATTTGAAGTCTACGGGCCAAACATCATTCGACAAAGCCCTTCAGTATCGTGTGCCATCTTTCAACACAGTCAACACTCCTGTAAACGATGCTACGTCATTGCTTGACCCTTACGAAATCCGTAACATGGGCCCTAGCCGTACCTTAATCTTGATTAATGGTAAACGTAAAAACACAAGTGCTTTGATGTACATTCAGACTTCGCCTGGTCGTGGTGAATCTGGTGCCGACATTTCTGCTATTCCTCAACAGGCGATTAAACGTGTGGAGATTTTACGTGATGGGGCTTCTGCACAATATGGTTCAGATGCCATTGCAGGTGTAATGAACATTATCTTAAAAGATAAATTTGATTATGGCTCGGCTACGTTAACGATGGGAGTTACTGGTAAAGGAGATGGAAAACACATCGGCTTTGCGGTGAACAATGGTTCTAATTTTGAAAAAGGATATATCAACTATACCATTGATTTTAGCCGTACTACTTTGGCTAATCGTCCGGGTGTAGTGAGTGCTGATGCTGAAGCTGATGCAAGTCTTGGTTTTGATGCCCCTTTGGCACAAGTTAAGAGCTTCTTAGCCATTAAACCAGATGCAGGTAACATCAACGGTCAGCCAGAAAATACTGCAGCTAAATTCTTGGTAAATGGTGGATATTCAGTAGGTGAAAAAGCTGAGTTTTATTATACCGCTGCTTATGTTTATAAAAGAGTAAACAGCTTTGCCAACTATCGTACGCCTTATTGGAGACCTACTGATAACGGACTATTAACACCTGCTGGTCAAGCATATCTTGGTTATGTACCTACTTTCCAAGGAGATTTGAATGACTATACTGCTACGATAGGTGTTAAAAGTGAAACTAATGGCTGGAAAACAGATTTAAGCTTTACAACGGGTGGTAACAAACAATTGTACACTGTTTCGAATACAGTAAACCGTAGTTTAGGCAAGAATTCTCCAACTTATTTCAAGCCAGGTGGATATGAGTTTAGCCATAACGTTGGAAACATTGATATTTCAAAACAAGTAAGTGATAAACTAAGTCTTTCTTTTGGTTCAGAATTCCGTGCTGAAACCTTTACTGTTTTTGTAGGTGATACTTCTTCTTATGTAGGTACGGGTGCTGATTCATTCCCTGGAACAACGCCTAACAATGCTGGTTCAAACAGCCGTTTTAACTTTGGTGGATATATTGACGTAGCTTATGATTTCACTGATAAATTCTTGGTAAATGGAACGTTACGTTCTGAACACTATAGTGATTTTGGTGATGCTACTGTTTACAAAATCAGTTCACGTTATAAAATAAGCGATCAAATTACATTGCGTGGTTCGTATTCTACGGGCTTCCGTGCACCATTATTGCACCAAATCTATCAACAACAAGCTCAGGCTAGTTTTGTACCAGGACAAGGTATTCAAACAAAAGGAGTTGTTAATAACGTAAGCCCACAAGCTTTTGCATTGGGTGTACCAAAATTAACGCCTGAAAAATCGACTAACTTTACGCTTGGTTTAGGCTTAAATCCTACTAAAAACCTAAGTGTTACTTTTGACTATTACAACATTAAAGTTAAAGATCGTATCGTATTAGGTTCTGAAATTTCAGGTACTTCGGCTGGGAATACGGCTTTAGATAATATCTTGACATCTAATGGTATCGTTGCGGTAAGTTTCTTTGCTAACGCATTGAATACTACTACTTCTGGTCTTGATTTCGTGGTTTCTCAGAAAAACCTTGAATTAGGAATGGGTAAATTGGGTATCAATTTAGCAGGTAACTATACATTCGTAAACGAATACACTTCTATCAACAACCCTAAGGTAATTGCTGATGCAGGTAAATCTATTTTTGATAGAACGCAAGATGCTTTGTTATTCTCATCTCGTCCAAAATATAAAGTGATTCTTGGCTTCGATTATTTAATCAAAGGAATAAGCTTCAACTTAAACAATACGTTGTTCGGAAAAACACATTTCCACCAAAATGGTTTGGATGCTGATACAGATACTGAATTTACGCCAGCAGTAGTGTCAGATTTATCAGTTAGTGTTCCTTTCTCTTCAAAAGTTACTTTTACATTTAATGTAAACAACATTTTGAACATAATGCCTGAATGGGATTTTGTAGATGTTAAAACAGGTGCTAAAACACGTTATGATGTAAATAACAATGTACCATCTGCTAAATACTATGAACAATATAATTTGATTACTTTCAACGGTCGTTATTCAAATGTTACTTATGATGGTTCGCAATTCAGCCAATTAGGTACCATTTTTAATGCAAGTTTGAATGTTAAATTTTAAGAATGCTTAGTTACACAAAAAGCCAGTTGCTCATTGAGCGACTGGCTTTTTTTATGACAAACCTCAAAAGTATGCTTGTAACGTGGATAGCCTAGAAGAAAATACCAAAGCTAACTACGCCCTTCACATAACTATTACTAATAATGGCAGAGCTATAATCTGCTGTATTATTTAATACGTATGGACTATAAGCTTGTTGCGTTTTTGCATAAAGTCCCGTCAAATCGACATAAAAATCACCTGTTCTAATCCCAATACCTGATGAGTAAATTAGCGTAGAACGATTGACTGCATTAGAGCCTTGGTCATAATTAAATGAGTATGGGTTAGGTTGGTAATTTACCCCTGCTCTCAAACTTAACAACCCTAATCTGTATTCTCCACCTACTTTTACATTAAACACATTCTTTAAATCACCTTGTACCTTTTGAGTATAGTAATTCAAATCATCAGCAAGGTATTGGTCATTGGCAGTAGTACTCATTTTTGTACCGCCATAAGCTAGGTATTCTACATCAGCAGAAATGAAACCTTTTTTAGCAAAGAAAATCGCCGCTCCTATATTTAATTTTAGGGGAGTTCTGAGTTGGTAATTATCACTAAACGGAGTAGTATTCAACGTAGGCACTCCTGTTAAATACCGAGAACCATTTTTTTCAAGAATTCCATATCCTAATTGTTTCAAACGATTAACAGTACTCACCGTAGCATTATCAGTTCCGTTGGGCAATTCGATACCAACATTAGGTTGACCTGCATTCGCACTGTTTACATTTGCTTGTAAGCTAGAGCTCAATGTCTCATCGATGTCATACCATGTAGGCGTTGTAATTGATGCTCCAAAACGAATCATTTCGTTCGGTTTTACGATTGCCCCAAATGTCAAATTAATTCCACTTCCGCTTGTTGAATAGAATTTAGATTGAGTCATTCCATTAAAAGCAGTATTATCAATATACTGTTCGTTGTATTGCGAGCGTGTTTCGTATCTAAAGCTTGGAATGCCTAAAGAAAATCCAATATAGGTTTTTTCATTAGGAGTACCTCCATAAGCAATTGTCCATTGGCTTGAACGCCCTGTCGACTCAAAAGAATATTTTTGGTTCGATTGTAGAGAACGTTCTGTAACCTGATAGCTTGTATTACCCTGAGCATCTGTAACTGGGCCAATTAAGAACGACCAGTTATAAAGGTGTCTGGTTAAATCAAAATTGGGCGCTTGAGACAAAGCATTCACAAAGTCGCTCGAGCCTAAATTATAATCACTCACTTCTCTGTTTACCTGATTAGCAAAAGCATCTGCAATAGAGCTTACATTGTTTCTTCCAGCAAACTGAATATTATTATAAAAAGTATTTTGTCGAGAGTAATTAATTGACCACGACCCTCGCCATCCCTCTTTATACTGAGGCTGACTACCCCCAAATACTACACCGATATTGGCAATATTGAAATTGGTTTCGTTCGCTTTGGTATTTACATTAATATAATTTGAAGTGTTTGAAGTGCTTTGGTAAGCTGGCGTAAAATTGAACTCTGAACGCGTATAAAAGCCTAAGCCCGCTGGATTACCTATGGCCGAACTAATGTCTGCTCCTAGGGCTGCATGAGTGCCTCCTAAGGCCTGAAAACGTGCTGATCCTGTGGGAGCTGTTTGGCTAAATAATTTTGCTAAAGCGTCGAAGTTATTGTCTTGGGCATTTGCAGATACAATTGATAATATCGAAAATGCAGAAATTAGACGAATAGGGATTTTCATATCTAATAAATTTTAAATAATGTTATGGGTTTATTGAATAAACACAACATTGTTAGCCTGTGAGCAAAGCAATTTGTAATTTAGACTAAGACATTCAAAACACCAAATGCCCTCATTTGTTTTTAAAGAATCTTTACAAGAAAACGTTAAAAAGCCTCACAAAGTACTTCTCTGTGAGGCTTATTGTTTATATTAAAATTTTGAATATTTTTAACGTGGACCACGTGAGCCGCTTGAGCTAGATCCTCCGCCACCACCGCCACTACTTGAGCCACCGCTAGATGAACCACCCCACGATGAACTTGTAGTTGTTCTGCTGCTATTGTTGGTCGATGAATTGTTGTTAGACCAATTCCAAGCGTTATTATTAGTAGTGCTGCTACGATTAGTAGTAGTATTAGTGCCATTAGTACTATAAGCAGAAGTTGTTCTTTGTGGGCGAGAATAATATCCATCGCTACCATTCGAGTAGCTAGAATTTGTTCTTGCACCTCTTTGGCTACCAGTAGCTGTACTTCCGTTATTGAAGTTACCATTATAAGCCGACTGTGAATAATTATCACGAGTACGTTTTACAGGAGCTGTATATCCGCCGTTTGAGTAACCACCATTCGCACCAGTAACCACCGAACCATAGCCATAATTATTATATACATAAGTATTACCATAGTAACCTCTACCACCGTAATAATTGTACCCCCAAGGGTCGTAATAGCTGCTGTAACCAAATGGACTGTAGGCGTATGAATTGTAACCCCAAGGACTGTAACCAAAAGGACTATAGCCAAAAGCAAAGCTAGAATAAGAACCATATCCCCAACGGCTACTACCCCACGAATCGTAGGCATAAGGAGAATAATATGGACTATAACCGTATGGGCTCCAAGTATTATATCCATAACCAAGACCAAACGAAATACCTGGGTTTGTATACCAGTTATTTACACCATAACTGTTGTAGTTATTGTAATTGCTATATGGTGTTTGGTTTTGATAATAGCTACGAGAATTCATCCAGTTCTGTGAATAGTATTCATCAGTACTTTGCGAAGTATTGTCGTTTCCTCTATATTCTGGGTTACGTGTAGCATATTCTTCTTCATTTTGAGAAGCATAGAGACTTTCTCGGCTAAGTAATGAAGCAGGACGAGCGTCACTAGCAGAAGCGTAGAGATCATCATAGACCCCAGAAGAAGACGATTTGGCGACTTGCTTTGGAGAGCTACATCCCCAAACGGCACTTACCAGCACTATGGCTGAGAAGAGTTTGATGGATTTTAGAGTGTTCATGTTCTTGTATCGTTTAAGATTCTTGTTAATGATTTGGTAGATGATTTAATTGCTAAATACTGGAAAACCAGACCAGAAATTAAAATCAAGAAACAATCGGCTTAATTTTTGTGTCAAACTTACAACAAAAACTTATCTTTGCAACAAGTTATTCACGTCATTAACAAAATTATTTCTTGGAAAGTTGCAATATAAAATATTGATACTGAGATTATAATTTATAAAGTCTGCTATTTATAGGTATGACAATTTATAAAACCATTACCCCTATCTAAAGAACGTAAATAATGATTATTAATTATTTTATTTTTTAATTACCAATTTATACGAAATGAGCAAAAGCCTACCAAAACGTAGCGAAAATTATTCTGAGTGGTATAACGAACTCGTGAAAAGGGCTGATTTAGCCGAAAACTCTGCCGTCCGTGGTTGCATGGTAATAAAACCTTATGGCTATTCTATCTGGGAAAAAATGCAACGTGCTTTAGACGATATGTTTAAAGAGACTGGTCATACAAATGCTTATTTCCCCTTGTTTGTTCCAAAAAGTTTGTTTGAAGCTGAAGAGAAAAATGCAGAAGGATTTGCCAAAGAATGTGCCGTTGTAACGCATTATCGTTTAAAAAATAATCCTGATAAGCCAGGAAAATTAATGGTTGACCCTGAAGCTAAACTTGAGGAAGAACTCATCGTTCGTCCTACTAGTGAGGCGATTATCTGGAGTACTTATAAAAACTGGATTCAGTCATACCGCGATTTACCTTTACTAATTAACCAATGGGCAAACGTAGTTCGTTGGGAAATGCGTACACGCTTGTTTCTACGTACGGCTGAGTTCCTGTGGCAAGAAGGGCATACTGCTCATGCTACGAAGGAAGAAGCAATAGCCGAAACAGAGCAAATGCTACACGTTTATGCCACTTTTGCCGAAGAATTTATGGCTGTGCCAGTAATTCGTGGTAAAAAGTCTGCTAACGAGCGTTTTGCAGGGGCAGAAGACACGTATTGCATAGAAGCCATGATGCAAGACGGCAAGGCTTTACAGGCAGGTACATCACACTTTTTAGGACAAAACTTTGCCAAAGCTTTTGATGTAAAGTTTGTGTCTAAAGAAAACAAACAAGATTATGTTTGGGGTACCTCTTGGGGCGTTTCAACTCGTTTGATGGGTGCTTTGATTATGGCTCATTCAGATGACGAAGGGTTGATACTTCCTCCAAAATTAGCGCCTATTCAAGTAGTGATTGTGCCTATTTTTAAAGGCGAAGAACAATTGAATTTAATTTCTGAAACGATTTTGCCAATTGTAGCTGAATTGAAGAAAAAAGGCATTTCTGTTAAGTTTGACCATTCTGATAAACAGTCGCCTGGCTTTAAATTTGCAGAATATGAACTAAAAGGAGTTCCTGTAAGGCTAGCGATTGGTGCAAGAGATTTAGCGAACGGAACAGTAGAAGTAGCTCGTAGAGATACCAAAGAGAAAAAGACCTACGCTATTGCTGACATTGTAGAAACGGTAAGTAATTTGCTAGAAGATATTCAAGTAAACATTTATCAAAGAGCATTAACTTTCAGGGCTGAAAATACCCATAAGGTTGATACGTGGGATGAATTCACTAAAATTTTAGAAGAAAACCCTGGGTTTATTGCAGCACACTGGGATGGTACTTCTGAGACAGAGGAGAAAATTAAAGAACTAACCAAAGCCACTATTCGCTGTATTCCTTTGGATGCCGTGGAAGAGGAAGGTAAATGTATTCTGACGGGTAATCCTTCTACTAAAAGAGTGATTTTTGCTAAATCGTACTAGAATCATTTAGTCTTAAAATAACAAGCCCTCTGTTTTAAAAAACGGAGGGCTTTTTTTCTTAGACGGACTGTTTTTGTTTCGTATAGTAGTTGTATGAACAAATGTTTAATGTGGCGTAAAACTAGGTGTTCTTAGGTGTTTTTTAAGCTTTTGCTGATTCATTGTAAGCCTTTGATGTGAAATTGTTCTCAACATTCTTACCTTAATTCTTACTTTTAAAGCCATAGTTTCAGACTTGAGAGTATTTCTTCCTCTCAAAAGTTCCTCAGTAATATTAACCGCAAGGATTTCAACTGCTTCGATATCTAAAGTGGTTATAGTGCTTAACATAGACAGTAAATCATTATTAAGGAAAGATGTATCTGTTCAAAATATTAATCAAAAGGCATCGAAAAAAATTATGGGTTGGGTATGTTAGTAATATGTTAGGTCAATTTTATTAATGGTTAGCTAAATTCTCTTTAAGTTCGGGTAAAGCAAGGAAGCAAAGGAAGTAGTAGTTAACATTGGGTAAATATACCGTTACAAATATTGAGAGAACTAGCGTCAATATGTCAACGTTTGGGTTCTATTTTAGTAGTATTTTAGAAAAAAGAACCAATTTTTGGCTTTTTGGAGAAGATTTGAGGTTTTTTAAGCACTTTTTAATGCTTTTTTGAGCTAATAAAGACAAATAATACTACTACCGAAAAAATATATTTTATCTTCCGAGGGTAGTATAATTATTATCTTTCTCATAAAATGCTCGAGATTGAAGATTAGTTTTTAATTTCTTCCATATATTCAATAGGCGTTTTTCCTGTGTGTAACCTAAACACTCTATAAAAATTACTCTTCGTAGAAAAGCCCGCTTCGTGGTATAATTGATCAATTGTATACTTTTTAAGAATACCATTTTTTAATAATTGGATGGCATAGTTTACCCTCCACTCATTTTTATAATCTGAGAATTTTTTTAAAAGATGATAATTAAAGTAATAACTAAGATGGTGTATGGGAATGTTTAAAGTTTCTGATAATTCGATGATAGTAAAGTTATCGTTTAGGTAAGGTTTATCTTGTAAAAAGTAGGTTTCAATAATCGTATTAATTTCAGCTAACCGAGCGTCATCTAGTTTAAAGTTAGGTTTGTTAGGTTTCTCTATTTTAACCTCCGCCAATTTGTCTTCAATAAAAAACTCTTCGCCCTCATCTGAAATTCCGTACAAAATTTTGGGGAAAAAGAATATTGACACATTTAATAAAAAATAGATGAAAATTGCGTAGTCCATTAAGTCATTCATGAACAACCCAGCGTTTAATGAAATGTCAAAATTATGGGTAACTAAAAGTGATAATGTTACTAATGTAATTGTTAAAACAATGCTGAGTATTGAAAACACCCATAGCCACCTAAGTGTGGTAGGGAAAATAGTTTTTTGACGCGAGTGCCCTTTAAAATACTTATAGAGCAGATGTATTTGTGCAATGCATATCGTAAAATTAAAAATGGGTCTTAAAACAAAATAAAATTGGAAGTTGAAGAAATAAGTTGGTGCGTATACGAATATATTATTGATATCTTGGGTAATAAGCTTTGCTATTTTAAGCTTTTCATCCATAGGAGCAATAATGGATGGGAAAGTATCTATTAAACTTACAAGTGCGGGTAAGATTATCAGAAAATCCCACTTAGTAAAACTTATTTTTTTTAAAAGCATAAATTTTACATACCAATAAGCAAACGGACGAACAAGCAATGACAATGGAATAATAATGCCATATAACAAAGCAACAAAAAAATCATTCTTATTCTTTAAAGTACTTAAATAATACAAAGCAAAAATACCCATTGAAAGGAAATGAAGGGATAAAAAGATATTTGCTTTGTTTTTATTTTTTAAATAGGGAAAGCTGAATACTCCCACAATTATGCCGATAACGTACACAATTCTGATAACTTCAGATTTAAAATATTCTAGCATAACACATTTGTTAACTTAATATCGAATATATCTCTTAATCAAGAAAGAAGAAATAGGTCTTAAGTATATTAAAATATTGCAATTTAACACAATTTAATTTCAATAAATAACTTGTCTTGAAGGGTACGTCAGCAGTTGGGACTGTAAAATAAATACTTTTGGACGAATATTTATAATTACTTTGTAGGAATGAAGGAAATTCAGGCATTAATTTCTTCCAGAAATTCAATAGGAGTTTTACCAGTATGTAACCGAAATACACGATAGAAGTTGCTTTTTGTAGAAAAGCCTGCTTCATGGTATAGTTGCTCGATAGTATACTTTTTCAAAATACCCTCTTTCAATAACTGAATGGCATAATTTATTCTACATTCGTTCTTGAAGTCTGAGAATTTTTTTAACAGATGATAATTAAAGTAATAGCTAAGGTGGTGTATCGGAATATCTAAAGATTCCGAAAGCTTGTTAATCGTAAAGCTATCATCCAGATAAGGTTTTTCTTGAATAAAATACTCTTGAATCATTATCTCTATTTCTGATACCCTAGCTTCTTCTAATTTAAACGATGGTTTTATTTGCTCTTCTACTTTGTTATTTACAATGATTTCTGGTCTAAATGTAAAAGAAGTATTGGTTTCTGGTTCTGCCGATAAGCCATATAGCATTCTTGGGAATAAGAATACTGAAATATTTAAACACAAGAAAAGGGAATTAGAAATATTCATAAATACGAGCGTTCCATCATAAGTTAGCTTACTGTGATGGTCAAGGGTATTGATAGATAGAGAAACTACAGATAATGCTAGCGTTAAGGTAGCACCAATTAACGAAAAAGTCCAAAGCCAATTATAGGTGGTAGGATAATCGATTTTTTGCTGTGGGTTATTTTTAAAATATTTATAAAGCATCGCTAATTCTGCAAAAGAAATAGCCAAGCTAAACAAAGGTCTAAAATTAAAATGAAATTTAGGCGTGCTAAAATACGTGACGGGGTATCTAAATATATTATTTTGATCCTCCATAAGCAGATAAGCTAATCTGATTTTATTATCGAAGGATGTCAATAAATAAGGCATTACATCAAACACATAAAGTACTGCGGGTAGTATTAAAAGATAATCCCATTTCTTAAATTCGATTTTCTTAGTAAGCATAGACCTGACATATATATAAGAAACAGGTCTGAACAAATATACTAACGGAGCTGTAGTGGCATATAATAATGCAACAATTTTAGGATTTCCATTATTCAAAAGATTATAATGCAATAGCGCATAAATACCTGAAATAAGGAAATATAACGACAGGAAGATATTAGATTTATTTTTACTTTTTAGATAAGGAAAGGTTATTAATGCAATGATAATACCAATCGCAGACAGGTTTTTGCATATTTCATTTATTAAGTAATCGAGATTATGCATGTTAAATTATCAGAAATCCTGTCAGATTAAAAAGAATTCTTGTGCTGAAAACTAAAAATAACAGAAATAAATTATCGCTTTTCTTAAGTAATATGCTAAATTATTGTAATTGGTACTATATTACAACAAAATTTGTATTATTTCAACTTAAATACAAATACTTGAGTAAAAAGCACTAGTATAGATGACATATATTACCCTTTTATAAAGTATTTTACTTCTTTAATTCATTTTTATAAGTAATTCCATCCTTCATCACAAATTTCACTTTTTCCAGAATTGTTACATTTTCCAAAGGGTTGCCTTCTACGGCAATGATATCTGCAAATTTTCCTTTTGTAATAGATCCAATTTTATCTTTCCAGTCTAGCAAATCTGCCGCATTGATAGTGGCTGCTTGAATAGCTTGAAGGGGACTTAGTCCAAATTTGACCATATAAAAAAATTGTTTGGCATTCCACCCATGAGGGTACACGCCAGCATCCGACCCAAAAGCAATTTTTACGCCTGCCTTAGCGGCTTTCTCAAAATTTTCACGTTGAAGTCTGCCTACCAATCTTTCTTTCTCAATAATTTTTTGAGGATACCCCAATTTACCATATTCGCTCAAGATATAGTCGTCATTGTAAATATCAGCCACTAAATACGTACCATG
Organism: Arcicella sp. GW821-FHT09D11; assembly: GCF_059416265.1. Lineage (NCBI taxonomy): Bacteria > Pseudomonadati > Bacteroidota > Cytophagia > Cytophagales > Flectobacillaceae > Arcicella > Arcicella sp. GW821-FHT09D11. Next base: position 684,088 of record NZ_JBWKOV010000002.1, on the reverse strand, counting down.
TTGTTTCATAAGTTCAATTCCTTCTTCGTCAATAAAACTACCATGTTCGACAGATGCTACGCCAGCTTTAATAGCCATTTTGATGGCTTGCGTGCCATGAGCATGCGCACAAGTCTTACGTCCCCAAATTTTTGCTTCATCTACAATAGCATTCATTTCCTCTTGCGTAAATTGAGGTGCTCCCACACTTTCTTCTTCTGATAAAACACCCGCACTAGCACCGAATTTTATGACATCTGCTCCGTATTTAACATTATATCGTACTTGCTTTCTTAATTCATCCACTCCATCGGCTACGCCACTCATTTGTTTGGGAAATTGCCATGCTAGAAAGGGAGAAAAACCATTCAAATCTCCATGACTGCCCGTTGAGCCAATAAATAATGTGGCTACTTTCAAGCGTGGTCCGACTATCTCCCCATTATTGATAGCATTTCTGACCGCGACATCAACAAAGGCGGCAGCACCAACATCTCTACAAGCCGTAAAACCAGCTTCAAGTGTTCTTTTGGTAAAAATATGAGCCGTCACGGCATAATCCATCGGTGTTTTTCTAAAAATATCTGCATAATAATCACCACTTGGTTGAGTAGTAATATGCGTATGACAGTCTATCAATCCTGGTAGAACAGTAGCATTGCTCAAATCAATGATTTCAGCATTTTTAGGAATGGTTAGGTTTGCGCCAATATTTACAATAATATTACTATCAATCAGAATAATCTGATTTTTTAGCACTTCTCCAGATACTACGTCAATTAGCCTACCCGCTTTTATTGCTTTAACTTTCGTTTGAGCAAGAGTAACATTAAGCATTCCAAGAAAAAGAGCCGTAAATATTTTTAGTTTCATGATGGTAAGATTTCTTAAGGATAGCAAGATAAAATATATTTTTTGAATTACTATTCTCTCCAAATTTAGTATTTGATAAATTTTATCTGGAGTACTTTCCCAATGCTAGACAAAATGACTTTACTATTTTATTTATCTTTGGTGACTTATATCCTTAAATAGTTTAATAAAAATGTATGAATATCAATTGCAAGGGTAAACTTATCGACTTATCTATTCCCAGAATCATGGGTATATTAAATATTACACCTGATTCATTTTATGCTAATAGTCGCTATGATGACTTATCTAAAGTACTGATACAAGTTGAAAAGATGCTTTCAGCAGGTGCTACCTTTTTAGATATTGGTGGACATTCTACCCGTCCGGGGTCTAGACCTGTTGATGAAGAAGAGGAATTATCAAGAGTACTGCCTGTAGTGGAAATTATTATCAAGCATTTTCCAGAAGCATTGATTTCTATTGATACTTTTAGATCTGAGGTAGCACTAAAATGTGTGGAAGCTGGCGCTATTATGGTAAATGACGTCGCTGGAGGCTTGTTAGATGACAAAATGTTTGAAACTGTCGCCAGTTTAAACGTACCCTACGTCTTGATGCATAGCAGAGGTACTCCAGAAACGATGCAACAAATGACTGATTATGATGATTTGGTGATTGATGTGCTGGATGATTTACAACAAAAAGTGTTTCACCTACGCCAATTAGGGCAAAAGGATATTATTATAGACTTAGGCTTTGGTTTTGCAAAAACCATCAATCAAAACTATATTTTGTTGAATCATCTGAGAGACTTTGAAGTGATGGAATGTCCGATACTTGTGGGAGTTTCCAGAAAATCAATGATTTGGCGCAAACTGGATATATCACCCAATGATGCATTGAATGCTACTACAGTACTGAATACCATTGCTTTGATGAAAGGAGCTAATATCCTCCGAGTGCATGATGTTAAAGAAGCAATAGAAGCCGTAAAATTGGTAGATATGCTATCAGTAGAAGAGAATTAACTACCGACGTCCTAACGAATTATTATTAAGCAACTCGTTAGGACGTGGAGGGATAAACTAAGCTGTAACAAGTAATTGAGCCAATAAGTAATCTGCAATCAATACAGCGATACAACTGTTGGTAACGGCTGCTGTACTGGCTTGACCAACTTCTAATGCTCCTCCACTTGTGAAATATCCTTTAAAAGCGGAAATCGAAACAATCAGGAAGGCGAAAACAACTGATTTAATCAAGGCAAAAGGGACATTGAATGCATTAAATTCAAATTGAATACCTTGAATATATTCCTGAGGTGAGATTGCACCTGTTAACCAGCCAGCCAAATAACCGCCATATATAGAAAGGAAAGCGGCAAGTGTAACCAACATCGGGAAAACAATGATAGAAGCTACTACTTTGGGTAGTACCAAATAAGAGGTAGAATTAATACCCATTACTTCTAAAGCATCAATCTGTTCCGTAATACGCATCGTTCCTAATTCACCAGCGATGTTGGAGCCTACTTTCCCTGCCAATACAATACCTGTGATGGTCGGGGCAAATTCAAGAATGGTTGAATCGCGAACAATTAAACTAATAATATAATGTGGAACAAAAGGATTATCTAAATTGGCAGCGGTTTGTACACAAGTAACAGCTCCTAAAAAGAAAGAAACAATTGATACAATTAATAATGAGCCAATTCCAATCTGTACGGCTTCATCTACGGTTAGCCTTGTATATACTTTGAACTTTTCGCGGTTCGAGAACAGTTTTCCTAAGAAAATAAAATATTTACCTATTATTGACATTCTTTCTGAGATTATTGAAGCATGAATACTTCTAGGATTAGAAAAGAATTTAAACCTTTTACAGATTAAACGACTTTAAGTTAAGATATAATAGACAAAGATAATGAACAAAACGATAGTAGTAACAGGTGGCACAAAAGGTATTGGTAGAGCCATCGTTGAAAAATTTGCAAATGAAGGCTTTTTAGTAATCACTTGTGCCAGAAGTACTGATGATGATTTACCTGATAATGTACTTTTCTTCCAAGCTGATCTATCAAAAAAAGCAGAAGTATTGGCTTTTGCTGATTTTGTAAAATCTTCCACCCCACGCGTTGATGTATTGGTAAATAATACTGGCTATTTTTTACCGGGACAAATTCATAATGAAGAGGAAGGCACTTTAGAAACCATGATTGAGACTAATCTCTACAGTGCTTATAACCTCACAAGGGCTTTGGTAGGTGATATGATTACCCAAAAAGCTGGTTATATTTTCAATATTTGTTCGGTAGCCAGTATAGTTGCCTACACTAATGGGGGTTCATACTGTATTTCAAAATTTGCCATGTTGGGTATGAGTAAGGTTTTGAGAGAAGAGTTAAAACCTTATGCCATCAGGGTCACGAGCATTCTTCCAGGGGCAACTTTTACCAATTCTTGGGCTGGTGTTGAATTGCCCACCGAAAGATTTATCGCCTCTGATGATATTGCAACAGTTATCTGGACTGCCTATAGTTTACCTTCAACAACTGTTTTAGAAGAAATTGTAATGCGTCCGCAATTAGGCGATTTATAAATTATGGTGCTGGCGTCATTTTTACAGTGGCGTCAACATTTGAAATACCCAATTGTGGAAAAGATGCTTTACTACTAAAGTCGAAGTTTTTATCAGTAAGCTGAATGACGGTTAAAGTGCCAGAACTGATTCCTGCAATGCTAACATCTGTAACTTCGATGGCAGTTTCGTTATTAGTGAATTTCCAAGTACCATTGCTTGAGGTATTCCCATTAGTATCAATGGCTGTAACTTTACCGTCAGTTTTGAAACTTAATCTTACTTTAGATAAGTCATAGCCATTATTAGCTTGGTCTCTTGTATAAACAACCACTAAACCGCCAGAAGCGGAGGCTGATTGTACTTGCCAGATTGTGCTTGTGATATATTCTGTTTTGGTTTTGACAACTAAAGGGTCATCTTTTTTACAAGAAAAGGTTGTACAGAAAACCATTAGAGCTAATAAAGTAATTTTTAGATAAGACATTTGATATTTTTTTTTGAATGCGTTTTTGATAAGTAACGCTGAAATGCTTCAAAAGATTTTAAATATAAATAGAGACAAACGATTTTAGGCTACTTTAGCACATAAGCTTACAATTTTATCTAGAAAATAGGATACTTCTAAACCAAAATTGATTTAACAACTTTTCCTGCAACATCTGTTAAACGGTAACGCCTTCCTTGGTGCTTAAAGACCATTTTCTCATGGTCTATCCCCATTAAATGTAGTAGGGTAGCTTGAAAATCGTGTACATGTACGGGGTCTCGAACTATATTATATCCAAACTCGTCAGTTTCGCCATAAGTCATTCCTTTTTTAATCCCTGCTCCTGCCATCCAAATGGTAAAACATCTAGGATGGTGGTCTCTTCCATAATTATCTACTGTCAGTTTTCCTTGTGAATAATTCGTTCTACCAAATTCCCCTCCCCACACTACCAAGGTATCTTCTAACATTCCCCGTTGTTTTAAATCTTTAATCAAGGCTGCCGAAGCTTGGTCTACATCTTTAGTAATTTTCTTAATATTTTCAGGCAAGCCTCCATGATGGTCCCACCCTTGATGGTACAATTGAATGAATTTTACATCTTTTTCTGCCAGCTTTCTAGCTAACAAACAGTTAGCAGCAAACGTACCAGGCTTGCGTGCATCCTCACCATACATTTGATAGATATAGTCGGGCTCTTTTGAAATATCCAAGGTTTCGGGTACAGACGTTTGCATCCTATAAGCCATTTCATACTGACTAATCCTTGAATTAATTTCAGCATCTTGTTCTTGCTTAAACTGCTCTTGATGCAATTTCCCTAGATAATCCAACATTCTTCTTCTTGAAGTTCTGTCCATACCGTCAGGGTCGTTTAAATATAAAACAGGGTCTTTACCTGCTCGAAACATTACTCCTTGGTGTTCAGAAGGTAAAAAGCCATTTCCCCATAATTTAGCATACAGCGGTTGGTCGTAATTATTAGAACGCGAAAGCAACACACAGAAAGTGGGTAAATTTTTATTATCAGAACCTAACCCATAACTTACCCAAGAACCCATTGACGGACGCCCAGCTTGTTGATTACCAGTCTGGAAGAAGGTTACGGCAGGGTCATGATTAATGGCCTCAGTATGCATCGATTTTATAAAAGTAAGCTCGTCTGCTATCTGATGATGATGAGGCAATAAATCGCTCATCCAAGCACGCGAATTGCCATATTGAGCAAACTGGAATTTGCCCATGGCTAAAGGAAAAGATTTCTGACTTGATGACATGCCTGTCAATCGTTGTCCTCCACGTACTGACGCGGGCAATTCTTGCCCAAACATTTGTTTAAGTTTGGGTTTATAATCAAAAAGTTCTAGTTGCGAAGGGGCACCCGATTGGAATAAATAAATAACTCGTTTGGCTTTTGGGGCAAAATGGGGTGTGTCATTGCCTGCCAAAGCCTCTAAAGGATTGATGATAGAACCCAAAGCGGTAGCACCCAAGGCTAAACCAGATTTGAATAGAAACTCTCGACGACTCAATTGGCGTTCAACGTCTTGAATATGTTCTTTAACATTCATCTTTTTATTGAATGAGTTATAAATTAGTCAACTATTATCACAGAATATGTTCTAGAGGTTAATGTTTGCTCAGATACTTTCAAGCAAGTAAATATATTAACTATAAATATAAAGTTTATCCTTGTTATAAGGGAAACAAGCTCAAAAAAGAAAGGCTTGCACTGATTTCAATGTGTAAATACACAATGAAATCAGTGCAAGCCTTAGTTCAATAAAAAAAGCGTGTTAATGTATTTTATAAGAAAGACCAAAAGATAAATTTGTTCCTCGCTTCCCAACAATACCAACATTTAAGTTGGCAAACACGCCTAGACTTTTGAAGAGGAACAATCTTCCTCCTGCTTGTGCATAAAAGGCAGTTCCAGAAGCTTCCAGAATTTTCCCGTAGAGACCACCTACATAAGGGTCAAATTTACTTGGCTGCTTGCTATCTTCTCCTGAAAAGTGGTAATTTAAACCTACTCCCAAAAAACCATCTTCATAAATGCCATTTTTACCATACCATGTTCTGGCTTCTAAACCAAAGTTTCTGGCTAAGCCGAATTCTCCTGCCAACAATACAGGCAATAAATTATCCTTATATACAATACCGCCTTCTACGACCAATAATCCTCTATAGAATACTGGTGGTTGAATTTCTTCTTGTGTAACAACATTCGGTTTTGTTCCTTTTAAAACGGTATCGACCTCTACTACTACCGTTCGTTTAACAGTATCAGTCTTTTGTGCATGAATTGAGAACGATATTGATATTAATGAAATAATCAATAAATGAGCTTTAAAGGCGAGTAAATTTTTCATAAGTTTTAGCGTTTATAAATTTCCTATTTAAACATTACATAAACTATACCAAGGTAAAATCATGTGATTTAGGGTAATTTTATTCCTAATATGAGGTAAGATAAATATTAATAATGAATTGTTGTTAGCTATTTCAAAAAACTTTTTACCCATAAAACAAAAAAGGAATAGCTCATAAAAGCTGTTCCTTTAACCAAAAACCCTAACTGCTTAATTAGTATTGTTATCTAATCATAGATTTCTCTTTAAAATAGTCGAACCAACTTCACATCTCAATCCTATCGACAAACTTATTGATTAAGTAAAAAGGCAAAGGGAGGATTCTCCCTATCCTTTATCGAATACCTAACCATTACTAAATTAATAATCTTTGAAAGTAGTTAATGCTAAGTTTTCAAGAAACAGGGAAATCCATACAATCTCCCTGTTTAACTATGCTATAACCACTTTTAACTTATTCATACTGGTTTGTAATTTGATATAAATATGGGAGTAGAGTTCCACTCCCCATTTATCACAATCTAACCACTATGAAAAAGACAAAATATCTTTGATGACTAGTCTGAAAGACTTATTGAATTTTCTCTTGAACTTTATCAATTTGCTTATTCAAATCTTTCTTAAATTCTTTCCAGTCACGTTTCTTTTCACTTTTTAACTCTTCTAATGATCTATCTAACTCATCAAGTGAATTTTTCAAGTCATTTTTCTTTTTTTCAATACGAGCTTTTTCTTGTGCTGAAGCATGTTTTATGTCTTCGTCAGCTTGTTTAAGCTTGATATTGATTTGCTCTTTGCTATAGTCAATCTTTGAAACCAAAGCATCTTTTTCAGATTCAATATTCTTACTCACGTCTTTAGCTTCTTCTTTCAACCCCTCAACAGTACTATCTGTTTTTTCTTTGACTGACTCTTGAGCATCTTGAGCTTTATCGGCTATATCTTGTTTCTCGCTTCTAGAACAAGAAAAAAATACCGAAATAATCATTAAAGCAATTACTGAATTTCTCATTGTATCTTGATTTTTTTTTGAACAAAAAAAATATACCAATCTAAAAAAAATTGAGCCTTCAAATAAACTGTGTATTAAAAGCCACAAATTAAGGTATTTTTGGGGAATTATGTAGAGAATTCTACACAATATTAATTTTTTTTGCGAACTTTTAGGTTCTATTGGTAAAACATCAGAAGATTTTAACATTTAATCTTTGTGTTGTACTAAAAAATATAAAAATTATATACCATCCCTTTTTATCATAAATCTGAGGTTAATTTTTTATACAGGTGAGGTTAAATTGCTACAATGTGGGAGAATTTTGTCTCTTTGCATACCCGTTTTACAAAAAAAAACGAATATCATAATGATACTCGTTTCTATTATATTGCTAAAAGCTTCACGCTAATTTTCTTTATCTACCTTCTTTTTTTTACCCTTCACCAACGATTTTACATCTTCAGTGGTTTCATTAATTGTTTCCACTAATTCAGGCACAAATTCTCTCATCTTCTTTTTCTTTTCTTCCATAATCCGATTATGGTCTGGCTCTCCTAATAAAAACCCAAATGGCTTCAAGTCTGTGATGGAATCAAATAATACTTTTAAGATTGCCACAGTAGGCAAAGAAAGAGCCATCCCTGCAATGCCCCAGAGAGCCGACCCAAGTAATAAAGCAACAATGGCTACTAAGCCGTTGATACTTATTTTAGACCCTACTACTTGTGGCGTAATAAAATTGCCTTCCAGAAACTGAACAAATATAAAAACTCCCGCTACTCCTACTGCGTACATGGGCGAGTCTTTGGTGATTAATGCGATGATAATTGGTAGAATAGAACCTATTAGAATACCGATAAAGGGAATAATCAATAAAGCTGCTGCCAAAAAGCCAAAAAATATGGCATAGTCTATCCCCAAAGCCAACAACCCAACCGTATTTAAACTTCCTACAATGAAGGTAACCGTAATAAGGCCTTTTAGATAACTATGCACTACTTCATAAATCTTTGTCAGAACAGTATCTATCGCATACTTACTTGCATTTTTAAATACTTTATAGAAAAACAGTTTGAAGAAATCTCGATAATACAATAAGAAGAACATATAAATCGGAATCAAAGACAGATTACCAAGCATATTTCCTGTCATTGAAAGTGCCGAGGTAAATACAACTCCTCCACTTGATAACATCCCCGTTGCATACTGACGAAGTTTGTCATTCTGGATTTTCCGTCCTACATGGAAGTGTTGTTCTGTCCATCTTTGACATTGCAAGAATAAATCCGTAAATCGTTTTTCTAATTGTGGAAACATTTCTGTAAAACTAGCAATTTGTGTAGAGGCCAACCAGATAACGCCAGCAGAAATTACTAGAAAAAGAAGCAAGGCTATGGTTACGCCTGCGACTCTACCTAAGCCAATTTTTTCTAACCAGTTAGATATTGGGAACAAAGCCATTGCCAGAATAACTGCCACATAGAAAGGCACTAAAATATCTTGTAGAACCACTAGCCAATACACCAGTATGGTTACAGATATCAGAGAAAAAGCAAATTTTATAATGAAAGGAAATCGTTGAGCCATCGGAATAGGTTTTATTTAATACAGCCAATCTAGCTGATTTTTGAATTTAATGTCTTAAGTTAAATCATTTTATTACTCGCAAAAAAAAAGGATTGTAAGATAATACAATCCTTATATGTTTTTAACATATAACTGTTTAGCTAGCGAAATTCTTAACATTTATAACTTATTAACATGTAAACTCTTTAAAATACAGCAATGTTTAGCATTTTGACATTAGTATCACTATTTACGTATTTATATTTTCAATAGAAGCACTCAATTTCCTAGCAAAGAAGAAATAAAAGAGAAATTTTAATTCTAAAGAACATTACAATAATCACATCTCTTCGCGAATAATTGATATCAGCACTGTAATTAAAGCAAATACTAAAAAAACGTGAATTAATCCATTTATGCTAAACATAAAAACGCTGATTGCCCAACTCATTAATAGTAAAAAGGCAATCATGGAAAAAACATTTTTCGCTAAGGGGGCTATAATTAAATTATACATACAGACAATTACATATTGGGTTTCAATTACTTAATACGTAATTAATCGTTAAAAGGTAACATTTGTTAAGCATTTTCATTAATTAAATTTTAATGCCACAAATAAAAGGCAAAATCCCCTTTTAAAAGGCTAAAAATGTGGAAAAATATCTACATTTTTATACAACATATAATGGCATTATAATATTAGCAGATTAGTAACATCAAAATAACACAACTATGAAATATACCTTAAAAGATAAATTCAAAGAATATACTAGTTTTGCGGGAGAAGTTTTTGGTGAGTTCTCCAATGATAATGCTACCAAGCTGAGTGCCTCTTTATCTTATTATACTATTTTTTCGCTTGCTCCCATGCTTATCATTGTTATTTCAGTGGCAGGCATTTTTTTTGGCAAAGATGCCATAAGAGGAGAACTTTTTGGACAAATAAACCAACTGATTGGAAACTCAGCAGCTAAGCAAGTACAAGAATTGTTGAAAAATGCAGAAAAGTCGAATCAATCGGGTTTTGCTGCCATTATTGGTTTTGTCACACTACTACTAGGAGCAACAGGGGTTTTTGCAGAAATTCAAGATTCTATCAATTATATCTGGTCGTTGAAAGCCAAACCTAAAAATAGTTGGGTAAAATATCTTGTCAATCGTTTTTTATCTTTTTCACTCATCATCACACTAGGTTTCCTTTTATTGATTTCCTTAACAATCAATGCCCTATTAGGTTTGTTTGACACACAATTACAGCGGTATTTTGAGAGTAGCTTTACCGTATTTCTTTTCAGCTTAATCAATGTTATAGTCATTTGGGGAATCATTACCCTCCTCTTCGGCGTAATCATTAAAGTATTGCCCGACGGTAAAATTTCTTGGAAAGATACCCTGATTGGAGCTGGTCTTACTTCCTTATTATTCATGGGAGGCAAGTTTTTGATTGGTGTTTATCTAGGGCAATCGGCAGTTAGTTCTACTTTTGGCGCTGCTGGCTCAATTGTTTTAATTCTATTATGGGTGTACTACTCTTCTATCATTCTATATTTTGGGGCAGAATTCACCAAAGTATATACCCGCCGTTATGGCACGCCAATAGAACCTAATAGCAATGCTGTATTTATCGTAAAAAAAGAGCTTGAAGTAAAACACCCACCAGTAGTTAACTAATAAATCTTAAAAGTTATGGAAGCTGTATCATTAAATCCTATAAAAATAAAATCATTACAAGTACTGAATTTTATCTTCTTTATTGTAATGGTAATCATGAATGGTTTAGCCAATGCTCTACCACTCAATGGTAAAGCAACTAAGGAATTGTCAGATCAATACCCTAATTTGTTTGTGCCTGCTAGTATTACTTTTTCTATCTGGGGAGTAATTTATTTTCTCTTATTGCTTTTTTGCATTGTGCAGTCAAAAAGCCTTTTCCAGAAAAAGCCTGATGCTACCATAGGTTTTGTAGTAGACGAAATTGGCTTTTGGTTTATCATCAATGCTCTTCTTAATTCGCTATGGATTTTAGCTTGGCATTACGAGTATTTGATAGTATCGATGGTTATTATGCTTGGTATTCTGGTTTCATTAATCAAAATCAATTACCATATAAAAGCCACTCAGTCGTATCTTAGAGGTGCTACAAGATTTATCATAAAAGCATCGTTTGGCATATACTTAGGCTGGATTTGCATTGCTACAATCGCCAACGCCACGGCTTGCTTCGTAGGTTTTGGTTGGACAGATGGCTATATCTTAGGACAATCATGGGCAAGTATCATGATTTTGGCAGGGAGCTTTATTACTTTCTTGTTGGTAATTGATTTGAGAAATAGTTATGTAGGATTCGCCGGCATTTGGGCGTTGTGTGGTATCATACTAGCTCGTTATGATGATACCATCTTCTATCAATACATTGTTTTTAGCGCTGTTTTAGGGATTGTAATCATCATTGTGAGCATCATAATGGCTTCAACGATTCTATTGTTTTCTTCTAGGAAGAAACTCCCAGAACCACACAATCACAATACTCACAACACTACGATACCTGAGTAAAGGTAACCGTAAATTTTGTACCTTTTTCTAATTCAGATTCCACCTCTACCCTCGCTTTATGAGATTGAATAATGTTGAGGGTAGCGGCCAAACCTAAGCCAATACCATTGTTTTTTGAAGTAAAATAAGGCTCAAAAAGGCGGTCTATGTGTTCTTGACTAATGCCCACTCCGTTATCTTCAATCGTAACGATGGCAAATTTACTCCTTTGGGTAGCCTTAATTTTCAAAACGCCCTCTCCTTCTTTCATAGCCTCTACCGCATTAATAATAATGTTGAGTAGGGCTATTTGAATTTTGGCTTTGTCAACATCAATCCAAATATCTGAAGAGTAATCGGTGATTAATTGAATGTTTTTTAAGTTGATTCTATCTATGGCTTGTTCAATAGTGCTATCTAAAATTTCCTGTAAAGTATATCTACTAAAGGTTACTTCTGATGGCTTAGACGTATTCAATAATTCAGAAATTAAATCATTTATTCGCTGACTATTTCTTCGGATAATATCAATAAAGAATTTGGCATCTTCGGCATCTTCATCAAAATCAACTTCCATTTGTTCAATCGAAAGGTTGATGTTTGTTAAAGGATTACGTACTTCGTGGGCCAAAGTACGTACTAAACGCCCTGTAGCTGCCATTTTTTGATAGAGTAAAGAATCGCGTTCATCTTTCTTTCTAGACGTAATATCATGAATGATTCCGAGGTAATAAGGATTACCATCGCTATCTAATTGACGATTACAGTGAATAGAACATTGCTTTTTCTCCCCAAATTTAGTTTCTAATAGTACTTCAAAGTCGCTGATTTCCCCTTGAGATTCCAACTTATTAATAAATTGGCGGCGGTCTGTTGCATGAACAAAAACAGAATAGCTTTTTAAGCGATAAAGTTCCTCTTCTGTATAGCCGAAAAGCTCGGCAGTTGAAGGGGTAAAATAATTGAAAGTGCCATCTAACCGAGCGGTAAAAATGGCTTCCTTGGTTTGGTCAAAGATATTTCTATACTTACGCTCACTTTCACGCAGGGTCGAAAGTGTATTAGCTCTTTCCAGGGCATAACGGATGCATCGTTCTAGCTTGTCAGCATCTAAATCACTTTTTACTAAGTAATCAAATGCACCAAGTGACATTGCTTCTACATCAATGCGTTTATCGCCTTTCCCTGTCAATAAGATAACAGGAGCTTTTAAGCCATGATCAGTACCAGCTTTTAGTAAATCAAGACCTGTTTTAGACCCCAACAAAAAGTCGAAAAAGCATAAATCGTATTGCTTATTTTTGATTTTTTCTACGGCATTCTCAAATGAAAAAGCCCAATCAATTTCAAATTTTTGAGTTTCAATATCTCTTAGATAATCTCTTGTAAGCACAAAATCATCTTCGTCATCATCAACTAGCAATAATTTAATCGTAGTATTCTCTCTCATATTTTATTTTATCAACTTGGCAACTGAATAATTTCAAACCAATACTTTCCAATGGCACGAATAACCTCTATAAAACGCGTAAAAGTTACGGGTTTAGATATGAAGCTATTCACACCTAAATCATAACTTTCGATGACGTCTATGTCTGACCTAGAAGTAGTTAATATAATGATGGGTATTCTACATAAATCAGGGTCAGATTTTATAATTTTAAGGGCATCTCTCCCATCTATTTTGGGCATATTCAAATCTAAAAGGATAAGGTCGGGGCGTGGATTTTCAATTGGATCTTTAAATTTACCATTCCCCCTTAGATAGTCCAGTAGTTCAATACCATCTTCTACAGACTTTACTTGATTTATTACATTATAATCATTTAAAGCTTCTTGAGTCATTATTCTATCATCTGGATCATCATCTGCGATTAGAATAACTATACTTTTTTTGTGATTCATAATTTTTTTGTTAAACTATCGGGGTGCGTAGGTAAAAATATTGTAAAAGTAGCCCCTTCGTTTGGCTTACCTTCAGCCATAATTATTCCTTGATGGTTTTCTACAATCTTCCTACAAATGGCCAACCCTAATCCTGTTCCATCAAATTCTGCTCTACCATGTAATCGCTGAAAAATCACGAAAATTCTTTCAGCATATTCCTGCTCAAAACCAATCCCGTTATCTTTTACCGTAATTTTATAATAGTCCTTATTCTTGTAGTCTAAACCCAACTTGCTTAATTCTCCTTTGTTTGCTTCTTTTGCTTCAATGCGTATTTCTGGAGTATGGTTCGGCTTAACAAATTTCAATGCATTACTGATTAAATTTTGAAACAATTGGTGCATTTTCGGCACAGAGGCCTCCAAAATCGGCATCTTGCTTACAGATACATTTGCATTGGTTTCATTAATTTTTATTTCTAAATCACTCAACACATTTTCAAACGTTTTGTTGAGGTCTAAACGCTCAAAAGTTACCATCTTTCTTGATAAACGAGAATATGAAAGAAGGTTCTCCATCAATGCCTCCATTCTATGGGCAGAATCAATCATTCTTGAAAGATAAAAACGTCCATCATCATCAAGCTGATGACCGTATTTTTGTTTGAGTCTATCGCCAAAAGCTGTTATTTTTCTAAGAGGCTCTTTTAAATCATGTGATGCTACATAAGCGAATTGTTCTAATTCTTGATTGGTCTGATTAAGCTCGTCTAATTTCTTTTCAAGCTCTTTCTCATACGCTTTCAACTCAGTTACTTCAACCGTATTTCCGATTAATTTTAGGGCATTTCCTTCTTCATCAACCGTTACCCACCCTTTGGTATGTACATCTTTCGATACTCCATCTAAATCAACGATTTTATGTTCAAAAGAATAAGGTTCTTTATGAGCTATGGCATTGTGAAGAACATTTTTAACATTTACTAAATCTTCACTTGGCATTCTGGTGTAACAAAATTCCACATTAAGCCTAGCAGGAAGTTTAGTAATGTCACTTCCAGCATATAGTTTTTTCAATCCATCAGAAAATTGTACTTCATCTTTTTGTACATTCCATTCATAACTTCCGTAACTCATCATAGCTTCAGCCTCTTTGAATAAGTCTTTGCTTTTTCTAAGTTCATCATAAGCGTTAGACAACTCGTCTACCTTTGATTCTAGCTCTTGCTTAATTTTTGTTATTTCTGTGATGTCATGCGAAGTACCCAGAACACGAATTATTTCTCCTTTTTCATCTAAAAAGCATTTACCTCGCACTGCCATTTGCTTGATATTGCCTTTATTATCTGTCATTTCATGCTCGTACTCATAAATTTCTTTTCTCTCATCTAAGGCATCCATAGATACCTTAATCACCCTAGTGATATCTTTTGGTGAAATATGTTTTTGATAAAACCCATAAGGCATTAATGAGTCTTTAAAATCATTTTTGTCATACCCAAACATTTCGTAAAGGCCATCAGACCAAATCACAAAATTATCACCTACCCACCATTCCCAACTGCCATAGTTGAATAACTTTTCGGCGTCATTTAATTGATTTTGTACTTGTATTGTTTTTTCAACCAGTTCGTTCTGAACAGTAATATCATCTGCCAAAATCATTAATACACTTGGTATATTTTTATCATCCTTTTTGGTTAAGGTAATTTTATTGCTAACTGTAATTTTTTGTCCATCTTGTGTTTTTATTTTCAACACAAGCGTTTGGCTATCATTAACGGAAGCTTCGTTAAAAGAGTCTTTCAAAAATTGAAACAAATGCTCGACAGAGGTGAAATTTATGATTGGGAATACCTTCGCATCGTTAGAGAATAATTCTTCAGCAGAATAGCCTGAAACAACGTTATTTCGGGTATTTAAGTAAATAGCCTTTTTGTCTGTTAAATCTAACAGATATACAAAACTAGGAATGGCTTGTAAAAAGCCATTAAAGATATCTGATTGGCTATCAGTATCAGTTTTAAATACTTCTAACAAATATTTGGGTACATCCATTAATTTATTCGTATTTAGGGCATTGTTAAAATAGATATAATAAGAAGTACTTATAATTCAAACACCTTCATTTTGTTATAAAGGGTTTTTCTATCAATCCCTAGAATCCTGGCAGCTTTACTTTTGTTAAAGTTTACTTCTTTCAACACCTTCAATATCATATCATATTCAGCTTCAATAGCCGCTGATTTTAACGAAGGTTTTGAAAATATTTCTGCTGGTGATGTAGTTTCTTGAATCTCATGAACAGGCTCAACAGGTTGTACTGGTGTTGCAATGGGTGTTGGGGTTGAGGTTTCAGTAAATAATAATTTAGCGTAATTTGAGATTTCAAAAGGAAGCGTTTTTGATTCAATCCATTCTCCATCAGTTAGCAAAGTGGCTCTTTTTATTACATTCCTCATTTCACGAAGATTGCCATACCATGCATAATTCATAAAATTATCAATTACATCAGGACTGAATCCTTTTACCTTTTTTCCTAGTTCTGCATTGGTTTGATCTAAGAAAAACTTGGCGAAAACCATAATATCCGCCTTACGGTCACGTAATGGCGGTACATCAATGCTGAACTCGTTAAAACGATGGTATAAATCTTCTCTGAATTTTCCTTTTTTTGATGCCTCAATCAGTTTTTCGTTTGAAGCCACTAAAATTCTGACATCTAAAGGAATCTCTTTGGTTCCTCCAATTCGTTTCATTTTTCTCTCTTGCACAACCCTTAATAAAAGTACTTGGACTTCATAAGGTAAATTAGCAACTTCATCTAAAAAAATTGTTCCACCATTAGCCATTTCAAAGTGACCAATCTTCTGATTCAAGGCTCCTGTGAAGGCTCCTTTTTCATGTCCGAACAGTTCAGACCCTGCTAAATCCTTAGAAATAGCCCCACAGTCCATTGCTACAAATGGCTGGTTAGCTCTTTTACTATGCAAATGTATTTCCTGAGCAATCGCTTCTTTTCCTGAACCACTTTCTCCGTAAATCAACACACTATAATTAGTGGGTGCTACCAATTCAATCTGACGAATCAAGAATTTTGATTCAGCGCCATCTCCAAAAATATAGTTGGCTGGTTTAGAAGTTTTCTTTTTCGTAGATGTGCTTGCTGCTCCTTCGGTTTCTTCTCCTAAATCTTGCATGCTACCTTTTTCAGTTTCTACACTTTCTAAGGCTTTCTTGATTGTCAGCAAGATTTCATCAGGGAATAGTGGCTTTGTGATATAATCATAAGCCCCCATTTTCATCACATTTACGGCAACCTTTATATCCGAATAACCCGTGATAATCAATACAGGTACAAAGGGAAATTTCTCTTTGATTTTCACGAGTATCGTACTACCATCAGTATCGCCCAATCTAAAGTCAGTCATGATTAAATCTGGTCTGAACTCCTGTAATAAATTCAACCCAGTATTACCATCATGCGCAATGGCTACTTCATAATTGTTTTTTGTCAAAAAACGACGAAGTAGTAAGCATATATCAATATCATCGTCAATTACTAAAATCCGTTGCATAGTTCTATTGTTAAGTAAAGAGATAAAAAGTAATATTAAGATAGATAGTGTGTGTACTTCTTAATTATTAGAATCTCTAGTTTATTATAGTTGTCTTCTTAGTTGTGCCGAAGAAATATTCAAGTTTTCACGATATTTAGCTACAGTTCTTCTTGCAATATTGTATCCCTGTTGTGCTAATAATTCCATTAATTGAAAATCATTAAATGGGTTTTTCTTATTTTCATTCGATATTAAATTAGCAATAGCCTGCTGAATCTCACGGTTTGAAACTTCCCCTCCAGAATCCATACGAATTCCTTCCGAAAAAAGATCTTTTAAATTAATAATTCCAAAAGGTGTCTGAGCATACTTACCACTTGTTACCCTTGAAATAGTTGAAATATCCATGCTAATTTGAGTAGCAACGTCTTTCAAAATCATTGGGCGTAAACTGCTAACATCTCCGTTTTTAAAGAAATCTTTTTGAAGATAAACAATCGACTGCATCGTTTTGAGCATCGTCATTTCTCTTTGTTGAATTGCTTCAATAAGCCAGTTAGCCGAGCTTATTTTATTGCTTATGTACTGATTTGCCGCTTTATCTTTATTTGAAGTGATAGCATTGGCAAAATCCTGATTAATTTTCAAGGACGGAATTCTACTATTATTTAAGGCGATATCTATCTGAGTATCTCCATACATATTGGTTTCATAAGTAATAATATAGTCTGGAATGATATTGTCTTTTACAGCAATAGAAGATGTTTCTCCATCAATCACAGGCTTAGCATTTAAGGCAGTAATTTGTGCGAGGGCAGCTTTCAATTCATCAGAACTTACTTCTCTTAAACGCATAATTTTTTCATAATTACGCACCGCCAATTCGTCCATATTAAACGCTACAATATCAATCGCTAAAGATACGTCTTGTCCTCTTTCTTTTTTATATTGAAGCTGTCTCATCAAGCACTCCTGCAAATCTGCCGAAGCAATGCCTACAGGCTCCATCATTCTCAATACCTTTAGTAATTGTTCTACATCGCTGGTATCTACAAAAAGCCCATTAGCAAAAGAAAAATCATCTGCTATTTCCTCTGATGAGTAAGTCAAAAATCCCTCATCTGTTAAAGAATCAATGATATAATCTATTAAAACAGATTGCTTTTCATTTAATGGTAAAAAATGAACTTGACTTTTTAATTCATCTCGCCAGTCGGTATTTTGTGCGATGGGCAAGCTATATAGTTCGTCGTCCTCACTATGATTATTTACCTTTGTTTTATAATCAGGAATATCGTCATGGGCATACTCATCCCAGTCGGCATAGTCATTGTCGGGTTTAACAATACTTTGAAAATCATCTACTTCGCCATCTTTATCAAAATCCTCTGAAGAGTCCTCATTAGCTACAGCTCCTTCTTCTAACAAGGGGTTTTCTTCCAACTCATTTTTGATACGTTCTTCCAACTCAAGTGTTGATAATTGCAAAAAATTAAGCATTTGTATTTGCAAAGGCGTAATTTTGAAAGTCTGTCTCTGGCTCTGAGATAAATTCATCATGGTGATATGGTTTTTAGGAGTGACGACTACCTATTTTCAATTAATGAGCCGTAAATTTGTTTTTATTTATTTTTTTTAGAAAAGTTATAAATAAAACAACCAATTAATTGATTATCAGCGAGTTAAATAAGTATAAATATTAAATATAAATATTCTAAAAAAGTATAAAACTATTTTGGGACTTATTGGCTCGAGATACTTTTGCACAAGTTGTGAAAAATATTCCACAGTTTGTAGAAACGCTTTTAATTTATTAAAAAAATTATTGAAGTTATTTTTCAGTTTTCATAACTCTTTATTTAAAAATTTGTTATAAGTTATAACAGGTTGTTAACTATGCAAAAATCTCAGACCCTACAATTCATCATAGCTTCATTTATAGGATTTGCCTTTATGTTAGGTGGTCTATCTTGGATTTCTTTTGAACAAATTTCTTTAAATAAAGAGTATGCACAACTAGTGGAACATACCCAATCTGTACTATGGTTGAGCGAAGAACTTATCTCTTCTATGAAAGATATTGAGACGGGTCAGCGAGGGTATATTATCAGTGGAAATGCCACTCATCTGGAGACGTATAGAGAGGGTAAATCAAAGGTTTTTGCAAGGATAGATACCCTTAAATTACTAGTAGCTGATAATCCAGTGCAACTAAGAAGTTTGTATAAAATAGAGGGGATGGTTAAAGAGAAAATAAAGTATGTAGATTATAGCATTAATACCGTAAGCAACAATCAACCTATAGAGATGAGCGTGTTTGAAAAAGGTAGAGAAGCCATGGATAATCTGAGGATATGGATTACTACTTTTCAAAGCAATGAAAAATCTCTGCTTGACACTAGGGTACGTTCAAAGACTCATGGGCAGTCGCTATTACCCATTTATCAAATCATGCTTGCGGTTGCCTCTTTTACATTGCTATTTATTTCATTTTACTTAATCTATTCAGAACTTAAAAATCGATTTAAGTTTCAACGTGCCTTGGAAAATAAAATTGAAGAGCTCAATCGTTCCAATAGTGAATTAGAACAATTTGCTTATGTGGCATCCCATGATTTGCAAGAGCCCCTCAGAAAAATCAGGGCTTTTTGTGATAAACTATTGGTACGACAAAAAATGTTCTTAAACGAAGATGGCCAGGAAACACTTGATAAGATTTCGGCATCGGCTACCCGTATGCAAATATTGATAGATGACTTATTGAATTTTTCAAGATTGGTAAGCCCTAAAAGACAGGAACTGGGGAATGTTAATTTAAATAAAATTATTGAGGATGTTTTGAGTGATTTTTCAGAAGTAATTAATCAAAAAAATGCAACTTTCTCAATTGCTAAATTGCCAGAAATAAAAGTTTATAGTTTTCAAATGAGACAGCTTTTTTTAAATATTATCAGCAACTCATTAAAATATACTAAAGAAGGGGTTCGTCCTCAAATAAATATTGAATATTCTACTGTCCAAGGAACTAGCATTGCACAACTCTCAAGCGTGCATGAAGACCGTTTTTTCCATAAAATTACAGTACAGGATAACGGAATTGGTTTTGAAGAGGAATATTGTGAGAAAATTTTCGTAATTTTCCAGCGATTACATAACCGCAATGCCTATCAGGGTACTGGAGTTGGCTTAGCGATTTGCAGAAGAGTGATGAATAATCACAACGGTTTTATTTTTGCCGAGGGCAAATCGTATGATGGAGCAACTTTTAGTATTTATTTCCCAATTACTGCTTAATAATTTATAAAATGAAAAAAAGATACGAAATCTTAATTGCTGACGACGATGACGATGATAAGTTTTTAGTAAAATCTGCTTTTGATGACTGTGCATCACACATCCCTATTCAATTTGTTGAAAATGGTATAGAGGTATTGGAGTATTTAAAAAATGAAGGTCAATTTTCTGATAAGCATGAATTTCCAAGGCCTTCAGTCCTTATTTTGGACTTGAATATGCCCAAAAAAGATGGTCGTGAAACGCTTAAAGAAATAAAAGCAAATCCATTATTAAAAAATATACCAGTAATAATATTGACAACATCAAAGGCCCAAGAAGATATCAACTTATGCTATTCTTATGGAGCCAATGCATACATCGTTAAACCAAACTCGTTTACTGAGCTTACTGATATTATTACAGTCCTCACAAAGTTTTGGCTAGAAATCGCGACACTTCCTTCTGTCAATAGCTAAACAGTTTTCCTTACGTGGTGATTATTCTTTTTTATTGGTACGTTATCTATTGATATTGTTCTTAACACAGGTTCAGGCTTTTCACTAGTAACATCCTTTACCCACATCAATGCTTTTTCTAACAAACCTCTTCGAGGCCTTGATGGAATTTCTATGGCTTTATGTGCTGGAGCTACTTTTTCCTTAATCCATGTAACAGACTCCTCCACCAAATTGCCTTTGTGGTTGGCCACGTAATTACTTAACAGATTCTTAGCAAAAAAAGGAACGACCAAACGAGTAATCCATGATGCTTTGCGCAACACTAAATTCCTCAATATGGCATCTACGCCTATATTAAGCCCAAAACTGACTAGTGCATTATTTTTATTACTCTGAGCAAATAGTTGTTGAGAAGCACCTGCAATCTGACGAACTGGGTTTATTTCAGCTTTAAGATTTTCAAAACTCTGGCTTAGTTGAGCTTTAGAAACAACTATTTGGTTTTCAAGACGTAGCTTTTCAGCTCTATATTGTTCAATGTTTTGTATTTTCATCTCCGCTAGAAAATTTCTTTAAAAAAGAATTTATTAAAGGCACTTTTATATACTTATCTTTCAAAAGCCACAATAAAATAGCTACCACAACATATAAAATTCCGACGTATAAAAAACCAAGAGCGAAACTATTGAAGTGTTGCCCAATAAAAAACGCCAGAGAAAAACTCATAAACAATAATACAATCATACCTATTACGATAAAAATCAAAGCTGTAGCAGCACTAGTAATGCCATCTGCCGCTTTATAAGACGCGTTCAATACACCTAACTTCCACTGAGCCTCAATATATTCTTTAGCGTGTTCAAAGATGTCTTCAGAAGTATCTTTAACTTGTTCGAAAACTGTCATAATTTTATTGAGTAAAACTTGATTAGAGATAATAATTGACAAGTAATGCGATGGCATTACATCTCCTAAATAAGTTCGAGCTGACCAAAAGGAATTACCAAAGGTATTTTTTTGGTCAGCTCACATCCTACTAAGCTCCTGCTACATCTCTTTGTGCCGTCTTAACAGTGTTAACAGTATTATCTGCTATTTGCTCAAATTCGTCTTTAGCTTTGTTCTTCCAACTTTTAGCTCTGCTTTCAGCATCTTCAACTAAGGCTTTAGCTTGATTTCCTCTTGTCTGAATCATGCTTAATAATTCATCAGCCCAAGTGTTAGCATTTTTCTTTACAATTTTTCTTAAATCAGAACCTTTTTCAGGAGCGAATACTAACCCAATTGCTGCACCAACCGCTGCGGCCGCTGCAATTCCAACAATAATTTTTGCGTTGTTTGACATGATAAAAATTGTTTTAGTGTGAATCTTTAATATCTTCGTCTTATAGACTATAGTAAAAGCTATAAAGACGTTATTCTTCTTTCTCATCTTAAAATTTTCATACCTCAATCAAATGCTTATTTTTTTGGATAGTTTTGAGGTACACAATCCTCAAATTGTGGAATTTATCTTTTGGCTTTAATAATCTCTATTTTACACTGGCATGATTTTTTATTAATGTTTCAACATATATGTAAAACTTAAAAAGTTCAACATAAATCTTATGCTGTTTCCTATAACCATTAGTGTTTTAAAGGCTGACAAGACTAAAATTTGGACTGCCAAATGCCATGAAAAATGTAGCTTTAATTATCGATGATGAAAAAGACACCTGCCTTTTATTAAAACACTTTCTTAAAAGAAAAGGTATTTCCTCATTTTATGCTTTGACACTCCAAGAAGGGATTGGAAAAGCTTTGGAAGTAAAACCCAACTGGTTGTTCTTAGATAACAATTTGCCAGATGGGTACGGAATTGACCGTGTAAAAGAGATAAAATCTATTTCACCCGAGTCTAAAATTATTATGATTAGTGCGATGGGGAATTTATTTGAAATTGCTACGAGTGTAGGTGCAGATTCATTTATAGAAAAGCCTTTGGATTTCACTAAAATCGAGAAATCTCTTTCTTTGTAAGAATATATTTTACTATGATTGGCATAGGATATTCCCTTATTGCCAATTATTTTCTACCTCTGTTTAATCTCTAAACCTTAATATTCTCTAAACCTCAATATATTTTATTACCGTTTAATCTCTAAACCTGAATAACCCTACTTCCACAAACCCAAAGGATAAGCAATTTTACTTTTGGCCGTAATTAAACTTACAGTTTGTGAAGATAAATCCCCAATCAATAATAAATCGTTTTCTGTCTGATAGCCATCCGAAGTTGCCAATTGTAATTGTATTTTATCAATCAAAATATTGGGCAACTCACTTTGACTATCTATACATTGGCATGGTTTATCTTGCTTTAGTTTATTCAGTTCCTGCAATAGTTCCTTCGTATCCCCTGCTTTTTCTTCTTTGCCCCAGCCTATCATTTTGTTCATCCATGTGTTGTACATTGGTCTGAAAGGCTCAAATTCAAATACTAAATCAGGATATTTTCTTAGTAATTCCGCTCCGTTTTTATACAACTGTATATGCCCTGAATCGATAAAACCCACAAAATTACCTCCCCAAGTAAGACCAAATGCTTCTGTTAGGCTATCTAAAGGACGATAAAAAACTAAGTTATTCGACATCCGTCCTTTGCGATTATAAATCGCAAAATCAGCGGCTAGACCGAAATTGTGCATTGAAACTGGCGTAGCCGTTTTGTTTTTCCCTAAATAATGTAATTGACGGCTTGTAGAACGCAAATCAGAAACTACTTTGATAGAGCGATACTTCCGTTTCATGATAGACAATACAGAATCTCTTTTTTCAAGAAAAGTTTTACGTTCGTCGCCAAGCATATTTTCCCATCGGTTATATAAATAACTAGGCTGTTTTACTAATGCCCACAGATAAGCTTGTTCTTGCCAAGTAATATTCAAGTCAGGGAAACCCGTCATATTGATAATTTCCGAATCTTCATCATCATCTCCTGCCTTTAGCGCAGTAGCCTGAATATTGCCCAATGTGTCGACAAAGGCGACATAAATATTCCTTGCTTTCAGATTTTGTTTCAGCAAAGTATCTGCTAAATAGAATGGTTGGGTAAGTGTATACACCCTCAACTGATCTACATACTGAGTTGTATCACAAGTTAAATCTTGCCAAGAGTCATTTTTAAACAGATTTGATGTATTATCAATCAAATTACAAGCAAATAAGGAAACCGAGGCAAAAAGTATTTTTAGAAGATTTCTTAAGAGTAAGGCAGATATGATCATAAAGTATTAAGGAATATTTATACCAAAATACAAGAAAATAGCTAATTAGGCAATTAATTCAAGCATTTAGTTTATCACGCTGGGCTAAATATAACCCAACAATCACTAACGACGTTCCGATATAAGTATAACTGGTAATAGGTTCATCTAAAATCAATGATGCATAAATAAAACCAAAAATTGGATTGAGGAAAAGCCAAAGTGAGGCTTTTATGGGGTCTATTTTGAGGAGATATAACCACAATTGTACTGCACCGATGGATACAGGAATAGCCAACCAAAGTACAGACATCGTAAATTTAAAGTCATATACATTCTGCGACCAGTCAATAAAGAAATAAGTAATTGGCAATAGGAAAAACCCTCCTATTAATACTTGCCAAGCATTAATGGTAGATAAGGATAAATGCCATGTTTGAGCGGAATAATAAACCGTCCCTACTGAATAGGCTATCATACTGACTGAAAGAATGAGTAATCCCTCAACATCGGCAAAACTCTGTTGCAAAAGTGGGTAAGTAGCAATGGCTACCCCTGAAATACCCAGTATTAAACCAAAAACTTCTGTTCTTTTTACAGACCGCCCAAGCCAAAAGGCAGATAAAACACTAATAATAAGTGGATTTGTGGCCACAGCCAAGCTTCCGATGCCTGCTGACACATGTTTGAGTGCTACAACAAAACATCCTAAATATACCGTGACATTCAAAAAACCATAAATGGCGATTTTTTTCCACTCTTGGGTATTTGGTAGGGGATTTTTCTTGACAATGTGACTATAACCTAACATTAAAATGCCTGCCAAGAAAAATCTACAACTACCGATTACGAAAGGTTGGGCTGATAAAAGCCCTATTTTGGTGGCTGCTGATGCTGATGCCCAAAGCATTGCAAAAATCAACCCTATAATAATATTTTTCATTCAATACGATTCTTATACTTTAATAAGCCATACTAGGCTAAATCAGTTTCAAAGTTGAATCTTTTTAGCGTAAAAGTGTACCTTATTGATGCTAAAATCGTATATATAGGGAAATTAATCCTGATTATTATTTATTTTTTTCCCTCAATTACGTCTTTATAACTTACCAATTGTATTCCTTTTTTTAGTATCACTGTCTTTACTTTTTCACTTGTAAAAATAGTGGTTACATCTTGGCGACCTTTGGCTACATCCTCATAACCGATATGGTATATAGCACGAAGTTCGTCATTATCAAGCCCAGGATGTTCCACAAACACATAGGTTTTGCCGTCTTCTAGTTTATCCAGCATGGCAATAAAGGCTTCAATCCTATCCTCAGTGCTTTTATTATTAAAGTCAAAACCAGTATAAGCCACATTAATATCCTTCATCGAGTCTACATCTACCATCGTCAGCTTATACTCTTTGGCTATACGTCTTGCCATGTTTTTTACTTCCTGAGTAAAGCCTGTGCTACCCATGTGACCAGAAACGTGACTCAATCGTGGAATATATTTCAATGCCATTTCAATTTGAGCTCTTAGTTCCTTTTCAATGTCTTCAAGCTTCCAATCGTTGTCCAATACCGCTTGTTTAGGGTAATTATTATTATGAGAAAGCATTGGGTAAAAATATCCATCCTCATTTCGTAAGCTTTTTGCCTCAGTGAGGGGTCTCCATTTTACATTATCCCACTCGCTGGTAATGGCAAAATGCAATCCTACGTCCACAGTTTTATTTTCAGCCAATAATTTCACAGCTTCTGGAAACCACGGCGACGCTACAATCACTTCAATGGATGTTTCGATACCTTCTCTATAAGATTTTATCAATGCTTCATTGCCTGAATGTGAATAACCCATATCATCACCTCTGATGATTAACTTAGGTGCATTCGCTTTACTATTAAATAAAATGCCTTTAGAGATACTTCTTTTTCGGTTAATGGTAAATATGCTTTGAAAATCAACTGATACACTTTCGCCATCAAAACTACAAACGATGGTTTCAGTATGCGGACTTTCGATATAGCGTAGCGTCAATATCAAGGTATTTTCATCTTTCCATGTATAGCTTCCTGCTACTTTGAAGGCTGGCAATCCTACCCTATTGGCTTTTGCTCCTGCTACTAAATAGGGTCCAAATTTGGTCGTTTCAGACAATTCCCATTTTCCAGCACCAAAAGGAATTAGATGAGTAGCAGAATCAGTCTTAAAAGTTACCTTACAAATACCGTCACTGAAATTAAATTGTATATTTTCAAAGCTTCTATCACCCGTAATCATCCCAAATGTTTTGCCCGAAACCTTCGCTTCTATACCAGAACTATTACTTTTATTAGGGATGGCCAATGCCAAAGACCCTGCTTTTTCTTTCAGTTTAGCTAACATCGTAGGATTAGCTGGCAATTTTTTGGCTTTGAAAGCAGGTAAAAGATATTTCCAAATAAGATTAAATTCGCCTTGCATATCGGGTGCTTCGGCTGTAACAATGATTACGGCATCTTGTTCTGGTAAAACAATGATAAACTGTCCATTGGCTCCATCACCCCTAAAACCATTGTTTCTACAACGCCACATTTGATAGCAGTATCCTTGTAACCAATCACTAGAGTCTTTTTTAGCTTGTGTGGCATTAGGGTCTTGCATTATTTTCATGGTCGACGCCTCCTCAACCCATGATGCTGGCAAGACCTGCTTTCCTTTCCACATTCCTTTTTGTAGAAATAATTGACCGAATTTAGCCATATCCTCTGTTTTGAGGCGCAATCCCCAACCACCCGTATTGATGCCTTTAGGGTCCACTTCCCAATCTATTCCACTAATGCCTAAAGGTTCAAAAAGTCTTGGCTTTAAGTAATCAATGACTTTCTGCCCTGTTACTTTCTGTACAATAGCTGATAGCATATACGTAGCCGTTGAATTATACAAAAATTTAGACCCCGGTTTATTGGCAATAGGTGTACGTAGGAAAGCTTTTACCCAGTTTTCATTTTTGCCAGCAATTTCGCCTGTAGGGTCAGTTGCGTGTCCGACGCTCATGGTCAGTAAATCTTTTATTTTTAGCTCTGCTAGATATGGACTAATTTGTGTTGGTAAATCTTCTGGGAAAAAAGAGATTACTTTATCATCCACACTCAATTTTTTTTCTGTTACCGCAAAGCCTACAGCGGTAGCCGTAAAACTTTTACTGACCGAATACATCGTATGTTTTAAATCATTGGCATAAGGATTCCACCAAGATTCGGCCACTACTTTACCATGACGAAGCATCATAAAACTATGAAATTCGTGTTTGCTCTTTGAAGCAGCATCCAGAAAATTAATAATGGCTTCAGATGAAACGCCTTCTGCTTCGGGCGTACTTCTTGGAAGAACAACTGGCTTTTGAGCCAACAATTGAAAACTGACGAAGAGGAGAATAAATATTTTTCTCATTACAGGATGATTAAGGATGAAAAGCTGATTGTTTTTAACAAATTAACAAAAACTAATCAATAAATAATCCTGTTCTGTATTAGGAAAGCCCATTTTTTGAAATGATACAGGCAACTATTATAAATAAAAAACATGAGTCATCCCGAATTTTCTAACTAAATAGTGAGTTTCATAAGATTTCAAAGACTTTTGGATTTATACTCGTCCTTACTTTTTGCCTTGATGCAAAAAGTAACAAAAAAAATCAAGAATTCCTAAACTCGCTCCGCTCAAACAGTAGGAATTCGGGGAACATCAATCACAAAAAAGCGGTCTAAAAACTAATTTAGACCGCTTTTTTTGTGATTTTAAAATTCGGGATGACTAATGTTTGTTAATTTAAGTAATCTATATAAAATAAACACTGAATAGAGGCAATGACAGCTTGTTATTCACAACTCACAATTCTTAACTCACTACTTGATTACTTAGGAAACTTCATCTTATAATCCACTTTCACATTACCCTTTGTAATATTAGCAAGTTTATTTTTCAACATTCTCTTCTTTACAGGGCTTAAATGGTCTGTAAAAAGTACGCCATCAATATGGTCGTATTCATGTTGAATAATACGGGCAGCTAAGCCTTCAAATTCTTCGATATGCTCCTTAAAATCAACATCTAGGTATTTAATTTTAACAAATTCTGGACGATATACGTCTTCTCTGATATTTGGAATAGACAGACATCCTTCTTCAAAAG
This sequence comes from Arcicella sp. GW821-FHT09D11, assembly GCF_059416265.1. Taxonomy (NCBI): domain Bacteria; kingdom Pseudomonadati; phylum Bacteroidota; class Cytophagia; order Cytophagales; family Flectobacillaceae; genus Arcicella; species Arcicella sp. GW821-FHT09D11. The sequence goes on along the minus strand of NZ_JBWKOV010000002.1, from coordinate 656,131 downwards.
CCCATTCGTCTCCATCCTCATCCAAGATTTCGGCATTGATAAATACTTTTTTGAAATCCACCAATGATGGATCTTTATCTCTTTCGTCTAAATCTTCTCCTTCATTAAAAGGACGACCATCTACTACAAACATTCTGATAGCTAGACCAATCTGCGGAGCAGCCAAGCCTACACCAGAAGCATTGTACATGGTTTCAAACATATCTTCTGATAACTTCTTTACATCAATCGAGCCTTTTTCTATATCAACGGCAACTTTTCTAAGCACGGAATCACCGTAAGCAACTATAGGATAAATCATTTTCTGAGTTTTCTGAATGCGACGAAATACGTCGTTTGGTTATGTATGTGATTTGCATTTCCAAATCTTCCTGCAAAGTTACGGAAAAGGTTTATTTTTTCTTTCTTCGTTGTTAAATGAAAAATTGGGAATGCTTACCCTTCTTTGAAATAGAATGTATTGATTACATGTAAAAAATGGGTATTCTCTTGTATTTATATAGTATTTTTACCAAAAAACAGGCTTGGGAAGCATTGGGTTTTTATGTATTCTCTTGTATTTATATAGTATTTTTACCCACAGATTCACGCTGATTGTTTTCGCAGATTTACAGAGATTATTTTTTACTTTCTGCATAATTAATCCTTCTCAATTTTTCAAATGCCAACCTGTATTAATATCCATACTCACCATTTTTCCGAAGAAAAGGATACGCTATCTGTTGTAAATGCTCAAACAGACTCGGGTTGGCTAGATTTATCTAAGGGAAAGTTTTCGGTAGGTTTACATCCGTGGTACATAAAAAAAGAAAATATAGACAAGGATTTTGAGGAATTAGCACAATTAGCAAAGCACCCCAATGTATTAGCCATTGGCGAATGTGGGCTAGATAGATTGATTGAACTGAATATCAATATCCAAGAGGAGGTTTTTATTCGGCAAATACATTTGGCTGAAACTTTACAGAAACCCGTCATTATCCATTGTGTCAAGGCATTTTCGGAATTAATCGCTTTGAAAAAGAGATTAAAGCCCCAAGTTCCACTCATTGTTCATGGGTTTAATAATAATCCCCAGATTTGTACTCAACTGGTTCAGCATCAATTTTATATTTCCTTAGGAAGTGCCTTACTGAATTCTCAATCGAACGCTAGTAAAAACATTTCATCTATTCCAATTGAACAGTTATTTTTAGAAACAGACGACAAATTTTGTTTTATTTCGACTATATTTGCCCATGCTTCAACCTATTTAACGCAACCTGTTGAAGTTTTACAAGAACAAATATTACAAAATTTCAAAAAAGTAGTAAGTGCCGATTCGAGCGTGGTATGAAAAAAAAACCAAGAGTTAAAAAGCCGGTTGAGAAAGTGATTAAAACAGGTATTCCTCACACACCACCATCCATCCACTACCAACCCATTAGTATGCAAAGAAACTTTTATAAAGCCCATCCGTGGCATGGTATCCAGATTGGAGACGGCATGCCGAAAGTAGTGACTGCTTTCATCGAAATTGTATCGACTGATACTGTAAAGTATGAAATCGACAAAGAGACTGGTTATTTGAAAATTGACCGTCCTCAAAAATTCTCTAACATCGTTCCTGCCTTGTATGGGTTCCTTCCTCAGACTTATTGTGGAGAACACACAGCAGAGTTTGCTCGTGAGCAATCAGGAAAAGTGATTGAATCTGGCGATGGTGACCCATTAGATATTTTGGTGCTTTCTGAACGTACTATTACGCATGGAGATATCATCTGTCAGGCTATTCCAATCGGTGGAATCAGAATGATTGATAAAGGAGAAGCTGATGATAAAATTATTGCGGTATTGAAAGGCGATTCATTGTATGGAAGCTGGACAGACATTTCTCAATGCCCAAAACCAATTATTGATCGTTTGGTTCACTATTTCTTGACGTATAAAAATATTCCAGGTGAAGAGCAAGTAGCGGTTGATATTGATGAGGTATATGGTGCAGATGTTGCTCACCAAATCATCATCAAATCTCGTGAAGACTATCGTAACTTGGTAGGATAAAGAATTGATTTGAAAATTTGAGGATTTGAAAATTTGAAAATTGTAAATGCGAGGAAAGATGATAAAAATCAAACATCCATACTTTATAATATTTTCAAATCTTCAAATCTCCAAATTTTCAAATTATAAAACCACTTCCCCGTACAAATCAAATTCTTCTGCACGATTTACTTTTACATTAGCAAAATCGCCCAAACGTACATATTGGCTTGCGGGAACTAATACTTCATTATCTACCTCTGGCGAATCAAATTGTGTTCTTCCGATAAAGTATCCTCCCTCTTTTCTATCAAACAATACTTTATAAGTATTCCCGATTCTCTGCTGATTCAATTCCATCGAAATATCCTGTTGCAAAGCCATTATCTCATCAGCACGTTCTTGTTTTACTTCGGCAGGTACATCATCTTCAAAAGAATGTGAGTGTGTATCGTCTTCATGCGAATAAGTAAATACACCCAAACGGTCGAAACGCATTTTCTCGACAAACTGATATGTTTCTTCAAAATCAGCTTCTGTTTCACCTGGGTGTCCTGAAATCAAAGTCGTCCTTAAAGCAATTCCAGGCACTTTATCACGAATAATATTGATTAAATCTTCGGTTTTTTCACGGGTAATTCCTCTACGCATTCGCTTCAATACTTCTGTTGAGCCACTTTGCAAAGGCATATCCAAGTATTTACAGATGTTTGGATATTTCGCCATCGTATCCAATACATCCATTGGGAAGCCTGCTGGATAAGCATATTGTAAACGAATCCAATCAAGCCCTTCAATATCAGCAAATTGTTCTAATAATTCAGAAAGATTACGCTTTTTGTAAATATCTAATCCGTAGTAGGTTAAATCTTGGGCAATTAAAATCAATTCTTTTGTACCACGTTTTACCAATGATCTAGCTTCAATTACTAAGTCTTCGATAGAACGAGAAACGTGTCCACCACGCATTAAAGGAATAGCACAGAAAGAACATGGGCGGTCGCAACCTTCGGCAATTTTCAAATAAGCATAGTGTGTTGGCGTAGTCAATAAACGTTCGCCAATTAATTCATGCTTATAATCTGCCTTTAATGTTTTTAGTAAACGTGGCAATTCATTTGTACCAAAGAAAGCATCAACCATAGGAATTTCAGCTTCTAATTCATCTTTATAACGGTGTGACAAACAACCAGTTACATATAATTTATCGATAATGCCTGACTCTTTGGCATCAACATATCTTAAAATAGTATCAATAGATTCTTGTTTGGCATTATCAATAAATCCACAAGTATTTACAATTACAACGTTGGCATCGTCCTTTTTAGACTCATGCGTAACATTCATACCATTGCCTTTTAATTGCGTATAAATTACTTCTGAATCCACTAGGTTTTTACTACAACCCAGTGTTACTATATTTACTTTATTCTTACGTAATGTTTTAGTTTTCATTTCAACGAACCCAAATTCAGTGGGAAATTATGTGTGCTTTAGCACGGATTGTCGGTTAATAGCAAGCTGTTATCTAAATAAGCGTCAGCCCTTTATTCAAAAGATGATACAAGATATATTTTTAGCCATTTTCTGAATTAGCCTGCAATTTACAACAAAATTTATCAGCATTAAGCTTTAAAGAGAGAGGTTCTAGCTTTTCTTTTGGTTTAGGAGCAATAAGAGGAGTATTTAGGCTTCATATTTGGGGTAAGGAATACCTCTGTTTCGAAATCATCGTTCAATATTCTCCTTTATTTACAGTGAATATTCTAACTTTGTAGTTCGAAAAAATTAAGCTAATTCGTTTCAGAATTGTTGGTTTTGACTATTTCAAATCAACAATTCTCAAATTCTCAAATTAATATTCATGGATTTTAATTTCAAACAATATCACATGCGTTCAATTAATGCTGCTTCAGCAGAGGAACGTGCCGCTATCAATCAAGAATTAAAAGATTTTTATGCTTCTTTGAACGAGGAAGACAAAAAGACATTTAATACACAATTGCAAACATTTATTGCTAGAGAAATGGGTCGCTTGAAAACTGATTATGAGGCGATTAAGCAGGGAACGCAGAACTAGCTATGAGCTATGAGCTATGAGCTATGAGCTATGAGCTATGAGCGTTTAGACTCATGGGTAAACGCTATTTTAATATCTTATTATTTTTAATAAAAAAGCTCATTGCTGATAGCTTAAAGCTAAAACAGCTAGAAATCATAACTAACCGAAACGCCAGACACATTGGCTTTTGAAGCAGGTGCAGCAAAACCTCTTAAAGAATCTGACGAACCAAAATTGATTCGTTCATAACGAAGCTTAATCGTTAGCTTTTTGATTTTTGCCCCAATTTCTACGGATGGAGATAATTGTCTTTTTAAGTCTAATTCTGCATTGGGCAAGTTAAGATTCTTTTCATCCAATTTCAATTTTGAGATAAGTGGATAGCTACCTGATATTCTTAAAGTAAGTTTCACTTTAGATTTAGTAGCATAATTCAACTTAGCTCCGAAAGAGGGAGAGAGAAATTTGTATTTTTCTTCAACTAGCAAAGGACTGGTCTCTGTACCATAATCGGTAGAACGTCCCCATATTTTAGCTTCAAGTCCTAAGAAAGGCTCAATAGAAACATGAGAGCTATCACTTAGTTTAAAAGGAACTCCTACGTCTACATTGATAAAACCTCCACTATAGGCTGTTTTAGGAGAAGAAGAAAGAAAGCTACCACTTCCAGGTTTATCAAAAACAGAAGTAAAAGCAAGCGGTGGTGAGGGGTTGATGATGCTCTGGCCTATTGTTTTAAAAATAGCTGTGCCAAAACTAACGTTTAATTTTTTAGTTGGTTTAAGCTTTAATTCAACGCCTATTTCGCCTATTGTATTTTTTTCTAACCAATTTACATTTCTTATTGCACCAGTCGGCGTAATTGTAATAAACTTCAGGCTATCAACAGTTTGGGCAGTAACACCCAAAGATGAACCGCATATTATGGTGGTTAAAAGTATAAATCGTTTCATATAACAATGGCAATAATGAGATATAATTTTCTCAATTAAATACAAACGCAAAATTAATTCTTAAATTGTTAAAATCACGACAATTTAAAAGACTTTTCCCCTTAATTTTTCTTAAAAAAACTTAAATTATTTTATTTATTCAGAGGGACTTATAAAACAGATTTTAATATTCGTCTTTATTCAACACTAATTTCCACAAATCTGTTTCAGCGTATTCTTTAATAACTTTATTTCTATCTTCCAGTAATTTAGTAAGGTACTTTGTAAGGATTATCTTATTAACAATTTCGCCCAATATTCCACAAGGAGATTCAAAGGTGAAAACATCTTTCATCATAACGTTTTCCTCTTTTACCTCAAAAAAGTGATCATGAACAAATGATTTAAAAATCCCTTTAAGTTGTTCGTCTCTAAAATGATTCGGATAACTAAATGCTGTTATGATTGATGTCAATTTTTGTTTAATACCAAAATGTTTTGCCTCCCACGTCACGGACTCCCCTATATTAATAAGACCTGTAGTTGTGCCATCAATCGCATTTTCATTCGTATGAGCAGTAGAAATTTTGTGTAAATCTATGCTCCTAGATAAATCAAAACAGATTTCAATATCTGATTGTATGATGGTTTCTAATGTGATTTTTGGCATTTTATTACTGTAATAGAATAATGCTTATTATTTATCAACTCCTGCTTCAATGACTGCCTGAACACTCGTTGGAACATTAGACAGAAAATCATAGCCCGTCAAGCGTTCTAATTCATCGACAGAGGTTCTATATTTTTTCCAGTCGTCTGCCCCTATCGCATTCTGATTGGGCATATTTACAGCAATTATCCTAGTTTTAGCATTGATACGAGCCACATCTTTATCCCCAACAGGCAATACCACAATTATTTTCCAGATAGATGCTGGCACCAATATGTTATTATTTTTACCAATTGCTTTAGCACTTCCGTTTGTCCCTGTTCCGCCTTCACCTAAAGTACCTGCTAAAATGTATAATTCGTTGCCTTGGTCCATTAAAGTCCGCGTGTATTCTTCTAAATTTTTCCAGATACCACGGTTATTCTCAGGCGCTTGCGGAACCATGTTTGTCATGAAAAAGGTTTCTTGGTTTTCTTCTGGACTTCCATCACGATCATCCGAAGGACATAAATGACCTCTATCAAATCCTGCATCCGAGTAGTCTCTTGGAGTAACTTGATACCAACCTGTTGGTAAAGTATTATCTGGTCGAAAATTATTTTGGCGAGCAGCATCTCCTTTCCAAGCTTTGCTTAAATGCCAAGAAACCCAATTGGCAATGTTTTTACTTTTATTGTACGAAAGTGTGTAGGCATTTTTTGACAATAAATAATTATTAGGGGATGACGTATTAGTCACCGCTTTTGAAGGATTACCTAACGCTAAATTATCATCACGAGTAGGCTTAGAAACTACATTAACTGTAACTGGTTCTTGAACTGTAGTCGTGGCAACAGGCGCAACATTAGTTGGTTTAGCAGTAGTTGAATAAGTAACAATGCTAATATCATCAATATTTAATCGATTGTCCGTGCCATCTGTTTTTCTAATTTCAATCCTACTTGGCTTGGTGAAATTTACTTCAAAAGATACTGATTTTAACTTCTTATCCTTGGTTTTTATGGCCTTACCCATTTTCATCCAAGTTTTGCCAGCATTGGTTGAAATCCAAAGCTCAAAACTTGCCTCCTCGTCTGCTCCATAAACGCCATACTTGAATTTCACTAGCTGAATACCTGTTATAATATCAAAATTCATCGTCAATTTGGCATTCTCTTTCATTCTAACAGACTTTTCCCCATTTTTCAAGTCGTTTTCGGCACTACCAATCATGGCATTATCCAAATTCCATTCACCCGCAGCAGTACTTATTACATCAGCTTCATAACGACCTTTTGAGGCAGTTTCAAACTTCTCTGGAAAGTCCTTCGCCGTTTTGGTGGTTGGCTCTTGTAGATGGTTATCAAAAGCATAAGATGTTGCTGTTGTGTAGGCTGTACACAAAGAAAGAACAATACTAATAGAAGTTAGTAAAAAGGATTTTCCGAACATTGTTTTTGAAGAATAAGCGTTGAAAAACAAAATAACTTGAATGAATTGAATATACCTAATCTAAAAAGAGCAAGAGTAATCCATACTCGTTGCTCTTCTTATGATTCTACTTATATACCTTAGATAAAAATAATCAAACAATCCCTAATTTAATAATTAAGGGTCAATGTAAAATAAACATTGTTATAATGTTAATATAAATCACAACATATCAACACTTTAATACACTAGCTCATCACTCAAAACTCACAACTCATCACTTAAATCACTGCTTGACGTACTCTCACCAATTTTTCTAATAATTCTTCTAATTTATCCAAAGGCAACATATTTGCCCCATCAGATTTTGCGATAGCAGGATTCGGGTGCGTTTCGATAAAAATACCATCTGCCCCTACAGCAATAGCCGCCTTCGCAATAGTTTCAATCATTTTTGGCTGTCCACCCGTTACACCCGTTGTTTGATTAGGTCTTTGTAATGAATGTGTACAATCCATCACTACAGGTACACCATGTGCTTGCATTTCTGGGATATTACGGTAGTCTACGACTAAATCGCCATAACCAAAAGAATTACCACGGTCTGTTAAAAATACCTGTGCTGAAGGGTTTTCATGAAGGATTTTTTCAACCGCAAATTTCATAGAAATACCTGCCATAAATTGTCCTTTTTTGATATTTACTGCTTTGCCCGTACGTGCAGCAGCAGCCAATAAATCTGTCTGGCGACATAAAAAAGCAGGTATCTGCAATACATCTACATACTTTGCAGCCATTTCAGCTTCTTGCGACTCATGAATATCTGTCACCGTTGGTAAGTCGTAATGATTACCAATTTCCTGTAAAATCTCTAAAGCAGCAATATCACCAATCCCTGTAAAAGAATCTAATTTAGTACGATTGGCCTTACGGTACGACCCTTTAAAAATATAGGGAATACCAAACTGGTCTGTCAGTCCTTTAATTTTTTCTGCAATTTCATAGGCTAAATCACGACTTTCGATAGCACAACTTCCTGCCATTAAGAAAAAATTATTGGTTTCGGTATGTTTTAATTTTGGGATATTCATGTTTTGAGATATTGTTATATATAATTTACTTCTGGACTCAATTTGATACCAAATTTATCCACAATTGATTGTTGTACTTTTTCGGCAAGGGCTTTAATATCATTTCCATTCCCGCCCCCATAGTTTACTAAAACCAAAGCCTGACGAACATGAACGCCAATTTGCCCATCTCTAAAGCCCTTCCAACCTGCCTGTTCTATCAACCAACCTGCTGGTACTTTTACCGTGGTTTGGTTAATTGGATAGCTTGGCAATGTCGGAAAATCTATCAATAATTTTTGATATTGCGTTAGCGGAATTTCTGGGTTTTTAAAGAAACTTCCAGAATTACCAATTTCAGCAGGGTCTGGCAGTTTGCTTTTACGAATAGCTATTACAGCATCGCTGATAGCTTTGATAGACAGTTCAGTGACATTCATTTCCGCTAAAGTTTTCTGAATATCGCCATAGGCTATTTTAAAAGTTGGTACTTTGTTTAGCTTGAAAGTAACAGCTGTAATAACATATTTACCCTTTAAAGTATGTTTAAAAACACTTTCGCGGTAACCAAACTGGCAATCGGTTAAGTTAAATGTTTCAATTTCTAGTGTCTCTAAATTAAGAGCTTGCAATTCTTGAAAAACATCTTTTATTTCCACCCCATAAGCACCAATATTTTGCATAGGAGCTGCTCCTACCGTACCGGGAATCAAAGAAAGATTTTCAATGCCTGCATAATTATTTTCAACACAATACATCACAAATTGATGCCAAATTTCTCCAGCACCAGCTTGGATATGAATGCGGTTTTCATCTTCAAAAACTTTTTCTATACCCTTCAAGGCAATTTTTACTACTAATCCTTCGTAATCTTTAGTCAGTAAAAGGTTGCTTCCTCCGCCTAAGAATAATTTATCAAGTTTCTTGAAATCAGGATTTTGAAGTATATTTTTTAAATCCTGTACTGTACTTACTTCAACGAAATATTGTGCAGAAGCTTCCAGACCAAAAGTATTGAAGGGTTTTAAAGAAATATTTTGTTGAATATTCATGGGTTTTTATAAATCAAAAAATCAGGATTAACTCAGTACAATACAGCAAACAAAGTTACAATGAGTAAAGGGTATTTCAAGTTTTTGTCAAAAATTGTATCTTTGATGAATTCTTCTTTTCTAATGCCACCAAAAGTCTATTTGAAAAACTCAATTTTATATGCAACGTTTCCTTTCAATTTGTTTATACATATTTTTAGTCATTCTAAGTGCTTGTTCTTCGAAGGTAGTTTCTAGCAAAGGGTCGTCCTCGGGTGCTTCTAATTCAAAAACATCTCATAAAAAATTAGACAAAATTTATGAGGAGGATTTGTCGGAATATTTACCCAATTATAAAAAACTAAACGAAGCTGGGGATACCTTAAGTGATGATAAAAATAAGTCAAAAAAGGGTTATTTAACAGAACAACCCATGCACATCAATAAGAAACTGGATGCTATTTTAGATACAATTTCAGTCAGAAACAAAGGAGTACGCTATGCTAATGGTTTCCGCATTCAAATTTATGTGGGTAACGATAGAAAAGCGGCTGATGATGCTAAAATTTATACCTACCAAACTTACCCAGAGATATTCCCTTACCTTAGTTATCAACAACCCATTTATAAAGTAAAAATTGGCGATTTCCTCAATAGAATGGATGCCGAAAGATACTTTGTAAACATCAAAGAAAGTTATCCTTCAGCCATGATTTTGCCTGACAGAGTAGAAATAAAAAGAGGAATATTGGTGAAATAAAGTAATAGCTAGGCGTTTTGGTTGAAGTATGCTAGGCTAGCTTTATTAAGGAAGAAAAGTCATTTTATCGTTTTGATACATTAATATACCCTGCTAATTCTAAAAAATATTAGCAGGGTATTATTTATTCTGTAAATTTGAAAATTATTCATAAAACTGAACAGACAAAACAACATAATTTTATTTAAAGTCTTTTCTATTTTTGTGTGAACGCAATCTGAAATTGAAGAAAATCTATCTCTATTTAAGATGAAATATTGCTTAATTTTTACGCTTACAGTTGTATGTTTTACAAAATCATTGGCTCAGCTTGCTGATTATCAAGTGTTTTTTGGGAAATACTCAGAAGGTTTGATTGTGCGGAAATGGGTGCAAAATGGTAATGTGGTGTATCTGGGCATTAACCCTAATACATTAAAAACTAGTATTGTTAAAAATGTAGCTGTACAACCCCTCCAATGGGATGAAGTATTGCAAAGCTATCAAAAAAGTAAATATATTCAAGCGTGGAATTTTGAAAAGGGAAAGGATTATAGACTGCAAGATGCTGGCATCGAAAAAAGTGATTCAACCCTCAATGGGTTTAGTTTGACTGTAGATTTATGTCCTTCTACCAAGCCTCTGGCAAGAAACTTTTTCACGAGTGTCATCAAAGGTTTTGAAGTGTCCGAACGTCCTGTACCTATTACGATTACCGTAACGGGATTATGGATGAAAAGCCATCAGGATGATTTAAAATGGTTGATTGGTCAGGAAACTGCTGGGAATTTAGAGATTACTTGGGTTAATCATAGCTTCAATCATCATTATGACCCCAAATTACCTTTGATAGATAATTTCTTACTTGAAAAAGGAACAGTCATTGCCAACGAAGTATTTTTAAACGAACAAGCCATGCTAATAAACGGTCTTGTTCCCTCAATATATTTTAGATTTCCGGGTTTGGTTTCTAGTAAGCCTATCTTTGACCAGATTCTTTCTTATGGACTATTGCCCCTCGGCAGTGACGCATGGCTTGCTAAAGGTCAGTTGATAAAGCAGGGAAGTTTAGTATTGGTGCATGCAAATGGTAATGAGCCTCTGGGTTTATCTCTTTTTCTATCACTTCTGAAAAAAAATGAAGGTAATATCAAAAAGAAAAAGTGGCAACTTTGGGATGTTTCCAATTTAATTTCTAAAGAATAAAAGTACTTTTTGTGGATATATTCACGAGAAACACACATATAAAACAATCAAAATAAATTTATTATCCCCAAATCCAAATATTTAACTCATGTCAAAAATTAAAGTTGGTGTAGTCGGTACCGGTTTTATTGGACCCGCGCACATCGAAGCTCTTAGAAGACTTCCTAATGTGGAAGTAACTGCTCTTTGTGAAGTAAATATCGAATTAGCTACTGCCAAGGCTACACAATTAGGCATCGAACGTCCTTGTACATTTGAACAACTATTAGCAATGGAAGACATTGTTTGTGTTCACATCTGTACGCCAAACTTCTTACATTATTCGCAATCGAAAGCTGCTTTATTAGCAGGGAAACACGTTGTTTGCGAAAAGCCATTAGCCAAAGATTTACACGAAGCAGAAGAATTGGTAGCATTAGCTGCTGAAACTGGCTTGGTAAATGCGGTTCACTTTAACTTGCGTTATTATCCTTTGGTTCGCCAAATGAAAACGATGCGTGAAAAAGGTGATTTAGGTGAAGTATATTCAGTAATCGGCTCTTATTTACAAGACTGGTTATTTTACGAAACAGATTATAACTGGCGTTTAGAACCAGATAAATCTGGTGATTCGCGTGCTATTGCTGATATTGGTTCGCACTTAATGGATATTATCGAGTATATTACTGGCTTAAAAACAGTTGAAGTAATGGCTGATTTTAATACTATCCACAAAACTCGTAAGAAACCATTGAAGCCAGTAGAAACCTATTCAGGTAAAATGCTTCAACCAGAAGATTATGCTGATGTACCTATTACTACTGAAGACCATGCCAACGTATTATTGCGTTTTGACAACGGAAATCGTGGTTCGGTAACGGTATCACAAGTTTCAGCGGGACGCAAAAACCAATTGAAATTAGAAATTTCTGGTGGCAAGAAAACATTTGCTTTCAACTCAGAAGCACCAAACGAACTTTGGATTGGTAACCGTGACGGCTACAACCAATCATTAATGCGTGACCCTTCTTTAGCTTATCCAGAAGCAAGTGCTTTGATGACTTTCCCGGGCGGACACAACGAGGGTTTCCCTGATACTTCTAAGCAATTATTCAAGGAAGTATATGCGGCCATTGCCGAGGGCAAACAACCAGAAAAACCAAACTATCCTACTTTTGCAGACGGTTACAGAGAACTATTAATCTGCGAAAGAATCCTTGATAGCCACAGAAGCCAAAGCTGGGTGAAGGTTTAGTATTTAGTGAGTGATACAGTTGTGAGTTAGTGAATGGTGAATAAAAATTCATTAAGACGCTAATTCACAACTATAAAAGTTATTGTTTCTACACAATCAGACAATAGATAAGTGCAAAGTAGTTTTACAAATAGAGAATTCGCAGAAACAATGTTCCAAAGAATAAAAAGCTTTGGACTTAGATGTATTCCTGTTTGTGATGAATTATTTTTAAAATCGTTATCTGCCAAAAATATCGCACGACAATTAGCTCGCTCCTCTGCTTCGACTGTTGCTAATTATCGGGCTGTAAGAAGAGCAAGAAGTAACAGGGAGTTTTTTGCCAAATTAAGTATTGTTATTGAAGAACTGGATGAAAGTATTTTTTGGATAGAATATTCGATTGACGCTAATTTCTTTCAAGAAATAAAGTTGAAAAATTTAATAGAAGAAGGAAATGAAATATTAAAAATTCTATCAAAATCCAGAAAAACAACAGGAGAACTATTGAGAAAAAAGAGTTCAGACTCATAACTCACTCATTCACAACTCACAATTAATTCCATGAAAACAATCAAAGGACCAGCTATATTTTTAGCTCAATTTTTAGATAATACAGAACCTTTTAATACCCTTGATTCAATTACTTCTTGGGTAGCTGATTTGGGATACAAAGGTGTACAAATTCCTACTTGGGATACTCGTGCGATTGATTTACAATTAGCGGCAGAATCAAAAACGTATTGTGATGAGCTGAAAGGTAAATTGGCTGATAAGGGTATCCAAATCACTGAACTTTCAACACACTTACAAGGACAGCTTGTGGCAGTAAATCCTGCTTATGATGTGATGTTCGATGGGTTTGCTCCAGATTTAGTAAAGGGTAACCCTAAAGCACGTACAGAGTGGGCAGTTCAGCAATTGAAGTGGGCTGCAAAAGCTTCTCAAAACTTAGGTTTGAATGCTCATGCTACCTTCTCTGGCGCTTTGATGTGGCACACAGTATATCCTTGGCCCCAACGTCCTGCGGGTTTAGTTGATCAAGGTTTTACGGAATTAGGAAACCGTTGGTTACCAATTTTGAATGCCTTTGAGGAAGCAGGTGTTGACCTTTGCTACGAAATCCACCCAGGTGAAGATTTGCATGATGGCGTTACGTTCGAAATGTTCTTAGAAAAAGTAGGCAATCACAAACGTGCTAACTTACTTTACGACCCATCTCACTTTGTATTGCAATGCTTGGATTATTTACAATACATCGATTTCTATCACGAACGAATCAAGATGTTCCACGTAAAAGATGCTGAGTTTAATCCAACAGGAAAACAAGGTGTTTACGGTGGTTATCAGTCATGGGTAAATCGTGCTGGTCGTTTCCGTTCTTTAGGCGATGGTCAGGTTGATTTTGGCTCTATCTTTTCTAAATTAACACAATATGGTTATGATGGATGGGCGGTGTTAGAATGGGAATGTGCTATTAAAGACCCTGTTCAAGGTGCTACTGAAGGTGCTCCATTTATTGATTCACATATTATTCAGGCAACATCGAAAGTATTTGATGATTTTGCTGGTGGTGGTGCTGATGTGGAATTGAATAAGAAAATTTTAGGTATTTAATTCCTCTTTTCTATTAGCGGGCGACTTAAGTCGCCCGCTAATAGAAATTTATTTTGCCAGTAAAAGATACACCTCAAAAACATTATCCTATGACAGGAAATTTAATCTACATCTATGTCCATACTGTCTGGACAACAAAACACCGAGAACCCTGTTTACACAAATCTTTTCGGTACAAACTATTTGAGCATATCAGAAACCATGCTCATAATAAAAACATCCAACTTGAAATAATCAATGGAGTGGAAGACCATTTACACTGTCTTTTCAAGATGAAATCGACTCAAACAGTAGCTGAAATAATCAAAGTTTTAAAAGGAGAATCTTCTAAATGGATAAATGAATCTGGATTTGTGAATAATCATTTTCAATGGCAAGATGGCTATGGAGTATTTTCGGTAAGTCCACAAAATGTAGGAAAAGTAAAAAGATATATTTTTAATCAAGAAAATCATCATAAGGTTAAAAATATAGACGATGAACTCCTTGAAATGATTAATTTGCTAGCTGAATAAATATATTTCATTTCTATTAGCTGGCGACTTCAGTCACCAGTAAAAAGTTTAAATCCTATGAAACTTTTCCAATCCGAATCCGACATAGAAATCCTAATCGAAAAATTCAACACCTGTACCTTACCAGCAGATGCTTGGACGCATGAAGCCCATCTAGCAATGGGCGTGTGGTATTTGCGTCAATATAATCTTACACAGGCAATGTTATTAGTCCGTCAAAGGATTATTCTATTCAATAGTTCAGTGGGAGGGCCTATCGGCTTTGAAAGAGGTTATCACGAAACCCTTACATGGTTTTGGCTCAAGACGGTAGAGGCATTTTTAGATAGATTTGGTAGAGACAAGTCACTTATAGAAACCTGCAATGCCTTTTTAAGCAGTAAATATGCCTTACGTGATAGAGCTTTGTTATTTTATCAAAAAGAAGAAATATTATCCTTAGAAGCCAGAACTTTTTTGGTAATGCCTACCAATACTTCCCTCCCTTTTTAAGGATTAGCTTTACACCACGGATAGTAATCAATACATGAGCCCAAACGGCACCAAATTGCCCGAAATGTTTTTTGAGTACATCGTAGCGGTCTAACAAAGAACGTTTTAATTGCTTGTTAGAAATCCCTCCTACCAAGTATTTGGCTACAACAGTATCCAAGTATTGTACCTTTCTAGCTCTTTTTAAACATTCTATTTCCCAGTCAACATCAGCACTGAGGTTATTTTCTAAATAAAATGGGGCTATGCTTCTACGGGCTATAAAAGCTTGATGACATACCAACATACCCAAATTCATATCTTGCCATTTGAGGTTTTTAGGCAAACAATGAGGGGTTATCTCTGAGCGTAGACCTTGAATATTTCCATCCTCTTCTACAAAATAAGTATCTCCGTAAAATACATCTGCCTTAGTATCTTCCAAAGACTGCATAAAAATTGAAACTACTTTGCTATCATTAATTTCATCCCCCGCATTCATAAACCATACGAAATCTCCTGTAGCTAGTCGCAAACCTTTATTCATGGCATCGTACAAACCTTTATCAGGCTCAGACACCAAAAGATTTACTCTTACGCCATAAGATTTTGCAATAGCCAAAGTATTATCCTTAGATTTTCCGTCTATGATGATATACTCAAAATCTTGATTGGTTTGTGCTAAAATGCTTTCAATTGTCCTCGTCAGAAATTTTTCAGCATTATAAGTTATCGTAATAATACTTAGTTTCATTGTAATGATTCGTATAAGGCTCTATATTGTTTGGCAACTACTTCTTCGGCATAATGCTTTACTACTTTTTGCCTTGCCTTTTCACAAACAGTAGCATAATCAGCTTGAAATAATGTCCAATAAATTCCTTGAGCAAGTTCTTCCGCAGATTTGAATGTTGCTAAATAGCCATTTTCTTGATGATTAATCATTTCTGGAATACCTCCTGTGGCAAAACCAACTACGGGCGTAGCACAAGCCATAGATTCCATAATGGTATTAGGTAAGTTATCTTCTAAGGAAGAAACTACAAAGACCGATGCTGCTGAATATGCTAAGGCAATCGTAGATAAGTCTGACAGTTTTCCCAACACATTTACTTTAAATGGAAGGTTATCAAAATCGGATGTTTGGGCTTGTCCAAAAATAATTAATTCAATGGTATTTTTATCAACTAAATAATTCTCTTGTAGAATCTCTAAGGCTTCTTTAAAATATACAAATCCTTTTCGAACATCACTGATTTTTGCAGCAGCAAAAAGGATATATCGCTTATTGCTATCCAATTCAAAATGCGATTGTGCTACAGCTTTAGGTGTAGGCTTAAACAAAACGGTATCAATCGGATTGGGAATGGATATAATCTTTTTTCCTTGTAATAAAGTACTTGTACGTGCTATGTCTGCTAGCCAATCACTACAAGCAACGATGGTAATATTGGCATCTTGAAAAATCTTTTGTTTGGCAAGCCAAACCTGATGTGATAAGTCGGTTGGAGATGAGTTTTTGAGAAATTGAAAACAATTACCACAACTATTTTCATAATTGTGACAGTCTCTTGAATAATGACAGCCTCCCGTAAAAACCCACATATCATGCAAAGTCCAGACAATAGGCTTTTGTGATTCAATAAGTTTTTGGATAGAGCTCAGCGAAAGAAAACCAAAATTTATCCAATGCAAATGGATAATATCTGTTTCTTTAATCAATGTGTGTTGACTAATATCAACGCCAATCTTTGCCTGAGAAAAGATAAACCTTACTGCTTTTGATTTTTCGTACCAAGCAAACTGGTAGCGGTCTAAAGCAAATCTGGCTAAGGCAACTTTCTTTAAAAACCAATTGGGAGCTATTGTTTCAACATTAGATGCATTTCCTTTTTTGTCCTGTACAAGCATTTTTGATAATAAGCCATTGCCATTTAAGGCTTTGTTCAGGCGAGAGGCAGCGATAGATGCTCCGCCAAAAGTATCAAATGTGCTTAAAATCGTGATTTTCATATTATGGACGATACCCAAAAATGTTTAATTGCAAATCCATTAAATCATTGCCTTTATAACGATGGTTGATGAGGGGTTTTGTACGGTCTTGGGCAGAGTTAATAAAATATCTGAAACCATTGTTAGCCATGATATTCAATATTTCTCCTAATTCCTGAGCTTGTTCTGGAAACGCGTGATATTCAATAAAGATGTTTTTCACATGCTTTAGCGAGTCGGCACAATCTTTCATAACGGCTGTTTCTGCCCCTTCAATATCCATTTTTAGCATATCGATACTTGGTGTGGCATTAAGCACATCTTTCAGACGAAAAGATGCTACTTTTACTTTAGTACCTTCGCCATAAATAGACGCACCATCCGAACCTTCAGAAGCAAATTCAATGCCTTTATCGTCAATCCAAACTGCTTTGTTAACTACATCTATATCTGAGAAACCATTTTTGCTAAGGTTAGTTTGTAAGATTTGTGCAATTTTCGCATCTGCTTCAAAGGCTGTAATCTTAGCATTGGGGTATTCTCTTTTGAAAAATGCACAGCTAGAACCAATATTCGCTCCGCAATCTAATATCACTGGCTGTGCAGAAGTAGTATTAAATTTATAAAACTGTTCAACAAAAATTTCTTGGAATTGGAAAAGGAAAGACATACAGTCTGGCACTTGGAATGTCATTCCTTGAAAGGTTATTTCACGTGCTTCGTAACGCTTTACATCACCATATTTCCTAAAAAGTTTAAGTAATTCACGACTTTCAGGTGTTCTGAAAGCATGATATGGTCCTTTTAATATGTATTTTAAAACAAACATTTTAATATGGTCATCAGCAGTCGGCTTTGGGCTTTCAGCTTTTTTTTATGTATAGTTTTTTACGCGCTGATTTTTAGAGATTTAATTCGCTGATTTACGGTGATTCGTTAAAACAGCTTATCAACTCTATGTCTTTAATATAGGACTAACTATTTACCCGCTGATTTTCAGAGATTTAAAAACCGCTGATTTACGCAGATTTGTCAATTCAATTAATTCAGTAGCATAAAATTAAAAACGACTTAAATCCGATTGCTGACAGCCGATGGCCGACAGCTCTCAAACGCTCTTTGGTAATTTTTAATTACTACATGAATGTTGACTTCATCCCTAATAATTTGTCCAGAATTCAGCCCCATTTGACGAGTTTTTACAGGGTCTGACAAAAGTACGGCTAATTTTTCAAATAAATCATCTGCATTCCCATCGTCAAAAATATAACCATTGTAGCCATCTCGTACTAATTTCTTTTCTGTTCCATCTGCTACGGCACAGACGATTGGTTTATCAAAACACATGGCATCGTTGATTGACAAACCGCCCATCCCAGCCAACACATACACTAAAGATGCATTAAAGTATTGTCCGAGCTCAGTCATTTTATACACCCCTCCCGTAAAAACTACTTGTTGTTCAATGCCTAAAGCGATGGCTTGTTGTTTGAGATTTTCTTCTTCAGGACCAGTTCCCACAATAACTAACTCAGCAGTAGGAAACTGTACTAGCAACCTTTTAAAAACATCAATGAGCATATCTACTCTTTTCCACTTGACCAATCTACCCACATGTAGCAATCGTAAAGGATTTTCTGGCAAAACAGTATTAACTCCTTCAATTTTAGCCTTGTCTGCTAAAATCAAATCGGTATCTGGGGAATTATAAATAACAAAAATTTTCTCTTTAGGCACGCCATAGCTACCAAATATTTCATAAGCCTCCTCGGTATAATCTACATGAGCATCTACTAGATTAAAGGCTCTTTTGTAAGAATATTTTAGCAAGGTATATTTTAATTTAAAAGCCAAACTATCTGGCTTTAAATTAGTCTGCATCGTTTCAGAGGCTACTCCACCATTGGCATAATAGTCTAATGCTTCTTTAAACTTGGGGATATTAAATGGAATCTCTTTCAAAATCAATTTGATTCCCATGCTTCTTATCTTCCAAAGCAAGAATGGATTATACACAAAAGCCAAGATATATGGCCAAATCGTAACGATTACGTCGGGACGTTCAGCCTCTATCGTTTCGATAAAGTTTTTAAAGAATGGTTTTCCCCAAAGTGTTTTGTATTCTTCTAAGAAATGTACTTTGAATTCTATGCCATCTAAGGTTTGATGTACGCCAGAGCCAACGGTTTTTCCACCACTTTTTGGAGCAATCACAACGATTTCTTGTCCTTCAATACGATTCAAACGATTGAGCACCAAGTTATAATAATGTGGCAAGCCACCGAAAGTAAATAATATTTTCATTTTTTAAGACGTGATTAGTGATTGGTAAATAGTGATTAGACATACTAGCAATAAGTCAATATTTAGTTTACCTATTTTAGGCAAGCACAAAGCACATCTAATCACTAATTACCAATCACTTTACGAAACAAAGATTCTACTGTTCTACTTAAATCTTCTGAAATTCTAAAAAATAAAACTCCTCCGCCAAAAACAATCGTGATACAAATTGATTTGATAGCAATGTTTACAAAGCTCATCCAAATGTCCCCTTCAAAACTCGGAATTAATAAAGTAATGCCATACGTAAGTAATCCTAACAACATAGTTTTTACGGTATTCAAGCTAAAAGGTTGTAGTTGAAGCTTGTGCTTGATAAAGAAAAACTTTACCAAATTATATACTACTACGGAAACTAACATTGCCAATGCAGCACCATTGTAACTGTAAATGGGGATAAAAATAAGGTTGACTAACAAGAGTACTACAAAGCGAATGATATAAAACCCAAAGTCGTATTTATAATAAGGGGAGTTCTTTAAAATTTCAGAATTGAGTCCCGTTGCCATATCGAAAACGCTGTATAAACCCACCATTAACACGACAAATTTCCCCTGACTATACGTTGCAGCATTAGGAATAATTTGAAAAACTGCATCGATGTTCGTCCAAATACCAAGAAACAAAAAGCTTCCAACTATCAATAAATTCAAGGCAGATTTTTGGTAAATTTCTTCAATATGTGCTAGATTATTATTCTTCCAAGATTCCGCTAACAGAGGCTCGCTTATAGAAGCAATGGCATTGCGGGGAATGGCTATTACCATCCCGATACTTGAGGCTATAAAGAAAATGGCTGTGCTATCTAACCCCCCTTTGTAGGCAGGAAGCATTAACTTTTCAATGTTGGGTAAAATAGTTGCTGTTGCTCCACCCAAAATTGTCCATAAGCCATACATATACATTTCTTTGAAAATTGGTTTCTTCAAGAAACTAAAGTCGAAACGAAGATAGAGCTTACCTAATATTTTGATATAAATTAATAAGAAACAGATATTCAAGAAATAGACTAAAATGATTCCATTAATCAATTGGTCGAAAGTAATAAATTTAAAGCCAAATAGTAATGCTAATATTGAGTTGGAAGACTTTAGAAAAATTTCTCTGAGTATTGTCGGTACTACAATCCGCAAATGTACTTTGCTGTACGTCTCTAAGGTAGAAGTATATAAAAGGAAAAAAGTAATAAAGGGCAAATACCAATAATATTGAATCAGCAGAGGCGAGTTATCCATATAAACAGACTGAAAGACACTCTTTACGCCTATATAAGCCATTAAAAATAAAACAAAGCCTACTAATGGAGCGAGCAACAGATAGCCCAAAAAGCCATTATGCTGTTTGTCTGGGTCAGAGAATCTACTAAAAAACCTTACTCCTACATGGGGCGTTCCTAAATTTGAAAAAGCAGCAAATACCTGTGGAAAACCAATTAAAGCAGTATATAGCCCTAATTGCTGAGGTGATAAAAACTTATTATAAAGAAACAAAACATTGACCGTTCCAATTATTACTCCTACGTAAGTAACGATTGAACTTTTGATGCTTTGACGTATGACGATGCCCATATAAAAAAATTAAACAACAAAACTACTTCGAGAACCCTCGTTTATACTTTTGTCTTGATGAATAGAGTTGAATAAACTTAATCTTCAAACCCAATCCGATAATTAGTATTTGCCAACCTCTTTTCCAAGAATGCTGAGCAATTTGTTCAATAATGTTAGTTAACCATAGTACTTGAAATTTCAACATGGCTCTAAAGAATCCCCAACGCACATTCTTGATTAAAGCCAAATACTGCCCATAAAACTGCATTTTTTCGGAATAACTAAGCCCTGCTTTATTAATGCTTTTTGGACGATTTTCACGAGCATGAACAATACCAGCCTTGGGAACAAATCCGATTTTATATTGATGAAAAAGCGTGCGATTGACTAGGTCAACATCTTCACCATACATAAAAAAATCAGGGTCGAATAATCCTATTTTCTTAAAGGCATCTACATTCAACAACCAAGCTGCTGCATTGACAAAGGGAATCTCATAGATTTCCTGTTGTTTCTCAAAAAAAGTATCAGAAGCCCATCGCCAGTTTTTAGAGGTTGCCAAGTACATTCCAAAACCTTCATCCAAAGCAGTTTTAGAAGAATTATAATGTACAGGGCTAATAATTCCATAGTCAGGATGTTGTTCTGCTACTTGTAACAAACGTTCAATACAGTCATTTTCAATTAGCCAAGCATCTTGATTAAGCAAAAAAACAAATTCAGTATTTTGTGTGATGGCATACTCAATGCCCAGATTATTTGCTCTACCAAAACCAATATTTTCAGTTAATTCTATCAGTTTTACATCAGGAAATTGTTTTTTGATTAACTCTTTTCCTTCTTGCTCAGGTGAATTGTTATCAACAACTATAATTTGTTGTTTGAAGGCACTGTCATCAAAACTACTTAAACAGCGTTCAATCCATTCTATTCCATTGTAATGAACGATAATGACCCACGTATTTTTATGAATGATAGCTCCCATCTTCCTAAACTACGCCTTTAACAAGCCTAAGTTCTTAGCAATCTCTGGGCGACAAATCAAATAGTTCGATTCGTCTGTAGCAATAATATCTTTTTGTAAAGTAGTTGTACCATCTTCATCGATGCTATAGAACAAATAGTCACAACCCTTTAATATTTCTTGAACCTGTTTGCCCAACGCATCCGTAAAGATTTCGATTAACAATGTAGGCTGAAACTTTTGTAAATACTCGCCCATCCCTCTCAAGGCTTCTGGTTCGTGCATTTCAACATCCACTTTCATTAAATCAATATTACTGATATTGTTTGCTTCGATATAATCCTTTAAGGTAGTTGCCTTTACTTTTGCCTCAAAACGGGTATCTTTATGAGCAGAGTGACGTACATCTGAAAAATCTTTGTTCAGTGTTGCACTATAGTTATTTGCTTCTGGAATATCATATAATGTAAGCTCGCCAGTAAAATCAGAAACTGCCATCCATTCAGCCTTTACATCATAGTTATTCAGCTTGCAATTGGCCGCATACTTTTCATGTGTTCTTTTCACAGGTTCAAAACCGAATACTTCTGCCTTTGGATTTACACTTTTTGTTAATAAAGAGTACATTCCCGTATTAGCACCCACATCAAAAACAACTTTAGAGGTTTTTGATAGCTGTGTCCATAGTCTTAAAGAATATCCTTCCCGTCCAACGCCCAAGCCTACCCAAAACAAGCCATCTTCAATAATAAAGCCATGCGTATTGTAATGATTGATGTAGAAAAATTTATCATTTTCTACTTTCACTTTAAATTTTCCATCAAAAAAAAGATGACGATATACAGATTTTGAAGGAATATAGACTGTTCTGATAAGCTCAAATAGTTGTCTTTTAAAAGGGATATGCTGATAAATTGTTTTCAGTACACTATTTTTGTTAATTTGTGTCATCTTTTACGTTTGGTTATTGTATCTAAGGCAAAGTTACAATTTTTAAGATAGCCCCAAAAATTTGATTTTACTTGACCCTAAATATTGTATTAATTCGCAAATTTAACGAATGAAAAATTCTAATATTAAACTCCCTTTCTTAGGAAAGAATATTTCATCTTCATCAACCTCATTTATAACTTTTTTATTCTTTTGTTCATTCGTTTTTATCGCTTATTACTGTTTGATTACCTGCTGGAATTACACACAAATCTCAGATTTTAAAAACTATTATGACGAAGCGCTTTTGTATTTAACAATGGGCAAGATGTCTAAACAATATCTTTTCTTTCAAGCTCCGGGGCACCCATTTCTAGTAAGTAAAGTTTTTAGTGTATTTCATTCATCCAATCCTTCTCTGATACAGTTCCTTAATCTTTGCCAATACCTTATTGCCATTGTTCTTACACACCTAAGCTTTAAAACGCAGGTGTCATGGATAAAATACCTCGGAACCATCAGTCTCTCCATCTGTGTATCCTACCTAAGCTTAATGGGCTTTTTAGCAGCAGAGTTTAATTTTTTATTCTTTTTTGTACTGGGTAATTTTCTATTAATTAAGTATTTGCAAAAAGGAAATTCTTTTGGTATTTTACCAATAACTTTTTTACTTTTATCAATTGCTTGTGTTTTTGGAATAGCACAGTTTGTTCGTCCACTGAGTTTCTATTATTTACTCTTTTTTGGAATAGGGTTAGCTTACTTAAAGTGGTTTAGTCCAAAAATGAAACTTTCTGTCTTACAAGCAACACTTTGGCAATATGTACTTGTCTTTATAGTATTCTTGATTGTTTCGATAGGCTTATATCACAATATATCGAAAAAATGGGCTTATCAACCCCCACAAAATGGTCTTTGGAGCATTTATGTTGGGTTTAATGCCAAAGCCAAAGGAAGCTATAATGCTGAAGACATTACTCAATTTAAGAAAATTGCGGAACCATTTGACTGGAATGGTGAAACTTTACGAACAATATTAAAACCAAAAGCTATTGAAAGAGTAAAGGCTAACTGGCTAGAAAACATTCGTCAATCTCCACAGCGAGCAATGCGTTTATTAGTGCCTTATTTTACATCTTACTGGTTTTTTGCTAAAAGTATTCCACCTAATACGAATTCCATTTGGAATTTATTACTCAAAGCCATTTTTATGCTATCAACGCTTACGGTGTTGGTCAGTTATCTCAGTAATGGTATTTATCTTGTTAAACTATTGAGAAAAAAGCATTTAAATACAGTAGAAGTATTTGCATTTTGTGCTTTATTCAGTGCTTTTTTATATATTTTAATCCATGTTTTTTGTTTAGAAATCCAGCCCCGATATGCCGCACATTTGGTATTTTTAAATCTTTGGATTTTGCCCTTAAGCCTAGAAAGTTTCATACAACCAAACCAAAAATTTCAATGAATCGTCTTAACTCATTACTATTTTCTATGATGTTGTTACTGTGCAATATCTCTATGAATTTTGCCCAAGTACGTCGCTCATTAGGCCCTCCTGTAAACCATCCAACCTTTAATGAATATGCCCCTTCTATCAGCGCCAACAACAAAACGATGATTTTTGAAACCGACCGTGCTGGTGAGGGAAAATGGGAATTGTATTATACCACAAAAAATGAAAAAAATAGATGGACTCCCCCAAAGCCTATTGTCAATATTAATAAAATAGGGAAAGACAATGATTTGATTGGTGGACCTTCTATTACTTATGATGGTAAGACTTTATATTTCTTTGCCTCTTTTGAAGGTGGTCAAGGCGATATGGACATCTATTCTTCTTCTTGGAATGGCACAGATTGGTCTGAACCAAAACCTGCCAGTACGAATATCAATACTAAAGCTTATGAAGGTTTTCCTTCTGTTTCGTCTGATGGGAAATCAATGTATTTTATCCGTGATAATTTCTCTAAAAGAAAAGATAAAGCATTGTGTTATACCATCTGGGTATCTAAAAAACAAGATGATGATACATGGGGCGTAGCCGAGAAACTCCCTGCACCTATCAATATTGATTGTGAGAAAGCCCCTAGAATAATGGCTGATAATCGTACGTTGATTTTTAGTTCTGTTCGTAAAGAGGGTGTAGGCGGCTTTGATTTGTACCAATCTTTTCAAGAAGATGATGGTTCTTGGAGTACGCCTATCAACTTGGAATACATCAATACCGAGGAGGATGACCAATTTGCCTCAGTTTCTGCGGCTGGAGATTTAATGTATTATCATACTGCTGGTGATATTTATACCGTAACGATTCCTGATAAATACAGAAAATATAAATTAGTAACAGTTGATGGGAAAGTAATAGATGCAATTACAAAACAGCCAATCGCTACAAAGTTGACTTCAAAGAGTTCTAATGTAAAAGAAAGAGCTATTAATACAGTGGTGGATGCCAACGGTCTATTCTCTATTATTTATCGTGTAGGAAGCAAATATGATATTACTACATCGCCATTGGCTGATTATTTGCCTTATCGTGGTAAAATGGATATGACTACTGCTAAAGAAACCGATAACATCGAGAAGAATATTGAGCTAATTCCGAAGAAACTGGTTTTCCAATTCCAATTATTAGACAAAGACACGAAGGCTATTCTGAAAGAGCCGAAAGTAAAAGTAATGGATGCCGAAACGAAGCAACTATTAGAGGTAAAAGTAGATAAGGATATTGCTAGTGTGACGCTTGAAATTGGAAAGCCTTATAAATTTGCTGCAAATGCCTTAGGATATGCCTTCTTCTCTCGTGCGTTCAAGCCTGATACAGTAGATGCTTTCCGTGATCGTTTAAAGAAGGTGCCTTTAGCAGTATTGAAGAAAGATGTAGTAGTTCAATTGCAAGATATTACTTTCGAGACTGGCAAGGCTGACTTAAAGCCTGAATCTGGTGAAGAATTAGATCGCTTGGTAACGTTATTGGATGGCAACAAAACTATCAAAGTAGAAATTTCGGCTCATACCGATGATGTTGGAAATGATGATACTAATTTAAAGCTTTCAGAAAAAAGAGCAAAGGCTGTCGTGGATTATCTAACAGCAAAAGGTATCAAGGCTGACCGCATGACTGCCAAAGGCTATGGCGAAACCCAACCACTCGTGCCAAATGATACTGATGAAAACAAAGCAAAAAATAGAAGGGTACAATTTAAAATCAATTAATTGTTATCGCTATTTATAAATAAAGTCCTTAGCATATTTGATAATGCTAGGGACTTTGTTTATACAATTCTGTTGACCTTAAAATTATTTATTGCCTCCTCCGAAATGATATCCTACTCCTAACCATGCCCTAAAAGTACCCGCCGTTCCGTCATAATTCACATAAGGGCTTAATTCAAAGTTAATGCTTACTTTAGGCACTTTTTCAAAAGGATACGAACGCATACCGACACTTCCAAAATAGCCTTTTACGACATCCTGTTTGTCGACAATGGCTGCTACAATTCCTAAATTCACTCCGCCACCAGCATAAATATTGGTGTTTTTAGTATAGCCAAGATTAACCATCAAAGCAGGTTCTGTATTCAAAGATGAAATAAAAGAATTCATCTGAAAACGGAAATCCATCCAAATGACTTTTGTAGGATTGGTAGCCACAGAAAGTTGATTACTGAATGGATAATAGCTGATAGCTTGTGCACTAACTTTTTGAGTAAAAAATTGTAAAATAAAGATTATTAAAAATAGCTTTAATAGTTTCATGAATTTGATTGTTAGGTTTTGATTATTTATTCTGTTAGTATATTTTATTTTCCTATTTATTTTCCCGCAGATATTGCAGATTTTTCCGCTAATTTTCGCTGATACGCCTTATCAGCGAAAATCAGCGTAGAAATCTCTGTAAATCAGCGGGTATAATTTTTCGCATTCCCAACTCTCCCCTCCTCAATACCCTAATTCATTCAAAGCAGCTTTTGCTTTGTTATCTATAGAATTTTTATACTCGTGTTTTTTATAAGAAATAGCTTTTTCAAAATAGCTTTTTGCCTTTATCTTCTCTCCTTTTGCCTGATAAATATAGCCCAATTGCAAGGCTGAACTAGCGCCAAAAGATACGTTCTGTTGTTCAGATAACACAATAGTACGTTCATACAAAGGAATTGCTTGCTGAATATTGTTTGATAACTGCAAAATTCTTCCTTTTCGGTAGTTAAATTCCATTCGGTCTTGAATTAGTTCAAAATTGCCCTCAGAATATTTTTCTAAAATTACCAAAGCTTTGTCGTAAAAACCACCATCACAAGCCAAACGAGCTTTCATCAGGATTTTCTGACTAATAGGTTTTTTAGGATTATCTGTTAAAAAATTCTCAGCAAATTTAGTAGCGGCTTTGTCTGCTTCCACAATATTTTCTCCAGAACCCTTTACACGCTCTAAAAAAGCTCGTCCTTTCGCATCTTCGTTATTCAGCCAATAACAAAGAAATATTTTATAATAAGTATCTTTTACAAAGTTAAAGCCTTTGTATCGAGGCAAAAAATTTTGAAAGCCTTTTGATGCTAATTGGTATTGCCCCTTTTGCAGTAAAATATCTGCTTTGAGGTATTCCAGAAATGGAAATGCTACATATTCGTTTCCTTCAGGGCAGTTTTCGATGACATTATAAGCTACCTCGCTTTTACCTTCTTTCATTAAAGTAGTAGCTCCTAAAAACTGAAATAATAAATTATCTTGATGGTGATGGATAAACTGCTGAAACTCATTGAGTTTTTTGGAATTGAATTTTAAAATATAGGCATGTACAATATAATCAACCAACTGTGCTTCTGCACTAAAAATACTATCTTTCTGAACAACATGCTGGATTTCACTTAACCCTAATTTTACATTCCCTTTTAGTCCAATTAGTTTAATAACCCACTGGTAATTTTCAGGGGTCGAGCCAATTAAAATATGAAGTAGCCCTAATGATTTTTGATTGGGCAAGAAATCTGGAAATTCTTTAGCATTGGCTTCCAAAAGCTTGTAAGCTTTGATTATTTCCCAACTGCCTTTGGTTTCATGCCCGAATTTTAATTTCACAAAAGCGCTATGTAGATGTATCTCTGCTTTTAGAAATCGTTGATAGGGAGATTTTTTATCTAGATTTTCGATAAAGTCTAATCGTTGGTCTTGGTTATCAATGAATTTTTCATAGAGCGATTTGTCTTCCGTAATCATTAACTCTATCAAATCTGCATAACTCTTCAAATAAGGATTCACGCCATTGACAGTCTTATCATTGGCCAAAATACTTCTACCACTGGCAAGCTTCAATTTCAAAATTTCTGAATACGCCTTTTGCATAGATGCATTCATATTGAAATCAGAGGATTTAACTTGAAAAGAAAACAACAAAGTATATATTCCAAAACATAGGTAAATGATTTTGGAAATAAGTTTAGCAAACCTATTGGCAATAATATTAGGGAGGTTCAAAGAGGCTTGTATCATTGTAATAAATAAGTTTATTATCGTACAAACGAAATTTATGCAATAATATTTAATGGCTTTGTCTGCTATTATACTCAATAATCATTGGTTGATGAATATGAAAAAAGCCCATAACTACTATGTTACGGGCTTTTTTGATAGCAAACCTAAGGGCTTATTTTTTAGAAATGAAAACGATGTCTTCAACATCCGCTAAAATACGTCCGCAGTGTTCACAAACAATAATTCTTTTCTTGTCTTTAATATCAGCCTGACGTTGTGGTGGTACTGCACTAAAACAACCTCCACAAGCACCACGTTTTACTAAAACAACGGCTAAACCATTTGGATAATTTCCACGTAGTTTATCATAAGGGCGTAATAAACGTTCTTCAACGAATTTTACAGCCTTTTCACGATTGCTCATCAATTTTTGCTCGTCTTCTTCGCTTTCTGCAATCAAAACACTTAGTTCTTTTCTTTTTGCATCAAGGTCTTTTTTACGAGTATTCAAACGAGTTTCTGTTTCAGAAACGTCATCTTTTTTATTCAAAATCTTGAATTCAAATTCACGCGTACGCTTATCTGCTAATTCCATTTCAAGTTGTTGCAATTCAATTTCTTTAGAGATTGCATCATACTCACGGTTATTACGCACATTCATTTGTTGGTCTTTGTATTTATTTACCAACTTTTCAGCTTCTTTCTTTGCATTACGGTTTTTTGTAATGTCTTCTTCCAAAATAGCGATTTCTTTGTTGAATTTGCTAATACGGGTTTCAATACCAGCAACTTCATCTTCCAAATCACGTACTTCTTCGGGTAAATCGCCACGCATCTTTTTGATGCCATCCAAGGCTGAATCTATGTTTTGAAGCTTCAAAAGAGCTTCTAATTTCTGAGCAATGGTTGTTTCGGTTGCTACTGCTGCCATTGGTTATATTCGGTTTTATCTGTGTAACCGCTATCGGTATTAAGTTATTGTTGCAAAGAGACTAAATATCGTCGATTTTACGGAAAGATAATTAATCTATTCGGCCAAATAACAAATCACTGATAACTAAATTCAAAAATACTGTACAGGGTTTGTATTGACCTGACTTTTGAGAACCGCAAAATTACTAAATTTTTCAGACAAATACCTAACAATTAACTCCTTTGTATAAACTTCTGATTCATAATGTCCTATATCGCAGATAATAATTTGATTTTCGGCATCAAAAAACTCATGATATTTGTAATCTGCTGTAATAAACACGTCTGCACCTTGTCGGATAGCATCTTTTAGCAAGAATCCGCCCGCTCCTCCGCAAAGCGCAATTTTCTTAATTTCTTTGCCTAATAACGGCGTATGGCGAACCACTTTCAAATCCATTTTAGTTTTTAACACCTTCAGAAAATCAATTTCTGATAAACTTTCTGACAACGTTGCGATAACGCCTGAGCCTACCTCTTGATTTTCATTTTCTAAAATGCTTACATAATAAGCTACTTCTTCATACGGATGTGCTTTTTTTAACGCTCTCAATATTTGAAACTCCTGATGTGCATCAAAAATTACTTCTATCCTATTTTCTGATACTTCCTCCGCTTCGTTCAAGGTTCCAATAAATGGGTCGGCACTGCCCGAAGGGGTAAATCTTCCAGTTCCTTCAGTCGAAAAGCTACAGTTTTTATATTCCCCTATTTGCCCTGCACCTGCGGCATGAATTGCCTCTAGTACTGCTTTGGTATTTTCGATGGGAACGAAGGTGACTAACTTTTTTAAGATTTGCTTTTTAGGCGAAAGGATTCTTACATTTTCTAAGCCCAACTTTTCAGCAATCATATAATTTACGCCACCTTTTACACTATCTAAATTAGTATGGGTCGCATAAATAGCAATATCATTTTTAATAGCCAACATTACAGCACGTTCCACATAATTCTTCCCATTAAAACGTTTCAATCCTTTAAAAACAATAGGATGATGTGCTACGATAAGGTTACAGTCACGCTTAATCGCTTCATGGATGATATCTTCGGTACAATCGAGCGTAGCGAGTATTCCTGTCACAGTGGTTTCGGGCGACCCAACAATTAAACCTGCATTATCATAGCTTTCTTGGTAGGCTAGCGGTGCGAGTTGCTCTAAATAATTAGTAATATCTTTGATGCTTGGCATGAGTCTGTGTTATTGAAATTGGATACAGCCTCAAAAATAGAAAAGGAGCAACAATATATTGCCCCTTTTTACAATTTAGGTTTAGAAATTAATCTCTTTCAATTGAACTACCCCCAGAAATACTTCTTTCAAGGGTGGGTGTTCCTCGGTATCTTACATTACTTGCCCCTGAGGCTGTTACCCTCAAAAATCGTATTGCATTTAATTTTACTCTACTTGCGCCCGAAACATCAAGGATTTGTTCATCTGTAATAAAATTGAAGTTACTTACCTGAGAAGCTCCTGAGACAGAACCTATTACTTTTTCTCCATTTCCCTTCATTACCAATTGTGATGCTCCCGAAATGTCAAAATTTAAGTTCTGAGCATCCAAGTCTGTTTCCAATTTGGAAGCGCCAGAAAGATAAACAGTTAGGTTTTTGACAGAAAATCCTTCAACATAAGAATTGGAAGCACCATAAAAATCTACACTTCTCAACGTTGGCATCGTAATATTGATATCCATATTGTATCGGCGACTTCTATAATTTATGTACTCAACATACAAAACGCCGTTTCGTACATATACATCTAAATCATTAAGGTCTTCTTCATCACCAATGGCTTGTATCCCATAGTTATTCCCTTGGGAAACATTTACGTGAAAGGCACTTCCCATCTTTAATTGATCAAAGTTTTTTAAATAAAAAAACTCTTGTTGTTCTCTGTAGGCAGGCAGTGGGTCTTCTATATGAATAAAACAGGACGAAAGCGAAGTAAGGATAAATAGCGATAAAGCCATTATTAAAGTTTTTTGCGAGGTTTTCATATAAATAAAGCGTTTAAGTTTTATGTTTGTTGAAGTATAGACAATAAGATATTCTTTCACCCCTATCTATTTGCGATTTAGTGATTGTGTGAATTAATTTTCTTTTTTGTTTTTTATCCTTACTATTTATTATATTCAGCTAGACTATATACCCTATGAAAGTACGCCCAAGTGTTGCGATTGTTAAAAATGAAAGAGTATTATTAATGCGTTATCGTTATGGTGATACAGATGTGTTTAATTTACCAGGTGGGAATGTAGACCCTGGAGAAACCCTCACAGATACACTTATTAGGGAATTACAAGAAGAATTAGGCATACAAATAGCGGTAGCAGAGATGTTGGTAGCGGGCGAAGTAATATTACCTCAGCAAAAAACGGATGTGCTTCATTGTGTCTTCAAGGCTACTATTATTGATGGTACGCCTATTTTAAATCCTAAGGAAACCTCTGCCTTAGAAGTTGTTTGGCAACCGATTGCTACCTTAAAAAGCTTAGCGATGTATCCCAACATAGCGGAGGATTTACAGACTATTTTAGAAGGGAATAAAGTGGTACAGTATCTTGGTAGAATAGACCAAGAATGGTATTGAGAAAGTGTATAAGTCAAGATTTGAATGGAGTTTTAGCTATAATCGCCCTATTAGGTCTTGATTTTACTTTCCCAAGTCACGGAAATGTCTCAACATTTGTCCATAATCCATACCCATTGCTAAGCTCTGGACTGTCATTGCAATCCGTTTTGTTTTAGTTTCTATCGTTTTAGCCGATTCTATCCATTTACTATAATAAAACTGATGACTCTTGGGCATGGCATGAAAAGCTTTTGAGGCTTTTTCATCATCTTCTAGGCAAAGTAATAGCTCCGCATTAATTGTCAGTTCACTTTTATCTTCTTCTAAACTTACTTGAACTGTCGCTCCCTCAACTTTTCGGATGCCTTTTCTAATGGTTGCATTAATTGGTAAAATAAAGTCACCCTCTCCCATTGGAATAAGAGCTGTCAATTTTATTGAAAAATTATCGATTTTCCCTTTTACTCTAAAACTCACACGTGTATCAGCCTTGATTTGTTGAGCAATATCCGCAGGGATTTCAAAGTACGTCCAGCCTGTTTTCTCTCCTTTTTTGTCAAATTTTTGAAGCAATGCTGAGAAAGTAATCATTTTGTTAGTAATTGGTAATTAGTGATTGGTGATTAGACCTAAGTAAAAGTTGTGAATTGTGAGTGATGAATTGTGAATTATCATTTGTCATTGCCTAACATACGATGCCTTGTTTAAGTATGTGCTTGCCTAAAATGGGTTGACGGTTTTATACTCATGTTTAATGTACTTAAAATTCTAATCACCAATCACTAATTACCAGTCACTTACACAGTATCTTTTTTTGCTGGCTTTATTTTGTTGAAAAGTCCATTTAATACACTTTTCTTTTGTTCCTCCAATAGCTTTTTAGCCCTATCAGCAGCTACTTTTTTAATACTATCAGCCGTAGCCTTGGCTTTGGCTTCCATGGCATCTTTGTCTAGAATTACTTGCGATGGCAAACCATCTTTTTTAACATTTAGTTTTTCTAAGAGTTTATCTTTCTGTTCATTAATTTGTGCCTGTAAAGTAGCTTTTGCTACATCCTTTAATGAGTTAGCGGTGCTACTTCCATTGAAACCAAAAACTGGATTTTTAAGATTTCCACCCAATTGTAAATCGAATTTTACTCTGTCAGCACCTTGTAGACTTTTGCCAGTCCATTTTTGAAATACATTCCCAAAAGCCTCTCCAATTTTACCAGAAGGTACGTCCATCTGTAAATTATAATCCATTGAACCCGTCAGACCATGACGACCACTAGCTGTTATTTTATAATCGTCAAACTTAATATCAAAAGGCTTTACAGCAAATGTTCCATCTTTTATTTCAAACTGCATCAACAAATTGCTCAGCTTACTATTTTTTAAATTAGCAATTTTGGTAGTTTCAATCAATTTCTGAATCAATGGATTGCTCTCAGAAATTGTTGCTTGTAACACTTTCATCAAACCGTCTCCACTCAAGGTATTCAATTTGGGCATCATATCTTGTCCTAATTCTCCTCCAATTTGCATTTTAGAGGTTACATTCCCGATTAAGTATTGAGCCACAGGCATCAAATATTTTACAATATTCAAATGTTGATAAGCCTGTGCAATCTCTACGTTTTCAAGGTTCAACGCAAAGTCAAATAATGGGTGAGCCAAATTTGAGGTATTATAAGTACCATTAGTAGTAAATTTTCCACCCAATGATTGAAAAGCCACATTTTGCATTTTTACAACACCATTCCCAACCACTAAAGCACCTTTGATATTTTGCAATTTCATCATACTATATTGAGCTTCGCCAATATCAGAATCCAGTACTAATTCAATATTTTTAGGAATTTCAACTACTTGTAAAGGGGCAGAGGTTCCTGCAGTACCTGCCGCTGGTTTAGGACTATCAGTCATCCATTCGTTTACATTGAACTTCTGCGATTTTACATTCATCTTACCTTTTACAGTACCATTATTTAGGGCATAGTCCATATAATTAGTAAATGTACCATCAGCGACAAAATCACTTGTCCCCAAAAAGCCTTTTGCATTAGTCACTTTGATAGCCGTTGGGGTAAAAGTCATATCAGCAGAATTCACTTTTACACCTTGTGGATATTCTTTTGACACAAATTCAAACCCTTGCATAGTAGCCTTTCCAGAAGTTGGCAAACTAGCATAACGTTTGGCTTTAACATCCGACATTTTTCCTTTGGTTTCGATATCAGCATCGATTTTCCCCTTCAAAGTCATATCAGCCAAGGGATATATTTTCGTAATCTTCGTTAAATCTATTTTGCCTTTGGCTTTAATATCCCAATTATAATTCTCGAAGTTTTCTATCACACCATTAGCCGTAAAAGGTTCTCCATCTAATACCATCTTCAATTCAGTGATTGCCAAACGCGTAGAGGCTAAAGCGGCGTTTGTATTAACTAAATTAGCTTTTACGTTCAAGTCTTGAATAGGTTCTGGTAATTTATCAGACTTTATATAGCCATTTACCAAACTCATTACTGCATTTACCTGCGGAAAAGCTTTGGTAAGGGTATCATAAGTACCTTTGGCCTTTAAATCCATGCTATATAAACCACGCATGGTCAATCCTTTCATTGGGAATATCTGCCCTATTTGTTGTAAATCTATTTTGGCCACTACGTCAGCATCTATTTTAGACCTTGCTAAACCTTCTATCAAAGCACGAGCATTGATTGGATTTTTACCCAAATTCAGGTTAAACTTTTTAATATTTAATACCGAATTATTAAGGTCGTTGGTGGTATTACTTGCCTTAAAATCGAGATTGATTCCTGTAACCGCAGTAGGTAAATCGGGATACTGAAACATGGCATTTTCCACCAGTAAATTGAAGGCATAGGTAGGAAACGAAGTAGCATTCATCGTTCCTTTTACAAAACCATCAAATTTCATGTTACCATCAGCATCAACATCTTTAAACTTGTCAGTATAGATATTAGGCACTAATGAAAGTAAATTTTTAAAGGTGTTTTCTGGTGAGCCATAGGTGATATCTAATACAATATTTGAGGTATCAGGCATGGCTACTGAGCCATCAAAATTGAGGGTAAAATCATTGATTTTCCAAGTGTTTTTAGTGAACGTATACTTATTTTTAGCTTGGTCAATATTAATCTTCATATCGGCCGACAACTTTTTTTCATGCAAATACTCCGTTCCTCCGTAGTTAATTGAGGCTTTTCCTATTTGTGTATTAGTCGTCAAATCATAGATTTCTGAACCGATATTTCCTGAACCTTCGTGGCTAATATTTTGAAGCAATACAAAAGTATTTTTCAACCTATCATCATACGTAATTTGTCCGTCTGTCAATTTCCAAGAGTCAATTCCTACATTAAAATTACTTTTAGTTTTTGTTTCTTCTTGTTGAACCTGTAGTGAGTCTGTTCTATAAATATCATAATTGGCAGAGCCGTCAGGTAATACTTTAATCAGAATTTTGGGACTTTCAATAGCGATATAATTAATCGCTACTTTATCGCCAGAAATAATTGATTTTAAATCTGCTGCCAATGAAAACTCTTTTGCTTGAATCAAAGTATCACTTGAAAATGGCGAGTAGCCCACTACCCCAAAGTCTTTTAGAGAAATTGTTAAAGCAGGGAAATGTTTAAAAAAAGACAAGTCGAAATCGTTATAATAAACTTTTGCCTTTACTTTTTTCTGAATTTCTTGATTTACTTTCGCTTGGATAGTATCCTTAAAAAAGAAAGGAACAGCAAAAAGAATTACTGAAAATAAAGTAATAATTGATAGGAGAATAATTAAGACTTTTTTCATAGTGAAAGATTTTTAGACACAAGACAGAAGATTCAAGACATTTTAACTATAAGCAAGAATTCAACAGAAAAGACAATTTAGGAAGATTTATAATCTATATAAAACTTATCACGCAATAATATTAAAACTCTTTTTGCAAAGAATTTATGATTTAAGTTTTACTAAGGTTTTTTTCTTGTATCTAGTCTAGCGTCTAGTTTCTTGCTTCTAGTATTCTAAACAATCACCAACTTTTCAATCAATAAAATCAAAATATGAATTACTTTGATGTGTACTTCTTGGATGCGGTCGGCGTAGCCGAAATGTGGTACTCTGATTTCAACATCAGCTTTACCTGCTAATTTCCCACCATCTTTCCCCGATAGCAATACAATTTTCATGCCTTTGGCTTTTGCAACTTCTACGGCTTTGATAATGTTCGCAGAATTCCCACTTGTAGAAATTCCCAATAATACATCTCCCTTATTTCCTAAGCCTTCAATAAATCGAGAAAAGATATGGTCGAATCCATAATCGTTACTTACGCAAGAAATATGGGAAACATCTGAAATAGCAATCGCTGCTAATGAACGGCGGTCGTCACGATAACGCCCCGACAATTCTTCGGCAAAGTGCATGGCATCACAATGTGAGCCACCGTTTCCGCAAGAAATCACTTTATTTCCTGAACGAATGGCCTCTGCCATTATTTCGGCAGCCTCCTGAATATCAGCAAGATTCTTTGGATTTGCAATAAAATTTTGAAGTACTATTTGTGCTTCATTAAGTTCTTGGGCAATAATATCAATCACGAATTTTCTGTTTTTATTTTACTAATCTTTCAAAATTACAAAACATTACTTGAAACTTCTTGTACTAGCCTACTAAATAGAAAAGGCCTCGTCGAAACGAAGCCTTTTGAATACATATTTATTTTTTCTTAATAGTCTCCGCCAGCACCACCACCGCCAAAGTCGCCACCACCAAAGCCACCAAAGTCGAAACCACCTCCGCCTCCACTATTTCCAGAGTGTCCTCCGCCAAAACCACCTCCAGTAAAGATGATTGGGCCACCCCAGCCACCACTATTGAAGCCACCACCGCCTCCACCTCGTCTATTACGAGCAACGATGATAAGTACTACGATTACCAATACAAAAACTATCGCTAAAAAACCAAAAGGACTTCCACCATCATCTTTGGGGTCGGCTTTGTATTCACCAGAAGCCCTTTTCATCATTTCGGTAGTAGCCTCATCCAATCCTTGATACCATAATCCAGCCTTGAAATTTGGAGATAATATCTTGTTGATAATTCTTTTGGCAATGGCATCTGTAATAGTCGCTTCCATGCCACGCCCCGTCACAATTCTGATTTTACGCGTATCAGTAGCCCATAACAGCACCAGACCATTGTTTTTATCTTTCTGTCCTACGCCCCAATCTTTGGCAATTTTCATGGCAAAATCATAAGGGTCAGATTCGCCTGTATTTTTTACAATGACAATGGTTAGCTGTGTAGACGTGGAATCGGCATACCCTCTAAGTTTTTGTTCTAATGATTCGCGTTCGGTACTACTTAAAATACTTGCGTAGTCATTAACCAATCTTTGTGGACTCGGTTTGGCA
The DNA here is from genome assembly GCF_059416265.1 of Arcicella sp. GW821-FHT09D11. Classification (NCBI taxonomy): domain Bacteria; kingdom Pseudomonadati; phylum Bacteroidota; class Cytophagia; order Cytophagales; family Flectobacillaceae; genus Arcicella; species Arcicella sp. GW821-FHT09D11. Next base: position 618,953 of record NZ_JBWKOV010000002.1, on the reverse strand, counting down.
GGTATATCCTGAGCGTGCAAGGCAAAATGTACAGACAATAGTGATAAACTAAAGAAAGTACAAAGTATATAAATTGAAAGTTTCTTAAACATCTTCATAAAAAAATCCCTTCCCTTTACAGAAAAGGTTTGGGCTTATTTATCCAAACGAAATTTCGTCTGGTAATTCATTCGTGTCATCTTTCTGATAAGGAAAATAATGTTTTAATTGCTCGCCAGCCAAGTGGATAGCCTTGATAAAACCTTCGGTAAAAAGTCCTTGTGAAAAATGGCTTCTTAACAATTCTTTTGTTGTTTCCCAGAAGTCGTCAGGCACAACCTTATCAATTCCTTTATCCCCTATTACGGCAAATTTTCGGTCGTCAACGGCCAAATAAAAAAGCACTCCATTTTGTTGTGCAGTGTTGGTCATACCAATATTTTGGAATACTTCGGCGGCTCTGTCTAACACATTAGGATGAGGGCAATTCTGTTCGATATGTAATCGAATTTCGCCAGAACTATTCAATTCTGCCGCCTGTATGGCCTTTACAATCTGTACTTTTTGCTCTTCATTAAAAAAGTTCTGAGGCATAACATTGAGTGATTGAGTGAGTTGTGAATTAGTGATTGTTTTTTTAGTTGTGAGTTAGTGAATTGTGATTTTTTCAATAAGCGAATTATGATTTAGTGATTTTATGAATATTAAATTCACAATTCACTAACTGACAATTCACAACTAAAACAATCACTAATTCGCTCAATCATTAACTCACTAAATAGCACAAGGCGAAAAGCGAAGATAGATATTGCTTCCTGCTTTTCGCCTTGTATTATTTCATCGAAAAACTATTTACTAAAATCAACCGTTGGCATCTTTGATGCACCTGCGTCGGCTTCAAAATAGCCTTTCGTTGTAAATCCAGAGAAGCTTGCAATTAAGCTATTCGGAAAAGTAACAATTTTGTTGTTATACCCTTTTACAGTATCATTAAAACGATCACGCTCTTCCTTGATACGGTTTTCTGTACCTTCTAATTGTGACTGTAATTCAGAGAAATTTTCAGTGGCTTTCAATTCAGGGTATTTCTCTGCTACGACCATTAAACGAGATAACGAGCCTGACAATTGGCTTTGAGCCTCTTGATATTTCTTCATATTTTCAGGTGTTAAATCCTTGGCATCTAATTTAATTTGTGTAGCACTTGCCCGTGCGTTGATGACAGCGGTAAGTGTCTCTTTTTCAAAGTTTGCTACCCCTTTTACTGTATTTACCAAAGTTGGAATCAAATCTGCACGACGTTGATAAGCAGTTTGTACCTTCGCCCAAGCCGCTTCAACCTCCTGATTTTCTGTCGCCATGCCGTTTCTGACACCAATACCCCAGAATAACAATAATGCAGCAACGCCTAATCCAATAAGAAGTCCTTTTGACATAGTTTTAATTAATTAATGTGAATATGTGATGTAATACAGTGGTAAAATAATTATGCCATTGCGTATTACTGTTTCAAATGTAGATATTTTTTTAACGCTTAAACTACTTCTATGCTGAATATTTGATTTTTGAATGTGAACGGTTGAAATATCATTTCATTTATTATTGTCCTCACAAAACAAAACCACTTCCCAACGAAAAGCCCATTTCCACTTGATAGAATAATTCGTAAAGCCTGCTTGCTGTATGATGGTTTCTAAGTCTGATTTTCGGAAGGCTCGCCAAACGGATAGCTTGGCGTCGTTTTTTACCAAGTATGATTTTAAGAATAGTTTGGTAATCCAAGCGATGGAATGATAAGCAAACCAATGGCGATGAATATCATTAATAACAATAGCTAGGCGACTTTGTTGTTTGAGTTGCTTAAATAGTTGTATCAAACTTTCATTATCAAAATGATGACAAAACAATGTCATTGTTACAATATCAAAAGAATGTTGCTGAAATTCTTCTGAAAAAATATTCTGATATAAATACTGGATTTCAGGAAATTGAACCGTCCTTTTTGTAGCAAATTTTATCATAAAATCATTGGCATCAATTCCTATCAATGCAGCTTTTATCTGTTTCTTCTTTGCCCACGTTGCTATTACCATCAGCATATCGCCTCCGCCACAGCCCAAATCAGCTATTTTGTAGGTAGCTTGTTGAGTAGTCAAATTGTTGAAGACTGTTTCAAGTCCACTAATCGTTACTTGATTACCTCCTAAATATTTATTGATGATAGCCAGTTCTTCCAAATTTTGTCTGAGGGCATTATTATCTAAATCTAAGTCGTCAATCAGTTCTTTTTCTGTACTTCTAAATGATAAATCTGGCATATCTTTGTTGTGAATACTCATCGTTCTACTCATGCCATGACTTTGAGTCATGGCATGAGTATTCGCCACATGGGCAAAGTGAAAAGTAAAAATAGTTTAATATATTTAATTTCCTCAAATCATGAATTTAGATTTAACCCATAAAAATGCCATTGTTTGTGGCAGTACCCAAGGACTTGGTCGTGCTTCTGCCATCGAACTTGCACTGTTAGGTGCTAATGTAACTTTAGTAGCCCGTAACGAGAATACACTCAAGGAAACTCTTCAAAGCCTAGATAGTTCAAAAGGACAACAACATTCTTATTTCGTAGCTGATTTTTCTAAACCTGATGAAGTAAAAGCGGGTATCGAAAAACACCTTGAAGCCAATCCCCTAGTTCATATATTGGTGAACAATACAGGAGGTCCTGCAGGTGGCGCTATTATAGATGCCAAGATTGAGGAGTTTACACAAGCTTTTTCCAACCATTTAATCTGTAATCATATTTTGGTGCAAGCCTGTGTTCTAAGTATGAAATCAGCAGGTTTTGGCAGAATTATCAATGTCATTTCTACTTCGGTAAAACAGCCCATTAATGGTTTAGGAGTATCTAATACTACTCGTGGAGCAGTAGCTTCATGGTCAAAAACCTTGGCAAATGAATTGGGACAATTTGGTATTACCGTGAATAATGTATTGCCAGGTTATACTAAAACAGCACGCTTAGATTTTGTGGTAAATTCTCGAGCCAATTCAGCAGGAGTGGAAAAAGATGCGATGGAAAAAGTTTTTCAAGCGGATATTCCAGCAGGGAGATTCGGCGAAGCAGAAGAATTTGGAGCAGCTGTGGCATTTTTGTGTAGCCCAGCAGCAGCTTATATTAATGGCGTTAACTTGCCTGTAGATGGCGGGCGATTGAGCTGCATGTAAAGAGGAAAATGTCTCAAATAGAGAATTAGTATTCAATCCTTATCACTAGGGAGGGACTTAAGTCCCTCCCTAGTGATAAGGATTGAATATCAGAGACTTACAAACATATAAATAATCATTTATGACTTAAATTACCCATTAATAGTAAGAATTAGAATTTAACAATCTTATCTCTACTCCTTACTCCCCTGTACCTTCGCCCCTGTTTTCTTCTCTAATCCTGGTTGAAAAATCTCAAAGTTTTCTTTCTTTTTAGCATCAGCTACAATCTTACGTACATCTTCCAACAATTTTTTAGCATCATAAATTACACCATCTTTAATAGTATATTTTACACCTCCCACTCGAATTACCTCATTTTTATCAGTTAATCTAATAGCCCCTGTTCCGTAAAGATTCTTTAGGTTTTTCAGTGGATTTTCTTCTAAAATTACCATATCTGCCAATTTTCCTACTTCAATACTCCCTATTTTATCAGCCATCCCCAATGCTTCAGCGCCTTTTAAAGTTGCTGCACGAATTACTTCTAAGGGGTGAAAACCTGCTTCACGCAAAAGCTCTAACTCACGGATGTAGGCAAAGCCATATAGTTGAAATATATAACCAGAATCAGACCCAGCCGTTACTCTCCCTCCTCTGTTTTTATATTCATTGATAAATGCCATCCAAAGTTTATAGTTTTCTTTCCACTGCACTTCTTGCTCTGTACCCCATTCTTGCCAGTATGAACCATGCGAAATACGTGAAGGCTGATAGAAACGCCATAATTGAGGCATCGTATATTCTTCGTGCCATTCGGCTCTGCGTGCTAACATCAATTCACGATTGGCTTCATAGATATTAAAAGTAGGGTCGATGGTAAAATCTAGTTTGAGCAACTCGTCCATTACTTCATTCCAACGCTTCGAACCCGGCTTGGCTGCTTGTTTCCATAGTTTACCTGCTTCTTCAAAACGATTTTGTTCGTTACTATAATTATAGTCTGCTGGATAATCTTGGATAGTCTGGCTTTCAAAAAGTGCCTCAGGCAAACCATACCAGTGTTCCATAGAAGTCAGCCCTGCTCTGGCTGAATTCAAAACATTCCAACGTGCTACGTCTACTTGTGCATGGTGATACGCCGAACGTAAGCCTAATTCTTTATTTCTTTTTATCGCTACTTCTATTACTTCTGGTCTTGCTCCGAAAAACTTTATACCGTCAGCACCTTTTTTAGCATTTTCTTCTACCCAAGTTTTGGCTTGTTCTGCGGTTGAAATCGTTTCCTTAGCTCCCATTCCAAAAGCTGTATATGCCAAAATTCTAGGTGCAGTAATTTCATTTTTTAAAGATTTTGCTTTTTGGTCTAAAACCCAGTCTAAACCATTCCCAGCCGAAGGGTCGCGGATGGTAGTAATACCGTGTCCCAACCATAATTTATATACATATTCAGCAGGTGTCCCTTGCGATTTCCCACCTATATGCCCGTGCATATCTACAAAACCAGGCAACATATACATGCCCGTACAATCTAATTCTTTATCGCCCTCTTTTAACTGTGGGCGACTTTTGGGGTCTATCGGAACACCCGGATAACCTACTACTCTGATTTCAACAATTTTATTTTTTTCGACGACTATATCACAAGGGCCTTGCATCGGAGAACCGGTACCATTGATAAGGTTTACACCACGGATAATCATCCGATTGTATTGACCTTCGCCTTCTGCCCTCGGTGGTGCTTTTTCTATTTGGGAATAAGCTTGAAAAGCAGTTAATATTAAAACCAAGGAGGCAATAAAGTACTGTAAATATTTTTTCATTTTAATTAATAATTGAAGAATGTTGAATGAAATAGTAAGAAGTAATTATTCATTTTCCAAGATACGGAATTTATCTAAAATGTGTAAATTGAAGCTCATTCCAATCATCGAAATTCCTATTTTATGAATCACTTCATCAGAAATAACTTTTTAGCCATCTGTGTTACCTTAGCAGTCGTATATGCTTTTGCCAAAGGTGCTACTATTTACCAACAAGAGCCTAAAAAACCCGACGTTACTTCCCTTTCAATGCCTACGGCTTCTGATAAATTTTTTGCAGACTATTGGTATAAAAACAAAGCTGAAATTAATAGTTATGCTTTGCAAAAAGATAATAATGGCCAAAGCTCTCTGGGAGAAGCCATGATGATTTTTGTAACAGAAAATTTTAGAACTGATAAACAAGTAAAACTAGAGGCGGATAGTAAATCAGAGGCGACCAGTGTGCTGAAAGTAAATATTACAGAAAAACTCCTGACTGGCATTACTGATTATAGTGTGATGACTTCTGTTTTTTCAGGCGTTGATACAAAAGCTTTTCCCCATGCCTTGAAAGTAGCGACTTCAATACAAGATTGGAATGGAATGGCTTATATGCAATTGAACCATAAAAACAGGGCTTATCAAATAGAAGGGAAAAGTTATGCTGAAAAAGAGGTTCAAGAAGATTTTGAATTAAAAAGAGCTTGGCTGGAAGATGAAATTTGGAATACAATCCGCCTTTCGCCTGAAACTTTACCTGATGGTGATATTGAGATGATTCCAAGTTTAAGTTGTTCACAATTAACCCATCAATTACCAACAGTATTGTCGGCCAAAGCTACATTGAAAGATTATGCAGGAACAGATTTTACCGAGAAAAAGCTAAAGGTTTTCTCTATCAATTACCCAGAAAAAAATCGTTCTATAGAAATTATTTTTCAAGAAGTATTTCCACATAAAATTATGGGCTGGGTAGAAAGTAATAGCAATCAAGGAAAAACTTGGACAACTAAAGCCGTTTTGAAGAAAACACTTCTAAGCGATTATTGGACAAAGTATAGTCCAAAAGATGTAGCATTAAGAGATAGTTTATCTTTGAAATATGGGTTAAGTAAATGAGTAATAGTGTTCAAGTATAAAAACGATTACTCCAATTCTTTCTATTAGCTGGCGACTTAAGTCGCCAGCTAATAGAAAAATGATATAGTACGATGAACTTATCGTATTATTTACAGCTTCTTCAACTATTATATATTATACCCCAAAATACTCTCTGGCGAATCATAGAATATCAAATCTCCTGATTTTTTTCCTACTTCTGCCCAAGTCAAATTTTCTATTTTCATCCCTACAACTGCACAAGTGGGCATCGAGCCAATATCAGCATGGGTAAGGTATTCTGCGAAATAACTGATACTTGGGTTATGTCCAACTAATATTACAGCGTTTATATTTTCAGGAATAGCATTTACTGCATCTAAATAGTGTTTAGGCGAGCTTTCATACAAATCACTCAACACATGTATCTTTTCGTCAGCAATACCCAATTGTTCCGAAAGTACTTTAGCCGTCATTTGTGTACGTTCGGCATTAGAAGTAATGATTAAATCAATAGGATTGATTTTAGGCAATAAATTTCTGCCCATTCTAGCGGCATCAATCATACCACTTGAGGTCAGTGGACGGATTAAATCAGGGCTAACCGAATCTGAGGCTTTGGCATGGCGAACCAAATATAATGTCTTTGTCATTGTCTTTGTTTTGTTTCTATCTTCCAACTACGGTTCCTAATTCTTTTGATATTTGCTTTTCAATTTCTTTGGCTTTCATAAATAAACCCAATAAATGAGTCTGCTCATCGGCATCAGAAGTTTTGGCAAGCTGTTGCATCAAGTCTTTCATTTGTTGGTCATTGAAAGCCTTTTTTAATCGTAAAATATTCTGATAAGCCAAATCTGCTAGCTTATCGTCTTCAGTAGGAACAATAATTTCATATTTCAACCAAGCCTCAGAAGCTGAATAACGTTCAGTAACAAGGTTAATAGCTTCTTGTTGAATAGTTGGGTTGCTGTGACTAATAAAAAACTTAGTATCCAATACGACTCCCTGCATAAATCTTTCTCGGCACATTGTCAGAATATCGTGGTAGATAGGCGTACCAAAATTCATTCCATCAATCTCTGATAAAATATACTGCATCAATGTAACGCCTGGCGCAACCCCTGGGTCTACTTCCTTAATGCCATGACTAATCAACAAGCGTACACATTCTTTTTCTTGCAAAGCGATACCAGTAAGCACCTTTGGGGGACTAACGGGAATATTAGGCTGTATATTTTGTACATTTGTTGTACGATTATTCGGCGTAAAATCTGTTGGAAAACCCGAAAACTCATCTTCTTCTGAAAAGCTTGGTAAATCATCAAAATTTACATTTGGTTCAGGTTTGCTAAGCGTTACTCCCGATGGTAAATCGTTTTGTAATCGCTGACGATTGGCATCTCTTTGGTTATCCTTTTCTCTTTGCTTGCTTCTTTCTAAAGATATCTTATTGCTTTCAGCAATCAAAATCCCTTCATCAATCTGCATTAAACTGGCTGTTTTCTGAAAAAATACCATCCTTTTGATGTTATCAGGAATTTTAGAAATACTCGCCACCATATCTTTTATCAACTCTGCTCTTTTGAAAGGGTCACTTCCAGCTTCTTTGAGTGATAATTCTGCTTTAAAAGTAATAAAATCGCTAGCTGTTTTTTGGATATAATCAACAAAAGCATCTGAACCTATTTTCTGAACATAGCTATCGGGGTCTTCGCCTTCTGGAAAAACGACCAACTTTACGTTAAGTCCTTCTTCCAAAATCATGTCCATTCCTCGCAATGATGCCTTAATACCAGCGGGGTCACCGTCGTACAAAACAGTAATGTTCTGCGAAAAACGAGCAATCAAACGAATCTGATCTATCGTCAAAGACGTTCCAGACGATGCCACTACGTTTTCAATACCTGCTTGATGCAGGGAAATTACATCAGTATAACCTTCTACCAAATAACAAACGTCTTTGGTACGGATAGCATTTTTGGCTTGGTAAATTCCGTAAAGTACATTCGATTTATGATAAACCTCTGTCTCAGGCGAATTTAAATACTTTGCTTGTGTTTTATCGTTTTTCAGGATTCTTGCACCAAAAGCAATTACTTTTCCCGAAACATTATGGATTGGAAAGGTTACTCTATTTCTAAAACGATCAAAGGTTTTCTGATTTTGCTGAACATTTTCATGCTCATTGCTCTTCAAAATCGTCAAGCCAGCCTTTACTAAAATATCTACATTATAGCCATTCTTTAAGGCTTCTTTCGTAAAAGCATCCCAATTATCAAGGCTATAACCCAATTCAAACGTACGAATGGTTTTATCAGAAAACCCTCTTTCTTTAAAATATGGATAGGCTATATTTTTCCCTTCTTCATGCTGAAAAAGATTCTCTTGATAATAGTTTTTAGCATAATTCAGGGCAATGAGTAAACTTTCACGTTCATTTTGTGCTAGTTGTTGTTCGTCTGTAAGGTGCGTTTCTTGGATTTCAATGCCATACTTTTTGGCTAAATGCCGCAAAGCTTCTCCATAGCCCAGTCCTTCAATATCCATGATAAAACGGATAGCATCCCCAGCTTTTCCACAACCAAAACACTTATAAATACCCTTAGCAGGCGATACTGAAAACGACGGTGATTTTTCGCCATGAAATGGACAACAAGCCCAAAGGTTTGCTCCTTTCTTCTTCAAAGAAACATAATCGCCTATTACATCGGCAATATCAGCACTTTGTCGGATTCGTTCTATGGTTGATTCATCTATACGCATACTCAAAATTACACCTTTTTGTGTTGTACAAATCATTTATAGCTTAAAATCGTCAAGAATATGTATTTTTGAAAACCTTTCAATATAACATCAACAAAATGAGTTTATCCTGTCAAAAACATCTTTTTAGCCTTGAAGAAGGTATTCATTATATCAATTGTGCCACAATGGCACCCAATCTTAAATCAGTAGAAGAAGCTGGCATTCAAGGAATTTTGCGAAAAACGCAACCTCAAAATATTACTTCACAAAGTTTTTTTGAAACGACTGAACCCGTTAAAAATGCTTATGCTAAATTAATTAATTGTCCAGACCCTGAACGCATTGTATTATTACCTTCATCGTCCTACGGTATGGCAATCGTAGCTAAAAACTTGTATAGAAAGCCCAATATAAAAGCAGGGCAAGAAATTGTGATGGTCAGCGAAGAATTCCCTTCCGACGTATATGCGTGGGAAGAGGTTTATATCAATTTGGGTTTAAAAATGAGGGTAGTTCATCCGCCAACATCCTTAGAAAATAGGGGTAAAATATGGAATGAAAAATTGCTGGAAGCCATCACTAGCAACACTTGTTTAGTAGTAGTATCGCCTACTCATTGGGCTGATGGCACTTCTTTTAACACCGAAATAATTGGTCAACATTGCCGTTTGGTAGGTGCATTATTGGTATTGGATGGCACACAGTCTGTCGGAGCGATGCCTTTTGATGTACAAAAAGTACAGCCTGATGCCATCATCAATCCCGGATATAAATGGCTTCTGGGGCCTTATACAGCAGGAGTAGCCTATTTCGGAGCTTTTTTCGATGAAGGAAATCCCTTAGAACGTAATTGGATAAATCGGGTAGGTTCTGAAGATTTTAAAAATTTGATTAATTACCAAACTCAGTATAGAGCCAAAGCGGATAGATACAACATGGGCGAAAGAAGCAATTTTATTTTAAACCCTATGCTTACTGCGGCGATAGAACAAATCAATGCTTGGGGTGTAAATGGTATCAATAACTATTGTGATGAATTGCTGAAAGAACCTTTAGAAATTTTACAAGCACATGGCTATTGGGTAGAAGAAAAACCTTACAGAAGTAGCCATTTAGTAGGTGTCAGGATTCCTGAGCATGTCGATTACCAAAAAATTCAAACTGCCTTGCAAGAACGCAAAGTTTTTGTTTCGTTCAGAGGGCAATCTATCAGGCTTGCCCCACATCTTTATAATGACATGAATGATGTAGATGCATTAATGGATGGTTTGTTGAAAGGTATTCAGTAATGTTAAGTTATTATTTTTGACCTTTAAGTAAGATAATTTTACCAACATCCATTTCTATTAGCGGTTGACTTAAGTCAACCGCTAATAGAAATCATTTGAACTTAACAGGTTAACCTATTTTTTTTCCTCCAAAAGAAGATTCTTTAGGGAGAATGTCCAAAAAATTTGCTTTTTCAAGCTTTCACGATTTACTTTGCATCATCAAGTCAATTTTCCTCTGAGGTTTCGACCTCCACAGGTAATTGATTTATAAAGAAGAAGGGAGAGAATAGGCTCTATGAACTTCTGGCAACCTACCGCTCGTAAAGGCAAGGTGCTAATTCCTACCTAGAAATTGTATAGTCGTTTGACTATTTTTTAGGAAATATAAACCAATTACGAAGTACTCTCCCAGTCATTTTTCCATGCTGTAAAGTATTCGTCAGGTTTACGATTTATTTTCGTTTATCGTCATGATTTTGTCGTGACCAAATTTGTCAGCTATTATGTCAAAATTTATTAAAATCACAACGGGCAATTACCTCATTGTTCATGGCTTCGACGCCAACAATAAGGAAATCATAGAAGAAGTAACCGTGACTCAGAAAATGGTAAAGGTGGTAGCCATCAACCGTATACAGTCTATTTCTGAAAAATATATTTTGGTGACGGGCTCGCATGGACGATTGATGTACTGGGAATATGAAGAAAGTTTCGAGGATTTACAAAAGCAATTATCTTATCATTCGCTTTTGATTGCGTAAATAAAGGTTTCACTCAAATGAGTATTGGTGCTCAAGTCTTTTATACATTGAATAATCTTTTTGAATATAATCAAGCCTTTAAACTAGAGGCAGGAGGTATTTTACCAGAAGTAACATTAGCTTATCAATCATTAGGTAAGATAAACGCTGATTGCTCTAATGTAATTTGGGTTTGTCATGCCTTTACGGGTAGTCATGATGTAGAAGATTGGTGGCAAGGGTTAGTAGGCAGAGGTAAGCTATTCGACCCTGATAAACATTTTATCATTTGTGTAAATGTATTAGGGTCACATTATGGCAGTACTGGTCCTCTTTCTATCAATCCAGCTACTGGCGAACCCTATTTCCATACCTTTCCTTTTATTACTATCCGCGATATTGTCAATTCTTTTGATTTACTTCGCGAGCATCTTGGAATTACTCGAATCAAAACGTGTATTGGCGGTTCTTTGGGTGGTCAACAATGTGTAGAATGGGCTATTTCTCAGCCTAATTTGATTGAAAACCTGATTTTGATTGCTACCAATGCGCAACATTCACCGTGGGGAATTGCCTTTAACGAATCGCAAAGGATGTCGATTGAAGTAGACCCGACTTGGAAAGAAAGTCACCCACAAGCAGGTATCGAAGGCATGAAAGCAGCCAGAGCTACCGCCTTGATTTCGTATAGAAATTATGAAACCTATGGCGTAACACAAGCCCGTAAAGATGAGTCTTTGGGCAAAGTGCATCGTGCGATGAGCTACCAACGTTATCAAGGAGAAAAACTAGCTCAGCGGTTTAATGCTTTTTCATATTATGTACTTTCACAGGTGATGGATTCGCAGGATGTGGGTCGTGGTAGAGGGGGAGCTATTCAGGCATTATCGCAGATTAAGGCTAAAACATTGGTAATGGGTATCAAATCTGACGCCCTTTTCCCAATTAATGAACAAGCCTTTTTGGCAAAACATATCCCTGGAGCTACTTTCCAAGCCTTAGATTCGCTTTATGGTCACGATGGTTTTTTGATAGAAAGTCAATTAATTACTAAAGCTATTAAACTATGGCAGAAGTTTGTTAAACTAGATGTCAACCCGATGTATGACTTCTTTAAGAAATTGGAAAGGAAGAATTTGATAGAACAATAGCTAGTAGCTGTAAGCTTTGAGCAATGAGTTTTGAGCTGTCTTTTACTATAATTTAAATGGTTCAATCACTAAATCACTCATTCATTAAATCGCTCAATTCCTCAAAAGAAGTTAGGGTTTCTTTTGAGGAATCAGTCTTCTTCTATGCCAGTCTTTGGGATTATTCTCAAGCATTTTATTAACCAATATATACACTACCATACTACTAACTGTTCCTACGACAGAGCCCGCCAAAACATCTTCAGGAAAATGTTGGAAAAGATAACATCTTGAATAACCTGCCAAACAAGCCAGTAATAAAAAGAAAACAGACCATTTTTTGTTAACCAGAAAAATAGTCAGTAAGGTAAAAACTGCAAAGGCAGTGGTGGTATGCCCAGAAGGAAAACTTAGGTGAATATTAATTTTTACGCCATCAACAAAATACCATTTTATCTGCTTATCCGCAAAAAAAGCCATGGGACGGAGGTTATCAAAACTAAGTTTTAATAAAAACGAAACTAGAGAGCTTAAACCCAAAGAAGCCGTTAGCATCAGTGCTTTATCATAACTAACAAATAAATAACCTAGAATGATAGCCACAAAAAACCATCCTTCACCCAATTGTGTAGCCATTACAAAAAAGGAGTCTGCCCACAAAGCATTATATCGGTTAATCAACACCATTTGGTCAAATTTGTTGGTATTAAGCACCCATACAAGCCCTATAAGCCATACAACGATATACAAGCCAAAATATAAAGGATTGTTTTTTATAATCTGTTTCATAGAGCAAAGGTCGTTATCCAAAAGATATTTGGCAATAAGTACTTGTAATATTTTGTTCAATACTTGTCATTGTAAAAAATAGTCCCTAATTTTGCAGTCTTTTCGATGAAACCAAGTGAATAAGAGCGTATTAAATACATTTAAGATTGACATCTTCCGCCTTGAAAACAAGCATTATGTGCATGAATTTGAGGGAGGTGATGACTTTTTTGTGGCATTAGAGCAAGATTTAATCGAAAAAGGGAATTTTAAAGCTACCGTTACTTTAGATAAATCGGAAGTAATGATTCAATTATTGTATCATATTGTAGGTTCTGTAGAACTCACTTGTGACCGTAGCTTGGATACTTTTGATTTCCCTATTGATATTACTCAGAAAATGATTTTAAAGTTTTCTGACCACACCGAAGAGATTACCGATGAGTTGATGTTGATTGATAGAAATACACAGTATATCAACGTAGCTCAAGATATTTATGAATTCATTGGCTTGCAGATTCCAATGAAAAAGCTTCATCCCCGTTTTCAAGTTGAAGAACAAACATTTTTATCAAGTTTAGATGATGATGATTTAGACGAAGACTTTGAAGATTCAATTTGGGAAGATGATGACGAGGGAGAAATTGTTTATTCTACTTCAACAGGAGATTCAGATGATGATGACGACGATGAAGAAAAAACAAACGAAGATGAACCCGAAATAGACCCACGCTGGGCTATTTTAAAGAAATTGAATAATAATTAATAATTTAGCCACCATACTGGCAAATTACGTTTTTAGATAAATAAAGAATAACATAATAAAGAAATAAGCAAATGGCACATCCTAAACGCAGACACTCGACAACTCGTAGAGATAAAAGACGTTCACACGATTTTGGAACTCCAAAAACAATCACTACAGATCCAACAACTGGAGAAATTCACTTACGTCACCGTGCTCACGTATTTGAAGGAAATTTATTTTACAAAGGTAAAATGGTTGTAGAAGGTTATGCTGTTCAAGCATAATTAATTGATTTTGGCAATTGTCTATCTCTTAATGTGCTGAATATCAACATTCAAGCGAAGAATTGACAAAAAACTATCAGTTTTCAAAACTATTTTCAAACAAAAACGCTGTTTCACACTTCATAAAATGTTATTTTTGTCATTCCGTTAGTGAATAACCAAATAATAATTGAATGAAGATAGGGATTGATGCAATGGGTGGAGATTTCGCCCCAAAAGCTATCGTTGAAGGAATAGTATTGGCAGCTCAAGAATTACCTGCTGGTGTAACCATCGTTTTGATTGGTCAGACGGCAGCAATTCAGCAGATAATTGATAACCAAAATTTTACGGGTTCTAACATTGAAATTGTGGAAGCAAATGAAACAATAGAAATGGGTGAACATCCTGTAAGAGCATTACAGTCTAAACCCAATTCCAGTATCGGAGTTGGGTTTAAACTTTTAAAGACAGGAGCAATTGATGTCTTTGCTTCTGCGGGCAACACAGGGGCAATGATGGTAGGTTCGTTGTTTTCTATCAAAACAATAGAAGGTATTCAACGCCCTCCTATTGCTGGTTTTGCACCACAGATAGACGGCAATTTGGCCGTAATTCTTGATATTGGTGCCAATGCTGATGTTAAACCTGAGATGTTAGCACAGTTTGGTCTTTTAGGTTCTATTTATGCTAAAGCAACGATGGGGATTGAATCGCCCAGAGTAGCTTTGATGAACATCGGTGAGGAACCAGAAAAAGGTTCGGTTATCGTTCAGCAAGCCTATAAGTTACTCCAAGAAGAAAGAAAAATAAACTTCATTGGTAACATTGAAGGCAAAGACTTTTTCAAGGCAAAAGCCGATGTTATTGTAACAGATGGTTTTACAGGTAATATTCTCTTGAAAATGGGAGAATCTCTATACGGAATTTTGTCTGAAAGAGGAATTAAAGACGACTTCATAGACCAAACAAATTATGAAGCCGTTGGGGGTAGCCCGATTATTGGCGTAAACGGAAACGTTGTTATAGCACATGGTTCTTCGTCGGCACTTGCCACCAAAAACATGGTTCATCTTTGTCATCGCATCGTTGAATCTAAGCTAACTGAAAAAATAAAAAAAGCGTTTGCTTAAAGTAATAAGAATGAGCGAATAAAGATTTTGGATAATCTAAGTTGATTTTCAAATATTTTATTATTCGAGCATTTCCCATATAACCATGACCAAAATCACTGCAGCAATTACCGGAGTACAAGGTTATGTACCCGAAGATATATTGACCAACGCTGACCTTGCAAAATTTGTTGATACCACTGATGAATGGATAGTAAGCCGAACGGGCATTAAAACACGTCATATTCTACGTGGAGAAGGAAAAGGTACATCTGTAATGGCAATAGAGGCAGTTAAGGGTTTATTAGCCAAAACAAACACTAAGCCAGAGGAAATTGATTTATTAATTTGTGCTACTATCTCTCCTGATCATTTTTTCCCAGCTACTGCTAATATTATTTGTGAGGCAGTAGGCATACCTCATGTTGGTTCTTATGACCTAGCAGCTGCTTGTTCTGGCTTTTTAAATGCCCTTGTTACGGGTGCTATGTTTATTGAAGCGGGCAGATACAAAAAAGTAGTAGTAGTGGGTGCAGATAAGATGTCTTCCATTGTTGATTATACTGACAGAACTACTTGTGTACTATTTGGCGATGGCGCTGGTGCTGTTTTATTAGAAGCTAATACAGAGGGCTTGGGTATTCAAGATTTTATATTGAAGTCTGATGGGTCAGGAGCTAACCACTTAATCCAAAAGGCTGGTGGAAGTGCTTACCCTCCTACTCACGAAACAATTGACCAACGTCAACATTATATTCATCAAGAAGGTCCAGCTGTATTTAAATTTGCCGTCACTAGAATGGCCGATGTTTCAGCTGAAATTATGGAACGTAATCAGCTTACTGGTGAAGATGTCGCTTTCTTAGTGCCTCATCAAGCTAATAAAAGGATTATTGATGCTACGGCAAACCGTATGGGGATAGGACCAGACAAAGTAATGTTGACTATCCAAAAATATGGTAATACCACAGCCGCTACAATTCCTTTATGTTTGTGGGATTATGAATCTCAATTAAAAAAAGGAGATAATTTAGTATTAGCAGCATTCGGTGGAGGATTTACTTGGGGAAGTATCTATCTGAAATGGGCATATTAAGCCTAAATTGACCACTATGTACCTCGCAAAATTTCTAGTATTTATTTATTTTACTATTTATCAATAAAAGATTAATTTTGCAGATACTTTATTCATAGTAACAAAATTTATTTAAAATAATAATAGCGATATTGCTGAGATGATTACCTGTACTGATAATCATTGTTTTAATATCAATAATAAAAATGGCAAATACTGCAGACATCAAAAACGGTTTAGTAATTAAATTCAATAATGATTTATTTTCAATTATTGAATTCTTGCACGTGAAACCAGGTAAAGGACCTGCTTTTGTAAGAACAAAATTGAAATCATTGACTTCTGGAAAAGTTATTGATAATACCTTCAACTCAGGCGTAAATATCTACCCTGTTCGTGTTGAACGTAGAGTATTCCAATATCTTTATGCTGAAGAGTTTGGTTTTACTTTCATGGATAACATCACTTTCGAACAAATCACCCTTAATAAAGAAATGGTTGAAGCTGCCGACTTGATGAAAGAAGGCCAAGAAGTTGAGATTTTAATTAACGCCGAAACTGAATTGCCTATCTCTTGCGAAATGCCTCCATTTGTTGAGTTAACAGTAACTTATACTGAACCAGGTATCAAAGGAGACACAGCTAACTCGCCGAAAAAACCAGCTACAGTAGAAACTGGAGCAACTATTATCGTACCATTATTCATCCAAACAGACGAAAAAATTAAAGTTGATACTCGTACATACGAGTACGCTGAAAGAGTAAAGTAATCCCTATAACAGTCCTAACATGGAAAATAAAGAAATTCAGAAACTCCTTGATTTTATTGCACAATCAACCCTTGATGAAGTAAATATCGAAACTTCGGAGTTAAAATTATCTGTTAAACGTTATGGTGCAGCACCAGTAATTCAGCAAGTAGCAGCTCCACAAGTTGCGGCTGCTCCAGTGGCGGCTCCTGCAACATCAGCGGCGGCAGCTCCTGCGGCACCAGCTACTCCTGCGGCAGCTCCAGTAGTTCATGCCAATAGAGTTACTATCAAATCACCAATGATTGGAACGTTCTATCGTTCTTCTGGCCCAGATTCACCAGTTTTTGTTGAAATCGGCAAAGAAATCACAAAAGGTAAAACCGTTTGTATCATTGAAGCAATGAAATTATTCAACGAAATTGAATCTGAGATTTCAGGTAAAGTTGTTGAAATCTTGGTTGAAAATGCAACGCCAGTTGAATTTGACCAACCATTATTTGTTGTAGAACTGGCTTAATTTGAAGATAGAATAATTTGCTAAACCTTTAGTTATCAAATTATAAATTCTCAAGTTTTCAAATGCTCAAATTGAATCATGTTTAAAAAAATATTAATTGCCAACCGAGGTGAGATTGCTCTTCGCATCATCAGGACTTGTAAAGAAATGGGCATTAAAACGGTAGCTGTTTATTCAACTGCCGATCGTGAAAGCCTTCACGTAAAATTTGCTGATGAAGCCGTTTGTATAGGCCCACCACCAAGTCGTCAATCTTATTTAAATATTCCTGCTATTATTTCTGCTGCCGAAGTTACTGGTGCAGATGCGATACATCCAGGATATGGGTTTTTATCTGAAAATGCTGAATTTTCAAGAATTTGTGCTGAATATGGTATCAAATTTATTGGAGCTACCGCCGATCAAATCAATTCGATGGGTGATAAAGCAACAGCTAAAGACACTATGAAAAAATCAGGCGTTCCTGTAATTCCTGGTTCAGATGGATTGATTGATACGGTAGAAGAAGCAAAAGCTTTAGCGAAAGACATCAAATACCCTGTTATCATCAAAGCAACTGCTGGTGGTGGTGGCCGTGGTATGAGAATCATCCGCAAAGAAGAAGAATTTGATAAATTATGGACAGATGCAAAAACTGAATCAGCGGCAGCATTTGGGAACGATGGGCTTTACATGGAAAAATATGTAGAGGAACCACGCCATATTGAAATTCAAATTGTTGGAGACCAATTCGGTACAGTTTGTCACTTATCAGAACGTGACTGCTCTATCCAACGTCGTCACCAAAAATTGTGTGAAGAAACGCCTTCACCTGCCCTTTCGCCTGAGCTAAGAGCTAAAATGGGTGAAGCTGCCATCAAAGGTGCTTCGGCTATTGGTTACGAAGGAGCTGGTACAATCGAATTTTTACTTGACAAACACGGAGATTTTTATTTCATGGAAATGAATACACGTATCCAAGTAGAACACCCGATTACTGAAGAAGTTACTGATTTTGACTTAATCAAAGAACAAATAAAAGTAGCAGCGGGCGAACCTATTTCAGGGCAAAACTATTTCCCTAAATTGTTTGCTTTAGAATGCCGTATTAATGCTGAAGACCCGAAAAACGGCTTCCGTCCGTCTCCAGGGAAAATCACTAACCTTCACCTTCCAGGTGGTCGTGGTGTGAGAATCGACAGCCACGTGTATTCTGGCTATACTATTCCACCAAACTACGATTCAATGATTGCGAAAGTAATCGTATCGGGACAAACCCGTGAAGAAGTTTTGCTTCGTATGAAACGTGCTTTGCAAGAATTTGTGATTGAAGGAATTAAAACTACTATTCCATTCCATATTAAATTAATGGATGACGAACGTTTTAAATCTGGAAATTTCACCACTGCCTTCATGGACGGTTTCGACCTTACAACGTTGTAGTGTTAAAGCAATATAAAAAAGATGACCTCAGTTTTAATTAATTGGGGTCATCTTTTTTTTATACGTCATTAAACCCCACCTATCACAAAATAATTGTGTTTGTAAAGACCAACTAAGATATTTGAATCGTTTAAAAGGTATTACAACAAAACCCACCTAAACGCATGAATCGCAAGCTATTTACTTTTCTATCTATCACACTCTTTATCACCTCTGCCTTTACTTTTATGGAAGATGGAGACGACTTTATTCAAAAATTAGTCGCCAAATTCGAGAAATTCCATCATGAAAACCCACAAGAAAAAGTTTATTTGCACCTTGACAAGCCTTATTACTTAGCAGGTGAAACCATTTGGTTCAAGGGCTACTTGTTTGATGCTACTTATCATAGAATAGATTCTGTCAGCAGAGTGTTGTATGTTGACTTAATAGATGAGTCAAAAGGCAAAATTATTGCACAGCGTACTTTAAAATCTGATGGTTCAACCTTTGGTGATATTCTTATTCCTGATTCTTTAGCAGAAGGAAGTTATCAAATCAGGGCTTATACCAATTATATGAGAAATTTCTCAGAAGAGTTTTTTTTCAGGCAAGAAATAAAAATTTGGGAAGGTGCTTCAAAAAACAAACTGACCGAAACCACAGGAAACAAATTACAGGAAGTTGCTGATTTACAATTTTTTCCAGAAGGCGGAAATTTAGTGGTGGGTCTTCAAACGCGAGTAGGTTTCAAGGCTGTAAATATTGCAGGAAAAGGAGTAGAACACGAAGGGTTTGTACTAAGCAGTACTAAAGACACCGCTGCTGCCTTCAATTCTGAACATTTAGGAATGGGATATTTTAACTTTACGCCTGAAAATTTAGAAACCTATACGGCATACGTCAAACAAAAAGATGGTACATTAAAGTCTTTTGTTTTACCTACAGCCTATCAACAAGGCTACACGATGGCGATAGATAATGTTTCTAACAAAGAAAAGATAAAAGTTTTTATCTCTAATAGTACTCCCACCCCTGTCGATAAAGCCAAGGATATTGTCATTATAGCACAACAAAGAGGACAAATTTGTTTTGTGGCGAAGGGTTCTGAAAAACTAAAATCTTTTGGCGTAAGCATTCCTAAAGAAAAAATTCCAGATGATGGTATTATACAAATTACAATGTTCGATGCAAAAGGCGAACCAAGATGTGAACGCCTTGTTTTTGTACAGCAAGACAAACAGATAAATTTAAAAGTTAGTACAGATAAGGCAATTTATAAAAACAGAGAAAAAGTAACGCTGAATCTGGAAGCTACTGATAAAACAGGGAAGCCAGTAAAAGGTGATTTTTCAGTGGCCGTAACTGATGCTAGCCAAGTAATTCCTGATGCATTTCAAGGTAATTTATTAACATATTTATTGTTGAGTTCAGATGTTGCTGAGAAAAAAACAGGCGAATATTATTCAAGTATAAAAGGTAATATAGAACAGCCTGCCTACTATTTTGAATCTAACAATGAGAATGCCGCTAGACATTTAGATATATTGATGTTAACACAAGGCTGGAGGCGATTTATATGGAAGGATATTCTTGAAAATAAAAGACCTAATTTTCAGCATATCTTAGAAACGGGATTGAGTGTAACAGGAAAAGCATTACGTCCAAATGGCAAGCCTGCTAATAATGTAAGCTTGACATTGATGTTGAAAACGCAAAAAGAAAATCCTCAGATTTTAATGGGAAGTGCAGATTCTTTAGGAAACTATGCTTTTTATGGCATTGATTTTAATGATAGCACGCAAGTTTTTGTACAAGGCATGAAAGATAAAGGAAGTAAGAACCTTCAGGTATCTATAGACCCACAACAAAGTCCGCCTAAAGTACAGATTATAAGAACGCCTTTTAATCCTATTGAATTTGATGCCAAAGAACTTGCTGATTTCTTGAAAAAAGCGAAGGATGCTATTGAACTAGAGAAGAAATTTAAACTTGATAAAGTTCAGATGTTAGACGAAGTGGTAGTGAAAGCTAAAAAAGAAACGCCACAGGATTCTCGTAAAATTTATGGTAGGGCTAGTAATACCATCAAGGTTGATAATATTTTATGTGCTGGTGCTACCAACGTGTTACAAATGCTACAAGGGAGAGTAGCAGGCGTACAAATTTCGCCTGATGGTAATGGAGGATATAGTGTAGTAATCAGAGGCATGGGCTCTATAAACGCAAGTAACGACCCACTTGTTGTTTTAGATGGGATGGCGACAACTATAGATGCTTTAACAGGTATTAATCCTTGTGATGTAGATGAAATTGATATTTTAAAAGGGGCAGATGCTGCTATTTTTGGATCACGAGCTGGCAATGGCGTAATATCCGTTTTAACAAAAAGAGGTGGAGCAAACTATGATTATTCAAAAGACCCTGCATTAGGAGTTGCTCTTCAAAAGCGTTTTGGCTATCATGTAGCTCGCGAATTCTATGCGCCTAAATATGATGTGGATAAACCAGAAAATGTTCGTCCAGATTTTCGCTCTACACTCCATTGGGCTCCTAATGTTCAAACGGATTCAACAGGGAAAGCTACCTTAACTTACTGGAACACAGATGCAAAGACAAGTATCAACATTGTGGTAGAAGGAACAGCATTTAGTGGAGGCATTGGTATCGCTAAAAATACTTATCAAGTAAAATAAAGATTAGCTTAAAAAATAAAAAAGCTACTTAACGTATTTCGTTGAGTAGCTTTTTTTATGATTCTCCTTTTCTGAAAGTTAGTCTTTGCCTACCTTTGCAAAAATTATTGATTATGCTTAGAATCATTATCCTAACGATTGTCTTGGGTTTGGTATTTTATTTTTCGCCACAAATAGGACTTTCCCAATATCTTCATTCTTATAAATGGATAATATTGGCTTTCTTTTTTGCGGTTTCTTACCTGAATCATCTGCTGGCTCAAATGGGGTTTGCTAACAATCGCGAGCACTTTGTGCAATTCTATTTAGGTGGTATTGTAACAAGGTTAATTCTAAGTCTGATTTTCGTTGGCGTAATTGCTTATATGGGTACAAAAGACATCTATATCTTTATTACCAATTTTTTTGTACTCTATTTATGTTACACAGGGTTTGAAATTTACGGATTGTATCGTAACTTGCGACACTTTTAGAGGTGAATCAATTAGTTTTATTTATAAAGTATTGATTATCACCAACCAAGAGTAAAGATTATTATTAAGAATATTCAAAAAACAACCATATACTTCCAAGAAGCCGTGATGAAGAAAGTGTATTTTTCAAATATTTTAGCTTTTTTATTTTTGTTCTCTTCAGTAACTTTTGCTCAGCATGAGCATAGTGCTGATACAACAGCTACGCCTACTACTGAAACTAGCACAGAAGCCGTAGAAGGCAAGCATGAAGAAAGCCATGGCGAAGCGAAATTCGAGCCAGGTAAACTTATCCTTGAACACATTGGTGACGAACACGAATGGCACTTTGCTACTATTGGACATTCACATGTTTCAATCCCTTTACCTTGTATCGTTTTTAATAAAGGTGGAGTAAAGGTATTCTCTTCAAGTAAGTTCAAAAATGAACACCATGAGCTTGTTTCTTACGAAGGACTAAAATTAGAACATCACCATATTGTTGCCGAAGATGGTTCTCCAGTTTTTGATTTTTCAATCACTAAAAACGTAGCATCATTATTATTAAGCGCTGTGCTTTTATTGACTATTTTCTTCTCAGTAGCCAAAGGTTATAAAGAACGTGAAGGAAAAGCGCCGAAAGGTTTACAGTCGTTATTAGAACCAATCATTATTTTTGTTCGTGACGAAATCGCAAAAAATAACATTGGTGAAAAACATTACAGACGCTTTACGCCATACTTATTAACATTGTTTTTCTTTATCTGGATTAACAACCTTTTAGGATTATTACCAGGTGGTGCCAACTTAACTGGTAACATCGCAGTAACATTAGTTTTAGCAGTAATTGCTTTCTTTGTAACTAACCTTAACGGAAGAAGTACTTATTGGGGACACATCTTTGCTATGCCGGGCGTACCGAAATGGTTATTAATTTTATTAACACCCGTAGAAGTTATCGGTTTGTTCATGAAACCTTTCTCTTTAATGGTTCGTCTTTTTGCTAACATCAGTGCAGGACACATCATTTTATTGAGCTTAATTTCATTAATTTTTATCTTTGAAAGTATCGCAATTAGCCCAATCATCGTTGGTTTCTCTATTTTCATGAACCTTATCGAATTATTGGTAGCTTTATTACAAGCATATATCTTCACCATGTTGACATCAACTTACATTGGTTCAGCCGTTGAAGAGCACCATCATTAATATTTTTTCAAACGTTTTTCAAATTAATTTAACAAATAAACAATTACAATTATGTCACTTTTGTCAATCTTAGGAGAAGTTTCTTTAGGTTTAGGTCTTGCTGGTTTAGGTGCTGGTGTTGCAGCTATCGGTGCTGGTTTAGGTATTGGTCGTATCGGTGGTTCTGCAATGGAAGCTATCGCTCGTCAACCTGAAGCTTCTGGAAAAATCCAAGGTGCTATGTTGATCGTTGCAGCATTCGTAGAAGCCGTAGCTCTTTTCGCAGCGGTAATCTGTTTGTTGGTAACATTGAAGTAATTCAAGACCAACTGATTAGTATTCATGTCTGAAAAAATTAGTTTTTTGGTAGCTGAATCTTAATCAAAAGCAAAATTTGAAAATCAGCAAGTAAAGCATTAGGCTATTGCTGATTTTCATCTTAAAAAATATCAAATGTGCACTATACATTCTCTAAGTCAGAAAGTTAGTTTACGTTTTTAGAAAGCATTCATAGAAATTTTCACATACAAAATCACAGACAACGATGGATTTAATTACCCCTGGTCTTGGTCTAATAGTTTGGCAATTAGTAATTTTTGGTCTTTTATTTTTCTTGTTATCAAAATTTGCTTGGAAACCAATCATGGCATCTTTACAAGAAAGAGAACAATCAATTGAAGATGCTCTTTCTTTAGCAGCAAAAACTCGCCAAGAAATGGCGGAATTGAAAGCTGGTAATGAAAAACTAATCGCAGAAGCACGTGCTGAGCGTGACAGAGTTTTAAAAGAAGCTAAAGAAGCTAGCGAAGCAATGATTGTACAAGCTAGAGCTGAAGCTCAGAAAGCTGGTGCAGAAGAAATCGAGAAAGCTCGTGCTGCCTTCAACCAAGAGAAAGTAAGTGCTGTGGCTTCATTAAGAAAAGAGGCTGCTACTTTATCACTTGAAATTGCAGAAAAAGTATTACGTACTCAGTTAGCTGACCGTGCTGCTCAAGAAGCTTTGGTAAATACTTTGTTAGCTGATGCTAAATTAAACTAATATCGATTAGTTGATATTACGATTTGAATAAAGAAGGAGGATACTTATTATCTAAATTCAACATCAAAAATCCAAAATTAAAATGTCCCAGCAAACCGTTGCATTCAGATATGCCAAATCTTTGCTTGATTTGGCGATAGAAAAAAACGTTGAAGCTCAGGTATATGAAGACATGAAACTCTTCAACCAAGTCTGCGACGAAAACCATCAGTTTTACTTACTGTTGAAAAATCCTATCGTATCTCATTATCATAAATTGACGATACTTAGAAAAATTTTCAAAGGTAAAGTACATGATTCAACGATGTCTATTTTTGAAATCATTACTCAAAAAAATCGTGAGTCAGTATTAAAACTAATTGCTGAAGATTACCTTATTCAATATGAATTATACAAAGGTATTCAGAAAGCTTATGTTACTACAGCTACTCCACTGACAGAAGCACAAAAAGCTGAATTCCAGCAGATTGTTGCTAATACAACTGGAAAAGATGTAGAAATCATTGAGAAAATTGAAGAAGATTTGATTGGTGGATATATCCTTCAAGTAAACGATCGTCAGATTGATACTTCTGTAAAATCAAAACTTAATGAATTGAAAATGAGATTTAGTAATAACTAATTATCATTGATAAATATATTAACTAAGAGCCCGTTAGAACTTATTCTTACGGGTTTTTTGTTTTAAAAAAGAATCATATTTCTCATGAACATTTTAGACGAGCTTAACCAAATATCTATTTTGCAAATAGCAGAAGATTTAGGACTTGACGTTAAGCGACAGCGGATGATTTGTCCATTTCATGATGATGATACGCCATCGTTGGTGCTATATCCACATACCAATAGTTTTTATTGTTTTGGTTGTGCCAAAACTGGCAATAGCATTAGTTTGTATTCAGAAATCAAGAAAATGGATATAAAATCTACCATTCAAGAAATGGCAGTAGAATATATTCCAGGTTTTGAAAAGCATTCAACATACACCAAGAAAAAACTACCTACTAGCAATTTGTTTGATGTTGCCGCCATCAGACGAGTACAAGAAAAAGAAAAGCCAACCGAAGAAATACATTCTCAGATTTATGAAGCTTTTCGTAATTTTTGTTTGCAACAAAAATCAAATGAATTGTCTCAATCAGCTCTTGCATATTTAAAACATCGTGGGTTTACTGATAAAACCATTAAAGATTTTAATCTGTTTGTCATTAAAGATTATACCGAAGTAACTTGGTATTTAAAACAACATTTCGCAACCCTCGACCTACAAGAATCAGGGCTATATAATACAAAAAACAACCTTATTTTTTACGCCCATTCATTAATCATTCCTTATTATCGCGAAGGTCGAATTGTTTATTTACAAGGTCGTGTGGTTGATAAACCTATTGAAGGTACGAATCGATATTGTTTTTTGAATAATAAGCCTTTAACGCTCTTTAATGCCGATACATTAAAGAAAACTAGAACAGGCGAAACGGTATATATTACAGAAGGAGCTTTCGACTGTATGCGATTGGTGCAGGAAGGCAAAACAGCAGTTAGTTTAGGAACAGCTAATATCTTCAAAAAAGAATGGGCAAAATTATTTAAAAGAGTGAACGTAGTTTTTTATTTAGATAACGACAAAGCAGGTCATAAGGCAGCAGAGGAATTAGAGAAGATTTTTACACATTTTAATATCTCTTGTACTAGAAAAAATCTTCCAGATGAATATAAAGATGTAAATGATTATTATACTGGAAAATTGGGGAGTAATGAGCAGTTGGGAATGTTTTAAATCGAATTTTCTATTATAAAACAAAAACCGAGATTCTCTTCAAAAGGAATCTCGGTTTTATATTTTCTAACAAAGAATAACTATACGTCAATCTTAGCATATTTAGCATTTTTCTCAATAAACTCACGACGTGGTGGTACTTCGTCACCCATCAACATTGAGAATAAATGATCAGCTTCAACAGCAGACTCAATCGTTACTTGTTTCAAAGTACGTGTATCTGGATTCATTGTAGTTTCCCACAATTGTTCCGCATTCATCTCTCCAAGACCTTTGTAACGTTGTACTCCTACTGAATCTTCTTTCCCATTACCTGCAATGCGTTTGATAGCCTGCTCCCGTTGTGTTTCTGTCCAGCAATATTCCATTTGCTGTCCTTTCTTCACTTGGTACAATGGTGGTTGTGCGATATAGATATAACCTTTATCAAGTAAATCTTTCATGTAACGGAAAAAGAAAGTCAAAATCAAGGTTCTGATGTGAGAACCATCGACATCGGCATCCGTCATGATGATTACTTTATGGTAACGTAACTTTTCAGTATTCAAGGCTCTTTCGTCGCCATCTCTACCAAAACTTACACCCAAAGCCGTAATCATATTCTTGATTTCTTCACTTTCGTAAATTTTATATTCTTGGGCTTTTTCAACGTTTAATATTTTACCTCTTAGTGGTAAAATTGCTTGAAATGCACGGTTACGACCTTGTTTGGCAGTACCCCCTGCTGAGTCCCCTTCTACTAAATATAATTCACAGATATGTGGGTCATTATCAGAACAGTCAGCTAGTTTACCAGGCAAAGAGTTTCCACCTAATACTGTTTTACGCTGAACCATCTCACGAGCCTTACGAGCTGCATGACGAGCCTGCGCTGCCAATACTACTTTTGCCACAATCTGACGAGCTTCTTTTGGATGTTCTTCTAACCAAGATTCTAGCATATCAGACATAGCTGCCGAAACTGCTCCTGATACTTCACCATTCCCTAATTTGGTTTTGGTTTGTCCTTCAAATTGAGGTTCGGCTACTTTTACAGAGATAACAGCAGTTAACCCCTCACGGAAGTCATCACCAACAATATCAATTTTTAGTTTATCTAAAGCACCCGATTTGTCAGCATAGTTTTTCAAAGTACGTGTTAAAGCACCACGGAAACCCGCTACGTGTGTACCACCTTCAATGGTATTGATGTTGTTTACATACGACACCACGTTTTCAGTATATGAAGTATTGTACATCATCGCTACCTGTACAGGAACGCCATTTTTGTCACCCTCCATATAGATAGGCGCTTCAATGATTTTATCACGGCTTGCATCCAAATACAATACAAATTCACTTAAACCTCCTTCTGAGAAGAATAAATCGCCTTTAGGAGTACCATTTTCATCTAAATCACGAAGATCGGTTAAACTAATTTGAATACCTGCGTTCAAGAACGACAATTCACGCAAACGACCAGCTACTGTTTCGTATTTATATTCAGTTACCGTGAATATAGTAGCATCAGGCTTGAATGTAACGGTTGTACCTGTACGGTCTGTTTCACCTATTTCTTTTACAGGGTATTGTGGAACACCAATTTTATATTCTTGTTGGAAGATTTTTCCATCGCGATTTACGGTTACTTTTAAGTCAGTTGAAAGAGCATTCACACAAGAAACCCCCACACCGTGTAAACCACCTGATACTTTATAAGTATCTTTATCAAATTTACCTCCTGCGTGAAGAACCGTCATTACAACCTCTAAAGCAGACTTTTTCTCTTTAGTGTGCATTCCTGTAGGAATACCACGACCGTTATCTTCAACGGTGATTGAATTATCAGTATTGATAGTTACTTTAATCGAATCGCAATGACCTGCTAAGGCTTCATCTATTGAGTTATCAACAACTTCCCAAATTAAGTGGTGGAGACCTTTAAATCCAGTGTCCCCAATGTACATGGATGGACGTTTTCTTACTGCCTCAAGGCCTTCAAGTACCTGAATGTTATCGGCATCATAATTAGCTCTACTATTTTCTTCTAGTTCCTGATATTCTGACATATTTTATTTGATTTTGGAAGGTTAATTTTGGATGTCTTCAATATTTTATATACTAAACGACAAAACCCTCACTTCCATTTTCATTTATATTTTTTGAAGATTTTTGTAACGTGTTGTTTAATCCGCCCAATTTGCTTTATTTCCAATTAAAAAGTAAAAATACAAAAAACCTATCAAATCATCTAACGTTTGTTGATTTTTGCGTAGAATTTGGGCTAAAAAACAGGCTTTTTTACAGAATTGATGAAATGAAATTTTAGTATAGATTTTATAAACTAAAATAATGTAAAAAACCTCGCTCAAAACATGAACGAGGTCTTATAAAAATTATATTAAAAGGCTGATTCTTAGTGCTTGAAGTGCCTAACACCTGTCATCACCATTGCCAAGTCGTTAGCGTCGCAATAAGCTACTGAATCTTTGTCTTTAATCGACCCTCCTGGCTGAACAACCGCAGTAATACCAGCTTTATGAGCAATCTCCACACAGTCTGGGAATGGGAAGAAAGCATCAGAAGCCATTACAGAACCTTGCAAATCAAAACCAAACTCAGCAGCTTTATCAATGGCTTGTTTTAAAGCATCTACTCTTGAAGTTTGTCCAACCCCAGAAGCCAATAACTGACCTTCTTTTGCTAAAATAATAGTGTTAGATTTAGTATGCTTACAGATTTTCAACGCAAATTCCAACGCACGTAATTCTGAATCAGTAGGTGCTTTGGTCGTTACGGTTTTAAAATCAGCAACGGTTTCGGTAGCTAAATCTTTATCTTGTTCCAATACACCATTCAATAATGTTTTGAACATCATTGTTGAATTTTGTACAGGTTTGCGTTTTAATAAAATACGGTTTTTCTTAGACTTCAATATTACCAAAGCTTCTTCAGTAAAATCTGGAGCAATCAAAATCTCGAAAAATAATGAATTCATTTCTTCAGCTGATGCTTTATCTACTGTTCCATTAGTAGCCAATACTCCACCAAATGCAGAAATAGTATCACAAGAAAAAGCATTCAAATATGCTTGATGAACCGTTTCAGCAGACGCTACGCCACAAGCATTGGTATGTTTGATGATAACGAAAGATGTTTCTTTGAACTCATCTAACAAAGTAATGCAAGCATCTACGTCGACAAGGTTATTATACGATAATTCTTTACCGTGCAATTTATCAAACAACGCTGCCAAGTCACCATAGAAAGTAGCCGATTGGTGTGGGTTTTCACCATAACGAAGCGAACTTTGTGGTAAAGATTTGAAATCGTAAATATCATTAGTATTACCATTAAAATAAGCATGAATGGCAGTATCGTAATGAGAAGACGTCCCGAAAGCCAACATCGCAAAACGTTTACGATCTAATAAATCTGTGCTACAATTTTTAGCTTCTAAAATAGAAAGTACTTCTGCGTATTGAGTACGAGACGAAACAATCAACACATCATTGAAGTTTTTAGCAGCACCACGGATTAGTGAAATACCACCGATATCAATCTTTTCGATGATATCATCTTCAGATGCGCCACTTGCAACTGTTTCTTCAAAAGGATATAAATCAACAATCACTAAATCGATTGAAGGAATTTCGTATTGTGCCGCTGTAGCTACGTCACCTTCATGGTCACGACGATAAAGAATACCACCGAAAACTTTTGGGTGAAGGGTTTTTACTCTTCCTCCAAAAATAGAAGGATAACTTGTCAGGTCTTCTACTGCTGTCACAGGAATACCTAATTCTTCAATAAAAGTTTGCGTACCACCTGTCGAGTATAATTTTACTCCATTTTGATGAAGTAATTCGACAATCGGAGCGAGTCCGTCTTTGTAATAAACCGAAATAAGAGCTGATTGTATTTTTTTGGAAGACATGATTTTGGGATTCTGAGCAACAGGAACTTACCCATTAACTCAAAGATTGTTCAAACGAAGGTACAAAATTAATATATTTTGTATTTTTCATAGTATTTTCCTTCAATTTTATCAGAATACAATGATTATTT
The DNA here is from genome assembly GCF_059416265.1 of Arcicella sp. GW821-FHT09D11. Taxonomy (NCBI): domain Bacteria; kingdom Pseudomonadati; phylum Bacteroidota; class Cytophagia; order Cytophagales; family Flectobacillaceae; genus Arcicella; species Arcicella sp. GW821-FHT09D11. Next base: position 589,137 of record NZ_JBWKOV010000002.1, on the reverse strand, counting down.
TTAGATTATTTTCTTGCTAAACATGAATCACTCAGAATTTTTCTTTAGAATAATGAGTTTTAGTGTTTTATATGTATATCGCCTTGTCCTTACTTTTCTTTCCTTGATGAAAGAAAAGTAACCGCGCGGCGGACCGCAAAAGAAAATCAAGAAATTCTAAACTCGCTCCGCTCAAACAGTAGGAATTCGTTGCCCATCAATCATAAAAAGCAGGCTAAATTATTTTTTAGACCGCTTTTTATGGTTGATCGAGGTGGATTATAGTTCCGTTAGGAACACTATATCGGTAGAAATTCCTCATTTTAAGGAAATTCGGGATGACTCATGTTAAATATTTTTACAAATACACAGGTAAATCAATGGCAATATCTGTTGTACAAATAGATGTTAAATCAACTAGCTCATGCAATTTCTCTCTACTAATTGCTTCTACTGTTCCTACTAATTTTCCTGTATAATGCAATGTGATTTTTTCGGCACTTTTTCTAGTGTCTACAATCAATGGGTGAATTGAGCCATCTAACGCTTTATTAATATCTTCAGCAAACTCTTTAAACATCAAATTGGTTGGTAACAAATATAGTTCTTCGTTAAGGTGGTTTTCACCTGTTACAAAAACTGGCACTGGATAATATTCCGTTGAAGCCGACAATGTAGCATATACTTTTCTGGCTTTTACAAAACTTTCTTCTTGCTCTTCTGCCGAGAACCCTCCGAAAATAATCGCTACTTTCTGTCTATCTTCCATCTCTTCAAGACGCTTAGCAATAGCAGTATCGAGTTTAGTTAATAACTGCTGAAATTTAAAGGTATTTTTCCCTGTACGCATTCTTTCGCGAATTGACTGGCGAATGAAATATGTAATAGAATCGGTTACGTTCAAACCAATTTCGGCCATTTGCTTAAAGATAATAGACGTTGGCGACATCCCTGGAATGGTGTTTGGGTCGTGCAAAAGCACTTTACCTTCTGGCGTAACAAAACCATCTATACGCGTGCAAACGCCAAACTTTAGTGAATCAAATGCTTTTTTTACATCCGCTTGTACTTGTTGATTATTTTCTAAAGATGTTCTAATCGGGATTTTCTTGCGAGTAGCCGACGATTGATATTTGGCTTTAAAGTCAAATACCTCCACATTAGCTACAATTTCAGTCGGTGGTAAAGCCACAGACTCACAGTCTGGATTTTGAATAACGCCACAACTAAACTCTTGCCCTTTTACAAAACCTTCAATCAAAACGGCATCTTCCGAATTCATCGAAATTAAGGCTACATTTTCCTGTGAGTTTTCAAAATGTGCAGTAATTTTTGCTAATAGTTCAACTGGATGATACACCACTTCCCCATTCATCGAAACGGGCAAACCGATACCTTCATCTAAATTCGCCATCGTCTGTACGAAGGCTGTATGCTCAGTACAATTCCATTCCTCTAAAGAAACTTCTCTGATAAACAAGCATTGTTTAACGGCTTTTACAAAGTCATCCACTGAATCTTTTTTCACAAAAGCTACTCCGATTGATGAACCCTGATGTGGGGCTTTAACTACAAACGGTAAACCTACTGATGCCTTTACTTCTTCAAACAGTGCTGTAGCATCTTTGCTTTCAAAATATTCACGGCTAATACTTGTCGTTTTTTTATCTAATCCGACAGACAAACGAATTAAATCGTTCTGTGCAATTTTATCAATTCCTATCGACGAGCCCATCAAACTTGGCCCTGAATAAGGAACACCATACCATTCTAATAATCCTTGGATACTTCCGTCTTCGCAAGCTGGACCGTGCATCGCGATAAAAACAAAATCAAATTTCTTTGAAAACTGCTCTGGGCTAATTCGCTCACCAACTTTCGAAATTATTTCATTCAATGCTTCATCCGATAATTGCCCTAAAGATTCAACATAAATACTGTAATCTCCTTGATATGACTTTGGTGGATAGAAATCCCGAATCGAAGCAGAATAGACTAAATCAGGATTTAGTAAAATAAAATTTCCTAACCCATCCACAAATACAGGAATTGGTTCAAACAACGTTTTATCAATATTTTCCATTGCGGTTTTACCTCCAGCAAAACTGATTTCACGCTCACGGGCAGGACCGCCAAAGAAGATGCCTATTTTCATAAAAGGGAATTAATTTTTGATGTTGATATGGATGAAAACGATATAGTAGTTAGTCAAGCGGTTTCTTGTAAAAAACTAAAAGCTGATAACTGTATTCCGCTACCTTCTACTACAAGCAAAGGTAAGAAAAAACCCTTGTAGCATTACATGCTACAAGGGTTTTTGATTTATTGAGAATTCATATTGAATTACATATTTACGGCTTCTACCTTGATAATTTCGGGTATTTCACGCAAAATTGTTTCTTCAATACCTCCGCGAAATGTCATGGCAGACATCGAACATGAACTACATGCACCTATTAATTCAAGACGAAGCGTATTGCCATTAACTATTTCAAGGACACGTACATTTCCTCCATCTGCTTCGAGATACGGACGGATTTTATCTAAGGCTTTTTCTATTTTTTCCTGTAAAGGATGTTCGAATGTTGTTTCCATAAAATATATCACACAAATTAAGAATACTTCATTTGCGTTTTAATGGTAATAATTATCTCAAATATACAAGAAAAACTACACTTTTACTTGTACTGGAGTAGTCTTTTCTTTTGTCGCATTTCTGATAGCCACTTGCTGAGCCAACAATTCTGCCGATTGCTTAAAAGCAGTGGCAATAATGCTGTCACTCATGACAGCTGGTCTACCTTCATCGCCTGCTTCTCTGATACTTTGTACCAAAGGAATTTCGCCTAATAATGCTGTTTCGTATTTAATCGCTAGGTTCTTGCCGCCATCTTTTCCGAAAATATAATATTTATTATCTGGCAATTCTTCAGGCGTAAAGTAGGCCATATTTTCTATAACGCCCAACACGGGTACATTAATTTGTGGCTGACGGAAAAACATCAATCCTTTCGTAGCATCAGCCAATGCTACCTTCTGTGGTGTTGTTACAATTACCGCACCTGTTACTGGTACAAGTTGCACCAATGAAAGGTGAATATCAGAAGTTCCCGGAGGAAGGTCAATCAATAAATAATCTAATTCGCCCCAATGGGTATCACTAAAAAACTGACGCAACGCTTGCGTAGCCATTGGTCCACGCCAAGGCACTGGATTATCTTGTGGAGCCAGAAAGCCCATCGAAATCATTTTGATGCCATATTGCATAATTGGCTGAATCATGTTTTTACCATTAATCTGACTCACCAAAGGTTGCATGTCCTCTGCACCAAACATAACAGGAATAGAAGGACCCGAAATATCAGCATCAATAATTCCAACTTTAGCGCCTGAAAGTTTAAGCGCCATCGCCAAGTTGGCTGTTACTGTAGATTTTCCTACTCCCCCTTTTCCAGAAGCAATCGCAATGATATTTTTGACATTTGGTAATAGTGCTGTTCCCATTCTTGAAGAGGTAACATCGGCCGTCATGTCAATTACTACATTGAGATTTTCATCCACATGCTCATGGATAGCTTCAACGCATTCTCTACGAATTCTTTCCTTTAATGGGCAAGCAGGAGTTGTTAATACTACTGTAAAACGAACCTCACCAATACCTAATTCAATGTCTTTAATCATATTGAGCGTAACCAAATCTTTCTTTAAATCTGGTTCTTGTACCGTTGATAACGCCCTAATGATGTCCTCTTTTTTTATTTTTAAATCGCCCATTCTTATGTGTTAAAGGTTACGCTTTTTCAAAAAATCAATCCATTTAACTTTTGAAAATCCTTTATTAAATCATATAAACACTTCTAATAAAACTGAACGACAAAGATAACTCAGAAGTTCGGAATTGAGAGATGTGAAATTAAAAAAGGTGAATTCATTATAAAATAGTTGCCTGCAAATCCCTCCACATTCTGTAATTATGCTACTTTCTCTGACAGATTATTCTTTCATCAAAACTATCCTCTTAATGAATGTTCTATCTTAAAAAGATTTTTTGAAATAACATTTTCAAACTGACATAAAGCTGATTCAGCATTACAATATACCATTTCATGCAAAAACAACCCAATCAAAGCCTATTCCTAGGTAAATTTGAAATGAAAAGGAGCGTAATTGAATGAGAAAAACAAGTAGCCATATTATTTTTTGGATAGCTTATGCTTTCTACTTTTTTTTATCTGGATTCATTACCGTACCTCAAAAATTTGCTCAGTCCCACGACATGATGCAAAATGTTGTTATCTCAGTCTCAGAAATAATTATTTGCTTTTACTTACTGATTCACCGTATTCTTCCCCATACATTACCAACCAAAAAATATAGGACACTGTTTTTTTTATTAATTACGTTAGCCACATTATCTTCATTGGGGAATGCTTTTTTTGTTTATCTTTATAATCCCTTCATCACTAATAACACATTTAGTTTTTATAAATCCTGTACGGTTGGGTTAAATAACTTTTACTTATCAATACATTTTGCCTTAGCTTATTGGTTTGCTACTAATTTCGTTCAGAATGTAAGAGAACAAAGCAAAGCTGAATTACAAAAAAGTATCCTTGAAAAATCAATTTTAGAAGCCGAGCTTTCATCGCTAAAGAATCAAATCAATCCTCATTTTTTTTATAATTCTTTGAATTTTCTGTACGCTCAGGCGCTACCAGTATCAAGAAGACTCTCGGATTCGGTCATGTTGTTATCTGAAATGATGCGATATACCATCAAAGAAAACGACGATGAAGGCAAAGTGCCGCTAGAACAAGAAATAAAATATATACAAAACTATTTTGCCATTCAGCAAATGCAGTTTGGTGAAAAGCTTCAGATTCAGGTAGACATTATTGGAAATATCAATTACAGGCGTATTCATCCTTTAACGCTAAGTCCATTCATAGAAAATGCCCTAAAAAATGGAGAGTTAAATAGTACTGAACGTCCGATAAAAGTATTAATTGAGACACAGGAAAATGATTTATTTTTAACCATTATCTATTTAAGAAGAAAAGAAGTAAATGAAAGTGAAGTATATGATGATTTGATAGAAATACGAAGGAGGCTTTACATTATATATTTTAATAATCACGTCGTCAAATTTGAACATTCAGAACATATTCATAAAATCTTCCTGAAATTAAGTTTATGAATTCTATTAAAATAAAGTACCACTACTACTATTGGATATTAGATTTTTTGTTTCATAGCATTATACATTATTCAAATTTCGACACACAAATCAACCTTGTTAGTTTCGGAATTATCCTTTATAATATTCTACTTAAAATGGCAACTTTTTACCTGTCATTAAAAGTAATTTTCCCTTTTTTACTAGACAAGAAAAAGCCTATATTGCTAAGTATCATCATTTTTTTATCCATTTTTTTAATTGCGAACCTAGGTGTATGGATTGATAAAACATTAATGCCTATCACTGAAGCCAACATTCATGTAACTCCATTTTGGAGTATCAATGTGATGGTGAGGTCATGGTATTTAATGATTATGATTCCTACAGCATTTGTATATTGGTATGCTGAAAAAACAATCATTCAAGAAAAAAAACAGCAAGAAATAGCCAAACAAACAAGTGAGCTAGAGAAAATTATCGTGAGGTCAGAACTTTCGAGCATCAAGAATCAAATAAATCCAGAATTTCTATTCAATACCTTAAACTTTTTCTATTTCCAAGCCAAGACCCATTCTAGTAATCTTTCGAGGGCAATAACCTTGCTTTCTGAGATGATGAGCTATACCCTCCATGATAATTATCAAGTAGAAAAAGTGCCTTTAGCATCTGAACTAAAGCATATTCAGAATTATATCGAGATTCAGCAGCTACGTTATGATAATCGTTTACAAATAATTTTGACCGTTCTTGGTGACCTCTCGGATAAACAAATCATGCCTTTGATTTTAATTACTTTCGTTGAAAATGCTTTCAAGCATGGAGAGTTGAATAATAACCTGAAACCTCTAAAAATTACAGTAAACGTTGACAAAGATGCATTGCAGTTTATGACTCATAATTATAAACGCCAAGGGCCTATAGAAATTCAATCAGGAAAAATAGGGCTTGAAAACACTAAAAAAAGACTTCAATTAGGCTACGCTGGATGCCATCAATTAGACATCATCGATGACCCTCATTTTTACCAAGTAAATCTTTTTATTAAGCTGTAACCGAAGGCTATCGGCACCTTATAAAACACAAAAGGCACATCATAAAGACGAGCCTTTCATTTCATTGATTAGATGAAAACTAGGTGAATATAATAGGCAGACCATCTACTAGAATGACGTTTATGCATAGAACTTATAAGTTCAAATTTTATTCTTATCAATTGATTGCAAAAATTATTTACACCAACTCCTCTTAAAAAATGACGAACTACTTCTTTTCAAGGGTAAACTCAATTATCAGTATTTTGCAGTTTTTTATCCTCATTATCAAGCACTACAATCTAGATTACAATCTGTAATTTTGTATTGAAAAACGCATAAAGTGGCTTAAATAGCCTTTAAAAGCTAATCTGACACTTTGTAAGAAAAACTCAATAATTGATAGTAAAAATAATTTATTTACCATGCTTTCACATCGCTTTATACGGTTGTAAAAACTTAAAATAATTATCCAAAATTGAATTAACATCCAACGGAATTCATCTTAACTAACCTAACAGATGAATTTTTACACCCTTGAATGAGCACCATTATGAGTATAAATTGTTTAATAATTGATGATGAGCAAGCTGCAATTGATATTCTAACAAGTTATATCAAAAACATTCCTTACTTAAATCTTGTAGCAACTAGTATTGATCCACTAGAAGCACTTGATATTGTCAATACTCAAAAAATAGATTTAGTTTTTATTGATATTCAAATGCCTGAGCTTTCAGGAATTAGTTTTATAAAACTTGTAAAAGGCAAATGCAAGTTTATTCTTACTACTGCTTACAGACAATACGCCATCGAAGGTTTTGATAATAATGCTATTGATTATCTGATAAAACCCATTGCTTTTGAACGTTTTTTACAGGCTTTACAAAAAGTTCAGATTCCACAGTTATCGGTCAGTCAGCCTCAGGAAAGTACCAATAATCCACTCAATCCAGACAATTTTATTTTTGTAAAAACTGACAATCGAATCCAAAGAATAAATCTTTCTGAAATACTTTTTATTGAAGGCTTGGGAAATTATGTGACGATTCATACTGAAAAAGGGAAATTTATCACTCTTTTGAATGTTAAAGACCTTGAAGAATCTTTACCTTCAGAAAGCTTCGCACGTGTGCATCGTTCTTATATTATTTCCTTGAGTAAAATAGAATTTATAGAAGGAAATCAGATTTATTTAGACAAAGACCTTAATATTCCGTTGGGTGATACTTACAAAAATCAGGTATGGGCCATCCTCGATGGTAAAATTATTACAGGAAAAAGACCTCCTTTTTAAGATTGAAAAAGAAAAGAGTCAGAATTAAAATACAAGTTGTAACAATCTTTCCGACCTTTGCTAAAATTTTTCAACGACTTTAATCATTTTATGAGACCAGACCAACGACCATTTATCGTAGGCATCACCGGAGGCAGTGCTTCGGGTAAAACATTATTTCTCAATCAATTACTTCATTCTTTTTCAAAAGATGAAATTTGTTTGATTTCACAAGATAATTATTACAAAAACAGACACGAGCAAGTTATCGATAAACATGGCTACATCAATTTTGATGAACCCGAATCGTTAGAGTTACATCAGTATGCGCTTGATGTTGAAACGATTCGTTCTGGTCAATCTTTCCAACGGAAAGAATACACCTTTAATAATCCAGATATCGTTCCACAAATAATTACTTTTCAACCAAAGCCAATTATTGTGGTGGAAGGCTTGTTTGTTTTTTACTTCAAGGAAATTGCGGATTTACTAGATTTAAAAATCTTTGTGGATGCCAAAAGCAAAATCAGACTGGATAGAAGAATCAGGCGTGATGCCGCCGAAAGAGGATACGGCGAAAAAGAAGATGTAATGTATCGTTGGGATAATCACGTTGAGCCAGCTTTCAAAAAATATGTAAAGCCTTATCGCAAAACTTCTGATATAGTTATTCCCAATAATACTCACTTCGAAAAAGGGCTTGAAATTTTGGTGGGGTATTTAAGAAGTAAAATATAGATTCTTTTAAAGAGGTAAATGGCTAGTGTTTTTATATCATTAGCCATTTTTTATAACTGACTAATCACCGACTGGTCTTAGGCTCTCCTAAGACCTAAAATGCAGAAGAGCGTCTCGCTCGAAATTAGGTATACAATTTTAAGGATTCCATGACATATTTTATCATTCCCAAATCTTAGAACGAGCGTGACGCTCTTTGCCATTTTGAGTCGTAGGAAAACCTACGACTAGTCGATTACCATCAAAGGAAACTCACCAGCCTGATGCCTCTTTGCCATTTCTACATAATGTAAAGCACTTAAAGGTAGTTTTTGTGCTTGCTCAGGAGAGATTTGTTTAACCACTTTTGCTGGAATACCCACTACTAAAGAATAATCTGGAATTTCCATTCCCTCTGGCACCAATGCATTTGCTCCAATGATACAATATTTACCAATCTTAGCCTTATTTAATACAGTAGCCCGCATTCCAATCAGCGAAAAATCACCAATTGTTGCCCCATGAACGATAGCTGCGTGTCCTATTGTCACATCATTTCCAATAATCGTTGGGTCGCCTAAGTCAGCGTGCAACACTGCGGTATCTTGAATATTTGAGCGGTCTCCGATATGAATGGCCTCTACATCTGCCCTAATTACAGCACCATACCACACAGAAACATCCTTCCCAAAAGTAACCTGCCCCATTACAGAAGTATTGGCAGCAAAAAATGGTTTATTTTCCATAAAAAATCGATTAAAGTCGCTAAAACAAAGTTAAGCAAATCGTAAGCAATGAGTATAAGCAGAAACAAAATCTATTTAATAAAGGATAAAATTATAGTTTTTGAGTGCTATATTTAGCCTCTTTTTTACAAACATTATCCTAAAAAAATGTCCAATTTACAAATTATGAAGAAAGCTTGGCTTGTTTCAGCATTGTGTTTTCCGATGCTTGCAACTGCTCAGCAAAGTGTTTCCTTAGACGATATGTCTTATTGGAAATCATCTGACAAAACGAACTGGCAAATTGCTGGAGATGTCACAGCAGACATATTAAAACCTGAAACAATGGTCTTAGCGGCGGGTAAAGGCGTACTCGCTAATTTACCTAATGCACAAAATCGTTCTAATTTACAATCAGTAGCAGAATTTGCAGATGTAGATGTATCATTCGATTTTATGATGGCTGTACATTCTAACTCAGGTTTTTACTTGATGGGAAGATACGAAGTGCAATTATTAGATAGCTGGGGTGTGAAAAACCCATCAACAGGTGACTGTGGAGGTATCTATAAGCGTCGTCGTTATGAAAATGGTAAAGAAGTGCTTTATGATGGACATGCTCCTCGCTTAAATGCTTGCCTTGCTCCTGGGCTTTGGCAACATATCGATATTTCTTTCCAAGCTCCTCGTTTTGATGCTACTGGTAAGAAGATTGCGAATGCTAAAGTAATTTCAATTAAACTTAATGGCATTGCTATCCAAGAAAATGTAGAACTGACAGGTCCAACTGGCGGTCCAATTTCTGAAACAGAAGCGCCAACTGGTCCATTCATGATTCAAGGAGACCACGGTCCAGTAGCCTTCCGTAATTTAAAGGTTTCTAATTTTGGCGGAAAACCAGCAGAGCTTTCAAATATTTCCTATAAAGTATTCTATGGAAATTTCAGAGAGCCTAAAGATTTCTTGAGTAAAAAACCAGACGCTACAGGTACACTAGACAAGCTTACTTGGGAAGTAGGTACTAAGACTAACGATTTTGCGCAGATTTTCAATGCTACTTTAAAGGTTCCTGAGGCAGGAAAACATCTATTTACTTTTCAAGCGGGTGGTAAATACTATGTGAATGTAAATGGGAAAGAATTACTGGGAGACGAATGGACGACTTCACGTGATAAACGTAGTGCATCAATGGATTTACCAGCTGGTAATATCCCTGTTGAGATTACGGTTTATAAAACTGATGGTTGGGTTTCTCCGATTCTAGGAATGGAAGTACAAGGACCAAACTTCCGTGCTGTTCCTTTTCATTCTTTAGGGTCAGTTTTAGCGGGTACTCCATCAGACCCTATCTTATTAGATGCTACAGAACCAACGTTATTGCGTTCTTTCTCAGACATCAACAGAAATACTCCTTATGCTAAACGTATCGTTCATGCCATCAATGTCGGTAACCCTGCCAAACTGCATTATACGTACGATTTAGATAATGGTGCTATCGCACAAATCTGGAAAGGTGATTTCTTGAATACTTCACCCATGTGGGATGACCGTGGTGATGGTTCGTCACGTCCGAGAGGACCAATCTTAAGTTTAGGAGATATTCCTCTTATCGTTTCGGGAGAGTCAAAAGCAAGTGATGCGTTGGGCACAAATGCAGGGTTCCGTACGTTGGGTTATGATTTAGATGCTGACAATCTACCGACTTTCCGTTATCAAATTTATGGTACAGAAGTAGAAGACCAAATCAGAGTAATCGACGGGAAATACATTATGCGTTCATTAACGCTTAAAAATCCAGAGGCAAACAATGCTTTAATGTGTCGTTTGGCTGTAGGAAAAAGTATCACAAAATTGACGGATGATACGTATGAGGTAAATGGCAAAAGCTATTACATCAAAGCATCAAATGCTACTATCGAAAAATCTGGTAATGATACCATATTGTTAGTACCAGTAAAAGACAAAGTACAATATTCTGTAATGTGGTAAAATCCCTCACCCTAATGAGGTTTTAATCTGAAAAATCAAATGAATATCAAAAATATAACACAGTCGTTCAGCCATTCACTTACCAAAATAGGTTTAGCTTTGGCAATGACTACTGGAGCTTTCGCGCAGGAGGGTCCAACTGAAAACGATTATTATAAAATTGCCAAGCTTCCTATTCCAGAAGGAATCGTTTTAGAAGTAGGTGGTTTGGTTACTTTACCAAATGGTGATTTGGCAGCCTCTACTCGTCGTGGAGATGTATATATTATCGAAAACCCAAATTCTAGCTCGCCAGTATTTCGCAAGTTTGCTAGTGGTTTGCACGAAATTTTGGGACTTGCTTACAAAAATGGAAATCTTTATTGTGCACAAAGAGGTGAATTGACAAAACTGGTTGATAAAAATGGAGATGGCAAAGCAGACCGTTACGAAACTGTTTACTCTTGGCCAATCTCTGGACATTATCATGAATACTCTTTTGGTCCAAAAATTGGTTCAGATGGTTCATTTTATGTAACAGGCAATGTAGGTTTTGGTAACTCTGACTGGTGGGCAGGAAAATCGTTTGTGCCTTGGAGAGGTTGGACAATGAAAATTACGGAAGATGGCAAAATGACTCCTTATGCTGCTGGTATGCGTTCTCCATGCGGAATTGGGATGATTGATGGCCAATTCTTCTACGGAGATAACCAAGGCGACTGGATGGGTTCTGGTTTTATTTCACAAGTTGAAGAAGGAGACTTTATGGGTCACCCAGCTTCATTGGCTTGGGCTGGTCGTCCAGAATCATCGGTAAAAATGCGTGCTGACATGATTTATTCAAAAGTTGACCCACGAGATAATCCGAAAATCAAACCTGAATATGTGAAGAATGAGCCTATGACTACGATTTACGAAATGGGCAAAACTACATATCCAAACATGGGCATTAAGTCGCCAGCAGTTTGGTTACCACACGGTGTATTGGGAGTTTCTACATCAGAAATTATTCAGGATGACACACAGGGTGGTTTTGGTCCTTTCGCAGGTCAGGTTTTTGTAGGTGATGAAGGGATGTCTAAAATTGCACGTGTATTTTTAGAAAAAGTAAATGGTAAATTCCAAGGGGCTTCATTTGATTTCAGAAGTGGTTTCCGTTCAGGTGTATTAAGAATGGCTTGGGGAACTGACAAAGCTATGTTCGTAGGTGGAACGAACCGTGGTTGGGGTTCAACAGGAAAAGAAGCTTTCGGTTTAGAAAGATTAGTATTCTCTGGAAAAACGCCTTTCGAAATGAAAGCTGTGAGAGCGATGCCAGACGGTTTCGAGATTGAATTTACTTTGCCAGTTGATAAGAAAACGGCTGAGAATGTAAACAATTATGATATTTCTAGCTATACATATAAGTATCACCCTGTGTATGGTAGCCCAATTGTTGACAGAAAAGATAATGCAGTAAGAGGTGCAAAAGCAAGTGAAGATGGTTTGAAAGTAAGAATAGTAGTGGATAATTTACGCGAAGGTTATATTCATGACATTAAACCAGAAGGCGTACTTTCAGCAACGTCACATTTGAATTTATTACACGGTTCGGCATACTATACGTTGAACAGCATTCCACAAGGTACAAAAGCTAACATTACATTGGTAACACCAAAAACTCGTGCACAACGCGAGCGTATCGATGCTGGTGCTAAAGTAAATACGCCAGACAACCAAATGAAAGAAGCGATGCCAACGGCTGCTGGCGAAAAGGCTAAGGCAAAAATGACATCAAGCGTAATTTCAGATGCAGAAGCAATGAAGCTTTTAAGCAAAAGTACTTGTTTGGCTTGCCATAAAGTGAATGAACGTGCTGTTGGTCCTTCATATCAAGAAATCTCAAAAAGAAAATATTCGGCTGCTCAAATCGAAGCATTGATTTATGAACCAAAGCCTTCAAACTGGCCAGAGTTCGCAACACCAATGCCACCGATGGCTCACTTACCAAAAGGCGATGTTAAGAAAATAGCTGCGTGGATTAGTGCAATGGGTAAAAAGTAAAGAGCTTCTTTATATTGAAAAAGCTCCAACGGAGTCGGAAATTGATTTTTTCGACTCTGTTGGAGCTTTTTGATATTTACTTATGATTAGGTTTCTTGTACAGACAAGTGTAAAGGAAAAAGTATCCCTGTTTATTTATTCTGACACTACTAACCAAGGAATATTAAATTGACCTTTCATAAAATAAATATTTACTTTGTCATCTTTGCCAAGTTGATTGTATAATTCTTCTGGAACCGTTACTTCATTGATTCCCTTTTGGTATCCCCAAGAGGTCAATTCCAATTGATAAGTTTTCATTTTCCCCGAATTAATTCTTTTACTCAAGACTGTTGCATTAAAGTTTTCGGGTACCGATTGGTCATATACACAATTCAAAGCAATTACTGCACCATAAGCATAGCCGAATAGAAAAATCGAAAACCCAAAAATTCTCAAATAGTCTTTTACTGTGTTAAACTTAAATTGTTTATTTCCAATTGTCATAATTGCGATATAAGTTAGAGCTATTATGATAGTTGGTGTCCAGACATTTGAATAGTCAAAAATATTATAATCAAGCAAAACCCTTAGACAAAGGCCTACACTCGGAGCAAATATTGCCAAAAAAGCTGTTGGGTAAGCAGTATCTTTCCTATCGTCAATTCTAATTAAGCCTTTAAAATACCTTATTACACATACACAAATAACTGGAAAAATAATTGAAGCAGTCATTGCATAATCATAAGGATTGGCAAAAAAAATAGCCCAAGCTCCTATTATTAATCCTATCCAATTTAGGTATTTTGCGGTCTTTTGAGCTTTTATCAATTGCTCTTCTCTCTGTTCTGTAGTCCATCCAAACTCTTCATTATTCAATATTTCTTCCTTTTCTTGCTCAGATTCAACAACATCAAGGTCTGAATATCTTTTTGATAACCATACTACAATTTCATTGGTATTTTCAAAATATTTACTGATTTTGATTTGCTTTTTATGCTCATTATTTGATTCTATGATGATGTATTTATCGGTAATTCTATATCCCATAATTTCATTCAATATCAACTCTCTATTTGAAAATGTACTTACAGTAAAAACTTTTTCCTTATCAATCACGAACTTACTTCTATATGTGTCTATTATACCCACTACCTTCAAGGTCATTATTAATGAAATTGAGATAATAAACCAATAAGCAGTGGAATTCATATCTTCGTTCATTGAAGGGATAAAAGGCATCATTAGAAACCAAGAAAACAATGCAATTAGGAATGTAGCACCAGCATACATATAAATTACCCATCCTTTAGCTATTTTATATTCTCTCATAGTGTATTTTATTTGATTTTGCTATATGTATAGATTATTATTGAGTTGCGTAGTTACAAATTGTATAGTAATTTCATATTGCTTCAAGATCTTCACTCAAATTTACCCATTCCAAAAAGAAACAAAAAACATCACATTCTCTAGTAACAAAAAACTTATTGAACGGTAAATTTCTTGGAATAATCTTTTTCTCTTCTCTCAGATAAGGAAAGCTATTTAAAGTAGCATTATTTATATTGAAATTTATCCTTTCTAAAACAAAAAATCTTCACATTATTCCCTTTATCCACAGTTTCATTTATTACAAAATCGTGCTTTTCTACCAATTCAATTAAAGCACTTTCCGAAAACAATGGTTTTAAACAGCCTTCATGTATTTCGCTTGAATAGGTGGCTAATTGTTCCTCAATAAAAAGCAATCCTTCAGCTTTCAATGCTTCATAGCTATCTTTAATCATTTCACTAGGGAACGAAAATTCGTGAAGGCTATTAATGATTAGCACTTTATCAAAAGTATTTTTAGGTAAACTTGTGGAACGTTCTGTGCCAATCACAGGGATAAAATTTCCCTTAATTGGCTTTTTCATCATTTTTTCATAGAATAAAACTCCTTCATTTATTTCCTGCTCATTGCATAAATCTGCATCAATATCTTGAAGATAAAACGTTAGATTTTCTACTTGTGAGGCAAAGTATATTTCCCAAACACCTCCACTAGCCCCAATAGAAGCAATGGTTTCTCCACTTTTAAATTGATATGTCTTTAAAGATTTTTCCATAAAAAAGCCCTTTACGATGAAAGGGCTATCAATATTAATACGATATTTTATTGGCTATTTTATTTAACCTCAAAACTTCCTCCTCCTATTTTATATCCTTCACAATATACTTCTATTGTATAATGTCCAACTCGGTATTTAGCCATACCACCTCGCGCATACACAAGTTCTACTCCTTGCCCATTATTCTGATACAAAATATCTTTCTTAACAGTATAACTGGTTTGTTTTCCTGCCAACTCAAAATTTCCAGAACCTGCATTACTGTCGTATAAAACCGCTCCATCGGGGTCTAGCACTCTTACATAAATAGATTTTACATCTTGTTTAGCAATCAGATTAGGTTGTAATTGAAACACTATCTTGATTTTATCAACCTTCGATACCCTATAAACACCGCTATCTCTTTCTTTATTTTTTCTTGAAATGGCAATCACTTTTACAGATTGAGCCTGTAGGGCTGATGCCAAACTTACTTTTGCCGTGAGGGCTTGGTTTCTTTTGGTATAAGCATCTAGTGAATCACTCAGTCCTTGTTTTTCTATCCTCAAAGTGATATTTTCAGTAAACAACAAGGCATTTTCACCAGACAGGCTCCTATTCTTTTCTGATAGTTTGCTATTTTCCTTTTTGAATTTACCTATTTCAGTGTCCTTCTTGGCTAATAAACTTACATAATCCTTAATCTTACTTTCAAAGTGGGCAACCGATACATTATTTGCTTTCCTTAATAGCATTCTATCATTTTCTAATTGCTTTTTTGTAGCCTCCAAATCTTCTACCTTCCCTCCTAGTGATTTTATTTGAGCAATTTTGGCATCTAACTGAATACCGATAGAATCTAATCGAATACTTGTTGCAGATAATTCTTTTGCTTTTTGATGTATAATTACGTCCTGATTCTTCTTAAAATTGTTAGCATCAAACAACAAATAGGCAAGAATCCCCACTATAATAGCTAAAAAACCCGTCACCGCTTTCCAAATGCTACTACCTTTTGTTGTCTCTTCCATAAATAATTTAAATTTTGGCAAGCACTAGTCTATGGCTAACCTAATAATTTCGTTGAGTTTCCGAATTTAATAATTCCGACTGGTTTAGAGAAATTTTTAACTGGAAAGTTCACAGTCAAAAAGCCTTTAATTATACTATTTAAGGTACTTTGGCTGTTAAAACATGCATGAATATCTTACATTTATCTATGTTTTTTATCCTGATTTACCGAATAAAAGTTTAAAATTTTAACGTCTAATTACCTTCTTCCCTGCAAAATTGATGCCTACTTTTTACAAAAATATGTATTCTATCTTAGAAACTACTGTTCATTCCCTAACATTTCACTTAGTATATACAAGGGTTAGCCATCTATCGAAAAGCATTGTTTTATATAAATTCCAACTCAAAGTATAAATAAAGAAGTTTTTAAAATAACTTTGTTTATTCATGACATTAAAAATTTACATTAACTTATAAAATGCGGGCGGCAAGCCGTTTTCATCATTATGCCCCAATACGACTTTTTAGTTATCGGCTCAGGCATCGCAGGGCTTTCATATACAGCAAAAATTGCTACCTATTTTGAGGAAAAAGGGAAAGATATCAAGATTGCTATCCTCACTAAAACCATAGAAGAAGAAAGCAATACAAAATATGCCCAAGGGGGTATCGCTACTGTTTGGAAAGATGATGATTCTTTTGAAAAACATATCAATGATACAATGATTGCGGGCGATTTTATGTCGAATAAAAGGGCTGTGGAAATTGTGGTAACTGAAGCGCCTGAACGCCTAAAAGAGTTAATTTCTTATGGGACAAATTTTGACAAGAAAAATGATGGCTCTTATGACTTGGTGAAAGAAGGTGGGCATTCAGACCAACGAATTTTACATCATAAAGACTCCACTGGTAATGAAATTGAAAGAGCCTTATTAGAGAAAGTAAAATCTTTTAAAAGTGTTGATTTCTTTACGCATTATTTCGCTATCGACCTTATTACTCAACATCATTTAGGTGAAAAAGTAACAAAGGATACCCCTGACAAAAAATGCTTTGGGGCTTATATTTTTAATACCCTTACTGGGAAAACTGAAACCTTTTTGGCTAAAACTACGCTGTTAGCCACTGGTGGAATCGGACAAGTTTACCAAAGTACTACCAATCCAACCATTGCCACGGGTGATGGCATTGCAATGGCGTATCGCGCCAAAGGCTTTGTAGAAGGCATGGAGTTTATCCAATTTCACCCTACATCCTTGTATCAACCAGGCAAAAAGCCTTCATTTTTAATTTCGGAAGCAGTACGTGGTCATGGTGGTATTTTAAAGAATATCGACGAGACTACTTTCATGGAAAAGTATGATGAACGTTTGTCATTAGCGCCCCGTGATATTGTAGCCAGAGCGATTGACTCTGAAATGAAAAAAAATGGTGTTGACCATGTGTATTTGGATACTCGTCATCTTGAAAAAGAGGATTTCAGGCATCACTTCCCTATGATTTATGACTATTGTAAAGATAACCTTGGCTTAGACATTACTGGCGATGATATGATTCCCGTAGTACCTGCACAACATTATCTCTGCGGAGGGATTAAAGTAAACGAACATTCACAGACCAACATTAATTTCCTTTTTGCGGCAGGTGAATGTTCTTCTACAGGACTACACGGTGCTAACCGATTAGCTTCAAATTCGTTACTCGAAGCCATTGTGTATGCCCATAGAGCTTTCTTGAAATCAATAGAAACCTTTGAAGAAAATATACTTCCAACGAATATTCCTGATTGGAATGATGAAGGAACGACGCATCCAGAGGAATTAGTATTAGTTACTGAGATGGCTCGCGAACTAGAGTCAATTATGAGTAACTACGTTGGTATTGTAAGAACAGACCGACGCTTGAAAAGAGCCTATGACCGTCTGGAACTAATTTATATAGAACACGAAGAACTTTACAGACAATCAAAAATATCCGTTCAAATCAATGAATTAAGGAATATGATTAATGTAGCCTATTTAGTCATTAAAGATGCCAGGGCCAGAAAAGAAAACAGAGGCTTACATTACAATCTTGATAATATTAAGTAAATGAATAAATAATTTCAAGTATAAAAACGATTGCTCAAATTCTTTCTATTAGCTGGCGACTTAAGTCGCCAGCTAATAGAAACATAACATAAAAACCCTGACGCTTTATTAAACGTCAGGGTTTTTTATGAAGTCCTATCAATATTATTATAGCAATAATCCTGCTAAAGTAGCTGATAAATAACTAGCCAATGTACCACAAATTAATGCTTTAAAACCTAATTTGGCTAAGTCTGTACGACGTTCAGGAGCTAACTCCCCAATACCACCAATCTGAATCGCTACCGAACTAAAATTAGCAAATCCACATAATGCAAAACTTGTAATAGCAAGCGTCTTCGCATCAAGTGTTGATTTAATTTTAACTAAATCTAGGTAAGCTACAAATTCGTTTACTACCATCTTAGTACCCATTAAAGCACCTGCTACTTGCGTATCTTTACTAGGTACACCCATTGCCCATGCAAAAACAGAGAATACATTTCCTAAGATAAAGTTCATACTTAAGTTTGCCATTCCAAAAACGTAAAAGCCAATGTGCCACAAAATTGAATCTATCAAAGCAATTAAGGCAATGAAGCCAATCAACATCGCAATCACATTAAAACCTACTTTAAGTCCTTCAGAAGCACCCGAAGCAATAGCATCTACTAAGTTTGAATGTACTTTCTTAATTTCTAGCTGAACAAAACCCTGTGTTTCTGATTTTTCAGTTTCTGGATACACAATTTTAGAAATCACCAAAGCCCCAGGAGCCGCCATGATACTTGCAGCGAGTAGGTATGAAGCAGGTACGCCTAATTTAATATAAGTAGCCATTACACCGCCAGCAATACAGGCAAAACTACCCGTCATCGAAGCTAATAATTCAGATTTGGTCATGCCTTTTAAATATGGCTTAATCATAATCTGCGCCTCTACCTGACCCACAAACGCAGATGCTGCATTTGAAAGAGCTTCTGCCCCACTTACTCCCATCAGCCAGTGCATCCCTTTGGCTAGTACAGCAATCACTCTTTGCATAATTCCAAGATGGTAAAGAATATTCACCAAAACGGCTACAAATACAATTGTTGGAATTACTTTAAAAAAGAAGACAAAATCATGCCCTGGTCCAAATGCTTTTGTCATTAATTCTGGTTGAACCAAAGAACTAAATACGAATTCTGCTCCTTTATCAGCTTTTTCTAAGAGCTGATTTACCATCTCTCCTAACTTTGTAAAGAGTTTTTTCCCAATATCAGTTCGTAAAATAAAAACGGCCAAACCAAACTGTAAAGCTAAACCAACCCCGACTGTTCGGTAATTAATCGCTTTTCTATTATTTGACATCAAATAGGCTATTCCTAAAATTAATACTATTCCAATAAGTCCTGTGAAACGTTCCATGTACAAAGGGTTAATACCAAATCTTTAAAGTGGTTGTTGAATGAAAGGTTAAAGATAAGAGAAAAAAGATGAAAGGCGATAAATGCTGAAAACTAAAACAACGTCATGGTTATTTTTTGTATTTTAACAAGATTCAGCTTCTCGCTTTTCTTATAAAATTATATTTCCATTCGCTTTCTTAGTTCGGTAATATGTGCTGTATGATGCCTTCCATGCCATGAATACATTCCAGTAACTGTACGAAGACTATTGGCATGCATAGTGGCTGGATGAATAAATGTTCTGTCAAATTGTTCTTCTGTCAAAGACTCTAACATCATAATCCATCGCTTATGTAGTACTTCTAAAAGCGTCAGAGACCATTCAATAGGTCCATTTTTACCATCTTCTAGTTCTGCCCAAAATTGTTCTTCATAAGGTCTGATAGTAGGAGAATCCTCGGTCAGGGCTAATTTAAAACGACAATAAGCATTCATGTGCGAATCTGCCACATGATTAATCACTTGGCGGATGGTCCAGCCTTCTGGGCGATAGGGCAATTCTAGCTGTTCTTCGGTCAGTCCTTCAACTGATTCTTTAAGTAATGTAGGAAGTTCTGAAATATCATCAATCCAAGATTTCAATAAATCATCTTTAATTTCATCGGGCTTACTAAATATTCCAATCGGATAACGCAATTGTTCTAAGGATAGATTTTCCATAAATATTGTTTTTGTTATTGTATTCGAAATACAATATAATCGAAAATTCAATTGGTTAAATAAACAATATATATCTTCTTGATAATTAAGTAGTTTACACTAACATATACCACTAATAATAAAAGCGTATTTATACTGTCAATCAAAAAATAAGAATTATCATTTTATTAAATAAACTTTTAACCACTCTTAGAAACATTATATTTATTATAAAATTTTAAATAATAAAAAATATTTTTAATGCTGTATTTGAAAAATTATTGGAATTATGTTTGGTATTTTAAATAAAACCATTATAATCGTACTTAGAAATAAATAAAAAGCGAAATAAAAAACTGTTATTAGGCATTTCTATAAAACTCTTTGAATTTTACATTAAGTATAATTTCTCATACATAAACCAACAAACTAAAAGAATACCATTTCCCGACTTCCAAAAGTCAAACTAACTAATTCCTTTATTTATAATACTTTCCAAAAACAACGCTTCAACTTATACAATTTTATTAAATCACAATTCCCCACTTTTCTTTACAAAGTGGTGTGGCTGTTCCTATTGATTTAAAAATCTTAACTACCAATTTACCATTGCCTTTGATGTCAAAATCTCTGGCCTGATATTCTATTTCCTTTATTGAGTCACTATTGCATTATTAGATTACCAACCATATAACAACTAATATTTATGAACAAAACTTTACTCTTCTTATGGGGAATACTGTTGGTTTCGTCCACGGTCTTTTCTCAAAAACAAAGTGTGACAGGTACAGTCACTTCTTCTGAAGATGGAGCTCCAATGCCAGGAGTAACCGTATTAATCAAAGGAACTACAAGTGGTACAAATACAAGTAGTGAAGGTAAATTTAGCATAGCATGTCAATCTAAAGATGTATTAGTTTTTACTTTCGTAGGCATGGCACCTTATGAAGTACCCGTGGGTTCGCAGACATCCATCTCTGTAAAAATGAAACCTGATATTATGCAACTCAGCGAAGTAGTTGTTACAGCATTAGGTGTTCAGCGAGATAAAAAAGCACTGGGTTTTTCACAACAACAACTTAAAGGTGAGAGCGTTACAGAAGCTAGGTCTTCAAACGTAGCCAACGGACTTTCTGGTAAAATAGCAGGGTTCAGGGTAAATACAAGTTCAGGCCCAGGTGCTGCTGCTACTATCCAGATTCGTGGTTCTTCATCCGTTTCTGGTAATAACCAGCCTTTGGTTGTTATTGATGGGGTACCTATTCAACAATCTTTCGACAAACAATTTGGTTCTGGCTTATCAGAAGTAAATCCTGATAACATCAAAGATATTGCGGTATTAAAAGGGCCAAATGCGGCAGCACTTTATGGCTCAAGAGCGGCCAATGGGGTTATTTTGATTACTACCAAAAACGGTGCTGGGATGAAAGGCATCGGGGTTGAGGTAAACTCAAATTTCGTAGCAGAACGACCATTTATTTCACCAAATTTTCAAAATACTTATGGGGGTGGTAATGGTTACCGTACTTGGTATAATGATGGTTGGAGTGGTTCTATCACAGACCCTACAGAGACTGCTCAATACAGAGCGGCTTATGGTCCAAATTCGCCATTGAGTGGCACTGAAGGTACTGATGAAAGCTGGGGTGCGCCAATGGATGGGCGTTTAGTACGCCAATGGTGGACAGGAAAAGATGTTGCACCGCTTACACCACAACCGAATAATTACCAAGAATTCTGGCAAACTGGTACGGCTTTTACAAACAATGTGGCTGTTTCAGGAGGGAACGAAAAAGGTAATTTCCGCTTATCATTAGGTCATCTTGACCAAAAAGGAATCATGTATTTCAATGATTTTCATCGTAATAACTTCAAATTCAACTCTGGGTACAACTTTACAAACAAATTTAATGTTACACTATCTGCCGAATATGTTAAGTCTTGGGCTGATAACCGTAGTTATGCTTCTGGACAGGAATTTATCTGGTCGCATAGACACGTTTCGTGGGACCAACTACGTGACTGGCAGTCGTACACTGCTACCCATATTCAACGTGCTGTTGCAGGAAAACTACCTGATAACGACCCACCAAACTGGCAACATACTTTCTTTACTAACCCATACTATACGCAAGAAAAACTTCCCTATTCTAATGACAAAGATCGCTTAGTAGGTAACATTGCTTTGAACTACAAAATATTGCCTTCGTTGAGTGTGATGTTAAGAACAGGAACAGATGTTTGGTCTGATACCCGTATTAACATTGTAAACTTTGAAAGAGTAAGAAATGGGAACCGCACACCTGGTCGTTTCTCAGAGGAAGTACTTCGTAGACAAGAAACTAACACAGATGCGATATTAACGTATAACACAAACGTTAATAAAGATTTCTCTATTAATGCACAGGTTGGAGGAATCGTAAGAACAAACTATTATAAAAGGAATTATTTGTATGTAGGTGAATTAGTAATTGATGGATTGTATAATGCAGGGAACGCAGTGCCAAGTCAAAACACTATTGCTTCTACTATTACCAAAAGTGAAGTACAAAGTGCCTTCGGTGCAGTTAACTTAGGCTTCAAGAATGCTATTTTCTTAGATTTAACAGCGCGTAATGACTGGTCGTCTACATTACCTGCTGACAATAGATCATACTTTTACCCATCAGCTTCATTGAGTGTAGTATTTACTGATTTAATAGAGAGTATTAAAAGCGATGTGCTTTCATTTGGTAAGGCTCGTTTCAGTTTAGCACAAGTAGGGAACGATGCAGACCCTTATCAGCTTTCACAAACCTATCGTGCTGGTACTTCATGGAATGGAGCGACGCCTGAATTTGCAGAAAACACTACAATTTCTAACTCGACCCTTAAACCAGAAATTACTACTGGACTTGAAGCTGGTTTAGACCTCCGCTTGTTCAAAGGGAAATTAAATTTAGACCTTACTTATTATGAACAAAAAACTAAAAACCAGATTCTTGGCGTAGAAATCTCAAAGGCTTCGGGCTACAATACTCGTATTTTGAATGCTGGTCAAATCACCAACTCTGGTATTGAAATCACCCTTTCTGGTACTCCATTAAAATTATCGAATGGTTTTGGCTGGGATGTAAGCTTCAATTTTGCTCGTAACAGAAACAAAGTGGTTGAATTAGCAGAAGGCTTAACTACCTATATCCTTAACGAGCGTCGCGGTTTAACATCCGAAGCTAGGGTTGGACAGCCTTACGGAACACTGTATGGCTATGGTTTTGAGAGAGCCCCAGACGGACAATTATTGATGGTTAATGGATTGCCACAACTTTCAACAACACAAAAAATATTAGGGAATATTCAACCTGATTGGATAGGTGGTTTCACTAACACATTTTCTTATAAAAACTTCTCATTGGCTACATTAATTGATGTACGAATGGGTGGTGATATTTTTGATGAAGGAACGTCCAATGCACGTTGGACGGGTCAGTATGCAGAAACAGCCATTGGTCGTGAAGAAGGCGTAATTGGCAAGGGGGTTATGGTAGTGTCTACTAATCCCGATGGAACAAAGGTATATGCACCAAACGACATCATCGTAAGTGCCAACCAATACTATGGTTACAACAACCCTCGTCGTTATCATGAAGCAGCTATTTTTGATGGTAGCTATGTAAAACTTCGTGAGGTATCATTCGGCTATAAGCTCCCTACAGCCCTTGTTAAAAAACTTGGTTTCCAATCAGCAAAAATTTCAGCAGTTGGTCGTAACGTGTTGATGATATTTAAAAATCATCCACACCAAGACCCAGAAATTGATGCCAATGGTGGCAACAAACAAGGCTTTGGCTATGGTGAATTACCTTCAACAAGAAGTTTAGGCGCTAACTTATCTTTTAGCTTCTAGGCAAAACCTGACGATAAACTTTAATCATTCTGAGTATTGAATTTAATCTAAATTACAAAGCTCGGATTCATTTAAAAAGATTATTACAACATGAGAAAATATAGCAAAATATACCTTCTGGCTACCTGCATTATTTTAGGGTCAGGGTCTTGCACGAGTACTTTCGACAAAATGAATGTTGACCCCAACAACCCGTCGTCGATTACACCACAGTTTCTTTTACCAACAGGTATTGAAAGCTCCATCGACCGCTACTGGGGACATAGAACCCGTTTTGAAAGAATAAACTTAGATGGTGCGGCACTTTGGGTACAACATCTTACAAGAAATATTTATTCAAACGAAGGCGACAATTATGGTATTTCGCAAGCATTGCCATTAAACAACTGGAAAGGCTTTTTTAATGATGCGCAATCAAACTTCAATAGAATCATGGTTATTTCCGGAGAAAAAGGAACTGCTCCGAACGCCAACTATGAAGGGATTGCTTTGGTAATGCGTACTTGGACATTCTCTATCATCACTGATATGTGGGGCGCTATTCCTTATAGCGAGGCATTAAAAGGGACAGCAACAGACCCTGTATATACGCCTGCTTACGATTCTATGGAAAAAGTGTATGCAGGAATGCTTGAAGATTTGAAAGTAGCCAATGAAAAATTGAATGTAGCTGGTCCAGCCGTTTCTGGTGATATTCTTTATAGTGGGAATATTTTAAAATGGAAAAAATTTGCTAACTCTTTACGTTTGCGTTTAGCCAACCGTCAGGCAGCTAAAAAATCTACTGAGTCAAGAGCAATCATGCGTGAGATTTTATCAGATGCTACTAAATATCCAATCTTCACGAGCAACGATGACAATGCTTCCTTGAAATGTACTACCATTTTACCAAGTAATAACGAGTGGAATCAGGTACTTATCCAAGATGGTAGAACCGATTGGAATTTAAGTAAAACGCTAGTTGACAAAATGAATGGTGTAAGCGATGCTAGAATTAAAGTATTTGGTAACCCTAATAAATCAGGTAAATACGAAGGGCATGCTAACGGCTTGCCAGATGCTATTGCTACTACTTATCTTGAAAGCAGTTCAACCATCGGAACCTTCTTTACGGCTGCAGCTTCGCCCGAAGTAATCATGACTTATTCTGAATTACAATTTATTTTGGCGGAGGCTAGTATTGATGGTGATATTACAGGAGATGCTCAATCGTATTTTGAAAAAGGTATTACGGCGTCGTTTTCACAATTTGGCATCACAGGTGCAAGCGATTTAATTACAAAGTTGGGCACAGCAACACGTGAAAAGATACTTGACCAAAAGTGGATTTCATTATTCGGGCAAGGTATTGAAGCTTGGACAGAGTATCGCAGAACGGGGTATCCTGTCATGCCATCGCCTGACCCAAGAGCTGTCTTTGAAAACAGTGCAGTCATTCCAACAAGATTACCTTATCCTGGTTCTGAATATTCGTTGAATGCTAAAAATGTGGCAGAAGGTGAAAAATTAAACGGCGGACCCAATGATATGAAAACTAAACTTTGGTGGGCAGAAAAATAAGGCAAAATCAGTAGTTGAATTAAACATTAAATTAGAACAATCATGAAACACATAGATAAATTACCCCCAATTATTCTAATAGCTCTTTTTGCATTGTTAACGATGGTATCTTGTAAAAACGTAGACGACCCTTTTGTACCAAGAGTCGTATCTCCTGTTTTAGTAGCTATTGATGGAACTGCCCCTGGAGATTTTGCTACCGAGCCAACCATTAGCTATACCAAAACTGGAAATGTGGTTTTATCAGCAAGAATCCTTGAATTAGATAAGACCAATCTTTTAGATTATAAAAAAGGAATTGACTCGCTTCCTGTAGCCAATACTAAAATCACCATCACTTTGCGTAATACTGGCGCTGTAGTGGCCGAGCTAACAACAGATGCCAAAGGTAAAATAAGTGTTGAGAAAACTTGGTTAGCCTTAGGGCTTTCTGCACCAGCATCTGGCAACAGTATTCCTCTCAATTGGAGTGGTAGTTACAAAGGTCAGTCCTTTACACGTCTGTCAAGAGCATCCGTTAAATAACAAAACGTACCAAGAAAGTCTATAGGCTGAAGTCGTGAATATTATTTTTGTACAACATTTTTTACATAAATGAGTGTTTCTCTCTATTTAAATAAAAACTTATTTTATGTACTTTTGCAAAGTAATTTAAATAATTAGTAATTTTATCACCGAAAAGAGAAGTATTTTTAAATATATTATCATTTATCAATACATTTTTAAACGAAAAAATTACCGAAATCAATTTTGATTTTAAAAACTTTAAATTACCTTTAAATAAAAATAGTACAACAATCATACTTCATCAACTTATATAAATCAATTTCCGAATTCTACGGGGCTAATCACCCCGTAGGAGTTCAGATAATTTTCTTGTAGCGTTTTAATTGAGTATTGTAATAAGCTTTATTAACTTCATCATTAAATCAATTCATTCACTCTTAAACGTTGTGTGAAATGTCATCGAATCTGAATCGCCGTAACTGGCTTAAAAAAAGTCTTTTTGCAACTGCTGGTTTAAGTACAGCCAGTGCATTCATCCAAAAAGCTGCTGCTAACCCTGTAGTTAGACAAGAACTACAATATAGCCTTCTCCCTGAGTTTTTACTAGAACAAGAATATTCTAATATACCTGTACCTGCCAAAAGGCTTGTTAGATTAAGTGCTAACGAAAACCCTTGGGGGCCATCAGAAAAAACAAGACAAGCATTAATAGGTGCCATCGGTGATTCAAACCGATATGCTTTCAAACTTCGTGGTGATTTAATCAAAGCAATTGCCGAAAAAGAAGGTGTTCCTGAAAATTATATTTTATTAGGTGCTGGTTCTTCAGAGTTACTTACCGCTTCTTTAGTTGCTTATGGGCAAAAAGGAAAGATTCTGGTTGGTGACCCTTGCTATATCTCAGGCAATGAAGAAAGAGTACCTATGGAAAAAGTACCCTTGACCAAAGATTATCAATACGATTTAGATGCTACGGCTGCTAGAATTAATGGTTCTCAAAGCTTGGTATATGTTACCAATCCTAATAATCCCATTGGAGCGGTACTCCCTTCTGAATCATTCAGTGCTTTCATTGATAAGGTTTCAGACAAAATCACTGTTCTTTCAGATGAAGCCTATATTGATTACGCCAAAGACCCTAAAACAGCATCAATGATTCCCGCTGTAAAAGCAGGTAAAAATGTTTTAGTGTTGCGCACGATGTCAAAGCTATATGCTTTTGCAGGCTTACGTTGTGGTTATGCGATTGCTAAACCAGAGATTCTGAAAATGATTCAACCATACTGCTCTGGTGGTTTTGACATGTCTGTTCCTTCTTTTGCCGCAGCCATTGCCGCATTTAAAGATACAGAGTTTCAACAATTGACTTTAAAGAATACTGAGGAGTCAAAACAATACTTGTATTCATTCTTAACCAAAGCTGGATATACATACATACCGTCATCTGCCAATTTCGTGATTTTCCCTTTAAAAATGAAAGGCTCTGATATGCTTTCAAAAATGGCAGCAGAAGGTGTCATGCTTAGAAAATGGGAATTTGAGCGTCAACATTGGTGCAGGGTTTCAATCGGAACTATGGACGAAATGAAGGCATTTGCCGACGCCTTTACCAAGGTTATTTCTTAGTTCTGTAATTCCTTGTGAAATCGCATTAAATATCCCTTTCACAAGGAATTACTAATTTGCGACAGATGACAAGAAGAGATTTTATCGAAAAAACTGGCTCGGCCAGTTACCTAACCATGCTCGGCTTCGGCTTAATACCTGAAGCCAATGCAAAGCCACTTAATTTACAGCGAAATAAGGCTAATAAAAAGATTGTTATTTTAGGTGCTGGTTTAGCTGGAATGTCAAGTGCTTATGAATTAATAAAATTAGGATACGATGTCACCATTTTAGAAGCAAGAAGTCGCCCAGGAGGAAGAGTTTGGACAGTAAGAGGGGAAACGACAGAAACTGAGATTGGAGGCACCACACAGGTTTGTAAGTTCGATAAAGGTCTTTATTATAATGGTGGAGCGGCCAGAATTCCACATAATCATACGCTTTCTTTACATTATTGCCGTGAATTTAATATCCCCTTGGAGATATTCATGAACGTAAATGAAGGAGCTTATTATTATTCAGAAGGAACTGGTAAATTATCAAACAAACCCATTAAAATAAGGGAGATTCATGCTGACGTGCGTGGATATACTTACGAATTGTTATCAAAGTCAATTGATAAAAAAGCACTCGACGAAGAAGTAACCAAAGAAGACCTTGAAAAATTAAGTGCATACTTAAAAGAAGAGGGCGATTTGGATATTATGAAGAAGTACAAAGGTTCTGAACGGCATGGATATAAACGTCAAGGTGGATACGGAGAACAAACTCCAGAATTAGCCTCACCACATTTATTGCATGATATTATTGAATCGGGGCTTTTTCATCCTGCTTTTTCAAATATTGGTGAATATACTTTCAATCAACAGCCCGTCATGTTACAACCTGTTGGTGGAATGGATGCTTTGCCTTATGCTTTTGCCAAACGATTAGAAGGTAAAATTCAATTTCAGGCTGAGGTGCAAGAAATAAGAAAAACTTCGCCCGGTGTTAAAATTGTTTACAAAGACAAAACGGGTACTGTTAAAGAAATATTAGGCGATTACTGTATTTGTACAATCCCTTTGCGTATTTTAAAAGGTATTACGTCTGATTTATCATCGGATATTCGTAGAGCGGCTGATTTTGTACCTTATATGAATACTGGTAAAATCGGATTACAATTTAAAAGGAGATTCTGGGAGGAAGACGATAACATATTCGGAGGAATTTCTAAAACCAATATGGATATCACACAAATTTTTTATCCTTCTTATAATTTTATGGGTAAAAAAGGAGTGTTAAAAGGTTATTACAACTTTCACGATAGGGCATTAAGAATGGGAAACCTAAGCTTAGCCGATAGAGAGAAAGCAGCCTTAGAACAAGGTGGAAAAATTCACCCACAGTACAAAACTGAATTTGAAAACTCATTTTCATTAGCCTGGCAAAAAATTAATTATTCAAAAGGAGGATGGGCAGAATACAGCGACTCAGCTAGAAAACGCTTCTACCCTTCCCTCATTAAGCCAGATGATGAAATTTATTTAGCAGGTGAACACACTTCTCACCTTACAGCTTGGATGGCTGGTGCTTTAGAGTCAGCAAATTCGGTAGTAACACAAATTCATAAACGAGTTAACGGAGCTTAGGTTTCTGTTTCGTAAAACAAGATTTCAGCATGAAGAAAATTATATATTTTATAACCTTACTTTGTTTATCAATTAGCGTTTTCGCACAAGAAGGCGAAAAAATGGGTATTAAACTAAGCGAATTTGAAGCAGTAAAGAAAATTGTTATCAAAAACTTAGACAAGGATACTTATGTAAAGGATGGTAATTTTATTTTAGATAACAGTACTTCTCCGTATATTTTTAAATTCTCGGATGGCTTAGAAAGAAGAATTTATTTGTACAAAGTTTTAGAAGTAGCTGGCATGAAAGAAATTGCCAATTTAATGATTTTTACAACCCCAAAAGACGGAAAGAAAATCAGTTTGGTTGTCCCTAATCCATTAGCAGAAAAAGAAACGTGGGGTAAATATATTGATGATTTGAAAGATGGCGAAAAATCAGTTTCAGGATTTTCATCATGTGTTGCGTTCGTTTTAGCCAAAGAGTTCTCGGGCGTTGCTGGAGAAAAAGGCAAAGAAGAGGACAAATACGAGTACTGCTTTCCTGCGGAAGCAAAAGTAACAATGGCTAATGGAGAAATCAAAAACATTAGCGAAGTGAAAGATGGCGATTTTGTGACATCATATAATATCAACAAAAAGATAGCTGAGCCTACTATTGTTCAAAAAGTTGATATTCACGAGAACAGCGAATTTGATATTGTAAAGGTATTATTGGTAGATCCAAGTGAGATGATTACGGCATCCGTTTCAGTAAAGTATCGATTAAAAGAACTTGAAGCCACAGCTAATCACCCTATTTTTACTGAAAATGGCAAAACAACAATTGCTGATTTAAAAGTAGGTCAAAGTGTATTTGTTTACGACAATGAAACTAGAAAGTTCAAGAAGTTTAACGTATTTATTACCAAAGCTGGAACTAGAAAAGTAAACAAAGTTTATAATTTAATTACAGAGAAAAATAGTTATCTGGTAAACTCAGTAGTAGTTTTAAAGAAATAAAAATATTTAATTTTTTGAGATTGTTTTTGGATATTTCCGTAAATCCTTTCTCCTTTGGGGAAGGGATTTATTTTTTTTATAACCCCCTCAGAATAAAATACTTACAAAAATCACATTGTAAATTATAGAATTATTAAAGCTAAAATTTGTGATTAAAATTCAATTAGTTAAAAAAAAAGTAAATAAAGTTATATTTTAAATATTTTTTCTACTACATTTGTAGAGGCTTAAACGCCAATATCCAAAAACAATCTTAAAAATTAATGAAACGCATAGTTGTTACAACATTCATTGTTGGACTTCTTGCTACTTCATGCACTCGGGAAGTAATACAAGTGAAAGCCAATAACGACTTTCATGAAATAAATACCGAAAATCGTTCTTTTGCGATAGTTCAAGAAGTGAGTCGCCCACAGGAATCAAAGTCATCGTTAAACGAAATGGTGATTAAAGAAGAGATAGAAAAGCAGATGGCTATACGAGGCTATACAGAAAGCGATAACGCAGATGTGTTAGTTTCTTATGCTGTTTATGATAAAAATCTCAGTATGCAAGATGTTAAGAAAGTATATATAAATACTTCTTTACAGCACGAAACACTTGATGTATATCGAAAAAGCTTGAATAATGGCACATTAATCATTACGATGATTGATAAAAATTCAAATAAAGTTTTTTGGATGGGCTATGCTTCTAAAATTTTGAAATCAAACAAATCTTTAGCTAATAGAGATTTAAAAAATATTACCAGAGCAATTTTTGATAATTATAGAGTAACCGCCAATAATTATTTGGCAAAAACAATTAACTATCCTCTTATACAATACCATTTAACAATGAAGCTCTGAAAACCTCGATTCTATCGAGGTTTTTTTATTTTTGGGCTATTCGCTCTTTCACTAACTCAATCTCGCCTGATACATCAACTGTTGAGCTTATTCGGGTTAAATCTGATAAAAGATTGCTTAGAAATTTCT
Source organism: Arcicella sp. GW821-FHT09D11 (assembly GCF_059416265.1). NCBI lineage: Bacteria > Pseudomonadati > Bacteroidota > Cytophagia > Cytophagales > Flectobacillaceae > Arcicella > Arcicella sp. GW821-FHT09D11. The sequence goes on along the minus strand of NZ_JBWKOV010000002.1, from coordinate 557,825 downwards.
GATGAGCATCTGATTGTTCATTGAACGGACGATGTGCGAGTCTTTTTTTAATTTGAGTCCATTCTGCTACGAATAATTTTAATTTATCGTCAAAATAAGTGTCTGCGAATTTTTCAAAAATGTATTGCTCTGCTACTTCATTAGGATGAATTAAATCTGCTTTATAAAAGCGATAATCACGCAAATCATCCATCATTATTTCATAAGATGGGAAGTATTCAACATCGCTATAATCTGTCGTTAGATAATGACAAGCTGCACGCAAAATAGATTTTGAAACCTGATTTTCGGGAATACCATCTTTTGTATGCCTTACTGGCGAAACCGTGAGAATGATTCTCAGATTCGGATTCGTCTCTTTCAGTTGCTTATAAAGTATCGCAAAACTTTTACATATATCTTTTACGCTTAGTAAGTCCTTTTCAAAATATTTGCTTGGCATTTTATGGCAATTAGCTACATAAGCAGGATATTCCAAAAGCTTGTATATAAAAGCTGTTCCGAAGGTAATAATCAGGAAATCGGTATGAAGTAATTGATTAGATATGCCCTTAAGTTGTTCGTTGATACTATCCCTTAGCACGTCCTTAGATTCAGCAAAGAATTGTGAATGAAAATCGTAATGAAACCAAGTTTTTTGATGCTCGACAAACAGTCGTTCGTCGACAAATTGATAATCTGGAGAGAGGATTTTAAAAATCGAAAGAGGGTTAAATAATGTCCCCAGTGGGTTAACTTCGATTTTAATCTTATTATTTTTCAATTGATTCCCAACTACATCGGCAAAGCAAGAGCCTAGCGTGATTAACTGGGAATCAATTGAAATTTTATTTTGTACAACTGGAATAGTAAATGTTGTCCGAAATTCAGCCATGTATAGCTTATTTTTGTTTTACTGTAAATGCCAATGTATCTGCATTTACTCCAGTAAAGATACCTAGTCCATTTGTAATGGTGGTAGGTGGCGTACTAATATTTTGTGAAGTACTTCCTGTGCTATTGTACAAAGCAGCATAATCTGGGTTTACTTTCAATAATACAAGATTGTGTTTACCAAAATATTGAAACTGCTGAGAACGCAACTGTGTTGAAGTTCCTTGTACAGGCTGACTTCTGAAACGTCTTGTCAAATCATTAAAACTAGTTGTAGTGGGCAAAGTAATAATCAACACAGGACTAGCTTCAATGTTATCCACTACCACAAAATGGTAATCGCTATTTGGGTTACTCCATGATAAATTCACATCTTCATTCCCATCTACAAAACCTCCACCAAAGCCTCCGCCAGATGATAAGTTCAGTTTAGTTCTTGCAATTGATGTAATATCCGTTTTGAAACCAACAGGTTTTGTAGGAATAATTGTACTAGCTGTTACAGCATTGCCATTATAAGTGAATGACAAATTGTAAGTAACTCCTACTTTTAATTTCACGGTTGAATCAGATTTGTATACCCCTGCACCATTAGAAGTTAATGAATAAGTATTGGTACCATCCGAAATTTTGATATTTAATCCATTAATTGGCGCCTCCGTATTTGAGGTATCTTCGTTATAAGCAATTTCTTTTTTCACAGATAAAGAAATTGGCTTACCTGCTACTAAATACGCTTCAACAACGGGTCTTGCACCACCTTCGATAAAGTTGGAATCTTTATCACAAGCCACAATCCCTAACAAAGAAGCAAAGATTATGATGGCCAAAAGGTTATTTTTTGATGATATAAATTTGATATATGATTTCATTTGTCGTTTTTAATTTAGCCTCTTTGTCTTCAAGATTTACGAGACAAAGAAAATCTTATTTACTTAAACTTATAGCTAAAAGTAAGATTCGGAGTAAAGCCCAAATAATTTACATCAGTGATAGACAAGTATTTATTACCTGTAGTTTCGTCTGTAACAGTTTGGTATTTTTTGTACCAAACGTTTGTTCTTCCATAAACGTTGAACACTGAAAGACCAATACTACCATGTCCAAAATTATAGGTAGCTGATACATCTAAACGGTGTGATGCTGGTAAGCGATTACCATTAGTGATAGATGGGTCTGTAAAGTCTTTTTCTGTTCCGTCAAGTAATTTTACTGTATATCCTCCTACAATTGAAGTATAAGGTTTTCCTGAAGCATAAATCCAAGTAGCGGCTAAATCCCAACGTCCCAATTTATAAATATTGACAGACTTAAATTCATGTCTTACGTCAAAGTTTGAAGGGAATGAGTTAGCAGAAAACTGAGCAATGTATTTATCCGAATGAGCAAAAGTATAACCTACCCAACCGGTATAGTCACCGAATTTCTTTTGAACCAAAAAGTCGATACCTTTTACTTTACCAGTACCGTTAAAGAATGTTTCGTTAGCAATTAAACCACGACCAATCTGTGGTGCAAAACGAAGCGTATAACGCGTATCATTCTGAATATCTTTGTAATATCCTTCAACATCAAACAGGTAATCATTCAATTCATAACTCAACCCAAAAATATAATGTGTTGAAGAGGTAACGGGCAAGTAAGAATCATTAGCCAACACCCAGAAATTGCGGCTACCATTAGAAATATCTTCTCTTTCAACCTGCTTAGCAAATTGATAATAAACACCCCAAGCTCCTTTGAATTTCAAACGATCATTTACAGAATAAGTACCAGATAATCTTGGTTCAAAATAGTTTTTACCAGTAACATCAAAATAGTTAGCTCTAATACCTCCTTTTAAAACAAGTTTGTTATCAAATAATTTTAATTGGTCTTGCAAGTACGCTGTTAACAAACTTCCTTTATCGTTTTTAGCGATAATAACTGTCGTATCATTTTGGCTATTTGAGTATTGAATGTTCAGCCTTGTAGCTTGGATACCAAAAGCCAACTGATTGCTCTTAGAAGTGTTGTATTCAATATCAGTTTTAGCAGAGAAGTCTTTTAAGTCATTACTTTCGATAGAACCAAATTTAACGGTAGTCGTTTCATTATTTCTTACAAAAGTATTTTCACTTGTGTTATCTCTTCCACTGAAGAAGTTAGAATAACTAATCAAGGTATTTGTATAGAATTTATCACTCCATTTTTTAGACCATTTCAAACTTGTTCCTGTATTGCCCCATTTAGAAAGGTCGGTGTTATTAAAACCACCTCCGCCACCTCCACCAAATGGTAAGCCTAAATTCTGAGAGTTATCTAAATAATCTTCTCCATTATAGATACTCAAACTTATATTTTCATTCTCTGATGGTTTAAAAGTTATTTTACCATTTAAGTCATAAAAATATGATGTAGCGGTTTGCGCACTCTGTGCACTTCTGAAACCTCCGCCAAAGCCACCGCCTTGTGTAGTGGTAGTACTTGAGTTAAAGGTATTAAAGATTTTATTATACAAAGGACCCGCCCATGAACGACGACCTGCTACTGAAAAAGTTATCTTTTTATCTTTAGTAACTGGACCTTCCGCCCATACGTTTGCACTGATTAAGCTTAAATCTCCACCGAAGTTAAATTCTCTTTTGTTACCATCTTTACTGGTAATTTCTACTACCGATGAAATTCTTCCTCCAAATTTGGCATCAAAACCACCTTTATAAAGCTGAACATCTTTGATTGGGTTTGAGTTGAAAGCCGAGAAGAATCCGTAAAGGTGATCTACATAATAAACGGTAAATCCATCATAAAGCACAAGGTTTTGATCGGGCGTACCACCACGTACATACAAACCAGAAGAAGACTGGTTGGCAGCACTAATCCCTGGCATTAATTGGAAAGAACGGAAAATATCTTTTTCTCCAACGTTTGGTAATTTAGCAATATTACGGGGAGTCATTTTAAACATACCGATGGTTTCAGCAGCTTTCAACACCTCTGTTTTTTCACCTTTTACAACTACTTCATCTAATTCTGTATTATCTGGCTCCATTTCGATGGTAATACCACTAATAGGCGCATCTGGAACAAGTTTAATTGTAGTAGTTACATAACCAATATAACTCAAAATTAATGTAGTCGTATCTGTCGGAACTTTCAAGAGTGTAAAATAACCATCCACGTTGGTTTGTGTACCCGTTTTCTTACTCTTAATCATGATATTCACGAAAGGAAGCGGTTCAGCAGAACGTGCATCAAGGATTTTACCTGTGAAGGTAAAGTCAAATTTAGTAGCTGGTTTTAACGCAACCTGACGACGAGTTGTTTGTGGAATAGCTTCAATCGCAGGGCGATTAACAGAAAGCTGAGGAGTCGTACCGTTTGTACTTGGAGCTGTTATACCAGCATCAGCAATAGCAGGTGCAGGTACTGCCGAGTTACCACCATAGTAAGTACCACTGTTATAGCTACTCTTTACATACACCTTCTGTGTTTTAGGAACAATATGCACTAATTGGTTATCATCCACATAGAATTTCAGACCCGATCCTTTTAAAAGTCCTCTCATTCCAGTTTCCAATGTCATATTATCAAACCAGTAACTTGCATATAAACCTTTAATTTTAGTGGGGTCATAAATAAATTTAGCGCCTGATTTTGCTTCTAAGTCTGCTAGAATTTCAGCTAAGGGGCGATTATTATAGAATTCATCTTTGATAGTAATCCCAGTAGTTGTTGTAACCTGCGAAAATACCTTCACTGAGAATAGTATTAAAGTGGTTAATAGAAAAAGTTTTTTCATGAAATACAGTTGGTTAATCCGAAGTACAAAGTTAGGGCAATCTTCTCATAAATTGCCACATACTTAAGAATACATCAAATAGACCTCTATTATTGTGAAATAGTTGCGTTAAAAATTGTTAAAAGCCTATGATTTGATATGAAATCGAGAAATGTGTATACTTATTGACCTATGATTTTGAAAAAGCCTTCAGAATAACTTTCGCTGATTGGAATTTGAGCATTGCCAATTTTAATCTTTAAATTTCTGATAGATTCTATTTTATCAAGTGAAACAATAAAAGATTTGTGTACTCTAAAACAATCGGGAGTAGGCAATTTCTCCTCGATGGCTTTCATCGTCATTCTTGTTACGATGGGCTTGGTGGAAGTAGAAATGTAGATTTTAATATAGTCTTTTAAACCTTCAATATATGTGATTTCTGATACCCTGATTTTTACTAGCGAATAATCTGCATTCACAAAAATGGCAGAGATTTTATCTTCATGAATTTCTTCTGCAATCTGAGGCTTATTTTTTAAAGTATATAGTTCAAAAGCTTTATTGACAGCCTTTAGAAATCTCTCAAAATCAATTGGTTTTAAGAGGTAATCTACTACATCTAACTCAAAGCCCTCTAATGCATACTGTTTATAGGCCGTTACAAAAATCACCATCGGCTTATTTTTCAGGCTATGTAAAAACTGCACACCAGTGATGCCTGGCATTTGTATATCCAAGAATATTAAGTCTATTTCTTCATTTTGCACAACTTCGATGGCATCAAAAGCATTTTTACAACGTTTTACCAATTTCAAAAATGGTACTTTGTTGATATTATCCTCGAGTAAATCAAGGGCTAGATTTTCATCATCTACGGCAATACAATTAAGCATAAGCAATTTTATTTAGTACAAGCTTTATCCTAAAATAGGATTAAATCATGTCTTATCTAACATCAAAGATACTCTTTTTGTTGATTGTAACATTACAAAAACTAATTAAGCCTCATCATCTTTACGAATAATGATGAGTTTTATTTTGTAATAATCGGCTTCGTCTTTAATAATTAATTGATGATTCTCTGGATAAAGTAACTCTAATCTTCGTTTTACGTTGGTTAGACCAATACCCGAAGCATCATCCTTTTTTTCCTGAAATTGACGATTCACCTTATTGCTTACTTCAAATGTTAGGCTATTCTTTTCAGTGGTCAATACAATATCAATGGTTGGGTTGAGAATCATGCCTACTCCATGTTTAAATGAATTCTCTACAAATGGAATCAATAACATGGGTTCTATCGTTTGATTTTTATCTAATTCACCCACCTGAAAATTAATAGCAATATCGTCTCCAAAGCGTAATTGTTGTAGTTCAATATAAGCTCTGAGGTATTGATATTCTCTTTCTAAGGTGACCATAGCATCATCAGATTCATATAGCATATAGCGCATCAAATCTGATAGCTTTACGACTACAGGTTCTACTTTTTCTGGTTTTCTTCTTGAGAGTGAAACAATACTATTTAATACATTAAAAATAAAATGTGGGCTAATTTGAGAGCGTAAAAAGGATAGTTCAGATTTTAGCCTTTCGTTTTCTTGCTCTTTCTTAGACTTTTCGTCTTCCATGCTATCTGATACTATTCGATACGACGTACTGATGGCAAGAAAGAAAAGTAGTTGAAAGGTAAAACCCGTTTTGGGCATTGTGCGTGCATTAAAAAAGGTATTTTTGATAATTCCGTTTAGAAAAAACACCGCAGCTATCAAACAAACAATAGAAAGCAAATACCATCCTACTCCTTTGATTTTTAAAATCTTTGGAATCAAAAAATTACTATTCAGGTAAAAAAATGGAATATTCAATAATGTAAACACCGCAAAGAAAATAGTAATAGATACTTTGGGTGGTGGTGGCGGACGGTGAATAATTGCCCGAGCAGGTTCAGTATTTTGTGCTTGAAGTATAAACGGTAATGCCAGCATAAAAGCCCAAAAAGCAATATGAAGAAATATAATTTGATATTTTGATAAATTATTTTTGGTCATTTTAGACATTCATTTATTAGCAATTACTCCTTAAAAAAGCCTTATGAAAGAGAGACTTAGACAAATTTAATTAAAGATAAACTGTTAAAAAATATAATGGTATATTCCGTAAATTTGTGCAGACCATTCACCTCATAAAAGCGACCATTGAAAATTAGATATGCTTTTTAGTAAAAACTATAATTAAATACAGCAATGAAGAAATTAATCATCACCGCAATTACTTTTTTAGCGTTTGTCCATAGTGGTTATTCACAAGAAAAGCCAGCAAAAGTTGTTAAAGACCATATTAGTAAGATAAAAAAGGAGGTAGTGTTAGAAGAGGGCAAAGACCCTATTTGTAAAATGCATGTAGAAAAAGATGCCAAACATACTTCTACTTATCAAGGTAAAAAAGTAAGTTTTTGCAGTATAGTTTGCAAGGAAATGTTTGATAAAAAATATGCCTTTAAACCTGTGATTAAACACTAAAACAACATTTTTTGTTATATTTGTTTAGGTTAAAAATGATTTTGATATGACAACAGCATCAGCATTATATGAAGTTTTTAAAACTTTACCGCCCAGTTCAAAAAGGGAATTTGTAGCACTTCTTAATCAAGAAGATTCAAAAAACACTTTTATGGAAAGCCTTGAAAGGGGATTGAAAGAAGTAAAAGCTATTGAAGCAGGTGAAAAAAAAGGGAAGACTCTAAAGCAAATTTTAGATGGCGAATAGCATTATCTATACCGATGAATTTGGACGTGATGTTAAAAAAATTTGAAAAAATTTCCTACTCTTGAAGAAGAGCTCTTAGCATTTGAAGATACACTTATACAAAATCCCTTTTTAGGAACACCTTTAGGATTTGGACTTTATAAAGTGAGACTTGCTACAAAAAGTAAATCAAAGGGGAAAAGTGGAGGATTCAGAGTGATAAATTATCTGATAACAAAAGAAAAGGACAGTATTAAAGTATATGTTTTAAAGATTTATGATAAATCAGAAGAGAGTAATTTAAGAAAAGAAGTTTTAATAAAATTATTGAAATCACTAGACACTTAGAATAATAAAAAACACCGTCCAAAAATTAAGTTTTGGGACGGTGTTTTTTGTTATCCAACAAAACTATACTTCCATTTTAGTCCAAACCGCTCCTCCTGCATTTGATTTCAGAACGGTGTCAATAAATACCATTCCACGCAAACCTTCTTCAATACCCATAAAATCATGGATTTCTGGGTCATATCCAGATGAACTAGCAGATTCTCCTTTTAAGCCCCCTGTGGCATTTTTCTGTGCCTCTTCTCCCCATCTTGCTCTAAGGGCATAGGTAAAGTTTCTGTAAATATTTGCAAACGTTTCGATGTATCCTTCTGGATGACCTGCTGGCTGGCGAGTATGTGCCTGAGCCGCTTTTGAAAGATTACCTACACCAGTACGAAGGATTCTTGAACCATTTTCTTGATTAGTTAAAATCAGCGTGTTAGGGTCCATTTGTTTCCATTTCAAACCTCCGAATTCTCCATATATTCTAATGTTCAAATCGTTCTCTTCACCATTACAGATTTGCGAGTTGTGCAAAATTCCTTTTGCTCCGTTATCAAAACGTAAAAGCATATTGGCGTCATCATCTAGTTGGCGACCTTCCACAAAAATCGTTAAATCAGCACAAATCTCTGTGATTTTTAAGCCTGTGATATATTCAGCTAAATTTTCAGCATGGGTACCGATGTCTCCTACTCCGCCTGCGGCACCGCTTCTTGCAGGGTCAGTTCTCCAAGCAGCCTGTTTTTGACCAGTAGCTTCCACCAATTGTGCTAACCATCCCTGTGGATATTCTACAATTACCTTACGGATTTTACCGATTGCTCCTGCTTTGATTAATTCACGAGCTTCCTTAACCATTGGATAACCCGAATAGTTATGCGTCAACGCATAAATCAATCCCGACTCTTCAATAATATCTTTTAATAAATAAGCTTCTTTTGAATTCAAGGTAGCTGGTTTATCAGATACCACATGAAAACCATTTTCTAGTGCCATTTTAGCAGCAGGAAAATGAACATGGTTTGGGGTAACAATAGAAACAAAGTCCATTCTTTCTCCTTCAGGGAGGGCTTTTTCGGCCAAAATCATTTCTTCAAATGAACCATAAACACGGTCTGGAGAGAGATACAATGCTTCACCCGTAGCTTTTGATTTTACAGGGTCAGAACTAAATGCTCCGCAAACCAATTCAATTTCGCCATCCAATGCCGCTCCACGGCGGTGAACAGCTCCGATGAAAGCTTCTAAGCTTCCACCAATCATACCCATTCTAACTTTTCTTGCCATTTTTCGTATCAATCAGTCGGTAAGTAATTATTTATGAATTTTATTTATCACAAATTTACCGCATAGTATTCTAATTAAATCCTTTCTTGTGATAAAGTAAGTACAAAATTTCATAAAAATACTGATAAGAACTTACAGAGAATCTGGAAAAAAATTCGTTTTTTTGATAGATTTTTCTCTGATGATATTTCACAAAACCAAGATTTCTAATTTATTTAACACTTTTTTAATCCCTAATCAACTATGTCTCAAATCGTTAACCGCGACAAGCTTTTCCTAGGAAGTTGTTTTGCCTTAATAACCACTGCAATGGCTTTCGGTATCCGCGCTGGTGTTCTTACTCAACTTGGTGCAGAATTTCAACTTTCATCACAAGAACTAGGTTACGTAAATCAAATGGCTTTTTTGGGCTTTCCAATCGCTATGATTATTGGTGGTCCTTTATATAATGCACTTGGCCCTAAAAAAATCATCTGGGTAGCCTTCTTTACTCACGTACTTGGTCTGGTTATGACTATTTTTTCTGGTGGTTTCTGGACTTTATTAATCTCAACATTCTTTGTTGGGTTCGGTAACGGAACTGTTGAAGCGGCTTGTAATCCAATGATTTCTGATATGTATGAAGGAAACGAAAAAACGAAAATGTTGAATCGTTTTCACATGTGGTTTCCTGGAGGTATCGTAATCGGAAGTCTTCTTTCTCAATTCATGACTTCTGCTAACATGGGTTGGCAATTACAAATTGGAGCAATTTTGATTCCAGCTGTAGGCTATGCATTCTTATTCTTCGGACAAGCATTTCCTGCTAGTGTAGAAGAAGGTGCGGCATCTACAGGAGAAAACCTAAAATCAATGTTATCGCCACTATACCTTTTCATGCTGGCTTGTATGGCTTTAACAGCTATTTCTGAGTTCGGTCCTGAGCAGTGGATTGGTCCAGTTCTTGGTAAAGCAGGAGCAAGTCCAATGATTATCTTGGCTTTAGTAACAGGATTAATGGCAGTAGGTCGTTATTTTGCTGGCCCTATTGTTCACTCAATCAATCCGACAGGTGTATTATTAGCATCGGCAATCTTCACAACTATCGGTGTAATTTTATTGAGCCAAGCGACAGGTGGAATGGTTTATGTATCTGCTGTAATTTTTGCGGTAGGCGTATGTTATTTCTGGCCAACAATGATTGGCTTTGTAGCTGAGAATTTACCTAGAACTGGAGCATTTGGTCTTTCAATTATGGGTGGTATGGGAATGTTTTCTACTTCTATTTTCCAACCAATCATTGGTTCTTGGATAGATGACGAAAAAGTAAAAGCTGCAGAAGCTGGACTTACTGGCGACATTGCTGAATTAACTGCGGGGCAGGCAACACTTGTCAACATGACGATTTTCCCTGCTATCCTGATTTTTGCATTCATAGGCTTGTATTTCTATATGCGTAAACGTACTCCTGCATATAAATAAAAGTTTTATCGTTATATCAAAAACAAACCCCACAAATACTTGTTATTCTGTGGGGTTTTCTTTGTCATTTTCCCGACTTTTACGTAACAATAAAAGGTTAATATTTATGCATTCATAAATTTGATACTAATGCTAAAAATCGGAAAAAGGTTACTTATTGTCTATCTCACCATTTTTGTCATTTCACAAATATTGTCTTCTTGCTTTAACTTCAAAATGAGTCAACAAGCAATAGATGCATCTTTCTCGGGTTTGAAGAACAAACCAATGCAACATCAAATTGATGTACAAGGAATAAAAATAAATTATGCTGAAATTGGGAATGATAGCCTCCCAGTAGCTTTTTTTGTACATGGTTCTCCGGGTTCATGGACAGCCTTTATTGATTTCATGAAAGACACTTCCCTCTTGAAAAAAGTAAAAATGGTTTCAGTAGATAGAATTGGTTTTGGAGATTCAGAATTTGGACAAGGCGAAAAATCATTACAAAGACAAGTAGCATTATTAAAACCTATTGTAGCACATGAAAAGCGTTTTGGAAAAAAAATCTTCCTAATTGGGCATTCCTTAGGTGGCCCAATAATTGCCCGAATGGCGATGGATTATCCTGAATTGATTGATAACCTTATCATTGTAGCAGGTTCTATCTCGCCAGACTTGGAACCTAATGAGAAATGGTTTAGAGTTCCGATGACATTTAAACCTATTAGTATTTTAATTCCTGCATCTTTTCGTGCTTCTAATGATGAAATCTTATATTTGAAACCAGAATTAGAAAAGATGTTACCTTTGTGGAAAAATATTCGCCAGCCAGTTATTGTAATTCAGGGTGGAAAAGATATGTTGGTCAATCCAAAGAACGCTGATTTTGCTGAGAAAATGTTGGTCAATTCAGCTAAAGTAGATATTGTTAGGATAGATACCATGAATCATTTTGTACCATGGTCGCATCCGTTTTTAATAAAGAATGCCATTTTAAAAGAGTTGTAAAAACAGCTTTGAGCAGTGAGATTTGAGCTATGAGTTTTACTAATACTGATGGCATGACTTAAAGTCATGCCATCAGCTGTGGACAACAAAGTCAAAAGCTCATCTCTCAAAGCTTATAGCTCAAAACTAAAAAGATATGAAATTAAGAGTAGGACAAGGCTATGATGTGCATCGCCTTGAAGAAGGAAGAGTTTTTTGGTTAGGCGGGATTATAGTTCCACATACTCACGGTGCTGTGGGGCATTCGGATGCTGATATTGTTTGCCATGTAATTTGTGATGCTTTATTGGGTGCTGCCAATATGCGAAATATCGGCTATCATTTCTCTGACAAAGACCCTCAATATAAAGGTGTTGATTCTAAAATTTTGGTAAAAAGAGTATTAGAAATGATTCGTGAAGCAGGTTGGGAAGTAAACAATCTTGATGTGACAGTGATTTTACAAGAACCCAAACTGAATCCACATATTCCAGCGATGAAAACCTGTCTAGCAGCAGTAATGAATATACCAGAAGAAGATTTAGCTATCAAGGCGACAACATCCGAACACATTGGCTTTGTAGGGCGTGGTGAAGGTATTGCAGCACAATGTGTGGCTTTGATTTGTAAGGAGTAAATTGATTTGAAACTATTAAACAGAATAAAATGCTGCCATAGACAACTATTTGTAAAAAAGTTTTATTTTAATAAAAATTAATTTACGATGACAGAATCAACAATTAAGCCTCCACTTTCAAATGTTCAATTAGAGCTATTAGAACTCTATGCAACAGGTGTATCCGATGAAACATTATTAGAATTAAACAGAACAATGGCAAAGTTTTTCTTGGATAAAGTGCGTCAATCAGCCGATAAAATTTGGGAAGATAAAGGCTACACAGATGCTCAAATGCAAGCAGTAGATTAGCAGTATGAAGGTAGTATTAGATACAAATGTAATATTAAGAGCTATCTCAAGTAAATCTGAATATGCTATGCTGATTGATGAATTGTATTTATAAAGTTACTCAGCATTGGTAAGTACGGAAATTTTATTGGAATATGAGGAAAAAATAACGCAATTTTTCAATAAGGATGTCGCTAAAAACTTCCTTGACTTCTTAATAATCTTACCAAATGTGGAAAAACTTGAAGTCTTCTTTCAACTTAATATCATTCAGTCTGACGCAGATGATAATAAATTTGTTGATTGTGCTTTTGTTGGAAATGCCCATTATATTGTAACTGACGACAAACATTTTAATATCCTAAAAAAGCTTGACTTCCCTAAAATACCTGTAATTACTGCGAAAAATTTTAAGCAATTATTACTCTCTCTATTTCAAATATTAAGCAAAGCTTGACTTTAGCTATCAAGAGTATTCAACATGTAATAATACCATTATTACTTCGTGATTTGTATTTTTTCTTATTACTTGCAACTACTAAAACATTAATAAATACTCTGCCCAAAAGTAAGCAAATTGTTATCTGGGTCAAGGATTGAAAACTCTTTTTGCCCCCAAGGTTTTAGTGCTAAATGTCCTGCTGGATGGATGCTTGTTTTAGTGTCTAAAAACGTTTGGTACAACTGGTCAATATCATCTGTTCTGATATATACCTGACCATAATTTTCTTTTGGATCTATTTCCTTAAACTCAAAAAAGTGTATTTGAATATTGTCTTTTTGCACCATCAAATATCCCTCAAAATCAGCACTACCAAATTCTTGAAAGCCTAATTGACTTACATAAAAATCCCGTGTAATGGATTTATTACGCATGGGGAGTTTTGGATTGATGTTTGTTAGCATATTTTTAATTGTTGAGTATTTGGAGACAGCGTCTGTATTTTATTTATTTTTCAGCGTTTTTTAGCTTTCGCTTTTTTTCTAATCTGATAGTTTTTATTTGAATCTACGATTGTCGTAATACTATTGTTCTCAATAATTGCATGAAGCGTTCCGTCTGGATTTACAATTGCTTTGGTATTACCATTACCAATAATAATGGTTTGCGTTCCATCAGGATTCTCGATTGTTTTAATAGTCCTGTTGCCAATAACTGTGGGTTGTCTCCTTTGTGGTTTCGTTATTGTTTTAGTAATAGCGTTGTCGTTGTCAATCAGCGTAGAATGCGTTCCATCAGGATTCACGATTGTCTTGATAGTACCTTCGCCAACAACTTGTGAATGCGTTCCATTAGGATTCACGATTATTTTAGTACCACCATTGTCAATAAGTATTGAATGCGTACCGTCTGGATTTACGATAACCTTGTGAGTTTGTGAATATCCTTCAAATGCAAATACCCCAAACAAAATGATTAATATTTTTTTCATAGTCGTTTTTATTGTAAAACTTAAGCATTAAAACTAAGGCGAACTCATCAATACGTGAATACTTTATAACCACTTTGTCCTTGCCATTATGTACGTCTCCACGAATAATTTAAACTATCTTAACAAATTTCGAGCGGGACGCTCTTCCATCTTTTAGGTCTTAGGAGAGCCTAAGACCAGTTGAGAGAATTGAATTGTTCACAAAATTTATCATAAGACTCTGCTATTTCCTTTATTGAGGTATTTTTTTCATAGCGATTATCAAATACCCAATTGATTAATTTCTTATTAACTTCTTTTTTAACAATAACTTCCCCTGCTGTATTTTCAGACCGCAAAAAAGGAGATATCATCTTGGGATACCCTAAAGGAATATAACGAATGTTAGAATCTAAGTAGTAAAGAATCTCACGAACATAAGGTTTGTGAGATTCTTCTTCTAACCTTAGCTTTTCAAAGTCTTTATGGCAAGGGATAACAACTCTTGCAGAAGAAAGGTCACGCTTAAACGATAGTTTCAATATTTCAGTGTAATTACTATCATCCTCAATAGGAAAAACCTTCTCATGCTTGAATATATTTAGACCACTAATTATAGCGTCAGGTGAAAAATTTATTGAAAATGACGTAAAAGTATTTTTCAATTTGAAAAGTAAGAAAAATATTAGTTTAGATGCAATGCTACTACCGCTAACTTTAATCTCCAATTCATCATTTTGTAAATTCAAAATTTCAGGAGCATTACTATAAACACTTGTATCATGATTATAAACTACCTTAATTTTATTTGTACTTGATATAAGTTCCTTCATTGTAAAAAGCCTTTCATCTTCCAATCTAACTTTAAAATCTTCCCACTGATTAAATGATTTTATATCAATTTTTTTACAAATTTCAGAATCTCCATAATAATGCAAAAACATACTTCCTTTTGATTTACTTATATCAGTTTTAAAAATATTATTGAACTGCTTAGTCATTATTCTAAATGTTGCTATCAACCAATTATCATGAAGTTTGTATAAATATTCTGATTTGATTTTATTCCTATTTAAAGTCAACACTTCTGAAGCTTTTTCTTTGTGGATGTTTACATCAAATCCTATAAAATCAAAATTTAAGTTATAATCAACTTTTTGATTTTTGTAATATACATCATTTGTCCACCTGTTTACTACAGATTCTTCTTCGTCGCTGTATATACTCATTTCAAGTGAAGTTTCATCATCAAAATAATCAAATTGTGGACTTGTTGTATTTTCTTTTAATTTAATATCATCCCCATTTAAAGACAAATAAACAGGTATTGAACTTTTACTTGCAAAATCAAATATTTCGTCAAGAATTCTACCTATTTCAATATCAAACGAATCATAGGAAAATGGGTCAAAGTTTTTTACAATTCTATAAGTATTTTTATGATTGAGGCTTACCGAGTAATTATCTGGAATAACCTGTGTTTTGTGGGTAAAAATAATCTTAGAGCCTGGTTTGACTGAATGATTGGTCTTTTCTTTTTTTATTAAAATATTTCCTCCCTTAGAAGAATTAGGACTATTTAGTTCAATGATTTGAAATTCTTCATTTGAAAAGCTTTTAGTTTCAATAGTGACTAAGTCTGTCAACATGAATATACTTTGAAAACCAATACCAAATGTTCCCGATGGTCTCATCCAAAAAGGCATACTTTCAATAATTCTCGTTTTCTCATGGTTTTTTGAAGAACTCCCTGTATTCATTAAAAATTTCAAATCATTATCTGAAATACCTATACCATTATCTTTGATTTTTATTTCCCAATTCTTATAAGCACCAACTAATCCAACTTCTCTAATTTCAACACAAATAGAATAACTCTTAACCATATCTAAAAAATCAGCACTATTGGGGTAAGAAAAATCGCTCACTGCACTATGTTCAAGCCAGATTCTTAGTAAAGTAGCATCTACAGCATTCTGTAAAACCTCACGTACACATTGATATGCACCATCATAAATTCCTGCTCCTTGAAGAAGTGCTAATGCCTTGTCTGTATCAACTGTAAATTGAGGTTTTTTCTTTCCATCTATCAATTCATAGTCTTTTAGTTTCACTTCTAAAGTACCTATTGTTGGTAAATATCCTAATTCTTTTGATGGTACAATTCTATTCCAGCTAATCATTTGACTCTTTATTTCAGAATCTAAATAATTAAACCAATGTTGTGTAATACTTGCGACTTCATAGTCTTTACAATGTGCTGAAATTTCAATTCTTTCTCTATCAACTCTAAAATGTTTAATTGATAAATGTTTTGCTTTATGATTTAATGTGTCAATTGGGATTTTTGTCAGAGTACTCAAAATAACCTCCGAAAATCTGTTGTTATCTAAATCAAGTAAATCTCCAATTCTTAATAAACAAGCAATAAATCTTGGGTGAGCATCCTCAGTATCAATACCAACTTCACAAAATGGTAATGCCATAACGTCTGTAAAATCTTTAGTATGAGATGAACAGATGTTAGAAAGAATTTCAATTATCCTTTGAGGGATGACACCCCTTGGTGATAATAATTGAAACTCACTTGTTGGATTGTTAATTATATGTTTAGATCTATCAGCATGATTCCATCTGAAAAATTCAGCAAGAATATATTTAACGGCATCGTTTGTTTCAAGATTGAATACGTCTGACTTTAATCTAATTTTATTATCAATAATATTAAATTGGCAGGCAAAAGGGTAAAGCCCACTCTTTGTATCATCTATAATCTCTTTAAAAAACTCAATAAACTCAATTGAATTAAGTGCTTGAATCATCTTCTCACTTGATACAACCATACCAATATCATGATTATATGATGCCTCTAACATTAACCAAATGTCAATTGCTGATAGTTTAGTAAAATTTTCTTTCCCTATCACTCTTGCAATATTATTGATGATAGTTATTGAATGAGATTCATCATGAAGGCTATAATGTGGAAAAAGATTTGAAACCGCTTGAAGTGCTACAGGAATAACTTTTTTATCATAATTCCATTGAGCAAATAGAATTGAACTTTGTGTATCTTTTGTTTTTTCATACAAAAGGTCTTCGAGAAATTTTATCATTTTTTTAGATGTTTAATATAATTATTGTTCCACAAGTCTAAGTATTAAGAGATTTTTACTGATGTATGACTTGAAGTCATGCCATCAGTATTTTTTGCTATTCCGTTTCCCTAAACTGCACATACAAATAGTTATCAATCACCTGCCCGTTTTTGATGGATGCTTTTGTTTGAATACTTTCTAATTGATAGCCTGCTTTTTCTAATACTCGCATAGAGGCTTTGTTGTATTCAAATATGCCAGCCCAAATTCTGATGATTTCTGGAAAGTTTTTAAATACGTAATCAGTCATTGCTTTTACTGCTTCAGGCATTATTCCTTTGCCCCAATAGGCTTCTCCTAACCAATAGCCTATTTCAGCACTAATGCGATAAATATCATTGCCTAAAATAATACCAATCCCTCCTACTACCTTTTCTTCAATGACAATCGCTAAAGAATTAGTGGGCTTATCTATCTTTTTATTGGCATCTATCCACCAAACTGCATCATCATGCGCATAAGGATGTGGAAAGGAATCACGCACATTATTAAATATCTTGATATTATTAGCTTGAATCACTAATGATGCTTCGTCCCCATCTTGAAAAGGACGTAATGAAAATGCTTTGCTTTGGTAAATGTATTTTTCCTCTTCGTTCATACAGAATATTTAATAAAAAGCTCATCGCTCAGAGCTCAATCCTTATCGCTATTTTAAAAATGCAACCTTAACTGTACTTTTACTTCTGAGCGATGTGATGCCAAAATTTCTTCTAATCCTGAGCCAAAAGTAGTATCATCTCCTAATAAATCTGTCCTCGCCCAACGAACCCAAGCATCTACATTTCGACTGACTTTGTATTTTGCCAAGAGATAATGCCGAAAACCATGTTCATAATAAGCTGGAAAGGAAAAAGCATAGAGCACATCTTGCTCATAAAAATACTGTCGGTTATCATAATCATCTGTCTTGAAAAAGGCAATCCTACTAGATAATGATAATCGTCCTAAATCAGCATTTACATCCTGTGCAATAGCAAAACCCTGTGTCAAGTTTTGTCCTTCAAACTGAAAAGTACTGAAAGATGCCCTCGTCTGAAACTCCCATATTTTAGACGCCCTATAGTTGATATTCGCCAGCAATGCTCTTTTACTTCTTTCTCTTACTACGGTAATTTCTCTGTTTTTTTCTTTGTCTTTATCCAGATAGGTTTCTGTAATTTTAGTATTCTCTTCTTTGTTCTCCTGCCTGAATTGTAAATAGGCTTGGAGTTTTTTAGAAGGCTGAAAAGTTAGTCTTCCTAAATAATCAAAACCCTTAGTCGGTTGCTTATCGACGAGGTATCTATACCAAGGAAAGTAAAAGTAATCGAAATAAGCCGAGGCCGACCACTTTTTATTAAATGAATGTTTTATCCCTGAATAGATTCCTCGTTCATTAATATTGCGGGAATTTTCGGAAAAACCATTGCCATAAAAACTATGAAAATCTCTATCATAATTTCGTAATAAAACCGATATATCAGTCCGATTGCTTAAGCTTGCTAACACGCCTGTTACAGCACCAATACCACCACTTGTAGAACGAACGGCTTCTCCAAAAAAATTATAATTCTGATAATTATAACTCCAATGAAGACCAGTCAAAAGATTCTCTTGTCCCGAAAACTCATATTGATTATACACTTTATCGGCTTTTACTAGCGGTAAACTAAAATTAGTTTTCAATAAAGTAATCCCAGCTTGAAAAGTATTGGTTTTGTTATTGAAGGTAATATCTCCCCCAAAGTTTTCTTCCATCAACGACCTTTTATCAGCAATTTCAGAAGATGTTCTATGCAAACCTGCTGTTTGTAAGGAAGTGACATAATTGGCGTTAGTATTCTTATCTAAAGCCAAATTAGCATCTCGATTTACTCGTGAATAAAAACCTGTCATTTCAAAAGCTTTGAATTGATAAGTAGCTGCGCCTCCTCTAAAGAAATTGCTTTCCATAACAGATGTATAAGGACGAATACCCAAATGATTCCTACGTGTAGTAAGCACTGTTTCTGAGCCTTTTCCTAAATAAAACCCTGCGGCAGCAATCAATCCTTGACCAAACTGCAATTGATAGTCGCCCAAGTTAATATTTTTCCAATGTCCTTTATTTTGAATTTGAAAGTGAAAGGAAGTAAAATCGGTCAACTGACTTTCGCCTTCGTCTTTTTCGACGGTAAAGCCAGCACTAAAATTCTTTGGCAAAGACACTTTATACCGAGCATATAATTTCATGGGCGAACCTTCATACCTTACTTTACTACGTGAATCAGGCTCTGTAAAGCCTTTCTTTGTTTCTATATATTGAGTATATCTAAGCAATAAGTATTGATTAGCTTTTTGCCAACTATTTTGAAAGTCTTTAATCGATAGTCCATCGGCTTTTACTGTAACGAAAGGTATGAATTTATAAATAGTCGCTAAATCAAAATCTGGAATGGCTTGTAATTCATAAATAGATAGAAACTTTCCTGCTTTGTCACGGTAGTTAAAGAAGGAGTTTAGTTGTTTTTCAGAAAGTATATACAAAGAAGCGAGCTCGGAGCGAGAAACAGTATTTAAATCGAGTGGATTCAGATAATTCTGATAAAGAGATTCAAATAAGTCTTCAGAAATACCATCAACGGGATTGCCAATGATTTCCTGAATAAGGTTGCGAATATTATTTTCTTTAGTAGAATAATCCTGAGCGTTTACATGAGCAGCATAAAGAATGCTTATGAAGAGGAGTAGGAGTTTTTTCATAATAAATCGTTAAAGTGCAGTACAAAAAAATGATGCTTTGAGTAATTATTCTCAAAAGCATCATTTAAAAGACTTTATACCAACAATTTAATTATTTTTAATGAAATTTTCTAGCAACTACTTCTAAAAAATCATTAGCTTCTTCAGCCACCGAAATCCAATTATATTTAGGCGCTAAATGTTTATTCATATAATTTTTAGCATCTGAAAGATTGCTACAAGCATCTATTTTATCAATAGCATTGCTATATGCGTTGATGTCGCCATCAAATAATTTACCAATAAAAACGAATTTCTGATTTAGGCTTACCCCATCAGCAATGCTTTTAATAGGACGATTAAAAGCTAAATCAGCCAAAGCAGTTCCCCCTGCTACGTTATCTCTCTTCAATAAATCATTAACCGTTGGTAAATCTCCTACGAAAGTGTCATTTAGGCGATCTAAACCCGGTAATTTCATCTCCGCAGGCGTTCCTTTTCTATCTATTTCAGCTTGAATTTTGTCTACCGTTGGTAACGGAGCATTCTCATCGTCTAAATCCTCTTCTATGTCAAAAAAAGATTGTGATACTGCTTTTTTAGCAGGAACTTCTTCTACAGGTCTTGCTGAAGCTTTTATAAAATCTTCTTTTTTGAAAGGTACTTTAGCAGATAACGTTTCAAGGTACTTATCAACATTTTCAAACGCTACGTTGTCGCTAATTTCCTTCAGCCAATTCAAAGCAACAGTTACATATACTTTATCATCATTGCCCATTTTTTCGGTCATTGATTTAGCAATGTGGCTGTTAATCTTGGTATATTTTGCGAGTTGCGCTAAACGTTCTTTGGTAAGTGTAAATTCTGGAGAATCTCTTACAAAATCATCAAAGTATTTACTTGGATCAAGTAATAGAATAATGGTTTTTACAACAGCTTTCGATAACATTGGTTCAAAATGTTCTCGTTTTACCATGATATTTTGTGAAGCCGTATTCATGAAAGTCTTCAAGGCAGCTTTAACGTCGTCACTATCAAAATTAAAATAAGGACTTGTAAAGGCTTCTGTATCAGCTTTCCATTTCTCAAACAAATCGCTTACAACAAACATATTTACTTGCGCAACATTGCTAAGTTTTAAGATTTGTTGTCCATTGATTGTGGCAGTTCTATTAAAAAAGTCATCACAAACTTGGTTAGCATATTTTTGTCCGTAATTTTCGATTGCCGAAAAGTCTAACTTCATGATTTCTTAGAGGGTCTTTTTAACTACTGGATATAACTATAACGAAATAAAATAATTCTTATTAACAAATTTAATGTATTAATATATCAGAAAGAAAAGGTAAGTGCTAATCGGTAAAGATTAAACATCCTATTGGCAGAATTATAGCAAAAATTGAACCAAACATTAGAAGTGCACCTCAACAAAACGACAAACCAGAAAAATGTAGTGAAGCCATTAGTTCATTGATGTAGGCTATCATATATCTTAGTACATAAAAAAGCCTGTGGTATTCACAGGCTTTTATTTAACTAATTTCTAGCTTTTCGCACGCCTTCATGGCTGCTGTCTGCTCGGCTTTCTTCTTGGAATATCCCTGCCCTATCGAAAAGGCTTCTTCATTCACAAAAATAGTTGCTGTAAATTCTTTGTTATGTTTTGATCCCTCTTCGATGATTTCAAACCTAATAGGCTTGCCTTCGCGCTGAGCCCATTCTATGACTATTGATTTAAAATTAGGGTTATTTTGTACAACTGTCTCAATATCAAAATGTTGAGTAAGTATTTTTTTGATAATGAACGACCTTGTAAAACGAAAACCCTTGTCTAAGTAAATGGCTCCGATTAAAGCTTCTAATGCATCGCCATACATTGATGTTCTAGTAAGTACTGTCTTGCGGTTACCATCGTATTCAACAAGCCTATCCAGACCAATTTTTCTGGCTACTACATTCAAAGATTCTCGACTAACCATTCTCGAGCGAATTTCGGTTAAAAAACCTTCATCTTTAAAAGGGAATTTTTTAAACAAATATTCTGCTGTAATCATCCCTAATACTGAGTCTCCTAAAAATTCAAGTCTTTCATTAGAATCCTTGTAACCTTTAGCGATTGTTTCTTTGGATACCGAAGAGTGCATAAAAGCTAATCGATACAGCATTAAATTAGAGGGATTCTCTCCGATAATATGTTCTACTGCATTTTTTAACTTCTTGTCTTTAGGATCACTTGAAAAAAAATCAATAATTGGTGATAGCATATTTCTAAAATGATAATTGATAGTTAAAACCTAATAGCTAAAGCTGATTGAATGAGATTGCAACATTAATAAAAAAATTTGACTTCGCCTTAACTACTATCAATTATCCCCTAT
The DNA here is from genome assembly GCF_059416265.1 of Arcicella sp. GW821-FHT09D11. NCBI lineage: Bacteria > Pseudomonadati > Bacteroidota > Cytophagia > Cytophagales > Flectobacillaceae > Arcicella > Arcicella sp. GW821-FHT09D11. The sequence goes on along the minus strand of NZ_JBWKOV010000002.1, from coordinate 535,833 downwards.
TTCCCTATCAACTAAAAACTATATTTTTTTGAATATAACCGTAGCATTATGACCTCCAAAGCCAAATCCATTACTTAAAACAACATCTATTTTTCTTTCTTGAGCTTTATTCAAAGTCAAATTTAAACGATTGTCAACTTCTGGATCTTCCGTAAAATGATTAATCGTTGGTGGTACAAGCTGATGCTGTATTGCCAAGATTGAAGCCACCGCTTCGATAGCACCTGCTCCCCCTAATAAGTGACCAGTCATAGATTTTGTCGAGCTTATGTTCATTTTATAAGCATGATCTCCAAATAAATCTACAATTGCTTTCAATTCTTGTGGGTCACCAAGAGGGGTAGATGTACCATGCGTATTGATATAATCTACTTCTTCTGGTTGAATTCCAGCATCATCGAGGGCATCTTGCATTGAAAGTAATGCTCCATAACCATCTGGGTGTGGCGCAGTAATATGATAAGCATCAGAAGAGAACCCTCCGCCGATTAACTCAGCATAAATTTTTGCTCCACGAGCAATCGCATGGTCATAATCTTCTAAGATTAATGCTCCTGCACCTTCACCTACTACAAAACCGTCACGATCTTTATCGTAAGGACGTGAAGCCGTTTTAGGGTCATCATTACGTTCAGACATCGCACGCATGGCTGTAAAACCACCCACACTCGCAATCGTTACTGCCGCTTCAGAACCACCAGTCACACAAATATTAATACGCCCTAATCTGATATAATTAAAAGCATCAATAATCGCATTATTGGCTGACGAACAAGCCGAAACAGTTACGTAGTTTGGGCCACGGAAACCATGACGAATTGAAATATTACCTGATGCTGAATCGGCAATCATTTTTGGAATAAAGAAAGGATTGATTTTTGGCGTACCATCCCCTTTTCCGAAGTAAATCATTTCTTCTTCAAAAGTTTTTAAGCCTCCAATACCTGAACCCCAAATTACTCCAACTTTATTTTTATCTATATTTTCAAGGTCAAGTCCTGAATCTACAATAGCTTCATCAGCAGCAACTACTGCATATTGAGTAAACTGATCCATTCGACGAGCATCTTGGCGAGGAATAAATTTTGTAACATCAAAATTTTTCAATTCGCAAGCAAAGCGAGTACGAAATTTTGAAGCATCAAATTTTGTGATATTATCGCAACCACTGACTCCATTTTTTAGTCCATCCCAATATTCTGGTACAGTATTTCCGATAGGAGTCAAAGCACCTATTCCCGTTACGACTACTCTTTTAAAACTCTTCATGAGAAAAATAAAATTTAACTAAGTATTAGATAAAAGATGATAGATAAAATCAGTGGAAAGAATACCATTCAATTTATCTGTTTTTTACACTTCTTAATCTTTAACTCCTTTGGCTTTTATCTAAGCATATAAATTAATACTCAAATTTGAGCATAATTAACCTGAAAATCAATAAAAATGTGCTAATCTGTCATAAAACTATAGTTCAGGTAGAATCAATAATTTTACTTTCAAATTAGCACATAAAGAAGTTCAGATTACTTGGCGTTTTCTTCAAGATATGTGATTGCCTGACCAACTGTTTGGATATTTTCAGCTTGATCATCAGGAATAGAAACGTTAAATTCCTTTTCGAATTCCATGATTAATTCTACTGTATCCAATGAGTCTGCACCCAAATCATTTGTGAATGAAGCCTCTGGAGTAACTTCTGCTGCGTCAACGCCCAACTTCTCGACGATAATGCCTTTTACTTTTTCTGCAATGTCTGCCATTTTTAGAACGATTTTTGGTTAGAAAAACGGTGCAAAGATGATGATAAAAATTAGATTATCAAACATTTTTTTAATACCGCATTACTATGAAAAGATTTACTATAATTATTTAAAGAATATTATTAAAAACATAATGAAGCAGCCCCTAAAAGACCTGCATCATTACCCAAAGTAGCACGTTTAATGGTTAATCCGTCAGCATGATACTTGGTTAACCAACCTTCCATGGTGGATGTAATTGATGGTAAAATATAGTCAAATGATGCTGACAAACCTCCACCAATCAAGATTAAATTGATATCAAGGATGGCAACTAAGTGGCATAAATTTTCGCCAAGCAATTCTCCAACTTTCGTAAATACCTGTAAAGCTAGGGCATCTCCTTCCGAAGCAGAAGCTACTAATCCTGTTGTTGAGATAGTTCCATCATCAGGTAATTGAGTAACACCTCTGAATTCTTTTCTCATTGTATTAGCAAGGTCTAACAATTCATTTTTACCGATGTTTCTCTCTAAAACCTTACCATTTACTGAAGGCGTATGCCCAGGTTCCATTGCGTTACCTCTACCACCACTAAATACTTTTTTACCAATGATAGCCGCACCACCTACACCAGTCCCTAATGTAATAAAAATATAGCTTTCGTCAATACGATCTTCGCCAAAATAAAATTCTCCTAAAGCTGCTGCGTTTGCATCATTTTCAAGGAAAAAATCAACTGCTGGGAAGCGTTTTTTAAGTATCTCAACCAAAGGAACATTGTTCAACTCAGGGATTGCCGTAATTTCAATTGGCGTTACTCTAGCCGAATTAATCATTCCCGGTAAGCCGATTCCTACTTTAGTGATATTTTTATTATCAATAAGTTGTAAACCTATTGCTTCTCCGAGACGGTCTTCGAAATGTCCTGATTTTCGCCAGCTCACAGTATCGTGACTATAAAAATTAGAAATTTGTCCTGTTTCTGAATTTACGATGCCCATTTTGACATTCGTTCCACCAATGTCTATGCCTAAGTACTCGACTGCCGCCATTATTTTGTATTGTATAGTGATAGTAAAAGTTTTGTGGTCTCAAAAATACGGAATTTTTATCAGTCAATAATACAAACTAAAAACGATTTACGTCTTTTTATATACTATCCTGTATTATTGACGGGAACTATTTGTACTTTTTTAGCATTTTTTATAGCTATAACTACTCAATGATTCCGCCCTTATTCCCCAGACCTGCTTTTTTAAGTTGTTCTACTATTTCAAAAACAGCTGGACAAACTTTTGTGTTTTCTAACGTAAGGGGCAAAATTCCAGCAATATTCTTGCGATCGGTATGCGGATACTCTCTGCAAGCCTTGGGTCTATAGTCATAAATTGAACAATAGTTATCAGCATCCAAGAAAGTACAAGGTGTTACATTCAATACATAATCTTGATCACTATCCAAGTGCAAATGTTCTTTTACTAACTGAGCAGGACGAATACGCAAATGTTTTGCGATTCTGTCAATATCAATATCTGTAAAGATTGGGCTAGTAGTTTTACAGCAATTCCCACATTTCAAGCAATCTACTTCATCAAAAACATCTTCATGCACAGGGTGAAAAGCCTCGTCCAACTTTTTGATTTTTTTATTTTTAAGTCTATCAAAAAACTTTCTATTTTCTGGAAACTTCAAACGAGCTTGTTCGTTGAAAGCTTCTATGTTTTCTTCTGTATATATCATACGGTAATTTATAAAAACACTTCAATATAAAAGAGCTATATAAGTGAGTGTCAAATAAAAAGGTTCGACAATTTACAAAAAACTGTCGAACCTTTTGAAAATATTATCTTTTGGATTAAGCCAAAGCTCCTTTCAATACACATTCATCACGGTCTGGACCCGTAGAGATAAAATTGATTGGTAAGCCTAATTTCTCTTCTAAGAAAGTAATATAGCCTGTTAATTCAGTTGGAAGATTTTCGAAATTTCTTAACCCTTCTAATGAACAGTTCCACCCCTTCAATGTTTCATATACTGGTTCTACAATCGTATCTGTCATATCGTAAGGCAATTGTTCTGTAACAGTACCGTCTGGTAATTTATAAGCAACACATACTTCTATTTCTTCAAAAATGTTCAATACATCAGCTTTCATCATTACCAATTGCGTTACGCCATTAATCATCATTGCGTATTTAAGCGCTGGTAAATCAATCCAACCACAACGACGAGGACGACCAGTAGTTGAACCAAATTCGCGACCTTCCTGACGCATTCTTTCGCCCACTTCATCCATTAATTCCGTAGGGAATGGCCCTGAACCTACACGTGTAGCATAAGCTTTGAAGATACCATAAACTTCACCAATGTTTTTTGGAGCAACTCCTAAACCTGTACAAGCACCTGCTGTAATAGTATTTGAAGAAGTAACAAATGGATACGAACCAAAGTCAACATCTAATAAACTTCCTTGCGCACCTTCAGCCAAAATCGTTTTGCCCGCAGTAATCGCATTGTTAACAGAGTATTCAGAATCTACCAAACGGAATTGTTTCATAAACTCTACTGCTTCAAAAAAGTCAGCTTCAGCGGCTGTTAAATCATATTCAAACTTATAGACATCTAAAATTGCAGTATGACGAGCCACCAAAGCATCGTATTTTGCTTTGAAGTTTGGTGAAATCATATCACCTACTCTTAATCCTTGACGTGAAATTTTATCAGTATAAGTTGGTCCGATACCTTTTAAGGTTGAACCAATTTTGGCATCACCTTTTGCTTTTTCATAGGCAGCATCCAACAAACGGTGTGTTGGCAGAATGATAGAAGCTTTTTTAGATACTTCTAAGTTCTCAAGTACGTTCAAATTATACTTTGCTAAACCATCAATTTCTTTTTTGAAAATAATTGGGTCAAGAACAACACCATTTCCGATAATGTTTTGTACTTCCTGACGGAAAATTCCTGATGGAATTTGATGCAAAACATGTTTAAAACCATCGAATTCAAGGGTATGCCCAGCGTTTGGTCCACCTTGAAAACGAGCAACTACTTGATATTTAGGGGCTAAAACATCAACTATTTTACCCTTTCCTTCATCACCCCACTGCAAACCCAACAATACATCTACTGCCATTTTTTTGTTTTTTGGTTGTCATTCTCACGAAGGAAGCATCTGGCGGTGGCAGACCAGTTCCCTCCTGACGTCGAGATAACAGGAAACAGAAAAATCAAAAAAGAATAAACCACCTAATCAAAGTCGCAAAGATAAACAAACAAAAATAAAACCTCACAAGAATTTCAATAATGCTGTAGTTTTAGTTGAAGAGTATTCCAAAAAATTTCCTAAAAAATACAAAAACAGGACTTTCATTCGGATTATGAATGAAAGTCCTGTTTGCTTGCTGTTGATAAATACTGTTAATTATGGTCTCTACTAGACATTGCTCTTTCCGCTAACATTGCTTTTTTATGTTCGCATTCTGTTTTTGTGCAAGCACCATAAAAAATCAAAGAATGGTGCATTACATTGAACTGTAACATTTCTCCTACCATCGATTGTATTGTTTGTACTCTTGGGTCACAAAATTCAGTAACATGATGGCATTCTGTACAAATCAGGTGGTCGTGTTGGCGACGTCCGTATGATTTCTCGTACTGTGCCTGATTTCTCCCAAATTGATGTTTAGAAACTAAATCACATTCTACTAATACGTCAAGTGTATTATACACAGTAGCACGTGAAACCTGATATTTCTTATTTTTCATCGAAATATATAGTTCCTCCACATCGAAATGGTCATCTCTTGTGTAAATTTCCTCCAAAATGGCAAATCGTTCTGGAGTTTTTCGAAGACTTTTATTTTCAAGATAAGCAGTAAAAATCTTCTTTACTGCCTCTAATGTGGCGTTTGATGGCATTACTGACTATTTTCAGAAAAACAAAAAATAAAATTTATTGATTTAATAATTAGACTAAATCAATTTTGAAAAGTAAAATAAATCAATTTTTAAGAGAAAAAGAAATTCTAGTCTCCTCTTTCAATCTGAATTACACCATCAACTTGCTCTAAAGAGTGAACAAGTGTTTCAAGATGTTGTGTGTCTTGTACCATCAATGCTATTTTTCCTTCAAAAATACCTTCTTTTACTCCTATTGAAAGATTTTGAATATTTACTTTTAACTCTTGCGAAATTACTCTTGTCACATCGTTCATCAAGCCCATGCGGTCTGTGCCTTTAATAATTAATTGGGCAATGAACGACATTTTCACTTGGCTCGTCCACAAAGCTTTTATTACTCTATCGCCATGACGAGACAATAGCTCGGTAGCATTTGGACACGAAGTTCTATGAATTTTTATGCCTTCATTAATCGTAACAAAACCAAAAACAGTATCGCCCGCAATAGGATTACAACATTTAGCCAACGTATAGTCTACCCTATCCATGTCCTCGCCAATCAAAATTGCATCTGCATTTTTTACATCACCATGCAATTTCTTAAGCTCTTTAACGATATTTTTAGTATTCGTTAGCGGTTCTTGAATGGTTTTTGTAGCCTGCTTTCTTTCATGCGCCTCTCTGTCTGACTTCCATTTTTTTATCTCGTCTAAGCTAATATATGCTTTTCCAAAACGATAAAATAAGTCGTTTGTATCTTTTGCATTAAAATACGCCCTTAGTTGATTGGTGATTTCTAGGGTTAACGTATTTACGCCCAACACTTTTAAACGATGTTCAATCATATCACGCCCCATGATGACGTGCTGCTTATTGGCTTCTTTAATATAATCCTTGATACGGGCTTTTGCCTTGGTCGTTGCTACAAAGGCTAACCAATCTTCTGATGGTTTTTGCTTTGCCGAGGTCATACACTCGATAATATCGCCAGTCTTGAGTTTGTGGCTCAAAGGGACTAGCTTATTATTTACCTTAGCTCCTATACACCTTGCTCCTACTTCTGAGTGAATTTCAAATGCAAAATCCAATGCCGTAGCACCGTCTTTCAATACAATCAGTTTCCCTTTTGGGGTATATACAAAAATCTCGTCGTTATACAAACTACTTCTAATATCATCAACCAATTCAACGGCTGACTGTGATTTATCAGTAGTATCCAATGCTTCTCGAATTTGGCTTAACCATGACTCAAAAGCTTTGTTTGTACGTGTATCATTTCCTTTATATTTCCAGTGTGCGGCAAATCCTTTTTCGGCAATTTCATCCATCCGAGTTGTCCGAATCTGTACTTCTACCCAGCGTCCACGTCGCCCAGAACTCATTACAGTGGTATGCAATGATTCATACCCATTTGATTTAGGATTAGAAATCCAGTCTTTCAAACGTTCAGGATTGGGCTTATAATGGTCTGTTACCATCGAATAAACAGCCCAGCAAGCAGACTTCTCTAATTCAGTAGGGACATCTAAAATTACCCGCACCGCAAAAAGGTCATAAATTTCCTCAAAGGGCGTATTATTCTTCTTAAGCTTGTGGTAAATAGAATAGATTGATTTCGGTCGCCCTTTCACAATGTGTTTATAACCCATTATGTTAAGGTCTTTCTCAATCGGGCGAATAAAGTTTTGGATGAAACTCTCTCTCGATGTTTTGGTTTCTTTTAACTTCTTGGCAATATCTTTATAAGCTTCTGGCTCAGTGTATTTCAAACACAAGTCTTCTAGTTCAGACTTTATCGCATGAAGTCCCAAGCGGTGTGCCAGCGGAGCATATAAATAAAATGTTTCAGAGCTAATTTTGAGTTGTTTATCACGAGGCATACTTCCCAATGTTCGCATATTATGCAAACGGTCGGCAAGTTTGATTAATATTACCCGAATATCATCCGAAAGCGTAAGTAACATCTTACGGAAGTTTTCTGCTTGTTGCGAACTTCCATAATCAAAGACGCCCGTAATTTTAGTAAGACCGTCAATAATTTTGGCTACATTTTTTCCAAAAATAGCTTCAATTTCTGTCAGTTCTATTTCAGTATCTTCCACCACATCATGCAACAATGCACACATGATAGATGTTGCTCCCAAACCTATTTCTTCAACACAAATTTGGGCAACAGCAATAGGATGATAAATATAAGGCTCGCCAGATTTCCTCCTCATCTCTTTATGAGCTTCGGCAGATAATAGGAAAGCTTTTTTTATCAGTTTAGCATCATCATCTTGCAAATATGGACGGGCAATGTTGAGTAATTTTCGGTATCGCTTTAGAATCTCTTTCCGTTCTTGCTCTAAGTCTATTTCTTTTACTTCCACGGTGTTATTCAAGGACAAATGAGTTTTTTGTAAGAAACATTAATTTAGTGTTTAGTCTAAATTAGCGATTTTTGAGGGAAACGGCAAATGGAAGTGCATTTAATTTATGAGAGAAGTGAATGGTTTTTATAGAAATTCCATTAAAGTCCTGATTAATAATTAGTCACAATTATTTTATTCAATCACAGGGCATTTTATTGAGGGAGAAAGATGGTATGTTATCCGAAAGCTAGTTAATAAATAAATATCATTTAATTTACTAGCGCCATCTCTAATAGTACCTTGTCTATATATTTCAGGAAAAGTACTTACTGGGGTCAAATTAGGATTACTATAATTGGGGTTAATATTTTCAGCCAGATATTTTCTAATAGAAGCTTCTCTATTATTGCCAGTATTAGCCGCTATCAATTCATATTCTCGATGGCCCATGATAGCAGAAAGAGGGCTAATAGCATACATTTGATTGAAACTGGTATAATATCCACCAACGTCATCAATATAATCCGTTAAATTATAACGAATACCTACCTCAAACCCTAAATCAATTTTTCTATCTATTTTATATTTTACTCCAAACCCCAACGGGAAGTTCATTGCCAACAACTCATATTTATTATTAAGATTGCCAGGTAAACCTTGTCCTTCCGTATGAAGTGGCTGAAGACTCACCCAATCACCTGGTGATGCCTCTGATCCTCTATAACTAACAGGTACTTTGGCAACTGGATTATGGTGAAAAAAAGCAAAGCCTAAAAAAACATAAGGTGTTATTTGCGCTCTTTTTTGATACCTATCACTTTCTCTAATTAAATTAAAAATCCCCTTGAAAGATAACTCTTGAATATCATTTCTGAAATGGGCATTTCTCATAAATGATCTTTCTAATAAAGAAACACCTTCAAGTTTACTATCATCACCCACAATTCTTACCCAAGTCAAAGCGATATTTCCTGAAAATCGAGGTGTGAAATGTTTTGTATAATCCACTGAAATATTCCAACGAACATTTTCTACAGTAGACTGGATGGGGCGGTTTATTGGTACGAGGTCTCCGTAATAATTTGCAGTGCCTATTCCAAAAGCTATATCAGAATGCTTCTCAAAAAGCTTTTTTTGTGAAAAAGCTTGAAAACATATACATAAAGCAATAAGGATTTTAAATAAGTTCTTAATCAACATTAGGAAATCTATTGGGTTATGTTTTGCTTATAAACGACAAACAAAGTATAAAAATATACTAAATTTTACAAATTAGATAATTGACATCTAATTATTGCCTAGAATAGGCATCAAAAAACAACCAATATATCATTCATCTTTTTATGAAATACCCTTCCAAAAATTCATATTCACGATAATTTTTAAGAAATGATTAATAGAACTTAATCAACTTAACAAAAAAATACATTAATTGCTATTATTAGCTATTTTCAGTAAGTTTGATTTTCACATATATAAACCATTTAATAATTATGTCAATAGTGTTTATTGCTTTTGCTATTATCGCTGGATTTGTTGCTTTTACACGAACTAGAAAAAATTCAATGGCTTCCGAAAGATCTGATGATGTATTAGGCGAGATTGTTAGAAATGAAGACTATGCATCAGCGTTTGCTGAAACGCTAGACCTTACTGTTGTTATAAAAAAAAATATTGATGTTAACGCAGTCAGAAAAGCACTATTACAAATAAAACCTTTCCAGCTCGACAATTATTCAATAAAATCATTTAAGGAGTTAACACAAGACTCCTTCCTTTGCTTAACGGTTGTAAAATATGATGATATAGAATATAGGAGACATGGTAACATAACTGTCGAACACATATTAGACTTGAATTTTAAAATTTTGCTAAATGAGGAAAGTCAGAATTGCAGAATCTATTCAGACTTACATGAGACTCTAACTGACAAAACTTTAAGGGAAGAGTTTGTAAATAAATTTTGGGCATTCATTGAGAAAAAATAACAATTTCCTAACAAAAAACTCCCGATGAAATTCATCGGGAGTTTTTTGTTATCTATTAAAACCAATTCCTTACGCTACCGTAGAAATTGCTTTCATGTCTGTCATTGCTTGACGTAATTCAGCCCCAACGAACTCGATATCGTGTGAACGAAGTGCTTCGTTTACTGCGATAATTGTTCTGTTATCTACGCCGTTATCTTTACCAGCATTGAAGTTTGTACCGATAATGTCAGTTTCAACTGTTGACATAAAATCAGCTAACAAAGGCTTACAAGCGTGGTCGAATAAATAACATCCGTATTCAGCAGTATCTGAAATTACAGAGTTCATTTCGAATAGTTTTCTACGAGCAATCGTGTTAGCGATTAGCGGCGTTTCATGTAATGATTCATAATAAGCAGATTCTTCTTTGATACCTGCTTCAACCATTGTTTCAAAAGCTAATTCAACCCCTGCACGAACCATCGCAACCATCAATAATCCGTTATCGAAGTATTCTTGTTCAGCAATTTTAACATCACCTGCTGGTGTTTTTTCAAAAGCAGTTTCGCCAGTGGCAGCTCTCCAAGTCAATAAGTTTTTGTCGTTGTTTGCCCAGTCAGCCATCATGGTTGAAGAGAACTCTCCACTCATGATATCATCTTGGTGTTTTTGGAACAACGGACGCATAATATCTTTTAATTCTTCAGAGATTTCAAATGCTTTGATTTTCGCAGGATTCGAAAGTCTGTCGAACATAGCCGTAATACCACCTTGTTTCAAGGCTTCAGTAATTACTTCCCATCCGTATTGGATTAATTTAGAAGCATAACCAGCATCGATTCCTTTTTCAACCATTTTGTCGAAACAAAGGATTGAACCTGTTTGTAACAAACCACAAAGGATAGTTTGCTCTCCCATTAAGTCAGATTTTACTTCTGCTACGAAAGATGATTGTAATACCCCTGCACGGTGACCGCCCGTTCCTACGCAATAAGCTTTTGCATAAGCCCATCCTTTTCCTTCTGGATCATTTTCTGGGTGAACTGCAATCAAGGTAGGTACACCAAAACCACGAACATATTCAGCACGTACTTCTGAACCTGGACATTTTGGCGCAACCATGATTACTGTAATATCTTTACGGATTTGCATTCCTTCTTCAACAATATTGAAACCGTGTGAATAAGAAAGCGTAGCTCCTTGTTTCATCAAAGGCATTACTGCATTTACTACTGATGTATGTTGTTTGTCTGGCGTAAGGTTAATTACTAAATCAGCAGATGGAATTAGTTCTTCGTAAGTACCAACTTTGAAATTGTTTTCTGTAGCACTTTTCCAAGATTGTCTTTTAGCATCAATTGCTTCCTGACGTAAAGCATAAGAAACATCTAAACCTGAGTCTCTCAAGTTCAATCCTTGGTTCAATCCCTGTGCACCACAACCTACTACTACGATTTTTTTCCCAACTAAAGCACTTACTCCGTCAGCAAACTCATTACTTTCCATGAATTCACAAACACCTAACTGATTTAATTTTTCTCTTAAAGAAAGAGTATTGAAATAATTTGCCATTTTTTGAATGTTTTTGATTTTGAATAACGTTGTCGAAGGCTAAAATTCGCAACATTGCTGAAATATGCACAAAGTTGATAAAAATCATCAATTAATGAATGGTAAATTAGTGTTTTATTTAGGTACTTTTCATGGGTAATTCATATCAGGGTAAGCGTATTTTATTTTAAGTAGATGATTTTAAAACTTTTACAACTAAAGCTAAATGTGTAATTTTATTACATGAAACAATTAGATATTCCTGTTTATAGTATCGATAGGTTTAATAGTAAATCTGAAAAAACGATTCAATTTCAGATTGAACCCTTTGATATTAATCGAAATTTTAAGGTAACTTATCCACATCGTCATGATGATTTTTACGAAATCCTCTTCCTTACACAAGGACAAGGCATTCATACGATTGATTTTCAGAATTATACGATAAAACCCAATACTATTTTTTTCCTTTCTCCAGGTCAGATTCATGAGTTAGACCTTTCTGAAGATGTAAAAGGCTACATATTCCTTTTTACGTCCTCTTTTTACCATTTTAATAAGACTGACCCTTACAAGCTTTTTGAACTTCCGTTTTTCTATAACCTTAATCAAGAAACACCACCGATTTACTTAGAAAATCAAGCGGAGAAACAGGTGCTGACAGAGCTTTTTAAGAATGCTATTTACGAGAATCAGCAAAACCTAACCGATTCAGAAGAGGCTATTCGTGCTTTGCTAGATTTAATTTTAATTCAATGCAAAAGAATTTATCCGCTCAGTAATTATGATGATAAAACCAGTAAAGGAAAAATCATGGTAAAACGTTTCAAACAATTGATTGAAGAAAAATGTCAGGAAAATTTATCGGTGAAAGATTATGCACACCTACTTGCTATTACACCCAATTACCTAAGTGAAACAGTAAAAAGTGTAACAGGAAGAACATCAACCGATTTAATCAATGACCGTATGATTATGGAAATAAAACGCTTTTTGACGCATACCGATTTGGGGATTTCTGAAATTGCTTACCAACTCAACTTTTCTGACCAATCATATTTTTCAAAATACTTCAAAAAATTGACTAATCTTTCACCTTTGGAATTTAGGAACGGATTATCTAGGTAAGGAAAATCATTTTTTACCTACAAACTATCTTATATTTGTAGAAAAAGGAATTGTATTACAATCAAAGGCTTTATCTCATCAACATGGCTAATAAAACAGAGCAAAAAAAAGATTCTATATTTCCGACACTTGAAAGCATCTATGAAGCGGCAGAACGCCTTAGAGGGGTGGCAGTACATACGCCATTGACTGAAAACATTGTGCTTTCGGAACGTTATGAAGCTAATATTTTTTTAAAGAGAGAAGATTTACAAATTGTTCGCTCCTACAAAATCAGAGGAGCATATAATAAAATGGCGATGCTTTCAGCCGACGAGCTAGCCAAAGGTGTAGTATGTGCATCTGCAGGAAACCATGCCCAAGGACTAGCATATGCTTGCCATAAAATGAAAGTAAAAGGCACGATTTTTATGCCGACTACTACGCCTAATCAGAAAATCAAACAAGTAAAGATGTTTGGTAAAGACGATATTGAGGTAATGTTGGTAGGTGATACTTACGATGATGCCTCAAACGCTGCCAAACAATATTGTGACGAAAATAATGCTACTTATGTCCATCCTTTTGATGACATGGACGTAATTACGGGACAAGCGACTGTTGGCTTAGAGATTTTTAAAGATTCAGATATTAAAATAGATTATATTATTTTGGCCATTGGTGGTGGAGGTGTTTCGGCAGGCGTTTCTACTGTTTTTAAACAACTTTCTCCGCATACTAAAATTATTGGTGTCGAACCTGCTGGTGCTGCCTCTATGAAGGCTAGTTTTGATGCTGGTCATGTCTTAGAACTCGAAACTATTGACAAATTTGTGGATGGTGCTGCCGTAAAACGTGTTGGAGAGAAGACTTTCAACATTTGTAAAGAAACGTTAGATAATATCATCCTTGTTCCAGAAGGCAAAGTTTGTACGACTATTTTAGAGTTGTACAACGAATCGGCGATTGTAGCCGAACCTGCTGGGGCTTTAACGATTGCAGCCTTAGATTTTATGAAAGATGAAATCAAAGGGAAAAATGTAGTATGCTTGGTTTCTGGTGGCAATAATGACATTACGCGTACCGAAGAAATAAAAGAACGTTCATTGTTGTATGAAGGACTAAAACATTATTTCATCATTCGTTTTCCACAAAGAGCAGGTGCCTTGAAAAATTTCTTGAATAATGTGTTGGGTGAAGAAGATGACATTACCTTATTTGAATATCAGAAAAAAACTAACCGAGAGTCTGGCCCTGTCCTATTAGGCATTGAACTGAAACACAAAGAAGATTATGAGCCATTATTAGGGCGAATGATAGAACAAAACATTGTTTATCAAAAATTGAACGAACAACCAGATTTGTTTTCAGTTTTGGTCTAACAAAAAAGGTATCAGCATACTGCTGATACCTTTTTTGTTACCTTATCATTAAACGAATTTACATTGTTGATTCTCTAACCCTGTGTTTTTCTGCTTTTGAAACACTCAAAATCAATTCAGCCACAAGACCCGTCCAACCAGTTTGATGCGCAGCTCCTAGTCCTTTACCTGTATCACCATCAAAATATTCATTGAAAAGAATTAAGTCTTTAAAATGCGGGTCACTCTGCATTTTCTCATATTTCTCATACATTGGGCGTCTTCCTTCCTTATTTTGTGTAAATAAGTTAATCAAACGTTCTGAAATACTTAATGCTGCCTCTTTGATACTCACCATATTTCCAGAATTGGTAGGATATTCTACTTCATAATCATTACCATAATATTCTTGAAATTTCATCAAAGAATCTATCAACAAGAAATTCATCGGAAACCAAATAGGACCACGCCAGTTTGAATTACCACCAAACATACTTCCTGTTGACTCGGCAGGAGTATAATCAACCCTTAGTACATCTCCGTTTACTCTGAACTGATAAGGGTTTTCTAAATGATATTTTGAAAGAGAACGAATACCAAAGTCAGAAAGGAACTCGGTTTCATCAAACATTCGTTTCATAATCATTTTCATACGGTGTCCTCTCAGAATAGCTAATAGCCTACTCTCGCCTTTTCCTGATTCATACCAACGAGAAATTAAACTTGCAAGGTCAGGTCTGTTGGCAAGCACCCACTCTACCCTACGACGGAAATCAGGCAATTTTTCAAGCATTTCTGGCGTTAAAACCTCTACCGCAAACAAAGGAATCAAGCCCACCATCGACCTGATTTTCAATAACATACTGTTATTATTAGGTAAATGGAGCATATCATAATAAAACTGGTCTTCTTCATCCCAAAGACTAATTTCATCACCACCAAGAGATTGCATCGCTCCTGCAATATGCAAGAAGTGTTCAAAAAACTTGGAAGCCATATCTTGATAAACAGGGCGTTCAAGGGCAATTTCAACGGCAATCCTTAGCATATTCAAGCTATACATTGCCATCCACCCCGTACCATCAGCTTGTTCTAAGCGTCCGCCTGTTGGTAAAGTGGCAGAACGGTCGAATACCCCAATATTATCCATACCGAGGAAACCTCCTCCAAAAATGTTGTTTCCTCCCTCATCTTTTAGATTTACCCACCAAGTAAAGTTCAATAAAAGCTTATGGAAGATTTTCTCTAAAAAGGCTATATCTCCTTTTCCGTTTATCTCTTTGTCAATCTCATATACTTTCCAAGTAGCCCAAGCGTGCACAGGTGGGTTCACATCCGAGAACGACCATTCATAGGCAGGAATTTGCCCATTGGGGTGCATATAATATTCTCGAAGTATTACTGCTAATTGACGCTTTGCAAAATCAGGGTCAACCCTTGCTAAGGGCAAGGTATGGAAAGCCAAATCCCAAGCGGCAAACCAAGGATACTCCCATTTATCAGGCATCGAAAGAATATTGGCAGAATACATGTGGCGCCAGCCCGCATTCCTTCCATACTTCCTATATTCCGATGGCTTAGGCATCGAAGGGTCACCCTTTATCCATTCGTTGACATTATAATAATACCATTGTTTAGTCCAAAGCATACCTGCATAGGCTTGTCGCTGAATTTTTAGCAACTCGGGGTTTTCAACACCTTGCTGTACTTCTTCATAAAACTGATTGCCTTCACGAATACGCTTATCCATCGTATCTTCAAAGCCCCCAAAAGGTTCAAGGATAGAATGATCGACCAAACGAAGCCTAACGGTATAGCTATCGCCTGCCTTAATTGTTTTGGTATAACGAGCAGCCGCTTTTGTACCAATATTATTGGGATTGACAGCCGTTTTCTTATTATCAACGATATAATCATTAATACCATCTTTACAATAAGGCGAAGCATTACCTACTTTATAAAGACGTTCAAAATTGGTTTCGTTTTCGCAGAAGAGTAACTCTTGGGCATTTTCACAATACAATTTATAATGCCCTATATTTTTGTTATCAATATCAATGGCTTTTTTGGCCACCCCCGTCATCATGGGTTTATACTTATATTTTTCGTAGCCCCAGCTCCAAGTATTCCTAAACCAGATGGTAGGCAAAATCGTGAGTGGTGCTGCTTTTTTGCTTCTGTTATGAGCTGTTATTTTTATTAAAATATCTTGCTCGTCTGCCTTTGAGTATTCTATGAAAATATCAAAATATTCGTTGTCATCAAAAACGCCCGTATCAAGTATTTCAAACTCGGGTTCTAAGCGCGAACGCTTTCTACTTTCAGAAACCAGCTTGTCATAAGGATACGGATTGATAGGATACTTATAAAGCATCTTCATATACGAATGCGTGGGCGTAGAGTCTAGGTAATAATAAAGCTCCTTTACATCCTCCCCATGGTTAGATTCACTTCCCGTTAATCCAAAAAGGCGTTCTTTTAATATATGATCATTATGGTTCCAAAAAGCTAAGCCAAAACAAATATGAGACTTATTATCTGAGATACCCGCTATGCCTTCTTCACCCCAACGATAAGCAATAGAACGGGCCATATCATGTGTTACAGAGTTCCATGCATCTTGGTTGGCTGTGTAGTCTTCTCTAACTGTACCCCATTGCCGCTCAGAGAGATAAGGTCCCCACTTTTTCCATCCCTTATTATCTTTGCGAGTATTCAATCGCAACTTCTCCGCACTTATACTTTTACTCATACCTTTTTATATAAATGGTTATCAATAAATTTCTAAAATTTATACTACTTTTATTTATAATTTTTATCTTTATAATACTAGTAGTTGCAAACAAATGCAATGTTGCTTCAACCTTATGCACTTATGTGCAATAATACTACCAAATTTAAAAAAAACACCCAAACCTTTATCATAATAGGCTATCTAAATAGATTAAAATGCAAGTTTTAGAGTAATTATACTTAAAAATAGGTAATCAATCATCATTAAATAATTAAATTTCTGAATATTTATACCAAAATTAGCATGCTGTAGTATTAAAAAACAGGCAAAAAAGTTACTATTTCAAATACTAAAAGTGTCAACAATAGATTGCGCTATTTACACACCTTTTTTCCGCATGATAGTACAGGACGGTTTAAGATACAGAGAATTCTAGTTTTGTTGAACATTAATTATTATATTTTTTATAAAAAAATGGCAACCAAGACATTCAAATACGTCAGCTATCTTTGGGACGAAGCCAAAGCAGCCGAATTAGCAGGCGACGAAGTAGCTCTATTCATTTATCGCTCAAATTTATTAGGAGCTGATCTACGTTTAACCAATTATGGTGGTGGTAACACTTCTGTAAAAATCAAAGATAAAGATCCTTTGACGGGTAATCAAACTGACGTGATGTGGATTAAAGGCTCTGGTGGTGACATCGGTACTTTGAAAAAATCAGGTTGTGCAGCTTTGTATGTTGACAGACTTCGTGCTTTAGAAAACGTATACCGTGGTATCGAATTTGAAGATGAAATGGTAGAATTATTCAACCATTGTATCTTCGATTTAGCTTCTAAGGCTCCTTCTATTGATACTCCTCTTCATGGATTTTTACCTTTCGCTCATATCGACCACTTACACCCAGACGCCGCTATTGCTATTGCAGCAGCTAAAGATGGTAAGCAAATCACTGAGGAATTGTTCAACGGTGAAATTGGCTGGGTAGGCTGGCAACGTCCAGGTTTCGACTTGGGTCTTCAATTACGTGAGTGTTTGGAAGAAGCTGAATCTCGTGGTATCAAATTAAAAGGTATCATGTTGGGTTCTCATGGTTTATTTACTTGGGGTGATACTTCTTTCGATTCTTATATTAATACTTTAGAAGTAATCGAAAAATGTGCTGAGTATTTAGAAGCAAATTACGGAAAGAAAGCTCCTGTGTTTGGCGGTCAAAAAATTGAAAGCCTTCCTGAAGCTGACCGTAAGAAACAAGCATCTTCTATCGCTCCTATCTTGCGTGGTTTCTGTTCTTCATATCGTAATATGATTGGACACTTCACTGACGATGCTCGTGTGTTAGAATTTACCAATTCAAACGACCTTGCTAAGTTGGCTCCACTAGGTACTTCTTGTCCTGACCACTTCTTACGTACAAAAATTTCTCCGTTAGTACTTGAACTAGCACCAAACGAAGATTTGACAGACGTAGCCGCTATCAAAGCAAAATTAGAACCTGCTTTTGAAGCATACCGTGCGATGTACACTGAGTATTATAATAATTGTAAAAGAGATAACTCTCCAGCAATGCGTGACCCTAACCCAGTGGTAATCCTTTACCCGGGCGTAGGTATGTTTACTTTCTCAAAAGATAAAACAACAGCACGTTTAGCTTCAGAATATTATGTAAATGCCGTGAACGTAATGAAAGGTGCAGAAGCAGTTTCTGAATACACTTCATTGCCACGTCAAGAAGCATTTGATATTGAATATTGGTTATTGGAAGAAGCTAAATTGCAACGTATGCCAAAACCAAAAGCACTTTCTGGTAAAATTGCTTTAATCACTGGTTCTGCTGGTGGTATTGGTAAAGCAATCGCTAAGAAATTTGCTGAAGAAGGTGCTTGCGTAGTAATCAACGACATCAACCAAGAACGTTTAGACGGAGCAAAAGCTGAGTTTGTAAGCAAATTCGGTAAAGATGCTGTTTCTTCTACCTTATTGAACGTTACTGACGCCGCTTCAATCGCTTTAGCTTTTGATGATGCCGCTTTAGCTTTCGGTGGTGTTGATATCGTAGTAAACAACGCTGGTATCAGTATTTCAAAATCTATCGCTGAACATTCTATCGAAGAGTGGGATAGATTATATGATATTTTAGTAAAAGGACAATTCTTGGTTTCACAAGTAGGTGTAGCGATGATGCGTAAACAAAATTTAGGTGGCGACATCGTAAATATTGTTTCTAAAAATGCCGTAGTAGCTGGACCAAACAATCCTGGTTATGGTTCTGCTAAAGCTGCTCAAGCACACTTGACACGTTTGATGGCTGCGGAATTAGGAGGAGACAAAATCAGAGTAAACACAGTAAATCCTGATGCAGTAATTTCAGATTCAAATATCTGGGCAGGCGGATGGGCTGAAGGTCGTGCGAAAGCTTACGGAATCACAGTAGCTGAATTACCAGCTTACTATGCAAAACGTACTTTATTGAACGAAATCATTCTTCCAGACGATATCGCTAATGCATGTTTTGCTTTCGTAGGTGGTTTATTAGGTAAATCAACTGGAAATGCACTGAATGTAGATGGCGGTGTAGCAATGGGCTTCTATCGTTAGAAATAATTTTATTCCCCCTTCTCCGTTAGGAAAGGGGGTTCTTTATTTACAGGCTATTAGTATATAAAGATGATGAATGTATTTTAACAATATGTTTGCTTGTACTCCCAATGACTTGTATCCAATAATAAACTTTCTCCTCTCCAATGCAGCTCGAAAAATATAAAATTCATTCACATAACGAAGATGTACTTGCTGGACATCAACGTAAATTGGCATATACTCTTTCAGAAGTTGAAAATGCTGAAAACATCATCCAAAAACTAGTTGATTTCCAAATCGCTATTCCTTCATGGGCTTTAGGCACAGGAGGTACACGTTTTGGTCGTTTTTCTGGTGGTGGCGAACCAAGAAGTATAGAAGAAAAAATTGAAGATGTAGGTTTGCTACACGCTTTAAACCAAGCAAGTGGTGCTATCTCTTTACATATTCCTTGGGATATACCTCAAAATGCTCAGGCTATCAAAGTATTGGCAGCACAGCACGGCTTAAAATTCGATGCTGTAAACTCAAATACTTTCCAAGACCAAGCGAATCAAGAATATACTTATAAGTTTGGTTCACTTCAAAATGTTAACAAGGCTATTCGTAAACAAGCGATTGACCATAACATTGAAGTAATTAAGCATGGTATTGAATTGGGTTCTGAATCACTAACGGTTTGGTTATCTGACGGTTCTTGTTTTCCGGGACAATTAAACTTCCGTAAAGCTTACCAAAATACATTGGAAAGTTTAGAGGAAATTTATGCCGCTTTACCAGAAAACTGGAAATTGTTCCTAGAATATAAATGTGCTGAACCTAACTTCTATTCAACAACTGTTGGAGATTGGGGACAGTCATATTCATACGTTAAAAAATTAGGTGACAAAGCTTTCACATTGGTTGATTTGGGTCACCATTTGCCAAATGCCAATATCGAGCAAATCGTTTCATTGTTATTAATGGAAGGTAAATTGGGTGGTTTCCACTTCAACGATTCTAAATATGGTGATGACGATTTGACGGCTGGTGCATTGAAGCCATACCAATTATTCTTAATCTTCAACGAATTGGTTGAAGGAATGGATGCAAGAGGAATGAACCATGCTACTGACTTAGGATGGATGATTGATGCATCACACAATGTAAAAGACCCATTAGAAGACTTATTGCAATCAGTAGAAGCCATCATGACGGCCTATGCGCAGGCATTATCTGTTGATAAAAAATCTTTAGAGATTGCTCAAGAAGAAAATGATGTAGTGCGTTGTCAAGAGATTTTACAAGATGCTTTCCGTACTGATGTTCGTGCATTAGTTGCTGAGGCTCGCCTTCGTGCTGGTGGAGCATTAAACCCAATTGCGTTGTATCGCAACTTGAAAATTAGAGAAAATTTGATTCAAGAAAGAGGCTTGAAAGCCGTTTCTACTGGGCTTTAATTTTTTATGACAAACAAAACTTCTGTCATTGCTATTTTTGACATTGGCAAAACCAATAAAAAACTGTTCCTCTTTGATGAACAGTACAAAATTGTTTTAGAAAAATCGACCCAATTCGACGAAACTCAAGACGAAGATGGCGATAACTGTGAAGATTTAGACCTCCTCAATTCGTGGGTAACCCAAACATTTGAGGAGGTACTAAGCCTTCCTGATTTTGCTATCAAGGCATTAAATTTTTCAACTTATGGAGCAAGCTTTGTGCATCTTGATAAGAATGGTAAAGCGGTAGCTCCTTTGTATAATTATTTAAAAACGTATTCTGAGACCCTGAAAAAACAGTTTTATGATACGTATGATGGTGAACAAAAATTTTCACAAGTTACAGCATCACCAGTATTAGGAAACCTAAATTCAGGCATGGTGCTATATCGTTTGAAATACGAAAAACCAGATTTATTTGCCAAAATCAACTACTCATTACATTTACCGCAATACTTGAATTTTCTGTTTACGGGTAACTATTATTCAGATATTACGAGTATTGGGTGTCATACCAATCTTTGGGACTTTACTAAAAACACCTATCATAGATGGGTGCATCAAGAAGGCGTTGACGAGAAGCTCGCTCCTATCTTTCCTTCTAATCAGGTTCAGCAAAAAAGTATTGATAACCATGAATTACAAGTGGGTGTGGGCTTGCACGATAGCTCGGCTGCGTTAATTCCCTACCTTGCTACTTTTACAGAACCTTTTATTTTGCTTTCTACGGGTACGTGGTGTATTAGTTTGAATCCTTTCAATCATATTCCATTGAGTGCGGAGGAATTACAATACGATTGTTTGTCGTATATGCACTATGAAGGTAAGCCCGTAAAAGCTTCAAGATTATTTGCTGGCTATGAACATGAACAACAAACCAAGCGTTTGGCATCGCATTTCAATCTGGCAAATGATTATTATAAAACAGTAACGTGTGACCTTGAATTGTTGCATAAATTAAGAGAAAGTCAACTACATGGCGACGACGACCATCTGCGTGAAGCCCGACGTCCGCCGCTCCAAGAATCTCTTTTTGGAAGTAGGGATTTGACTGTTTTCAATAATTACGAAGAAGCATATCATCAATTAATTATTGACATCGTTGCTCAACAATTAATTGCTACTGAATTAGTATTGAATAATTCGCCCGTAAAAAAACTTTTTGTGGATGGAGGTTTTGGTAAAAATGAGATTTTCATGACATTACTAGCCATGGCTTTTCCTACCTTAGAAGTTTATGCAGCCTCAGTTGCTCAGGCTACATCGTTGGGAGCTGCACTTTCCATCCATCAATATTGGACGAATAAAGCTTTACCTGATAATTTGATAGAATTAAAAAAGTATCAGCTTGAAAGTTAATACTTTAAAGCAATATAAATTCTTAGTCAACATGAGTCATCCCGAATTTTTCTTAAAATAGGAAGTTTAACAAAATAGCCTCATAGAGGCGATATATCGGTAGCCGCATTTGCGGTAAAATGTAAACAAAATTCTCCTCTAAGCCCCATCGGGGCGAAATATTTCGCCCCGATGGGGCTTAGAGGAGTTAATAGATGCTTCTTCTACCGCAACGACGGCCGCCGATATAGTGTTCCTAACGGAACTATAATCTGTATCCATAAATCAAGAAAGCGGTCGAAAAACTAATTTCGACCGCTTTTTTATGATTTTAAAATTCGGGATGACTCATGTTTGTTTAATGGGCAAAAAAAAAGTGATTAAACGTATTTGGGGCGTTTAATCACTCAGCTCTGTTAAAAGCACAATTCAACCACGAATTGATTATTATGCCACAAATATAGTATAAATACTCATATATTTTTAAGTGTTTATACTTATTTTGAAAAATATTTTTTATCTATTCATTTGAAATCAAGATTGTATTAACACATAAGTCCTTGTAAATTGCGACTACATTGTGGTAAGCAAAAAGATAAACGATTGTTTGATACACAATTCTGATTAACATGAGTGTTTTAAAAAAATTAGCTAGCGAAACAGCATCATACGGCATAAGTACAATTTTAGGGCGATCACTTAACTTCCTATTAGTGGCTGTTCACACCGCTGCTTTTACACCCGCAGAACTTAATATAAACGTAAAGCTTTATGCCTATGTAGCCATTGCCAATATTATCTATACGTATGGCATGGAAACAGCCTTCTTTCGTTTTGCTACTGACGACAAAGAAAAATATTATAACATCATTCAATCTGCCATTACCGTTAGTAGTTTGGTATTTACCAGTATCATCATTATTTTTTCAACACCCATCATCAATGCATTGGGTGTACCAGGCAAAGAGATTTTCTTAACTTGGATTGCACTAATAGTAGCCATCGATGCGATTACAGCCATTCCTTTTGCCAGATTGAGGCTAGAAAAGAAAACCAGAAAATTCGTAGCAGCAAAAATTTTCAGCATCATTGTCAACGTAATATTGAACATTATTTTTTTATTAGGCTTTAAAAAAATAGCAGATGGCGATTATCTACTTTTCTTACAACCATTTGCTAAACAATTATATATACCGAGTGTTGGAGCAGGTTATATTTTCTTAGCTAATCTTTTAGCAAACGCCAGTTTATTTTATTTTTTGAGAGCTGAGTTTAAAATATTCAAATTTCAGTTTGATAAAGCTACTTTCAGTAACTTAATGATATATGCCTATCCAATTATGATAATGGGCTTAGCAAGTACATTTAATTTGATGTTTGACAGAATATTACTGGAAAGACTATTGCCCGAGGGTTTCTATCCGAACCGTACTTCTCAGGAGGCACTAGGTATCTATGGGAATGTCTATAAGCTTTCTATTTTTATGGCATTAGCAACACAAGCTTTCCGCTATGCTGCCGAACCTTTTTTTCTGGCAAAAACTGAAAATAAAAATTCGCCTGAAACATTAGCTGATGTAACAAAATGGTTTTTGATAACCTGTATATTTATTTGGTTAGGCGTTTGTCTAAATCTGGACATTATAAAAGTCCTTTTCTTAAGAAAGCCTATTTATTGGGAAGGAATGAAAGTAGTACCGATTTTATTACTAGCCAATCTTTTCCTAGGTGTTTATTACAATATCTCTGTTTGGTTTAAGCTCAACAAGAAAACATATTTCGGTACTAGAATCACTTTTGGTGGTTTAGCAATCACTATTTTTTTCAATATTATCCTCATTCCCAAGATGGGATATATGGGTTGTGCGATAGCCTTTTTGATATCTTGCTTTTCGATGACAGCACTCTGTTATTACTTCGGACAAAAGTATTATCCCGTACCGTACAAGATACTCTCTGCTTTTGGATATATTATTTCAGCGGGTGTATTAATTTTTTGTACCATGCAGATTAACATTGAAAATCTATGGATTTCTATCCCATATCATTTCATATTACTAAGTTTATATGCTGCTGGTGTTGTTTTAGTTGAGCGAAAGACAATTATTCCATTGAAAGTCAGAGATAAGTATGCTTTTTTAAGATAAAAACATAAAATTTTCGAGTAAATTATAGAACTTTGTAATAAATAGGATTAAAGCCTAAATTAATTTTAGGGTTTTATTCAATGTATCGTTATTTCTTTAGGTTTTTTGCAATCTAAATACTTATCTAAACAAAGACATGATGACTGACAATCAAATTCGGACTCAATTTGAGGCCTTAGAAATAAAACTAAGGAATGTTGTCTTAAGATATAAAGATTTGCAAACTAGGCTTGAATTGGCTACCCGAGAAAACGAATCTTTAAAACATACATTGGCTGAGACCTTAAAAGAAAACCAAGAATTAAACAAAAAATTAAACCAAAGAGTAAAAAACTTTAAAAAATCAGATAAAATCACTAAGATTGCAGTAAACAATCTAAATAGTACAGGCAATCCTGCCGAATTGAAAGAAAAACTTGACCAATATATCTTAGAAATAGATAGGTGTATTAGTCAGCTTAGCAAATAAAAAGTTTAAAAAATCAATCGTTTAATAGTTCATAGTTTTCTTGACTAAATAACTCAAAACTTTTAATTTAAAACTTAAAATATAATGGCCGAAAAAGTCCCTTGTAATATAGTTGTTGCTCACGAACCTTTTAGCCTATCAGTTGGGAAGGAAGAAGAGGAATTTGTTCGCAAAGCTGCTAAGTTGATTAATGAAAAAATGGATTCTTATCGAGAAACTAAAAAGGTAGACTCTCACCAACGTCTGTTAGCAATAGTTGCTTTAGACTTTGTAATGAGT
This sequence comes from Arcicella sp. GW821-FHT09D11, assembly GCF_059416265.1. NCBI lineage: Bacteria > Pseudomonadati > Bacteroidota > Cytophagia > Cytophagales > Flectobacillaceae > Arcicella > Arcicella sp. GW821-FHT09D11. Next base: position 510,811 of record NZ_JBWKOV010000002.1, on the reverse strand, counting down.
AACCTTAAATTTGGCGTCAAACACGGTGATCTTCAAAAATCTGTGATGGGGAAGATTGCTGAATTAGACAACTTATTGAGTTCTGTTACAGAATGAATTAACATATTTCTTTAGTATTCGTTTAAACGTTTTAAGTATAAAATTGAGCGATTATAAATCATATTTATAAAAATTAGTGCAAGTACCTGAATACCATAAATTAAACCTTATAACATTCTAATAACATGATTTTGATTGGATTCGTTTCCGTAAACAACCATACAAAATTCTAGTTTACTTGTTTGATTTAACTATTCTTGATTTTAAATACGATATACCAACGTTTAATTTTTCTTTTCATTTTCAAGGCATTTGTCTGTTTTAGTCCTTTTTTTCACTCAATAGTTGGTCGGATTGCATTATTCAATGCACGAAAACTATTAACTAAAACGATATAAATAATGCTAACTCCCATCATTGCCGCAGTTGCTTCGCTGATAGCGGGAATATTTGTCGGTAAGCTTGCTTTTGCAAAGAATACCCAGAGAATTGAAGAAGAAGCAACTTCCAAAGCTTCAGATATTGTCAAAAATGCTGAATTACAAGCAGAAAACATCAAGAAAGATAGAATACTCGAAGCCAAAGAAAAGTTCTTGAAACTTCGCTCGGAATTTGAAGATGATTCAAATAAAAAGAAGCAAATTTTAGTTCAAAATGAGCAAAAACTAAAAGAGCGTGAGCGTACTTTACAGATTTCGATGGAGCAGACTAAGAAATTAGAAACTGAGTTAAATTCGCAAAAACAATCGTTGACTTCTAAAGAGGAAAATCTAAGAAAAAAGACTGAAGAAGCAGATAAGAAAAGAACGCAAGCAGACGAAATGTTAGCGTCGCAAGTATCACAATTAGAGAAAATAGCAAGCTTAACTGCTGACGAAGCACGCCAACAATTGATTGATGCTTTGCGTGCGGAAGCAGAAACGAAGGCATCGTCTATTATTAAAAATACGATTGAAGAGGCTAAGTTAACGGCTACTAAGGAAGCTAAGAAAGTAGTTATTGAAACGATTCAAAGAACGGCGGCTGAAAATGCGATTGAAAACTGTGTATCTGTTTTCAACATTGAATCAGATGACGTAAAGGGTAAAATCATTGGTCGCGAAGGTAGAAACATCCGTGCTTTAGAAGCCGCTACAGGAGTAGAATTTATTGTAGATGATACGCCAGAAGCCATCATTATTTCTGGCTTTGACCCTGTTCGCCGTGAAATCGCTCGTTTGTCGCTACACCGTTTAGTACAGGATGGTCGTATTCACCCTGCTCGTATTGAAGAAGTAGTTGCCAAAACGAAAAAGAATATTGACGAAGAAATTATTGAAATCGGCGAACGTACTGTGATTGATTTAGGTATTCATGGTTTACACCCTGAATTAATTAAAATGGTAGGTAGAATGCGTTTCCGTTCTTCGTATGGTCAAAACCTTTTACAACACTCGCGTGAAGTAGCTAAGCTTTGTGCTACTATGGCGGCAGAATTAGGCTTAAATGCGAAGTTAGCTAAGCGTGCAGGGCTATTACACGATATTGGTAAAGTATGGCACGAGGAGGCAGAATTACCTCACGCTATTTTGGGAATGCAATTGGCAGAAAAATACAAGGAAAACGTAGAAGTTTGTAATGCCATTGGTGCTCACCATGATGAAATTGAGATGACTTCTATGATTTCGCCAATTATTCAGGTATGTGATGCCATCTCTGGTTCTCGTCCTGGTGCTCGTCGCGAGATGATGGAATCTTATATGCGTCGCTTAAAAGAATTAGAAGAATTAGCGGTTAGTTTCAGCGGTGTTCAGAAATGTTATGCTATTCAGGCTGGTCGTGAGCTACGAGTTTTGGTAGATGCAGAGAATGTTACTGATGAAAAAGCAAGCATGTTATCGTACGATATTTCACAGAAAATTGAAAAAGAAATGCAATATCCAGGGCAAATCAAAGTAACGGTTATCCGCGAAATGAGAGCTGTGAACTACGCAAAATAATAAAGGTTTATAGCAATATTCCTCCAACAAAATCCCCCTAAGAGAATAATTCTTTTAGGGGGATTTGTATTTTAACTGCCTACGAAAACAGGCAAAATATAAGTGTACATTCCAAAAAATTGCTTTGAAATTAAGAGCGTTTTTTGATAAAAAAAATGACTTAAATCAGTTTTCAAAAAGGATAAAAATAGAGCATTATGGTATTTTTTTAAACAACCTTGTTAAAAGGCTTATTACCAAACATTTAGTAGACGTTGAGTGTATTTACCTAAATATTTTTAATAATTATTTGTTAAAAATATTTATTATTTGGAACAGTTTTTGAATAAAAAAATTTGTTGTTACAACGATATTTTTTTTAGTAAGTAGAGAATCAATGTAAAATATGAAAGATAGAATATAAAAAATAAAAGAACTTGTGATGCTTAGTATAAATTTTAGATTAAAAATTTTGCAAGTATAATTATCACGAATTACTTTCAAGCTCGAAATGAAAAAGGCATTCATAAAATATCCCCTATTTTTATGTGTTCTCCTGTTGAGTATTACAAGTCAATTGTTTGCTCAGATACACAAGGAGGCTGCCTTTCATGTGCCTACAAAAACGCTTAAAGAATCAAAAAATTTAAGTGCAATTACAGAAGTATCTAACCAGTTTTTTTTCACATCAAGTTCTTTAGATGGCAAAGGAAATAACTTCTTTGCATATGATGAGGAGAACGTTGAAGAAGAAGAGAGTTTTATAACGCCAAAAAAGAATGTAGAAACCACTTCGTATTTTACGATTCCTTTTTTTGGTTGGTATACTAGATTAATCCTACTCGATTTACCTAAAGTCTTACATTTCTGTAAGCATTATTCACATTTCTTCTCAATTAATTTGAACATTATATTCTGTGTCTTCAGAATATGATTTAACATCGTGGGTATATCATACTACCCAACTCTTCACACAATTATCTCGTTTTTTAGGCTAATCATTTTGGCTTCAATCGCTTGTTGATGTCTTCTTGTGCCCTATACAATCTAAAATCCAGTAAACCAACCAAATAAAACTTATCATGAAAAAAATTCTCATCCTCATGAGTATGGGTGCTATGTTGTGCCTTACTAGCTGCGAAACAAAAAAAGAGGAAGAAAAACAAGAGCAAACTAAGCTGCTTGTTACCAGCCCACTAAAGAAAGACACAACCGCTATCAATGAGTACGTTTCTCAAATTCGTTCGATACAACACATCGAATTAAGAGCCCTAGAAAGAGGCTATCTACAAAAAATATATGTAGACGAAGGACAATTTGTTAAAAAAGGGCAATTGATGTTCCAGATTTTGCCTTTACAATATCAAGCAGAATTTCAGAAAACTCAAGCAGAAGCTAATTATGCTGAGATTGAATATAAAAACACCAAATTATTGGCAGATAGCAATATCGTTTCTCGCAATGAGTTGGCACTGACTAAAGCCAAATTCGATAAAGCAAAAGCTGAAATGGAATTGGCCAAAGTACACCTTGGTTTTACCGAAATCAAAGCTCCTTTTGATGGTATCATGGACCATTTCTATGTAAGAGAAGGTAGCCTTTTGGCAGAAGGAGATTTGTTGACTACGCTTTCTGACAACAGTAAAATGTGGGTGTATTTCAATGTTCCAGAATCGGAATATCTAAATTTCAAGACTAAGTCAAACAATAGCAACGTGCCAACGGTGAAACTCAAGATGGCAAATCAGGAGATTTTTGAATATCCAGGACTTGTTCAAACAATTGAAGCAGACTTTAATAATGAAACGGGAAATATTGCTTTCAGAGCTACCTTCCCTAATCCAAATAAGCTATTAAGACACGGAGAAACAGGTAATATCCAAATGGTTGTACCGCTTAAAAATGCTGTGATTATTCCACAGAAAGCTACTTTCGAAATCTTGGAAAAGAAATATGTTTTTGTGGTAGATAAAAACAATATAGTTAAGTCACAAGAAATTACGATTGGTGCTGAATTGCCAGATTTATATATCGTAAAAAGCGGATTGACTGGCAATGAGAAAATACTTCTTGAAGGTTTGAAGAAGGTGAGAGACAACGATAAGATTACCTACGACTACAAAGACCCTAAGTCGGTAATTGCGAATCTGAAAGTTTATGCAGAGTAGTCAAGTAATGGTGTGATATAATGATTGTATGCATAAGCGATTCTTAAATCCTTTATACATCATTAAAATCACTCATTCGCTAAATCACTCATTTTATCTGTATTCAAACAAATCAAGGATATGTTTAGTAAATTCATTCATAGGCCAGTATTGGCCATAGTAATATCAATTGTCATTATCTTCTTGGGGGTATTGTCTATCAAGACGTTACCTACCTCACAGTTCCCAGAGATTGCTCCACCCGTGGTAATGGTGAGTGCATCATATCCTGGAGCTAGTGCCAAAGTACTGACAGAATCCGTACTTATTCCACTTGAACAAGCCATCAATGGCGTGTGGGGAATGAGATACATGACCTCCGATGCCACTAGTGCGGGTGAGGCAAACATCCAGATTGTATTCAACCTAGGAACCGACCCTGACCAAGCCTTGGTGCAGGTTAATACAAGGATTGCACAGGTATTGAACAGACTACCGCCCTTGGTACAGCGCGAAGGGGTAGTTGTAAACCGTGTAATGAACAGTATGTTGATGTATGTTAACCTTTACAGTAAAGACAAGAATTCCGATATGAAGTTCTTGTTCAACTTTGCTGGGGTAAATATGATTCCTGAACTACAGCGTATCAATGGTATCGGACAAGCTCGTATTTTGGGTAGCCGTCAGTATGCCATGCGTGTGTGGTTAAATCCTGATAGAATGCGTGCTTATAATATTTCAGCAGATGAAGTAATGGCAGCATTATCTGACCAAAGTGTGATTGGTTCGCCTGGTCGTATAGGTCGAGCAGATGGTAAACGGGCTGAGGCACTAGAATATGTTTTGACGTATCAGGGTAGGTTTAATAAGCCCGAACAGTATAAGGACGTCATCGTCAGGGCGAATGCCAAAGGGGAAATCTTGCGGCTAAAGGATGTCGCCAATGTAGAGCTTGGAAGTGAATATTATGATATTTATTCTAACCTGAATGGCTATCCTTCAGCGGCGATTGTATTGAAACAAACTTATGGTAGTAACGCGAGTGATGTAATCAAGAATGTAAAAGACAAATTGGACGAACTGAAAAAGACATCTTTTCCTCCAGGGATGGATTATCAAATCAGTTATGACGTTTCTAACTTCCTTGATGCTTCTACCGAAAACGTAATCCATACGTTAAGAGATGCCTTTATCTTGGTGGCATTAGTGGTATTTATATTCCTTGGCGACTGGCGTTCTACGCTTATTCCGACATTGGCCGTACCAATATCACTAATTGGAGCCTTTACGTTCATGAAGTTCTTTGGGCTGACTATCAACATGATTACGCTTTTTGCCCTTGTATTAGCGATTGGTATTGTGGTAGATGATGCTATTGTCGTCGTCGAGGCCGTCCATGCCAAGATGGAAGAAGAACATCTCTCCCCTTATAAGGCTGTTCGGAAAGTACTTGGTGAAATCAGTGGTGCCGTTATAGCCATTACATTATTGATGACAGCCGTGTTTGTTCCTGTAGCATTTATGTCTGGTCCAGTAGGTATTTTCTATCGTCAGTTCTCTATTACGATGGCCAGTTCAATCGTTCTGTCGGGTGTTATTGCGCTTACGGTTACGCCTGTACTTTGTGCGATGATTTTGAAAAACAATCATGGAAAGCCTAAAAAGAAAACATTTCTTGATAAAGGTCTCGATGTGTTCAACAATGCTTTTGAAAAGCTTACTGGAAAATACGTAGGACTTTTACGTCGTATTGCTCATAAAAAGTGGATTACGGTCGGTATGTGGATAGTATTTGTGGTTGGAATCGTTGCCATCACTAGCAATTTACCATCGGGCTTTATTCCAAGTGAAGACCAAGGGATGATTTACGCCATTATCCAGACACCTCCCGGCTCAACACTTGAAAGAACCAATGATATTTCACGCAAGCTTCAGACGATTGCAGAAGAAGTAGAAGGAATACAATCGGTATCGGCATTAGCAGGTTATGAAGTACTTACAGAGGGACGTGGTTCAAACGCTGGTACTTGTTTGATTAACTTAAAGCCTTGGTCTGATCGCAAGCATTCGGTTTCTGAAATCATCTATGAATTAGAAGAAAAAGCGAAAGCTATTCCTGGAGCGACCATCGAATTCTTTGACCCTCCAGCAGTACCAGGATATGGCGCAGCAGGCGGTTTTGCCTTACAATTGCTTGATAAAACCAATAGTGGTGATTACAACCAATTGGAACGTGTGAAGAATGACTTCATGAAAGAATTGGAAAAACGCAAAGAATTGACAGGTTTGTTTACTTTCTTTAGTGCTAACTATCCTCAGTATGAATTGGAGATAGACAACCAATTGGCGATGCAAAAAGGTGTTTCTATCGGTAACGCCATGAATACTTTATCAATCTTGGTGGGTAGTACTTATGAACTTGGTTTTATCAAATTCCAGCGTTTCTTCAAAGTGTTTGTGCAATCGTCGCCTGAATTCAGGAGATTGCCTGAGGACATTATGAAGCTTTATGTAAAGAATAATCGTGATGAAATGGTGCCTTTTTCAGCTTTTATGAAAATCAAAAAGATGCAAGGACCTAACGAAATCAACCGATATAATATGTATTCAACGGCATCTATCAGAGGTGGTGCAGCCAAGGGATTCAGTAGTGGTGAGGCAATTGCTGCGGTACAAGAAGTAGCGAAGAAAACATTACCTCATGGTTTTGATATTGACTGGGCTGCTCTTTCTTATGACGAAGTAAGACGTGGTAACGAAGCCGTTTATATCTTCTTAATCGTTCTAGCTTTTGTGTATGTAGTTTTGGCTGCACAGTACGAAAGCTTCATTATTCCATTGGCAGTAATTTTATCATTACCTGCTGGGGTTTTTGGTTCATTTATGTTCATCAAGTCGATGGGACTAGCAAATGATATTTATGCTCAAGTAGGTCTGGTCATGTTGATTGGTTTGCTAGGTAAGAATGCCGTGTTAATCGTAGAGTTTGCGATGCAAAAACATCATGAAGGAGCAACCGTATTGGAGGCCGCCATCGAAGGAGCCAAAGTTCGTTTCCGTCCTATTTTGATGACATCATTCGCTTTCATTGCAGGGTTAATTCCATTAGTGATGGCTCATGGTGCTGGTGCTATCGGAAACCGTACCATTGGTGCGTCTGCCTTAGGCGGTATGCTTTTCGGTACTATTTTCGGGGTACTGATTGTACCTGGCTTATACTACATATTCGGCTCGATAGCTGAAGGCCGTAAGCTTATCAGAGACGAAGATGACGAATCGTTGACCGAAAGTTTGGTTCATTCAATAGACTCTTTCCCACAATTAGACGACAGCAAAGATGATGAATAATAGAAAGAAACTGAACTATTTACTAGCAAGTAGCATACTCTCCTTGGTAGCAGCCTGTATGCCAGCCTCATTGGTTCAGGTTAATAGAACAGCAAACAAAACAGTCCCTGCGAGTTATAATAACTCGCAGGATAGTACCAATAGTGCTAAGAAGAAATGGAGGGACTATTTTACAGACCCTAACTTGTCTGCATTGATTGATACTGCCTTACACAACAATCAGGAATTGAATATTACCCTAAAGGAAATTGAAATTTCGAGAAACGAAATTCAAGCACGAAAAGGGGAATACTTGCCTTTTGTTAGCTTAGGCGGAGGAGCAGGTGTTGAAAAAGTATCCAGATATACGAGTAAGGGTGCTAGTGATGCTTCGTCTGAAATCAGACCTGGTAAAGAAACCCCTGAGGTATTACCAGATATGTATTTCGGAGCATTTGCCAGATGGGAACTAGATATTTGGCACAAACTGCGTAATGGTAGAAAAGTAGCAGTAACCAATTATCTAGCTTCTATTGAAGGTAAAAATTTCTTAGTAACTAATTTGGTTTCTGAAGTCGCTAAGTCTTATTATGAATTGATGGCACTTGATAATCAGCAAGATATTATCAGAAAGAACATCGTTATTCTGAATAATGCGCTATCAATTATCAAGCAAGAAAAAGATGCTGCGAAAGTTACCGAACTAGCCGTAATTAGGTTTGAAGCAGAGGTCTTCAAAACGCAGAGTCTTCAATACGAAATTCAGCAAAAGATTATTGAAACTGAAAATCGTATTAATTTCCTGATAGGTAGACAGCCACAACATGTACAAAGAAGCTCGCAAGATTTTAATGGATTAGTGCCTGATAAAATTTCAGCGGGTATCCCATCGCAGTTATTGGAAAACAGACCAGACATTAAGCAAGCAGAATTGAATTTGTCGGCAGCTAAATTAAGTATAGATATAGCTAAAGCCAATTTTTATCCTTCTTTGGGGCTTTCTGCTGCTTTAGGTTTCAGGTCGTATAGTCCTTTATATTTAGTAAACATCCCGCAAGCATTAATGTCATCTATTGCAGGCGATATAGCAGGGCCATTGATTAATAAAAATGCGATTACGGCTACCTACAAAAATGCAAATGCCAAGCAAATACAAGCCGTTTACGATTACGAACGAACTGTGTTGAATGCTCTTATTGAAGTGACAAATCAGTTATCAAATATTGATAATCTGGAAAAGAAATACACCATGAAAAATAATCAGGTGCAAGCGCTTACTAAGTCGACAGACATCTCACTGAAATTATTCAAATCAGCAAGAGCGGATTATATGGAAGTGTTATTAACCCAGCGTGATGTATTGGAATCAAGAATGGAGCTTATTGAAACCAAAATGCTACAAATGAATGCTCTAGTAAATACTTATAGAGCATTAGGTGGTGGTTGGAATTAGTAGATAATCAATCAACATTTGCTATTTAAGAATTACGATTACACAAAAAGAGTCTGTTTTTGAAACAGACTCTTTTTGTGTAATTTAGCCCTTCAAGGACGCTATGAATCCTAATAACGATTTTGAAAATTTGAATAATGAACGATAACGATACCAAACGGCTTTCACGCTTAACTGCAATTTTGACACAATTGCAAACGAAACGACTGTTGACGGCTAGGGAATTAGCAAACAAATTTTCGGTGAGTATCAGGACAATTTATCGAGACGTTAGGGCTTTAGAGCAAGCAGGAGTACCAATTCTAACAGAGGAAGGAAAAGGCTATACGTTAATGGAAGGATATAAAATTCCTCCTGTAATGTTTACAGAAAGCCAAGCTAATGCTTTAATTCTTGCTGAACAATTGGTATTAAAAAACAAGGATGCCTCTTTTATTAAAGACTACTCAGAAGCTATTGACAAAATTAAGGCTGTATTAGGACATAGTATAAAAGACAAGGCAAATCTATTGGCAGAACGCACCCGATTTAATCAAAACATCAACAACGAAAGAAACAGTAATAATATATCTGAGTTACAATTTGCCCTAACAAATTTTTATCTGGCAAGGATTGAATATATCAACGAAGGAGAAAACGTTACGAGCAGACTGATTGAACCCTTTGCTTTATTAAGTACACAAGAGAATTGGTTATTGGTAGCATGGTGTCGTTTGCGAAATGAATTTCGCTTTTTTCGGCTTGATAGAATTAAAAAACTAGATGTGCTTACCGAGCAGTTTACTCCCCATGAAATGACCTTACAAGAATATTTTGATAAGTATCATTAATTTGTTTTTACCCCTGACATAGGGCTGTCATTACCCTCCTTTAGCTTTGCATCATAAACTTAAAAAAATAATTTTATGATCAATCAATTAGCAAATCTAAATTGGATTAGTGTCTTAGTAGCTTTTATGCTATATTGTTTTGAGGGTGCTTTGTGGTTCACTTTGCTATTCAGTAAACACTACAAAATCTCTTTAGGACGTGAAAACGAAACTTTACCCAACAAACCCATTTTTATCATTGGCCCTGCAATTTGCACATTGGTGGTTACAATTGTAAGTGCCATATTAATGTATGCACTGAATATATCCACATGGGCACAGATGTTTGAATTTTCATTACTTACTGGCATTGGATACTTAGTTGCCAATACGTTTAATATCGCCATCAATCCGAATATTCCTCAGCCAATACTCTATGGAATTATTAGTGGCTCGTATCATTTAGTGGGTATTTTGATAACAAATAGTATTCTATTCATCATGAAATAATGAAGGAATCATGCAAAACAAGGATTTAGAAACTTTTTACCCCACAAATCGCCAAGAATGGAGAGAATGGTTAGCTGAAAATCATCGCTCAAAACAGTCTATTTGGCTTGTTTGCTATAAAAAAAAGACTAATATACCAACTCTCTCTTGGAGCGAAGCCGTGGAAGAAGCCCTTTGTTTCGGCTGGATTGATAGTACAAGGAATACCGTAAACGATGAGAAATTCATACAGCTTTTCAGCAAAAGAAAAGCAAAGAGTACTTGGTCAAAAGTTAATAAAGAGAAAGTTTTGCTCCTTATTGAACAAGAACTGATGACACAGGCTGGTCATGAAAGTATTGAAATTGCTAAACAAAATGGTTCATGGATAATATTGGATGAAGTAGAAGCCCTAAACATACCCACAGATTTGGAAGACGCATTTAAAGCTAATCCAGATTCAATGGAGTATTTCTTGAGTTTAAGCAAGTCTGTAAAGAAAAGTATCTTACAATGGATTGTACTGGCTAAACGAGCTGAAACTAGAGCGAAAAGAATAAACGAGATAGTAGGAATGTTGGCACAAAAGCTAAAACCAAGACAGTTTTAGACAGAAGACTTTTTCTGTTGGTTATATTTTGACTTTCTAAAATCATTTATCCCTAGAGAGGGAATTAATTCCCTCTCTAGGGATAAAATTACATTTGTAATACTAAACAATTTCCCAATCATGTTCTGGTAAATATTCTACCAAACCTTTTTCAGTTTTACCTACCGCTACTCTTCCAGATTTTAGGTATTCAAGAATTTCCCAGTTTTTCATGTATTGATAAAACTCTAGTATTTCCGTTTCAGTACCATTTTTTTCAATCACTACGTAGTCGAGCCCCCAGTGAACTACTTTAGCATTCCAATCGAGGTTTATTTCCTTAATATTCAAGGGAGAACCGCCAAGTGGTGTTGCCAGTTTAAAAAGAGCAATTTCGTTGAATACAATTTCGTGGTCTAGATAACCAAAAACGGCTAATACATCAACAACTTTACGAATTTGACGTACCAATTTTTCAACAGCCTCACGACTTTCATGACGAATCACAATCGTGAATCTTGAAACACCTTTACGTTCAGTTTCGCAAACGTTTAAAGATTCAATGTTCAACCTTCTCCTTGTAAAAATAATAGTAATTCGATTCAACAAACCAACGGTATTAGTTGTGAAAACGGATAATGTGTATGTTGTCATTTTAAAGTTCTAAATTTAGATTTTAGCTAATAGAATAAACATCTAAGAGGAATTGAAAAGAAGTAATTGACTGATTAAAAATCACTCAATCACCACTTATTCCCTCAATGAATTTACTCTAATCTAATTGCTGAAACACTTGCCCCTGCTGGAACCATTGGGAAAACATTTTCTTCTTTTTCGCAAACGATTTCTAATAAATAAGGTTTATCAGAAGCTAATAGCATATCTAACGATTCTGACAAGTTGGCTCTATCACTCACTGTATGTCCAGCAATACCAAAACCCTTGGCAATTGTGATAAAATCAGGATTTTGTAATTCTACAAAAGAATAGCGTTTGTCAAAAAACAACTGTTGCCATTGGCGAACCATTCCTAAGAAATTATTATTCAAGATAATAATCTTAACAGGCAAGCCACTTTGTGCAATAGTTCCTAATTCTTGAAGGGTCATCTGAAAGCCACCATCACCTATAATAGCAATTACTTCACGGTCGGGAGCTCCTACTTTCGCCCCAAAAGCGGCAGGTAAAGCAAAGCCCATTGTACCAGCTCCACCTGAGGTAACTAACGAATTCCAAGTATTGTATTGATAGTAACGGTTTGTTACCATCTGATGTTGACCAACATCAGTAACCGTTACGGCTTCACCTTTAGTTTTTGCAGAAAGCATTGTAACGGCTTCTCCCATTCTGATTTTATCACCCTCATGGAATACATCACGTTTCGTTATTTTCTCAAATTCTTCTTCATCATATTTTTTAAATTCAGCTTTCCAAGCCTCATGTTTGCGTTCTTTTACTAACGGCAACAATGCTTTCAATGTTTGCTTAGCATCACCAATTACAGGAGCATCAGCAAACACATTTTTATTGATTTCGGCAGGGTCGATATCAATATGCACTACTTTAGCCTGTTTGATAAACTTGGCTAAATCGCCCGTTACACGGTCATCAAAACGCATACCAATGGCAATTACTAAATCGGCCTCGTCTGTTAACACATTAGCGCCATAATTTCCGTGCATACCCAACCAACCTATATAATTTGGATGATTTGTTGGTATTGCCGACATCCCTAAAAGCGTAGTAGCTACTGGAATATCTGTTTTACGGACAAAGGCATCAAATTCTTCTTGAGCATTGGAAATGATAATACCATGACCTGCAAAGATATAAGGCTTCTGAGCAGCATTAATTAATTTTGCGGCTGCTTCTACTTGGTCTTGTTTTGGTGTAAGTCTTGGGCGATAGCTAACGATTTCGGTACATGGCTTGTACTCAAAAGGAATCGTCATCAAATCTGCCTGAGCTGTACGTGTAATATCTAACAAAACAGGTCCTGGACGACCAGATTCGGCAATATAAAAAGCTTTCGCCATTGCCGCAGGAATTTCGTTAGGATCAGTAATCTGATAATTCCATTTGGTTACAGGCATCGACATCCCGATGATATCACACTCTTGAAAAGCATCAGTACCCAGTAAATTTGCTTTAACCTGACCTACTAAACAAACCATTGGTGTTGAGTCTAGTAAAGCATCTGCAATAGGCGTCATTAAGTTGGTTGCTCCAGGTCCAGACGTTACCATAGCAACGCCCGCACGACCCGTCATACGTGCATAACCTTGTGCAGCATGACCAGCACCTTGTTCATGACGGACAAGGATATGTTTGATTCTATCTTGATAATCATAGAGGGCATCATACGTTGGCATGATAGCGCCACCAGGATAACCAAATATGGTTTTAACATTATTTTCAACCAAGCATTGCATGATTGCCTGTGCACCTGTCAAAAACTTAGCAGGTTCAGCTTTCTTTTCCTCTACGGTCATGGTTTGTGAGTTTTCCATGGTTAAATTTCTTTATTTATATATAATGAATAAATGTCAGATTGTGGTTTTATTTGATTGATAAGCCAATCATTTTATAAAGGCTCTTACAAATCCGTCACACAGCCTTCGCTTGCTGTTGATACGTTTTTAACATATTTGCGTAATACCCCTTGTCTGAATGGTGATGGCGTTGGTTTCCATTCCTTACGTCTCTCTGCTAATTCTTCATCAGAAACATGTACATGAAGGATATTATTTACGGCATCAATCGTAATTAAATCTCCATCTTTCACCAAGGCAATATTTCCACCGATTTGTGCTTCTGGTGTGATGTGCCCTACTACAAAACCGTGTGTTCCACCTGAGAAACGACCATCCGTAATCATGGCTACTTTGTTGCCTAAGCCTGCACCCATTACTGCCGAAGTTGGTTTCAACATTTCGGGCATTCCAGGTCCACCTTTTGGTCCTTCGTTACGAATCACAACTACTTGTCCTTCTTTGATTTCGCCTTTCTGTAAGAACTCAATTACTTCTTCTTCACTTTCACATACTTTGGCAACACCTTCAAACTTCTCTCCTTCTTTTCCTGTAATTTTTGCTACAGCACCATCTGTTGCCAAGTTACCGTATAAAATTTGTAAGTGACCAGTCGCTTTGATTGCGTCAGCGATAGGCTTAATAATTTTTTGAGTATCAAAATTAATTTCTGGTACTTCAGCCAAGTTTTCTGCAATGGTTTTACCCGTAATTGTCATACAATCTCCGTGTAATAAACCTTCTTGTAATAAATATTTCATTACCGCTGGCACACCACCAATAGCTAACATATCTTCCATGTAATATTTACCAGAAGGTTTTAAATCAGCAAGCAATGGCGTACGGTCTGAAATATCTTGAATATCTTTTAAGGTAAAATCCACTTCAGCAGCACGTGCAATGGCTAAGTAGTGAAGAACAGCATTGGTAGAACCTCCCATTGCCATTACCACTGTCATAGCATTTTCAAATGCTTTACGTGTCATGATATCACGTGGGCAAATGTTTTTCTCTAACAAATTTTTCATGGCTGCACCAATGGCCAAACATTCTGCTTTTTTGCCTTCGTGTGTAGCTGGATACGTAGAAGAATTTGGTAAGGTTAAACCCATTGCTTCCATCGATGAAGCCATCGTATTAGCAGTGTACATACCGCCACAAGCACCAGCCCCAGGAATGGCATTTCTGATTACTCCTTCGTAGTCTTCATCCGAAATATTACCTGCGAATTTCTTTCCTAATGCTTCAAAAGCAGAAACGATATCTAATTTTTGTCCTTTGTATTCACCAGAACGAATCGTTCCACCGTATACCAACATCGCTGGGCGGTTTAAGCGAGCAATTGCCATCATGGCACCTGGCATATTTTTATCACAACCTACTACTGCAATTACGCCATCGTACCACTGTGCTCCTACTACGTTTTCGATTGAATCGGCAATTAAATCACGAGAAGGGAGGGAATAAGACATCCCATTGTTTCCGTTTGTCATTCCATCAGAAACTCCAATCGTATGGAAAATCAAACCCACCATGTCATTTTCCTGAATCCCTTTTTTTACATGAACCGACAAACCATTGAGGTGCATATTACAAGTATTGCCTTCATATCCCGTACTGGCAATACCAATTTGGGCTTTCTGCATATCTTCTTTCGTTAAGCCAATGCCATATAGCATTGCTTTTGCTGCTGGGTTGGTAACTTCTTGCGTAAGGGTTCTGGAGAATTTGTTTAGTTCTTGTGACATCTTGAATTGAAATGTTTTGAATCAGAATCTAGCGATTGTACTATATCCTTCGATGGTTATTTAAGATTATTTTTCAGCAAACAGTATTTGTACTTTATCTACTTTTATTACATTTTTCTAAGAATCAAAATCCTTTTAAACAAAAGACCTTTCTCCGGTGTGAGAAAGGTCTTGGTATATTAGAAAATATCAAACCGTCTCACACCGATTGGGAGAGTAGAATTACCACTAGGACGATATTGATAAATTGGTTTAACATCTTTTCTTAGAATTTTTTCTAGCGAATTTTCGCTGTTGTTTCTTTGTTTACTTAACAAATATACAGGAGTTAATTTCTTAATTCCAAGGAAATACCAAATAATATTTTAGTAATAAATACTTAAACCAATTATTATTTTCTGAATGAACCTTTAGTTTCAAAAGATAATTCTTTAAATAGTTAAAATCATTAGGTTTTATTTTGCAAAAGTTTTCAGATTCCAGAGAAAATATTTTTTACAAAATTGCCGATTTTTGATTTAGCGAAATTTCGCTAAATCAAAAATCGGCAATTTATTTCAAGGAAATTTGCATTTTTACTAGTTGTCTATTTTCACTCAACAATATAGGTTTAAATAACTTTGGAAAAATTCTGTCTTAAAGTCTCCGAACAAGGACAAAACCTATCAATCTACATAAGGAATTATATTACATTTGTTATAGCTTAAAAATATATTCATTTGATTTTAAATAGCGTAAAAAAACATACGAACTCTTTAAAATCTTGAGTAATACTTTCACTCGATTTATTAACTATTTTCTGAACTCATTAAATGACTTACCTAGCAAACCCTACTCGTTACGATCAATCAGGAACCCGCCCAATGGAGTATCGCCGTTGTGGTAGCAGTGGTTTAAAATTACCCGCTATTTCTTTAGGTTTGTGGCACAACTTCGGTGGTGTCGATGTATTTGAAAATTACCGTGCTATTTTACAAACTGCTTTTGATAATGGTATTACGCATTTCGATTTAGCCAATAACTATGGCCCTCCTCCAGGGTCGGCAGAAGAGAATTTTGGTGTTATCATGAAAAAAGACTTCGCTCAATACCGTGACGAATTAGTGATTTCAACCAAAGCAGGTTATTTGATGTGGCCTGGTCCTTATGGAGAATGGGGTTCAAAAAAATACTTGGTGTCCAGCTTAGACCAAAGCTTGAAACGCATGGGTTTAGATTATGTTGATATTTTTTATCATCACCGTCCAGACCCTGATACACCTTTAGAAGAAACAATGGCAGCTTTGGATTTAATCGTCAGACAAGGTAAAGCCTTATATGTAGGTATTTCTAATTATCAAGCTCCAGAAGCTGAAAAGGCTATTGCTATCTTGAACCGACTAGGGACACCATGTTTAATTCATCAACCAAAATATTCTATGTTTGAGCGTTGGGTTGAAGGTGGTTTGCTAGATGTACTCGGTCGCGAAGGTGTGGGGTGTATTCCTTTCTCACCATTAGCACAAGGGCTTTTGACTGATAAATATTTAAAGGGTATTCCTAGTGATTCTAGGGCATCTAAACCGCATGGTTTCTTGCAAACTAGCCATGTCACCCCAGAGGTAGTGGCAAAATTAGAGCAACTGAACGCCATTGCTTTACAACGTGGTCAGACTTTGGCACAAATGGCACTCGCTTGGTTATTGAAAGATGCAAGGGTTACTTCTGTATTGATTGGCGCAAGTAGAGTGTCACAATTATTAGATTCGCTAGATTGTTTAAAAAACAAAACCTTTAGTCATGAGGAATTAACGAAGATTGAAGAGATTTTGAAGTAGGTTGTTTTAAGCTATGAGCTGTGAGCCTTGAGCTATGAGTTTTTTTTAATGCCAAATCGCTCAATAGAAAAAACTCAAGACTCGTTGCTTTTAAAACAATAACAAATAACATTTACTAAACATAAAAGCTGAAAGCTCAAGGCTCAAAGCTATCAGCTAAAAAAGCCAACTATGAAAAATATTTCCAGACGTAATTTTGTTAAAAACACTGCACTAACTGCTGGTGCGAGTTTAGCAATGGTGAATACTACTGAGGCTAAGGCTTCAAAAGAACTATTTGTTCATCATGTGTATTTTTATTTAAAGAATGCGAACAACGAGGCAGATACGGCTAAATTAATCGAAGGATTGAATGCGTTAACGAAAGTCCCCACTATCAGATTTGTACACATCGGTACACCGGCAAGTACTAACAGAAGCGTAATAGAAAAAGGCTATGCCGTATCTTGGTTATGTTTCTTTGATAATTTGGAGGAAGAAGAAATCTATCAAAAGCATCCTATTCACTTGAAATTCATAGAAGAATACTCACATCTTTGGGATCATGTCGTTGTATATGATGCTATAGGTCCAAGAAGAGAAAAGCAAAAATAATATTCAAAAAAATGCAATATAGAAAGTTAGGTAAAACAGGTTTTGAAATTTCAGAAATCAGCTTAGGCACATGGCAAGTAGGCGGTAAATGGGGTGATGATTTTAGCCATGAAACAGCTGACAAAATCCTTCATACTGCCGTAGATGCTGGTATTAATTTTATTGACACTGCCGATGTGTATGGCAATGGAGAAAGCGAAAAGTCCGTTGGGAGATTTGTAAAAAGTCGTTCAGAAAGACTTTTTGTCGCTACTAAATGTGGAAGACAATTGAACCCACACGTCAATGAGTCATACCATCCAACAGTACTTCGCAAGTTTGTGGAAGATAGTTTAACAAATATGGGTTTAGAAACCCTTGATTTGATTCAGCTACACTGTCCGCCCACAGAAGTATATTATCGTCCAGAGATTTTTGAATTGTTTGATAGATTAAAAGACGAAGGAAAAATATTGAATTTAGGCATTAGTGTCGAGAAAGTAGAAGAAGCCTTAAAAGGGATTGAATATGATAACGTAACGAGCGTACAAATCATTTTCAATGTTTTTCGTCAGCGACCAGCAGCATTGTTTTTTGAACAAGCCAAGAAAAAGGACGTCGGTGTGATTGTAAGGGTACCTTTAGCAAGTGGCTTATTAACAGGTAAGTTCTCTAAAACATCCACTTTTACAGAAGGAGACCACCGTAACTTTAACCGTAATGGCGAACATTTCGATAAAGGTGAAACATTTTCTGGGATTGATTACGAAACAGGTCTGGCGGCTGTGGACGAATTAAAAGCATTATTCCCAGCACATCCTAATTTAGCACCTATCGCCTTGCGTTGGATTTTGGAACACGATGCTGTAAGTACCGTCATTCCAGGAGCATCTCGTCCAGAACAAGTATTATCTAATTTAGATGTTTTCAATATCCCAGCTTTAACTGCTGAAGAAGTTTCAAGTATCAATCAGGTATATCAAAAAAGTATTAAACCGTTAGTCCACGACTTGTGGTAAGTATATTCCAATTTATTTTTAACCATTCAAGAAAAATGAAAAATAATCTCCTTAAAAACGCGCTGATGCTAATGTTGGCTCTGTCATTCACCA
Organism: Arcicella sp. GW821-FHT09D11; assembly: GCF_059416265.1. Lineage (NCBI taxonomy): Bacteria > Pseudomonadati > Bacteroidota > Cytophagia > Cytophagales > Flectobacillaceae > Arcicella > Arcicella sp. GW821-FHT09D11. The sequence goes on along the minus strand of NZ_JBWKOV010000002.1, from coordinate 492,219 downwards.
GCACAACTTTTGCACAGCAATTTAAAGTATTATTGTTTACTAAAACTGACGGTTTTCATCATGAATCAATTCATGAGGGCGTAACAGCTATTCGTCAATTGGCAGCCCGTAACAACTTCACCGTTAACTGGCAAGAAAATGCCTCTGTATTCAATGACAAAGATTTGGCTAATTTTAGTGCAGTAATTTTTTTGAATACTACTGGCAATGTTTTGAATGATGAGCAACAAGCTGCTTTTGAAAAATTCATCCGTTCGGGTAAAGGATATGTAGGTATTCACGCTGCTTCGGACACTGAATACGACTGGGCTTGGTACACTAAAATGGTGGGAATGATGTTCAAAATTCACCCTGCACAACAAACCGCCTATTTGAAAGTTGAAGATAGCAACTTCCCTGGGATGGAGCGTTTCCCTAAAAAACTCCTTTGGACAGACGAATGGTATGAGTTTAGCGACCTAAAATCAACAGATTTACATTACTTGGTTTCAGTGGATGAAAAATCTTACGACCCTTATGCAAAATGGGGAACAAACGAAGGAAAAGGAATGGGTAAATTCCATCCGATTTCTTGGTATCATAACTACGATGGCGGTAGAGCATTCTATACTGCTTTAGGACATATTCCATTAACGTTTTCTGACCAAACTTTCTTAGACCATATCTATGGAGGTATTTACTGGGCAGCTACTGGTAAAGGATTGTAGTCCGTAAACAGGTTATTGTTATCTTATCTTCTAACAAATAGAGGTCATATCAGTTGATATGACCTCTATTTGTTTCATTGCAGTAGCTCGTTTCTAGCGAGTTACCACTATTAAATGGCTTCAAGCTATAAAAAATAAAAGTAATAATAGTTATTGAATTGTTTTTTTGATTTGATGCATTTTTGGATACAACATTTACTAATTTGGATACAGGCAAGAAGCAGTAGTTGATGAATTTTGTATATCAAATCTTAAATACAAAAACATGAAAACAATATTCATCACAGGGGCATCAACAGGTTTAGGGAAAGCAACAGCAAAATTATTTGCCTTAAATGGCTGGAAGGTAATTGCTACTATGCGCAAACCTGAAAACGAAACAGTGTTAAATCTTATTGACAACATTACGCTGTTACCATTAGACGTTACTAATTTAGCACAAATAAAAGAAACAGTACAAAAAGCAATTAATTTAGGCAATATTGATGTTGTATTCAATAATGCAGGTTATGGATTAATGGGACCTTTAGAATCTACTACAGATGCCCAATTGATACGTCAGTTAGAGACTAATCTTTTAGGAGTAATTCGTGTTACACAGGCATTTATTCCTTATTTTCGAGAAAAACAAGGTGGACTTTTTATCACAACTACCTCCATCGGCGGGCTGATTACTTTTCCATTTAGCTCGGTTTATCATGCTACAAAATGGGCATTGGAGGGCTGGAGCGAAAGTATGTCTTTCGAGTTAAAAAAAATTGGGGTTAGTATAAAAACAGTTTCCCCTGGTGGAATAAAAACTGACTTCTTGAGTCGTTCAGCGGATATGTCAGCCCATCCTGCTTATGATAAATGGGTTGAAAAATTATTCGCTGGTTTTAGTGAAGATAATTTTACGCCTGCCGACCAAATTGCTTCGGTAGTATACGAGGCAGCTACAGATGGTAAAGAAAAATTAAGATATATAGCAGGTGATGACGCCAAAGCATTATACGAACAGCGTTTGGCATTGGGAGATACACAATTTATGAAATCGATGGAGCAAATGTTTCTGGACAATTAAAATATCCATATCATGAAAAACAGTGAAAGTACACCACATAGATTTAATTCAATATCCGACCTACATCGGGTGCTTGGCTTACGAAAGCCTTTGCACCCTTTGATAAGTCTGGTAGATAATACGCAGATAGCGATTAACAAAGAAGACTTACAAACGTCTTTCTTGCTCAATTTTTATAAAATATCCTATAAAACAAGCCCGAGCGGAACGATAAAATATGGTCAGAATTATTATGATTTTGATGAAGGGAGCTTGGTTTTTACTTCGCCTAATCAATTACTGGCAACAACAGATGATACTGAATATTTAGGATATACATTACTTATTCATCCAGATTTTATCAGGAATCATACCTTAGGGAAAAATATTAAAAGCTATGGATTCTTTTCTTATGCTGTTCATGAAGCTCTCCACCTTTCAGATAAAGAAAAGCAAACGATTATATCCGTTTTTAAGAATATAGAAGATGAATTACACTCAAGTATTGATGATTTTAGTCAGGATATAGTTATTTCACAAATCGAGTTATTGTTGAACTATAGCAACCGATTTTATAAAAGACAATTTACCACTCGAAAAATGGTAAATAATGATATGCTGTATCAATTAGAAAAACTATTGAATGAATATTACAACGAGATAGCATTAATAAAAGGATTGCCAAGTGTTCAATATTTTTCTGACCAGTTGAATGTTTCACCGCGCTATTTAAGCGATATGCTTCGCTCATTAACAGGACAAAGTTCACAGCAATATATTCACGATAAATTAATTGAAAAGTCAAAAGAAATGTTGGCAACCACCAATTTATCGGTTAGTGAAATTGCCTATCAACTAGGTTTTGAATATCCACAATCATTTAGCAAATTATTTAAAAATAAGACTAAAGTTTCTCCATTAACATTTAAACACTCTTTTAACTAACTATAAAATCAATTAGTGATTTAGCCCTCTGCAGTCGCTCGCTTCAAGCGAGTGACGATTATTAAAAGGCTTCAAGCCTTAAAAAGAAACAGGCATGATGCCTGATAACAGCAGTCACTCGCTTGAAGCAAGCGAGTGCTATTTTATTCTTAAAGCCCTTTCAAATACTGAAGACCCAATGGCACATTTTCTAATTCATGTTCGCTTTCATCTTCGATGAAGTAGTGCTTGATGCCTATCTTTTTGGCTATTTTTAAGATGGCTGGCCAGTTGGCTTGACCTGTTCCTAATACAACATCGTTTTCTGCAGGAGTATGTCCTGAAGCATCCCCTACCACTCCTTTTTTCAAATCTTTTACGTGCATCAATTTCCAACGTGAGCCATATTTTTGTAATAATGCTTCTGGGTTAGCACCACCGTGAAGTGTCCATAAAACATCCATTTCAAACGATACATAGGCTGGATTAGTATTCTTCACCATATAATCGAAAAGCGTTCCACCTTCATAAGGTCTGAATTCATAGCCGTGGTCGTGATAGCAGAAAGTAAGTCCGTTTTCTTTCAATACTTTTCCCGCTTTGTTGAAAACTTCGACTGCTTTTTTGACATCTTCAATAGTAAATTCATTGCCTTTATGAGGAATCCAAGCACACATCACATACTTCGCTCCTAGTGCCTTGGCATTATCTACAACTTCCTGCGGATTTTTCTCTAATTGTTCATAACTACAACCCGCCGAAGGAATACTGATACCTCTTTCATTACATAGCTTTTTATATTCCGTATTAGTCAATCCCTTCGCTCCGCTACTTTCTAGTTCGGTAATGCCCATTGCTTGGATTTTATCCAACGTGTTCTCGACAGAAACAGGGAAATGCTTACGGAAAGTATACGCCTGTACACCAAATGGAAAATTAAATAAAGGTTTCTTCTTTTGGGCAAAGTTATCTGTGATGTTCAGCAACAACATTAATGTAATTGCTATCAAGTAAGATTGTTTTTTCATGTTCATAAAATTGGGTTTCAATTAATTAGAAATACTATTCGTAAAATTTAAAGACTTACTATCTGCTGACCAAACAAGCGAATTGCTAGTGGTCTGATTTCCATAAAAATGAGCAATAACCTTTGCCCCAATACCACCCGTTAAAGGAATGAGCCTGACCATTGCCTGCTTATATTGATTAGCATTTTCGGTATCATTCGGAAATGAAATAAAGGCTAACCATTTGCCATCTGGTGAAATACTTGGTGCTGTATTCTGATACTCATCGAAGGTTACTTGCTCTTTTTCTGAACCATCTGATTTTATTCGCCAGATTTGCGAATTGCCCTTATTATTGATTGAAATATATTGATACTTCGCTCCTACTTTTGTTTCAGTAATTACTTTACCCGTTACGGTATTGGCTTCTGATGCCGAAAGATTTTTACATAAGCCATTGGTGATATTTACATTTGTCAGAAGTGTTGGTAAAGACATCGCCTTCTCAGTTTTTATGGAATAATTAATTGGCTTATCAATACGCACATTCCATATTTTAGCCTCATCAATCGCCAGTGAATCATGCGAACAAACATACAGTCCAGCTAAAACAGCATCCTTCATTTCTGATGTGTATGAACCAACCGTTTGCAAAGGTTCTCCTTGATGCGCTACTCTCATCGTAATTTTTTTGCCTATTCTTTCTAACTGCACTACTTCAAAGCCTTTTTTTGTAAAAAAGATTTCGTCTTCAGGGTCACGCATATAAGCCCCACGTAATACTCTCCATTGCATCACGGTCAAGCCATCACCATGCGAAACTGCACTGACATGCGCAGCGGACTCATCCGCAGATTCCCGAATCATCCAGCCATATTTACGGTGATTATTGCCTTTATCACCGATGAATTCAAAATTGGCTGTCAACACAAAATCACCTTTTAGTTTTTGATACAAGTATTGAAATTCATCTCGATTGAACCAAATATTATAACCTGCTCCCTTGACATAATAAGTCTGAGTAGCTTCGTCGTAACGGGATAAACCTGCAATTTTAGGTTTCCCAACGTCGCCATGATTCTGAAAAACTCCGACTGGAGTATTCTGGGAAAAGCCAAAATAGCTACAGCATAGTAAGCAAAAAGTAATATAGATTTTCATAGTGAATAAATTGAATATATGAGAGGATGGTAATATAAAATTAAGCGATTTAAGTCCAACTGATTATCAACATTTTTTAAAGTAAATAAAGAGATAATTTAAATGGACTTAAATCGAGTGCTATTAAATAAATAGAGTAAGCTTATAATACATTTATCACTAGGGAGGGACTTAAGTCCCTCCCTAGTGATAAATGTATTATAAATAAGCTAATTACTTATTTTTACCATACACATCTTTCAAATCATTTTCAAAAAGCGTGTAAGGGTCGTTATAAAATTTCAGAAAGTCAGGTACGCTTACTTGTTCTGGAAATGGCGCATAAAAGTGGGTTGGACTTTTGCTATCATTCCTCCAAACTAATACATAGGCTAATTCCATCTTTTCAGATTTCAGTGCCTTTAATAATGTCTCTGTCCACCAAGTAGGGTTAGGGATTGATTCTAAGCCTGTTTCTGTAAAGGCAGCTAACTTATTGGCCTTTTTGGCGTAATCTGCTACAATTTTCAGCTTTTTTACGCCTGTTAGAATATCATATTTGCCATTTCTGCCAAAATCAGCGTAGTTGTCCATTCCTACCATATCTACCCATGCATCACCAGGGTATCTTTCTAAAAATTCTTGTTCTGTCCTGAATTTACAATCTGGTGAAAAGGCATAAATAAAATTATGAACATCCAGACTATCACGTAGATAAGTAACCGTAAATTGCCAAACGGATATAAAGTCTTCACGAGAACAATGAGATTTTCCCCACCAAAACCAATCACCATCAAATTCATGATAAGGTCTGAAAATCATAGGAGCTAACCTCCCATCCTGCCCTTTTACCGATTTAGTAAAATCAGCTACTGTTTTCAAAATTTCTTTATAGGCTTCATGATGCGACCCTCCAGGCTTTATCAATGCGATAGACGCTACCGAAACAGAGTCGTTCCAATAAAAGCCACCTTTGGATGCAGGATTAGAAAAATGCCAAGCTACCGTAGTAATTCCTCCACGATGATAGGTATCCACTACGTTTTTCCTTAATAACTCGGCTGTTTTAGCAATTTGTGCTGAAGGTCTACTCGACAATCCACTTAAATCTACGCCAATGACAGCAGGATGCGACCCTGTTACAGATTTTACATCTGAACGGTTTTCGTCACCAAACCAACCATGTCCATACTCGGTGGCATGTTGATGTCCAAAAAGAATATTTTTCTTGGAAATTTTTGCTAAACTTTGATATAACGCTTTGGTTTCGTTAGTGGCTTTTTTATCAATTTGTCCATAGCCAAATTCAACAAATACGATACTTAATAAAAGTAAAATGAATAACTTTTTCATGTTTCAAAATTTAAAATTGAGTGAATTATGTATTATTCATAAAAATATTGCGTAGAAATTCACATTCTACCCTTTTCTGAGTGTAAGCAGGATAGCAAAGCCCCTTAAATTGTATTTTAAAAATATTTTTTAAAATCATTTAGGGATTTTGACGACTTGTTTGACTATACATCAAATATTGATTCCGGAACAATCACATGAAGCATTCTCAACTAAGTGACGAACAACTGATAGACTTTCTGAAGAGGGACGACAAAAAGGCCTTTGAGGAAATCTACCATCGTTATTGGTACAAACTTTTCGGTGTTGCCTATCACGAAACTGGCACAAAGGAGGAAGCTGAAGAGCTTGTGCACGACTTGTTTGAAAGTCTTTGGCTAAAAAGAGAGCATTTAAACATTCGTTTCTTGAGTGCTTATTTGGTAGTAGCCATAAAGCACCTTACGACCAACTATATCAAATCTCAAATTACGAATAGGAAGTTTCAGGAATATATCATTTTTCACGAAATCCAGCAGTCTTTCTCAACCGAAGAAATTGTACATTTTGCAGATTTATCAAAAGCAGTGGATGAAGTATTAAAGAAATTACCAGAAAAAACCTGCGAAGTATTCAAGATGAGCAGATTCGAAAATCAATCTGTCAAAGACATCGCTCAACGTTTAGACCTTAGCGAAAAAGCTGTAGAATATCATATTACCAAATCGCTAAAAGTACTAAGAGAAAACTTAAAGGTGTATCACTCAGATAACTAAACATTCACATTTAAAACATATTAAACCCCATTCAACGCCTAGCATTTATAAATCAACTCCATACTTGCAGAAAAATTCACGAAAGATGAACCAATACGATTTCGATAAATTATTAGAAAAATACCTTGACGGAACTTGCACGACTGAAGAAGAGGCGATGATAAAGGAATGGTCCGACAATATGTTGAAGCATAGCGAACTGAGATTGAGCCCTTCTGAAAAAAATAATATCGAACACCACCTTTGGGAAAGAATCCAACACAGTTTATTTCCAAACAATGTAATTTCTGTCCGCTTCAAATGGACGGCAGTTGCCATTGCTGCTTCATTGATTATTGGCATATTTGGCTTATTCTATTATCAGAAAACCACGGCTTATACAAGCTCATTTACCGAAAGCATAGATAGCAACTTAGGTGTAATTGAAGTAAAAAACACCTCCTCAAAATCACAGAAAATTAAATTGGAAGACGGCAGTGAAATTGTATTGAAGGCCGCTAGTAGCATTAGTTATCCAGAACACTTTAATGATAAAAACCGCAGTGTGTATTTAAAAGGAGAAGCTTTTTTTAAGGTAAAACGAAATCCATCAAAACCATTCATTGTGCATACCCGCGATTTGGTTACAGAAGTATTAGGAACAAGTTTCACGATTAAATCTTACGACGATTCAAAAGCGATTGAGGTATTGGTAGTAACTGGCAGAGTATCTGTGTATGAAAATTCAGAAAAAACGGGCATTCATAAAAATGGTGTGATTTTGACGCCTAATCAAAAAATCACTTTTGATAAAGAAACAAAAAAAATAATTCCTAGTCTGGTTGAAAACCCTGTGATTGTAAACACACCCGCTACTCCACTTGATTTTATTTTTGACGAAACACCCTTAACCGAAGTACTCAATCGCTTAAAAGAAGCTTATCAAATTGAATTTGTCGTTGAAAATCATGAGTTAAATAAATGTGTGTTCACGGCAGATTTGAATGAAATTCCATTACACAGCCAACTTGATTTAATCTGTAAATCCATCAACGCTACTTACGAACAGCGTGGAACGGTGATTTTTGTCAATGGCGTTGGATGTCAATAAGCTGTTAGCCTTGAGCTATCAGCTTTGAGCAATGAGCTGTTAATCATTCAATTATCTTCTGGATAAAACCTAAAAAGGTCATGACTAAAAATTTTGTTGCTCAAAGCTCACTGCTCATTACTTAAAGCTAAAATAACTCAAAACTCTTAATTCCCATTAACTCCATGAAAACATAGTCGCTTTCACAAGAAAAAGCCGATAATGTTACGAGCATTACCGGCCTTAGAAAACCCCACCAAACGCCAATTCGGTGGCATCGCAACGATGCTTAGGGTTTGTTTTTCCACATTTCACAGTTTAAAAACAGTTAAAAGTATGAAAAAAAAATTATCATTTAAAAAGATTCTCTCCAAAGCGATGCGAATTACCATTACCCAACTATTCCTCTCGATAATCTGTTGTGGGATTTCTCTCGCAAACAGTGCTTTTTCGCAAGAGGTACTCAATAAAAGTATTACGCTAAGAACTGGGTCGAGTACTATTAAAAAGGTATTGTTCCAGCTAGAGAAGAAAGCAGATGTTAAGTTTGTCTATAGCCCAAATGCCATTCAGGCAGAGCAAATTGTGTCTTTCAATTTTACTGACGATAAATTATCAAAGGTTTTAGAAGACCTTCTTACACCCTTAAATATTTCGTATGAAGTAATTGACAATCGTATTCTTCTTCGCAAAAAAGCGAGTGCTGAAAGAGAAAACATTCAATCGCTCATCCCAAACGAAATAATCGCCGAACAAACAATCAGCGGAACCATCACCGATGAAAAAGGACAAGCATTGCCAGGGGTTTCGGTATTGGTAAAAAACACCAACAGAGGTACTGCAACCGATACAAAAGGACAGTATAAAATTGCGGTACCTGATGGAAACAACACCTTGATTTTCTCTTTTGTGGGGTATCAGAAACAGGAAGTTGTGGTGAATGGTCGTTCGGTAATCAACGTATCTATGTTAGTTGAAAACCAAAGTTTGGAAGAAGTAGTAGTAGTAGGTTATGGTACGCAGTCGCGTAAAAACTTGACAAGTGCTATTACAACTATCAAACCAGAGGATATGAACAGAGGAGCCATCAGTGATGTTGGCCAGTTATTACAAGGTAAAGTGCCAGGCTTAAACATTACTCGTAGTGGTGACCCTAACCGTGCGGCCGCTATTATTTTACGTGGCGTGTCTTCACTTCGTGATGGTGCACAATCACCATTGTTTGTAATTGATGGCGTACCAGGGGCTGATATTTCGTTGATTGCACCAGATGATATTGCGACGATGGACATCTTGAAAGATGCTGCTGCTACTGCAATCTATGGTAACCGTGCTGCCAATGGTGTAATCATGGTTACGACAAAACGTGCTAATAAAGGGCAAATGCAGGTTTCATATAGTTCGTATATGGCAATCGACAAAGTGTCTAAGCAATACAACATGATGGATGCTACTCAGTTGAAAACATTTTTAACGAAAAATGGACAAGCTTTATCACCAGAGGATGATTTAGGGGCAAATACCAACTGGCAAGATGCTGTTCAACGTAGTTCAGCAATTAGCCAAAACCATAATATTTCATTTGGTGGTGGAAACGAAAATACGATTTACAATGCAAGTATCAATTACTTCGACCAAGAAGGTATTGTAAAATCAAGTGCTTTGAATCGTGTAGTAGCAAGATTATCTATCGAACAAAAAGCATTTAACGATAATTTGAAATTGGGTTTATCAGTAACCAATTCAGTAAGTGATGCCAAATGGGTTCCTTACAGAAACACTGTTTTAGCACAAATGTTGACTTATTTGCCAACAGTTCCTGTACATAACGCAGACGGTTCTTTTTATGATAACTTCAACAAATCTAGTTATTATAACCCTGTTTCTTTGATTGAAAACGGACAAGAACGCTTGAAATACAAGAGTTTAATTGGTACTTTCTTCGGGCAGTTAAAACTTCCTTTAGGCTTTACCTATGATGTTAAATTCTCGTACCAAAATTTCCAAACAAATTATGGTGCATACTACAATAGTTATTATACACAATATTATAATAATATTCGTAGCACACCAGAACCTCCGGGAAACCCATCTTTCATCACTTTAGTAGGTGCCAATGGTCTGGCAACAAGAAATGCGTATCAAAATACCCAGAACTTATTAGAAACCTATCTTACTTGGGACAAACAAATTGGAGACCATTCAATTAATGCTGTAGTGGGTTATTCTTGGCAAGAAAGTATCAATGGCGACGGCTTCCAAGCAACTAGTACAAACTTCCCAGTTGATGCGGTTGGTTACAACAATTTAGGTTTAGGAAATCCTTATGCCGTTAACTCATTCAGGGTAAATTATGGCGGTGATAATTATCAACAAGTACGTTTAATTTCAGATTTTGGTCGTGTTAATTATAATTACAAAAACAAGTACTTATTGCAAGGGTCAATCCGTCGTGATGGTTCTTCGGTATTTGGCTTGAACAAACAGTGGGGGTATTTCCCAGCAGTAGGTTTCGCTTGGAGAGTTGACCAAGAAGGATTCATGGAAAAACAACAGGTTTTCAGTGAATTAAAATTACGTCTTAGTTATGGTGTAACAGGTAACTCTTTAGGTTTTAGTCCTTATACAACCAAGTTGATTTATGGGAACATTGGTACATTCTATTACAATGGTTCTCAATTATCAGCTATTGGTGCATTACAAAACGAAAACCCAGATTTGGGTTGGGAAAAAACAGCGACATCTAACTTAGGTCTTGATTTCGCTATTTTGAAAGGAAAAGTAAGCGGTACATTGGAAGTGTATGACAAAACGACTTCTGATTTGATTTGGACGTATCCCGTGAGTACTGTATTATATCCAAATGGTTCATTAACAGCCAACGTTGGAAAAATGAGCAACAAAGGCGTAGAATTTACATTAAATGTAAATGCTGTTAAAACCCAAAACTTTTCTTGGAATACTACCATCAACTTAGCGCATAATCAAAACAAAATTGTCAGCCTTTCTAATTCAACACTTAAAACAGATTCAGTTAAAATTGTACAACCTGATGGTGCAGGACAAACTGGAGAAACAGTACAGTTGATTGTAGCAGGACAACCAATTGGACAATTCTTTACTTATGAGTACGCAGGAAAAGATGCCAATGGTGTTTCGCAATACTATAATGCAAAAGGCGAACTAACTACCAAACCTATTAGTGTAAAAGACTACAAAGCTTTGGGAAATGCACAACCTAAGTTATTAATAGGCTGGTCAAACAATTTTACGTACAAAAACTTCGACTTGAATATTTTCATGCGTGCAGTTTTAGGCAACAAAATCATGAATATTACTCGTGCAGATTTATTCAGACCAAGTACAGCAAGATTTACCAATATTCCTGTTGAAGTTGCCGAAGAATCCGCAAACGATTTTAACTCTTATCGTTACTCATCACGTTTCTTAGAAAATGGTAGCTACTTGCGTTTAGACAATGCTACTTTGGGTTATTCATTCAAGAATATTACCAAAAACATCAAACGTATTCGTTTGTATACTTCAGTAAACAACTTGTTTGTGATTACAGGCTATAAAGGTATCGACCCTGAAATCAATCAAGGTGGTACAGCACCAGGTGTAGATGCTAACAACTTCTATCCTAAAACACGTACATTCTTGTTTGGTGTTTCCGCCTCATTCTAAAAACATTTACAATAATTCAAACAGTACCTATGAAGCAATTAGCTGAATAAATAATATTTTTTGAGATTTCGTCTTAGAAAATTAGGTGCTGTTCAAAACTATTAATGCTAGAAACAGATGAAAAAAATATTTCAATTAATAATAACCATTGCAAGCATAAGTGGATTAATGGCTTGCCATGACCTTGATGTCCCCGTAACAACACAACTAACGCCAGAGATTTTCCCTCAAACCCCTACACAGTTTATCCAAGCTGCAGGCCCAACGTACAATGCTTTTCGTCAAAATTATGCAACTGACTACTGGTTTTTACAGTCGTTGAGTACAGATGAAGCAATTTTACCTGCACGTGGAGGAAACTGGTATGATGGCGGACGTTATGAACAACATCACAAACATACTTGGAACCAAGATAACGCACACGTACAAAGTGCTTGGGCATGGTTGACAAGTACCATCAGTACAAGTAATCAGAATATTTTCTTGATTTCAAAAGCACCAGAATCTACTGTAAAACAAACCAGTTTGGCAGAGTTAAAGACTATACGTGCTTTATGTTACTTTATGATGATGGATATGTGGGGAAATATTCCCATTTCAACAAAATTTGGTGATACAACTACGGCTAAAACAACCGCTAGAGCTGATGTATTTAAGTTTATTGAAAAAGAATTACAAGAAAGTATTCCGAACCTAAGCACAGTAGTTGGTCAAGAAACGTATGGTCGTCCGAACAAATATACTGCCTATGCTATATTAGCAAAAATGTATTTGAATGCTGAAGTTTACACAGGTACTGCTCGTTGGAACGATGCTATCACGGCTTGTGATAACATCATCAGTTCAGGAAAATATGCCATTGAAAGTGATTATCGTAAAATGTTTTTCGTCAATAATGGTCCGCAAATCAAGGAATTTATTTTTGCCATTCCTTTTGATGCCTCCGCTCCGAATGGGTATATGTTTTATGCTCGATACTCGATACCAAGATCATTGCGTGCTAAATTCAGTTTACCATTTACACCAAGTTCGGCATCAAGTACTTTACCAGAATACTATGCCTATTACAATGACCCTAAAGACGTAAGAAATCAGCAATGGATTACGGGTAAGCAATTTGACTACAAGGGTGTACCTGTAACGGTATCCACAACCAAACAAGGTTATGACGAAGATTATAAAGGTGCAGATGCTGGGGCTGCTTTGACTTATCAAGTAGATATTACCCCAGATGTTATCATTAAAAAACCTGCCACTTTTGATTTAGGAAATGATGAGAAAGCTTGGAATATGGGTTATCGTAACAACAAATTTTATGCTGACAGTACTTCGGCAACTAGAAATCAAAACAACGATGTACCGATTTTCAGATATGCAGATATATTGTTAATGAAAGCTGAGGCAATTGCTAGAGGAGGTTCTGCTACGAACGGACAAACGGCTATCTCATTAGTAAATGAAGTAAGAAGCAAACGTACTACTTCAACAGCTTGGACTTCTGTTACTTTACAACAACTTTACGAAGAAAGAGCTAGAGAGTTCGCTTGGGAAACTTGGCACCGTAATGATATGATTCGTTTTGGTAAATATGAAGATACTTGGGGAGCAAAAACTGATAAGGATATTAAAAAACGCCTTTTCCCAATTCCGACAAATGCTTTACAATTAAACACCTCATTAACTCAGAATCCTGGGTATTAAGATTTAGTTGATTACGCTTACTTATCAATAGCTTTGTATCAAAGAGTTTTTTTGGTGCAAAGCTATTGTTTTCAAGAGCCATTATGAAAATGTAAATTGTATAAATTTATAGACATCCCTTATGCAAAAAAGTAGCCCTTCCTCGCGTTTACAATCACTTGATGCCCTCAGAGGCTTTGATATGTTTTGGATAATCAGTGGCGAAGGCTTAATTCATGAATGGGCAAAAGTCTCTGACAATATGCTTATCAATTGGATGTCTAGCCAATTACACCACTCAGATTGGAATGGCTTTACTTTTTATGATTTAATATTCCCTCTCTTTATTTTTATTGCTGGGATTTCGATGCCATATAGCATTGGAAAACAGTTAGCAAATCAAAACCCTAAAAGTAAAATTTTAAAAAGCTTATTAAAAAGAGCCGTCATCCTGATTATTCTTGGTACAATCGTCAATGGTTTATTCAAATGGCAAGGTTGTGAAAATACACGCATTGCCAGTGTACTAGGCAGAATCGCACTTTCTTGTTTATTCGCAGGTATTATCTTTATTTATACAGACCTCCGAACACAAATCTTTATTTTCTTCGGTATTCTTATAGGCTATTTTTTACTGATGAACTATGTACCTGTCCCCAATTTTGGTGCTGGTATTTTGACCAAAGAAGGCAATTTATCAGCTCATCTCGACCGACTTTTCCTTCCCGGAAAACTTCATCGAAAGGTTTATGACCCTGAAGGGCTGTTATCAACCTTACCTGCAATTTGCAATGCGCTATTAGGCGTTTTTACAGGGCAGTTCTTACTATTAACCAATATTGCTAAATTAAAAAAGGTATTTGTAATATCAGCTAGTGGCATTGTTTGTATCCTATTAGCTTGGCTTTGGAATCCATTTTTTCCGATTAATAAAATCATGTGGACAAGCTCTTTTGTACTTTGCTCAGGTGGTTTTAGTTTACTGTTTATGGCTTTCTTTTATTTGGTGATAGATGTGCTAGCCATCAAATTCTGGATAGCACCATTCGTTTGGATTGGTATGAATTCCATTACCATTTACATGGCCGCTCATGGCTTAATTAACTTTGAGTCTACAGCCAATTATTTGTTCGGAGGATTAATTCAACAACTTAGTACCACATGGCAACCTGTGGGATTAGCAACAGGAATTGTTTTAGTACAATTGGGCTTTTTGTATTTTTTATATCGCCAGAAATGGTTTTTGAAAGTCTAGAAAAATACCAATTTAACCTACTTTATAAAAATATTACGAAAAAATCGAAGCAACATATTTTCAATAAAATGAGCAAAAGAAATATTCTTCTCGCTTTGTTATTTCCCTTAGCAAGCATAGCCCAAAAACAACCCGTCGATTATGTAAATCCATTGATTGGCTCGGCACCCAGTACAACAGAAAGTGCTAAAAAACACAGTGAAGCGGGGTCGGAAATGAAAGGACAAATTGTACCAGCCATCGGTGTGCCACAAGGCATGACCTCTTGGACGCCCCAAACCCGCGCTACTGAATTAAAGTGTATTCCTCCTTTTTATTATAACGATACTAAAATTCAGGGTTTTAGAGGAACACACTGGATGAATGGTAGTTGTGTGCAAGATTATGGCAGTGTTACTATCATGCCAATGTCTGGAAAATTGAATGTGAATACAACAGACAGAGGGAGTGATTTCGACCGAAAAACTGAAATAGTAAAGCCTTATTATTATCAGGTAAATCTGAAAAAAGGGAATATCAAAGCTGAAATGACGGCTCTTTCTCGTGCAGGATTTTTACAATTTGCTTTTAGCCAACATCAGGATAACTATGTAATGATTGAACCCAATTCGGACGAAGGCGAAGGCTTTGTTGAGATTCATCCTGAAAAAAATGAAATAGTTGGTTATAATCCCGTCCACAGGATTTATCAAGGTTTTGGTAAGCCCGCAGGTTTCAGTGGATATTTTGTCATTCAATTTGACCAATCTTTTACAGATTATGGCACTTGGAAGAATAATGATATAAATGCCAAATCTGTACAAGCACAAGGCAATGGACAAAAACAGGCTGTTGGGGCTTATGCGCAATTCGGCAATAAAATAGTGAAAGTGCGTATTGGGACTTCGTTTACTAGTTTGGAAGGAGCGCGAAAGAATCTGGAAGGCGAAATCAATCATTGGGATTTTTCAAAAACCCGTCAAGCATCAAATTTAGCTTGGAATAAAGCCCTTAGTAAAATTCAAGTAAAAGGCACAGAATATGATAAAACCTTGTTTTATTCTGCCTTATATCATACCAAACTTACACCCAGAATATTCTCGGATATTGATGGTTCTTACACTGGTTTTGCCGATGATGATAACATTTACAAAGCCAAAGGTTTTGATTATTATGAAGATTATAACCTGTGGGATACTTACAGAGCGGTACATCCATTGCATACGTTGCTAGAACCTAAAGTAACCGCAGATATGATGCAATCTTTAGTCAAAAAAGCAGAACAAGGTACTTGGTTGCCTATTTTTCCATGCTGGAATCATTATACTGCTGCCATGATTGGCGACCACGCCATTGCGGCCATTGGTGATGCCTACATCAAGGGTATCAAAGGTTTTGATATTAAAACGGCTTATCAATATATGCGTAAAAATGCTTTTGAAGTAAATACAGACCAAAAAAGTTATGAAGAAGGCAAAGGAAGAAGGGCATTGGCATCTTACTTAAAATACAATTATATCCCCCTTGAAGATTCCGTTTGGCAAGCTTTCCATAAAAGAGAACAGGTTTCGCGTACTTTAGAATATGCTTATGACGATTTTGTATTAGCTCAAGTAGCCCAAAAGCTGGGCGAAAAAGCTGATTATGAAGTCTTGATGAAACGTTCTAAGAACTACCAAAATGTAATAGACCCACAAACTGGCTACGCTCGTGGGCGTTATGCTGATGGTAGTTGGATTGCTAAATTCGACCCCTTTGCACAACGTAGTAGTTTTATTACCGAAGGCTCGCCTGCTCAATATACCTTCTATGTACCACAAGATGTTGAAGGCTTGATAAAACACATTGGTGGGCAAAAACGCTTTATAGAAAAGCTAGATACGCTATTCGACCAAGGCTATTATTGGCATGGCAATGAACCCAACAATCAAATCGTGTATCTATATCCTTTTGCTAATCAGGCGTGGAAAACACAGGCTAAAGTACGCCAGATTATTAAAGAAGAATACGATATTTCGGCAGGTGGAATGAGTGGCAACGAAGATGGTGGACAGATGTCAGCTTGGTTGGTTTTTAGTATGATGGGCTATTACCCCGTTTGTCCGGGTACGCCAAATTATGTGATTGGTAGCCCAACTTTTGATGAAACGACGCTCCAGTTGCCTAACGGAAAGCAATTTAAGATTATTGCGAAAGGTAATTCGGCAAAAGCGCCATATATTCAATCGGCCACATTGAATGGAAAGCCTTTTACACAGAAATTCATTACGCATCAACAAATTATGGCAGGGGGTGTTTTAGTATTTACGATGAGCCATAAGAGTTTATGAGCTTATAAGTTGAAGGTTTATGAGTTTAAGGTTTAGAGGTTAATGTTTATGAGTTTAGAAGTTAAAGGTTTAAAGCTTAGAGAAATGCTAATATTTATAAGGTTCAAATTTAAACTTTGTAAACGTAAAAGTGCACTCATAATCTTATCAACTAAAAAAACTCATGAACCTTTATCTCATAAACTCCATAATAACACAGGGCAGAATTAAACTATTTCAATAAAAACTTATACTAGGAGTAATTTGATAACGTTTTTTTCTTTACTTTACTAAAAAGTATAAACTGCTGAGTACAACGTTTTTTAATAATCTAATAATCAATTATTTAACCAAAATATGAACCGTAGAGAAGCCGTCCAACGAGTTGCCCTTCTGATGGGAGGTGTGCTTTCTGCCCCTTTAATGGCAGGAGTAATGGGACAAATTATCAATACTGGCAACAGTGTAAGCGTGAGTCTTGAGCAAGAAGCGTTGCTTGCGGAGGTTGCTGATATTATTATTCCAACCACTGATACTCCTGGTGCGAAAGCTGCTGGCGCTGAAAAATTCATTGTACGTGTCATGCGTGATTGTTATAAAAAAGAAGATCAAGAAAAATTCTATGCAGGTTTGGCAAAATTAGATGCTGATAGCAAAGCTAAATTTGGAAAAGGTTTTGTGGAATTAGATACTGCTCAGAAAAATGAAATGGTTAAACTAAGTACTACAACCGACAAGCCTTTCTTCTTAAGAATGAAAGAATTGACGGTAACTGGCTACTTTACGTCTGAAATCGGTGCTACTAAAGCATTAGAATACCTTCCGATTCCAGGGAAATTCCAAGGTTGTGTACCGTTGAAGCCAGGGCAAAAAGCGTGGGCATTATAATAGCTTTGAGAAATGAGCGATGAGATTTAAGTTTATGCTCTACTTTTCACAGATTTCTTTTCCAATTTTATTTTATAAAACAAAAGCTGACCGCTAAAAGCTTAAAGCTTAAAACTCATATCAAGAGATGTCAAATTTGAATATAGATGCAGTTAAAGGAATGACTTATGATGCCATTGTAATTGGTTCAGGTGTTTCTGGTGGTTGGGCTGCTAAAGAATTAACCGAAAAAGGCTTAAGAGTACTAATGCTTGAAAGAGGTAAGCAATTAGAACACGTTACTGGCTACGAAAACGCCATGAAAGACCCTTGGGAAATGAAATACAATGGTCGCTTAACGATAGAACAAAAAGAATCTCACCCAAAATTAGCCCGTGATTATCCATATAATGAAATGACGGAAAAATACTGGATGAATGATTCAGATTCATTATATAAAGAAGAAAAACGTTTTGACTGGTATCGTCCAAACATCGTTGGTGGAAAATCAATCATGTGGGGTCGTCAATCTTACCGTTTGAGTGATATTGACTTTGAAGCTAACTTAAAAGATGGTATCGCAGTTGACTGGCCAATTCGTTATAAAGACATTGCTCCTTGGTATTCTTATGTAGAGAAATACGCTGGTATTTCAGGAGAAAAATTAGGGTTGCCTCAATTGCCTGATGGCGAATTCCTTCCACCAATGGAAATGTTCTGTGTAGAGAAAGAAGTGAAGCAACGTCTTGAGAAAAACTTCCCTGGTCGTAACCTTACGATGGGACGTGTAGCTAACCTTTCAGCAGCAGCTAAAGAACAACTAGGTATTGGTCGTTCTTCTTGTCAATATCGTAACAAATGTTCTTTGGGTTGTCCGTTTGGTGCCTATTTCAGTACGCAGTCTTGTACGCTACCTCCAGCCGCTAAAACGGGTCGTTTAACTTTACGTCCTGATTCAATCGTAAGAGAAATCGTGTACGATGAAAACAAGAAAAAAGCGACGGGCGTGCGTGTGCGTGATGCCGTAACAATGCAAGACCGCGAGTATTTTGCTAAAATCATCTTTGTGTGTGGTAGTACTATCGGTTCTACTGCCTTGATGATGAACTCTGTTTCAAACCGTTTCCCTGAAGGAATGGGTAATGATTCTGGACAGTTAGGTCACAACTTGATGGATCACCATTTCCGTACGGGTGCTTCAGGCACTTGGGAAGGCGATTTAGATAAATATTATTATGGACGTAGAGCGAATGGTATTTATGTACCTCGTTATCGTAACATTGGTTCAGACAAACGTGACTACTTACGTGGTTTTGGTTACCAAGGTGGTGCAAGTCGCCAAGGCTGGCAACGCAATGTCGCAGAACTTACTTTTGGTGCTGACTACAAAAACGAAGTAACTCAGCCAGGTAACTGGTCGATGGGCTTTGGAGGTTTCGGTGAAACATTACCATACTACGAAAACAGAATGTTCCTTGACAAAACCACTAAAGATAAGTGGGGAATGCCAGTAGTTGTGTTTGATGCTGACTTACGTGAAAACGAAAAGAAAATGCGTATCGATATGGCAAACGACGCGAAGGAAATGTTGGAATCATCAGGTGTGAAAAATGTAAAAACGTATGACAATGGTTCTTATTTAGGAATGGCTATTCACGAAATGGGAACTGCTCGTATGGGACGCGACCCTAAAACTTCGGTATTGAATGCCCATAACCAAGTACACGCTGTGAAAAACGTATTTATGACGGATGGTGCTGCGATGACTTCTGCATCATGTGTAAATCCATCGCTTACGTATATGGCACTTACAGCCAGAGCAGCAGATTTTGCGGTGAAAGAATTGAAGAAATTGAATCTTTAGTGATATTCAACTCAATAATAATCCCTACAGGAATTGATTTCTTGTAGGGATTTTTGTTGTTTGACGGACTAAACTCATGCCATGACTTAAAGTCATGAGGGTGTCCGAAAAGTTTTCACAGCCAAATATTATTCTGCGAAATACCTCACCCCCAACCCCCTCTCCTTCAGAGATGGGCTTTTTGAGCCCAAAAGTTCCCCTCTCTGAAGGAGAGGGGTTAGGGGTGAGGTTGCAAACCAAAGAATATTTGGCAGTGGTTTTCTTTTTAGACAGCCTCATGAGTAAACGAGGTCAATTACAATAAAGCTTCCGTCTGCTCTGCCACAATCGAAATCCCTTCTTCAAAACTTACGGGATTATAACCTAAAATAGCAATAGCTTTGTCCAAAATAAAGCCCGTTCTCGGTGGGCGTTTGGCAGGTTGTGTGAAATTATTAGCGTTAGCTGTACTAATGAGTGATTTATCTAAGTGAAAGAAATCAGCCGTTTTAATCGCCATTTCATAAGGTGTTAAAAAGTCTTTTCCCGAAATATGAAAAATCCCCTCTGCTTCTTTATCAGTCATCAACCAACAACCTTTGGCTAAATCTTCTGCCAAAGTAGGCGTGCGAAACTGGTCGGTTACTACTTTGATATTTTTGCCTTCTTCCAACGATTTCTTTACCCATAAAATAATATTACTACGACTCATATCTGAAACGATTCCGTATACTAAAACTGTTCTGGCAATACTCCAACGACATGTCGAACGTCTTACCACTTCTTCGGCGGCATACTTCGTCCAACCATAATAACTTACTGGACTAGGTTGAGCTTCCTCTGAATATGGCCCAGCTACTCCATCAAAAACAAAATCCGTAGAAAGATGGCAAAGATAAATGTCGTGCTTTTCGCAAGCCTCCGCCAAATATTCAACAGCCTTTACGTTCATTGCCCAACACAAATCTTTCTCAAATTCACACTGGTCAACATTGGTCATGGCAGCAGTATGAATAATAGCATTAGGCTGAATCCTTTCAATTACCTCCACTAATTGTTCGGGATTAGTAATATCCATTTCCTGATATTCATAGCCATCTGTAAACGACAAACGATTGTTGCCACGGGCAGTAGCAATCAAATGAATATCCGCTTGATTCGCCAGTAATGAAACTAGCTTTTGTCCCAACAGCCCATTTGATCCTGTGATTAGTATTTTCTTTTTTGACATTATATTCAAAAATCTATTTAGATTGTTTTTTCATTTATAAGAGTTTTATTAGATAAATTAGAAAGTAAAAACCCATTCTCTACTGCTTACTTTTCTTGTCTTGAAACAAGAAAAGTAACCGCGCGGCGGACCGCAAAAGAAATTCAAGAAATTCCGAAACTCGCTTCGCTCAAACAGCGGAATTTCGAAAAAATATTTCACCATAACTAATTAAACATATTATATAAGAGATTAATGTTTTTCTCTAAACATTTACTCTCCAAACGTATATGCATACAACTTAGTAATCTTCTTTTTCCGCATCTTTTTACAGGTAATTTTCATGGCAATATCTTTCAAAGGACGATTATTCTTGTCTCTTGGCTGACTAGCCACTGAATCTATCACCCAAAGATTATCAATTACTTGTCCGAAAACTGTGTAATTTCCATCTAAATGAGGTGTGCCACCAATGGTTTTATAAACATTTTTTTGTTCCTCAGTATAAGTTCTCAAAGGGCTCCTAGCCATTTGTCTAGCCAAAGTTGAGTCATTCCAAACCTGTCCTTGAACGATATAATACTGACAGCCCGAGGAGGCCTTTTCGGGATTATTATCACGAGCGGCGGCTATTACCCCTTTTTTATGAAACAATTCAGGCGTAATTTCAGCAGGCACTTTATAGCCTACATCACCATTGCCCAATAATTCACCTTCTTTGGCTTTTTTTGAGTTGGGGTCGCCTCCCTGAATCATAAATGATTTGATGATACGATGAAAGAGTAATCCATCATAGAATTTATCGTCTACCAGTTTCAAAAAATTCTTTTTGTGTTGGGGTGTTTGATTGTGCAAAATAGCATGCATTTCTCCAAAAGGAGTACTAAAAGTCACGAGGTAGTCTTTTCGTTTACTCTGTGAGAAAGTTTGAAAAGTAATAGTGGATGCAATAAAGTATAAGAGTATTTTGCTGTTTGAATTCATGTCAAACGATGGATATTTAGTTGGATGAATGGATGAAAATTAAATATACTATTTTTTGAATGGATAGCCAGAATCTTATTGATAAAACCTTGTACAGTGTTCAATGCAAGAATTAGTTTCACTATGTTTTAAAAATCATAAAGTGTGATGAATATTAAGTAATTTTTGATTAACATTGATTATCAAATATATCACTCAATAAAACCCTCTCAAATTTTAATTTAAACCATGAAAATTGTATCTATTTTCTGTAGCATCTTGCTCATTAGTGCCTCCTCTTTCGCCCAAGAAGTCATCAAATTGTATCCAAACAAAGCCCCTGGTTCCGAAAGTTGGACTTGGTCAGAAGCTGAAAACACCACTAATCAATTCAATACCAAAATTGTTTATAATGTAGCTGACCCTAGCATCACTGCTTATTTACCCGATAAAGAAAAAGCTACAGGCACAGCCATATTAATTGCTCCAGGCGGTGCTTTTCATACGCTTTCGATTGATAACGAAGGCATTGAGGTAGCCAAATATTTAAACTCAAAAGGTATTGCTGCCTTTGTCTTGAAATACAGAGTGGCGAGAAGTTTCACCAACGACCCTGTAAAAGAATTAATGGGTAAAATGGGTAATTTCAAAACCTTGGATGAAGAAAACGCTCCTATTATTCCTTTGGCCATTCAAGATGCTTCTACAGCCATTAAATACATTAGAAAAAATGCTGAAAAATATGACATCGACCCTACTAAAATAGGCATGATGGGCTTTTCGGCAGGAGGAACTTTAACATTAGGCGCTATTTATCAAGCTACTGAAGAGAGTAAACCAAATTTCATTGCACCGATTTATCCCTATACCAAAGCACTCGACGATATCAAAAATATTCCTAAAGCAAAAACACCTATCTTTATCGCACTCGCTTCCGACGACCAGTTGGGTTTTGCTCCTGCTAATGCACAATTGTATTTAGATTGGAAAGCCGCTGGACAACCTGTAGAAATACATATTTACGAAAGGGGCGGTCATGGCTTTGGCATGAATAAACAAAAAATACCGACGGATACTTGGTATGAGCGTTTTGGAGATTGGTTGAAATTACAAGGTTATCTTAAAAAACGTTATCCAAACAAATGGGAACAGCAATTTAGTGAAGAGCAATTAGAAACGTTTTCAAAACAAAATGCTGAAAGAGAAAAAAGAGATTGGGCTAATTTGGTAAAATACAAAAAAGCCAATGTCGAAATAGGTGAACCTAAACAAGGTAAAACAAGGGTAGTATTTACAGGAGATTCTATCACCGAAGGATGGGTATCGGCTGACCCAGATTTTTTCAATACCAATAATTATGTAGGAAGGGGTATCAGTGGACAAACTTCTCCGCAAACATTACTTCGTTTTCGTCAGGATGTAGTGGCTTTGAAACCAAAAGTGGTTATCATCAATATTGGTATCAACGATATTGCCGAAAATACGGGTGACTATATGCAAGACTATACGTTGTCAAACTATCAATCAATGATAGAAATCGCTAAAGCGAATCATATCAAAGTAATCTTGGCTTCGGTAATGCCTGCGTTTGCGTTTCCTTGGAGAAAAGAAATTCAAGACGTTCCAGCTAAAGTAATAGCATTAAACGAAGGGATTAAACAATTAGCCAAACAAAACAATTTGGTTTATCTTGACTATTTTACTCCTCTGAAAGATGAAAGAAATGGATTGAGTAAAGAAATGGCTGAAGATGGCGTACACCCAACCATCAGTTGCTATAAAATCATGGAGAAATTAGCGAATGAGGCAATTAATAAAGCATTGAAATAATTCTTTTAATTTGAAAATGTGGGAATTTGAAGATTTGAAAATATTTTTGATAAATATTTAATTTTCAAATTCTCACATTTTCAAATCTTCAAATCAATTACTTTCCTACCATTGTTACAGGTCTGCCACGCAAGGCTGACCAAGTTTCGTCAATGGCTACTTGCGATACCGCTTGAAGTTCAATTAAATCAAATGCTGTCCAAACAGTTTCACGTTTGATGTCACTTTTTATTTTTCCTGTTCCTTTAGGGTAACAAGCCCAGAAAACACAATCAAATTTACCAGCCTTACCCACCGATTTCATCAAAGTCTCTAGTTCAGCTTGCTGAATGGCAAACACTTGTACAAAATCATAAATCCCCTCCGCTCTTGGTTCGGTATCATAATTTACATCTTCTAATAATGACACATACTCTGAGGGAGCATTCACAATCAACAATGCTTTATCGCTATCTAAACGAAGTTTTTTGAATATCTTTTCAGCAGACATTATAAGTAAGAGTTGTGAATTGTGAGTGATGAGTTTTAAATATTAATATAAAATACTAATTACTAACTGTTCAGTCCTGCACGAATATCTTTCAAAATTTTGTCTCCACCCAAACTTAAAATCTTTTCAGCTAGCGCTTCGCCCACAGCAACAGCATCTGTTCCTGTAATAGTCTCTTTTAAGATTTCTTTCCCATCTAAACTGATGATTCCTCCCGTCATAGCCAATTCGTTATTTTCAGTAGGCTGAGCTAGTCCAAAAACAGGAATACTACAACCTCCTTGCAAACGTCTCAGATAAGCACGTTCTGCTAATAGTTGTTGCTCCGTTTCAGGATGGTTACACAATGTTCTGATTTTGGCTTTCTTTTCAGCATCCAAACTCGCTGCACATTCTATGGCAACAGAGCCTTGCCCCACAGCAGGCGTAAAGGTATCAAGCGAAATTAATTCTGCGATATGTTCTTCATAACCCATGCGATGTACGCCTGCATAAGCCAATAATAAAGCATCACAAACGCCGCTTTCTAGTTTAGCTAAACGTGTTTGTAAATTACCACGCATATCTACAGTGTGGATATGTGGGTAAAAGTGTTTCAACATTGCCACTCTACGTGTAGAAGAAGTTCCCACTACAAAAGGTTCTCCATTTTCTAAAGAAAGATTTTTATTAAAACTTACCAAAACATCATTTACTTTTTCACGCTCGGTAAAAGCAATTAATGCTAAATCTTCCGCCAATTCCGACTGTAAGTCTTTGGCAGAATGCTGTGCTATATCAATTTCTCCAGAACGAAGTTTTTCTTCTAATTCTTCTGTAAATACACCTTTTGAGCCGATTTTTGACAACGAGCGGTCTAATATTTGGTCTCCTTTAGTATTAATAATGACGATTTCAACAGATAAGCCGCCTTTTTCTAGTGTTTCTTTGATGAAGTATGCTTGCCAAAGGGCTAGTTTTGACCCTCTCGTTCCTAATTTTATTGTACTCATGGTTGACTTATTAGCTTTGAGCTGTAAGCTGTAAGCTTTTATTATGAATAATTTTATTAACTTTTAAACAATCTACCGACGGTTAATGATAAATCTAAATGTAAAATCTTCGCCCTTGCGTTTCGTTCTAAATAATAATATACTTGACCGAATTCCTGTACAATCTGTTCGATGGCTTCTATTTTTACTGCTTTCGAAAAATTCTGAACGAAGGTAAGCTCCTCTCCTTCTAACCTTACTAAAACCTCCGCACCGTTTTTCCAGAGTAACAAATCTCTGAAAATATTCAATCCGTATTCCATCATTCCTTTTTGCTCTTCTTTGGGTAATGTATCAAATTCGTCGGCTAATTTTATCAAAGCAGCCGCATCCAGCTTATAAGCCATCCGCATCCATTTAGCAAACCACTCATGTTGTGCTTGTCCATCTTGACCTGTCAGGGCAACGGCTTTAGAGATATTCCCTTCTGATAAATAAGCAATCTGCTTGGCTCTTTCTTTAACTACGCCTTCTTTCTGAACCAGATACTCAACAGTGTCTTCATCCGAAAGTGCAGGAATCATCACCCTTTGCGTTCTAGAAAGTATGGTTGTTAATAACTTATTCGCATCATTACATACGAGAATAAACAAGGTTTTGATAGGCGGTTCTTCTAAAATTTTCAATAAAGAATTCGCCGATTCTATGTTCATTAATTCTGGTTGCCAGATAATCAATATTTTATATTCAGCCTCAAAAGCTTTCAGCGAGATTTTATCAATGATATTATGTGCTTCCTTAATAGGAATAATACCTTGTTTATTGCCCGTTGTTCCTGTAAATTCCAGCCAGTCGGTTAGGCTACGATACGGACTTTCCATTAAAAACTTCCGCCAAGTAGGCAATAATTCTAAGATGGTTTCTTTGGCACTAGGCGTTGGGAAAATATGGTGAATATCTGGATGCACCATTTTTGCCATTTTGACACACGAAGCACAATTCCCACAAGCATCCTCCTCTCCTCTTTCTTCGCAATTGATATAAGTGGCATAAGCCCATGCTAAAGCCAGATTGGCGCCACCGACTGCTCCATGAAACAATTGGGCATGAGCCACATGGTTCATCTGCACCGATCGAATCAGTGTATCTTTAATAGACCTTAACCCCGGGATATCTTTAAATAACATTTATTCTTTTCGATTTGAAAATTTGATCATTTGAAAATTTGAAAATGATTTCTCTCATCATTTGATGATTTGAAAATTTGATGATTTGAAAATAATTAATTTTTATTCCATCCACATTTTCAAATTACCACACTTTCAAATCTTCAAATTAAACACTAGTTTGCTCAAAAACTGCTTTTAATATTTGTTCTTCTACTCCATCAAACGCTTTCCCTCGGCGTTCCAATACAGCACGTGCTACTTGGTTCGCCTTACGAAGATGATATGTTTTAAACGTTCCATTGCCATTACTCCACGAAAACGAAGGAATATGTTTTGGTTGAAAATCAGCACCAAAAATATTGCAATTTACGCCTACTACCGTACCCGTATTAAACATCGTATTGATACCACATTTAGAATGGTCGGCCATGATTAAGCCCACAAATTGCGAACCCGTATTTTCATATCGATTGGTAACGTAACTCCACAATTCAACTTTTGAATAATCATTTTTCAAATTAGAATTATTCGTATCTGCTCCCCAATTACACCATTCGCCTATTACGGAATTTCCCATGAAACCTTCGTGTCCTTTGTTTGAATTGCCAAAGATAACGGAATTACTGATTTCTCCGCCCACTTTAGAGAACGGACCAATCGTAGTATTTCTCCTCATCTTAGCTCCCATATTAATTACTGAGTTCTCGCAGATAGCAAAAGGCCCTTGAATCAAAGCACCTGCTTGGATGTTTACTCCTTTTCCTAAATAGATGGGGCCATTGCTAGCATCCAATACGACTGCTTTTAGCTCTACTCCTTCTTCAATAAAAATCTGTTCTTCATTGTAAAAAGCTGTAAATCTATCATTAATAGGCTGTGATGTCCTGTTTTTAGTGATTCTTTGGAAGTCGCTAATAATCTGTTCACCATTGTGTGTATAAATATCAATTGCTTGACGAACGATTCTGAGTTCCTCTTCAAAAGCGACGGTATCTTCAAATACATCGGCTATCGTTTTGCTTCTATAAGCAAGAATAAGCCCTTCTTGTACTAAAGCCGTTGCTGGTGCTAATCCTAGAATAGCTTCTGTTAATAGCGCTGTAGGGCAAACAGCACCATTGATAAATATATTATCATCAGCCAACACGAGGGGGTATTTGGCTTGTAAATAATCTTGTGTATAAAATGACACATCGCTCCCTAGGAAGTCCTGCCATTTCTGACTGATGGTTTGTATACCTATACGGATTTCACTAACAGGGCGCGTAAAAGTGAGGGGTAACAAAGACTGACGAATCTGTATTTCATCAAAAAGAATAAAATTCATAAAGCTTAGCACGGACGGTCCCATCCGCAGGGCAAGATTATTTTATGATATGTTGTAATGATACAAAATTAGTGGATGAATAACAGCCACTTAATAACTCAAATATTATCTGTTTGTCATCAACAGGTTTATACCTACAAAGATACGTGATATATTGCCGATATTTTACAACAAAAAAGCCTTTCAGATTTCTCTAAAAGGCTTTTTGTTAATTTCGACTCCTGTTGTGCGGAAGAATTATTTCTTTCCACCAAAACGTTTGTAGAATTTATCAACACGACCCGCAGTATCCAACAATACGTTTTTACCTGTATAGAATGGGTGTGATTGAGAAGAAACTTCGATTTTGAATACTGGATAAGTTTCTCCTTCAAATTCAGTAGTTTCAGTAGTTTTAACACATGACTGCGTTAAAAACTTGTAATCAGCAGACAAATCATGGAAAACCACTGGTCTGTAATCTGGATGAATTCCTTGTTTCATGGTAATATTTTGATTTTGAGACGATTCCCCGCCGTCTCTGTATTTGTATATAATTAGTCTGTTGTTAAATTGGGAGATACAGTATTCAACGTGTTTAAGATAAATTAAACGAATTACTGATAACAATGGACAAAGGCACTTTTCTATTTGAGGGTGCAAAATTACATTTTTTTTGGTGGTTTCAAAAACTTTTTTAAGGTAATTTGATTTAAGTTTTTGAGAAAAAGTAATCTAAATTTTTTATATTTTTTTTCTGTATGATTATTCCAAGTTGAACACTTCTTAGAATGGCATCAGACCAAAACTTCTATTGTACATAACACATAGTTTGTATTTTTTTTAGATTCTTAATAGCGATTTATTCATTGCGAATAGATTAAGAAATTGTTATCTTTGAAGTGCATACCGAAACCATCCAGCAAAAAGCCTTTGCAGTTATTTAAAGATTTAGCCTATCGAATCAGATTTTGATTTCTTTGCGATAGCTATTATATAAATTCTCAAAATTTTAGATTCAATCATTTTAAATCATTTTTCCCTTTCAAAGAAAAAATAATGATTTGAATAAAAAATAATGGAGATTGCGGAATGAAAAACAAACGGTTCGTGTTCATCTGAACACCACCAAATTGGTATGAATGATATAGTCATGGTATGATTATTTGATTTCTTAAAATGATTATATTTAAACCTGTTTTCTTATTTTTCTGAATCAAACACAACAAAAACCCGAGTTATTATGTACGTTATAAAAAGAGATGGCAGACGTGAGTCTGTAAAGTTTGACAAGATTACAGCCCGAATCGAAAAACTTTGCTATAGTCTCGATCCATTCTTTGTGCAGCCTCTCGAAGTAGCTAAAAAAGTTATTACGGGGCTCTATGATGGAGTAACCACGAGCGAATTAGACAATTTAGCAGCAGAAACGGCGGCTTCGATGACAACCAAGCACCCCGACTATGCAGTGCTCGCAGCTAGAATTGCTGTCTCTAATTTGCATAAAGAGACTCTGAAGTCGTTTTCAGCAACAATGAAGCGTCTTTATAATTATACAGACCCAAAAACTGGGGAAAACGCAGCGTTATTATCCAAAGAAGTATATGATGTCATTAAGAAAAATGCAGGAGAATTAGATGCTGCTATTATTTATGACAGAGACTTTGGTTATGATTACTTTGGTTTCAAAACGTTAGAAAAGTCATATCTTCTGAAAATGGAAGGTAAGATTGCTGAACGTCCGCAACACATGTTGATGCGTGTAGCCATTGGTATTCATGGGAATGATGTTGAAAGTGCTATTGAAACCTACAATTTGCTCTCAGAACGTTGGTTTACGCATGCTACTCCCACGCTTTTCAACGCAGGTACACAAAAACCACAGATGTCATCTTGTTTCTTATTAACGATGCAAGACGATTCTATCGAAGGAATTTATGATACATTAAAACAGTGTGCAAAAATTTCTCAGTCGGCTGGTGGCATTGGATTATCTATCCATAATGTCCGTGCTACAGGGTCATATATCAAAGGAACAAACGGTACTTCAAACGGTATTGTACCGATGTTGAAAGTATTCAATGATACTGCTCGTTACGTTGATCAAGGCGGTGGAAAAAGAAAAGGTTCTTTTGCTGTTTACTTAGAACCTTGGCATGCTGACATTTTTGATTTCTTAGAATTAAAGAAAAATCATGGTAAAGAAGAAATGCGTGCAAGAGATTTATTCTATGCATTGTGGATTCCTGATTTATTCATGAAACGTGTAAAAGACAATGACACTTGGTCGTTATTATGTCCACACGAATGCCCAGGATTGGCAGATACTTATGGTGAAGAATTTGAAAAACTTTATACTAGTTATGAATTAGCGGGTAAAGCTCGCAAAGTAATTAAGGCACAGGATTTATGGTTCGAGATTCTAGAATCTCAAACTGAAACAGGTACGCCTTATATGTTATTTAAAGACCATGCAAACCGCAAATCAAACCAAAAGAATTTAGGTACGATTAAGTCTTCAAACTTATGTACTGAAATCATGGAGTATACTTCTAAAGATGAAGTTGCTGTTTGTAATTTGGCGTCTCTAGCTTTACCAAAATTCTTAAAAACCAATGCAAGAGGTTTCCAAGAGTTTGACCACGAGGCTTTGTATAAAGTAACGAAGGTTGCAGCTAAAAACTTAAATAAAATCATAGACCGTAACTATTACCCTGTTGAGGAAGCAAGACGTTCAAACATGCGTCACCGCCCAATCGGTTTAGGAGTACAAGGCTTGGCAGATGTATTTATTTTGTTAAGAATGCCTTTTGAATCAGAAGGAGCAAAACAATTAAATAAAGACATCTTTGAAACGATGTATTATGCTGCCATGGAAGCATCTATGGAGCTAGCCATCAAAGAAGGTCCTTATGAAACTTGGGCTGGTTCACCTATCTCACAAGGTATTTTCCAATTTGATATGTGGGGAGTAACACCAGAGTCAGGACGTTGGAATTGGGAAGAATTAAGAGCGAAAGTAAAAGAACATGGTGTAAGAAACTCATTGTTAGTAGCACCAATGCCAACTGCTTCGACCTCACAAATCTTGGGTAACAACGAATGTTTTGAGCCTTATACTTCAAACATTTATGCACGTAGAGTACTTTCAGGCGAATTTGCGGTAGTGAACAAACACCTTCTTCGTGACTTGGTGAAATTGAACCTATGGAACGATTCGATGAAAAACAAATTGATTTCTGCTAACGGTTCAGTACAAAACATTGC
The DNA here is from genome assembly GCF_059416265.1 of Arcicella sp. GW821-FHT09D11. Lineage (NCBI taxonomy): Bacteria > Pseudomonadati > Bacteroidota > Cytophagia > Cytophagales > Flectobacillaceae > Arcicella > Arcicella sp. GW821-FHT09D11. The sequence continues at coordinate 461,396 of NZ_JBWKOV010000002.1, read as the reverse complement.
TGAGATTCCTCAGGATATGAAAGATTTGTACAAAACAGTTTGGGAAATTAAACAAAAGGTAATTATTGAAATGGCTGCCGACAGAGGTGCTTATATCTGCCAGTCGCAATCATTAAATATACATATTCAAGACCCGAACTTTGGTAAACTTACTTCGATGCACTTCTACGCATGGGAAAAAGGCTTGAAAACTGGGATGTATTATCTTAGAACAAAAGCTGCTGCCGATGCTATCAAGTTTACAGTCGAAAAACAAGCCGAAGTGGCCATTGAGCAAGCAAATGTTGTGCAAGAGCACGAGATGAGTTATGAAGCTTATGCCGCACAAGCCGCACAAGCAAAATCATCAGCTGCCTCTCTCGTTGTAGGAGGTTTAGACACCGTAGTCGAACAAAACTGGTCGGCGATGCAATGCTCAATTGACGATCCTGATGGATGCGAAGCCTGCGGGTCTTAATAGTTTCAGTGTAGTAGAAGCCCTCAATCTTAACAGATTGAGGGCTTTTTTGTAAACTTCATATAAAATAACTTAAAACAATTCCAGAAAATTATTAATTTAACCGTCTGTTCTTTGAAGTAACATCAAAAAATCACTAAAACAGTCGAGATTCCAATGAAATCAAATAATTATTTATCATTTTTAATTGCTTTATCTGTCTCTATTTTTTTACATATCAATGAAAGCAAAGCCCAATACGGTCAAGGATATGGACAAGGAGGATACGGAAGAGGTGGCTTAGGTGGTGGCAGACTTCCACAAGCAGGCGAAGGTATGCAAAGGAAACCTGAAAGCATGGATCCTGAAAAAATTGCTACTGAAGAAACCCGTTGGATGACCAAAAAGCTTAAATTAACAGAAGAGCAACTACCCAAAGTAGAGAATGCTAATATTAACTATGCTTTTAAAAGAATGGATTTTTCGGAAGAAGTAAAAAAGCTTGTACCTCCTGTATCGGAAGAAATTCGTTCAAAAATTAGAGCAAAAGCCGTAAGCATAAAAGAAGATAGAGACAAAGAATTGAAAGCGATATTAACAGAAGAGCAGTTTCAAATTTATTTGAAAAAGAAGGATAATTATTAAATAAGAAAATAAGCCTTAAAGTACAAAATCGCATGGTTGAGTAATAATAGAAAAACCTAACGATTGATAGATTGTAAAATGTAAAAGCCCTCGAAACCATATTTGATTTCGAGGGCTTTTATATTTTCAATAAACTATTTATTTACTAATTTCCAACATTGCCTTTAGAGCTTTCAATGCTGGAATCCTTACTTCTTCTGGCACCTGAATTTCTGGTAATTCATAGAACATGGCATTGTATAATTTTTCCATTGTATTCATTTTCATGTATGGGCATTCTGAACAAGCACAAGAATTTTTCTCGTTCGCTGGCGCAGGAATAAGCTTTTTATGCGGTACGGCCATTTTCATTTTATGTAAAATACCTGCTTCCGTCGCCACAATAAACTCCTGACAGTCTGATGTTTGTACAAAACTCAACAATGCTGTGGTAGAACCTACAAAATCAGCTTGAGATAAAATCACCTCCTTACATTCTGGGTGAGCAATCAATAATGCATTAGGGTTTTCTTCTTTGACTTTCTTTAATTTCTCTAAAGAAATATCAATATGAACGATACAAGCACCTTCCCACAAAATCAACTCTCGTCCTGTTTTCTTGGCTACATATCGACCTAAATTAGCATCGGGAGCAAAAATAATTTGCTTATCAGCAGGAATCGATTCTACTACTTTTACTGCGTTGGATGAAGTACAGATAATATCAGTCATCGCTTTGATATCGGCCGTGCAATTGATATAACTTACTACTACCGCATCAGGATACTTTGCTTTAAAGGCAGCAAATTCTTCTTTAGGAGCAGCATCTGCCAAAGAACAACCCGCATTTAAATCTGGTAAAACAACCTTTTTATTAGGGTTTAAAATTTTAGCTGTTTCGCCCATAAAATGCACCCCACAGAAAACAATCATGTCTGCATCTGTTTTTTCTGCCGCCTGTGCTAATCCCAAACTATCTCCTAAAAAGTCTGCGATTTCCTGAATCTCAGCATCTACATAATAGTGTGCTAAGATTACCGCATTTTTTTCCTTTTTCAGTTTTAAAATTTGTTCCTTTAAATCATCTCCTTTAAAGGGCACCGAGCGACTCACATAGCCTACTCTTTGTGATTCATCTAATAAATTCATTGTTAAAATTTTATACCGTAAGAAAAGACATCTTTTATTGAATGGGGACAAATTCCTCTCCTATTCATCAATCACTATTCACTAATGATGCTAATATGCTTTTAGACTCAAATCTAAACTATTTACATGATGTGTTAAAGCACCACAAGAAATATAATCTACCCCGCATTCAGCATATTGTCTCACTGTTTTTTCATTAATTCCACCAGATGCCTCAGTAGCATACTTTCCGTCAATCAATCGTACTGCTTCACGCAAATCTTCAAAAGAAAAATTGTCTAGCATAATTCTATGAATATTGCCTATTGCTAAAACCTCCTGAAGCTCTGTTAAGTTTCTTACTTCAATTTCTATTCTTAAATCACGCCCCGTCTCTTTCAAGTATTCATTAGCTTGGTTGATAGCATTTTTAATACCTCCCGCATAATCAACGTGGTTATCTTTAATCAAAATCATATCGAACAAGGCATAACGATGGTTTTCTGCTCCGCCTATCTTGCAAGCCCACTTTTCGCAAAGTCGAAAATTGGGTGTTGTCTTACGGGTATCTAATAATTTTGTATTTGTTCCTTCCAACAACTTCACCATAGCGTCTGTATAGGTAGCAATACCCGACATGCGTTGCATACAATTGAGTACCAGACGCTCTGCTTTAAGAATAGATTGCGAAGACCCTGCAACCGTTAAAACAACTTCTCCTTTTTTAATCGCTACACCATCTTCCAGTAATATCTGTACTTCAAGTGTTTTATCAACTTCTTCAAAAATCATTGTTGCCAAATCTACCCCTGCTAAAACTCCGTCTTCTTTCACAAGCAATCTTGCTCGTCCAGTAGCAGTACTCGGAATGGTTGATAATGACGTATGGTCACCATCACCAATATCCTCAGCTAGGGCTGTTTGAATGAATTTCTTGATATATATTGGTTCTAAATAATTAAACATTTCTAAGCATTTTATGAATGATGGCTCAAAAGTAAGAAATATTTTCAAACAGGCAGAACAATTATTTTAAGTCCGAATTTGGAAATACCAAACAAAAAGTGATAGTTTTGTAATTCAAAATGCAAAAACATTCTCACATAGCTCGTTTGGTAAGCGTCTTTTTTATGTCGCTAGTTATTGTATTTACCGTTTTTGGTAAAACAATAAATGCTTCACAAAGAAGCCAAATAGCGGTATCTAAAGTCAAAACAGAACAAACTCAGGATAATAATACGCCTAAGCAATGTTCTATTTCAGAGCTTTCGGTCATGCAGGTTTCTGTACCTGTCAACATTGATTTTGCACAAGAGTTTATTTTTAGTCCCTGCGAATTTGCTTTTTTATCAGCACAACGCCCTATTCAGGCAGTTCAAAATTTAGCATTTCGCCTACCTCATCTCGAAGTCCTCTTCGAACATTTTATCGTTACCAACGCCCCATAATTTTTCTAATACATATTTTTGATAGATAATCTATCAAAACAAAGACGTTTTGCCATGTCTGGCTAAAATGTTGCAACCCTAATCATCCGTTTTATTTACTCACAATTACTTTTTCCCTACAAAAATGCGTTATAAAAGTGCCATCATTTGGCTGACTGGAATTATTTCAGCCTTATGTCTATTTTTTCTTTCATTCACATGGAAAGCAAGTTCAGTTCGTGAAGATGCTCTTGCTTATGCTACTTCAAAATCTGGTGAATTAGACCCTGCGAAGAAAACCCACTATATTGATTCTTTGTGGAAACAACCTATCTATTTAGGTTTTACATTACAAGAAGTAACCACTTATGCATTGCATAAAGGTTTGGACTTAGAAGGCGGGCTTCATGCTGTGTTAGAGGTTTCTCCTGTAGAAATTCTTCGTGCACTATCAGGCAAAAGCAATGATCCTAATTTTATCAAAGCACTTGACCAAGCAACTGCGGCACAAGCAACTTCAACAAAAACATTCAATGAATTGTTTTATGAAGCTTTTGCTAAAATTGCTCCGAATCAAAGATTGGCAACAATTTTTGCTAATTCAATCAACCGTGAAAAATTAAATTCTAATTCTTCTGATTCACAAGTAAAGAAAGTAATTAACAACGAAATTGATGGTGCTGTTGACCGTGTTTATAAAACGATTCAAACACGTATTGATAAATTAGGCGTTGCCAACCCGAACATTCAACGTTTGCCAGGTACCAACCGTATCCAAGTTGAATTACCAGGTGTTGATAATCCAGAACGTGCTAGAAAATTATTATCTGCTGCTTCAAAATTAGAATTTATCGAAGTAGCTGAGATTTCAGAATGGGGTCCTGGCTTAAATAGCTTAGGAGAATATTTGACAGCAGAAGAAAAAGCTAAAAAAGCGGCTACAACCCCTAAAGCTACTGCAACAGATACTACTAAAGCAGGCGGTTTAGCTAGCCAGTTATCTGGTGCAGCGAAAGTAGCAAAGAAAGATTCTGCTGTGAAAGATACTACTGCTGGTTCGGCACTTACTAAATTGTTCTTGCCTTTGGATAATCAAGGACGATCATGGGGTGTTTTCCGTAAAGATACTGCTCGTGTAAACGAATTATTCAGTCGCCCAGAAGTAAAAATCATGTTCCCTTCTGGTCTTCAATTTGCTTGGAATGCTATTGGAATTCCTGCTACAAATGGTGATGAAATTATTCCTTTTGAATTCTTGAGAAAAGCGGAAGGACAAAAAGCACCTTTGGATGGAGAAGTAATTACAGATGCTGCACAGGATTTTGACCAAAATGGTCGCCCAGAAGTAACCATGAGCATGAATGGTACTGGTGCTAGAATCTGGAAAAACTTAACGGCTGCTAATGTTGGAAAAAGAATTGCTATTGTACTAGACAACTATGTTTATTCTGCACCAAACATCAATGGTGAAATTGCTGGTGGTCGTTCTTCTATTTCTGGGTCATTCACAGTTGAACAAGCGAAAGATTTAGCCAACGTAATTAAATCAGGTAAGTTATCAGCGCCTACTCGTATTGTTGAAGACGCTTTTATCGGTCCTTCATTAGGTGCTGAAGCTATCAATCAAGGGTACTTCTCGATGGCATTAGGTTTACTATTAGTAGTTATCTTTATGATTGGCTATTATGGAAGCCCAGGCTGGATGGCCAATGCTGCACTTTTCTTTAACGTATTTTTTATTGCAGGTGTATTAGTACAAATTCAAGCGGCATTAACATTGCCAGGTATTGCGGGTGTTGTATTAACATTAGGGATGGCCGTAGATGCCAACGTATTGATTAATGAACGTATCCGTGAAGAATTACACCAAGGAAAAGGTTTACTAGATGCTATTAGAGTGGGTTATGAAAAAGCACTTTCGGCAATTATTGATGGTAACGTAACGACCATTATTGTTGGGGTTATTTTAATTTTCTTTGGGTCAGGTTCTGTAAAAGGATTTGGTGTTACTCTATGTATCGGTTTGATTACTTCAGTATTTACTGCTGTTTTCGTTTCTCATGTATTAGTAGAATGGATGGCAAAACGTGCTATCAAAGCTGGTAAAGAAAAAGACGTTACTTTTGAAACATTTATTTCAAGAGACCTTTTCAAAGGAATGAATTTTGACTTTATCGGAAAACGTAAATATTCTTACTGGTTCTCATGGGGCTTAATTGCATTGGGTGCTATTGTATTGACTATCCAAGGTGGTTTTAACTTAGGTGTTGACTTTAAGGGTGGTCGTTCTTACGTAGTAGAATTATCTAAACCTGTAGAAGCAGGAACAATTAAAGATGGCTTAGCGGATAGTTTTGAAGGTAAAGGCGTAGAAGTAAAAACTTTCAACGGCGATACTAAATTAAAAATCACTACTGCTTACTTGGTTGAAGATGAATCGATTCAGGCTAACCAAAAAGTACGTAAAGCTTTAGAGAAAGGCTTAACGAAATTTGCTGATGCTAAACCAACTATTCTTTCAGAATCTAAAGTAGGTGCAACAATTGCTGATGATATTTTAAGACAATCATTCGTTTCTATTTTTTATGCTTTAGTAGGTATCTTTATTTACATTCTATTGCGTTTCCGTAAATGGCAGTATTCATTGGGTGGTATCATCGCTCTTTTACACGATTCACTAGTGGTATTAGGTATGGTTGGTATTGTTCGTTTATTCGGTTTTGAATTAGAAGTTGACCAAATCTTTATTGCTGCTATTTTGACGGTAATCGGTTACTCTATTAACGATACCGTGGTAGTATTTGACCGTATCCGTGAAGAAATCGGCGTTAATGCAGACCTTAGTAATAAAGAATTGATGATTAAGACAATCAACCAGTCTATCAACCATACAATGAGCCGTACAGTAATGACAGCTACTACAGTATTCTTGGTAGTAACGGTATTATTAATATTCGGTGGAGATATTTTAAGAGGTTTCTCTTTTGCAATGTTCATCGGTGTTGTGTTTGGTGCTTATTCTTCAATCTTCGTAGCTGCTCCAATCGTTATCGATTTAGGTACAGGCAAGAAGAAAGTAGAACCTGCGACAAAAGCTTAAATTTTAATTCAAAAGGCCTGCTAGTTTTATTACTTGCAGGTCTTTTTTTGTTTTGAGACAAAATATTCTGTATCTTCAAAGATGTTTAAACAAAATATACTTTCGTATAATTAGACATTAGTACTTTTTTAGGAAGATAAGTTTTTCTTTAATACAAAAAGCATATTAATCAAGTAACCAAAATCTAAAAATCACTTCAAATTCACACAAAAACTAAAACCCTATGAGCAACAGTATTTGGCGTAAAAAACCAATGTCAGCTTATGAAGCTGATATTAAAAACAATAAATTAAATAAAGTGCTTGGCAAATGGAGCCTCACTGCAATCGGTATCGGAGGTATCATTGGTGGAGGTATCTTCGTATTAACAGGTACTGCTGCGCATTATCATGCTGGGCCTGCTTTGGCATTATCATTTGTTGTTGCCGGTATTGGTTGTGTTTTTGCTGCATTATGTTATTCTGAATTTGCTTCAATGTTACCTGTAGAAGGTTCTGCCTATGCGTATGCATACGGTACAATGGGCGAAATTTTTGCATGGATAATTGGCTGGGGGCTAATTCTTGAATATGCCATGGGAGCAATGACCGTCGCCGTAAGCTGGTCCGGCTACTTTAATAAGCTACTGCATCTCTTCGGCATTACGATGCCCTATTACTTAACCAATGACCCTTTTTCTGGTGCTCAGTATGCTATCGATAATAATATCACAGAACCCGCAGCATTTTCTTTTAACTTGCCTGCTTTCTTGATTACATGGCTAGTTACTTGGATTCTAGTAAAAGGCGTTAAAGAAGCTGCCAATACAAATAACTTAATTGTAATTCTTAAATTATCAGCTATCTTATTTGTTATTATTGTAGGTGTATTCTTTGTGAATGTTGATAACTGGCATCCATTTATTCCTGAGCCTGAAATGGTAAAACACGCAGATGGTAAGATGCAAGAAGCTTATGGTATCAAAGGTATTTTAAGCGGTGCCGCTGCTATTTTCTTTGCTTACATTGGTTTCGATGTTGTTTCTACTTCAGCAGGTGAAGCGATTAATCCTAAAAAAGATATTCCTTTTGCCATTATTGCTTCATTAGCTATCTGTACTTTATTGTATATTTTAGTATCATTAGTACTTACGGGTATGCTAAACTATAAAGACATTACGGGTGATGCACTAAAAGCTCCAGTGGCTTATGCTTTTGACCAAGTAGGACAGCCTTGGGCAGTATTTATCATTACTACTGCTGCAACTGTAGGTTTGGTTTCAGTAATGTTGGTGATGATGCTTGGACAAACACGCGTTTTCTTAGGGATGGCTAAAGATGGTTTATTGCCAGACTTTTTCAGTAAAATTCACCCAACTTTCCAAACTCCTTGGAAAAGCACATTGTTGGTAGGTCTTGTGGTTTCATTGGTAGCCTCGTTTACTCCTATCGGTGTATTGAGTGATATGACTAGCTTCGGAACACTTTTTGCCTTCGCAATGGTTTGTTTAGCGGTATTAATTTTACGTCAACGTGAACCTAATCGTGACCGTCCTTTCAAAACTCCTTTATTGATGTTAGTTGCTCCGCTTGGGATTATTACCAATGTGGCATTGATGTCTTTATTAGATAGCAAAGCTCAATTGTTTGCATTTGTTTGGATGGGAATTGGACTAGTAGTTTATTTTATTTATAGCAAAAGCAAAAGTAACCTCAATGAGGTAGAATAATATATTATTCTTTTAGTTTGACTTTAAGACCTCACAGAAAACAAAATTCTGTGAGGTTTATTTTTTTATGAGTAATTTTGCGACTTGATTAGTTTTTTAGGACTGGGTTATTATCGCTCAGTCACTTATTTATAGATTGACAATGGCAACCATACAAGAAGAAATACATAAACGCCGTACTTTCGGTATTATCTCTCACCCCGATGCAGGGAAAACTACGCTCACAGAAAAATTGCTTTTATTTGGTGGAGCTATCCAAACGGCTGGTGCAGTAAAATCAAATAAAATTAAAAAAGGAGCAACTTCCGATTTCATGGAGATTGAACGCCAGAGAGGTATTTCGGTTGCTACTTCAGTAATGACGTTTGAATACAACAACCTTAAAATCAATATCCTAGATACACCTGGCCACAAAGATTTTGCTGAAGATACCTATAGAACTTTAACAGCCGTTGACTCAGTGATTTTGGTTATCGACTGTGTAAAAGGCGTAGAAGAACAAACAGAAAGATTGATGGAAGTTTGCAGAATGAGAAATACGCCTGTAATTGTTTTTATCAATAAGATGGATAGAGAAGGGCAAAACCCTTTTGATTTATTAGATGAATTAGAGCAAAAACTGAATATCAAAGTTCGTCCGCTTACGTGGCCTATCAATATTGGTTCAAACTTCAAAGGTGTTTATAGCATTTATGATAAATCATTGAATATCTTCAATGCTAACAAAACTAAGATTGAAAAAGAAGTAGTTGCTGTAGACATCTGGTCGGAAGAATTAGATAAAAAAGTAGGTGAAAAAGATGCCAATCAATTACGTGAAGATATTGAATTGATTGAGGGAGTTTATGGCGATTTTGACAGAAGTGTTTATCTGTCTGGAGAAGTAGCCCCTGTATTCTTTGGTTCAGCTGTTAACAATTTTGGTGTGCAAGAATTGCTGGATACTTTTACAGAAATAGCACCGAGTACACAAGCCAGAAAAACAGATGTAAGAATAGTAGAGCCAGAAGAGAAAAAATTCACTGGTTTTATCTTTAAAATTCACGCCAACCTTGACCCTAAACACCGTGATAGAATTGCCTTCTTGAGAGTTTGTTCGGGAACATTCGAGCGTAATAAGTTTTATAAACACGTTCGTTTAGACAAAAACCTTCGTTTCAACAACCCATACAACTTTATGGCACAAGAAAAGGAGGTAATTGACGAAGGCTTCCCAGGGGATGTAATTGGTTTGTATGATACAGGAAACTTTAAGATTGGTGATACGCTATCAGAAGGAGAAGCATTACAATACCAAGGTATTCCAAGTTTCTCGCCTGAGATATTCAAAGAATTGATGAACCTTGACCCAATGAAATCGAAACAATTGGAAAAAGGTATTCAACAATTAACAGACGAAGGAGTAGCCCAATTGTTTGTTCAAGCACATTTAGGAAACAGAAAAATTGTGGGTACGGTTGGGGAACTTCAATATGAAGTAATTCAGTATCGTTTAGAACATGAATACGGCGCAAAATGTCGTTTTGACCACCGTGATATTGCCAAAGCTTGTTGGGTAACCTCAGACGACGAAAAGAAACTAGCAGAATTTGTTCGTTTAAAAGCACAAAACATTGCGCAAGATAAAGATGGAAACTTTGTTTTCTTAGCAGAATCTGAATGGATTTTAAGGATGAATATTCAGAATAATCCAGATATTCAATTCCACTTTACCTCAGAGTTTAAGAGAGCGGTAGAAGTATAAAACAAAAATGGCGAGAAAGATTTCTCGCCATTTTTGTTTAAAAGATGTATTGATTACTTCAAACCTAAATCTTCTTGAATAGCTGAAACTTTCAATTTCAATTTAGCCAATACTGTTTCAAAATCCTCCGCTTTTTCTAAAGGTTCGTTTACAGAAACATAAAACTTGATTTTAGGCTCAGTTCCTGAAGGACGAGCAGATACTTTTGTACCATCTGCCAAAACCAATTGAATTACGTTTGAAGCTTCCATACCTAAACCAGTTGGAATATTTGTTACTGCTCCAGACTTCAAATCAGTTGATGTAAGATTAGTATAGTCAATTACCGTCACTGGTTCAGAACCTGCTACTGTAGCTGGTACGTTACTACGTAAATCAGCCATCATTTTCTGAATTTCTTCCGCTCCTGCTTTACCTTTTTTCGTTAACGAAATCAAGCCTTCGTAATAGAAATTGTTTTCCATGTACATGCTCGTCAAGAAATCAAATAACGACTTGCCATTATCTTTAGCATAAGCTGTTAATTCAGCAATCATGGCACATGAAGCAATGGCATCTTTATCACGCACAGCATCACCAATTAAATAACCATACGATTCTTCGCCTCCACCAATAAACTTCTCTTTACCTTCCAACTCACGAATGACAGCAGCAATAAATTTAAAGCCTGTTAAAGTATTATAACATTTAACGCCCTGTGTTTCGCACATTTTATCAATGATGTTGGTCGTAACGATGGTTTTAGCAATAAATTCTTTACCCGTTAACTTCCCAGCTTTTTTCCAAGCATCTAGTAAGTAATAGATAATCAAGCTTGCCATTTGGTTTCCATTCAACAGCACCCATTCTCCTGCTGGATTTTTTACCGCCGCTCCTACTCTATCAGCATCAGGGTCTGTAGCGATTACCAAATCAGCATCAATTTCTTTGGCCAAGTTCATGGCTAAAGTCATTGCTTCTGTTTCTTCTGGATTTGGATAAATTACCGTTGGGAAATCTCCGTTAGGTTCAGCTTGTGCTTCTACTACGTTTACATCTTCAAAACCTAATAATTTTAAGGCTTTTGGGACAAGGGTAATACCTGTTCCGTGGATAGATGAATAAACAATTTTCAAGTCTTTCTGACGCGTAATTACATCAGGGTTGATTGAATTCGCTTGAATAGTTTTCAAATATTCAGCATCAATTTCTTCTCCAATTAATGTAATTAAGTCTGGATTACCAGTAAAGTTGATTTCATCTACTGATTGGATTTTGTTTACTTCAGCAACAATGTTCTTATCGTGCGGCGCTACTACCTGCGAACCATCATTCCAATAAGCTTTGTAACCATTGTATTCACGAGGGTTGTGCGAAGCCGTAATTACTAGCCCTGCATTACATCCTAAGTGTCTTACTGCAAAAGATAATTCAGGCGTTGGACGTAATTCCTTAAATAAATACACTTTAATGCCATTGGCCGAAAAAATATCCGCAGCTACTTTAGCAAAAAATGAAGCATTATTTCTTGAATCATGAGCGATAGCCACACTAATGTTTTCTCCTGTGAAATTCGCTTTTAGGTAATTAGCAAATCCTTGTGTAGCCGAACCAACAGTATATTTGTTCATACGGTTTGAGCCCACACCCATTTCACCACGCATTCCACCCGTTCCAAACTCAAGGTCTTTATAAAAAGAATCCGTTAACTCTGTTTCTTTTCCTTCATCTAAAAATTGCTGGATGATGGCTTTTGTATCTGCATCATAGTTTCCTGAAAGCCACAAGTTAATTTTTTCTTGGGTAAGTGCGTCTAAGCTAGCGATCATAATATTATTTGTTAAGTTAAAGTCTGAGATTTTTCGACCAACAAATATAAAAATTATTTATTGTTTTGAGTACTGTTCTATAGCTTTAGTCTATTGCGATTTATTGAACGGTAATTTTTAGGAATTAGCCAATAAAAAATAGGGTTTTAATAAAACATAGTTATTTCTAAGAACCTCTAGGATTAAATATCTCGATTTAGTGAGAACAGTAAAAGAGAACAACCTACCAAAAAATAGGCTTATCTAAGTATGTTTTCAGTATATAAACTTTAAGGTGGCTAAATTGTTTGAACTGTAACCCAATTGATGAAACATCGATAAGGGTGGCTATTAATAGCAAAACATCATATATATCTAAAATAATGTCACTATTAAAGCTAGTATATATGTTACCGTCAAATGCCATACAGTAATTATCTATAGCATTTCTACTTGGTATGATTATGCTAGAGCAATACTTCTATTTCAAAAAATAGTTATATTTACCTATACTAGTATATAAAATAAAATTTATCTTTAGTATTGAATACTCTTCTATTGTTTTAGCGAATACTTATTTATTAAACGGAGTTTTTTAGTGATAACAAAATAAAAACCATGTTTTCTCAGAAAAAACACAACAAAACACCAGTAATATATGTTAATTTTAAAATAATAAATTATCAATATTCGTTTATATACTGATAATTTATAAGTATACGTTTTAAAGTAAAGTCAAACCTACCAGATTCATTTTTTTGCTAACTAAACATTCGAAACTTTAAAAACAAAATCAACAACATGAACAGAAAACTACTAATGATTTTTGTACTGATGCTGACTTTAACGCTAAAAATAGCGGCTCAGGACAGAATTATCTCGGGGAAAGTGACTTCGTCAGAAGATGGAGCAGTACTCCCAGGTGTAAGTGTGTCGGTTAAGGGTACAGCCAGAGGAACAACTACTGGTTCAGATGGTTCGTATAAAATTAGTGTTCCCAATAGTGCAACACTATCTTTTAGCTTTGTAGGATTTATTAAACAAGATGTATCGGTTGGAACAAAAACAATTGTCAATATAGCACTGGTACAAGATATTACTGATATTGAAGAAGTAGTTGTAGTAGGTTATGGAACTACTAAAAAGCAAAATTTAACAGGGTCGCAATCTACCATATCTGGAAAAGCTTTAGAAGGCAAAGCTGGAGGAAGCTCTTTCGATAACCTTTTACAAGGTAAAGCAGCAGGTCTACAAATAGTTGCCGTAAATGGTCGCCCTTCGGGTCAAACGTTTATGCGTATTCGTGGAGAAGGCTCTTTAGCTGCTGGTTCTCAACCATTAATCGTTATTGATGGTGCACCAGTAGCCAATAGTGAAGCTCAAGGCGGTATCAACATCTTGAATACTATCAATCCTAATGAAATTGAAGATATTCAGGTATTAAAAGATGCTTCTTCTGCGGCTATTTATGGTTCAAGAGGAGCCAACGGCGTAATTTTGGTAACTACCAAACAAGGCAAAAAAGGATTACCAAAACTTACTTATTCTTTCCAAGCAGGTTATTCTGAAAAAACACCTGATAATTTCAAAATGATGACTTTTGAAGAAAAGCTTCGTTATGAAAAAGATTTGGGCTATACTAACGGTTATTTTTCAGATGATATTACGAATATGACTGATGCTGAGTACCAAGCAGAAGTAACCAGACTTGCTGCTGGAAAAACAGATTGGTTTAAAACATTATTGCAAAAAGGACAATTAAGAACACATCGTTTGGGCATTAGTGGTGCAAACGAAGCTTTCTCTTATAACATTGGTCTACAAACATCAAAAATTGGCGGTTTATCAAATGCATCTAACTCAGATTTGAATACTGGTAGAATTAATTTAGAGTATCGCGCTTCTAAATGGTTAAAAACTGGTGCAAATCTGCAATTTACTTCGATAATAACCAATGAACAAAGAGATCGTTATAATGTTCAAAATCCGTTTTATGCTATTTATGCCTATAATGCCTACGAGCCAGAATTTAATGATGACGGTACTTACAACTTGACAGTGAATGGATTTAGTATTTCTGAAGCTATCGTAAATAATACTGAAAAACAAAATACGGCAAATGGCTTAGGTACTTTTTTCTTGGCATTATCTCCTGTGAAAGATTTAGAAGTACGCTCACAAATTGGTCTTACTTATACCAATTATGACAGAGAATACTATATCAAACCAGGGTCTATTCTAGATCAATATGTTGGTGACCCTTCTGCACCAGGTTCAAAGACTGATAATGGTTTTCAAAACTTCAATTATGTATTTACCAATACTGCTACCTATAGCAAATCTATTGATAATACGCATAATTTTAAAGTATTGGGCGGTATTGAATTTACGAGAGACAGAATCAAAAGTTTTTCATTATCTTCAAAAGGGTTTCCATCTGATAAAGTAAATACTCAAGATAATGCCTCAACGCCTACAGCGGCAACAACTGCTAAATTAGATTGGGCTTTGTATTCTTTGTTCGGACGTGTAAATTACGATTTCAATCAAAAATATTTTCTTGATTTATCTATCCGTCGTGATGGTTCTTCTCGTTTTGGAAAAAATAATCGATATGGTTTGTTTGGTGCAGCAAGCGTAGGATGGCATTTAGATAAAGAATCTTTTATACAAGATTTGACATTCATCAATTCGTTAAAATTAAGAGCTAGTTATGGCCTAACAGGTAATGACCGAATAGGAAACTATACTCCTCTGGGTTTATACCGTTATAGTAGTTATGGCTTAACGTCTGCTACCTTCCCTTCACAAGTAGACAACGCAGACTTAACATGGGAAAAACTAAAAGCTACTGATATTGGTCTTGATTTCTCTATCATTAATAATCGTCTGTATGGTACAATCGATTGGTATAACAAAGACAACTCTGCTTTGCTTTATAACCGTCCATTATCTGCTACGACAGGTTTCCAAGTAAGAACTGAAAACGTTGGTGCTGTACAAAACAGGGGTGTAGAATTTACAGTAGGTTATAAAATTATTGAATCAAAAGATTTGAAATGGGATGTAAACGTTAATTATTCAATCAATAAAAACAAAGTGACAGCTTTGACAGAAGATGGGTTGAATCGTGACGGAGGGCTTTCTCAATTGAGAATCGGACAACCTATCGATGTATATTTCATGACTCGTTACGCTGGTGTAAATTCACAAACTGGCGCACAACAATTCTATAATATCAATGGAGAAATTGTAGAAAACTATAGCCCTAGTGATGCCGTAGTATTAGAAGGAAAATCTCGTTTAGCTACTCGTTTTGGAAACTTCCGTACAGAAGTAAACTATAAAGGCGTTTCATTAAGTGCTGATTTGTATTATTCAGGCGGTAATTATATTTTCAACTCAATGTGGGCTGATTTAACGTCGGATGGTGAATACATTTATAATAACCAAGCAGCAGATGCTTTGAATTATTGGAAAAAAGCAGGTGATACAAATGTACTACCTACGCCAACTGGAATTAGTTATACTACTGACCGTTATTTACAAAAGGGTGATTTTATTCGTTTAAGAAATGTTACTTTAGGTTATACTATTCCTTCAAGTATTACTAAAAAAGCAAAAATACAATCTGTTAGAATTTATGCTCAGGCACAAAACTGGTGGTATTATGCTTTTGAAGCCAAAGGAGACCCTGAAATTGGGTTTGGTCAAGCAGAAAGTACAGGCGGACAAGTTCAAGGTTTATTCCGTGGCTATAGCTACCCTGTGGCACGTCAATTAACATTTGGTATTGATTTAACCTTCTAAATTCATCCATAAAACAGACTTCAAAGAAATATGAAAAAATATATTTTAACTCTTAGCATTTTTACTCTGATTGGAGTAACAAGTTGCAGCGATAAAGAACTTGAATTAAGTCCATACAACTCTGTAACTGATACGCAAGCATTTGAAACCGAGACTGATTTTGGTAACGCAGCAAGAGGAATGTATGCGCGTAGCGTAAATGGTCTATCAGGCTTATCAGGAACTTTATATTATGCAGGTTCATCTATTAGTCTTCCTGATATCATGTCCGACAATGCTATTATGTGTCGCACAGGTCGTTTGTCAAACCGTTTTTTCCAAGAATGGCGTTATAATGGCGACATCGCTTGGGATTTATGGACACAAGCTTATTCATCTATTCGTAGAGCAAATGGTATTTTGGTAAACATCAATAAATTAGCAGATGGCACAGCCAAAAACAACTTCAAAGGTGAAGCATTGGCAGTAAGAGCATTGGCTCATTTTGATATGGTTAAATTATACGGAAAAGCTTATACACAAGCAAGTGATGCTGATTTGGGGATTCCTTATGTAGTAAGCACCGATCCAAGCGCTAAACCGTCTCGTGAAACAGTTAAATCTAACTATCAAAAAATAGAAGCAGATTTAGTTGAAGCAGCAAGTTTAATTGGTAGCGCCAATGGCGTTTATCGTTTCAACAAATCAGCCGTTTATGCGTTGCTTTCACGTTTGTATTTATATGAAGGTCAGTGGCAAAAAGCAGCTGATGCGGCTACTCAATCATTAGCATTAAGCGCTAGCCCTGGTTCAATTGCTAATTTCTCAAGCATTTGGAAAGATGCAAGTAATGATGGCGTATTGTTAAAACTACAAATTGTTGATAAAGATGCCGTTTCACCAGGAGTAGAATATAGCCAAAGTTCTTCTTCGGGCGTACGTTCTGAATATGTGGTTGATTACGACTTCTTTAGATTATTTAAAGATACTGACGTTCGTAAAAGTGCTTACATTGGTTCAAGTTCATTTGGCGGTTTTAGATATAACAACATTATCAAGTATTTTGGTCGTGCTACTGGTAATGCTAACGTGGTTGACCCTAAGGTAATCAGGGTTGCGGAAGTATTATTAAATCGTGCAGAAGCTTTGGCACAATTAAACAAAGATGCTGATGCTTTAAAAGATTTGAATACTTTAAGAGCAAACCGTTATGTAGGGTTTGTAGCAGCTGATAATCAAGAAGGGGGCAATGCTTTGAAAACTGAAATTGATTTACAAAGACGCCTTGAATTAGCATTTGAAGGTCATCGTTTCTTCGATATCAAACGTAAGGGATTAGCCATTAATCGTTCAAATTGGGGAGACAGATATGATGGAACAGGAACAACCTATGGATTCAGAACGTTACCTGCGGGTGATGCTAGATTCCAATTACCAATTCCAACCAACGAAATCCGTACAAATGCTAACGTAGCTCAGAATCCTGGTTATTAACAATTATAAAAATATTTTCTTAAAAGGCTTTCTTGATATAAAAAGAAAGCCTTTTTATTCGTTTAAGATATGCCTGCTCATTGATTAACTATGTTTCTAAAACCTTTATTAATTTCTATCAAAAATAGTTATTATCTTGTGTAGCAAACACTTCAAATTCTATTTAATAAGTCTCCTAAAATTTATTTTAATATGAGAAAATTATTACTTGCTACTTTCATAACGCTGGGAAGCTTTGCTGCTTTCTCGCAAAAAATCAAAATGGAATCTATTCCTGGTAATCAGATTGTTGATTATGCACCAACACCTGAACAGGCAAAAGAGCGTGTTTTGCCAATGGGATATACAGAGATGATGAAAGCTAAACTAGAAGCAGATAAAAAGCTTGCTGCTAGTACCCGAAGTGCATCTAGCCAATCAGCTAATTTTCAGGTTTTCTATGAGCAAGGGTCAAATCTGCCTGCTGATGTAAAAAGTGTTTTTGAAAGGGCTGCTGCTACATGGGCTAATGCTTTAAATTCAGATGTGCCTATTAAAATATTGGTTCGTTGGAGAAGTCTAGCATCTGGCGTATTAGGGTCAGCAGGGGCTTCAACTTATTATCGAAACTTTCCTGGAGCAGCTAAAGCAGGCACTTGGTATCCGATAGCACTTGCTGAGAAAATGGCAAGAAAGGATTTAAATGGTGAAGATCAAGCAGATATTGTTGCTACTTTTAACTCTGACCGTACTGACTGGTACACAGGGGAATCAACTCCGACAAGATTACAATATGATTTGTATTCAGTAGTATTACATGAATATGGTCATGGACTTGGTTTTATTGGAACTTTTGGCGCAAGTGATACCATCGCTGGTTGGGGTAGTGGTAGTTTTGTGGGTTCGGCTGGTATTTTTGATAATTTCATTGTAAATAGTACAGGCGTTTCTTTGATTGACTCTACAGCTATTCCAAACTTTTCTGAGGCTCTTCGTAAGGAAGTAACGGGTGGAAAATTATTTTTAAATAGTCCATCTGCTACGAAAGCAAATGCCAACAAACAAGCTAAATTATATGCTCCGACAACGTATAGTGCTGGTTCAAGTATTTATCACGTTGATCAAGCTACCTATAGAGTTGGTGACCCAAATGCTTTAATGACTCCTTCGATGGCGGCGGGTGAAATGACTCGTAGTATTGGCCCGATTGTCTTAAACTTCTTTGCAGATTTAGGTTGGGTTAGTAGCTCAATTACACATGATCCTCTTACAGATAATGAAGATACTAGTAAAGACTACATTTTTACGGCAAAAGTATTGGGTGATACTGCCATAAAAGATGGTTCTGTGAAATTGTATATTACTACCACCAATAGTATTGCAGATGCCAAAGAAGTACCACTCACAAAGTCAGGTAATCAATATTCATACACATTACCAAAATCGACAGAAAGACGCAAAATTAGTTATTACTGGCAAGGTGAAGACTTAGCAGGCAGAAAATTAGCTACGCCCGCAGAAGCACCGTTGAGTCCTAAAGGTTTTACAAATTATTATCAATTTACCATTGGGGCAGATACTGTAAAGCCTGTTATCTCTTATACCAATAATATTTTTTCAATTTATAACACTGAAACAGAAATAAAACTTCCAGAAGGACAAGCCTATGATAACATAGGTATTGATAGCGCTTATGTAGAATATTATATTAATGATGTAAAGCAAGCGCCCATCATGTTGACCTATACTACTAGCGACAAAACCATTACTTTTAATGGCAGTTTTAAATTTACATCGGCTCAATTTAAAGGAAATGATGTAGTAAAATATCGCATTGTAATCAAAGATAAAGCAAAGGCTAAGAATACTCGATTCTCGCCAGAAGCTGGTTTTTATGAATTTAAAGTGTTGAAATTATTTGCTGCCGTAAATACTTACGTCAATAATTTTGATACTTCGCCAGCGGCTCCTGATGATTTTTACCTCAAAGGGTTTACTTTCTCGAAACCAACTAATTTTACAAGCATTGCTTTAAACTCTGACCACCCTTATAAAAATGGTTCAGAAGAGATATTTGAAGTAGATGGAAATTTATTTACAAATACTATTGCTCAATTATTAAGACCTGTCGTATTAAGAAGTGATACTGCAAAAATCTACTTTGATGAAATAGTATTGGTAGAGCCTGGTGCAGATGGTGCTGTTTTTCCTGATAGAGATTTCTTTGATTATGTAGTAGTGGAAGGGTCTAAAGACAATGGTAAAACATGGCAGTGGTTTCAATCAGGTTGGGATTCAAATGATGACCCCGACTGGAAAAAAGCTTGGACTTCTTTAAATATAGATAAAGATCAAAATTCAAAGGTAGTCGGCACTCCTAGTCTTTTTAGAAAAAGAGAAATAGATATGCTAACTTCTGGAGATTTCAAAGCGGGTGATAATGTATTGGTTCGATTCAGATTGTTAGCTGACCCTCTGGCTTATGGATGGGGCTGGACAGTCGATAACTTGAATATACAAGGGCCATCGGGCAAACCTGTGATTGTAACGCCAACAGTATTAGGTAATGAGCCAAGCAGTACAATTGAAGTAACTATTTCTCCAAACCCTTCGCCTACTGGTGAGTATAAACTAAAGGCGAGCTTTGCTAAAGCGACAAAGAGTGTAACCATCAATGTTGTAAATATCTTTGGAGTATCTGTCTTTAACGAACAACATAGCAACTCAGGAAATGAGTTTAATCATACCATTAACGTAGCGAATCTTTCAAATGGTTATTATCTTTTGAAACTTCAAACAGAGCATGGAATGATTAATAAAAAAATAGTTTTAGCTAAATAATTTTTTTAAAATAATTCAAACGAGCCTTTTTGTGTATTCAAAAAGGCTCGTTTTTGTTTTGTTACATAACAATTTTTTACAAAAATGTTATAAGTCGAAACGCAATACCTTATCTTTGCCAAGATTTTGCATTTCCAACAAATGTATTAATCATAATTATATATTGGAACAAAATGCTTTCAATCATTAACATTCGAATCTAGCAATCATAAAATATGTCTTGGTTTACCAGAAAAGATAAGGGTATTTTAACCCCTACCGAATCAAAACGTGAAGCTCCAGACGGGCTTTGGTATCAATGCCCATCTTGCAAAAAAGCAATGCACACTCGTGAACATAAGTTGTTCGCTTATACTTGTTCAAACTGCAATTATCATGAAAAGATTGGCTCTCAAGAATATTTTGAGATTCTTTTCGATCAAACAAGATATACAGAATTGGATGCCATGCTTTCTTCTGGCGACCCTTTGGAATTTGTAGATACAAAACGTTATCCTGATCGTATTAAAGCTACTGAAAAGAAAACGGGTTTAAAAGATGCTGTTAGAACTGCCCATGGCAAAGTAAATGGCATCGAGATGGTCGTTTCTGCGATGGACTTTTCATTTATTGGTGGGTCGATGGGTTCTGTAGTAGGTGAAAAAATTGCTCGTGGTATCGACTATGCTCTTGCACATAAAATTCCATTCTTAATGATTTCTCGTTCAGGGGGTGCAAGGATGATGGAAGCGGGGTTTTCGTTAATGCAAATGGCAAAAACATCTGCAAAGTTAGCTTTATTAGCTGAAGCAGGAATTCCTTATATTTCTTTATTGACTGACCCAACAACTGGAGGGGTAACGGCATCTTATGCCATGCTCGGAGATTTTAATATCTCTGAACCAGGAGCTTTGATTGGTTTTGCTGGTCCAAGAGTTATTCGTGAAACCATTGGTAAAGATTTACCAAAAGGGTTCCAAAGTGCAGAATTCGTATTAGAACATGGATTCCTTGATTTTATCGTAGATAGAAAAGATTTAAAAGATAAGCTTTCATCTTTATTAGGAATGTTGGCGTAATAGCTTTAAGCTTTGAGCAAAAAAGGGGTTGTTGATTTTGGAATCGACAGCCCCTTTTTTTGCTCAAAGCTCATTGCTTATCACTCAAAGCTAAAAAACTACATCTCACCTTTCTTACAGCAAGAAGGTAGTTTTTCATAGCCTTTTGCATTCGCTGCTACTTCGTCAGCAGCATATCCTACTTCTGAAATAGCCTTTTTGATTTTTTCTACCGATGTCTTCTTTGGATTATACGTTACTGTTACAATTTTTTCTTTACTTTCAATATCCAGATTAGACTCTGAAACTCCCTTTGTAAAAGCTAATTTTTTCTCAATACGCTCTTTGCACATTTCGCAAACAGCAGAAGTTTTAATTTTTACTGTTTCTGTTTTAGGTGTTTCCGCAAATGTAAGCACTGAAACTAATAAAAGGATTAATGCTAAGATGTTCTTTTTCATGTTGTTGTTTGTTTTATTGATTGATTATTTTGTTAAAATATAGTTGTTTTTATGGCATTTTAAAGTATAATTCAACTTCTAAATTATATTTCATCCAAAGCTTTTCTTGTGTGATATTGTGACTCCTTAAAACGACTAGGAGTCAGACTCGTTACTTTTTTAAACTGATTCGATAAATGTTGAACACTACTGTAATGCAGTTGATCAGCTATTTGACTTAGTGTTAATTCATCATATACTAGCAATTCCTTCACTCTTTCTATCTTCTGAAAAATTAAATATTGTTCAATCGTTTTTCCTTCAATTTCCGAAAATAGGGTACTCAGGTACTTATAATCTCGTCCAACACGTTCAGCAATCAGAAAAGATGGTGTTATTTTGTCAACACTATCGTCTGCTTGATAAATCATTTCAATCACTACATTCTTTATTTTCTCAACAATTTTCTTTCGTTTATCATCTAATAACTCAAAACCTACATCATTCAATTTTTGAGCCAAAGTAGCTTGTGTATGCTCATCTAAATCTTCTTGAATGATAACTTCGCCAAGTTCAATCTGCTGTACTGCAATATTCAATTGTGTAAGGATTTGGTTTACGGCCATCTTACAGCGATCACAAACCATATTTTTGATATATAACTTCATTGCTTTTATTTAATTTTATATCGCATCCCTACATACACCATTCGTCCAATAACGGGTCCCCATACCATTGAAGCATCAAAATTCTTTCCGAAAGGGTCGTTCGCTGCAATAATAGGATTGCTCTGTGTAAAGTTATTGAGATTTTCGCCTCCCACATACATTTCCCATTTCAAGAAGGCCTTCGTTACTTGTGCATTAATGTTTGAAAAAGCAGGAGCAAATACCGATGGCGACGTCACAGAGTGTACATGTCCTTCAGCAGTATCAGGAATCCTACGTCTGCCATTCCATTGCCAAGTAAAGTCAATCTTCCACTTATTATAAGGCAAGGCATAAGCGATGTTGAATAACACCCGCTCGCGGTTAACAAACTGTTTTGGTAACAAAGTAAGCTCGCCAGTTGGAGTCAACACATCATTTTTAACATCAAATAAGCGATAAGCTAATTTAGTTTCGATACGTTTACTTGGTGCATAATTGACTTCTGCCTGAAAACTATTCGAAAACGAACGCCCTTTTAAATTATAAAAACGGACTAAATCAGCATTTTCCATATCTACGATTAATTGGTTCTGGAAGTTCGTTCGGTAGGCATCTAAAATGATGTTTCCTTTCTTCCCAAAAAGATAAAAATCATTACTTATGCTCGCTCCAAAATTCCAAGATTCTTCTGGTCTGATGATTTCAGGTACAACTAATTGTCTGGAATTTACTAACATCCCAAAATTTTCGGCAATGGCATTGGGCATTCTCCAACCTTTCCCTGCACTAAGGCGTAAGTGAAGGTCAGACGTAATATCATATTTGGCATGTAAACGGGGTGTAAATCTTGTACCATATAAATTATGAAAATCTACCCTTCCTCCTACTACAAGCGTTAATTTTTCAGGAATGGTTTCTGTATATTCTACAAAAACACCCGGAACAGATTCTGTTCTTTTAAAGGTAGAATCTAAGTACTTTTCATTGTAATCATCCAACAGATAACTTATTCCTGTTTTGTATTGGTGATTGGTATTGCCTAGTATATTCTGATAAATTAAATTGGCATATAAACTCTTTTGAGTACCCGTATAGTTTTTAAATCCAAAATAAGACTGGTTGTCATGGTACAAACCATTGATAATAAGCCCTAAGCCCTGATAAGGCTTAGTTTGATATAGCTTGGCGGTTTTACTAAAAAATTCATACCGCTTTGTGGTGCTTCCAAAACCATAAGCATTTGGTGTATTGCGGTCTGTATCTGGATTAAATTTTACTTGTCCACCCAAACGGTCTTCATACAATGCTTTTATGCCAAAAGAAGCCATCATTTTATCACTTTGGTACTTCCAACGATTAATGGCATTATACTGGGTATAAAGTGGTAAATCTAAAAAACCATCTTTGTTTTTATCTAATTTAGTTTGCAAAGTACTCCCATGCGTAAGTAAAGCAACAGACCATTTTTCGTTGAGCTTATTGGCTAATGTAAGATTGATTTCTCCTCTACCCTGACTATTCAGGTAGGTGTTCAAATACAATTTTTCGGCAACATCTGGTTTAGCTAATTCTACATTCAATGCCCCCGTCATAGACTCATAACCACTTATTACTGAACCTGCTCCTTTGCCCACATCAATAGAAGAAATCCAAGTGCCGGGGATATAATTTAGTCCGAAAGTACTGTTCAAGCCACGAATAGCAGGAATATTTTCAACATTCGTTTGGATATAATTTCCTGATAACCCTAATAATTGAATTTGCTTTGCACCCGTTACCGCATCAGCATAACTGACAGACACCGACGCATTAGTTTCAAAGCTTTCAGACAAATTACAACAAGCTGCCTTGGCAAGTGCTTTTGAAGTAATAATTTCGGTATGAATAGGGTTCATTCTATCCATAGCACTAGCCTCCGCTTTTACAACAACTTCAGATAAATTCGCATTTACAGGGACAAGATTAATCTCTAAAAAGTCTAATGAATGTACCATTAGTGTATCAGTTTTATACCCGACAGAGCTAACAATTAATTGATGGTTTTGAGATTCTTTACTGATAGAGAACTCTCCTTTTTCGTTGGTGGTGGTTCCTCTTTGGGCATTCTGCCAACGGAGGGTAGCACCGATGATGGCTTCTGTTTTGCCATCAGTTTTTTTCTCTTGGACAATGCCTCGAACTGTTTCGCCACTTTGTGCAAACAATGGCGAAAACAACACTACATTGCTGAATATCAGCACAATGAACCTAGAGAATACTTTTGAAACTATAATAGAATTCATGATTTTTCATATTAAAATATTTAAACGACCGAGGTTTTTGGGTTATCAACACAATTAGATAACGCAATACCCCAAAAGATAGCGTTTGATATTCTAACAAAAATCAAATAAGAAAGGACTGAATAAAGATAAGACGGAGCCGTCCAAATAAAGGCGGAGCGGTATTATAATAATGAGGGATTTTGAAAGAAACAGATTGAGTTACCCACGTAAAAGTATAGAAAATGGGTGTTTCAATTATCCATGCTAAAGAAGGAATTTTATAGTCAATACTGATTCCTTGTGATGCATTCGGATTGATTTTATAATGAGTAACTGAATCTGAACAACATTTAGCTCTTTTGATACTAAGCTTTGATGAATGCGCTGTCATCTTGGCTTTTTTAGCACAACAACTACGCTTAGGTTGCGAAAGCATATAATTGCTTTTGCCACTTATTTTACAAAGATGCTCATACATAGCAAATCCAACGCTTGCGAAAAGCACTTGGAAGGCCATCAAAAGGCAAAATATGCGTATGAGTACTTTTTTCATGATGTGCTTTAAGAATAAAGCTTTCAGTCGTCGGCTATCAGCTTTCGGCTAAAATGTTAAATAAAATATCTTTGTATCTAATACTAAATCTTATTACAAAAGAAAAACTGATAGCTGACTACTGAAAGCTGAATGCTAAAAGTATGTTACAAATATACGTATTTTCAACATGATAAGTATTTATATTAGTTTCTGATTATGTTGCATAATTTTCCGATTTGCTACCTAAAATTAAATCCATCCTACAAAACACATTATCCACCCCTAAAAAAGACATTCTGTGTAGAATTATAGCTAATATCAGAAAATATCCATCACCTTTGATTCACAATGATACGGAAATTAAATATAGAACTCTTGTTTTGGATTAGTGGATTAATCTGGTTGTTTCTTGATAATCCACACGAAAACCATTTTAGTTTTTGTCCGATAAAAAACTTAGGATTTTCATTTTGTCCAGGTTGTGGATTAGGTCATGCTATTTCTTTTTTATTTCATGGAAACTTCCAACAATCATTTGACAGTCACCCACTTGGCATTTTTGCCCTAATCGTGATTGTTGCCAGAATTATCACTTTACTAAAATATACTTACCAACATTTAAACTTAAACATACAAGACAATGACACCCAACATAATGATGATGCTTTCGAACCTTGAGGCTGAGGAAGCAATGTTTATCCAAAGTTTAATCAAAGATATGTCTGAAGACCAACAAAAGACCTTCATCATGATGTATCAAAACAAACGTAGGGATACTACCCTTATTTTGATAACAACAGTAATCGGTTTCTTTGGATTTGCAGGTATCCAACGTTTTTTAACTGACCAAATCGGGATGGGGATTCTCTATTTCTTCACAGGTGGTTTATGTTTTATCGGTACGATTGTAGATTTAGTGAACTACAAAAGCTTGGCTTTTGAGTACAATCAAAAGGCCGCTTATGATACATTACACATGATGAAAACTTGGCATTCGTAAATCTATAGATTGCAGGATTGTTTTTTCAAAAAAATCCCCTAAATTCCAGCGAATTTGAGTATAATCTGTTTTTATATACTCTTTAAATTCTAATTCAGGACTTTTAAAAAACTATGGGAAAAACTTTTTCACGCCGAGCGGCTCTACAGGGAGTCGGTGCGGTAACTGCAACCATGCTAACTTCTTCGCTCAGTAATCGAATTGAAGCGGCAGACACACAGATAGGTGCCGCATTGAAAGGTCGAGTAAATCACTCTGCTTGTCGTTGGTGTTATGGCTCTATTCCATTTGAAGACCTTTGTAAAGCTGCCAAAGATATTGGTATGCAAAGCCTTGAGTTGACAGGTCCTTCGGAATGGGAAATTTTAAAAAAATATGATTTAACATCAGCTATTGGTTGGCCAGAAGGTAACCAATGGGGAAATGGAATGGGCTTAACTAGCTGTTTCAACAATGTAAAGAATCATGATGCACTAGTGGCTTTATATGAAGATTTGATTCCGAAAGCAGCCAAAGCAGGTGTCAAAAACTTAATTACGTTTTCTGGAAATAGAAATGGATTAAGTGATGAAGACGGACTAATCAACTGTAAGAAAGGTTTACAGAGAATCATGAAAACAGCCGAAAAACATGATGTAACCATCACGATGGAGTTGCTAAATTCAAAAGTAAACCACAAGGATTATCAATGTGACCATACTGATTGGGGTGCGGCTTTGTGCGAAATGGTTGGTTCAGATAAATTCAAATTACTTTATGATATTTATCACATGCAAATCATGGAAGGGGACGTAATTGCAACGATTAAAAAATATCATCAATATATTTCACATTACCATACAGGTGGTGTTCCGGGTAGAAATGAAATTGATGATACGCAAGAGTTGTATTATCCAGCCATTATGAAAGCTATCCTTGATACTGGTTATAAAGGATTCATCGGGCAAGAGTTCATTCCTGCAAAATCTGATAAAATCGCTTCATTGAAACAAGGTGTTTTAATTTGTGATGTATAGTTATAAGTTATAGTATAAATGAAATAGCCTTTTAATTCTGACTTGAATTAAAAGGCTATTTCATTTATATATCAATCTGTGTTATTGAAGGACAACTCTTCACTCAAAACTACGCTATTGTGTGATAACTACTTTCTTTATTCTTTCAAAACTATCTGTTTTGAGTTTGATAAAATAAATATTTCCTATAGAACCACTCAGTTTAAGCGTTCTTGGCGTATCAAATTTATTGACTTTAAATGTCTCAATCAGTCTTCCGTCCATTGTATACACTGATACATCAGCACCTATTAAATCTTCAACAACCTGAATCGTAATATCACCCGTAGCACTTGGGTTTGGATAAACGTTCATTCCTTCAAAAGTTAAATCCTGCGTATATTTATACACTAATGATGGCTGTGAATAACATTGCAGTTTACCACTTGGCAAAGCAACTTGATTATATACTGTACTTGCCTGTACTTGGTAATCACCATCCTTTTTCACTTTGATGGTGTTTGTAATAAAGCTTTTCTGTTCTTCTCCGTTATATTTCCAAATATAGCCACTTTCGTCACCAGAACTTTGAGCGATTAAGAAGAAAGCTCCAGATTGCGAAATCACTGGCGTAGTAGGAAGCGAACGAACATCTACTGTAATAGCATTTGATGGCGCCGACAAACAGAAGTTTTTATCTTCTACCCTTGCAAAATAACTTCCTGATTTATTTACTGAGATAGTATTGTTGCTACCATTTCCTAGCGAATCGTTTGTACTTCTATACCAGTATGCTTTATTGGTATTTGCAGTAGCCAACACAGTACTGCCACCGTCACAAAAAGTAAGATTACCTGTAGCACTAATTTGTGGTGTCGCTGGTAGTGGATATACACTTAAAGTAATGGGTTGTGATGATTGTGAATAACATGAAAAAGCACTCACTGCCTGTACTGTTACATTGCCCGCATAATTTACAGTTATGGTACTAGCCGTACTATTCGAAATACTCCATTTATAACTACTTGCCTGTACTCCTATCGCCGTTAAAGAAACGCTTTTATCTGCACAAAAAGGATTGGCTCCTCTCAAAGTGATAGATGGTGCAGCTGGTAATTGATTAACCGTTGTTTTGATGGTATCCGAACTTGCTACAGACTTACATCCATTCGTATCGATTACGGCTACTCCTATTCCATTAGCTTTTTTCCATGTAAAGGTTCTACCGCTGATGCCATTTTGTAATAATCCATCGACTGTCCATTGATATACATTTTTCAAGCCATTGGTAGTAGTAGTTGGTAAACTTGCTTCTAACAAAGTGCTGTCGCCATCACAGAAAATCTTTGGTCGTACTATTCTCAATGTTGGTTTAGCAGGCAATGGATTTACGGTAACTTTCAATACTTTTGAATATGCCGAAAAGCATCCAAAGGTATCTCTTACTTTTACAGCATATCTTCCCGAAGTATCAGTTGTGATAGCTCCTGTCGTAGCAATTTCTCTTTTAGTATCTTCATCTCTCCAACTATATCTATCCACGTTACCATTTGCTATTAACGCTCTTAATGTAGCTGTTCCTCCTTTACAGAAAGTAGCAATAGGCGAAGCTAAGATGCTCGCTGGCTGTGGTGCTTCACGCACAGTGATTTTTACACTTTTTGAAATCTTAGAAATACATTTCTTCGCACTAATCGCTTGCACAGCATATTCTCCTGCTTCTCCAACTATTACAGATTGAGTTTTACCAAAAACAATGCTACTTCCTATATTAGTCCACGTATATTCATTACCTACTACCGAAGACGAAAGCGTAACGGTAGAATCTGGACAGAAAATCAATGGTCCATTTGCTACAACAGTTGGTGTAGCAGGTAAAGGGTTGGCAATCACTGCAACAGGGTCGGAAGCATCTTTTGATTTACAACCTTTGTCAGAAACGGCAATGACTGAAATGGTCTTTGATTCCTTCACAATAATTTGCGCAGCATTTTGGTTGGTACTCCAAATATATCCTGAAGCCGTTGATGACCGCAACACAGTAGAATCACCATCACAAAACTCAGCAGGGCGAATAATTGAAATGGTAGGTTTAGCTGGCAACGGATTTACCGTAAGCACTGTAGCGACAGATGATTTGGAAGTACAAGTATTTGCATCTGTAAAAGTAAGGCTATAACTTCCTGCTGAGCCAACGGTAATACTCTTTGTTTTGCTACCAGTATTCCATGTATACACACCAATACCTTTGTCATTGGCTGTTAAAGTTTTACTTTCAAGTTCACAAATACTTACTGCTGTTCCCTCTAGTATAGTAGGTGCTGTTGGATTTGGATTAACAGTAACCAATTTAACATCTGAGGCAAGCGATACACATCCATTCGCATCTTTAGCTTTTACAGTATAAATCCCTGTTTTTGTAACGATTAATCCTACTGCTTTTGAAGTAATGGTATCTTTAGCAGTAGTAGAACTCCAAACATTGGCATTGGTCACATACGATGAGGTCAATGTCACGTTTCCTCCATCACAGAAAGTCGTTACTCCACCAGCAGTAATAGTTGGTTTAGAAGGAATTGTCTTAAACAATTGTAAGGTATAACCATTTGAAAAATCAGACTGACAACCAACTGAGTTTGTATATGCCACAGTATAGGTATGATTACTACCACTATTGACAAGTGAGCTATCTAATCCTCTTACTGTAATAGCACTGCTTGTAGAACCTGTCAAGGTATTGCTTCCAACAATCCAGGTATAAGAAGAACCGCCACTGGTTGCTTTTAATGTACGAGAATCCGTTCCACAGACTAGCGTTATACTAGTGTCCGGTACAATGATAGGCTTAACTGGTTTTGGAGAAACTTTTAACACAACAGCCGTCGAAACATCTGAAAGACAGCCTATTGAATTAATTAAGGTTACTGTATAACTATATTTTCCTGCTGTAGTTACATCGTTTCCTGTTACTAACAACGTATTTATTTTTGAACTTGACAATTCTATAATATCTCTTTTCCATACATAAGATGCACCTCCGCTCGTTGCTGTCAGTGTTTTATTTCCTACGCCACAAATGGCATTAGTATCAACAACTGCTTCAATAATCGGCTTTGTAGGTTTGGGAGAAACCTTTACCGCTACAGCTAAAGAAGTATCTGATACACAACCAACTGAATTTTGAAGAACAACTTTGTAGCTATAACTACCCGCTACTGATACATCGGTTCCTGTAACCGTTAAAGTATTGGTGACTGGGGATAAAATAGTAGTACCTCTTTTCCAAGTATAAGTAGCTCCGCCAGCCGTTGCTGTCAGAATTTTAGTACTTACGCCACAAATTGCGTTGGTATCAGGAACAGAAATTACAGGTCTGCTAGGCTTCGGAGAGACTTTTAGGGCAACTGCCAACGAAGTATCAGAAGAACAGCCTACAGCATTGGTAAGTACTACTTTATAATTGTAAGTACCAGCTACTGAAACATCTGTTCCAGTAACGACTTGTGTATTAATTGTTGAGCTAAGGATCGTATTATTTCTTTTCCATAAATAACTTGTTCCGCCACTAGTAGCGGTTAATGTTTTTGAATCTGTTCCACAAATTAAATCAGGAGTAACTGAGGTAATTACTGGTGTTGCTGGCTTTGGAGATACCTTTAAGCTCACTGAGGCAGAGGTATCAGAAACACAGCCTACTGCATTTTGAAGTACTACTTTATAATTATATGTACCTGTTGGTACATCCGTTCCAGTAACAGTTAAAGTGTTTATCGTAGCACCAAGAATTGTAGCATCTCTTTTCCAAGTATAACTAGCGCCTCCTGTTGTAGCCGTTAATGTTTTTGAGTCTGTTCCACAAATTAGATTGGGCGTAAGTGGCGTAATTACTGGCGTTGTGGGCTTTGGAGATACTTTTAAGCTCACAGCCGTACTTGTTGCAGTACAACCTGTAACACTATTCGTAGTAGATACGGTATATGCATAAGTGCCAGGGACAGTCACAGAACTACCTGTTACTGGCAAAGTTGCTGTGGTAACTGTTGTAGAGACACCATCTCTTTTCCAATCATAATTGGTAGCTCCGCTCGCTACTATATTTCTACTACTTACCCCACAAATGGCCGTTAGCACATCGCTTGGAGGAGTAACAGTAGGTGCCGTCGGGACAATCTGTGTTACCGTAAAAGCACTTACTGAGATATAAGACCCAACCGCAGTTTGCTTTACTTTGGCGGTATAAGTTCCCGCGGCTGCTACGTAAGTTCTTGTAGAAGCTACCAAAACATTACTTGCATTATACCATTCATAAACGGCATAGCCGCTAGGAAGCGTAAGTTGAGAAGTACCTAAACCAGTACAGGTATAAACACCCGTTGCCGTAATCGTAGGTGTTTGAGCAGACGATATCATAAATGATAAGACCAACCAAATCATCAAAAGATATGAACAGCTTTTTTTCATAATTATCATGTTGATATAATTACCATCGATTGCGGTAATGAATGAAGATGAAACAGGTAATGTCATCTACATTTAGCCTTACAGCTAAATGTAGATGATAAAGGTAATTTACTCAAAATCAATTTCTGTAGACTCTTCTGGACTTTCGCTTTCAATGACCTCAGGTTGAGCATTCTGTAACGTTGTCCATAATAAATCTTTCAATTCTGTCAGACCTTGTTGCATCACTGAAGAAATCAGGACGTAAGGTATATTGTCAGGAATCTGCTTTAAAATTCTAGCTTTGTCTTCTTCATCTGGTACTAAATCCATTTTAGAAATAGCCAAAATTCTTTCTTTATCCAATAAAGCAGGATTGTATTTTTTTAATTCATTCAATAGTATCAGGTACTCTTCTTCGATATTTTCTACCGAAGCTGGTACCATAAACAACAAAATAGAATTTCGTTCGATATGTCTTAAAAATCTGGTTCCTAAACCTTTTCCTTCTGCTGCTCCCTCAATGATTCCAGGAATATCAGCCATAATAAATGATTTGAAATTACGATAAGCCACCACCCCTAAGTTTGGAACGAGGGTTGTAAAAGGATAATCAGCAATTTCAGGAGTTGCTGCAGACATTACAGAAAGCAACGTAGATTTCCCTGCATTCGGGAAGCCCACCAAACCAACGTCTGCTAATACTTTAAGTTCTAATACAACCCACATATCTTCGCCTATTTCGCCAGGCTGAGCATAGTGTGGTGCTTGATTGGTTGATGATTTGAAATTGGTATTGCCTAAACCGCCTCTTCCGCCTTTTAACAAAATTACCTCTTCGCCATTTTTAGTAACTTCCGCTAATACCTCTCCTGTTTCAGGGTCTTTTACAATTGTTCCCAATGGAACGTCAATGATTGCGTCTTCTCCTTGAAGCCCCGAACGACGTCCGCCTTCGCCACCTTTTCCGTCTTTAGCAAAAATATGTTTTTGGTATTTCAAGTGAAGCAAAGTCCAGTGTTGCGAGTTTCCTCTCAATACAACGTGTCCTCCGCGGCCGCCATCACCACCATCTGGACCACCTTTAGGTACGTGTTTTTCACGACGGAAATGGCTTGAACCGCTTCCTCCGTGGCCCGAACGGACGTTAATTTTTACGTAGTCAATGAAGTTGGATGCCATGATATTTAATTATTATTGATTGATTTAAAATGGGTAATTCGCAGAAATACAAAATCACTACAAATTACCCCATTTTAAATTATTTTACTGCATCAATTGCAGTACAGATATTAGTAAAAATTTCTTCGATATTTCCGATTCCGTTTACTTTAGATACTTTGCCTTGTGCTTCATAATAAGGTAATACGAAAACTGTTTTAGAGAAGTACTCGTCAATTCGCTTCAATAATTTATCAGCATCGTCGTCTGCACGACCCGACACTTTTTGTCTTTCAGCAATTCTATTTTTAATTTCCTCTTCAGTCACATCTAACTGAACTACGCCATTGATTTTTTGTCCGTTTTTGGTCAAATATGCATCTAATGCCTCTGCTTGAGTGACAGTACGTGGAAATCCATCAAAGATAAAGCCTTTTGCTTCAGGATTGTTTTTTACTTCTTCTTCTAACATATCAATCGTCACTGAATCAGGTACTAAAAGCCCATCAGCTAAGATTTGTTTCACGCGCTGCCCGAGTTCAGTATTATTAGAAATGTGCATGCGGAACATATCTCCTGTAGAAATATGAACTAACTGATACTTCTCAATTAATTTAGCTGACTGTGTTCCTTTACCTGCACCCGGAGGGCCGAATAAGACTAGATTTAACATTGGTTATACCGTTATTTTTAAAGTTCTTAATAGTTGTTTTGTTATAAGACTACAAATTTACTAGAACCATAGTGAAATATCCGCTAAATGTCTGATAATTTAGCAAATGAGGTATAGATGAACAAAAATTAAAGGCAATATCCAATGATAACCGCGAGTAGAGTTTGCTAGTTTTTTGCTTATTTTTGTTAAAATTGATTTATACACAGAATCCCAATTAATAATGCTCAATGTTGCTCTTATTGGTTTTGGTTTATCTGGCAGATACCTCCAAGCCCCATTTTTCTCGGTAAATCCTAATTTCAATCTTAAAACGATTGTTTCAAACAGTCAGAATCCAAGAGATTTGTTCCCTGAGGTTCAAGTCGCTAAGAGTTTAGAAGAAGTATTAGCTGATGATACGATTGATTTAGTTAGTATTTGTTCGCCCAATGCTACGCATTATGAATTTGCAAAAAAATGTTTACTGGCAGACAAGCACGTATTAGTAGAAAAACCTTTTACAGCCACAGCCAGTGAAGCGGAAGAATTGATACAATTATCTAAAGAACGAGGTAAAGTTATTTCTGTTTATCAGAATCGTCGTTTTGATAGTGATTTTATGACCGTCAAAAAAGTAATTGAAGATGGTTTATTGGGCGATTTATTGAGCTATGAAGTACATTACGATCGTTATAAGCCCATTTTGAATGCTAAGAAATGGAAAGAAACTAATAATGCGGCTAATGGAATTTTGTATGATTTAGGTGCACATATCATCGACCAAGCGATAGTACTTTTTGGCGTTCCCCAACAGGTTTGGGGCGAAACTTGTACGGAAAGAGAAGGCTCTGAAATTGATGACTCTTTCGATATCAGGCTTAACTATGGTAAATTGAAAGTTACTTTAAAATCGAGCTTATTAGTTCGTGAAGAAGGTCCAAGATATATTTTGTATGGAACAAAAGGTTCTTTTGTAAAGTACGGAATAGATGTACAAGAAGACCATCTGAAAGCAGGCATCATGCCTAATATGGATGCCTTCGGTATTGAATCTGAAAGTAATTCGGGCATTATCAATACAGATATTAATGGTTTACATTTCCGAGGAACTATTGAAACAAAGAAAGGCGATTGGGGATTACTCTTCCAAAATCTTTACGAAGCCATTACTGGAAAAGCTGAATTACTGATAAAACCAGAAGAAGTATTAGAGCAGATTAAGATTATGGAGCAGATTAAGAGGTATTAATTATAGGCTTTCGGGTCTCGGTTTTCGGGTATCGGTCAAAATTTGTATTAGAGTCCACTAAACACTCCTCCTTAAAGAACAAATTCACAGATATGTAACAATATAAAAAGTATGGCAAAATTTTCGCATATTAGTGAGTTATGGCAACTCAATAACAAACTTCCAAAGGACATAACAATTATAAATAAGTAAAAATATGGGTGTAGATGTAGGTTACAGTATTAAAATAATTAATTCCGAACAAAAAGAAATTAAAACCATAGGTATTAATTCTTTTGGAGCAGCAAATTCAAATTCATTCGACAGTCTTTTCTACGAGAATACTGAAATACAGAATACAACCATCCCTTTGAGTTTGAAAAATATTCTAACAGAAGATGAGATTGATATTTTCAGGTTATATGCAGATGAAGAAGCTGAGGAATTACTAGGAGAAATGTTAGACGACATGACAAGTGTATCTAAAATTATGAGTGCAAATACGGCTTTAACTATTTTTGAGAAAATTGAATTGTCAGTTCGAGAAAACTCTATTGATTGCCTACTTAAAGATATTTTTCACTTGGATAGTACAAATGTAACGAATGATGAAAAATTAAGCATACAAAAATTTATCGTAAGTGATTACTACACTTTGAAAAGCGATATAAGTTTTGCGTGTGGAGTTTTAGAGCTTGCAAAACAACTGAACTATGACATTCAGTTTATAGCAGAGTATTTCTAAATATTTTTTGATATTTCTAACACTTTGCCCTTAGTAGATGGCCCATTGCGTACAGGACTTAGCTTAAAAGAGCAAAATCTTTTTTATAGAATTAACGATAAAGAAATTCATTGTGGAAAGATTAATTTAAGAAAATTGGTGTTACAGAAATAAACATAAAGCCAGTGTACAACATAGTTTTTTATACAAGTGGAGCTTGACATTGTAATATCAGCTATTTGCAAACTCAGCTATTAGATTTGTTCCGAAGGGCAAATTGAACGACAGATTATAACGTTCTCTAAACGTTTAGGCATTTAATCTTATACTTATTTTTCAGAAAACGTAAAAAATCTTAGTAAATCTACAAATCTTGTGTCTTGTATCTTTCAGTCTTCAAGTCCAAAAATCCTAAAGTCAAAAAAAATGCCCTCTGAAATGAATCAAAGGGCATTTTTTATATTGCTACAAAATTAGATTACACAATCCAACGAGCTTTACGATAACCTCCAACCTTTTCTTGGGCTTTGGCTTCCTTAGCTGTTTCTACTTGTTGTAATTCTTCTTTAGAAGTAATCACATAGTCTGCATATTTACGAACACCCGTACCTGCTGGGATTAAGTGACCAACAATTACGTTTTCTTTCAAGCCATCTAATGTATCAGCTTTAGCACGGATAGATGCTTCAGATAATACTTTCGTTGTTTCTTGGAAAGAAGCCGCAGAAATGAATGAATCAGTTCCTAAAGATGCTTGAGTGATACCTTGTAAGTTTGGTTGAGAAACCGCTGGTGAAGCATCACGTACTGTAACAATCTTCATATCACGACGTTTCAATGAAGAGTTTTCGTCACGTAAAGCACGAGCAGAAACAATCATACCCACTTTCATTTTCTCAGAATCTCCAGCATCCATAACTACTTTCTTATCCATGATTTTATCATTTTCCTCACGGAATAAGAATCTATCAACATTTTGTCCGTTCAAGAACATAGTATCTCCAGATTCAACGATGATTACTTTCTGCAT
This sequence comes from Arcicella sp. GW821-FHT09D11, assembly GCF_059416265.1. Lineage (NCBI taxonomy): Bacteria > Pseudomonadati > Bacteroidota > Cytophagia > Cytophagales > Flectobacillaceae > Arcicella > Arcicella sp. GW821-FHT09D11. Next base: position 425,180 of record NZ_JBWKOV010000002.1, on the reverse strand, counting down.
CATCTGACGAACGATAGCCTCGATGTGCTTATCGTTAATCTTCACACCTTGCAGACGGTAAACGTCTTGGATTTCATTTACTAAGTACTCTTGTACAGCCGTTGGTCCTTTAATAGCCAAAATATCTGAAGGCGTAATAGCACCATCTGAAAGTGGTACACCAGCACGCACAAAGTCATTATTTTGAACAAGGATGTGTTTAGACAACGGCACCAAGTATTTACGTTCGCCACCATCTTTAGCACGTACATAAATCTCACGGTTACCACGTTTGATACCTCCTAAAGTAATAACACCGTCAATCTCAGAAACTACCGCTGGGTTAGATGGGTTACGTGCTTCAAACAATTCAGTTACACGTGGAAGACCACCCGTAATATCACGTGTTTTACCAGCAGCACGAGGAATTTTCGCCAAGATTTGTCCTGGTTTAATTTTCGTTTTGTTTTCAACTGATAAACGAGCCGCCACTGGTACGTTATAAGCTACTGGTTCGTCAGCACCTTTTACGTTCACCAAGATAGCAGGGTTTTTAGTCTTATCTTTCGATTCGATAATTACCTTCTCACGTAAACCTGTTTGCTCATCGGCTTCTTCCTTATAAGTAACATTTTCTTCGATAGCATCGAATTGAATAGTACCTTCAACCTCCGATAAGATTACAGCATTATATGGATCCCAAGCACAAATTTCTTCACCTTTAGTAATCGTCTGTCCGTCTTTAACTCTCAAATAAGAACCGTAAGGAACGTTATTAGCGATAAATACTTGTTGAGGATTATTAGCATTCAAAATTTGAACCTCACCTGAACGACCCATTACAATTTCAACTGGTTTTCCTTCTGGGTCAACCGAAGAAACTGTACGCATCTCTTCAAATTTAATAATACCGTCGAATTTAGCTTTGATAGCTGCATCTAACGTTACGTTTTGAGCAGTACCCCCAACGTGGAATGTACGAAGTGTAAGCTGTGTACCTGGTTCACCGATTGACTGTGATGCAATTACACCTACAGCTTCACCGATACCTACCATTCTACCTGTTGAAAGGTTACGTCCATAACATTTAGCACAAACACCATAACGCGTTTCGCAAGTTAATACCGAACGAATTTCGATTGAATCAATCGCAGTATCATCTACAGAAAGAGCTGCCTCTTCGCTGATTTCTTCACCTGCTGTGATTAACAATTTACCTGTAACTGGATCATACACATCATGGATAGAAACACGACCCAAGATACGTTCTGACAACGGTTCGATGATTTCCTCGTTATCTTTCAATGCTGATGTTTGAATACCTCTTAAAGTACCGCAATCATCTTCATTTACGATTACATCTTGAGCAACGTCATGCAAACGACGAGTTAAATAACCCGCATCGGCAGTTTTCAAGGCTGTATCCGCAAGACCTTTACGCGCACCGTGCGTAGAGATAAAGTATTCAAGTACGTCTAGACCTTCTTTAAAGTTAGAAAGAATTGGGTTTTCGATGATTTCACCTACAGAACCTTGTAAGTTCTTCTGAGGTTTCGCCATCAAACCACGCATACCACCTAACTGACGAATCTGTTCACGAGAACCACGGGCTCCAGAGTGCATCATCATATAGATGGCATTGAAACCTTGTTTATCGTTTTCCATTTGATTCATCAAGGTATCAGTGATTTTCTTGTTCACTGACGTCCAAATGTCAATTACAGCGTTATAACGTTCGTTATCTGTAATTAAACCCATCAAATAGTTATCTGTTACTTCAGATACTCTATCTTTTGCTTGTGCTACAAGAGCAGCTTTTTCTTCTGGAACGATGATATCACCAATACCCATTGAAAGACCACCTTTGAATGCCATTTGGTATCCTAAGTCTTTAATATCATCTAGGAATTTCGCAGTACGAGCAACACCAGAGATTTTAAATACTGTAGCAATGATTTGTTGCAATTTCTTCTTAGTCAACAATTCATTGATATATCCTACTTCTTCAGGAACACAAAGGTTGAATAATACACGGCCAGCAACAGTTTTCACCATTTCAGAAACCAACGTACCATCATCTTTACGAACAACTGCTTTTACTTCAATATTAGCGTGTTTAGAAACAACACCTTCGTTCATCCCGATTACCACTTCCTCGAAACCGTAGAACTTCATTCCTTCACCTTTCACTTCATATTCTGGTGTATTTCTACGTCCTTTTGTTACGTAGTATAAACCAAGAACCATATCTTGTGAAGGTACAGTAATAGGAGCTCCGTTGGCTGGGTTCAAGATATTGTGTGAACCTAACATTAAAAGAGATGCTTCCAAAATTGCCTCTTGACCTAGTGGTACGTGTACCGCCATCTGGTCACCATCAAAATCGGCGTTGAATGCCGTACAAGTTAATGGGTGCAATTGGATTGCTTTTCCTTCAATCAATTTAGGTTGGAATGCCTGAATACCCAAACGGTGAAGCGTTGGAGCACGGTTTAGAAGAACAGGGTGTCCTTTCATTACGTTTTCCAAAATATCCCACACTACTGGGTCTTTTCTATCAACAATTTTCTTGGCAGATTTTACCGTTTTCACGATACCTCTTTCAATCAATTTTCTGATAACAAATGGTTTGAAAAGCTCAGCAGCCATATCTTTTGGCAAACCACATTCGTGCATTTTCAATTCTGGACCAACCACAATTACCGAACGACCTGAATAATCGACACGTTTACCTAGTAAGTTCTGACGGAAACGTCCTTGCTTACCTTTCAACATATCTGAAAGTGATTTCAACGCACGGTTACCTTCTGAACGAACAGCGTTAATTTTACGCGAGTTATCGAATAATGAATCGACAGCTTCTTGTAACATACGTTTTTCGTTACGTAAGATTACCTCAGGAGCTTTGATTTCAATCAAACGCTTCAAACGGTTGTTACGGATAATTACACGACGGTAAAGGTCGTTCAAATCCGAAGTCGCAAAACGACCACCATCTAAAGGTACAAGCGGACGCAATTCTGGTGGAATTACTGGTACCATTTTGATAACCATCCATTCTGGTCTGTTCTCGATACGAGTACCTGCCTCACGGAAAGCTTCAACTACTTTCAAACGTTTCAAGGCTTCAGCCTTACGTTGTTGAGAAGTATCGTTTGCAGCCGAGTGACGTAAATCGTAAGATAAGTTGTCTAATTCAGTACGTTTCAACAACATATCCAACGCCTCAGCACCCATTTTAGCAATGAATTTCTGAGGGTCTTCGTCTGGTAATAATTGGTTTTCGCGAGGTAACTTGTCGATAATGTCCAAATATTCGTCTTCTGTTAAGAAGTCCATTTTGTTTACACCATCTTCAGCTTTTACCCCAGCTTGAACTACTACGTATCTTTCGTAATAAATTACTTGGTCAAGTTTTTTCGTAGAAAGACCTAACAAATAACCAATTTTGTTAGGTAAGCTACGGAAGTACCAGATGTGGGCTACAGGCACAACTAACTCGATGTGTCCCATACGCTCACGACGTACTTTTTTCTCAGTAACTTCTACCCCACAACGGTCGCAGATGATACCTTTATAACGAATACGTTTATATTTCCCACAGTGACATTCCCAGTCTTTTGTAGGGCCGAAAATACGCTCACAGAACAAACCACCCATTTCTGGTTTATAAGTTCTGTAGTTGATTGTTTCCGGTTGTGTAACTTCTCCGTGTGATCCTTCAAGAATCGACTCAGGTGATGCCAATGAGATGGTCACCTTAGAGAATTCACTGTTCAATTTTCTATTCTTTTTGAATGACATATAAGAATGTATTTTATTGACGTTCAATTAATTATCAATCAGATGAAAACTATTAAAATATCACTTTTTCAATCGAAATCTCAGTAGTATTACTGAAGCCCCATTGATAAGGACTATCTAATTGAATTGATTTAATCTTTGTATTTTTCAAACCACCCGTGTTAAAAAACTTCATGGCGTCTGAAAAACTCTTTACTTTAATATTGGCAACAACTCCTCCTTTTAATACCGATGGAATTACTCTAAACCTTTCTACAGTATTGTCGTCATAAACAAAGTTTACAAACAAATAAGGCGGCTGAAAAGCTAATCTGGTAACTTGTCCAAACAAGGAATATTTCAGGTTGAATTTTACAAAAAGTAACTCATCTGAATTAGGTAAATCAATCTTTTCAAAAGTGTTTATGACAGCTTTTTTAGTCAGATTATATTTAACTTCTTTCTTATTCAAGTTTTGTTTTAAAACCAGTAGACTATCGTAACCAACAGACTGTTTAACGGCAAGTGTATCAACAACTTTGTAATTGGCCAGCATCGTTAATTTAGTTCTGTCTTCATCCCAGAAGAAATACTGTTCTCTGTAAGGAAATTCCTGATATAATAAATAATCAGGAGCCGTAGCAGATTGGTACTTCTGAGCATTCAGACTATCTAAATAACCAGAATATGCCTGATATGTTTGTACAATGGGTCTTGGATTATACTTTAGTTTATTAACCATTATATAAGATATTTCCCAAGGCAAAATATCAACTGTTCCTTTGCTTAGATAATCATTCACTTCCTTCGGGAATGCTCTTTCCAGTGAATCTACTTTGGTGTAAGTAACGATTTCGTCATCAAATGAATGCGTAAAAAACCGTACTGCCGAAGAGCTACTGATAAAAGTGCCGATACCTTCGAGTGTTGATTTTCTGTGTTGCCAATTCCCTAAATCTCTTTTAGCGGTTGGCAAAGCTGAAAACACATATTCTTTAAAATTGCTTTTTGACCAAGACCAATGAATGATGTTTCTAAATACAAGACTACAGAGAATCAAAATGATTACTTTTATTTGTATCCTTTTGTTGTTTTCAACCAATAAGATTAACCCTATCATTACTGGAAAAAACAAAAAGAAACCATATAAATTGGTTGATGATAATGAAGCAAAACTTTGTTTATAACTCAGAAACAAAGACATTGCTATCAAACAAATCACATAGAAACGGTCTGCCATTAAGTCCTTATTGTTCGCTTTGAATGGTAGATAATCCCAACAGATTGCTAGAAATAGAGATACTATCACCAATAATGCCAATAAAGCTAAAACAAGCCTAATTCCATTAATATCGTTCATCACAGCCTGCGCATCTATATATCCATCGACCAACTTAATACCTGAAGACAGGTACACCATTATATCCGTTTGTAATATATATGCCAGAATCAGCATCAGTACAATAGTAGTACTAGCCAATGCTATGACAAATTTTATTGTTAAATAACGCCTTAAACCAAAGAACAATAACGAACCGAACCATATTACTAGCATCGCTAGGCTTAAATTCAGTTTAATAAAAAAGGCAAGTATTGTGATGGTGGTAACGACGCCCAAGCTGTAGATTTTCTTACGTTGCAGAAAGACTAACAAAAATCCTATTTGAAGAATCAATAAGGAAAATGATAAGTCGCCTACAAAGCGATAAGGAAAAAAACAAAGCCCCGCAAAAAACAAAGCCATCACTTTTGATACTGACTTTTTTACGATTTCAATGATTAATACAACAAAACCAACTTGTATTAACAAATGAACTAAAAATGCTACAAGCTGATAAATAAAGCCCTCGGGCGTATATCCTGTATTCAAAAACCCTAGTGGGCCATAAGTAAAAAGGAAATCTTGTCCGAACTTAAATTTATCTTCAATCGCTACCTTTAATGCGATACACCAAGAGGGGTCGAGTCCTTTAGTATATTCATGTACCCCTTCAAATGATGGCAAAAGCAAAAAAATCATCCACATCCAAGCAATCCATACGAAGGTTTTTTTTGAATATTGACTCATAAATAAACGATTGACCTTTACACTTTACATGATTATCTTTTAATTGGCACACGATTCCTCGTGTGCCAATCTATCTATTACTCTAACGTAATCTCTAATGCTAAACCTCTTAATTCGTGAATCAATACGTTGAATGATTCTGGAATACCTGGTTTTGGCATGCTTTCTCCTTTAACGATAGCTTCGTAGGCTTTAGCTCTACCAATCACGTCATCAGATTTCACCGTTAAGATTTCTTGCAAGATATTAGCAGCACCGAAGGCTTCTAATGCCCAAACCTCCATTTCACCAAAACGCTGACCACCAAACTGAGCTTTACCACCCAATGGTTGTTGTGTAATTAATGAGTATGGTCCGATTGAACGAGCGTGCATTTTATCATCAACTAAGTGACCTAATTTCAACATATAGATAATACCTACTGTTACTGGTTGGTCAAACATTTCTCCTGTTAAACCATTGTATAAGTAAGTACGTCCCCATGATGGTAAACCTGCTTCTTCTAATTCTTTGGCAACTTCAGCTTCAGTACCACCGTCGAAAATTGGTGAAGCGTATTTACGACCAAGTTTTTCACCTGCCCATGCTAATACGGTTTCATAAATCTGACCGATGTTCATACGTGAAGGTACCCCTAGTGGGTTCAACACGATTTCAACTGGTGTTCCGTCTTCCAAGAATGGCATATCTTCATCACGTACAATACGGGCAACAACCCCTTTGTTACCGTGACGACCCGCCATCTTATCACCTACTTTCAACTTACGTTTCTTAGCGATATATACTTTCGCCAATTTTACGATACCTGCTGGTAATTCATCTCCTACTTCTAAAACAAACTTCTCGCGTTTGTAGCGACCTACTACTTCGTTACGACGAACGTTATAGTTTTTCACCATTTGCAACAACAAGATGTTGATTTCAGATTCTTCAGTAGCATTTTCAAGAATTAAGTCAGCTAATAAGTTAGCTTCTTCAGGAACGCTATATGAACTATCGTCACGGTATAAGTTTTTAGCTGGGAACAACGCTTCTTCGATCATACGACCAGTCAATTTCGTTCCTGCTTCAATAATTACCGTTCCGAATTTATGCTTGATACCACCAGAAATTTTACCTTCTAACAATTCAATCATCTTACCAATCATCATTGCACGAATGGCAGTCAAATCTTTAGATAATTGTTTTGAAAGTCCAGCGATTTCTTTCTTAGCTTTCTCGCGTTCGTCTTTATCTTTCTTAGGACGGCTGAAAAGTTTTGTATCAATTACAACACCTTTCAATGATGGAGGTGCTTTTTTAGAAGCATCTTTCACATCACCCGCTTTATCACCAAAGATAGCACGCAATAATTTTTCTTCTGGAGTAGGGTCAGACTCTCCTTTTGGTGTAATCTTACCAATCAAAATATCTCCTTCTTTTACTTCAGAACCTACACGAATCACACCGCTTTCATCCAAGTTTTTCACAGTTTCTTCTGCTACGTTCGGGATTTCCGCTGTTAATTCTTCTTCACCACGTTTTGTATCACGTACTTCCAATTCAAATTCTTCAATGTGAATAGAAGTAAAGATATCATCACGAACAACTTTTTCAGAAATTACAATCGCATCCTCGAAGTTGTAACCTTGCCATGGCATGAAGGCCACTTTCATGTTACGTCCTAATGCTAATTCTCCTTGCTGAGTAGCGTATCCTTCACAAAGTGCTTGTCCTTTTGAAACGCGCTGTCCTTTACGAACGATTGGCTTTAAGTTGATAGTAGTATCTTGGTTGGTTCTACGGAATTTAATTAATTTATATTCCTTAGTATCTCCGTCAAAACTTACTAAATATTCTTCTGGCGACATATCGTATTTTACTACGATTTTGATACTGTCTACATATTCAATTACACCGTCAGCTTCAGCAACAACTAAAGTACGTGAATCTAAAGCAACGCTTGCTTCTAAGCCAGTACCTACAATTGGATTTTCAGGACGTAACAATGGTACAGCCTGACGTTGCATGTTTGAACCCATCAAGGCACGGTTGGCATCATCATGTTCCAAGAAAGGAATCAAAGAAGCCGCTACCGATACAATCTGGTTTGGTGCAATATCCATCAATTGAGCTTCCTTAGGATTAACCAACGGGAAGTCACCTTCAAAACGAGCTTTTACACGGTCTGCAGTAAATACGCCATCTTCATCATAACGAGCATTCGCTTGTACGATGTTTTTGCCATCTTCTTCTTCAGCAGTAAAGAATGTAATCTCATCAATTTTCACTTTACCGTCTTCAATCGTACGATAAGGAGTTTCGATAAAGCCCATCGAGTTGATTTTAGCATGCACACAAAGTGATGAAATCAAACCGATGTTTGGTCCTTCTGGTGTTTCGATAGTACACAAACGACCGTAGTGTGTATAGTGAACGTCACGAACCTCAAAACCTGCACGTTCACGAGATAAACCACCTGGCCCAAGTGCTGAAAGACGACGCTTGTGCGTAATCTCAGCCAATGGGTTGGTCTGATCCATAAATTGTGAAAGCTGGTTGGTACCGAAGAATGAGTTAATTACTGACGAAAGTGTACGAGCATTAATCAAATCAACTGGCTTGAAGTCTTCATTATCACGAACGTTCATACGTTCTTTGATAGTACGAGCCATACGAGCCAAACCAACACCAAACTGTGCATATAATTGTTCACCTACTGTACGAACACGACGGTTAGACAAGTGGTCAATATCATCAATTAGTGCTTTTGAGTTAATCAATCCGATTAGGTATTTCACGATAGAGATAATATCTGCTTTCGTTAATACTTTTGTTTCCATCGGAATATCATGACCCAATTTCTTGTTGATTCTATAACGACCTACTTCACCTAAATCATAACGTTTGTCAGAGAAGAACAAGTTTTGGATAATATCACGCGCTGTTTGCTCATCAGGTGCTTCTGTATTACGCAACTGACGGTAAATTTGCTCAACCGCTTCTTTTTCTGAGTTAGATGAATCTTTCTGTAAAGTATTATAGATGATGTTATAATCATTCACGTTCATATCTTCTTTATGAAGAATAATTGTGTCTAAATCAGCATCAATAATTGTATCAATATCGTCTGAAGTAATTGTAGAATCACGTTCTAATAATACTTCGTTACGGTCGATAGAAACTACTTCACCAGTATCTTCATCTACGAAATCTTCTTGCCAAGTTCTTAAAACCCTAGCAGCCAAACGGCGACCAACAGCTTTATTCAAGTTAGCACGATCAACTTTGATTTCTTCTGAAAGACCGAATAAATCTAAAATGTCTTTATCAGAACCATAACCAATAGCACGCAAAAGCGTAGTTACTGGAAACTTCTTCTTACGGTCGATATAAGCATACATTACGTTGTTAACGTCAGTAGCAAATTCAATCCAAGAACCTTTGAATGGGATAATACGTGCTGAATATAATTTTGTACCATTTGTGTGACGACTCTGAGAGAAGAACACACCTGGCGAACGGTGTAATTGAGAAACGATTACACGTTCAGCACCATTAATTACGAATGAACCACGTTCGGTCATGTAAGGGATATTCCCTAAGAACACTTCCTGTTCGATAGTTTCGAAATCTTCGTTGTCTGTATCATTACAGATAAGGCGCAACTTTGCTTTCAAAGGTACTGAATACGTCAGACCACGGTCGATACACTCATCAACAGAGTATTTCGGTGGATCTACTGAGTAATCAATAAAGTGAAGGACAAAGTTTTCACGAGAATCGGCAATTGGGAAGTTCTCAGCAAATACTTTGAAAAGACCTTCGTCAGTACGATTCTCCGCTGCGGTTTCCAACTGGAAGAAATCCTGAAACGACTTAACCTGAATATCCAAAAAATCTGGGTATTCGAGTAAGTTTTTGACTTTGGCAAAAGAAATTCTGCCCGTTTTTGTCATCTGTGTCAAGGCTGTTACTGTTTTGAAGTTTACAATATGATATTTCTTAATCGGTAAAATAAGGTCAATAGCAAAGTCTTTGGTGTTCAGCAATGGAACATCAAATTGGAAACTTTTGCATTGAAATACCTTTCAATTCCGAATAAAAACATATCTAAAAAATCTTTAAATCAATGACTTACAGCTAATTAGCGTAAGCAAAAATGGAGCCTCGTAGAAGTGAGTAAATCATTTCCCTTGCATTCTTCCTACGAAAAAAGGATGTGTCTCGGAAATAATAACTTTTATTGAAACGCTAAGAGATTTCGTTGAGTTTCAACTAGCTTGCAAAAGTACACATTTTAATTTGATTATCAAGGGATTAGACAAAAAAATTTGAGAATTATTCTACTATTTCGAAAATATTTTTTCATCAACGATGATTTTTAAATTAAAGCAACAAAGAAAAAATTCAAAGCACTATGAACTCTGGCTTTGTTAAGTATTTTTGTAAAATGCTGTGACAATGCTGTGAGCTTTAAGCCTTGAGCAATGAGCTTTTTGCATATTGATGTCACATTTCTATTAGCAGGTGACTTAAGTCCTATTGATTATCCACAAGTATATAAATAACTGATAATCAAAGCATAACAACCTCACCCCCAACCCATCTCCTTCAGAGAGGGGAGCTTTAAGACCCAGAGTTTGCTCCCCTTCTCTGAAGGAGAAGGGGTTGGGGATGAGGTTTGAAGGATAATTTAAGCCCCTTTTAACCCATTTTATCAATAATCACATCTTGATTTCAACTTTTATAAAGATGTGGGTAATCAGTGGAACTTAAGTCGCCAGCTAATAGAAAGGTTTGAGCTTTCATCATCATCTTAAACTAAACAACTTTAAATCAATCATTCATCGATTATCAATCACTAAATCACTCATCCAGTAAATCACTCAATAATTCATCAACATGAAAAAAAACTTAATAACAGGGATTTCCCTTCTATTTTTATCTGTACAATCTTTAATGTTTGGACAATCCATACCCAAACAAGCCCTTCAAGCGATTAACCCTGATGCTATTAAAGCCACGATGACCTATCTAGCTGATGATTTATTGGAAGGTCGTCAACCCGGAACAAAAGGTTTTGCTTTGGCATCAAAGTATATCGAAACAGAATTTATGGCTTTGGGATTGAAGCCTGTCATCAATGGCAATTCATATATTCAAAAAGTACCGCTTAGAAAAGGCATAGTGAATGACAAAGCAAGTGGGTTGAGTTTAGTTATCAATGGGAAAGAAGAAACGTTGGATTATGGCAAACACTTTATTGCTAGTCCAAATTTCATCAACGAAGCCTCTGAGATTGAAGCCCCTTTAGTTTTTGTTGGCTTTGGGGTACACGCACCCGAAATGAATTATGACGATTATCAAAACATTGATGTAAAAGGCAAAATCGTAGTGATACTCAATGGCGCTCCAGAAACTTTTGCCTCTAACGAAAGAGCATACTTCAGCAACAATACCGTTAAATCTAATGAAGCTATCAAGCGTGGTGCTGTCGGTATTATTTCATTTAATCTTCCTACCGACAAAAGAACTACTTGGGATGCTACTGTTCGTCGTGCTAAACAAGGGTCTTTTAAATGGTTGGATGCCAACAATATAGCCAAAGATGGTTTCCCTGAATTAAAAGGCGTAATCTTTTATAATACTGAACATGCTGAAAAGCTATTTAGTAGTACAGCCAAAAAAATGGACGAAATTTATAGCAATGCAAAAGCAGGAAAAGTACAATCTTTCCCTTTGAATGTTAGTGCTAAAATCAAAGTAAAAACGGCTTATCAATTTGTACAAGGCTCAAATCTGGTAGGACTTATTGAAGGAAGCGATCCTAAACTGAAGGACGAATATGTAGTGTATGCCGCCCACCTTGACCATTTTGGTATTGGTGCTCCTGTAAAAAATGATTCTATTTATAATGGTGCGCATGATAATGCTTCTGGTGTTTCAATCCTCTTAGAAATTGCCTATGCGTATCGTTCTTTACCCAAAGCACCCAAGCGTTCTATTATTATTACGGTGGTAACTGGAGAAGAATATGGTTTGTTGGGTTCTGATTATTTTGCCACAAATGCGCCGATAAAAGATGGCAAAATTGTAGCGAACCTAGCCATAGATATGCCTTTTTTCTTCCATCCTGTTTTAGACGTGGTACCTTATGGAGCACAACATTCAAGTCTTTCAAAACAAGTTGCCCAAGCAACAAAAATTCTCAACTTAAAGGTTAGCCCCGACCCATTTCCAGAACAAGTAGTTTTTGTAAGAAGCGACCATTTTAGCTTTATCAAAAAGGGTATTCCTGCCTTATTTATCAAAAGTGGTTTTATGACAGTACCAACGGATACAATTGACAGAAGTAAATCGGATGTGGCATGGAGAACTACCACGTATCATACCCCACAAGACGATATGAGTCAGCCTTTCGACTTCCAAGCTGCCGCTACTCACGTAAAACTAAATTTCTTGATTGGCTATTTTGTTGCCAACGATAGCGTTGCTCCTACTTGGAACAAAGGAGATTTCTTTGGTGGGAAGTTTGGGAAATAGCTTTAAGCAGTGAGCTATGAGCTTTGAGTTTTATTTAAGCATAGCTTTTCAGAGTCATTTGGGTTTTGGAAAGCTATGCTTGTTTTAGGTAAATTTTCTTACCCACGCTTCTCGAAGTATTATAAATCAGTCTGAGACTGATTATTATTTGTTGTTTCATGTCTAAAGACATGAAACAACAGGCAAAAGCTTATAGCTCACTGCTCGAAACTCAAAGCTTAACACTATCAAAATACTCCTTCTTCACAATCTTCGCTGTTTTATGATTGCCTGAATGATGCCATCCTGGAGGCATAACAATATACAAAACCTTAGCTTTTAGGCTAGGTGCTTGATAAACATCTTTCAGTAATAAAGTAATTTCTCCGAAATAGGCATCTAAAAAATCACCTGATTTCATTGGTCTGCTAATACCATATTCTATTTCTTCCTCTTGCTTTTCATCTTGTAACGTGCCAAAAGCTTTGTCCCAAATATTGAGTAAATTACAAAAGTTGGTATCCATATACATAGGATTTTTGGCATGATGTACTCTGTGATGTGAAGGTGTAAGGATGATTTTATTCAAAAAACCCAAACGGCCATCATGCATAATATTCTCTCCGACATGGATAAAAGCACCCCATGTACCATCTATAAACATGATGAGAAATAGCAAAGGAGGATTGACACCCAATAAAATACAGATAGTTGTGCGGATAATATCAGCATAAGGAGCCTCCAGAAAAAAGTGTGTATAAGTAACCGATAAATTCATGTATTCTGGTGCGTGATGCGTAGAATGCAGACACCAGAAAAGGCGAACTTTATGACCTAAAAAATGATAGATAAAATGGGCAAACTCCCACACTATATAACCATAAATAAACCAATACCAAGTAAATTCAGACTTAAATACGGCATAGGGTTCAAACAAAGCAATACACAACCCAACCATGCCAATCGAGATAAAGCGAGAGATAAACCGATTGAAAACATAGGTAAAAAAGGAGATTTTGTATTGATGAAAAGTAAGTCGACGATAGAATAAAGCACGAATAATTTCAATGAATAGCAATACGGGAATCAAGGGACCTAAAGCTTTGCCAATACCATTCTGAGTAAGCAATGCTTGATAATTACCAGATTTTATAATTTCGATAAGCCCATTGAAACTAAAAAAGCCGACGACTTCTTGATAAAGTGTTTCTAAAAATTCCATAGATAAGTTAATGAGTGAATTGTGAATGAGTGATTTAGTGATTATTTGTTGATAAGCTATCGTCTATTCATGCCATGAGTATTTTTAGTTTTTTATCTCATCAATAAAAGCGAAAATATAAATACCGTTAATAAATACTCTACTGATTTGTAGGGATTTGTTTATTGAGGGAATGAGTGATTGAAGATTTAGTGATTTTAAATTGAATAAAGCAAAGCTATTCTAAAATCCGAAATCTGATTGCCGACAGCTAAAACCTCACAGCTTATTAACAATTAAATAAAACAGATAATGATAGAGTTTTGAGGAAGAAAATGGAATTTTGTGTAATGATAACTTTGACTTCATTAATAAAGAGACAACTAATAAACACAATGAAAAGCCTTCAAATCCTTTTTACTTTCCTTATTTTTTCTTCAACTGTTTTTGCACAAAAAACTGCTAAAAAGGTAGTTTTTATGATAGTAGACGGCATTCCTGCTGATGCAATTGAAAAAGCAGAGATGCCCAATTTGAAGGAAATTAGTGCTATCGGAGCATATAAAAGAGCCTATGTGGGTGGTGAAAAAGGGCAATATTCGCAAACGCCTACTATTTCGGCAGTGGGTTATAATAGTTTGCTGACAAGTACTTGGGTGAATAAACACAATGTTTGGGGTAATGATATTAAAAAGCCTAATTATCATTATTGGAATATTTTTAGACTATTGAAAAGTCAGTACCCAGCCAAAAAAATAGGCGTATTTTCTACTTGGCTAGATAACAGAACCAAACTTATTGGCGAATCTTTAGCCGATGCAGGTAACATCAAAATGGATTTTGTCGCTGATGGTTATGAACTAGATACCCTTACTTATCCACACGATAAACAAAGTGAATATATTCATAAAATCGACGAAAAAGTAAGCGATGAAGCCGCTAAAACCATCAAGGAAAATGCTCCAGACCTTTCGTGGGTATATTTAGAATATTCCGATGATATGGGACATAAATATGGTGACAGCGAGCAATTTACAAAAGCATTAGGCTATGTAGATAATCAAATCGGCAAAGTATGGGAAGCTATTGAATATAGAAAGAAGAACTTCAAAGAAGATTGGTTAATTGTGATTACTACTGACCATGGAAGAGATGCAAAAACAGGCAAAAGTCATGGAGGTCAATCAGACAGAGAACGTACTACATGGATAGCAACGAATACACCAAAACTGAACAATTATTTTCAGGAGAATCAGCCTGCCATTGTGGATATTTTGCCTACGATGGCTCGTTTTATGGGTTTAGAAATTCCAAAAGAAAATCTGGTAGAAATGGATGGTGTGGCTTTAATTAATCCAATTTCGGTAGCCAACCCAAATGCTATTTTAGCGAATGATAGTTTACAAATTAGTTGGAAAGCTTTAGAGAAAAAAGGCGAAGTAAAAATCTGGCTGAGCACTAGTAATCACTTTGAAGAAGGAGGAAAAGATATTTATGAATTAATTGATACTGTACCTACAACGAAAGAATCTTTAAAAATTGATGTTAGTACAAAAAAATCGTCCATCTACAAAATATTGATTGAAGGACGATATAATACTGTAAATCGCTGGGTATTGGTGAAGTAAGTTCTTACTTCACCAACTTTTTTAAAACTCCTAGCTTTCCTCTATTCCGAGTGAAAATCATGTTTTTTGATTGATTGGCTGATTTAACCATCATCATATCTCTGACATCACCACTAACATTCAATCCAGAAGTTTGATAAGGAACTGAGGTGAATTTTCCATGACCATTGCCTAGCAAAACAGAACCTATTGAGGCATCATTCCTACCTAATTGAACACGCCAAGGATAAAAATTACCAGCTACTATAATGTCTTTATTTCCATCATGATTAAAATCATCTATCATGATGCTTGTCACCAAAGAAGCCTGAGCACCTAAAGGCAAGGTTCTTGCTACAAATTTTCCATTACCTGCATTTTCAAAATAAGTCGTACTAAGGGTATTAATCTTTAATGTTTTAGCATCCTTGAGTTGCTCGGGAGATAATAATTTCTCTAAAGTTGCCTCCGCATATTCTTTATACTTCAAGAATTTCTTACGAACGGAAGGCATTTGATTAGCCAACTCATCAAGAGAAGCCAAAGGATAACTTTTTCCTTGAATATAATAGCAAATCAGTGGTTCAGTAGTGCCATTTTGGTCAAAATCGCCATAACAGAGGTTCAACGGTTCTTTTTCAGAGGCTTTGAATTGAGTATTCTGTCCTAAATTTCCAGCTACAATATCCAAATCTCCATCATTATCCATATCTTCTATGCTTAGTTTTGCCCAGAAACCATTGGTTTTTTCTAATCCATACTTTGCAGTAGCATTTACTAATTGTCCTTTATGGTTTTCATAGATCGTAATGGGCATAAATTCTCCTGCAATAATTAAATCTAACCAACCATCATGATTCATATCTGCCCACGAAGCAGTATTCACTATTCCTGGTTGTCTTAATGTTTGCTCTTTTTGTTCAGATGCATACTGAAATTTAATATTTCCATTTTTGCTTTCGTTCTTCAACAAATAACAATAGTCAGCCTCTGGAAAACTATTTGGCATAGAGCGTCCTCCTACAAAAATATCTATATCACCATCTTTATCATAATCTGCCACCGCTACACAGCTACCATTACTTGTCAAATCTGGCAATGCTTTTTCAGCTTTAGTGAAAATGCCTTTGCCATTGTTGAGATACAATTGGTCTTGGTACACTTCATGGTGGGCATCGAATTCTGTTCCTCCTCTTGCAATAAATAAATCCAAATCTCCATCACCATCAGCATCCAAAAAGCTCATACCCATATCTTTAGCTAACGTCTGTTTTGCCCAAGGTTGAGATACACTTCGTTGAAAGCCTCCACTATCATTTTGAAGATATAACTCCCCTGAATGCACTTGGTTTCCTCCTACAAAAACATCCTCTAAACCATCGCCATTTACATCTCCCTTTGCTAAAAATGGTCCTTGTTTTGAAATTTGGTAAGGTAAGAGTGATTGATGTTTGAAATCAACATAAGGCGTTTCTTGATGCGTATATGAAAAACCTGCGGAGGTTGAATTATCCGCAAACCAAAAGGTAGGTTTCTGAGTTTTTTCGCTATGAATACTAGCCGTATTGCTATGAATAGTGATAGCTGTATCGACCTTAATATTATTCAGTTGCGTTTTTTCCCCATTAGCCCAATATATTTCTATGGATTTTATAGTCGCATCATTTCCTAATCCAAAATGTAATGATGGCTCAACACTGCTCTGAAAGCCATGTGAAGGATACATTTCTTGCATCTGTGATGAGTGAGCTGTTTTAAGAATTACTTTTGCCCCTAATGCAAAATGATTCCCTCCGCTATCTCTTAATTGCAGTTTAATGTAATGATTGGTTGAAACTTGTCTGCTACGATTCTCATAAACCATGGCGGGTGAATTGCTGTTGCTGACAACCAAATCTAAGTCTCCATCATTATCTAAATCTGCATAGGCGGCACCCGTACTAATAGAAGGTTCAGCCAAACCCCATTTTGCTGTTATATTTTGAAAAATCAAGCCTTCTTTACTGTTTCTATTCAAAAAACAATAATTGCTAGTTTTGGTACTTGGCATCTTTTTAATCAACTCCCAAGTATTAAGTTTTTGCCCCAGTACTTTGGCTTTATTTACCTCTTCTTGATAGGTATATTTCAAAAAATCCATATTAGTGAAATCTCGTAGATAGCCATTGGTGATGTATAAGTCTTTGTTACCATCATTATCTAAATCACACACTAGCGGGCTCCAACTCCAATCGGTATTAGACATCCCTGCCTGTTGCCCTATTTCACTGAATTGTGGAATACCTTCAGTATTGTTGCCAATATTCATCTGCAACATATTGCGCATATTCTGATGGTGAAAACCACTATCTACCAATAATTGATAGGTGTCGTATTCATCGGGTCCTTTTAATAGTTTCTGCCTGCGATTATCCTCTGGAAGCATATCCAATGTCACAATATCAGCATTTTGGTCATTGTTAAAATCAACAATATCCGAACCCATCGAAAATTTAGAAATATGACCAATGCTTTTCTTTAATATTTCAGAGAAATGTCCATTTTTAAGGTTTAAGTATAAAAAATCTTGCTCGTTATAATCGTTGGTTACGTACAAATCTGCCCAACCATCATTGTTTACATCGCCAATGGCAACACTCAACCCAAAGTTCAAACCACTTCCATTAATTCCTGCTTCGTCGCTTATATCTGTAAAATATCCCTTGTCATTTCTGTATAACCTATTGCCAAATTTGGGATGTCTCGTTTTTCGTAGCTTTTCAGTATTGAAAAATGCATTATAAAACATATCTGCATGATTGACCATAAACATATCAAGGTCGCCGTCATGGTCCATATCAAAAAAAGCCACCTGTGTGGTAAATGTACCAACGGCATCTAAGCCATACTTTGCCGCACTTTCCACAAAAGTTGGAACACCAATCTTACTTCCAGTATTAATATACAGTTCATTTCTTCGGTCTTCGTCAGTACCCGACCCTGAGTAACAAACATAAATATCAAGCTTTCCATCGGCATTGATATCAACCATTGTCACTCCTGTTTTCCATTTCTTTCTACCAGCCACCCCTGCAATATCTGTCACGTCTTCAAACTGAAAAGCTGCTTTATCTGATTTTCCCTTGTTGAGATATAGTTTATTCGAAACCATATTTCCTGAAAAATAAACATCAGGTAGTCCATCATTATTTACATCGCCGATAGCAACCCCACCACCATTGTATAAATACTGGTATTCTAATACATTTAATTGTTCATTTTCTTGAATTTCGTTTACAAATGTTATTCCCGAATCTTCGGGTTTTACCAGATGAAACAACGTTTCGTCTGAGGACGATTTGCAGGCATAAAAAAGAAATAGTACTGACAAAAGAAATAGTCGCTGTATCATTGTGAAAAGCCAGAATATTGAAAGAGGTTATCAAGAATTAACTTTAGAGCATGTTAGTCCTTAATAACCTCTTTGATTAAATAAATTCAACTATTAAAAAATCTAAATAATTACCAACCTGCTATTTGTTTAGCCGCTGGGTTTTTATCTATTTCTGATTGTGGAATCGGTAATACATATAATTTAGACGGGAAGCTTCTTGTTTCAAAAGCGTACTTTGTATAATTAAGCGTATTACCAGTTTTAGTTATTTTCATCCCATACAAAGGCCCATTCAATAAGCTTTCAGCAATTTTCCATCTACGAATATCAAAGAATCTATGTTCTTCAAAGGCTAATTCTACTCTACGTTCATTTCTGATTTTAGCACGCATTTGTTCTTTTGAAAGTCCAGTCTCTAAATCTGGCATTCCTGCTCTTTTTCTGATAGCATTGATGGCACTATATATCGTTGCATCAGGACCAGACGCTTCGTTTTTAGCTTCTGCATAATTCAATAAAACCTCTGCATATCTTATAAAAAGCCAATCTTGGTCACTACTTTTTGTATAAATAACATATTGTTCTTCATGAAATTTACGAAGGATGTAGCCTGTCTTGGTATCTTCGGGTTTACCAGTTACATCCCCTCCGCCAGCGAATAATTCTATGACTTTCCCACGGAAAGTAGAACCATTATGTACCACTGTTGCTTCAAAACGAGGGTCAAGATTTGTATAAGGATCAGTTGGTTTATATAAAGGCGAAGTAGCTTGTGGCTTTCCATCAATCATTTCATAAGAATCTACAAAATTCTGTGTAGGCACATTACCGCCCCATCCTGCATCACTACCTCCTTTGAATGAAGGCGGTGAATTCACAACGTCAAATCCGTTATTCAATCCATAATGAACTTTATCTGGTGCTTGAAATTTCTTGGCAAATATTACTTCATTGTTGTTCTTTACAAGAAACAATGTTCTATAATCACTAAACAACGTATAGTCTGTATTAATTACTTTATTGGCAGCATCTGCCGCAGCCGCCCAACGTTCAGCATATAATAATACACGACTTTTTAGTGCATTGGCCGCCCCTGATGTTGCTCTTCCTGCCTCAATAGCTCCTTTTTTAGGAAGCATCGAAATAGCCTTATCCATGTCGCTTATGATAAAATCAACTACTTGGTCATAAGTTGCTCTTGGTAATTGAAAATTATCATTAAGGGTCAAACTTTTACTAATCAATGGTACTCCTGTTGGCTCACTACCTGTAGATTTCTGTCCGTATAATCTCAAAAGTTCATGATAAATGAATCCTCTTAAAAAATAAGTTTCTCCCATAAGTCGATTCCTAAGAGTTTCATCTTTTAGTCTACCAAGATTCTCTAAGGCAACATTTGTTTTTCTAACCAAAGCGTAATAATCACCCCACGTTTCGCCCCAAGGAGTTCCAGAAGGCAAAAAGTTACCAGATTGTAAATTGTTAGAATGCGTCCAAGGCATACACACTTCGCCATCATCTGAAACACCATCTAGTAAATAAAGTCCTTTTGCCCATCCTTCGTAGTTACGGTCAAAACCAGAAGGCATTCTACCATAAATGGCATTAACGAACTGTGTTGCTCCTTGTGGGTCAGTCCAAACTGTTTCTTCCGTAAGTGAATCTTTAGGAACTTGGTTTAAGATACCGCTATCACAACCTAATAATATTGATATGCACACCACTAGTGTACATCTAAGTAATATTGTTTTTTTAATGATTATGTTCATCTTAATGTCTTCTAAAATTTAAAGTTTACTCCTGCATTCCAGATTCTAAATTGTGGGTAATCCCACCCTCTACCACTTGCATTTTCAGGGTCATAATTTTTTATCTTCGACCACGTAGCTATATTATTGGCATTAATATAAATGCGCATCCCTTTGATAAATTTTTGCTTTAATTTCTCTACTGGAAGATTATACGCCAATTCTATATTTTTAAGACGTATATACGAGGCATCTTTCATCCAAAATGAAGATTCACTATGGTTAAGGTTACTTACATCAATTAGTACACGTGGCTCACTGGCATTAGGATTTGTTGGAGTCCATCGGTCTAAATTAGCTTTCAAAGCACCAGCCCCCACAAAGAATGGCCATGCTCCTTCTCCTGCATAATATTGATTTACATTCGTAGCTCCTTGAAATAGGAATGAAAACTCAAAGTTTTTGTATTGTACGTTACCGTTATACCCAAAAATAATTTCTGGCGTATTAGACTTCCCTATTGGTACTCTGTCTAGGTCATTTATTTTGCCATCTTTGTTGATGTCTTCAAAACGAATATCACCTGGGGCAGTCTTCCCTATTTGGGTTGGTGCATTATCAACTTCTTGTTGTGTTTGGAATAAGCCAATAGCTCTAAGACCAAATTGTGTATTAAGCGGCTGACCTGTTCTTTTGATATTTGGGTTTTCAGAATCAGCTTCATCAATGAAAATAATTTTGTTTTTCACAAAAGTGAAGTTTCCACTCATCGAATAACGTAAATCTTTGTTTACTCTATTCTTATGACCTACGGTTATTTCAATCCCTCCATTATTAACTTTTGCTAAGTTTTCAATAGGCAATCCAATACCCAAAAGACCAGGAACTGAAAGGTTTCTATCTGCTAAAATGTCACTTCTTTTATCAAAGAAATAATCAACACTTGTTGTCAATTTACCTTTCCAAAAGGTTCCATCAATACCAATATTAAGTTTTTTAACGGTTTCCCACGTTACATCTGGATTAGACAAACGACCTTCATCAATACCTGGTTGTACGCTTCCATTACCAAAAACGGCTGAGCTATTGACATAATAAGACTGTAGATAAAGGAATCTTTGGCTACCCAAACGGTCGTTTCCTAAAATACCGTAAGAACCACGAATTTTTAGGTAATCAATCGTAGAAGATTCTTTCAAGAATGACTCTTGTGATATTACATACCCTAGCGAAACTGAAGGGAAAAAGCCCCAACGTTTTCCTTTAGCAAACTGCTCTGAACCATCGGCTCTAAAGCTACCTTCAATCGTATATTTATCGTCATAAGACCAGTTAAATCTACCAACAATCCCTTGTCTGCCACTACTTCCTGAATAACCACTATTATTGCGGTTGGCGGCTGCACCAAAATTCAATTCATCTATTCCTAAATTATATCCATCTCTAGATGCCCATAATGAATTCCATGATTGTTCTGTTTGTGTATATAATAATAACCCTGATAACGCACTCAATCCAATCGTCTTTTTATAGTTCAAATGTGCTTCAAGTGTTATCGATTGGTCATCATAATTTCGTTGTTCCAACAAACTAGCGCCCTTCGCTCCTTCTACAAAAGTTCCGTCCGTGTTTCTACTATAAAATGGAATTTTAGTAAAAGTCCAGTTTTTGTCTCCCGTAAAAGTTTTGTCATAAGCAGCAATACCTTTTATTGATAAGCCCGATATAAATGGCAATTGTTGTTCTAATTCTATTCTACCTCTAAACGATTGTATTCCTGTTTTTCTATAACCATTATCTGGCAAGGTTAAATAAGACGGGCCATTAGAATACTGTCCGTTCGACCATTGTATGGGTGCTCTATTAGGTGGCGTTCCAGACATCCAACGAAATACCTCTGTTGATGCCACATTATTAGTTTTTTCATCTCTCCCAGAAATATCAAAAGATAGTTTCGTGGTACTGGTGACATTAGCATCAATATTAGTCCTGAAATTGTATCTATTGAATACGTTTGAAGGAATGATACCCTCTTGTTTTAAATAACCAAAGGAAGTAGCGTAGCGTATTTTATCCGACCCACCTGTAGCAGATAGATTGTAACTACGCATCAAAGCACTTTTTTTCAATACAGAAAACCAATCCGAATCTGGATGCGTATCAGGACTTGAATGCGTGCGGTACTTTTGTAAATCGTCTTCGGTATAAAGTGGAGATTTTCCTTCATTAGCCAAGGCTTCATTATATAATGATGCAAATTCGTATGAATTCAAGAATTGAGGATTTCTGGTTCTTTCTTGTACGCCAATGTTAGAAGAAAAATTGATTTGCATTTTTCCCTCTGCACCTCTTTTGGTAGTCACAAGAATTACACCGTTACCCGCACGAATCCCAAAAACAGCAGCACTTGCGGCATCTTTCAAGATGGAGAAAGACTGTATTTCACTAGAATTTAATTGGGCAAAGTCGCTAGAAGAACGCACAATTCCATCAATAACAAAGATTGGCGAAGCATCTCCTGTAGTACCAATCCCTCTGATATAAATATTAGAAGCATCTTTGCCCGGCTCCCCCGACCGCTGCGTAGCGATAAGCCCTGCGGTTTGTCCAACTAATGAATTACTAAGGTTTGGAGAAGGATTCTGACTTATTTCTTTGGGGGTTACGACAGATACTGCGCCAGAAATTTCACTTTTCTTTTGCGTACCATAACCCACTACTATTACTTCATCAAGATTGCCAATATCTGCCTTTAAAACTACATTCAGTGAAGATTGCTTGCCAACAACCACCTCTGTTTTCAAATATCCCACAGAAGTAAATACCAAAACGGCTTGTTCGTTCGGGATTGATAACCTAAACTTTCCGTTTGGGTCCGTAGTAGTTCCTCGGCTTGTTCCTTTTATTAAAATACTTACTCCAACAAGCGCTTCCCCCTTATCATCAGTCACAGTACCCGTTATTACCTCCTCAATTTTTTCGGACTCTTGGGTGGTACTGATTTTGTTTTCTGAGGGGACTTCGTTTTTTCTTTTTAAAAGAATTTGCTGTCCAGATACTTCATAATTAATACTTAATGGAGATAAAAAGTCAGTCAAAACCTCAGAAAGTGGTTTTCCTTCTGCATCAATTGAAACCTTTCTTTTGGATTCAATCAACTCGGGACTATACATAAAATTGATTCCTACTAACTTTTCAATTTTTTGTAAAACATCCTCTACTTCATTCTTTTTCAAATGGAGCGTCACTTTCTTGTTCAACAAATCTTGAGCTTTAGTATCATGAGCAAATGAGAAGCTCATGCACAAAACAGATAAAGCGATTTGCAGTAAACTGATTTTCATGATTTTTCGTAAAATTTGATACGATGGCAACTTTTTTTTCATACTTTTGAATAATTTGTTAGTTGGAAAGAATTGGCAAAGGAATCCCCTCATCCATTTCTGGATGTTTGTGTCGAAGCAAAGCGAAGGGGACATTCTAGGTGAATGATGCGTCAACATCGTTCACCTTTTTTATTGATTATGTAGTACTCATGTTAAATTACTTGCAAGGTTTACCAGAAATAATAATTTGTCCGTCTAAAACCTCATAACTAGCTTCTGTAATCGAACAAATCCATTTTAGTTTTTCAAAAAGAGGTTCATCACCCAGTTTTGCCGTAATGCTGCATTTAGACATTACTTCTTCGTCGTAAACAATATCCACACCATACGATTTTTCAAGGATGCTAAATACTTCTGAAATAGGGGTTGCATTAAATTCAAACTTCTGGTTTTCAATCGGTAATGTTAATATCACAGGATTATCCACAATGGCTTTCACTAACCTAATTTCCTGACGTTGGTAGATTGCCTGTTGGTTAGCCGTTAAAACCATCCCCGTTAATTCTCTATTATTTTTAAGCTGTGAAGCACTTTCATCATGCTGAGTAAAAACAGATACTTTCCCCGTTTTTACAATTACCCGAATGTCTTTATCTTTTCCAAAAGCCTTTATGGTAAAGCTTGTTCCTAGTACCTTGGTAATCAATTCATTGGCATATACAAAAAATGGACGTTCAGGATTTTTGGCTACTTCAAAAAAGGCTTCACCAACTAGATATACCTCTCTTTTGTTATTATTAAAAGCTTTCTGATAGCTCAATCGGCTATTTTTTTGTAGCACAATGGAGCTTCCATCAGGCAACTGTACTAACTTACTTTTTTCTCCATCATTAATCACCTCTACAAGTTCACTATTCGCCTTTGCATCAGAGGTTTGTTTTTGATAGAGGGCATATTCTTGTTTTGCTTCATTCTTATTCAAGAAAAACCAACTCACACCTATCAATAAGATAACAGAGGCCGCTACGGTCCAATATCTTCTCCAAAGCGGAACCACTTCGGTTATTTCTACTTCTTCTTCTGGTAAATGCTCTTGTTTTTTAGCTTCGGTGAGTGCTTTCTGAATCTGAGAGTCGATATACTGATCTTCCAAATCAACAACTTCTCCTTGAATCGACAATAAGAAATCTCGGGCATGTTCTACAAGTTCCTTTCTATCTATATCTGCTGCTATCCAAGATGTCCAGTAAGCACCATCTTGTGAATTTCTATCAAATACCCAAGTCCTGAAACTTGGATTTTCCAATAGCTCTTGAAATTCTTTATTAGTTATCATAAAATGCTTGAAATAGCTGTTCTAATGCTAACATCCCAAAAGGAGTCATCGGATACTCACAAAAAAGACAATTTTTTAATAAAATTATACAAATCTCTTTTTTGGCTTCGTATTTTACTAATTATCAAGCCTTTCGGTTTGATAAAAACCAATTTTAAAATGCTAATAAGGGAGATATAATGAGAGAGGAGGTAAAATATTAGAAAGCAAACCAGCAGAATAGCAATAACACAAGTTCCCAGTTTTCGCGAATAGTAGCCAAAGCTCTTTGAATAGTATTACTGACAGACTGTGGTTTTATTTGGAGCAATTGAGCGATTTCCTCCACCCGAAGGTCTTGGTAAAATCGAAGGTACAGGATTTCGCGTTGTCTTTCTGGCAACTGTTTTAACGAAGAAGATACTTTGCTATTGATACTATTAGAGGATTCTTCTGCGATAAAAGAGATTTCAGAAGAATCCTCTACATGAATATCGTTAAAATCATCTTCTAAAGGAACGGCCTTGAAAAGTTGTAATGTTTTGAAAAGTTGGTTTCTGAAAGCCCTTAATAAATAAAACTTTACAGATTCTACTTCATTAAGAGAAGCACGACGAACCCATAATTTTATCAACAAGTCTTGAATGGCATCTTCAATAATTTGATTGTTGGATGTAAACTTTCTGCCATAATGCACCAACGTTTTATAATATTGCTTAGATAATTGCGTAAAAGCCACTTCGTCACCTGCTCTGAAATGATTCCAGAGCAATTGTTCTTGCGATAGTTGTGTACTTTTAATGGGATTGGTCATTTTTCAAGCAATATTTACACGAAATAACCAACAATATCTAAAAATAACAATACTTTATGTTATTCTCTATCCATTTATCTTAGCCAGCGTATGGTATATTAAAGCTAAAAATCATTTCCTTTATAAATATCGCTCATCAATAATTTGCAAATGATGCGTACAATGCCCTAAAATAGCATAGCCCATACCTCGTACAGAAATAGTAAAACTGCTAGCTACGCCTCTTTCTTCAAGCATTTTTTCATTAAAACTTTTGAATAAAGTAATGGTAGCTTTACGGACAGCCGTAAATTCTTCTAGTAAATCTTGAATCGTTCGTTGCCCAGCATTGGATGTATCACCATACAATACTTCATCATAGCCAGCCAAAGGAGTATTATCGTGACGGGCAAAGCGTAAAGCACGGTAAGCAAAAATTCTTTCTGTATCAATCACGTGGCCTACCACTTCTTTGATAGTCCATTTGTTAGGCTGATATTGATAATTTAATGTTGCTTCATCCAATGAAAGCATTTTTTGAATCAGTATTTCTTGGTTGTCTTCTAGGCCTTTTAGTAATTCAACGGTATTTACTTTGTTGATATAATTACTAAAAAGACCAAAATTTTCTTCGGGTGATGGAGGTAGGATTTGCATGAGGTTTATAATTGTGAGTTAGTGAATTGTGAATGAGTGATTTGGGGATAAATATAGTGTTAACCTTAGCTTTGTCAACTCTTAAAGAGTTGACAAAGCTAAAAAATTAATGAATTGTGATTGAGTAAATCAATTTTTAATGAATAATGCTAAAGTTAATTGACTCAAAATTTAATCACTCATTCACAATTAATTTACTAATATATTCTGGCACTGGTAAATCAAATTGCATTTTTGAATCAGGAATGGGGGTTTGTGCTTGTAATTTTAAAGGTAGCACGCCCGCCCAAACGGGAAAATCATAATCTTCCTCATCATCATTAGGTGGTCCTGTTCTTGTTTTTGCTGAAGCTTCTTCTAAAGGAAACGAGATAACCATTGTTTTCTGCATTTCACTTTTAGTGGGTAGACGAACATTATCCCAACGCTCTGCAATAAATTGTTCTGTAATGGCTTCTAGTGCATTCCACCGCTCGGTTTCGTCTGTAACCACTGTCCCTGGGGCAAACATAATCACAGAGCGATAATTGACTGAGTGACTAAAAGCTGACCTCGCTAATACTAGTCCATCAATCAAAGATACACTAATACAAACGGTTCTGCCATCGGCAATAGCACGCATAAAATGACTGCCCACTGAACCATGAATGTATAATGTATTGCCGATACGACCATAGCCTGTCGGAATACACATGGGTATTTCTCTTTCGACATAAGAAACATGGCAGAAAAGCCCTTCATCTAAAATACTATGGATAGTTTCTTCAGTATAATCGCCTTTTTTTGCTGCACGACTAATTTTTGTTCTTTCGGTAATTGGTAATGTTGCCATATTTTTAATTGGGGTTTTCTGTCAAGATTATTTACAAATTTCTATCTTTACTGGATTAGTTTAGTACTCCACAATTTTACATACAAGTAGTCCAGATGGAAATTCCTTATAAAACCTTGCTTGACATCAGGAAGGATGCTTCTTTGCCTGTTTATGTACAAATAGCCAATGAAATCATCAAGAATATCCAATCGGGTATTCTGAAAAAAGGTACAAAATTGTTGAGTTCCCGACAAATGGCAGAGCTTCTGGCTCTACATCGTAAAACTGTTGTGGCAGCCTACGATGAATTGTATTCGCAGGGTTGGATTGAGGTATTGCCTAAAAAAGGAACCTTCATTGCCCAACATCTACCCAATGTAAAGCCCATTTTATTATCACAAAAAGACTTTCAGGAAGAAGGCAAAGACAACTTTTCAATGGATTTTCCTAAGAATGTCCACGTAAAAATTCCTATTGTTATTACACAAAGACTAGCCTTTAATGATGGACTACCTGATGTACGCTTAGCACCTAGAGACGAATTAGCTCGTTTGTATGCTCATTATACTAAGTTTGGTGAACCTTCAGTACTTAATTATTCCTCTGTGTATGGTACATGGCGACTTCGTGAAACTTTTTCAAAAGTGTTGAATGAAACACGGGGTATGAATACATCACCTGAACAGATTATTACTACTAGAGGAAGCCAGATGGCTATTTATTTAGTTGGCTTAGCATTATTTGAAAAAGGTGATGAAGTAATTGTGGGTGCTTTAAATTATCCAGCAACCAATATGACTTTTGCCACGTTAGGAGCAAAAATTAATACTATTCCTATTGATGAAGACGGAATCATAGTGGATGCCATTGAAGAGATTTGCCTCAAAAAAACCATTAAAGCAATTTACGTTACTTCACATCATTACCATCCTACTACGGTGACGCTTACACCCGAACGAAGGATTAAACTATTGGCTTTGGCAGAAAAGTATCGTTTTTATATTATTGAGGACGACTATGATTATGATTTTCATTATGCCAATCGACCAGTATTACCCTTAGCAAGTGCCGACCGACATGGTTTGGTCGTGTATATTGGTTCGTTTACTAAAAAAATTGCGCCTACTTTTCGGGTGGGTTATGTCGTAGCAAACCAAGAAATCATTGAAGAATTAGCTAAGCTTCGCCGTATTATAGACCGACAAGGTGATACCATTCTGGAATTATCGTTAGCAGATATGTTGGAAAACGGGACGCTAAAACGCCATGCCGCAAAAGTGTTGAAAATCTATAAAGAACGACGAGACTTTACTTGTGATTTATTGAAAAAGGAATTGGGGAATGTTATCGACTTTAAAATTCCTGATGGCGGTATGGCTATCTGGACAAAGTTTGACAACAGTATTTCTTTGATAGACCTTGCTAAAAAAGTTGCTAAAAATGGACTTTATATCTCGGATGGGTCAGCATATCCGTCTGAGAATGCTTGTAGAATAGGTTTTGCTTCCATGAATTTTAAAGAAACCGAAGACGCTGTGAAGATTTTGAAAAATGCTATTTGAATAGCTATTCACTGTCGTCAAATATTTGTTAATTAATTTCATTTTTATACGGTATATTATCTAATAATTTAAGTATTTTGGTTTATTCTTTTCACATCATACTCACAAACTCAACAAACAGATGATTTATAAAAAACTACTATCTCTCTGCCTTTTTCTTTGTTTATTATCTAGCTACCCAATAAAGGCGCAAAATGAAGACGAACGCTTAAAAAATATTAAAGCTAGCTTACCTCAAATCGACCAAATTTTTAAAGCTTATGCTGAAAAAAACCATTATCCTGCTTTTACGTATGGCTTGGTGGTAGATGGCAAATTAATACATTCGGGTGCTGTGGGCTATAGCAATCTTGATAAAAAAACACCCGCTTCCATACAGTCAGATTTTAGAATTGCCAGCATGTCGAAAAGCTTTAC
The DNA here is from genome assembly GCF_059416265.1 of Arcicella sp. GW821-FHT09D11. Taxonomy (NCBI): domain Bacteria; kingdom Pseudomonadati; phylum Bacteroidota; class Cytophagia; order Cytophagales; family Flectobacillaceae; genus Arcicella; species Arcicella sp. GW821-FHT09D11. The sequence continues at coordinate 396,033 of NZ_JBWKOV010000002.1, read as the reverse complement.
GGCTATGGCGATTTTGAAGTTAAGGGATGAAGGTAAACTAAAGTTGGATAATCCTGCGTATTTGTATATTCCTGAGTTAAAAGGTCAACATTTGTTGACGAAAGATGCTCCAGACATTACTGTTCGTAATTTATTAACGCATTCGGCAGGTTTTCCTGAAGATAATCCTTGGGGCGACCGTCAGTTGGCTATCAGCGATGAAGCTATGCTAAAAATGTTCAAAAAGGGAATCACGTTCTCTAATAACCCAAGTACCGCTTATGAATATAGTAACATGGGTTTTGCGATGTTGGGATATATCATCAAAAAAGTTTCTGGACAGTCGTATCAACAATACATCAACGAGAATATTTTAAAGCCTTTAGGAATGAATAATACCTATTGGGAATACAGCAAAGTGCCCGCAGAACAATTGGCACATGGTTACCGTTGGTTAAACGAACAATGGGTAGAACAACCATTATTACACGACGGTGCTTATGGAGCGATGGGCGGAATGATTACAACGATAGAAGATTTTAGTAAATATGTAGCTTTTCATCAATCTGTGTGGCCAGCTAGCGACGGTATTGAAAAAGGGCCTGTAAAAAGAAGTTCCGTTCGAGAAATGCAACAGCCTTGGCAGTTTATTGGTATAAACCAAAATTATAAATATCCTACAGGTCGTAAGGTGGCTATGGCAAGTGCTTATGGATATGGTTTAGGGCAATCTACAGATGCCGAAGGTAGACGTTCTGTTGGGCATAGTGGAGGTTTACCGGGCTTTGGTAGTAACTGGCGCATCCTGCAAGATTATGGTATTGGCGTAATTTCATTTAGTAATCTTACTTATGCCAACGCTGGTTATTTTAATATACAGGTATTAGATACTTTAGTAGCGTTAGCTAAACTAAAACCTAAGCCAATTCCTGTTTCGCCGATTCTGAAACAACGAATTAATGAGCTAACAGCACTATTGCCTACTTGGAAAAATGCTGAAACGAGTGGCATTTTTGCAGAGAACTTCTTCCTTGATTATTTCGTGCCAAGCTTGCAGAAAGAAGCAACACCCATTTTTGAAAATGCAGGAAAGATTGTAGGAATAAAAGAAATTAAGCCAGAGAATAACCTGAGGGGTACTTTTGTATTAGAAGGTGAAAAAGCCAATATTGAAATTAGCTTTACCCTGACGCCAGAAAATCCTGCTTTGATACAAGAATATCATATTAAGTCACTGGCGAAGTAAGTTTTTACCCGCTGATTTGGCTGATAAAAAACGCTGATTTTCGCAGACATATACTATCTCCGAAAATCAGCGATAAAAATCTCTGTAAATCTGCGGGTAAGAAACTAGTATCTTTTTTACCCGCAGATTTTCAGAGATTCTTTTCGGAGATTTATGCTAATTTTTTGTTTACTGAAAAACTCTACATTCAAAACTCCAAACTCTTCACTCCGAAATTCTATCTCATTCTATCAGAAGATTTCACTAACATTTCATCTCTACGGATAAAACGGTTAGCAATCATATTCGCTAACATTGCTACTACTGACGCTACAAAACCAGCACCGTAATTTCCTTGTACTTCTGGCTCAAACATAGGTACCCCTACTCTAAACACTTCATAAAAAGTAATTCCTAGCGTTATGGCAATCAATAGCGAATTGATTAAACCCAACGTCATTTGTAATACTCTTTTTTTGTATTGCGTAATTGAAAAAATCGCAATCGAAACAGCGATAATGGCTAAAATACCAATAACAGCCGTACTAGCTGTGCTGATACAAGTATTCTCTTTCCAATGTTCAAGGTTAAAAGCAGTTAACACTACCCTTTCATTCAACAAAGCACTATTTTTTTCCCAGATAGGTAAAACTGTTACTGATGCCATTGCTACGGCAACGACAAGTAATAATAAGGTCTGAATTCTTTGAAGCATCTCTTTATGTAATTCGTAAATTTTAAATTTGATAAGGCAAAGTTCTAAAACTTTACGAATGTACGCAAGATTACAATTTCAAATCCGCATTTTTATAATATTCATACTCTACTCGGAGGAAAGGAATTGGCTTCTGATTTTCAAATTTTACCCAATCAGCCATGATTAATCGATTTTTGGCATCATAAAATAATTGTTGACGACGCACCAATGCATTTTTCCAATAAACACTTAGTTCAGTAAGTTTACCTATGTTATTATACACGGGGAATAATCTTTCAGTATGCCACATTGACGAGGAGGCATAATTTTGATTGAGGTCGTCTACGTCTAAAACCTGTGGAATTTTACTATTGCTATTAACATAATTCAGCGTTACCTTTTTTACTACTGTCCCGTTATTGTTTTTTAATTTTCGTCTTTCAATGCGATTATAAATATCAGCGGTTTCTTGCCAACGGGAAGACTTATCGCTTATCAGAAAATCAAAATCATAGTTCAGAATATTATCTTCAAAATAATTAATCAGTTCTTTGCTCTGGTTAGGCTTAATCGTCCCATCAATATCAAATTGAATATCACCACTGCCTTTGTTGTTATTGATAGGCACTACTCTGATAGTTTTTAAAAAAGCCACGGTAGAATCAATACTTGCCATATTTTTTTTATACTTCGCTCCAACGCTTATCAGATGCCCCCTGTCATAATTCAGGATAATTACCGCATCAGCCCCTACAGACTGTGCTTTTTGCTTGAGCTGTACGATGGCATCGTTATAATCATTGCCATCGGTTTCAATCATCAATGTTTTAAAATAAGGTTCTTTGATGGGCAATTCATGCAAGAAAAAAATATCTACCTCGTGTGTATGAGGCAAGGTTGGGATTTTGGTAAAGACATTCTGAGCAGTAATCTTTCCTCCAAAAATCATTAAAACCAGTATAGCGATTAGTCTTTTCATATTTTATAAAGCTTTAGTTTTAAGCAAGACAAATGATACACTAAAAACCCCTAATTGATACTATTATTATTCTAAGCATCGATATATTTACAAGCAATCTTGGCCGAGGAAATCGCCAAAGGAATACCTCCGCCAGGGTGTACGCTACCCCCCACAAAATATAGATTTTTTATCTTGGACGAAAAATTTGCGTGTCTTAAAAAGGCACCATAACGATTGTTGGATGAATTGCCATACAAAGCCCCTTGTGCCGACGACGTTTTAGATTCAATTGTCCGCGGGTCAAGAATTTCTTCGCATACTATTAAGTCGGAAATATCTACTTTTAATATCCTTGATACTTTCTTAATCACATTTTGGCGAGTATCAGCAATGATTTTATCCCAGTCTTGTCCTTCATTGGCTGGCGCATTGATGAGTACAAACCAGTTTTCACAGCCTTCGGGAGCATCATCTTTTTTTAATTTGGAGGTAATATTGATATAAACCGTAGGGTCGGATGTAATGGTTTTATCATTAAACATTGTCTGAAACTCTTTCTGATAGTCGTCACTAAAGAAAATATTATGTAGTCCCAATTCGGCAAACTGTTTTTTGATACCCCAATAAAAAATTACGCCCGAACTGCTCTTTGGTTGATTTAATAATCGCTCAGGATGCTGTTGAGTAGGCATAAGCTTGCGATAGGTATGGGTAACATCCATGTTAGAAACCACTATGTCAACATTTTGCTCGATATGTTGCCCTGATGAATTACTGAATCGAATGCCCGCCGCTTTTTTGTTGGTTACTAGTATTTCTTCTACTTTACTTTTATAATTGAATGTTACGCCTAAGTCTTCGGCTAGTTTCACTAATGAATCTGTGATAGAAACCATACCTTTTTTTGGAAAAAATGCTCCGATATTGTATTCTAAATGAGGAATAATATTAAGCGTAGCAGGCGTTTGATAAGGGTCTGAACCGTTGTAAGTGGCATAACGATTGAATAGTTGTACAACCTTAGGGTTCTTAAAAAGTTTTTTATTCGCCTGATTCATCGTTCCGAAAATACCGAGCTTGGGTAAATTCAGATAACCCTTGAAGGCTTTCATCGATGTCCATGTAGAAAGTTTATGCAATGAGTCTTGTAAAAAGAGTCCGTCCAGCACTTCATATTTAAAAGCACTGTCTTTCAAGAAATCTAGAATTTTCTGTGCAGGCTCACCCGTAACCTGCTCAACTTCGTTTGCAAATCGCTCAGTTTCAGCCCAAGCGGTAAGTTTTGTGGTATCTTCCCAAAAATAATGACAAATATCTGGCAACTTTATGTATTCAAAATATTCTTTAGGATTTTTGCCTGTTAATTCAAAAAGTTCGTCTACCAAATGTGGTAAAGTAAACAAAGAAGGTCCTGCATCAAAACGATACCCTTCGCACTCAAAACTGCTTAATTTGCCTCCAGCATAAGCATTTGCTTCAAAAACAGTTACTTCAAAACCTTTATGAGCCAACCGAATGGCGGTTGCAATGCCCGCAATGCCTGCTCCAATTATTGCTACTTTCTTCATAAATCATAGCCCGATTTTTTAGAATCGTACCTAAAAATATTTAATTTATTCAATCTATTTTATCAATCATGCTATAAATACCAATCTTTAAACCCATCAAATAGTTTTCAAAACGTCTAATTTCTGTAATTTTGCAAAAAATAAAAACTTACCACAAGTTTCTGCCTATCTGGAATTGGAAAATTCCTATTGATTTTCGCAACAAAGCCTGTGGCAGGATATAAATTCTTTATGCTCAGAACACATAATAATGGCGAACTCCGCCTCACAAATGTAAACCAAACGGTTACCCTCTGTGGATGGGTACAGAAAACTCGTGACAAAGGCGGTATGATCTGGATTGATCTCCGTGACCGCTACGGTATCACGCAGTTGATGCTTGAAGAAGGCAAAACGCCTAAAGAAGTGTTAGATTTGGCTCGTACCTTCGGTCGTGAATTTGTTATTGCTGCGACAGGTAATGTAGTTGAACGTCTTTCTAAAAACGATAAAATTCCGACTGGTGATGTTGAGATAAAAGTTACTTCTTTAGAAGTACTCAACCCAGCAAAATTGCCTCCATTTTTGATTGAAGACGATACAGACGGTGGTGATGATATTCGTATGAAATATCGTTATCTCGATTTACGTCGTAATCCTGTAAGAGCGAACTTACAGTTACGTCATCAAGTGGCACGTTTTACAAGAGATTATCTCGACAAACAAGATTTTATAGAAGTAGAAACTCCTGTGTTGATAAAGTCTACTCCCGAAGGTGCAAGAGACTTTGTCGTTCCTTCAAGAATGAACCCAGGCGAGTTTTATGCTTTACCACAATCACCACAAACATTCAAGCAATTATTGATGGTTTCAGGCTTTGACCGCTACTACCAAATCGTAAAATGTTTTCGTGATGAAGATTTACGTGCTGACCGTCAGCCAGAGTTTACTCAGATTGACTGTGAAATGTCGTTTATCGAGCAAGAAGACGTATTAAATATGTTTGAAGGCTTGATTCGCCATTTGTTCTTGAACGTAAAAAATATGGAATTGGGCGAAGTATCACGTATGACGTATGCACACGCCATGAAATATTACGGTTCTGACAAACCAGACATTCGTTTTGACATGAAGTTTGTGGAATTGAAAAGTGACGAAATAGATTTGACTTCTGGAAAAGATTTTCCTGTATTCGACGCTGCCGATGTCGTAGTGGGTATCAATGCCAAAGGGTGTGCAGAATATACACGTAAGCAAGTGGACGAATTGACTGACTTTATAAAGCGTCCGCAAATTGGTGCGAAAGGTATGATTTACCTTCGTTACAATGCTGATGGAAGCTTAAAATCGTCAGTAGATAAATTCTATGCTGAAGAAGATTTAAAGAAATGGGCAGAAGCATTCGGTGCTGAAAAAGGAGACTTAATCTTGATTCTTTCAGGTACGGGTGATAAAGTACGTAAACAATTGAATGAATTACGCCTTGAAATGGGTAATCGTTTAGGTTTACGTGACCCTAAAAAATATGCTGCTCACTGGGTGGTAGATTTCCCATTATTAGAATATGGTGAAGATGAAAACCGTTGGTTTGCGATGCACCACCCTTTCACTAGTCCTAAACCAGAGGATTTGCAGTATCTGGCAACAGGAGAATTAGGAAAAATTCGTGCAAACGCTTACGATTTAGTAATCAATGGCGTTGAAGTAGGCGGTGGTTCTATTCGTATTTTCCAAAAAGAACTACAAGCGAAAATGTTTGAAGTACTAGGGTTCTCGGATGAAGAAGCAAAACATCAATTCGGTTTCTTGATGGATGCTTTTGAATACGGAGCGCCTCCACATGGTGGATTAGCATTCGGTTTCGACCGTCTTTGTTCTTTATTCGGTGGTTCAGATTCAATCCGTGATTTTATTGCCTTCCCGAAAAACAATTCAGGACGCGATATCATGATTGACTCCCCTTCAACAATCGATCAAAAACAATTAGATGAATTAAAAATTCGTACTGTGGTTTAGTAATCACTAAAAAATAGTTATTCATACAAAAGGGGTTATTTCAAGTAATTGAGATAACCCCTTTTGTCATTATCAGCAACCTTTATTCTTAGCGAAGAGCTTAACAATTCTGCTATATATAGGCAAAAATCACCCGATAGTCTCATTTAAAAAATATTCATAATATATTGTACTTTTTTGCTACAATATATAAAATTATCACTAATTTCAAAGAATGGAATTTTCCTACTAGTTTCATTTTAACGATTCCTCATTCATTTAATTCTACAGCCGATTGTGATGATACTGAATCATCACATAACTTTTAAATAAACACTCCATCCAATTTAACAAATACATGAACAATACTTTTTCATCAATTAGTCGTTTGTTTTTTATCCTTCTCTTCTTAACAGGTCTTTATGCCTGTATTGATCCGTACGATGTTAGTTTCAATCAAGACAATAAAATACTGGTCGTAGAAGGATTACTTACAAATGACACAGAAAACCCCGACACCATCAAAATTAGATATTCTGTTTATACAGATCAGTACATTCGTCCAGAATCAATTTCCTCTATCCAAGCTTCTATTTATTTAGTTAATTCAAAACAAGCTATCAAGCTTATTGAAACAGGAAGTGGGAATTTTACACCTCCTTCAAATTTGAAGATAGACCCTTCTGAAAAATATATCTTGAAGTTTACTTTACCTAATAACCAACAATACGAATCGACCCCCCAGCAGGTAGTCTCTACTTCGCCGATTTTAAAGGCGTATGATACATTTAATCCTCAGAGTAAGGTGTCAGATGATGGCAAAACGTTTCAATCGGCCAATGATGTTTTTGTAGATTTTCAGGATAACCCCTCAGAAAAAAATTATTACCTGTGGCGAACCATTCACTATGAGCGAATTGAACAATGTGCCACTTGTAACTATGGTGTTTATAATACTTTTACACAAAGTTGTATGTCAGTCGCTGGCTCTCGTGATGCTTCTGTAGATTATAACTGTGAGGGCGAATGTTATGCTATTTTTAAAAGTAGCAAAGTAAACGTATTTTCTGATTTGGCATCTGATGGTCGTTTAATCACTGGTCGATTAGTGGCTCAAATACCTTTTTATTATCCTAAAGGATGTTTGGTTGAAATACAGCAAATGTGTATTTCTCCAGATGCTTACACCTTTTATAAAAACCTTGAATCGCAACTACAATCTACAGGTGGACTAGCAGACACTCCTCCTACAGCCATTGTTGGGAATATCAACAACATTACTAATCCATCAGAAAAAATAGTAGGTTATTTCAGTGTTGCAAATATTCAAAAGACACGCCATTGGGTGGATAGAACAACTGCTACTGGTGATCGTGCTTATATTTTAGGACACCCAGTTAAGCTTCCTGATGACCCAAGAGCTCCTTTTGCTGCTTGTAAAAAAAGTGCCACTCGTACTCCAATCAAACCTCAAGGCTGGCAATAATCCCCCTCAGAAACTAATGAAGACAACAATACTCATCCTGATTACGACATTATTGCTTTCCTTTTCCCACAGCTTCGCACAAGAAGCTAACAAACAACGATTTTTTACGATTAAAATAGCCGTGAGAGATTCAAGTGATAATAATATTTTGAAAGAAGCCACCGTAAGAGTGGATTTTCAAAAGGTGAATTTTTCATCAGATACTTCAGGCATACACACTTTGTATCTAAAAAAAGGTACCTATTCGCTTTCGATAAGTCATTTAGGGTATCGCCCTTTTAATATGAGATTATTTGTGGACAACAAAAACCTAAGCTTGAATATTAGCTTAGTAAACGTAGCCCGAGAACTAGACGAAGTGATTGTTAATAGTCAAGGGGGTAATAATAATGTAGCCCGACCATTATTAGGCGTAAACCCTTTGAGTATAAAAATGATTAAGAGAATCCCAGCGATGATGGGCGAAACGGATATTTTAAGAGGGTTACAAATGTTACCGGGGGTTACGTCTGTTGGTGAAGCTGCCAATGGCGTAAATATCAGAGGAGGTACAACTGACCAAAACCTTATTCTCTTAGATGATACGCCCATTTTTAATCCAACACACCTTTTTGGGTTATTTTCAATTTTTCCTCCTGACGCCGTAGCAGGATTAGACCTCTACAAAGGAGGTATCCCTGCCAGATTTAGTGGTAGAGCATCATCTGTGATTGATATTTACATGATAAATCCTTCCTTAGAGAAATTTAAAATGACAGGAGGAATTAGTTTGGTATCTAATCGATTGACTATAGAACAACCTTTGATAAAAGACAAATTGGGTATCATGGTGTCAGGAAGGGCTTCTTTCAATGATTTCCTGTTTAAGCTAGGGCCACCTAGATTAGAGAATATTAAAGCTAATTTTTATGATGTAGCCATCAAACTTTATTATAAAATAGACACAAAAAACACGTTGTCATTTTCAAGCTATTTAAGCAAAGACTTCTTCCAAACAGACTTATTAGGGACTATCGGAAACGTGAATGCGACCTCCACGCAGTATAATTATACTACAGCCAATGCTTCGCTTAAATGGTTTCATGCTTTCAATAATAACCTGAACCTGCAAACAGTCGCAGTTTATACCAATTATCAACCTACAACTTTGTTACCAGAATTAAACAGTAACAATAAAGTATCGATAGAATCTGGCATTAAATATCATCAACTAAAATCTAGCTTAAACTATACGACAGCACTACATAAAATAGAAGTAGGCATAAGCGGAATTTTATATAATATCAATCCGGGAGTATTAAATCCGGGGACATCTACAAGCGTGAATTATAAATCGGCTCCTCAAGAGAAAAGCATAGAATCGGGCATTTATATCGAAGATGAATATGCCCTGAGCAAACGCCTTAATTTATCCTTCGGACTTAGATACTCTCAGTACTGGGCAATGGGTCCTACGACGGTCAGAGATTATGACCCATCATTGCCTAAATCTGATTTTAGTGTGATAGACTCTACCGTTTATCAATCGGGACAATCCTCAGCATCGTATGGCGGCTTTGAACCACGCCTAGCCTTAAAATATACGCTTAACGAAACAAGCTCTCTTAAGTTTGGCTACAGCTTAATGAGACAATTTTTACAAGTAGTATCCAATACGACTACTCCTTTACCTACCTCACGTTGGGCAACAAGTAATAAATACATTAAGCCTCAGGTAAGTGAGTTAGTCTCAGTAGGATATTTTAAAAACTCAAGAGATAACGTTTATGAGTTCTCTTTAGAAGCTTATCATCGTACTACCCAAAATATCATAGATTTTAAACCTGGGGCTGATTTTTTATTCCAACCTTATATTGAAACGCAAACATTACAAGGAAAAGGGAGGGCTTATGGCTTAGAATTTATGGTCAGTAAGAAAAAAGGAGCTACTACGGGCTGGATAAATTATACCTATTCTAGGGCTTTAAATCAAATAAAAGTTGGAGAACGCTTCGAGGAGCAAATCAATAGCGGTAACTGGTATGCGACAAACTTTGACAGACCGCATAGTTTTAATGCTACCATCAGTATTGCTCAAAGTAAGCATCATGAATTTGGCTTTACTTTTGTTTATAACACTGGTCGACCTTTTACTGTACCTAATGGTTTTGTAGAATATAATGGTGCAAAATATCCTTTTTACCAAGATAGAAATAACGATAGAATCAAGGATTATCATCGCCTTGATTTCTCTTGGACGATTAATAATCCAAGCTTAAAGAAAAAGCGTTGGGAAGGTTCGTGGACTTTTGCTGTGTATAACATTTATGGACGAGCGAATGCGTATTCAGTATACATGAGGTCTGAAAAGGGTTTAAAAGCCTACCAATTGACAATCTTTGGCTCTCCTATTCCTTCATTGACATACAACTTTAAATTTATGTAATTAAGGAGGATATTCGACCGTTTTATTATCCCTAAAATACAACAAAAAAAGACGAACAAAGCTGCTCGTCTTTTTTTCTATCTAGTCCCACCATCAGTGGCGTAGTAAAGATATAACATTTATTGTTATTAACAAATGATAATTTTTACAATCTAGCATCTACTAAATTTTTATTCCATAAAGACTTAATATCGTACACTACTGCGTCTGGATTTTTAAGTTTTTCTAAATCCAATTGTTGAAATTCGTCATGCGAAACGGCTAGTAATATACCATCATATTTTTCGGTAATTGTATCAATAAGCGTGATGTCATATTCTTCATGAACTTCTTTTTTATCTGCCCAAGGGTCATACACATCTATTTTCACACCAAATTCCTTTAATTCTTGATACACATCAATCACTCTTGAATTACGAATGTCTGGACAATTTTCTTTGAAAGTAATACCCAAAATCAACACTTTACTTCCTTCAATTTTATGTCCTTTTTTGATTAGTAACTTAATTAATTTACCTCCTACAAAAATTCCCATGTTATCGTTTACACGTCTTCCCGATAAAATAACCTGTGGATAATAGCCCAAGCTTTCTGATTTATGCAATAGATAGTAAGGGTCTACACCGATACAATGTCCGCCTACTAAGCCTGGCTTAAATTTCAAGAAATTCCATTTTGTACCTGCTGCTTCCAATACTTCTGAGGTATCAATGCCCATTTTGTCAAATATCAACGATAATTCATTGACAAAGGAAATATTTACATCTCGTTGAGCATTCTCGATAGCCTTACTAGCCTCGGCAACTTTAATACAAGATGCCCTATAAGTACCCGCTTCGATAATTGAGCCATACAGCTTATCAACAAGTTCAGCAATTGCTTCATTTGAGCCAGAAGTAACTTTCTTGATTTTCGTCAAGGTATTAATCTTATCGCCTGGATTGATGCGTTCAGGGGAATAACCACAGAAGAAATCTTGATTGAATATCAATCCACTTTCTTTTTCCAAGACAGGTACACAGTCTTCTTCTGTACAGCCCGGATATACGGTTGATTCATAAATTACAATGTCATCTTTCTTTAAATACTTCCCTACCGTTTTACTGGCCGAAAGCAAAGGAATCAAATCTGGCTTTTTGTATTTATCAATCGGCGTAGGTACTGTTACGATAAATATATTACAGCTACTCAACATCTCTGGTGTAGCCGAAAAAGTAAGTTTCTCAGAAGCTTTTAATTGTGCAGGTGCTACTTCATGCGTACGGTCGTGACCAGCATTTAATTCATCTACACGTGTTTGATTAATATCGAAACCTAAAACTTGGTACTTTTTCCCAAATTCTACTGCCAAAGGTAAGCCTACATAACCAAGGCCAATAATTGCGATTTTCGTTGCTTGTATATCCAAAATGAACTTCAATTTTAAAACTTTACTATTGTCAGTTACTACCTCTTCAAACACTTCTATTACTTTACTAAGAAGTGATTTTTTGAATTAAAACATAAAGGTAAGCTTATACTACATTTTTTTCAATGTTAGGCGACTGAATCATTATTAAAATGATTTTCAAGGAGAATTTTTACCCGCAGATTTCAGAGATTCTAAACCGCTAATTTTCGCAGATTCTTAACCTGCTCTGATAGCCGATGACCGAAATCCGATAGCTCAAAGCTCACCTCTCAAGGCTTTTAATCAATGTTTTTACCCGCTGATTTTACAGATTTAAAACCGCTGATTTTCGCAGATTGTTAATCTATTCCGAAAGCTGAAAACCGAAAGCCGATAGCTCAAAGCTAAAAGCCTAATGAAAGAATATATAACTTACCCAGATAGCCGTAATGATACTTACTAAATCGGCTGTTAAGCCCGCCCAAAGAGTATAACGAGTATTGCGGATATTGACAGAACCAAAGTATAAAGCCAACACATAAAAAATGGTATCTGAAGAACCTTGGAAAACACAAGACAAACGTCCTGCGAAAGAATCAGCGCCGAAGGTTTTCATCGTATCAATCATCATTGCCCTTGACCCACCACCACTCAAAGGATGCATCAAAGCTGTAGGCAACGCATCGGTAAAGTCTGTGTTCATTCCTGTTAACGCAAAGGCATATTTCATGCCATCCACTACCCACGTTAATGCTCCAGAATTGCGTAAGGCACCAATCGCTACAAGCATTGCTACTAAATAAGGAATAATTTTGACAGATGTTTCAAATCCGCCTTTTGCTCCTTCAATAAAGGCACTAAAGACATCTACCTTTTTTATCAGTGCGCCTACAAGAAATGAGATGATGAATGTAAAGAGAATAACATTGGAAGAAATCTTTGAAACCACTTCAATTTGCTCTTTCGGAATACTTGAAAAATACCAAAGCACTAACCCGATAAATAACGAAATGCCCCCTAACCAAGTAAGGATTACCCTATCTAACAAATTGATTTTTTGACGAATGGCTACAAAGAGTAAGCCCGTAACTGTAGCAACGTAAGTAGCTATCAGACAAGGAATAAAAATATCGGACGGGTCTGCTGCACCATAAATCGAACGTTGCGCCATAATACTAAGTGGAATCAGTACTGGCCCAGCACTATGCAAAACCATAAACATGATTTGCGCGTTAGATGCCACATCTTTACTCGGATTCAATTCTTGTAGACTTTGCATGGCTTTTAGTCCAAACGGTGTAGCGGCATTATCTAGCCCTAGCATATTGGCAGAGAAGTTCATAATCATCTGTCCGTTGGCTGGATGGTTCTTAGGAATTTCAGGAAACAATCGGCTAAAAAAAGGGCCTACTAAACGAGCTAAAAAATTGATAGCACCTGCACGTTCGCCAATGTTTAATAAACCCATAAAAAACGTCATGACTCCCGCCAAAGGCAAAGCTATTTTCATTACCGCCACTTCGGAAGAATCAAACATTCCATCAATAATTATTTTAAATATTTCGGTATCTCCCGTAAAAATGAGTTTGATTAATGCAACAATAAAAGCGACAATAAAAAAGGCAATCCAGAGGTAATTTAAGGCCATGTTATCATTAGGGTTTGATGAGTTCAATTTGAAAATTTTAATCGGGCGGCGAACCGCTTGAAAAGGAAGTATTAAAAGCGAAAATTGCTTTATTTTCACTATTCAAAGCATTTCACCCTTAAATTTATGTTTTATTCTTTAATGACATCAACAATATGAGAAAACAAATTTTCTGTCTATTACTTTTCGTGATGCCTTCTCTTCTAGTATTAGCTAGTGGAAAAGGAACAAAAGTTGAGAAAAACGATCATAATCCTCCAAAGACATTTAAGAAGAAACCACAGACGGACTGTGAGTATGAACAAAAAATGGCTCAACAAGGATTAGTTAATATTCAAGAAATAGACCCTTCTATTTTAGTAGAGTTGAAATATTCTACTACAGATAATTTTGTGGGAAAAGATGTCTATGGTTGTATCACCAATTGTTTTATGCAGAAGCGACCAGCGAAAATGTTAAAACAAGCCAATACTATTCTTCAACAAAAACACCCAAATTATCGGCTGTTAGTATATGATGGCGGTCGCCCACATAGCATCCAAAAAATATTATGGAATACACTTACGCAATATACGCCAAAAGAAAGAGCCAAATATGTAGCAAATCCTGCCGAGGGGTCAATTCATAATTACGGCAGTGCGGTTGATTTGACCATTGCCACAGCAGACGGTAAAGCATTAGACATGGGCACTAAATATGATTACTTTGGCGCTTTAGCCTATCCAACCAAAGAAGATTATTTTCTTGAACAAAAGAAACTTACGAAACAGCAAGTGGCTAATAGAGTACTACTTCGCACCGTCATGAAATCGGCAGGTTTTACAGCAATCGATTACGAGTGGTGGCATTTTAATGCTGTTTCCAGAAGAGATGCAAAACAGATTTATCAGATTATTGAATAGTTTTTTAGTAAAAAGCTCTTAATCGTTCGATTTTAACAAAAAAGTGTCCGAAAACGGACACTTTTTTGTTAAATAGTATTCATAAATATCTGTAAGACAACCGCTTATAGTGGATGGCATATTACTTGTGGTTTTTCCGTGAAAAATCTTTTGGTGATACACTTCCATGATCTCGAATTTTAAGGAATATTATCTATTTCCCTTTTATCCTAGCATCATAGCCGTTTATCCTAAAAATTTTTAAAGCCCCAAAAATCATTCGTAACATTGAACCATAAATTATAAGAATTATGAAATTCTCATTACTAATCCTAACAGGCATTACTTTATTGACTTTTCAAGCAAAAGCTCAAAACGCGATTCAAGCAAGCTCAAATGATAACAATAAAGTATCATTGCAAGATGCTGTAAACATTGCCTTGAAAAACAACATTTCAATAAAACAAAGTGAAAACCAAGTATTATTGAACGGCTTACAATTGAAACAATCAAGAGACAACCGTTTGCCCAATGCTAATGGTTCTATTAACGAATCTTTCAACTTTGGTCGAAGCCTTGACCCATTCACCAACACTTATGTTGAAAAGAACATCAATTACAACAGTTTGAGTGTTAATGCTAACGTTACGCTTTTCAATGGCTTTCTATTAAGGAATACGATACTTCAGAATGATTTATTGTTGAAAGCTACTGAATTAGATTTACAGGCAATGAAAGAAAGCATTTCTTTGCAAGTAGTTTTAGCCTATCTTAATATTTTGAATGCGCAAGACCTTCTAATCATTTCGCAGAGCCAGACACAAATTACAGCTTTACAAATTCAACGTACTGAAAAACTAGTGAATGCGGGTTCTTTACCACAGTCTAACCTACTAGATTTAAAAGCACAATTAGCAACAGAAGAAACAACTGTTATTAATAACCAAAGTACGTTAGATTTAGCTAAGCTTTCATTGATACAGCTATTGAATGATAAAAACATTACTGATGTAACTGTTGAAAGAATTGCATTGCCTGTTCCTACTACTTCTGAGGGATATGATGCTACTGCTGCTAAAATATATGAAATAGCCGAGAGGAACCAACCAACCATCAAAGCCGCCGATTTGAGAATTGAAGGTGCAATCAAAGGGATTGATATTGCTAGAGCAGGCTTTTTACCAACCATATCAGCAGGAGCTAGCTTAGGTGCTAACCAGTCTAATGCTCAGAAAATTTACCGCCAAGATGGAGTAACTACTTCTAATTTAGGAAATGTAAATGTAAATGGAGTAGACTACCCATTGATTGTTTCTCAAACAAAATTTGTAGAAGACGGAACTGTAGCTTATTTTCAACAGCTAAAAAATACCGCCAATTATGGCTTTGGTTTTAATGCTACTATTCCTATTTTTAGCCGTTTCTTAAACAAAAACAGAGTAGCGCAAGCTAAAATACAAAAAAGCAATGCTGACTATAACGCTCAGTTAGTTCGCCAAACACTACGCCAAAACATCGAACAAGCTTACACAAACATGAATAACGCTGCTAAACGCTTTGATGCTTTAACAGTACAGGTAACTGCTTTGCAGGAATCTTTCAGAGCAGCAGAAAGCAGATTCGGCGCTGGAGCAATTGATTTTGTAAACTACAGTCTACAAAAAACAAATCTTGATAAAGCGCGTGGCAACCAAGTACAAGCAAAATATGACTTTATTTTTAGAACAAAAATCTTAGATTATTATCAAAATAAACCACTTACCTTTTAACTTGTGATTTGTGTATAGAACGATTACACATCATCACACAATTACCCAACATTATGGCAAAGAAATCTTCAAATAAAATCTGGTGGATATTAGGTGGCATCATCGTGATATTAGTTATTGCATTGATGGTTGCAAAACAACAAGGCCTCATTGGAAAAGAACCATCTACAGAAGTTGAATTCACTAAAGCTAAAAAAGCTGATATTATCGAAAGAGTATCCGCTTCTGGAAAAATTCAACCTGAGATTGAAGTTAAGCTTTCGCCAGATGTTTCAGGGGAAATTGTAGGACTATACGTAAGCGAAGGTGACTCTGTAGTGGCTGGTCAATTACTTTTGAAAATTCGTCCTGATAATTATGAATCATTATTGGCTCGGGCAGAGGCACAAGTAAATTCATCTAAGGCATCAGTAGAGCAATCAAAAGCAATGCAATCTCAAGCAGAGTCACGTTTGTTGAAAGCAAAAATTGATTATGACCGTAATAAGAAATTACATGATGATAAGGTAATTTCTGATGCTGATTTTGACCAATTCAATTCACAGTATTTAGTAGCAAAACAAGATGTGGAGTCGACCAAGGCAAGTGTATTGGCGTCATCATTCAATGTAAAAAGTTCAGAAGCGGCTTTGAAAGAAGCCAGAGCTAACTTGACTAAAACGACTATTTATGCTCCACAGAGTGGAACCATTTCAAAGTTGAATGTTGAATTAGGCGAACGCGTAGTGGGTACGTCTCAAATGGCTGGTACTGAATTACTTAGAATTGCCAATTTAAATAAAATGGAAGTGCGTGTAAATGTCAACGAAAACGATATTACACGTGTTTCAATGAATGATACCGTAATTGTAGATGTAGATTCATACAGTGCTTCTGGCAGAAAATTCAAAGGTGTTGTTTATGAAATAGCTAGTTCTGCCAACGGGCTAGGAACTTCAGCAACTACCGTTTCAACAGATGCAGTAACTGAATTTGAAGTAAAAATTAGAGTGCTTCGTAAATCATATCAAGATTTAATTGTAGGCAAACACTCTTATCCATTAAAACCGGGAATGACAGCCTCTGTTGAAATTATTACTGACCGCAAAAATGGCGTTTTATCAGTACCATTAGCTTCAGTTACTACTCGTGACCCAAGTATGAAAGATGGCGAAGAGAAAAAAGAAGGTGAGGCACCAGCAGAGCCTAAGGAAGATGAAAAAGTAATCAAGAAAGAGAAAGTTAAAGAAGTAGTTTTTGTACTAGGAAAAGACAGCAAAGCAAAAATGAAAGAAGTAAAAACAGGTATCTCTGACTTTGAAAATATTGAAATCCTTTCAGGTTTAACAGATGGCGAAACTATCATTTCTGGTCCTTATTTAACCGTTTCTAAAAAATTAAAAGACGGTGAATTAGTGAACAAAAAAGAAGTTAAAAAAGACAAAAAATAGTCAATAGATTAGTTTGGTTTAGGGTTTATAAAAAAGCCAGTCAGGAATGTTTTGACTGGCTTTTTTGTGTGCTCTCATGCCATATCGTGTTGAATTGTTTTGTATATTTATGTAAAACAAACTAAATATGACATCAAGACGACATTTTCTAAACCAAGTTACTGCGCTTGCCGGTACTTCCTTACTTCCAACATTTAAAGGTTTATCTTCCAACGACTTACAGTCGATTAGTAGTTTTTCACCAGACAAATCAGCCCTGTTAATGGCTTCTGATGAAGACTTTTGGTATCAAATTCAACAAGCCTATACAGTTTCTCCTCAAATCATTAATTTGAATAATGGCGGGGTTAGTCCAGCCCCAATGGTTGTGCAAAATGCCGTAGAACGCTACAACAAATTATCCAATGAGGCCCCAAGCTATTTTATGTGGAGGATTCTAGACCAAGGTCGTGAACCACTACGCGAAAACCTAGCAAAATTTGCAGGCGTTTCTCCTGAAGAAATCGCCATTAATCGCAATGCCACAGAAGCCCTTGACACGGTTATTTTAGGCTTGCCCCTGACTCGTGGCGACGAAATCGTAATGAGTAGATATGACTACCCAAATATGCTACATGCTTGGCGACAAAGAGAACTCCGAGAAGGATTAAAAATCAATTATGTAAACATTGATTTACCTTTGGAAGACAACGATTTGATTGTTCAAAAGTATGTTGAACAAATGACGCCCCGTACTAAAGTGGTACATATTACGCATATTGTTAATTGGAATGGACAAATTTTGCCTGCTAAACGCATTGCAGATGAAGCCCACAAACGTGGTATTGAAGTATTGATAGATGGTGCTCATTCATTCGCCCATTTGGAATACAAAATCTCTGATTTGGGAGGAGACTATTATGGAACTAGTTTGCATAAATGGCTATCTGCCCCAATTGGCTCTGGAATGCTTTGGATTAAAAAAGAGAAAATAAGTAAAGTGTTTCCGTTGATTCCTAATGACAAACCCAATGGAGATAATATCAGAAAGTTTGAAAACTTGGGAACTCGCCCCTTTCCTATTGAGCAAGCCATTGGTCAGGCTTTAAACTTCCAATTAGCCATTGGGAATGCCCGAAAAGAGGCTCGTCTTCGCTTCTTGAAAAACTATTGGGCTAAAGAGGCTTCAACCATGCCTAAAATCAGATTGAATACTCCTCTGAAAACTGAATACTCGGGAGCGCTAACACATTTTAGTGTGGAGGGAATGGATGCAGGCAAAATAGAAGGAGAATTGTTCGCTAAATATAAAATCCATACATCGCCTGTAAAATGGGAAAAATTGGATGGCGTAAGAGTAACACCACACGTTTATACAAGTCTGCAAGACTTAGATAGGCTTTTGGATGGCTTAAAGTATTTGTCGACTAAAGTTTAGTGGATTTATAAAATACAAAAGGCTTCCCTGTTTATTCAAGGAAGCCTTTTGTATTTTGTTTGATATATTTTATCCAACCAATTCTTTCAAATCTTCATCGTTCAATTGTTTACGAGCATCAGCCATTAACAAGAAACGGGTATAAAGTTTATCTAAATCTGGTTTTTCAAATTCAAATCCTAGTAACTGCAAACGGTGACGAAGGGCAGCACGACCCGAACGAGAAGTCAATACGATAGCAGAAGAGGGTACACCCACATCTTCAGGACTCATGATTTCGTAGTTCTGAGTGTGTTTCAAGAAACCATCTTGGTGAATACCCGAAGAGTGTGCAAAAGCATTCGCTCCTACAATCGCTTTATTCGCTTGTACGGGCATTCCCATCATGTTTGAAACAAACTGAGAGAACGGATAAAGTTGTTTAGCGTTGATACCTGTATGGTAACCTAAATCTTTGTGTGTATTCAAAATCATGGCAACTTCCTCCAACGAAGTATTACCAGCACGTTCTCCTATTCCATTGATAGTTACCTCTACTTGTCTTGCACCTGCCTGAATACCTGCAATAGTATTAGCAGTAGCCAATCCTAAATCGTTGTGATTATGCATTGAAATCACCGCTTTGTGGATATTCGGTACGTTTTCAAACAAATAGTTGATGCGTTGGAACATTTGTTGAGGCAACAAATAACCAGTAGTATCAGGCAAGTTAACCACTGTAGCACCTGCATCAATTACAGCTTCTGTCAATTGTGCTAAGAATACTAAATCTGCACGACCAGCATCTTCTGCAAAAAACTCAACATCTTCTACAAACGACTTTGCGTATTTTACAGCCCAAACACCTCTTTCTAGAATTTCTTCACGTGTTGAGTTAAACTTATATTTAATATGTGTATCTGATGAACCGATACCCGTATGGATTCTTGGATATTTAGCATGCTTCAATGCTGCGGCAGCCGCATCAATATCTTCTTTCTTGGCACGAGTCAGCCCACAAACAGTGGCATTTTTAACTAATTTTGCAATCTCTTCTACCGAACGGAAATCTCCAGGGGAAGAAATTGGGAAACCAGCTTCGATAATATCTACCCCTAGGAGTTCTAGTTGTTCTGCAACTTGTAACTTTTCTTCGGTATTTAATTGACAACCCGGTACTTGTTCGCCATCGCGAAGGGTTGTATCGAATATTAAAATTTTCTGACTCATGGTTATTGCTTTTTGAAGGATTCTTAATCAAAAATAACACGTGATTATAGAAAAAACAAATTTCACAAATTCTTCATTTTAGAATTAAATTCTAAAAAAATCTAAAAAATAAGCCTTTATAGCATTAAATTCTACACATGGCACATTAAAAAGAATTAAAACCTAATCATTCAAGATTTAGTATATTAATTATTTCTTCATAAAATTTATTAAAAAAATAATTATGGATATAGTAGTAAACTAAAATCCGTAAAAAATCCTATTTTTAGATAAATTTCAAAACACAAAAAGGCTTGTCAATTTGTCAAACCCAAAATCCATGTTTAATTTTGATTAATTAACATAAAGCGAATAAAAATCGCCAAGATGATACCATGATAAAAAATAATTGGACTAGAGAGGAAATCGAAGAAATTTATAATCTCCCTTTCATGGAATTAGTGTACCGTGCAGCTACTGTACATCGCCAATTCAATGACCCTCAGGAGGTACAAATCAGCACATTACTTTCAATCAAAACAGGCGGTTGCCCTGAAGATTGTTCTTATTGTTCGCAAGCAGCTCGTTATCATACTGATGTGAAAGTTCAAAAGTTAATGGAACTTGATGAAGTATTGGCGGCAGCAGAAAGAGCTAAAAATGCTGGTAGCTCACGTTTTTGTATGGGTGCTGCTTGGCGTGAAGTACGTGATAACAAAGATTTTGACAAAGTATTGGGTATGGTAGAAGGCGTAAACGCTATGGGTTTAGAGGTTTGCTGTACTTTAGGGATGTTGACAGAGTCTCAGGCTGAAAAACTGAAAAATGCAGGTTTATATGCCTACAACCACAATGTTGATACTAGTGAAGAACACTACGAAGATGTAATTTCTACCCGTACTTTCTCTGATCGCTTGAATACTATTGATAATGTACGTAAGGCAAAAATTTCGGTTTGCTCAGGCGGTATTATCGGTTTAGGTGAATCTGACGGCGACCGTATCGGAATGTTGAAAACATTGGCAAATATGCCTCAGCACCCTGATTCTGTACCTATCAACAACCTTGTGCCTATCAAAGGGACACCACTAGGTGACCAAGAGCCTGCTTCTATCTGGGATATGGTAAGAACTATCGCTACAGCTAGAATTTTGATGCCAAAATCAATGGTGAGACTTTCGGCTGGACGTATGGATATGACTTACGAAGGACAAACACTTTGTTTTATGGCAGGTGCTAATTCTATTTTCTCGGGCGATGTGTTATTAACTACACCAAACCCTGCTGTTAAAAATGACCAAGAATTATTCCAGATTCTAAGTATCAAACCACGTGAAGCTTTTAAAGATACTAAAAAATCAGGTGTTGAATTTCAAGTGATACCTTCGGCTGCAAAAGCATTAGGCATTGAAGAAGTAACTGTATAAATTTTATTCATACATTTTATAAAATACAAAATGGCTTTACAAATTGGTGATATAGCTCCAAATTTTACTTTATTTAATACCGTAAAAAAAGAAATTAGTCTGTCAGACTATAAAGGCAAAAACGTTGTAATTCTTTTTTTCCCTTTAGCTTTTACAAGTGTTTGTACAGCCGAACTTTGTGAAATGAGAGATAATATTGCTATCTATTCAGCACTAAATGCTGAGATTATAGGAATTTCAGTTGACTCTCTTTTTACTTTAGATAAATTCAAGGCAGAACAAAGCCTTCCGTTTGATTTATTATCTGATTTTAACAAAGAGGTTTCAACTGCTTATGAAAGCATTTATGAGAACTTTGTTTTAGGAATGAAAGGGGTTTCAAAACGTTCAGCTTTCGTAGTGGATAGCAATGGCATTATTCAATATGCAGAAGTACTAGAAAGTGCTGGTAGTGTTCCTAACTTTGAGGCAGTGAAGGAAACATTAGCAAAAATATAAATACTAAAAAGGCTCGTCTTTTTAAAAATGACGAGCCTTTTTGATTAAGATACTATCTATTATCTATTAATAATTATTCTTTTTGTAATTAAAAGCGAATCAGTATTTAGTCTCAACATATATTCTCCTTCGGGCAAGTCAGTTAAATTCATCGTTCTGCTTGCATCTAATGAAGAAATTATTCCCCTCTGTAGCAAGCCTCCTAATAAATTATAGACTTCATACGTAGTATTGTTCCAAGGGTCTCTGGCTTCAATTTTAAATACTCCATTACTTGGATTTGGATAAATTGACACACCATTGTCATTAAAGAATTTAAAGGCATACTGGTTTGAAACAGGAGAAAAGCAAACCTTGTCTCCATAAAACAATGTCTTATAGACGTTTTTAGCAATAACACTTAGATTAGCTTCTTCAGTAAATCTTATTGAGCTTCCCGATAGACTATTGTTTGCTACGCCATTTACCTGCCAAACGTATTGGTCAGCCCTAACAGCATTTACTCCTACCGTATAAGGGCTTAAACGAACGATAGAATCTACTCGTGGAGGATTCGCTTTTACTGATACAAATACAGTTGGCGAAATCGGCGATTTACAGTCATTTCCATCAGTCTGATAAGCACGAAACCCTCCTGACTGAGAAACAGTAAGATTTTGAATACCAAAATTTGTAACTGTTCCATTCTGACTAGCAAGCCAGGTTGGTCTGTTGCCAGCGATTAAGCTCATTTGTAAAGTAGTATTATCTCCATCACAAAACACAGTATCTTTTGTTGATAAAATAGTAGGCGTAGCAGGTAATGGATTCACCGTTATTTTTTGAGCTGCTGATGTCATTGAAAAACAATTGTTGCCATCAATCGTTCTGACTGTATAATCACCCGAAGTATTTATTCTTAGGTTTTGGGTACTAGTTCCTGTATTCCATAAATACCTATTGGCCGATACATTGGATGAAGTAAGCGTTACATCAGTATCTGCACAAAAAGTTGTTGGGCCACTCGCCACGATAGTTGGAGTAGGTGGCAAAGGATTTACTACAATCTGGATGTCGTCTGAAACAGGAGAAGAACAGCCTTGAGGACTAATCGTTGTTACTCTATAACTACCTGAAGTGTTTATTCTCAAGTTCTGGCTATTGGTTCCTGTACTCCATAAATAACTACCTGCCTGTGTATTGGATGAAGTTAAGGTTACATCAGTATCTGCACAAAAAGTTGTTGGGCCACTGGCAGCAATCGTTGGTTTTGGTGGTAAAGGCTTATTAGTTGTCGTAACAGTAGATGAAAAATCTGATTGGCAACCATACTGGTTAACGGTTCTTACGGCAAAACTTCCTGAGGTAGAAACATTAATAGACTTCGCAATACTTCCGTTGCTCCATTCGTAAATAGCAGCATCATTAGCATTTAACGTTACACTGTTTCCATCGCAAAAACTAACATCGCTACTAGCAGTAATAGATGCCGACGGCACTGAGCTACCTACAAAAGAGATATAAGGTACTTGAATAATATTACCTACATTATCACGAAAACGAGCATAATACTTTTTATCGGTTCCTACCGAAAGCCTAGTTAGTTTCTGGTTTGAAAATACACCACTTGAAAAATTACTACCATTATTTGACCATTGATAGCTTGAATAACCGTCTGGTAAGTTTACATCTACCTGATTGTTTCCACAATAGAAATCCAAATTACCAATTGTCATTGGCAGTTGTGGTCTTGAGTTTCCAAAAAAGTTATCGTTCAATGCATTGTTCCATGCATTTGCTAGTTGCTCTAAGCCTACTCCATTAAAATGTACACCATCTTGGCGACCGACAACCTGAATTTGGTCGGTATTAGGTCCAAAAAACACATTATTATTGGCTTGGTTAATCACTGCTAGCTGTCCATTAATGATATTCTGGTCAGGAATAATGGCTGTATTACAGATACCATTACATGGCGTAGCCGAACCTCCAGAAGTCAAAGACACCACCCAGCTAATATCTTTTCCAGAATCTGACCTAGACTTATTGATAATTGTTTGAAGATTTGAACGATATACTTCGCTATTGGTAGCCAGTTTTTGATTAATGAAAAAATTATCCGACTCCCCCTGGCACCATAAAACAGAGCGAACACCTAATTGCGCCACAAAATAATGAAAGGCATCTGAAAGGTCTTGATAAGGAAGTTTGTTTTGATAAGTACCCCCAATGTATGGATTAGGGGCATTGTTTCCATTGGCAGTAGTTGCCCAAGTGCTACTTGAGGTACCCTCAAAAGCAGCATTAAAAAACATCACTGGTACATTTAATTTATTTACGAGTAAATCGCCGAGTCTTCCCCAACACCAACCATTCATTCCTCTTGGGGCAATTCTACTATTGGCTTCTAATTTTGAAAACGGAGATAACGAAATATAAAAATCTCCTCCTGAATCTGTGTTTGTGGCAGACCCAAAACAGTTAACTCGGTCATTTGTTGCCCCAATTCCAGCAATGTGGGGCATACCTTGGGCATTAGATTGCCCAGCTATTACAAAAACTTCCCCAACTCCTACTCTTTCTAGTCGTGTAGTACCTTCAATAAGTGTTCCATACAAACTGCCTCTTAGCTCCAAGCTATACCAGCCTTGTTTAACTCTCATGACGCTGCTAAAATTACCGTTGAGTGGCAGTACTTTTATGACTGTCCAATCTACAAATTCACCTTGTCCAGCTTCAACAGGGATTAATCTAGCTTCTACTTTATCAATTTGTTTTTCGTATGTACCTGAAATGGTAATTTGTGAAAAGCCTTCTTGGTTTCGCTGATACACAGCTCGATTTTGAGGCGAAGTAATCTTTATCTGGCAAAAAAGTAAAGTTGGAATACAAAGATTTAATACCAACAAAAGAATTCTTTTGGGAAATAACATCAGAATTATTGTTTAAACTTTATCTCAACAAGATAAAATAAGTAAGGAGGTAATTTTTTTAGCGTAAGCCCATTGGCCAACTTTCTAGGTAGTAAAAATATACAAAATTCACGCAAAGTGAACCTTATGATGTATTTATCCAAAAATACTTATCTTTCGATAAGTATTTTCTTCGAAATTTTAAAATTATTATTCGTTGCTCTTAAGATATATGTCCCATCTAATAGGGTACTCAAATCAAGCACTTTTTGCGCATCTAGCATATCTATTTTACTTTGATAAAGTAGTCTTCCATCCACTGTATAAATAGCAATAATCGTATTTTCTAAATTATACCTACTCTCTAAAGTAAATCTACCATTTTTTGAAGGATTCGGATATACCGATAGCCCTTTATCATCATAAGATACCAAACCATAAGTGGCTATTTCTGAAATACATACCAATGGATTCACATAGCCTTGAATCTGGTAAATATTTCTAGCCTGAACAGTATAATTACCTGCATCTATTGCCCTGATGATAGTGTCTTTGGGAGACGTAGCCAATGTTTTTCCTTCATATTTCCAGATAAACTCAGTAGGCAGTTTAACTGTTTTCACACCCAAAGTGTAAGTCCCTTTTTGTACGATACTTACTGACGTTGGGTTATCTTTTAATGTCGTTTGAACAACATTCGATGATTTTGATAAACAGCCTTTTTCGTCTCTTACAAAACCTTTTACTAATTCCGTGCCAGAGACTTTAATCAATGAAGGGTTGTTATTAGTAAGAACTCCGTTTCTTTCCCAAGTAAAAGTGTACTTTTTGGCATCTGGCGACGTAAGGTTGATGTTTACGCTTGAGCCTTCGCAAAATACAACATCGCTTAATGCATTGATGGCTGGAGGCTTAGGTAATGGGTTTACAAACGTTGTAATGTTGTCTTTTGAAGTAGGTGATAAACAGTTATTAGCACCACGCGTTTGAACAAAGAATGTTCCTGCTTTTTTAACAACAATATTCTGAGTTGTTTCTCCTGTATTCCATAAATAACTTACTGCTCCTTCATTAGATGATACCAGCGTGACACTCTGTTCATCACAAAATTCAGTTGAACTTGTAAATGAAATGGTAGGTGCAACAGGACGAGGTTTGACCGTCAATTTTATTTCATTTGAAATAGGTGATTGACAGGCATTCTTATCAACTACTCTTAGTTTATAACTTCCTTCATTACTTACAGAAATATTATTGGTAGCAGCGATATTAGAAGTGGGAGCCATCCATTGATAAATAGGGTTTTCTGCCTCTGTGGTACTTTGTATGGTTACGCTAGTACCTATACAAAAATTAACATCGTCGATAGCCTTGATAACAGGGGCTTTAGGAGGCAAATTTGTTTTTACCGTAAAGCTAGGCACTTGAACAATATTACCATTGGCCCGTGTTACTTTAACTACATACGAACCCGCAGGAACATCTACTGTTCTGGTAGTATATTCTTGAAAAGTTGTTTCATTTACCCATCGATATTGTTGATAACCTGCTGGCAAGCTCAACCTTACTAAATCTGTAGAAACACATTCAAGTGAAACACTAGGAATGGTATCTGCTGAAATAGGCTCTACTGTTTCAAAAAAGTTTTTATTATCTACTGTCAGCGCCCTAATCCATGCATCGGCAACATCCGTTAGTCCTTTGCCAGTAAAGTGTACACAACGGTCTCTTTCACCAATAAAATCTACCTGAATGTTATCGGTAAATGGCCCTGGGAAAATAGGTCTAAGCGCATCAGTTGTGATGGCTTGATTCTGTGCATTTACAATGATTGGCGAGGGCTTTGGCGGTGATAAAATAGAATCACAACCACGCTGACTTGAATATGAATTACGTGCAACTACCCACGCTAGTTTATTAGTACCTAAATCTTGGCGACTCTTTTTAATTAAACGCTGAAGATTATCCAAATAATTCTCAATCGTTACTGGAGCAGGCTTGCCTTGAGCAATGGCTTCAAGGTTCACAAGGTTTTGGGTCTCTCCTTCCATCCAAAGTACAGCCCTTACTCCTAGGTTTATACCATAATAGCGTAATACAGAATTTAGGTTTTCATAAGGATAACCTACAGGAAAATACCGAAGTGGCATACCAACATCTTGAAAATCGCCTAAAGCAGGCACAGTAGGGTTTTCAGCACTCTCTCTCCAAGTTCTTACTGACGAGCCTCCCCAGCCAGTATTAAAAAACATAATAGGCACATTCAGCTTAGCAGCAAGAGCATCTCCTACTTTTCCCCAATAATAAGGGCCTAGACCTAAAGGGCCAATCGTTACATTTTTGCTGAGTTGAGAGAATTCAATAAGTGAGTAATTGTTGGTAGTGTATGTTACATAACTTGTATTCTTTGGGTCAAATTCTTTTTTGTAGCCGTTCTCGCTATAATCTTTTAAAAAGTTGGCACAGTTCACTCTATCATCTCCAGCAGCAGTTTCTGCATCAGACCGAAGTCCACTACCTCCCGCATTAGACTGCCCTGCGATTACAAATACTTCACCTACTCCTACTTTCTCAATACTTGCAACATCACCCACTACTTTTCCTCTTAATAAGCCCCTTACTTCCATTTTGTACCAGCCACCTTTTACCGTAACTGACCCTTTGAATAATCCCCCAAGTGGATTAGCCTTTAAGACTGTCCAGTCTATCGCAATTCCTTGTCCACTTTTCACAGGACTCATCCTTACTTGTAGTGTATCAATTGGTTGGGAGTAAGTTCCAGTGACAGTAACAATGGCTTCGTTACTCAAATTACGTTGAAATATTTGTCTGAGTACAGGCGAAGTGAGTTTGATTGTTGTTTGACTAAACAATAAGTTATGGGTGCTGATGAGCAACAAAATCAGTAACAATCTCTTAAGCATATTCACTGAATTTAAGTAAAGTACAAGTGTTTGTGAAGTATAAGACGCCATTAGCCTAAAAAGCGTTGCTTTATTTGCTAATAATAAGTGGATAATCATAGAAAAATCCTACAAAAATAAAGAAAGCATCCCAGAATCTGAGATGCTTTCTTTATTTTATTTAAATAATTTATCAAACGGTAGTTAACCATTTATAGATAAATAATTAGTCAGCTACTACAGTGAATTTCACTTTGTGTTTCACTTCTTTGTGTAAATCAAGTGTTGCAGTATAATCACCAACAAATTTCACTTCAGAATCCAAAGCAATTTTCTTTCTATCTACGTCAAATCCTTTTTCTTTCAAAGCTTCAGAAATTTGGATAGTAGTAACACGACCGAAGATTTTACCGCTTTCTCCTACTTTAGCAGCAATTGCTAATGTAATATCACCGATAGATTCAGCCAAAGCTAAAGCATCTAATTTCACTTTTTCAGCTTTGTGAGCTACTTGCTTGATATTTTCAGCAAGAATTTTTTTGTTTGATCCCGTCGCTTGTAATGCGAAACCTTGTGGAATCAAGTAGTTACGTCCATATCCTGGTTTCACGTTAACTACGTCATTTTTATAACCGAGACCTGCGATGTCAGTCTTTAAGATGATTTCCATTTTTTTATTTTATTAAGGTATCAGGGCTTTATTGAAAGGCAACAGTTAAAACCATCAGTCCATTTCTTATTACCTAAAACCTATTATCTAAAACCTTATTTATAATAACTATTTCAATCCGTCAGCTACGTAAGGCATTAAAGCCAAATGTCTAGCACGTTTGATAGCTACAGCTACTTTACGTTGAAATTTCAAAGAAGTACCTGTAAGACGACGAGGAAGAATTTTTCCTTGTTCGTTTACTAACTTCAATAAAAAGTCAGGGTTTTTGTAATCGATATATTTAATGCCTGATTTCTTGAAACGGCAATATTTTTTGCGGATTACGCTTTTGTCAACTGGTTCGTTTACTAATGTCATGATTTCAAAATGTTGAATTTCGTGAATGTCTTAACTTATTCTGCTTTTGCTTCTGCAGCTACTGGTTTTTTACCTACCAAACCTTTTTGCTTACGCTCGTTGTATGAAACTGCGTGCTTATCAAGAACAGTTGTCAAGTAACGAATCACTCTTTCAGCGTCACGCTTGTATTCAAGCTCCAATTTAGCTACTAAAGTTCCTTCTGCTTTGAACTCGATGATATAATAGTAACCAGTTTGTTTGTTTTTGATAGGATACGCCAGCTTACGTATTCCCCATGCTTCTTCATTAATGATTTCAGCATTGTTATCCGTTAGGATTTTTTTGAACTTTTCAACGGCATCCTTTGTCTGCTGTTCAGACAAAACGGGAGTTAAGATGAATACCGTTTCATAATTACGTAATTCCATAAGTATGTAATGTTGTTTTAAAAATTGGAGTGCAAAATTACATATAACCTTTGTAATTACAAAACATTACTGATAAAGTTTTTGATAATCAGCAAGATAGAATTATATAAAGGCATTGCTAAACATCTACTCTTAACGTATTTTCAATTTTTAGCCCCCGAAATAGCCCCCGCCTTTTGTACTTTATTCATATTTTCACTGTTTTTATACCCTAATACCTTTACTTCGGTTCGCCTATTAATAGCATGTTCTTTCTCTGAACATACTACTCCATCCTTACATTGATTCAGCAACTGGGTTTCGCCATAACCTTTGGCAATAATTCTTTCTTGGGCAATTCCCCCTTTTGTAATAATGAAATTAACCGCTTGTGATGCACGTTTTTGCGACAAGCTCATGTTATATTCCTCGTCTGCCCTACTATCGGTATGCGAACCTAGCTCTACCTTTATATCAGGGTTGTCTTTCAGAATTTGTATTAGTGTGTACAATCCTTGAAAGGCTTCTTTCTTGATTTCCCATTTATTAAAATCATAATGGATGTTATCAATCCTATAAATATCATTGAGGTTTATTTTTTGCATATTAATAGTAGCCTCTATTAATTCATTTTGATTAGCCAATGCAGTTACATTTTCAATCATGATGCCCGATACACAAAAAGTTTTTTTTGAATCAAGCAAATAACAAGCAGCATTAAAGTTTGCACGGCGCGTTAAGTATTCATCGAATCGTGCAATGATATCATAATCATTCCCTTTTTCAAGTTTGATTTTTGCATAGCCATTCTGTACCCTAACAGAGTCTACTAGCTGCTGCTTGGTCTTATTGAATACTTTCACAAACGAGCCTTCCAGATTTCCACTTGTCTCGCTATCCACTACTTTCAGTTTCAGCAGGTAAAATCTGGGTTCTTTCGTTGTTGTTACCTGAGCAAAAAGGCTTGTACAAAAGCTACAAAACATGAGCAATAGAAGTGTTTTCATTGGACTTGCTGGTTATAATAATATTTCATGTTGAATGCATTTTAGCCTATACTTTTATGGCTTTTGGCGAAAATCAAAGATAATAGAGAAAAATCAGAAAAAATTTTCAACTTTTAACAAAAAAAAATACGCCGTTTATTTAAGATTTATAACGAAAAACACTGATTTATCTTTCTTATGGGAATCATAAAATTTCAGAGGGCTGTCAGCATGCCAGAAGCCCTTTGAAATCTCATTGTAGCAACTATATTTGTAATGAATTTAACCGCCATTAAATTTCATGAGAAAACCATTATTATTGATCATCTCAATACTGTGTATTGGGCTGATGACTAGTTGCAACGAAAGTATTACGCCTTTAGAAAAGGTAGTTCCTGCAAGCAGTGCAAAGAGCACTACTACTAGCGTTAAACAAACGCTTCTTAACAGTTTTTGGCAATATGGAGAAATTAATATCCAAGGTGGCTCAAAAACTAAACTTGTGTTTTCAAGACAACAAAATGTTGGCTTGAACAATACAATTTCTAAAATCCAAATCAATTTCAAGACTGATGGTACTATTGTAAGCCTTCAAGAAGGTTTAGTTGTACAGAAAGGTAAGTGGAAATTGCTCAATAATGACAAACAATTAGAACTGGCTATTGAAAATAGTCCAGTAGAAGTCTTTGATATTGTTCAGTTCAATAAAGATGTAATTGAGTATAATTCTGTGTTAAGACCAAATGGTTCTCAGGATGACGCTTGGACGATGACTTTGGCTTTTTTAGGCGCTTCACCCTCTTCGGTTACAGAGATTACAACAACGTATAAACTATCTCCGATATAATAATTTGAGTGAAATTACGGACTAATTTAAAAGACCTTTGATGTTTTAAATCGTCAGAGGTCTTTTTGTTGTATCTTTACAGCCTATTTTCGTTAAGGAATTTAAAGAGAAAACCCTAAAATATATTATGCAGCACGATATTATCGTAATCGGTGGAGGAATCGTTGGGCTTGCTACCGCTCTAAGAATCAAGGAACAACGCCCAGAAATGAAAGTTTTGGTACTTGAAAAAGAACGTGAAGTAGCAGTTCATCAAACAGGTAATAATTCTGGTGTTATTCATTCAGGGCTTTATTATAAGCCTGGTTCACTGAAAGCAACCAATTGTATCCGTGGATATCATCAGCTAATAGATTTTTGTAATCAAGAAAATATCCCTTATGAATTAACGGGAAAAGTAGTAGTAGCTACCAAGCACGAACAACGCCAACAGCTTGAGAATTTATATATCCGTGGCCAACAAAATGGATTAGAGGGTTTGCGTAAAATTTCGTCGGCAGAAGTAAAAGAATATGAACCTTATGTTACTTGTGTAGAAGGTATGTGGGTTCCACAAACTGGGATTGTTGATTATAAAGTAGTGTCGCAAAAAATGGCGGATAAATTAAGAAGCCTTGGTGCTGAGTTACTTTTTAATGAAAAAGTAATAGGCGTTACCAAAGGGCATTCGTTATCAATCATCAAAACTGAAAGAAATACCTACGAAACTAAATTGGTGATTAACTGTGCAGGATTGTATTCTGATAAAGTAGCGCAGATGTCGCAAGATTATCCAATTGATGTGCGTATTGTTCCTTTCCGTGGCGAGTATTTTAAAATTCGTCCAGAGAAACATTATTTGGTTAAAAACTTAATCTATCCTGTTCCAGACCCAAATTTTCCTTTCTTAGGGGTACACTTCACCAGAATGATGCGTGGGGGTATTGAAGCGGGACCAAATGCGGTACTGGCTTTCAGAAAAGAAGGATATAAAAAATTAGACATCGACCCAAAAGAACTGTGGGAGACCCTTGCGTGGGGTGGTTTCCAGAAAGTAGCAGCCAAATATTGGGAAACAGGCTTGGGCGAAATGTACAGAAGTTTTTCTAAGGCGGCTTTTACAAAGGCTTTGCAAGAATTAATTCCAGACATTCAAGAATCTGATTTAATTGAAGGTGGTGCTGGTGTAAGAGCACAGGCCTGCGACCGTACAGGTGGTTTATTGGATGACTTCTCTATCATCGAAGACGAGAAAGTAATCAATATTTTGAATGCGCCATCTCCTGCTGCAACTTCTTCATTATCAATCGGACAAACAGTTTCTGAAATGGCTTTAAAGCGTTTTTAGATAAAGTTAATATTAAGAAAATAGCCTCAGAACTAGATTTAATAGTTTTGAGGCTATTTCTTTTATGGTTAAGTAAGTTGTTTAGAACTTATTTTTTTTTGTTTCAGTTAAATAAGTAATCCCATAATTCAGCGATCAATCCACATGAGAATACTTTACCGTTATTTAAAAAAATACCAAGCTACCGTACTTGGTGCCTTAGCCTTGGCGGCTATTAATCAAATTTTTTCACTTCTTGACCCTTTTATTTTTCGTAAAATCATTGATGATGTCGCAACAGTTTATAATTCAGACAATCATACTGTTCATGAGTTCTTATATGCTATTCTCCCCCTCTCTGGTGCTTCGGTAGGAGTAGCATTTGTAAGTAGAGTAGCTAAAAACTTTCAAGATTATTTTATCAGTACTGTCACACAACGTGTAGGCGCACAAATTTATGCCGATGGTATTAGCCATTCCTTAGAATTACCTTATGAAAGCTTCGAAGACCAACGCTCTGGAGAAACACTTGGTAAGCTTCAAAAAGTAAGAGTAGATGTAGAAAAGTTAATTTCTGTAGGTATCAATATCCTTTTCCAGTCGGTAATTGCCTTGATATTTATTTCAATATATGCTTTTTCCGTACATTGGATGATTCTGCCTTTGTTTTTAGTAACAGGCCCCCTGATTGCATGGATTAGCTCGGTATTGAGTAAAAAAATAAAAACGATTCAAATACAAATCGTTCGAGAATCAACGGGTTTGGCAGGTTCTACTACAGAATCTTTAAGAAACATTGAATTAGTAAAATCACTAGGTTTAGCCAAACAAGAGGTGGCTCAATTGAATGCTACTACTCAGAAAATCCTAGCCCTTGAACTCAAAAAGGTACGTTATGTACGTTCAATGTCTTTTGTACAAGGTACGTGCGTGAATTTAATTCGTGCATTAATGGTACTGGTATTGATTTACCTGATATATGAAAAAAAGATAACCATTGGTGAATTTTATTCATTGAATATTTACTCGTTCTTCCTTTTTGGTCCATTACAAGAAATTGGTAATGTCGTAAATACCTATCGTGAAGCAGAAGTTTCTTTACAGAATTTTGAAGACATTTTTAAAATTCCAGTAGAAGTAAAGCCAGCTAATCCATATCCAGTGATTAGCATCGATACCTTGGCTTTTGAAGATGTACAGTTCCGTCATCAATCTGCTACGAAAGATGCCTTGCGTAAAATTTCATTTGAAGCTAAAAAAGGTGAAACCATTGCTTTTGTAGGACCTTCTGGTTCTGGGAAATCTACTTTGGTGAAATTACTGGTAGGTTTGTATCGACCAAAAGATGGTAAAATTCTTTTCAATGGGCATAACTATAATGAGATTGATTTCGACCAACTACGTGAGCGTATTGGTTTTGTAACACAAGACACTCAGCTTTTCTCGGGAACAATCAGAGAGAATTTATTATTCGTAAATCCATCTGCTACTGACGAACAATGTTTGGATGTATTGAAAAAAGCAGCTTGTAATACGCTTTTAGAACGTGCCGACAAAGGACTTGATAGCGTAATTGGTGAAGGTGGCGTAAAAGTATCGGGTGGTGAAAAACAACGCTTGAGCATTGCTAGAGCTTTATTGCGTAACCCAAATTTACTGGTATTTGATGAAGCTACTTCATCATTGGATTCGCTAACAGAAGAAGAAATTTCAGAAACTATTCGTGAAGTTTCTGAAGGACATACTCATCTTACCATCGTGATTGCCCACCGACTTTCTACCATTATGCATGCCGATAAGATTTTTGTATTGGAAAAAGGGAAAATCGTAGAAAATGGCTCACATACTGCATTATTAGACAATAAAGGATTGTACTATGCGATGTGGAGACAACAAGTTGGCGAAAAAGATTCGATAGAAATAGACTAGCTAAATTAGTAGCTGTGAGTGATGAGATTTGAGCTATTACTTAAATAGTAAATAGTAATTGGTGATTAGTATTACTAGCTATCAATCGTTTACGATAAATAAAAACGTTGCTTAAATTGTATTGATTACTTAGTTCATTAGATAAACAGTGTTTTAATCAGGAAAAAATTAAAACACTGTTTATTCACGTTCCATACTTCTCTTTACATCCTTCTCTTTAATAGTATCACGCTTGTCGTACAGTTTTTTACCTTTCGCCAAAGCAATGTCTATTTTAGCAAAACCTCTGTCAGAAATATACATTCTGGTCGGAACAATGGTCAACCCTTGGTCTTTCAGTTTGTTTTGTAATTTCTTAATTTCCTTTTTTGTCAATAATAATTTGCGGTCTCTTAGTGGCTCATGGTTATAATGAGTCCCTTCGTTATACTTAGAAATATTCATTTGTCTGATATACAGTTCTTCATTCAAAAACAAGCAATAAGCGTCAGTAAGATTCACTTTCCCTTGACGAATTGACTTAATTTCTGTACCCATCAACATTACTCCTGCCGAGAATTTCTCAAGGAAAAAGTATTCAAACGAAGCCCTTCTATTCTTAATTTCTATATTTTTTTCTATGCTCTCCTTTGCCATTTTCTGTAAAATTTAATGCTTATTTATAAAAAGTGTAGGATTAATTCTTGCTAAAAAAAGCCATACAGCAAATCTGTACGGCTTTTCTTTCGCAAAATTATAAAAACTTTAAAGAATAATCTTTATTTATTTCTTTTCAGGTCCTTTTTTCTCAGCATATTCTTTGTTTAAGCCTTCAACAATCTCCTTTGTTCTGTCTGCACTATCGTCAGCGAACAAGATTCCACCGCCACTCAAAGTATATCCTAATACAAATTCAAACTTGTTTTCAGCATTATGCTTCTTGATATATTCACGAATGTTAGCATACAATTCTTGCATTTTTTTACCTTGTTCTTCGGCTAAAGCTGCTTGTTTTTGTTGGCTGTATTGCTGTAATTCAGAACCTTTTTTCTTCAACATCATGTCAGCAGCTTGCAAATCAGCTTGTGTCATTGTTTGCGCTCTTTGTTGAATTGCTTGTAATTCACCTTGTAAAGCTCTTTCACGTTGACCTAAATCTACTTGTAAACGGTAGCCTTTGTTTTCAAATTCTTTTTGAGCATCCTTATAGAATTGATAGTTTGCCAATAATGAATCAGTATTTACATAAACTGTTTTCTTTTCACCACTAGCAGTTGAGGTTGAAGAGCTTGATGTTGCGTTTTCCTTGTTGGCAGATTTATCACACGAGAAACATCCAATTGCTAATAAGCCACTGCACAAGATTAGGGATAATTTTTTCATTTCAGTTAAAGCCCCTGCCCCAAGGGATAATTTTTGAATTATGTTAGTCTTCGGATGGGGTAATTAGAAGATAAAAATTTAACAAATATACTAATTTTGTATCAATTTGAAAATGTGATATTTTGATTAATATTATACTGATAATCAAACAGTTATTATTTTTTACTATTTTTATATGCTACTTTATTTAATAGAAGCATACTAAGCTTACTTAATAAAATTCTATCCTATAAGGCTTTAAGCCTATCTTATTTATCTAAAGACTTCCTCACTAAGTAGCCACTCATTCCTGCAAAACCACCTACTAATCCACCAATCAATACCGTTACAGCTATTAAAAGACCAGCGTTGCCACCCAAAGGAAGTATGGATGCAATTTTGGTAGAAAGTATTCCATCAGTAGCAATATGATAATATAATGTCACTAAAAGCCACAGGATTGCAATCCCTGCTGCTCCTTTACGAAAAGCCTCTCCGCTAGATTTTGCTTGTAAATAACAGGCAGTAAAGGCTGCTAGGGCTATTACCCACCAATCAAAAAAATACTGACTCACAAAAGCCACCATAACAATGATTGAAGTAAGCGGACTAAAAAACGAAGAACCTATTTTGCCTAATAATGTCGATTCTTTATCTGTGGTTGAAATATTATTTGCCATTTTTTTTAAATTTTTAACGCTACTTATTATTTGGTTAGCTTAATCGTCTTTTTGATTCTTGTCGATTTTTCATCTTTGCTTTGAAGGAATAATAAATCATTCAATTTACCTTGTCGCCAAGTTTCAATCATATCATCATAATGAGGGCTACCCGGATTTCCCGATTGTCCCCCTGGAATTACGCCATATCCTTTAAAAGTATTGTTTTTGCCTAGTTGCACAATCATCCTCCACGAAGGCCCAGTGCGTTCGGTAGTAGCATTTACGATACCTCTACCTCCTCCGATTTTCACATCCATCTTACTAAATGAATTCAATCCCGGAATCAAGTGCCTAATATCTGTTGATTTATAATTTGCCCATGCCCAACTATCGCCCATATCTGCTTTTTGCCACTTTGTCAAACTATCCATTGTAGCTGTTAATGATATACTGGCGATGTCTTCAAGCGTTTCAACTTTGTTTTTAGTCTTTACATTATTAAACCATTTAACTGTTGGGGTTTGGTTAATCATCTGTGCTGTTTTATCCCAAGAAGGATACATCATTGGAATATTTCCATCATAACCAAACTCATCTTCCCAAATAGACTCATATAAAAAGTTAGACCATGTCTCAAAGATTGTTGGAGCAATCTCATTTGGGTCATTTTTCTTATTCCATGCTTGTAATACTTTGATGGCTTTGGCTTGTTTCGCAGTTGGTGATTTTACCAAACTAATTAGCTTATCCAACATACCATTGGCTTTTAGGTTATAATTATCATTCTGCAAATCTCTTAAACTATCTACAGTAACGTTGGTCATACTTTCTAAACGCTGATTGATACGTCTGCCACGTTCAGAAGGCGCAAACTCCCAGTTGATATAATATGGATAACTAGGGTCAGTAGATGATTGATTAGCCGAACTCACAAATCCTCTTGCTGGATTTTTCACATGAGGGTTATGTGCATGAGGAATAAAGCTTTGCCAATCAGCGGCTTTGTCACTTCCGTCTAAAATATATTTGCCTTGTAGTTTGGCTTTCAATGGAAACTTGCCATTTACCCACAGAGCTATATCACCTTGGTTGCTGGCAAACACAAAATTCTGTGCTGGAGCAGAATAAAAACTTAGGGCTTTTACATAATCGTCATAGTTTTTTGCACGATTCAAACGATAAAATGTCGTCAATTCCTGTGATTTATCGTGTGCTACCCATCTAAGAGCATGTCCTGTAGGAATATTTTTCTTGAAAGGTTTTTCGTTATCTAAATATACAATTGGTCCATGGTGGGTAAACAAAACGGTGTCTTTTACTACGTCACCATTTTTCATGATATACTGTTCAAAACGTCTTGTAATTTTCTTCCATTGTCCATCATGCCAATATTCTTCCATTTTAGCATCTTTAAATTTTACCTCATACCAGTCTACAATATCAGCACCTACGTTAGTAACACCCCAAGCGATGTCACGATTAAAACCTCCAATGATATTAGGTGTTCCGGGCATTGTTGCACCATATACATTTACATTCGGCGCCACTAATTGCATCTGATACCAGATAGAAGGCAAACTTAAAGTAAGGTGTGGGTCGTTAGCCAACAATGGTAAACCTGAAGCTGATTTACTTCCACTTACTGCCCAGTTGTTCGAACCAATCCCTTTATCACGCTCTGTGCTTGCTTTCATGCTTCCTATTCCTATAAAATCAGCTGGAGCTTTAGGCAAAGGAAGTGGCGTAAAATCAATGGGGGTTCCTGTGGGAATAATCGGACTTTCTTCAAAAGGATAATTAGGAAAAAGTTCTTCGGCAACTTCTCTGCCATATTTTCTCAAAATGTTCGTCATACGTAAATCATCTGTACCAGAAGCTAGTACGAAAGACATATTTTTTAAGAACAAGGCACTTTTCAAAGGTGTCCATAGCTCTGGACTATACCCTAAAAGCTTGTATTCTACTGGTAGCGTTCTAGCTTTTAATTGGTTGATATAAGCATTTACCCCATCTGAATAAGCCTCAATAGCTACTTTAGCCTGTGGGTCTTCTAACATTCCTGCTAAAGATTTTTCTGCACCATAAACAGACCCCATCCTACGATTATATTTATCCGACTCTAACGCTTTTTCTCCTACTATTTCCGTCAAACGTCCTGCCGCATAATGTGTTTGAAACTCCATTTGCCACAACCTATCTTTTGCTGTAACATATCCTTGAGCTAGGTATAAGTCGTGGTCGTTATTGGCAAAAATGTGCGGAATACCTAATTCATCATACTCAACGGTTACTTCATCTGTTAACCCTTCAATTTGTAGGGAACCTTGAACAACCTTATCAGTCAAAGGTTTTTCTGCATTCACCCAGAAACCTGTAAAAGGACTTAGGAAACGGCCAAAAGCAGGGGCAGTTCCCCAATTTGTACTAAGGGCATAACACAAACCAAAGGTGATAACCAAGGAGATAATTGCTGGTACTCTAGAATCTTTCATTGACAGTAGGAAATGTTAGTTCGACGATAATTGCACTAATTTAGAGAAATTTTATATTAATCTTAGTCATCAAAGAAAATTAAGCGAGTAAAGAAATTTATTTAATATTCAGTGCTTTTTAAAATTAACATAGGATACTGATTCTGAGCAGCTTGCTTTATTATGACTTATCTATCATTGATACTTCAATATCTGGACGTATTGCTATAATACTTTAAAATAGATAGCATAATATCATGTTGCTGATTATTTCCATTTCTGCACTTTATAAGCCCAGCCTCATCTCTATCATGTGTTTGCTAAAACCAATTTTTTCGTAAGCTTTTATAGCTGAT
This sequence comes from Arcicella sp. GW821-FHT09D11, assembly GCF_059416265.1. Taxonomy (NCBI): domain Bacteria; kingdom Pseudomonadati; phylum Bacteroidota; class Cytophagia; order Cytophagales; family Flectobacillaceae; genus Arcicella; species Arcicella sp. GW821-FHT09D11. Next base: position 356,959 of record NZ_JBWKOV010000002.1, on the reverse strand, counting down.
ATATTATCATGGTATACGTCTAAACGAAGTTCTGTGATATTTTGTGAGCGTGCCCATTCTTTCAGCGCTTGAATAATTTTCATATTTACTCCTTTTCCACGGTGGTTAGGGTCGACATACATAAAACCCAAATAGCCATGCTTAGGGTGTTGAAGATATGGCTTTGCATCTTCGATACGAGCATACCCCGAACCTATTAATTCGCCCTCTAAATCAGCCACTAATAATTCAATGTGTGAGGCGGTAATCATACCTTCTAAATCATAATAATGGATAAGTTCGTTTTTCAGTGTATTATCAAATGGTCTTTCGGCTTCGATAACGCCTTGTTCAAAACGATAGAGGGTTTCTAAATCATCAAAAGTGGCTTTTCTTATAGTAATCTGGTTCATGGGTTTTGTATCTTGAATATGCAAAAGAAATGGATTAAAACTTTTCTAAATTTCATTTGAAGATACTAAAAGACGAAGAATTATTCAGCAATACTATTGAACCTTTAGCAATATTGCTCATATCTTTTATAAAACAGATCATCCCTAGCAAGTGACTTAAGTCATTCGCTAGGGATGATCTGTTTAGCTTTACTTTAATCTAAACCTGTTCTGAATCGTAGACTGTTACTTTCTCCCAAAGGTGTGAGTAATCTGCTATAAACTTTAAATGAATAGGGTGTGTTTGATACACTTCTTCTTCTTCCAGATTATCAAAAAACAGCATCCACGAAACTGAATAGCTCCGATCAATCACACTACGATTGGTACTAGCAGGCACGCCAATGTGATGGAAACGGATAGTAGGCACTTTTGATAACGTCGTTAATCCTTCAATGAGCTTTGTTCTATCGGCTTCGCTCGAAGGGTTTTTCAACCAAAAATATACGTGATGCACAAATTTTTTCTCTTTAGGTTTTGCCTGTGATGGTATGGCAACAGTAGCTAGTGCCGAAGTAATTGCCACATTGGCCAAGAATGAACGTCGTTTTATTGTTTTCATATCATTGATTTATTGGAAGTTTATGGAATGAGTAATTTTCTATTTAAATAATCCTTCATACATTTTAGGCATAGCGGTCAATGGTTTTATCCGAATGTCACGATAAAATGTTTCGGCTGCCTCGCTTTGCACTTGAATCTTACCACTAGTCATTGGTACTTCTTTTCCATCTGGTGTAATATATCGTGAGCTTTTAAGTACCATTACAACGTGTCCATTGACAATATGAAGGCTTTTGCCATTAAAGCAAATTAGCTCTAGTGTTGTCCATTCTCCTTTAGGACTTTCATAGTTATCAGAACGCATACAATAATAATCACTTCCTTTTTTGAATGTACCGAATGGTTGTTTTGCATCGGCAATGCTACTCATAACACCTTCTGAGGGAAAAGAGCGTATATCAATGGCTGAATTAGCTTGACACCAATAATCGCCCGTGTGTCCTTCCATAATTTGAAACTCCTGAGAAAGCATCCACGAATGCCAATATTCTGCACCTGCTTCTCCGATGGAATGATAAAGTATGCCCGAATCTCGCAATTTGTTTTTCCTTGGTTCATATTTTTGTTTACCCCATTTTACTTGAAGTTTAAGGTGATAATTTTCGTATGACTTGCGTGTAATTAGACAACCATATATTTCCCCACTTACTTTTAAAACTGGACCATTCGGTTCATTCAATGTAGAAAATACATGCGTATCGTCTTTATTATAACCAATAGGTTGAATAGGATTCCCTAATGAGTCTTTCGGTATTTTTCCATTATAATCATTTTTATGCCGATAGCTTAAATATGTTTCCCATTGGGTAAGGTCTTTGTCTAAAAGTGGCTCCCATTCATCAGGTTTACTGATTGAAGGAAGCAAAACAATACACAATAACAGCGTAATTGATAGATATATACGTTTCATAGTTATATTTATTTTATTTGTATGTTGGTTATACAGTTGTAAAACTACTTCAAAGCAAATCAGTACAGGTTGTAAAAATCTAATATTTTTCGGTACTTTTATGGCTTTATTAATAAGATAATGATGAAACGATATGTACTGCATACCCCTTTTAATATTTATCATTTCGAGACTACGAAATGGATGCACTCGGTACATAAGCATACCTATTTCGAGATTATTTTTATCCTACAAGGAAATGGCATTCATAACATCAATAGAAATACTTTTCAATATTCAGAAGGAGACGTTTTTCTGTTAGGACCAGAAGATTATCATGATTTTGAAATACATGACTTAACAGAATTTTGTTTTATCCGTTTCAATGAGTCGTTTCATCAACAAATAGGAGAAAAAGACAGTGCATGGCAACAGATAATGAAAACCTTGCTCTACACCTCCTCCCAAAGCCGTGGTTCTATCGTAAAAGACAAACAAGAGAAGCAGAAATTACACAACCTGTTAATGGTATTGGAAAAAGAATACGAGGCTCGCCAATCTCAATACTTTGAAATCATTCGTGATAGTTTAATGAGAAGTATGATGATGATTCTTGCCCGAAATTTATTTGGTCAGACTCCCGTCAAGCCAGTCCTTCAAGATTCCGTAGAAGCTATCCTGATGTACATCAAGCAGCACATTTATAAGCCAACCGAATTGAGTGTAGAACATTTAGCAGAAGTATTCAATTATGCACCTGCTTATATCAGCATCTTTTTCAAAAAGCACACTGGCGAATCCTTGAAACAATATATCATCAAGCACAAAATCAAACTCATCGAAGCCCGCTTGTTGTACAGCCAACTAACCCTAACAGAAATTGCTGATGAATTTGGATATACCGACGAAAGTCATTTTTGTAAACAGTTTAGAAAATACACAGGTAGTACTCCCACTACTTTTAGGAAAATTTCTTTATCTTAATTCTTTCAAAAGGCTTTGGTGTAGTCATTTTCTAATCATCAATAACTAATTTCTAATCATTACTTATGCAACAGAAAGCATTTGAAATAGAAGGACACAGAGGTTGCCGTGGACTGATGCCCGAAAACACTATTCCAGCTTTTAAAAAAGCATTGGATTTAGGTGTTGAAACGTTAGAGTTGGATGTTTGTATTACTAAAAACCATCAGGTAGTGGTTTCGCATGAACCCTATATCAATGCACTTTTTTCAACCCATCCAAATGGTTTAGCTGTTACTAAAAAGGAAGAAAAAGCACTGAATTTATATCAGATGACTTATGACGAAATCAGGCAGTATGATACTGGTTTGCGTGGCAATAGGCTTTTTCCTGAACAACAGAAACTGGCAACTAACAAACCTTTATTAAATGAAATGTTGGCTTTTTGTGAAGCATATAGCCAAGAAAAAAGCCTTGCTCCTATTCATTATAACATAGAAATCAAGTCAGAAGCAAAAGAGTATGGTTTTTCTCAGCCTGAAAACATTGAAGTATTTGCTAATTTAGTTTACCAAACCATCATCCAATACATTCCTTTTGAAAGGGTAATTATCCAAAGTTTTGATTTTAATGTCCTTCGTTTTTGGCATCAGCAAATCCAAAAGAGGCAATATGATAGATGTACTTTATCGGCTTTGGTTGAGCGTGAGGGCGTTGAGCCATCTTTGCAAAAACTGGGTTTTATCCCCGATGTTTTCAGTCCCTATTTCAAACAATTGACTAAAGGAAAAGTAGCGATGTGTCATCAAAAAGGGATGAAAGTAATTCCTTGGACGGTCAATGAAACGACTGATATGCTAGCCATGAAAAATATTGGAACTGATGGACTCATTACCGATTATCCAGACAGGGCCTTAAAATTATGGAAATAGGCGTTTTGTAAAGTATTTTTGTTTTTACATTTTCAATTATAAAAGTCTGATGGTTACTTTCCCAAACGCAAAAATCAATATTGGTTTATACATCACTGAAAAACGTCCAGACGGTTTTCATAACCTCGAGTCTTGTTTTTATCCTGTAGGTTGGTGCGATATCTTAGAGATTTTACCAGCCAATGAATTATCTTTTAAAAGCACAGGCTTGCCTATTCCGGGGAATCCAGACAGTAATCTTTGCTTAAAAGCCTATCATTTATTAAAACAAGATTTTGATATTCCACCTGTCAGTATTCATCTCCATAAAGTTGTTCCAATTGGGGCAGGCATGGGAGGAGGTTCAGCAGATTGTGCCTTTACTATCAAAACTTTGAACGAACTTTTTGCGTTACAATTATCAGTAGCGCAAATGGAAAACTACGCTCGCCGTTTGGGGAGTGATTGTGCCTTTTTTATTCAAAATCAGCCACAATATTGTTTCGGGAAAGGAGATGAATTTGCTGATATTACTATTGATTTAGCGGGAAAGTTTATCGTATCGGTAAACCCTAACATTCATATTTCTACGGCTGAGGCTTATTCAGGCGTAAAGCCACAAAAGAGTGAAACTGATTTAAAAGAAGTATTGAGTGCACCTGTTCAAACATGGAAAAATGTGGTAAAAAATGATTTTGAAACGCATCTCTTACCCAAATATCCACGTATCGAAAACATCAAGAATAAATTATACGAGCTTGGAGCTTCGTATGCAAGCATGACTGGCTCAGGTTCAACTGTCTTTGGAATTTTTGAAGAAGCAATAGAAGCAAAAAAATACTTTGAAGAATACGCCGTTTGGGAAGGGAAACTATAAATTGATTTGAAGATACGCTAATTTGAAAACTAATTACTAAATTTTCCTCTGTAGTAGTCTAAACTTAAGATTAAATACAAATATGCAACGCAGAGAACCTTTTAAATTTATGCTCCAGATGGCAATCTTCGGAAGTGGATTGATGTTTCTAGGCTTATTGTTAACCTATTTGGGCATTGAAAGACCCAATGCTGGTTTTGGTAAACTGATATTACCTCCTATTTTTTGGGTAAGTACTTTGCTAATGTTAATCAGTAGCCTGACGCTTCATTTAGGAAATTCGAATTTTAAAGAAGATAAATTCCTGAATTATCGTATTTATACGGGTATTACCGTTGTGCTAGGCTTACTCTTTGTTGTGATGCAATTAGTGGGCTGGCAACAACTATTATCGCTTAATATAGATAATAACCTCCGAACTGCCCGTGGGTTTGTCTATATCCTTTCAGGATTACATATCTTACATCTTCTGGTAGGACTGTTTTTTCTAATCAAGATATTTCTGGAGGCAATCAAAAGGATTCCGTATATCGATTCCTTTGTATATTCCGTTAATCCTCCGAATCAATTAAAAATCAATCTGATTGTATTTTATTGGCACTTTGTAGATTTACTCTGGATTTTACTTTTCTTGTTTCTACTTTGGCAAAACTAAAAGGTGGATTTGCGATTTCGTAGTCAAACGTATAATCACAAATCCACGAGTATACTAAAGATTAAAAGTTGCACTTAGATAATAAAAGCCTCCCACACTTGGCCCAGCCAAAAAGTTATAGTAATATTTATTTAAAAGGTTTGTTCCTCCTAATTTCAGTGTCAAGTTTTGTGCTGGCAAAGCATACGTCAGTTGCCCGTCTAGTGTTGAATAGGCAGGTACATTGCCCGTCGCTAAAGATGATTGCCATAAGAACTCTTCTTGCCATTTCAGGTTGATATTAAACCCTAATCGTTCTGTAATTTTTCGATTACTGATTGATACATTCATAATCCATCTTGGCGTATTAAAAGCCTCCTCTAATCCATCGTTCGTAGTCTTATGGTCTAACTGAGCATACGAGGCATTCCCCGAAAGCATAAACGTTTTATAAACCCTATAACTCAAACCGATACTTCCTCCATAGTTAAAAACCGTGGTTTTAGAGTTTGTCCATAAACGATAGCGTTGATTTTTAGTACGGTTGTTCAAGGCAAAGGCGATTGAATCGGAATTTGCACTGGCAGTAAGCGGTAGATTTGTTTCTACTTGAGCCATAAAGTTTTGGTATTGATTATAATAAAAATTAATGTCAACGTATAGTCGCTTATCAAACCACTGTCCTTTATATCCAATTTCAAAACTATTGACTGATTCAGGCTGAATATAGCCATAATCATTTTTCTTCAAGAGTCCTTTGTTCTTCACCACTGCCTGTGCCGTTGTTAACCCATTTTTATTGACATCGTTGGTAATAGCCGTTTGAAAAGCATCGATAGACGTTTTGAAATAAGAGTTTTCAAAAATCCCCTGAGACATTATCGGCAAGCCTCCTACTCTTTTTACACCTCCGCTGTTGACATTCGAGAAGGCCTCAAAAAGACTTGGAAAACGATAGGCATTTTGATAGGAAATTCTAATATTCTGGTCGTCAGTAGGCGAGTAAACAAGGGCTACTCTCGGATTCCATCGTAAATCAAAATACTGATTTTTATCGGCTCTCAAAGCTCCATTGAATTTGAGTTTATCATTCAAAAACAATTTTGTTAATTGCACAAACCCTCCTACTTTATCATAAGTCAGGTTTTGATCAGGCTTTGTAGGATTAATAAAGTAATTTCCATCGGGTACTACTTCAAACGTTCTGTAATCAATACCTGTTAGGATATTCAGTCCCCATTTCTCTCGTAAGTTACTCAATAACTGTTGGGTTAAATCTGCTTGTGCCTCTGCATGATATAACCACGATTGTACGCGTAAAGCCGCCCCAATGTCCCAGTTATTAATATCGCCTAATTTCTTGATTAAGGCATCAAATTCGGCTGTATGAGGTTGAGGTCTTCCTTTATCAGCTTGGCTACGGGCTAATTGCAATGCTTCGGTAACACTTTTACCTGTATTCGTACTAGCATTGAATTGATTGGTAAAATCTGTAAACCAAGCATCATCCCCTTTAAAACTACGGTCGATATTCTCCGCCATTGAACGAATGTTATATGACTGTCCAGTATTCTCGTGAGTCATATAGATTTTTGCTTGAATAGAGGGCGTCTTTAAGCTAACACTATGTTGGTCGATGCGGTAGTCATTCAATCGAAAGCGGTTAGTACGTTGGTAAAGATTATCTAATACTCCGAAGCGATAAGTATAAGCAATCTCCCAGTTTTTAATAGGGCGAACGAATAAGCTAATGTCTCCTTTGATATTTCTAAGAGAAAAATCAGCAATTTCTTTTTCCATGTATCCTGTTCGGGCGACAGAATAACGTTTGCCTCCTAAAGTCAAATTTCTTCTATTCGACGATTCATTTCCATATCCATTGATACCGTCATAAGCAGGATTGTCCTTTCCAAAAAGGTTTAAGCTAGCATTCCCATTCGGGTTCAAATCGCTGTTATTATCCGAAATCCAATCATAACCCGTCAGGTATTCAACATTGATTTTTGTGGCAAAAGTGTTATTAAATGCCTTTGCCCAACGAATGGAGCTTTCACTAAAAATATGTACAGAAGCATTGTTATCATTAAAATGATTGATACCTGTTTTTTGTTGAAAACTAAGTCCTTGATATTCGAATGGATTTTTAGAGAAAATATTCACTAACCCATTTAGGGCATTCATTCCGTATAAGGCAGAAGCCGCTCCATGCAGAATCTCAACATGGTCAACATCCAAATCGGTAGGTGCTAAAGCACTAGCAATAGGCGAACCTATATGAGGTGCTTGGTTATCGACACCATCTACCAATTGCACAAATCGTACATTAGTAGGGTTTGCAAAACCACGCGTATTATATACTTTAAACCCTAAACTTGACGTCAGTAATTGAACACCCTTGATGTTTTCGATAGCATCATAAAAGGAAGGAGCGGCTGCATTTTGAATCGTTCTATTATCCAATAAAGCAATACTTATGGGCGATTTCAACACACTTTCGGGCGTTCTTGATGCTGTTACGACTACTTCTGATAACTGTCGAATAGTATCTTTGTAAACTATCTGTTGGATTTTTTTCTGAGATTGGGCTGTAAAACTTATTGCGACCAAACCGAGCAGTAAAAAGGAATGTTTTGTTTTAAAGGCATTATATTTTGTAAAATATAACGATAAACATTTGAATAGAGTTGTTATCATAGAGGTAACTTTGTTGTTAAAATATTAGATAAAGTTTAGATAAGTAGCCGAAAAGCTATTAAGTAAATATCAATTTAGCAGAGGCAATTATTAGTCCCAAAGCCAACAAGTAACGAAGCGTAGGTAGGTTAAACTTTTGACTTCCAAAGTACGAGCCTAGTAAGCCCCCTAAAACAGTAGCACAAATAGCCCATTGTAGGTTTTCTGGAATATGCATATTTCCTTTTGCAATTTGTCCGTATAACCCAGAAAGAGAATTAACAAAAATGAAAAGTGCAGAAACTGCCGCAGTTTCTTTCAGTTTTGCCCATTTCATCAACAGCATAAGTGGACTCAAAACGATGCCTCCGCCTATGCCAATCATACCAGACAACAGACCGATTATTCCCCCAGAGGTCAGTCCTGCCCAGAGGGGTACTTCCTTATTTTCGGTTTCTTCTTGTTTGAACTGATATAGTAAACGTGCAATGGAAATAAGAATACAAACGGCTAGAATTTTCTTATAGATGGCATCTGAAAGGGTCATGGTTCCTCCTAAATAAGCCAAGGGAATACTGGCTATCGCAAAAGGCCAGAATAGTTTAAACTTAAAATGCCCTGCCCGATAAAATCCAAAAAATGAGAAAAGGGAAACGGCAAGATTCATAATCAAGGCCGAAGATTTCATTAAGGAAGGAGCTACTCCCACAATCGCCATGACTGCCAAATAACCACTCGCACCGCCATGCCCTACAGAAGAATATAAAAATGCTACTATGCTTAAAAGCAATAGCATCAAAAGGAAAGTTGCATCCATATTAAACGTTATATTTCAACAAATATAGCGTTTTTCAATAAATCCATCACATAGAAAAAATCACCTATTGACTATTTTTGATTTTCTTGGGCGAGAAATGCCTGAAAACGAGCTTGAAGAGACTTGTAAACTTCAATGGCTTGGAGCCCTTCTGGCGTAACGATGGTGCCTCCACCGCTTTTACCTCCTACTTGTGTTATCACAAAAGGTTTGGTTGCTTGAGTATTCATCGAAGTAATCAAATCCCACGCTCTTTTATAGGACATTTCCATTGCTTTGGCTGCTTTGGAGATTGACCCGTGTTCAATAATCAGTTCTAATAATTGAATTCGTCCTTTGCCTAAAAAACGCTCTGAACCATCATGGTTTTCTATCCAAATTGTTCCTTTTACACATACGTCTTTATTTGTTGGAAGAAGGGTTTTCATTTTTTTGACTCTTTCTGGACTTTAGGATTTTGGACTTTAAGATTTTTAGACAAAAGATACTAGACTAAAGACTAAAGACTAAAGACTAAAGACTAAAGACTAAAGACTAAAGACTAAAGACTAAAGACTAAAGACTAAAGACTTTTTGATTTTAGGGATAGCTCATAACTGAAAGCTGAAAGTCGACATCCAAAAGCTCATTACTCATTGCTCATTGCTCAAGGCTGACAGCTCATCGCTCACGGCTCAAAGCTATCAAACACACACCTCTTTAGCTAATACTAAAATTTGTTCTAAAAATTCTCGTGAATTACTCAATCTTGGTACTTTATGTTGTCCGCCTAATTTCCCACGATTACGCATCCAAGCATAAAAAGTCTCCTTCGGTACTACATTTACCTTAGGGGGACTCAATACCATATCTTTATATCTTTTGGCATCATAATCAGAATTGATTTCTCTTAGCGTTTCATCCAACACCGCATTGAATACCTGCTGGTCGTTTGGTGCTTGCGAGAATTCAATAATCCATTCATGACAGCCCTGTTGCTTGTTATCCATATATACTGGGCCAGCAGTATAATCGCTCAAAATAGCACCCGTTGCTTCGCAGGCACGCGTAATGGCTATTTCGGCATTCTCAATAATCAATTCTTCGCCAAAAGCATTGATAAAGTGCTTGGTTCTACCCGATATTTTAATCCTGAAAGGGTAACGAGAAGTAAACCTTACAGTATCACCAATTTTATAACGCCATAACCCTGAGTTAGTCGAAATAAGAATAGCGTAATTTTTATTAAGTTCTACTTCCTCAATTGTCAGTGCTTTTGGATGAGCTAACTCAATTTCTTCCATCGGAATAAACTCATAGAAAATGCCATAATCAAGCATCAAAAGCATTTCATCTTTTCGGTTGAAATCATCTTGAATCCCAAAAAATCCTTCGGAGGCATTATAGATTTCAAGATAATTTACAGAGGAAGATGGAAAAACCTGATGACTGAACATTTCACGATAAGGTTGAAAAGCCACTGCTCCGTGAATGAAGAACTCAAAATTTGGCCATACTTCCAAGATATTATCTTTACCCGTAATTTCTAGTATCTTTTCAATCAACACTAAAGTCCAAGTAGGCACGCCCAAGATACTCGTAACATTTTCTTGGGAGGTTACCTCCGCCATTTTTTGAATCTTCTCTTCCCACACATTCATCAAGGCAACATCCAAAGATGGTGTACGAATGAGTTGAGCCCAAATCGGAAGATTTTTCATGACTACAGCCGAAACATCACCAAGATAAGTGCGTGCATTTAACTGATTAGACTGCAAGCTTCCACCAATAGAAAGACCTTTGCCAGAAAAAACGGCTGTATCAGGTTTGTTTTCTACCAAAAGTGTCATCATGTCTTTTCCACCCATGAAATGACAATCGTCCAGAGATTCTTTAGAAACAGGAATATATTTACTGCGAGCGTTGGTTGTGCCAGAAGATTTTGAGAAATATTGAATGTCAGAATGCCACAGAACATTTTGTTCTCCACGCATCATTCTTTCAATATAAGGATAAAGGCTTTCGTAATTTGAAATGGGTACTCTTTCTTGAAACTGCTTGATGGAAGAAATTGACTGATAATCATATTTTTTTCCCCATTCTGTATGTCTTGCCGACTCAATAAGACTCCAAAACATATCTTCCTGCGTTTCCATAGGTCGTTCCATAAAAGACTGGATACGGGGCAAACGTCTCTTCATCAACCAAGCGATTGTTTCATTAAGAATATCCATAAGTTAAGAATGTCGGCTTTAAAATTAGAGATTGTCTATTTACAAACTTAATAGAATTTATTGAATGTATCAAGTAAGCAAATAATAGGGCGACGCTATGCTAAAAATACAGAAGTCAGCTTTCAACGGCCGACTTCCTATTAATTCTTATTTTCTTCTCTTTAAGGCTAAGTCCTGAGCGGTATCATAATATGCTCGTAGGTTGCTCCAATCAAATGTATCAGAAATACTTTCTACACGATTTCGCTGGGTAATTCTTTCACGAAGCGACTGTTTTACAAATTTCAAAAGCATCTCTGAAAGTTGTTCTGCGGCTTTGTGGAAATCTTGCGTTTTACGGTTTACTACCATTACGCCCCATTGTTCATAGTCACGCATGATTTGCATCATATAATCACCAAAGCCTGATAGGTCTGAAGTAATCGTAGGAACTCCTCTGGCAATACATTCAAGCGGCGTATAACCCCAAGGTTCGTAATAGCTTGGGAAAACACCCAAATTACAGCCTCTTACAAATTGCCCATAATCAAGTCCAAAAAGTGGGTTTGTCGAAACGATAAAGTCTGGGTGATAAACAATTTTTACTTTGTCATCAGGATTGTTCATCAGATTTGCTTTTTTGGTATAATCCGTAATCCCATCTTCATTTTTCAACAAGTGTGTTACTACTTTCGGACGCTTGTTAGTTTTCCAAGTTTGAATGGTTCTACGCAAACGCAAACGCCAGTATTCATCAATGAAGCCGTTCAAATCTGGCATCTGTAAATCTGTTGCCGAAGCCGAAGCGTTGAAAAGTTTCTCGCCTATTTGTTTTTCAATAGCATTACAAGTTTCATGAATTTCGTCCATTACCGCTCTTGATTGTAATACCTCAGGGTCAATAGAATGATAAGGCTGTTTAGTAATAAAAAACATCACAACCGTTTTATCTATTTTGGCTTGTTTCATTTTCCAGTTCAAACGTGCTAAGGCTTCTAAAGTAATATCATAGCCTTTGTTTGAAAACTCGTATCTACCCGACGTAAAAAAGTAAAGTGTTTTACTTAAATCAAAAGGCTGACTCTGGAAAAAGTGCCCCATCACAAATTCATTGATACGGTCTTTAAAAAGCGTATGTAAATTTTGATGTTCGTGCATAGCCGAGAATCGGGTAATATTTAATCCATTCGGTAGAATCAAGTCTGGTACTTTACCCAACAAGAACTCGCATTCTCTGGCAGTTACATCACTCACCGTTGTCATTACATGACACATATTAGCCGCCAAGCGTTCGATGGTGGCTTGGGCTTCGATACCATAATGACGAGCTTCGTCTAGCCAATTGAATGTATGTAATTTATCATAAAAATCAGGTACGTTTCCTGCTAAATAACGCCCTAGCATGGTAGCATGGGTAGTAAAAACAGTAGCGATTTTAACATTATCTTTTCTCAAATCAGGAATACAAGTAGCCGACATCCATTCGTGAATATGAGCAACTATTTCCGTTTTATTTCCTTGATCATTGGCCAATTCTGTTAAAAAAATACGAATCATTTCTCCAAACAATATTGTTTGGTTTACGATATCTTCAACATGTAGCGTTGATACTTGATGTTTATCCCACAGATTTGCTTTTATCTGATTAAGTCTATCAGCAACTGTAGCTAAATCAAACAATACAATTCTAGGTTTTCCTGTTACTAACCAATATCCATAATGTACGCCCAAACCCATCGAACGCATTTTCTGAATGGTTTTACCCAAAATTGAATCGTCCAAATCGTGAATAGGTTCAAATTCAGCCGAAGCTGTTTGTGGAAAATATGGCCCTAACAAAAAATAATTATTACCCCACTTTTCAACCATTGATGGCACTTTGGTACGAATTACGGTGTAGATTCCACCAACTTGGTTACAGGTTTCCCAAGCAATTTCAATTAAAACTTTTTGCTTATTAGCGGATGATGTGAGAGGGTTTTGAATTTCCATTCGTCGGTATTAAGTTTTAGAATATTTTCTGTTTACAAATATGAACGTAAGTAATATTCATATTTCAAGAAAAATTAAAATAAAATCAATTTTACTTTTGCCTAAATTTTATTACTATTTCAAGCCAAAGTAATATTTTGTAATCTATATTTATTTATAAAAAATGCTTATAATGAAATACAAGACTGTCTTTAAATGTTGTTACTATTATATATACTTATCCTAAAAGTAATACACATTGCTGATAAATCGAATACAAATCTAAAAGAATGAGGACAATTTTGTGCTTAATTCTAATTAATATTTAACGCTTTTGATATTATGTAGTAATTAACATCATATTTACTCTTTTTAAGGATAAATGTTTTCGTTTTTTTAGTTTTTTTGCTGAATAACTGAACAAAATAATACTTTATCGTGGTTGTAAAAGAGATAGAGCAATATCTATGATACTGTTTATAAAACGTAAAAATCTAGGTTTATAATCAACAAACACGTAAATACTTCTATCATCAGGTAAATATTAAAGTTAAAATATTCCAAAATTTGTTCGAAGGTTTTACGAACTTTGTGGCTGAATAAAATCAGCAAAACCAGAGAACAACAATTATAATTATGCTAAGAAGACCCAGAAGAAATCGCCAGTCAGCAGCTATTCGTGCGATGGTAGAAGAAACAACTTTATCGGTTAATGATTTTATCTACCCGATGTTTGTGATGGAAGGCAACAACCTAACTAGCGAAGTAAAATCAATGCCTGGTGTTTACAGGTATTCTATTGATAAGATATTAGAAGAAATGTCTGTTGTTCAGGACCTAGGGATTCGTTCTATTGCACTTTTTCCGTTATTGCCTGAAGACAAAAAAGATAAAATTGCCTCTGAAAGCTATCGCCAAGGAAATATTTATTTAGAAGCCATTCATCAGATTAAAAGTAAGTTTCCATCCATCGCCATTATGTCGGATGTAGCGATGGACCCTTATTCTTCTGATGGACATGATGGGTATGTGGATGAAAAAGGAAATATCCTGAATGACGAAAGCTTAGAGATTTTAGCAAAAATGACGGTGGCTCAAGCAGAAGCTGGTGCTGATATTGTTGGCCCCTCAGACATGATGGACGGACGTGTAAGAGTACTCCGCGAGGCACTGGATAGCAAAGGCTTTATCAATGTTTCTATTATGGCATATTCTGCGAAGTATGCTTCCGCTTTTTATGGCCCCTTCCGTGATGCCTTAGATTCTGCACCTAAGTTTGGGGACAAAAAAACATATCAGATGAACCCTGCCAATGTGCGTGAAGCCTTAATTGAAGCAGAACTTGATTATAGCGAAGGAGCTGACTTTTTGATGGTGAAACCTGCTTTGGCTTATCTGGATGTTATCAAATCGTTGAATGATAATTTTGATATTCCAATTGCTGCTTATAACGTTTCTGGCGAATATGCTATGGTAAAAGCTGCTGCGCAAAATGGATGGTTGGATGGCACCAAAACAATGGTTGAATGCCTGACGTCTATCAAAAGAGCTGGTGCTAAAGTAATATTGACCTACTTTGCCAAAGAATATGCAAGCCTTACAAAATAATGGTAACTGTTAATAAAAAAGGGTAAAAGTCTATCGAACTTTTACCCTTTTTGTTTAATTCAATTAATGTCTTTTCCTTCGCTAAGTGTTTTAATCATTTTGGCTACATTATCTTTTTCTACATCATTTGGCGCAATGGCAATGGCTAATTTTGCTTGCTTCAACGCATTTTTATAATCTCCCAAAGCGGAATATCCTCTTGTCAAACCAACCAAAGGAGTGTATTCATTTGGATTTTTACTGGCATTGAGTTTAAATGCTTCAAAGGCTTCTTGTGTTTTTTTCTGTTTCAATAATGCTCTGGCATATTGATGTATTTCCAGCATATTTCCTTTGGGTAAAGCTTCTTTCATTATCGTTTCAGCTTCGGCTGTTCTGCCCAACAGTTTCAAGATTTCAGCTTTTGTACTTAATGTGGTAAAATTAGCTTCGCCTACATAGCGTTCGGTAATAGAGCGTTCTGCCCATGACAATCCCTCTTCTAAGTTTACATTGTTTTGTAAACAATAGTTAGCTGCTTGATTTAAAGTTTGCCAAGTACCGCCCTTTTCACCTCTCAGTTCATCACGCATAGAAGCCAAAACAACAGCATGTACATCAACTTCTATCTTAAAAGGAATCTTCCATTTTTCCCATAACAAAGCTACCGTAGCCGATTTTTCAGTTTGGTCAACAAACTCGTACTTTAGCCATTCAACTAAAGGTTGGTCTTTCAGTTGTTTTACTTTTACGCGTAAAGCATCTTCTTTTTCATCATAATAATAGCTTCCCCACGACGTAGCATTTTTTGAAAAAATAATTGTTACCTCATTTTCTTGTACTGCCATAAACAACCCATATTTACCAGCTGGCAGTGCTTGTCCTTCAATTTTTACAGGTGTTGAAAAACTAATCGTCGTATTTACATTAGCGCCTGCTCGCCAAGGTGCCGACACAGATGTGCCAAAACCCAAATCTGCAAAGCCATAATGCACTAATTGCCCCCAAATTTTACCTTCGCGTCCTTTTACGCCAGGGCGGTGGTAATTAATTGTTACATCTGTTAATCCTATCCTTTCGCTAATAGAAGCCATTTTATTTCCACCGTTGGGTGGAACTGTTAATTGAGCCGTTCCATCCAACATAAAGAATATTGATAGGAATAATGCTAAAATGATTTTTTTCATGTTTTTTAGATTTATTTTTTGACAAAAGACGAAAATGATTTACTAAAAAAATATTTATAATCAACGATTTCTCAACATAGTCTTTTTTTTACGTATATTTTTAGCGTAAATCATATTCTTAAAATAATTTAAAATAAATTTCTTAGATTAGTGCATTTTAATTAAAGATTATTTATAAATTCGCAAAACTGGATTTCTTAGGATGCTTTATATGAGAAAAAATCGGTACTTAATTATCTTTATGCTGTCATTTTCACTCCTTAGCTGTGAGATGAACGACTATGTCCATCCAGATACATTGCCCGAAATTACTCAGATTGGAAAACAAACTTTTGGTGCAAAAATTAATGGAACTATCTGGACACCCTTTCAGCGATACCAAGCCAACCCGAATTTTAAGCCAGCTCCAGTAGTATGGGGTAAGTATCAAAATACGACACTCAAATTAACCGTAACTAATCAAAATACTTTAGAGTCGATTAGCTTTATGATTAATAATGTTCAGGATACTGGCAAATACCAGTTCATGAAATATTTCCCTAAAAATGCTGTAGAGTTTACACCTTTTGCGAGTGTTTATCAAAAGTGTATAGACGGCAATTGTTCTCAATACGCTATTTGTCAAAGTTGTGAAAACGAAGTGAATATTATTCGTTTTGACCCTGTTTCAAAAATCTATTCGGGTACTTTTAACGTAACTTTTCAAAACAAAGAAAATCCTGCTGAAATAGTCGCTTTAAAAGATGGCAGGTTTGACATCAAAGAGTAATCTTAAAATGTATTATTTTCAATCAAAAACAATTATATTTTACATTAATTCGGGGTTGTTTGGTATTTCACTGAACAACCTTTTTTTATTGCCTAAGCTCAGTTAGTTTGTATATTTGTTACCAAGAACAAGGTTTTTGTATTTAATTTAATCTTAAAAGAATGCCTTTAATAAAACCTGTAAAAGGAGTATCGCCTACTATGGGCGAAAATTGTTGGCTAGCCGAAAACGCTACCGTTGTTGGTGATGTAACACTCGGGAAAAACTGCACCGTTTGGTTCAATGCTGTTATTAGAGGAGACGTTAATAGCGTTTCAATTGGTGATAATTCTAATATACAAGACGGCGCTATTATCCATTGTACTTATCAGAAAACCAAAACAACCATTGGTAATTATGTCTCTATTGCCCATAATGCTATTGTGCATGGCTGTACGATTGAAGATAAAGTATTGATTGGTATGGGTGCTATCGTGATGGATGGGGCTGTGATAGAAACTGGGTCAATCATTGCAGCAGGGGCTATCGTTACACAAAATACACGTGTGCCCGCTGGAACTATTTATGCAGGTAATCCCGCCAAATTCTTAAAGAATATTTCTCCAGAAGCAGCGGAGGTATTTATGAGAACTGCCAATAATTATATCATGTATGCAGGATGGTTTAAATAGCTTTTTAGCTATTAGCTTTGAGCCATGAGCTTTGAGCTTCCTATTAAATCATCCATTTCACAAGGAAATTATTAATTTAAAAATCTCAAAGCTTGATGCTCAAAGCTGATAGCTTAAACAAATTTTTCCATGTCAACAATATTCACTAAAATTATCAATGGCGAGATTCCTTGCCATAAAATTGCGGAGGACGAAAACTTCATTGCATTTTTGGATGTTATGCCACTTGCCGAAGGACATACTTTAGTAGTTCCCAAAAAAGAGATAGACTATATCTTTGATTTAGAAGACGATTTATTGGCAGGTCTAATGATTTTTGCTAAAAAGATTGCTCCAGCTTTACAACAAGCTATTCCATGCCGAAGAATTGGCGTATCTGTTATTGGCTTGGAGGTACCGCATACTCACGTTCATTTAATTCCCTTGAATACGATGAATGATATTAATTTTACAAGAGAGAAGCTAAAACCATCACAAGAAGAATTAAAAGCAACGGCTGATAAAATCAGAGGACTTTTATAATTAATTTGAAAATTTGTTGATTTGAAGATTTGAAAATGATTAAATACCGAATGGGTTACATTCATTTTCAAATCTTCAAATTCTCAAATCCTACTTCAAATATGTTTTCAAAATATTGATTTCAGCTACTGGCGCAGCTCTTTCATATAATATTTTATAGACTGCATCAATAATTGGCATATCTACACCATATTTCTCGTTAATTTGATGAATACTCTTCACGGCATAATATCCCTCCGCTACCATATTCATCTCTATCTGTGCTGATTTAACCGAATACCCACGACCAATCATATTTCCAAAAGTACGGTTTCTTGAAAACTGCGAATAAGCCGTTACCAGTAAATCGCCTAAATAGCCTGAATTATTCAAATCTCTCGAGGCCTGCGGATAAGCATAGTCTAAGAAGCGTTTAATTTCCTGCATGGCATTAGAAACCATCACCGCCTGAAAGTTATCTCCAAAACCTAAGCCATGGGTAATACCACAAGCCATTGCTACAATATTTTTGATTACTGCACAGTATTCAACGCCGTATAAATCTGCAATAGGGTTTGCCTGAATATATCTGCAACTCAATAAGTTAGAAAACTCTTGGGCTAAATTGATATTGGGCGACCCAATAGTTAAATATGACTGCTTTTCTAACGCTACTTCTTCGGCATGACATGGCCCAGCAATTACGCACATCTGCGTAAGGGGTACGCCAAATACCTTTTCCATCCAGTCGGTCACCAACATATTTTCGTCTGGAATCATCCCTTTAATGGCCGATACTACTTTCTTTCCTGCGAAATGATTACGCGTAAGATTTTTCAATGCATCAGGCACAAAAGCTGCGGGTACGGCCAAAATCACATAATCTACCCCATAGAGGGCATCGTACATTTTATAATATGCCTTTACTTTTCTTGGGTTAAGCAATGCATCTGTTAAATAGCTAGGGTTGTGATTATATTTTTTAATAAAATCAACATCCGATTTACGGCGAAGCCACCATTTTACTTTGACATTGTTTTCGGTTAAAATTTTGATGATAGCCGTTGCCCAACTACCACCGCCCAATACGGCAATTTGTGTGGGTAAACCTTTTTTGAAAGCAGGTATTTCTGTCATGTTAAATATTAAGAGAAGAAATACTTTTACTAAGACAATTAGTTCAAGTATCTATTATTAGCCCAGACCATCCCTTGATGATTAAAAGCATCTGTGCGGATTGCTACAAAGGTTGATTTGCAAAGCTAACAAGGCTCTGAGCAAAAAGAAAACAAAACAAAACAATATTTTGAAGAGATTAATATTCGTTGGCTATTAATGACAGAAATCGATAAAATAAAGGAGTCTCAAACAATGAATAAATCTTCATTATTTGAGACTCCTTACTAAAAATGGTTTATTGATGCCAGTGTAAATAAACTTTCCTATATACAGCTATTAATCACTAGGGAGGGACTTAAGTCCCTCCCTAGTGATTAATAGCTTATTCTCCCGTTGAAACTGTACTTAGATTTTGTAATTCTTCTTCGCTATACACTTGTGACCGAATAATAAACCGCAGACCCAAAGGTATTTCTAAAGAAAAGCTAGCTCCTCTTCCTTCAACAACATCTAATGTTAACTGCGTATATTGCCAATATTCAAACTGAAAGGCACTCATAAAAAATTCGCACCCATGAATTTCGCCCAATAAAACATCGTTAGCACCTGTTTTAAATTCACCAACAGGAAAACACATAGGAGCAGAACCATCACAACACCCTCCGCTTTGATGAAACATAATAGGACCATGTTCCTTACGAAGGCGGTCAATTAACTCCTCTGCCTTGGCAGTAACTAATACTCTTGGGGTTTTGTCCATGAATTTTATGATTAAATGGCTATCGGTCATCGGATGTCGGCTTTTTACTTACTGCAAGCAAACATATTACTGAAAGCCAATGACCGAAAGCCGATAGCCCCTAAAAGAACCCTAATGCCTTTTTATCATAAGAAATCAACATATTTTTGCAAGAACGATAATGATCTAGCATCATTTTATGATTTTCACGACCAAATCCAGATTTTTTATATCCACCAAACGGAGCATGAGCAGGATATGCATGATAGCAATTTACCCAAACACGACCAGCCTGAATAGCTCTTGGTACTTGATACAATTCATGCGCATCACGTGTCCACACACCAGCCCCTAAACCATACAGCGTATCATTAGCAATTTCGATGGCTTCCTCTACCGTTTTAAAAGTCGTTAAGGCAGCTACAGGCCCAAAGATTTCTTCTTGGAAAACACGCATTTTATTATGTCCTTTCAAAATCGTCGGTTGAATATAATACCCATTAGCAGCATCACCCTCTTGTAAATGCGCAGCCCCTCCACAAAGTGTTTCTGCCCCTTCGTCCGCTCCGATTTTTAAGTATGATAATATTTTCTCGTATTGGTCGTTCGAAGCCTGCGCACCAATCATCGTAGTCATGTCTAACGGATGACCTTTTTTGATAGCATTCACACGCTCAATGACTCTTTCAATAAAGGCATCAGCAATTGATTCGTGTACAAGGATTCTTGAAGGACAAGTACAAATTTCACCTTGGTTTAAGGCAAACATAGTAGCCCCTTCCAAGCATTTGTCAAAGAAATCA
Source organism: Arcicella sp. GW821-FHT09D11 (assembly GCF_059416265.1). Lineage (NCBI taxonomy): Bacteria > Pseudomonadati > Bacteroidota > Cytophagia > Cytophagales > Flectobacillaceae > Arcicella > Arcicella sp. GW821-FHT09D11. Next base: position 336,661 of record NZ_JBWKOV010000002.1, on the reverse strand, counting down.
TCATCGGCATCCATGATGCTTGGGAAGAAAATATTCGGTGACTTTCCACCCAATTCCATTGTTACAGGAATAATATTCTCAGAAGCATACTGCATGATTAAACGCCCTGTGGTAGTCTCTCCTGTGAAGGAAACCTTCGCTACTCTCGTAGAGCTTGCCAAAGGCTTGCCAGCCTCTAGTCCAAAACCATTCACTACGTTCAATACGCCCCCAGGTAAAACGTCTTGAATCAATTCTAATAAACACAAAATGCTTACAGGCGTTTGTTCTGCTGGCTTCATCACAATCGTACAGCCAGCTGCCAAAGCAGGAGCCATTTTCCAAGTAGCCATCAAAAGAGGGAAATTCCAAGGAATAATTTGAGCAACCACACCGATGGGCTCATGGATAATCAAAGAAAGTGTATTCGGGTCATGCTCGGCAGCAGAGCCTTCGTCGGTTCTAATACAAGCAGCAAAATAACGGAAATGATCAACTACTAAAGGTAAATCTGCATTAATCGTTTCTCTAATTGGCTTACCGTTGTCAATGGTTTCAACGGTAGCTAAATACATCAGGTTTTGCTCGATAATATCTGCAATTTTTAGCAGGATATTGCTTCTTGTGGTTGCCGAAGTTTTAGACCAAGTAGCAAAAGCTTCATGAGCGGCATCCAAGGCTAAATCAACATCTTCTTTTGTCGAACGAGGTACTTTAGTGAAAATTTTAGCATCAATCGGCGAAGGGTTTTCAAAATATTGTCCTTTTACTGGTGCTACCCATTTTCCACCGATAAAGTTTTCGTATTGATTTCTAAAAATTGGTCTTGCTATAAGATTGTCGGTATTTGAGCTCGCAGTTACAGGAGCTTCTGCTTCAAGATTTTCCATAATAAAAATTAAATTCGTTTCGTGATTTATTTTTTACAAATTTATCTTGAATTATTACTATTACTATTTACTTTTATATCACAAACCTTGACAATTGTATCATAGTATTTTTTAGACATAATATTGAATTATTGCCATAAACATGATAATAGTATCATTAAAATTGACAATTGTATCATTTAATATTTAGCAAATTGCATGGGTAAACTCATCTTAGTATTATTGTAAATAAAGTTTTACAGCACTTGTGCTGCCATTAACCATTGAGTTCAATCAAAGTAAAATGAAACAGATTCATAAGCCTCAGTCACCAGCACTCAAGCCGGTAAAGGATTTAATTACGCTCGTTGAGAACCGTACTGTATATTCATTGGATAATTTTGAATTGAATATATTCGAGACTCATCAGCAAAGCGAAGACGTCCGTTTAAAGTTCAATAGCTTTGTGCTTACTACGATGTTTCGTGGGAAAAAAGTAATGCATTTATTTGATAAACAAGGTTTTGAATACCTCCCTGGCGAGTCAGTCATCGTACCAGCCAATGAGGAAATGAAGATAGATTTCCCAGAAGCTGATTTCTCGAATCCTACGCAATGTATGGCTCTTGCGATTAAAAGTGAGCAAATTAAAGAAACAGTCAATCTATTAAATGAAAAATATGCCAAAGTAGAAGAACATGAATCTTGGCAGATAGACTTAGATACCTTCCATTTAAAAAACTCGTTGGAAGTCAGCAATACCATCGACCGCCTTGTAAAAGTTTCTACCGAAACCAATTCTGCGAAAGATTTATTTGCCAATTTTATGATTAATGAATTGTTAATCAGGCTTATGCAAACTCAAGCAAGGGTGTTGATTGTAGATAATTATAAGAAATATGCTAACACGAATCGCTTTGCCTTCGTGATTCAATATATCAAAGAACACATCACCGAGAAACTGAATATCGAAAAGCTTTGTGATTTGGCTTGTATGAGCAAACCTAACTTCTTTCGTCAATTCAAAAGAGAACTAGGCATTACACCTGTTGATTTTATCAATCAAGAGCGAATAAAAATCGCAAAGGAATTATTAGCTGAAACCAAAAATGATATTAGCGATGCTTGTTTCAAGGCGGGTTTTGGTAGTACCAATTACTTTTTTATCATCTTCAAAAAGCATGTAGGTATCACGCCTGGGAAGTTTAAGGAATTGTGTTTTTTGAGGGGAGGGCAAAATCTAGTATAAAGTTTAACGGAACAACTTATTAATACAAAATCAAAAATCAGGTAACAATCAATATGCAATCATCGAAAGGCTTCAAAACTATGATTTTATTTTTAAAATAATGCTCAATGAATTCGTTTGAATATTTTGAATAAGATAATAATGATAGCTATTACAGCTACTATAACAAATTTTAAGAGTCCATTTTTTCTATTTTTTTCGTCTGTAACTGGGGCTTCTGCCCCATCAGTAAGTATCTCTTTTTGTTGCCAAGTATCAAATCCTTCTCTCGCCTCACTCAATACTGAAATTAAATTGTTATGACTTCCTGTATCATTTTTTCTTTTCTCACTTTCTAAGAACTTATAACGTTTATTCTTCCAATCTATCAATTGCTCATCTGAAAATATTATCTGCTTTTTTTCAAGAATTAATCGAGCAAGAATACGGTCTTGAAGACTCCATTCATCAGGTTTTCTCAGAATATCCTTTAACTCTTCTTCACTAAAACTGAATAGATAATGGTCTTTATCAAAATCATCTAATGATAACGCTGTTTGATTTTCTAAAATGGTATCCAATTTAGAGAAATCATCTGCATGAACTAAAATGCTTATACTCATCTCATGCTTATTATTTGCCATTGATGGGTTAAAAATTTGAGAGGTGTCTTCAACTTTAAATCTAATGTTATTTGCCTTCACAAGTTCTATAAATAACATGGCCTCATCATTAGATGAAAATTTTTGGTAGCTTAAATATTCTTTCATTATTACTTGATATATGCTTGTGGATAAATTTATAAAAACTTATTCAAACAAAAAAACTCCCTCAAAAATCAATTTTAAGGGAGTTTTTATATTTAAAGCAAACTGTTACTAATTACAATCCTTTCGCTTTTTTCACGATTTCATCAGCCAAGTTTTGTGGCACGAATTCATAGTGAGAGAACGTTAAGTTTGCAGTAGCACGTCCAGAAGACATAGTACGTAAGTCTGTAATATAACCGAACAATTCAGATAATGGAATATCAGCTTTCAAGATAACAGCACCTTGCTTAGAATCCATACCTTTCATCATACCACGACGACGGTTCATGTCACCAGTGATTGGTCCAGTGTATTCGTCAGGAGTAACTACTTCTACAGACATGATTGGTTCCATGATTTTGGCACCAGCTTGTTTAGCTGCTTCTTTGTAACCCAAACGAGCCGCCATTTCGAATGACAACGCATCTGAATCGACATCGTGGAAAGAACCATGATATAAACGTACTTTCATTGAATCCATTGGATATCCAGCTAAAGCACCGTTTTTCATCGCAGCATCAAATCCTTTTTGGATTGAAGGGATAAATTCTCTTGGAATAACACCACCAACGATTGCGTTGATGAATTCCAATCCTTCTTTACCATCTTCTCTTGGTCCGATTTCAAATGCGATATCGGCAAATTTACCTTTACCACCCGATTGTTTTTTGTAAACTTCACGGTGTTCAGTAGATTTCGTCAATGATTCTTTGTAAGCTACTTGCGGAGCACCTTGGTTTACTTCTACTTTGAATTCACGACGCATACGGTCGATGATGATTTCAAGGTGAAGTTCACCCATACCTTTGATGATAGTCTGTCCTGTTTCTTCGTTAGATTCAACTTTTAACGTTGGATCTTCTTCGATTAATTTACCGATAGCTTTCGAGAAGTTATCTTGGTCAGCTGATTTCTTAGGCTCAATTGCATAACCGATAACTGGCTCAGGGAATACCATTGATTCAAGAACGATTGGGTGTTTTTCATCAGAAAGAGTATCTCCTGTTTTGATGTCTTTAAACCCAACAACCGCAGCGATATCACCAGCTTCTAATCTTTCGATAGAATTTTGCTTATTAGCGTGCATTTGGAAGATACGAGAGATACGCTCTTTGTTACCTGAACGGTTGTTCAAAATATAAGAACCTGCTTCTAATACACCTGAATAAGCACGAACAAAACATAAACGACCTACGTAAGGGTCAGTTGCAATTTTGAATGCTAAACCTGCAAATGGATCATTAACTGTAGGGTGACGAACGATTTCAGCTTCAGTACGAGGATCAGTACCAATAGTGTTTTGTCTGTCTAATGGTGAAGGCAATAATGCCATCACGTAGTCTAACATCGTTTGAACACCTTTGTTTTTGAAAGAAGAACCACAAAGCATAGGAACGATTTTCATACCAATCGTTGCTGCACGAAGAGCGGCTAAAATTTCATCTTCAGAAATTGATTCTGGATCTTCAAAGAATTTCTCCATCAAAGTCTCATCAAAATCAGCTACTGCTTCCAATAATTTCTCACGGTATTGAGTCGCTTCTTCAATCATATCTTCAGGAATAGGCACAACTTCAAAAGTCATTCCTTTATCGTGCTCGTTCCATTTGATACCACGGAAGTTAACTAAGTCAACTACACCTTCGAATGTATCTTCTGAACCGATTGGTAATTGTAAAGGCACAGCATAAGAACCTAACATTTCTTTTACTTGCTTACAAACATTCAAGAAGTCAGCACCAGAACGGTCCATTTTGTTAACGAAACCTAAACGAGCTACGTTATAGTTGTTTGCTAAACGCCAGTTAGTTTCAGATTGAGGCTCAACACCATCAACGGCACTAAATAAAAATACAAGACCATCTAATACACGTAACGAACGGTTTACCTCAACGGTAAAATCCACGTGACCTGGAGTATCGATAATGTTAATGTGGTAATCTTGTTCTCTGTATTTCCAGCCTACAGTAGTTGCAGCTGAAGTAATTGTAATACCTCTTTCTTGCTCCTGCTCCATCCAGTCCATTGTTGCTGCACCGTCGTGAACTTCACCAATTTTGTGGCTTACACCAGCATAGTAAAGAATACGCTCAGTTGTTGTTGTTTTACCCGCATCAATGTGGGCAGCAATACCAATGTTTCTTGTGTACTTTAAATCACGTGCCATTGTTAATATGTTGATTATTTGTTTTTTATCGTTTTTCTTAGGTTAATTTTTATATACAAAACAGAATAACCAATATAGGTTCTCGTGTATGTACTCCTTTATCCTAATAAATTAGGGTGCAAAATTACTGATTCTTAGTTAAATACAAAAGCGAAGTGCAATATCTTTTTATTAACTTGGGTAAATACAAAATATCCGAACAAAATAAAACACTGAATTCTATAAAGGAATTGATTCCCTTGTTTCTCTATTTCTACAGAATGTTGACAACCGTTTCAAAGTTATTGAGCATCTACCATCAAATGGTAAAGTAATTGATGATGCTTTTTAAGCCCTTGCTTACCTTTCCACATAAATAGCCCTTGTTGAATCAAAGAACGACCAGTATCATTTCTGGAAACGACTACTAAATGATTTTGTGGGTCAATAATCATAAATTGTCCTCCCCAACCCGATGCCCAGATGGTTTTATCGTCTTGGTCAATCAACCACAAATAGCCATAATGGTCCATTGGCTCATTGCCTTTTACTACTGAATAAGATGCCGTACTTTCTTTAATCCATTGCGACGAAACTATTTGATTGCCTCGCCATTTTCCCTCGTGTAATACCAAAAGTCCTATTCGGGCTAAGTCGGCGGCCGTCATATAAATGATATATTGTTGATGTTCAGAAAAGGAAGGCTGTTTATAAGTCACATGATTCGCCCTGAATTTTTCCATGCCTAAGGGCTTTGCAAGCCATTCCTCTATCATTTGCCCAATACTCATCTTGGCTTGGGTCTCTAAAATCGTCCCTAATACATTAAACCCCCAATTATTATAATAATAAAACTCGCCAGGCTTATGCATTCCTCTTTGCGGACGCGATGCTTTCATTTCTTTGGTCTCGCCAGAGGCTTCAAGATAAATACCCGACCTCGACATCAGCAAATCTCTAATAGTGCAGGTTTTTTCAAGGGCTGTCAAAGGAGCTTTTTTATCATCAATTCCCAATTCATCAAGTGTTTGATTTAGCCGAACGATATCTTTGTCTATGGCTATTCCATACAAAACGCTGATAATACTTTTTCGGGCAGAATGAGTCATAATAGGCAAATCTACTTCGCCCCATTGAGCTAGTATACTGTCATCTTTAATAGCTACGAAAGCATCATATTCGGTTTTATTCTTTAAGAAATCGTAAGCCTCCTCGATTTTGTCTGGATGACTAATTTGTTCTTTAAAAGGTAGTGGTTGGTAAGCTTTATTTTTACCATTTAAAAACCGCAAAGAGCAAGAACAAAAAAGTAGCGATGCGAAAATACCTAGATAAATAATTTTTCTCATGAGCGAAAGATGTTGATTTGTCTTGCAAACCAAGGCTTTCTATCTCAGAAAAAACTCTCAAAACATTTTTTGAGAGTCATTATTTTTATGCTTTTCTAGAAATTCTTTGGGAGATACCCCTTCTATTGCTTTGAAGACACGATAAAAACTGGCTTCTGAATTAAAGCCACATTCATAGGCTAACCCCGCAATGGATAATTTTTCAACATCGCTCGTCAAGAGTCTTTGCTTTATTTCGTCAATGCGATAGCGGTTGATAAGGCTTCGGAAGTTTGTATTCAATTCATTATTAATCACTGAAGAAATCAGATTGGGTGATAGGTTTATACTTTTTGCCAGTGAGTCAATGGTTAATTCAACGGTTAAGTAAATTTTATCTTGTTCTAAGGCCTGTAGAATTGCGATTTGAGCAGACTGTCGTTCAGGACTTGACATTGCTGTATTACCCTCTTTTTCTATACTTGATATGAAATTGACTTCTTTGGGAATATTGAGAGGGTTAATGTTATAGCCTCTAAAGCCCATATAATAAATTAACGCTGCCAGAAAAACATGAAAAACTTTCCATGATACTAACTGATTTTGCCAAAGACTAAAGCCTAATAAAACAATCAAAATACCCGAAAGCACCATGATATTTCTGAGCCATTGCAATGTTGAGGCATCAGAATTTGCTGTTTGCAGATAGGTGATTTTATCATAATGAACTATTTGACGATAGCTTAATAACCAGTATACAATAGCAGATATGACAGATAAGACATCTTCAAAAGCCTTGATTTCATTGAAATATAATGCCTCTGCTAATTTATCTTTTTCTATAATTGTGTTTATCGGCAATACTGTTAGATATACTATTACTGAATACACGGCGAAAATAGCATAAGGAAAAAAATGCCAAAGATATTTTGTCCTTAATTTAAAAGATGAATTGGTTAAAGAAAGTGCATAAAAATAGATAATCGGTGGAATCAATAATTCTAATGAAATGGGCAAATAACGTATAAAGGGATTATCCCAAAGATGGGTAGTATGAAGAAGTATTTTGATGCATAAAATATTAAAAACAACAAGAATATAAGCTAATAGCTTCTTATTGAGGTATAATGGCTTCTGCAAAAATAACAAAATAGAGATTACACATCCTTGTACTATTCCAACAAATAGCATTACCTCAAATACAGAAAATTGTTGGTTCATAATATTTAGTTTTTTAATAAAGTTAAATATAGCGAACCATAAATAGTTTTCATTGGATTGGTAACAAAACAAAAAACGTCTGTTGCAATTGCACAGACGTTTTGGTATCACCTAACCACTAAATATAATATCTTTAACAAGTATTTTAATACTTATTATTAAATCTTTGCTTTAAATCTTGCTGATTCTAATTGAGCTTGCTTTCCTTCAGAATTATTTCCGATGATAATCAACTCTCCTTCTATTTCAGTATCAGTCAATTTTGTAATGTTAACTCTTCCTACTCCGTTCTTCAATCCTTCTTCGTTCACTAAGGTAGTTTGGTAAAAGTTGTTTAATTCTCTGAAATGGTTTACATTTTTAATCAAATTCCCTATATTTTGTACTTTACCTTCACCTGGGATAAAAAATGTTCCTTTTTCTTGAACATCATATAACTTTATAAATACTGATTCAGATGTCTTTTCGTCTATTATTGCTATTGCTAAAGTTTTCAGCCCTCTTTCAATACCTTTTTTTACTTCTACCTTATCTGAGTAAATTGTATGCTTTTGATTTTCTTCAAAAGTGATTCTACCTGAGAAAAACCCTTTGTTTGAGTTGTTTATGACTTCTAAGTTTTTACTATACGTAATTAATGTTCCTATAGAAAGCAATAAAACTGCTACTACGATTAAAGGGTTATTTTTTAAAATTCTTTTCATAGGTTTGTTGAAATCACTTATTTTACTAAGCTACTAATTTCTTGAGTTTAATTAAAGTTTTTGTACTTTTCTTATATTTGTTCGACAAAATTACTAATAATTTTTCGAAAATTACAAAAGACTTATCATTAAGTCATTTTTAATTTATTAAACGGTCAATGATTTTGTTTAATGACGTATTGAGTACTTAATTGCTTATAAACTATTGAATCTAAAGGTATTAGTAAGTACTATTTATAAGGACTGAAAAAAACAAAAAAAGGTTGGTTTATATAAATTATTTTTTTGTTAATTTCTCATTTCATATAAGACCCAGCATCATACACTTTGGTCACACCTTCTATCGTCACTGTATAATTAAAGCCTGGTTGGATAGCGTAAGCACCATATTCTCCTTTCTTATTCACTGCTAGATATCCAATCTGAAATTCTTTATAATTGTATCTTTTTACAATTCTCATGATGGCTTCTTCACAGGCTTGTTGAGGTGTCTTTCCATTTCTCATCAATTCTACAATCAAAAATGAACCTAGCGTTTTTAAAACAAATTCACCAAGCCCTGTAGCACAAGCTCCTCCTACTTCATCATCACAGAAAACCGCCGCACCAATGATGGGTGAGTCTCCTACTCTACCATGCATTTTAAAAGCTAAACCACTCGTAGTACAAGCTCCAGAAATTTCACCTTTATTTCCTAAAGCTAATAATCCGATTGTATCATGACGCTCGATATTAATTTTAGGTTCGTATTTTGATGTTTTCTTCCACTCTATCCATGCTTTTTTAGCATTTTCGGTCAATAGGTTCTCTTTTTTAAATCCTTGAGAAAGTGCAAATTGTAAGGCACCTTCACCCGATAACATTACGTGTGGCGTTTTTTCCATCACGGCTCTTGCTACGGAAATAGGATGCATGATATTTTGCAAAAAATTCACAGAACCTGCATTTCCCTTTGCATCCATGATACAGGCATCTAAAGTAACAAAGCCATCTCTATCTGGAAATCCGCCATACCCTACTGATGTATCATTTGGGTCGGCTTCAGGCACTCTTGCTCCCGCCTCAACGGCATCCAAAGCGCTACCCGTTTTCTGTAGTGACTCCCAAGCGGCATAATTGGCCTTTTCATTTTTCCAAGTTGATATTACCAACGGAAACTTAGTAAAGTTTGAATTATCAGTCGCTTTCGCACTTACAGAAGCAAGTGCCGTTAATGCTGTTGTTTGTTTAATAAAGGTTCTGCGTTGCATGAAGAATTAATTTGTTGATTAACAGCAATTTCTCAATTGCTTAGATTTTTAAATAAAAAGGATAAATAAATTTGCTGTTGATAGCTACTCAATTTATCAAAAAATCTAAACATATAAAAACTATCACATTAATCTCTAGTAAATCTTATGCTCACAAGTATTTAATAAAAAAGCGTGCAGGCATTCCTAAAAATGGGTGTAAATATCTCAATTCTTTGAATTATTGTACGTTCACTAAAAAAAATCTCATAAATAGCTGATTATGAGATTTAAAATTCACAAAATATTTTATCCAGAAAAATATTTATTTATTTTCGTACAATAAATTCTACAACATTAAATCTAACACGCTTAATGAAATCAACATTTATTGTACTTTTTTGGGGATTTTTCTTCACAGTGGCTCACTCACAAGTTATTTACTTCAATCAGAACTTCGAAACTGCTACTACAAGCTCCCAAACACCTTTTGAAAGTGAAAATAGTCCGACGGTAGGTCAATTTAATTACCTCACTAACGTACTAATTAATACAACTGGAGAGAAGTCTCTAAAATTTATAGGAAATAATTCCATTTGTAGAGCAACCAGAAGCACCGCTTTTTCACCTACTCCTTCTACCTTATATATTCAATTTTCGATGAGGGCAAGCAGTATCGGGGCAGAAAACCTCAATGCGGTGGAGTTTTATTTTGGTGATGGAGCCAATTTTGATAATAGTACAGCCCCTCCTATTTCACCAGTCATGAGCATTAAATTTGGTGTAAATACTCCTTCAACGCTTATTATTCAAGGAGCGCCCCAATTAGCTAATTCATTTATTTCTGTTACCATTTTCATTAATAATAGCAATGGGACAATGAGCTATAATGATGGTGTTAGAAGTGGACTTGTTAATGCCAAAAAGTATGATTTGTATGTTGGTGCTACATTAATCAGCAACGACCTGCCCCTTGATAACCTTGATGGGAATCTGACAAAATTCAAAATTCAAACAAAAAGCATTACAGGTTCTCCGACATTGGACTTTGATAATTTTATCATTAAAAATGATTTCATACAATTATCTAGTGCCCTTACCTCTTTCAAAGCGCAGTCAGTAGAAACGCATAAAGTGGCATTGAATTGGGAAACCGCTACAGAAATCAATAGTGATTATTTTGTATTGGAAAGAAGTAGGGATAATATTAATTATGCTCAAATCAGTAAAATAAAAGCTGCGGGAGAATCTTCTAATAAAACAACGTATCAATTTGTTGATGAAACGCCATCATTTGGCACAAATTACTATCGCTTAAAACTCATAGCAACAGATAAAAAAGAACAGTTTTTTCCTCCTCAATCGGTAGTTATCTCAGATGCTAATGTCCCGTTTGGTATATTTCCTAACCCAATTATTACTGCTGAATTCTATGTTAAAGTAGAAAATGCAGAGGAATCGGAACTGAGTCTTTTTGATTTCAACGGCAGAAATATTCCCTTTGAAAAGAACACTATCACAGATACTATCTTGAAAGTTATTCCCTCAGAAGGGTTGAATTTGGGTATATATGTACTAAAAGTAAAAACTGGTGCTGCTGTTAAAGAACATAAAGTTATTGTTTTTAAGTAAGGCTGTATTGCTAAGTTTAAGTATAAAAAATAATGTTGTCATAATCCAACGGTTTATAGAAGGCTAAAAATCATAAGTAAATTTACTTATTCTATCAAAAACTTATTTAAAATAGAAAATCATTGTTATCAAAAACGGTAAAATATGTTATATTTGATTACACGACCGCCAATATAATCACTTTAAAACATTACGACGATGGCATTACAATACTTATCCGATACCTATGGAAAACCCACAGCAGTAGTTATACCGATAAATGTTTGGGAAGTAATTACAGAAAAATACCAAGACTTAAAAAAGCTTGATGGCGTTTTTGCTCAACATAGAGAAATCGAACCACTTGACAATATTGAGAAAAGCTTCAAAGAAATGCAACGAGTAAAAAAAGGAAAGTTACTGAAAAAGACTTTTGTTGATTCTTTTCAAAAATAGAAAACTCATCTTTACAAAAAAGAAGAAGCCACAACTTAACTGCTGTGGCTTCTTCTTTTTCTAAACTTCTTGTACTACTGGTTTCCCAAAGTATTTCTGTCTGATACGTTCGTTGATGTAATACATACAAGGAACAATAACAAGGGTAAGAATCGTAGAGAACGTAAGTCCGTAGATAATCGTCCATGCTAAAATATTCCAGAAAGCAGCACTATCAGACCCTGTATGAATATGTGGATTTAGTTCTGTAAACATTGCCACAAAGTCGATACTCAAACCAATTGCCAAAGGCACTAATCCTAGTACTGCGGCAGCGGCTGTCAAGATTACAGGTGTCAAACGTGTACTTCCTGCTTCTACAATAGCTTTCTTCAATGGATAACCTCTGTGTACTAATTCATCGGTAAATTCTATCAATAGAATACCATTCTTTACCACAATACCAGCCAAGGCAATAATACCTACACCCGACATAATAACTGAGAATGTTTGACCGAATGCCATAAAGCCTAGTAATACTCCGATAAACGAAAGTAAGATGGTAACAAAAATGATTACTGGTTTCGAGATAGAATTAAACTGCATTACCAGTACCAAGAAAATCAATAATACTGCTGAAACAAGTGCTCCTGCTAAAAACGATCCCGTTTCTTTTTGGTCTTCTTGTTCACCACCCATGCGAAGTGTATAACCACTCGGCACATCCATATCGTCAATCAACGTCTGAATCTCTGCTACAATCTCATTGGCGTTGTATCCTTGTACTACATTTGAACTCAAGGTTACTAAACGCTCTTGGTTCTTACGATTAATCTGACTGAAAGAGGTAGAGTAAGAAATACTAGCAATCGAATTCAATGGTACTTGGCGTAATACTCCACCCATTACCATATCTCTATAAGTAATATTCAAACTCAATAATTTTTCAATCTGATTTCTATCTTCTGATTTAATTCTTAATTGAATTGGATATTCATCCTTATCATCCCTGAATTTAGAGATTTCAGTACCAAACAAGGCAGTACGAACAGCCATTGCTACTTGTGCTGATGAAATACCCTCACGTTGAGCTTTCTCTTTATCAACATCAATGATAATTTCAGGCTTGTTAGTAATCAAATCTGATTTCAGCTCTTCAATACCTTTGATACCAGATTTGTCAATCACACGACGAACATCTTTTTCAAGTTTTGCTAACTCTTTAAAGTCGTCCCCTGCAATTTCAATTGCGATAGGCGCACCTGTCGGAGGTCCATTGTTTTCTCTATCTACCGAAATAATTGAACCTGGCAATGGTAATGCTTTAATCTCTTTACGAACTTTATCTAAAATTACTTCCGAAGAAATACCTCCACGGTTAACTTTACTAACAAAGGCTACCGTTACTTTAGATTTCTGTGGCGTCGGCGCTCTATCTGGGTTCGTTGGGTCACCAGCATTTTTACCAACGTTTGAAATCACCGAGTTAACCATTCCTTCGGCATTTTCTTTTTTCAATACCTCAAATACCTTCTTCTCAATCACTTTCGTTACCGAATCCGTTACGCGGGCATCAGTACCTACTGGCATATTGTTGTAGATATAGATATAATCGGGGTCACCACTTGGGAAGAAGATTACTTTTGGCTGAACAATTCCCATCAATACAAAGGTAACTATCAACAAAACAACCATTCCGATTACTGCAAATACTGGACGATAGCCTGTAATTACCCAAGAGATTAATTTTTGATAATTATTCTTGAAAGCAGGCAACGATTTTTCTTGGAAAGGAATGATGATTTTAGGCGTAAGGATAAAATGGTTGAAAACGTATAATGCAAGAATCAACACAAAGAAATTTCCTAAACCAAAGTTCACAATATACCCAAGCACAGCACAGATAGCTAATATAATAGCAGGTTTCTTCAAAGATTGTACACTTGTATCTACATGCTCGTTTTCATCATGACGTTTCATAAACGAAACGGCAAAAACTGGGTTCATTACATAAGCCACAATCAATGACGCAATCAACGTACAGATTAAAGTAATTGGTAAGAACTTCATGAATTCACCCACGATACCTGGCCAGAAAAGCAACGGTACGAAAGGCATAATCGTAGTAGTAGTTCCTGATAATACAGGAATAAATACTTCCGAAGCTGCCAATTTTACGGCATCAACAATTGATATATGACGATAGCGGTTGAAAATACGGTGTGAGTTTTCAATAACCACAATCGCATCATCCACTACAATCCCTAGCCCTAGCAAGAAAGCAAAAAGTACGATTGTATTCAGGGTAAAGCCCATGAAATACAAAGGAATGAATGCTAACAAAGCAGACAAAGGAACTGACAAACCAACGAATATAGCATCACGAACGCCCATAAAGAACATCAATACTAATACTACGAAGATAAACCCAAGGATTACAGTATTTACCAAGTCATTGATATCTCCTTTTGTTCTTTCAGATGAATCGGCTGTGATTTTAATCTCCAAACCTTGTGGTAAACGATTCTCCTTCGCTTTTGCGATAATTTCCTCAATTTTCTCAGAGGCAGCAATCAAGTTAGCCCCACCACGTTTGATGACGTTCAGCGTAACTACTTTCTTGTTATTCAAACGAGCAAAATCTTGCTGTTCTTCACTGCTATCAATTACTTCAGCAACATCTCCTAAACGAACCATTGCCCCTAAAGACGAACGAAGACGAATATTCTGGATTTGGTCCATCGATTTAAACTCGCCTTTTACTCTTAACGTTCTACGAACACCTTCAACGCTTAGCTCTCCTCCAGAAATGTTTACGTTTTCACCTTGAATGGCCATTTGGACATCACTAAAAGTAAGTCCAGCAACTTGTGCTTTGTACAAATCAAGGTTGATTTGAATTTCACGTGTTAACGCACCTACAATATCTACACGGGTAATTTCTGGTAAACCTTCAATCTCATCTTGTAAATCTTCTGCGAAATCTTTCAATTTAGCCAATGGGAAGTTCCCTGCTAAGTTGATGTTCATAATCGGGAATTCCGAAAAGTTAACATCCTGTACAACAGGTTTCTTTGTTAAATCTTTTGGTAATTCTACGATATCAACTTTATCTTTTACTTTTCTTAAAGCATCATCTACTTTCACATCAGGATTAAATTCAACTAAAATAATTGAGAAATCTTGTAGTGAGTTCGACTTTACTTTCTTTACCCCAGCAATCGTCTTGATTTGCTTTTCGATGGGCTTGGTAATCGTATTTTCAATATCTCCTGGTGTTGTTCCTGCATAAATAGTTTGTACATAAATTTGCGGCACTTTAATATCAGGGAATTGTTCTTTCGGTAAAATATTATAAATTACAATACCGACAATGAATAGCACTACGGTGAAAAGATACACCGTTTTCTGGTTGGTTGCTAACCAACCAATCATGTTATATATGGCCCCCGAACCATGTTTCTCGTTGGTGAGGGCTTCGTTTTCTTCTTGCTCTTTCATGATAAAATGTTGAGTGATAGTAATGCGTAAATGTGAGGATGGCTATTGATTA
Source organism: Arcicella sp. GW821-FHT09D11 (assembly GCF_059416265.1). NCBI lineage: Bacteria > Pseudomonadati > Bacteroidota > Cytophagia > Cytophagales > Flectobacillaceae > Arcicella > Arcicella sp. GW821-FHT09D11. The sequence continues at coordinate 321,549 of NZ_JBWKOV010000002.1, read as the reverse complement.
AAATGCCACTGGTGTTCCATCTACTAATTCTTGATACCCTTGAGTAATTACTAAGTCACCTGTAGTAAGACCTTCTAAAATTTCAACATTACCATTATAAGAAACACCTGTTTTAACGACTTTGCTACGTGCAACTTTTTTACCTTTTTCAGTAACAGCTACGTAAACTATATCACCTAATTCTGTTTTCTGAATAATGTTTTGATTAACCACTAACGAATTAGATTTAGTCAAATCGTTGATATTAACAATTGCTACTTGGTTTGGCTTTAAAGCTCCACCCAAATTCGGAATGTTTGCTTCAATCCCAAATGTTCTTGAAACTGGGTCAACTACAGCATTTACTACTGAAATTTTTGCGTTTAACTCTTTGTTGATATCTGGAAATTTCACTGTCATTGTAGCACCTTGTTTTACTGAGCCTACATAAGTATCAGCAATTTTAGCCGTGATTTTCAAGTCGCCTACGTTTACAATCTGAGCAATAGGTACACCCGGAGAACCCATTTCACCTGTTTTCTGACGAACGATTTCTACTGTTCCAGAAATTGGTGCATATACCTTGGTCATTGCCAACTGAGTCTCCATTGTTACGATACGTCTCTCCAAAGATTCTTTGTTCGCTTTAGCTTGAAGATATTGTACTTCTGTACCAATCTGTTGGTCCCAAAGTGTTTTTTGCTTATTGTATAGCGTAACAGCTAAATCTAACTGATTTTTGATTTCAGCCAAAGTTTCTTTCAACACATTGTTGTCTATCGTAGCAACTAACTGTCCTTTTTTCACAGCCTGACCCTCAATGATAAAAATACCAGTGATAGCACCTGCCATTTGTGGCGTTACTTGAACAATATTTTTAGAAGTAACTACGCCTTGTGCTTCAACAAAATGTTTGAAATTTTCAGCTTGAATTGGCATTACCGAAACAGTTACTACTTTAGCTTCTGCTTTATCTTCGCCAGCACCTAGTTCTTTTTCTAATGCTTTAATTTTGGTATCAAGCTCTTTTTGTTCTGTTTTTAAAGCAGCCAATTCAGCTTTTTTATCTGGTTTACTACAAGATGCCATGAACAATGAACTTGTTAGTATACTCCCCACCAATAATAATTGAAGCCCTGTGAGCTTAGAGGTATTTGGTTTGTTTAATAAATATTTCATGTTGATATGATGGTAAATGTCTTTTTATAATCTAGATTATTTAATAATTTTCTTTGAATTTATTCGGTATAAAGTCTTCCCAATGCTTTGTCTAAATCAACTTTCGCTACCAAGGCATTATAGAAGGTAGTAAAATAATTGGTCTGTGCTTCTTTATAAGCAATTTCAGCATTTACTACTTCTAAGTTTGAACCTACCCCTTGTTGGTATTTGATTTTAGAAACTCTTACTACTTCTTTAGCCAATTCCATATTAGCTTTTTGCTCTTCAAGTGTTTCGTAAGCATTCTTTAAAGTAATATGGCTTTGTGTTACTTGAAGGTCAATTGAGTTTTCTAATAATTCAAAACTGTTTTTTACTTTTTGTAAACTGTTTTGCGACTGAACGATTTTGTATTTTCTCTGGAAGCCATCAAAAATTGGTATTTGTATCGATAATCCAAGTGATGCGGCATTAACCCAAGATTTAGTAAGTAAATCTGTAAATGAAGGGCGACCAGCCGAATAGTTATAGCCGCCTGTCAACATCACTCTTGGCAAATAACCTACCTTTTGGTTTTTCAAGTCTAATTCAGCCAAACGATTTTGCGTTTCAAGGATAGAATATTCAATACGGTTACCATATTTAATAGACTGCGGGGTTTCTGGCAATACCTCTGAAATATTTACGTCCGCCAATTTATCCGTCAAAGTAATGGTTTCAGTAATCTTCTTTCCCATTTGAAATTTCAACAGATGGTAACTTAAATCCTGCAAACGTTGTACATTCTTTGCTTCTATTTTCAAGTTATTCATCTGAACTTCAAGTCGTTGTACATCTATTTTCTCTGTAAAACCTTGTACATTCAATGCCTTAGTATCACGCAATAAAGAATCTAAACGACCGATGTTTAAATCAAGTAATTTGATTCTTTCCTCGTTCACTAAGATACTGTAATAAGCTTTTGTTACATTCTCTGCGGCTTGTTGCTTAGTTTGTACCAATGTCTTTTTAGATAGCTCTTTGTAGACATCTGCTGCCTTAAGGCCTAGTAAGTATGACCCATCAAACAAGATTTGATTAAGATTTATACCCGCCTGACCACTGTTGGCAACGCCAAATTCGGCCGCTATTACATCCCCTTCACTAGCAGTAGGGTCAAATGTTTTAGCAGGGATAAATACCTTCGGGATAATTACGTTGTTGGTATATCCAATATTTCCACTTACTTGTGGCAAACCAATACCCTTCAATTCACTTACTCTTGCTTCAGCAGTTAAAATATCAATTTGAGCATTTTTGATAGAGGTATGATTCTTGACAGCATAATCTACTGCCTCTCTGAGCGTGTAGCTTTGCTGTGCTTTTACGAATTGTGAAGTAATTAAAATGCTAAATAAGAGCAAATTACCTCTTAGAAGTTTTCTCATTTGAAGTTTACTTTTGTTGGTATTCATTATAAATTTTGGTTCCTTTCTCGGTTAAAACACCTCGGATAAAATGGTCTAGGAGTTCTAATTGTACTTCTACTATGGTAAATTTGCTAATTGAAAAACTACTAGGGTCAAATCCCATTTCAATTTGTTCAAGACGCATTCTGGCAAGAATATCTATTTTAATTTCTGCTCTGAACAAGCCTTGTTCTATGCCTTCAATTAAATCTTTTTTGATACTTTCTAGGATGAATTTTTCCTTATGTTCTTGAAAGATATTCCATGACCTAGGATGGTACTTTTTAATATCAAATAATGTTGATGGATTTACCTCGGCAAAGGCTTGCTTAATGACCTCCATTGATTTTACCATTCTATCGATGACATTCTTTGACGAGTTGTGGATTTCTTCCCATTCACATTTATCTTCCTTCATTTCTTGTTGAAACAACTGAAACACGATATCGTCTTTGTCTTCAAAATGTAGATAAATCGTTTTTTTAGAAATTCCTAGCTCGTTGGCAATATCATCCATAGTCACAGACTTTACTCCGTAACGAAAAAACAATTCTTTCGCCTTAATGATAATTCTTTCTTTGATTTCCAAGTGATGTAATAATTTGGTAAGGAAACTTTAGAAACATTAAAAGTTTCTTATGCAAAGCTATGGAAACTTTCAGCTCACTCAAAGTTTTTTATGATTTTTTTTAGAAAAGGTAAAACACGGGGATAAGCGGTTGAAGCTATTAGCAGCTATTAAATATTTAATATGTGCGGGTTATGTTAAATAATTGTAAAGCAAATTAGTTTTAGCAAACTAGCCGTATTTGCATTTTTTTTATATACTTGCTTATCTTGTTTATTTTTTTGGTGATGTGAAATACCTTTTTATTAATTATTTACATCAAAAAACATACCAGCTTTCCTTAAAATTTTGGTTTTTTATTTGTTAAGACCACAAAAAAAGGTCGTCAGAAAACAGATGATTCTTGACGACCTTTTGTTATTATGATAAATTAATGACGCAATAGAGATAATAATGGTTGGAATTATCTTCCAAAATCATCCTGTAATCTAACAATATCTTCTTCATCAGAAGGGTTTTCAGGGTCAGTATGTTGCCAAATTTCGGCTACTATTCCCCAACCATCTAAACCGATTAAACGGTGGCGTTCGCCTGTGTCCATCTGAATAAAACTTCCTGATTCTAATACCTTCACTTCGTCAGACTCTTCGTCTGTATCACTAATCTTTACACCTACTGTAGTACCTGCAATTACTTTCCAAATTTCAGCACGACGGAAATGATATTGCCAAGACAAACGTTTTTCAGGAGCTACAACTAAAATCTTTGGTGATAATTTATTGGTAATCTGAATTTCAGACATTTCCAAATGTGGAAAATATTTAGCTGCAAAAGCTGGTGCTTGAGTTTCGTCGATAACAAAAAAACCTCCCCAAGGACGAGTTTGGTCTTGTTTCACTACAGTAAAGTTATCTTCCGCCAAGGCAGCTGCAATTTGTTCAAAGATAGATGCCTTATCAGCATCTTGAGAAAGGGTAAGATTCATAAGGTTTGACAGTTTTTGAATTACAAAGTTAAGAGTTTTGCATAATTTCCCTTTGATAGGCAAAAACTATTTAGCAATTATAGTTCTATCTTTGTCGTGTCTTCCCATCAAATAAAACAATAAAATTATTAAATGGTATTTTCCTTATGAATGGATTATTGATTATCATGGCCGATGCCAATACTTATGATGGTAGCCTTTCACCGATTGCCATTGACAGAGTATTGGGTGCATCAAAGTTCTTGAAAAATAATCCTGAATTTTATGTGTTGTGTACGGGTGGCTTTGGCAGTCATTTCAATACTTCTGAGTATCCGCATGCCCAATATCTACAGCATTTTTTATTAGAAGAAGGAATTGCCCACGACAGGTTTATTGAATTCTCTTTAGGTGAAACCGCCATTGAAGACATTCAACTATGCCATAGAATCATCAATCGCTATGAACCTGATATGGTAGCTGTGATTACTTCTGATTATCAAGTAGAAAGAATCCGTTTTACTTTTCAAAAATATGCTGATTACCAGTTCCTCTTTTTCCTTGAAGTAAAATCAAATTTATACGAAGAAGAAATGGAAAGGCTTGTCAGGCTTGAACAACAAGCACTCAATCGGCTAAGGATGTTGTCTTAAACACCAAGAGGCTTACTTTCATAAACCTCTTGACATTAATAACTCAATAAATATTATTTTGAAACATATTTTGCTTTTCCTTCATCCAAAAACTTTACAAAGTTTTCAACATTTGAATCAAATGCTTTTGGTGGAGCCAAAGTGCCTTTTTGTTCATTTGGATTGACTAAACAATAATAAGGCTGAGCATTGCCGTTGAATCTTACAATCTGAAAATCTAGGTTCTGGTCGCCCATTGAAGTTTTCTCTTGTCCGTCGTCTTTAGAGATATACCATTTTTCTTTCGGTAATTCCATTTTATCATCCACATACAAAGCCACTACTACATAGTCTTCTTTCAGTCTTTTCAATACCGCTGGATTTGACCAAACATTTTCTTCCATTTTTCTACAATTTACACAACCGTGTCCAGTAAAATCAATAAAGATGGGCTTGTTTACTTTTTTGGCATATGCTACGGCTTCTTCATAATCAAAAAAGCCTTGTAAACCATGCGGTAAAGTAAGGAATTCACTATACTTTGGTTTAGGGAAATTAACATCTCCACCTTCTGATTTGCTAGAAGACCCCGACGACACAAAGTCTTGTGTAGTAAGAGGCGGTAACCAACCTGCCAATGCTTTTAGTGGCGCTCCAAACATTCCGGGAATCATATATACCACAAACGCAAACACTAAAATTGCCATCAACATTTTTGGCACGCTTACTTTATCTGTTTTGTCATCATGCGGTAATTGAACCTTGCCTAATAAATAAAACCCTATTAACGAGAATATTACAATCCATAAAGCCAGATATACCTCTCTATCTAAAATACCCCAGTGATATACTTGGTCGGCAGTACTTAAGAATTTAAGGGCTAATGCTAATTCTAAAAAGCCTAAAATTACTTTTACAGAATTCATCCAGCCACCAGATTTTGGCAAGCTCTTCAACCATTGTGGGAAAATAGCAAACAAAGTAAATGGAATAGCAAAGGCTAACGAAAAGCCAAACATTCCAATAATAGGTTTGATGATTTCGCCTTGGGCAGAAGCTATTAAAATAGAACCAGCAACAGGCCCAGTACAAGAGAATGAAACCAATACTAACGTAAATGCCATAAAGAACACCCCTATTAAACCTCCTCTATCAGACTGAGCATCTATTTTATTGACAAAATTTGAAGGCAAAACGATTTCGAACCAACCCAAAAATGATATTCCAAAAAATACAAAGATGACAAAGAATAGCAAATTAGGAATCCAGTGAGTACTCAACCAGTTAGCAAAACCCGGTCCTGCCAATGCGGCAATCAATGTGCCAAATAATACATAGATAGCTACAATCGAAAAGCCATATAGGAATGCTAATTTTCTTCCACCTTTTTGTTTGGTGAAAAAACTTACTGTCATGGGAATTAGTGGATATACACATGGCGTTAACAAAGCCAAAAGTCCTGCACCAAAAGCTACCCAAAAGAAAGCAAATAACGATTGTTGTTCTGCGGGTAATGTTGCTGTTTCAGAGGCTACTGAGCTAGTGCTTTTTTCAGCGACTAATGTATCTGCTTGGATTTCTGTCTTAACTACCACTGAGTCTTTAACAACAGGCGTTAAAGTAGTACTTTCTGTAGCTGTTTTTACAGCTTTTTCTTCGATGGGGCGGCTATCGTTTTTTTTTTCAGCTCCTGCTAAAGCAAAATTACCTTTTACAGGAACACACGTCCCACTGACATCTGAACAAGATTGGCTATCATAAGCACCCTCCACTAAAAATTTCGCTTTTAATATCTTGATACTTTGGCGAAAAATAGCTTTATGTTTAAAGTACGTATATTCGCCATTCCAAATTTCTTTATCGAATTTCTTAGATGGATTGATAGCCTTTAGGCCTCCTACGGCCTCATAACTATCATTTGCTTTTAATTTAATCGTAGTAACTGTTGGGCCTAAGTCTTCACTAAAATCTGAAGAGTATAAATACCAGTCGTCTTGAATATCTACCGAAAAAATGATGTCAACCGTTTCGCCAACTGCTGGATTTGCTTTTGATAAAGCCCAAGACCATTTGGCGGGTGTAAGTTTTTGTGCAGTAGTGCCTACTGAATAAGTAAGTAATATTAATAAACTAAAAAATAACTTTTTCATCTGTTGATGGATTGTATAATATGCTTAATTTTCTAAACAGTAAATTGTAGCTGTGGGTTCTACATCTTTGTAAATACATGCTATTAAGCCTTATTAATTGTTTTGAAGCGCAAATTTAAAGCAAATCAATAGCAATAAATGTATGTTTAGCAATTCAATTGCTTTTACTTAAAAAAATAAAAAGGCTAAATTTTCTCAAATTTAACCTTTTAAATAATTGTCTTTATTGAACTAGTTCATTTTCTTCAAATTCTCTTTGAATATCTTTGTAAATTTCTCTAGCTTCGGTTTTATCACTACTTGGCAATAAGGATTATGCCCATTCAATTCATAATAATCTTGGTGATAATCTTCAGCAGGATAAAACACTGAAAATGCGGTAATTTCTGTTACAATCGGATTCGGGAAAACGTGTTCAGCATTTAGTTTAGCTTTCCAAGCCTCAGCAGTTTTTTTCTGGGCTTCGTTATGATAAAAAACGGCAGAACGATATTGTGGTCCTTCATCAGCACCCTGACGATTTAAGGTAGTAGGGTCGTGGGTTTTCCAGAAAATTTCTAAAATTTTGTCAAAAGATATTTTCTTAGGGTCAAAAGTTACTTGTACCACTTCTGCATGACCCGTAAGACCCGTACAAACTTCTTTGTAAGATGGGTTTTTAACCTTTCCTCCAGAATAACCTGATTCTACTTTTACAACACCTTCTACTTGCTGAAAAATAGCTTCCACACACCAAAAGCATCCCGCTCCAAACGTAACTACTTCTGTTCCTTCAAGATTGACTTTTTCATTGTTCATTTTATTGGTATTTTTCTGATTATCAGAACTTTTAGCACATGAAATATTTACGAACAATGTAAATATTCCAAGAAGTATGATATTAATTTTTGTTCTCATTGTTGATAACGTTTAAAACTTGATGTAAGTTTGTATTTTTTATGAAAGTATTTCTTACAACGATGATATCCTTGTAACATTACATACGTAAAAATAATATCCAAAGATAGTACCAATTAAAAAATTAGATTGTCTGATGAACGACATACTTACAAAATCAGAACCACAAAAAACATCAAAAAGTTACTTTAAAGTTGTACAGCAACGTTGGAAAGATGCTATACAGTCAGATGGATTTACCATTAAATTACTAACAGCAGTTGGTGTTTCCTTTTGGGCTGCCCCAAAATTTCCTTCTTATTTTATTAATATTCAAAAACGCGAAGGTGCCTACCTTTCTGATATTGTATTAAACACTATACCAGCGTTGGATGTTTCAACGCCAATTTTTGCTGTTATCTACGGGATGCTCGTATTCCTACTTTGTAGGGTAATTGTTAAGCCAAAATTATTTTTACTTTTCTGCTTAACTTTTGTGATTGAAACAGTATTGAGGATGTCATGTATTTATTTTTTTCCCTTGAATCCTCCTATCGATTTAGTTCCTCTTCATGATACTTTTGCCGAGTTATTAATCTATGGAGATACCGAACCTATCACAAAAGATTTATTTTTTTCTGGTCATACTGCAACGATGGTAATGATTTGGTTGTTTCTTGAAAAACGTTGGGAAAAAACATTAGCGGCTATTGCATGCATCACTTTGGCAATATTATTGCTAGTTCAACATGTACATTATACAGCTGATGTCATTGGTGCATTTTTCTTTACTGCACTTTCTTATGTGATTGCACGTTATATCAATAAACAAAAATGGTCAATCACTTGTGGGATAATATTATTATTTTTCATTATCTTGGAAACCCTTTTCTGGCTTAGCGGTAAAATTATTTAAGTCCAAAAATCATAAACCGTTGTATTTTAAGGGAATGATAGAAAATATATTAATTAAACCCTTAATTTTGCAAGTCAAAAATTAGTAGGTATTAAAAAATTATTGAGCGTTTTTAAGTTTGCAACTAATATTTGTTAATTAACAGAGGTAAATTGTAAATTTTCTAATGAAAAATTTACAATTTGATTACATTCAATTAATTTGCATTGTTTTACGGAAAAAGGAGGTTGATTTTCTTATTCCTAAACTAAGTAAACATAGTTCTGCCCAACTATGTTTATGAAACGATTGTAAGAATCGTTAAACTTTATTTTGTACAATTTTTTACAAAACTGGTTTGGTTGAACAAATTAGTTTTGTATCAGGAACTTTCTATCAAATATAGTTCTTGCAAACCACTTTAATTCAGGGTAAAAATATGGTAAAGTTTGAGTACAAAACCTTCCAATTAGGGGAGAAACTAACACAAGAGCAGAAAGATTATTTCCGCAAGTATGGTGTAATTCAATTTAAAAATTTCATTAATGCTGAAACTATTCAAAAGTGTATCAGCGAATTAGATAAAATTGAAAAACAATGGTTGACTGATGGCGTTGAGAAAATCAACGGTATTCCGTTGAAGTTTGGTAAAGACGAACACGGTAATAAAATGATTCAAAGAATGTGCTTTACTAACAAGTATAGTACTTTCTTAGGTGAATTCTTGAAAGACCCTCGCTTACAAGTATTGGTTGAGTTATTGGCTCCTTATGATGGCCGTATTAGCGACAACGAAAAGGATGGTCTTGTCTTTAATCATTATGTAAATGCGCCAAACAGTAAATTCACACAAATGGGATGGCATACAGACAGCCCTCGTGATTTATTTTTAGGTCAGAAAATCCTTCCTATGTTGAACGTAGGAGTACACTTAGATAATTGCCCAAGTTCTAACGGGGGGTTAAGAGTGTTGCCGGGGACACAAAACCAGAGTGTTTTAAAACTTTTGTTTGGTAAAAAATATTTTATCGACCATACCCCTGATACAAAGGAAGTTGGTTTTGAGATTCAAGCAGGAGATTTAACCGTACACGATGGCCGTTTGTGGCACAGAGTAGAGGTTTCACCAAATGTTGGTGAGAAGTCTCGTCGTAGAGTAATGTATGTACCTATCATTACAGGTAAATACATGCCTAAAAACGAAAATAGTAAAACGCCATTTTATCACCGTTTTGCAAAAGTTGTTCAGAAATAAGCAATCAGTAATAGAACTTAAAAAGCCTGTGGAAAATATTTTCCACAGGCTTTTTTACTATATTATAATGCTGAAAATCTATTTTGACAATTTAGATTTCGCAAAAGCAAAAATCATTGGTAAAATTGAAAATGCAACAATCCCTAAAACCACTTTTTCAAAATTATGCTTTACCCATTCGTTATTTCCTAAAAAGTAACCAAGTAGCGTAATTGAGCTCACCCAAAGTGTAGCGCCTAATATACAAAAAGTAATATAAGTACTATATTTCATGCTTCCTGCACCCGCTACAAATGGTGCTACTGTACGGACAATAGGCACAAAACGAGCCATAATAACCGTTTGTCCACCATGTTTGGCATAAAAATCTTCTGTTTGAGTAATATGTTTACGCTTTAAAAATAGAATCTTATCCTTAGACTTTACGTATTCACTAAAATACTTTCCGATAAAATAGTTTACATTATCGCCCAAAAGAGCGGCTCCGATTAAAAGCGGAATAACAAATGTAATATCAATTTTACCACCTGTTGCAGGAGCAGCCAATACGCCGACAGCAAAAAGCAAAGAATCGCCAGGTAATAGAGGCATTACGATAAGCCCAGTTTCTACGAAAATAATCAAGAAAAGTAATCCGTAAGTAACAGTGCCATGTTCACTGATAAAATCAGAAAGTGCATGTAATGGGTCTTTGAGGAGTTGTAAGAAAAAGTTGATAATTTCCATTTGTACATTGGGTTTGTTTAGTAAGCATTATACATTAAAAATCAGTTATGAGAAAAGGCACTTCTTGTATTCGCCTTCACTAATAACTGATTCTTTCTGTTTGTTGATGTTGAGTGGTTACTTATCTAAAAAATGAGTAAATGTATCACCTCTTAATCCTAGACGAATGGTCTCTAAAGAAATCACTTCGTGCGGTGCAATATTGCCAACGTTTACATTAGCGCCTACCAACTTCACGAACCATACTTGTTGAGATTTTTGTGGAGCTTCCCAAATGATTTTCTCTTCTGGAATCTCTGTAAGAATTTCTTCTACTAATCCTTGACGAACTTCTCCTGATGCACGGAACAAACCAACGTTTCCGCCTTCGCGGGCTTCGCCAATTACTTTCCAAGCACCTGCTTCTAATTCAGCCTTCATCAATTTAATCCATTTGTATGGAGGAATGATTTTAGCTTCATCTTTAGAACCTACTTCAGAAAGTACAGTTACTTGTTTGGCTAAAGTTCTGATATATTCGCATTTATCATCTTGTTCCATTTCTAAAGAACCATCTGAAACCTCGGCATACTCCATTCCAAATTGATCTAAAATACGACGGTACTCATCAAATTGTTTACGAATAATAAAAGCTTCAAATAAAGTCCCTCCAAAATATACAGGAATCCCTGCTGATTTGTAAACGGCTAATTTTTCTTTCAAGTTTGGGGTTACAAACGATGTAGCCCATCCTAACTTTACGATGTCAGTATAAGCAGCACTCGTTTCCAAAAAATCCTCTATCTGTCTGATACTTAGACCTTTGTCCATCACCATTGTGTATCCTTTTTGGCGTGGTTTAGTAGTTCTCTCAGGAATTTGAGTAAGTGGATAATTCATATTTTGTTATCGGTTATCAGTTGTCACCTGTCGTTTTTCGGGTATTGATTTCCAAATTTTTACTTCAAAAAAAGCACATTATTTAATCAATACAAGAACGTGAACTGCAAAATTAAATATATCCTTGCTATCCAGCAAATTAGAATGTTCATATATTGTGTTAATTCAATACAAGACACTCATAACAACCTATAAGACAACCACTTAACTTTTTTTGAAAAATAATTTTTCTTAGATTTATAAAAATTTAACAAAAAGGTGTTCTTTTTATGAACACTGTTCATTATTTTTGTGCCTAATGATTTTAAACTTCTAAAAATATGAAAAATACAATTAGCACGATTATTATGTTTCTGTTAATAATCAATCTTGGCAAGGCACAGTCTGTTCATAAAGATGCTATTTTAGGTGAATGGCTTTCTGAGGAAAAAGATGGAAAGGTATTAATCTTTAAACAAGGGGAAAAATATTTCGGAAAAGTAGTTTGGGGAAAGTCTTCTGGAAAAAAAGATGAGAAGAATCCAGACCCTTCGTTAAGAAATAAAGATATTATAGGTTCTACTATTTTAAAAGACTTTAGTTTCAAAGGAAAATCATGGGAAGGCGGAAACGTTTATGACCCTAATAATGGCAAGAGCTACTCTTGCACGATGAAGCTAAAGAGTAATGACGAATTAGAAATCAGGGGCTATATTGGTATTTCTTTATTAGGAAGATCAACAGTATGGACAAGAGTTAAATGATTTTGTGGAAATTGTATCCACATTTTAAAATCGAACATTCAAAATATGGGTATTATCGAGAGAAAAGAAAGAGAAAGGCAAGAAGTTCGGTCAATGATTTTAGAAGCCGCGCAACAAGCCTTTATAGAAGATGGTTACGAGAAGGCTTCTATTCGTGCCATTGCCGACCGTGTAGAGTATAGTCCAGCAACAATATATCTTTATTTTAAAGACAAAAGTGAGATTTTCTTTGCTGTTCATGAATTAGGTTTTGAAAAATTAATACTGGAAATGTCTGATGCGATTGAGGGCATACAGAATCCCCTTGAAAAACTTCGTCAGCAAGGATATGCGTACATGAAGTTTGCTTTGGAAAATCCAGCCATGTACGATTTGATGTTTATCCAGAATGCACCCATGGAAGCCATTTTCGACAATGAAGAATGGGCATGTGGTCATAGATGTTTTGAACTTATCTGCACGATTGTGCAGGAGTGTATTGATAATAAGTTAATCAAGATTTCTGGATTAGAATTAGCAACTATGTCGATTTGGTCGTTTATGCACGGCTTAGTTTCACTTAAAATAAGAAATAGATTTAAAATGTTCCCACAAGAACACATTCAACAATTAATGTCTGCTTCAGTGGAACAGATGATAGAACTTATTCAACATGACTAATCCATCGCTTGATTTTTTCACTAACCTCGTCGGCAAACCCTTAGCCGAAAATAGTCCCTCGCCCGTTTCAAAATGGCTAGATGGCATTCTGATTGGTCTTGAACATGGCGCTATTACGGTAGAATATACCATTCGCAAAGATATGTGTAACCCTGCGCATATTCTTCATGGGGGCGTAGCAGCCACGATGATGGATGATATTATCGGGATGACAATCTTTAGCATGGGGCATACAGCTTTCTATAGTACTGTCAATCTTTCGATTGATTACCTATTTTCTGCTAAAATTGGAGAAAAGGTTACCGCAAAATCCAAGATAATCAGAGTAGGCAAAAAAATAGCCCATGCCGAAGGCGAAATCAGGAATCAACAAGGGACAATTATCGCAAAATGTACGACCAATCTGGTATCTACCAGCAACGAAATAAAGTCCTTATAATTTATCAACTTAAAAAGCACTATTTCAACATTTCAGGTTAAGTGCTTTTTATTTTGCTTAATAACTAAACACTGTTTATATTTTAAATAACGTTTATGAAAACCCTAAAAATTTACGCAAAACCTTTTATAGCAATCAATCTTGCCAATAATAAACTGGTTTTACTATTGCTTGTAAGTATTTGCTTCTTGACAGATTCAAAGGCTCAATCAGATATTTTAAACCAATATGTGCAAGAAGGTTTAAAAAATAGCCAGATTATCAAACAGCAACAATTCTCTTTACAGAAAGCAGTGTATGCCCTTGAGGAAGCGAAGGCACTCTTTAAACCTAATGTTAGTTTCAACACTACTGTTTCGGCGGCACAGGGCGGACGTAAAATCGAAATTCCAGTAGGTGATTTGGTAAACCCTGTTTACTCAACCTTAAATGCACTGACCAATTCAAACAAGTTTCCGCAAATCTCCAATACTTCTGAGCAACTAGTTCCTAAAGACTTTTACGATTTGCGTTTTAAAACTACTATGCCCATTTTGAATGCTGAAATTAGATACAACCAAGCTATCAAAAAAGAGCAAATAACGGTACAACAAACCGAAATTCAGGTGTATAAACGTGAATTAGTACGCGACATCAAAGCAGCTTATTTTAATTATTTAAAAGCCAGTGAAGCCGTTAAGGTGTATGAAAATGCACTGAAAATTCTTCAAGAAAGCGAACGGGTAAATGAAAGTTTGATTAAGAATGGTTCGGCAAATCCAACAGTGCTGGTACGTACTCGTAACGAAATTGCAAAAATTGATGCTGAAATTAGCAATGCCAAGGGTAATCAACTGAATGCGGCAGCTTACTTTAATTTTTTATTGAACAAGGATTTTAATTCCATCATTGAAATCGAAAACCTCAATACATCTCTACTTGACTTGAATCTTGAAGATGGACATCGAGAAGAATTAGATAAGATTCAGGCAGGAATCAATATCAACAAACAGTTGGTAGGGTTGAGTCAATCTTACAAAAAACTAAAAGTGGGGGCTTCCTTAGATGTAGGTTCGCAAGGACGTTTCGCCCAAATAGCCAGTGCTGATAAAAACTTCTTTAGCCCAAATGCCTTTGTATTGCTCGGTGTTTCATTTGATTTACCTGTGTATTCTTTTGGCAGGAATCAGTTAAAAGTAAAACAGTCGGAAATGGACTTGGCGGCTTTGGATACCCAAGCACAACAGGTAAAAAACCAGTTGGCACTCCAGACTGAAATGGCACAAAACTCATTAAGCTCCTCTAAAAAAGTATTTGCATCTAAGGCTTCGCAAATATCAACTGCTGAAAGATATTACCGCGATATGCTCCGCAGATACAAAGAAGGCAACCTGAATTTTATAGAATTGCTTGATGCACAGACACAAATCACCACAGCACAACTACAACAATCTATTTCTCTTTATGATGTTTGGCTAAAATGGACTGACCTAGAAAGAGCCAAAGCTAGTTACGAAATCAAATAACCCTACTAAGAAATCATGTTTAACACGATAAAAAGTATTTTCAGAAACATTACTGAAAAAAATAATATCATCGCCCGCCCCAAAACGGCAAAAGCTGGCAAGAAGTCATTTTATGATTTAACAATCAAGAACCTGACAGGTAAAACAACAATCAACTTTGCTGATTTTGAAGGCAAAAAAGTATTGATTATCAACACGGCTTCTAAATGTGGATACACTCCACAATATGAAGACTGGCAACAGTTTCATGAAAAATTTGGAGACAAAGTAGTTGTTATCGGTATGCCCGCCAATAATTTTCTAGCACAGGAATCTGGTAGTGCCTCTGACATTGAAGAATTCTGCCAAGTAAACTATGGCGTTTCATTCACGATTACAGAAAAAGTAAGTGTGTTGGGCAATGATAAACATCCTATTTGTCAATGGCTTTCTGAAGAAAATCAAAATGGCTGGAATAATATAGCACCAAGCTGGAACTTCTGTAAATACTTAATCAACGAAAAAGGGGAATTGACGCATTTTTTTGGTTCAGCCATTAAGCCTGAAAATCCTTCTTTCAAACAAGCATTAGCATTCTAAATCAATTTTTTAAGAATAAATATTCAAAGGATATGAAAAAAATTATCACTTATTCTATTGGCCTTTCCTTCCTGTTTTCGGTACTGGTAAGTTGTGGCAAAAAAGCGGAAGAAAAAAAATCTTTGGCAGACGAAGACGTAATCGCCGTGAAATTGGCGGAGGTTGTCCAAGGAAATTCAAATGAAGTTATCAAAGCCTCGGGATTAATGGCTTCGTTACAAGAAGCTCGTTTATCGTTTAAAACAGGCGGAATTATTGCCAAAATTTATGTAAAGGAAGGTCAGAATGTTTCGAAAGGACAACTATTAGCCTCGTTAAACCTTACTGAAATCAATGCTCAAGTACAACAGGCTTCTGAAAGTGTACAAAAAGCTGAACGTGATTTAAGAAGAGTGACCAATCTTTATAAAGATTCTGTCGCTACCCTTGAACAAGTACAAAACCTAACTACGGCTTTGAGCGTAGCCAAACAAAACTTTGAAATTGCGAATTACAATCAGGGATTTTCTAAGATTTATGCCACTTCTACAGGTGTAATTGTAAAAAAGCTTATGAACGAGGGCGAACTAGCTAGCCCAGGCACTCCTGTATTCTTTATGAATGCAACCAGTGCTAACGACTGGGTCTTGAAAGTAGGTGTTGCCGATAAAGACTGGACACGCCTTCATTTAGGAGATAAAGCGACGATTCAATTAGATGCTTTTGCCGATACTCCATTTACGGCTACAGTCTCTAACCTATCACAAGGAGCAGACCAAAGTTCTGGGTTATATCAGGCTGAATTAAAGTTAAATACACAGGGCAAAAAAATGGCTGCGGGGCTATTCGGTAATGCCATCATTACACCAAATGCTATTCATCAAAATACCTTTGTGCCCATCGATGCCGTCATTGAAGGTAACGGAAATGATGCTTTTGTGTATACAGTTGAAAACGGAAAAGCACACAAAGTGGCCATTAAAATACTTTCTATCAATAATGATAAAGTATTTATCCAGAGCCCTTCTGTACCCATTACACAAGTAATCACTGGCGGGTCTGCGTATTTAGTAGAAGGAAGCAAGGTAAAAATCATTCAATAAAAAGAGAGTTTCACACTCAAATAAAATTATTATGAAAATCTCTGAATTCTCAGTTAAAAATTACCAATTCACGCTGGTCGTGTTTTTGGGTATCCTTTCAATAGGTATTTACTCCTTATTGAATATGCCTCGTGGAGAAGACCCTGAATTTTCTTCTCCTCAGTTTGGTGTCACTGTTATTTACCCAGGTGCATCGCCAAAAGACGTTGAGCAGTTAGTAGCCGATGTAGTAGAAAAGCGTATCAACGAATTAGATAATATCGAAAGAGTTAGAACCAGTATTTATGATGGTGTAGCTATTTTTCAGGTAGAATATGCTTTTGAGTCGGACCCAGAAGAAAAATACCAAGAGATAGTGCGTGAAATGAACGCCGTTAGAAAAGAGTTACCCGCCGATGTGCTAGATGTACGCATAGAACGGTATCAGCCCGACGGTGTAAATATCTACCAATTTGCCTTGGTATCTGAAAACCTCCCCTATTCTCAATTAGAAAAGTATGCCGACGATTTGGAAAAAACTTTAGAGAAAAACCGTTCTCTAAAAAATATTAAAAGTTGGGGCTTTCCTCAGCGAAAGATTTCGGTTGAGTTGAATCAGGCAAAATTGGCACAAGACAAAATTCCTGTCAACAGAGTGTTAGGAGCTATTCAGTCTGAAAACGTAAATATTCCGGGTGGTTCGTTGAATCTTTCAAACAAAAAATTCAATGTAAAAACCTCTGGCAATTTTAAAGATATTGAGGAAATCAAAAACGTTATTGTATTTACCAACGGCACTAAAATCGTTTATTTAAAAGACATTGCAGAAGTAAAATATGCCTACGAAGACGAAACCCATAAAACGCGCTTAAATGGACACAGAAGTGTGTTTGTAACTGCCTGCCAGAAGTTTGGGCAAAACATTATTAAAGTACGAGCACAGACTGACCCAAAAATCGAGGAGTTCAAAAAGACATTACCTAAATCGGTAGACTTGGTAAAAGTATTCGATCAAGCAGAATCTGTTGATAAACGCTTGATGCGTTTCGCCAAAGATTTCGGCATTGCTATCTTATTGGTCTTGATTACCCTTTTGCCTTTGGGTTCTAGGGCCAGTTTAGTGGTTATGATTTCTATTCCGCTTTCATTGGCCATTGGATTAGCCCTTTTATATGCCTTAGGTTTTACCATCAACCAACTTTCTATTGTTGGGATGATTGTAGCATTGGGTATTCTGGTAGATGATTCTATCGTAGTCGTCGAAAACATTGAGCGATTTATGCGGATGGGGATTCCTAAAAAACAAGCGGCGATTGATGCCACCAAACAAATTAGCTTAGCAGTAGTAGGTTGTACGGTACTCTTAATCTTTGCTTTTTTACCTGTGGCCAACTTACCAGAAGCCGCTGGAAAATTCATTCGTAGTTTACCTATGGCTGTAAGTGTTACAGTACTAGCCTCTATGGTTGTGGCCTTGACTATCGTGCCGTTTTTATCAAGTGTTATCTTAAAAAATCATGAAAATGCTGATGGTAATTTCATTTTAAGAGGCATGAAGCGTTTGATTTCTGCTACCTATGGTAAATTGATGGATTGGTGTTTAAAACATCCCAAAATCACCTTGGCAGGTTCTTTAGGCATCTTTGTAGGCGTGATGATGATTGCCAAATTCTTTTTAGGCTTCTCGCTTTTCCCTACTTCCGAAAAGCCCATGTTTTTGGTCAACATAACAACACCTGTAGGAACCAACCTAAAAGCGACGAACGAAGTAGTGCGTTTTGTAGAAAATGAATTAAAAAAAGAACCAGAAATTAAAAACATTGCGGCTAACATTGGTAGAGGCAATCCAAGGATTTATTATAATGTAATTGGTGGGGCAGAATCTGAAAACTTTGGCCAGATTTTTGTTCTTTTACAAGATGTTGAAACGAAGGAGAAAAAGCAGATAATCGACCGCCTGAGAACTCAGTTGGCTAATTATCCAAATGCTAAAATTGAAGTAAAAGATTTTGAACAAGGCCCACCTTTGGAAGCACCGATTGCTTACAGAGTTTTTGGGAATAATTTAGATAGTTTAAGAATCATTGCTGGGCAAATTGAAAAGATTTTAGCAGCTCAGGAAGGCTCTATTTATACAGACAATCCGCTAAGAGTACAACCAACTGACCTAAGAGTACATATCAACAAGGAAAAAGCTGGTTTGTTGGGCGTAAACATTTCAGATATCGACCGCACAGTGCGTTTGGGCATTGCGGGCTTGAATGTAGGGACTTATCGTGAAGAAGGACAAATTGATGACTATAACATTAATGTTTCGATTCCAAGAACTGATACCAAACAGAATTTTGAGGTATTTGATAATCTCTACGTCAATAATGCCTTAGGAACAGCTATTCCTGTGAAGCAATTGATTGAAGTGAAATTTGAAACTTCACCCAACCAGATTAAACATTATAATAAAGACCGCTATGTAACCATTTCTACGTTTTTGAAGTCTGGTTATAATACTGCCAAAGTAAATCAAGAATTAATTCAGAAATTGAATAAATTCAAATTCCCACAAGGTTTTTACTATACCGTATCGGGTGAAGCAGAAAATGCAGAAAAATCTTTCGGAGGCATAGGGGTAATTATCCTGATAACTGTCTTTGGGATGATTGCTATTCTTATCTTAGAATTTAGGAATTTTAAATCGACGCTCATTGTACTTTCCGTTATTCCTCTGGGAATTGTCGGAGCCATTGTTGGGCTGTTAATTGCAGGAGAAAATTTATCGTTTACGGCCGTAATTGGTTTTATAGCCTTAATTGGTATAGAAATTAAAAACTCGCTCTTATTAGTAGATTTCACGAATCAACTCAGAGAAGACGGGATGGAACTAGACGAAGCCATTCACCAAGCAGGTGAAATTCGTTTCGTACCCATCTTATTAACATCATTCACTGCCATCGGAGGATTAATTCCATTGATCATTGAATATTCTGATTTGTATTCGCCTTTGGCAATTGTACTAATCGGTGGTATTACAAGTTCTACATTGTTGGCTCGTTTGGTTACGCCAGTAATGTATAAGTTACTTCCGCCAAGTATTAGTAAAAAAGCAACTGTGGCTTAATAAGCTTTTACAAGCCCTAAGTGAAATACTATTTGAATATCATTGAGCGTTTTTAACAGAGAGAATTTTATCTATTAAATTAAAATTTTAAATCAATGAAATTCAACACGAGTAAACTTATTCAATTTTTATCACGGAATTTCTATATCAATCCGCGATTAATTGCACCACAGAAACGTTTTTATGCAGATTTAGGGATGAACTCATTAGAATTCCTTGAATTAATTGTTTATTTAGAAAATACTTATGGAATTGTTTTGCCAGATAATGAAGTGGATAAAATCCAGACGATAAAACAGTTGTCTGAAGTAATGGAAGCAAATCTTGTTCGTGTAGAAGCTTAATTACAACTTTGGAAAAGTTTAATATAAATTTAATCTTATCCAAAATCTTCAATTATCATCAAAAAATTAGTCATTCCGAATGTTAAAATCAAAAAAGCGGTTGAAATTAGTTTTCAACCGCTTTTTTGATTCATAGTTCCGTTAGGAACGGAATATCGGTAGAAGTATCTTGCTAGCCACCTCCTAGCCCCATTGGGTCGAAATATTTCGCCCCGATGGGGCTAGGAGGGAAATATCCGTTTACATTTTACCACAAATGTAGCTACCGATATTTAGCCTCTACGAGGCTTTTTTGTTAAACTATACTATTCTAGGAAAAATTGGAGATAGCTTCTATTTGATAATAATACTCAGCCAGCTATTTCGTTCAACGCTTTTACAAACACATCCAACTCCTGCGTAGTAATATACAAATGTGGGGTTACTCTTACACCCATCACATTCGCTTTTTGATTAGCAATCGCCACCGTGAAGATTTTGTATTTATCAAAAAGAAGCTTTGATAATTCAGGAGGAGTTTTCCCTTTTACGCCCACATTGGCAATAGCACAACTACGGGTATTTTCTTTAGGAGTATTGAGTATGATATTCGGATTGTCTCGTACTTTATCTGTCCAATATTTTTGAAGGAATCTTAAACGAGCTTCCTTTCGTTGAATACCAATTTTCTGATGAAATTTAATAGCATCCTGAATGGCTAAGTCTGTAGCAACAGGTACGGTCCCTGTGTGATTCAGTTTACGAATATCGTCATCGGCAAAATTCATATCTCCATACAATTGCCAAATCTGTTTTATTTTATCTTTCCTGACATAAAGAATCCCTGCCCCTAACGGATTTCCAAGCCATTTATGCAAACTACTACCATAATAATCGCAACCCCCAAGGTCTGCAATTTTAAAATCTAAATGACCAAAAGCATGAGCACCATCTACCATCACTTCTACTCCATGACGATGTGCCATCTCTACAATTTTCTTAACAGGTAAAATCTGTCCTGTAATATTAATTAAGTGGCAAATCATTAGTAAACGAGTTTTGGGCGTAATAGCTTTTTCATACACCTCCACAATTTCTTCGTCTGATTTTGGATGATTAGGTACTGACACTATTTTATTCACCATGCCATATCTACGTGCTTGTAGCTTGAACATATCCAACATCGCTCCATAATCTTGTTCAGCCATAATGGCTTCATCATCTTCTTTCCAATTAAAGCCCGCAATGATAGTATCTAGCGACTCAGTAGTATTCCGTGTAATAATTAGTTCTTCATACGAACAGCCGAGCAAGTCTGCCAATTGTTTTCGAGAAACCAATTTATCATCAAACTGGCGAGTCCGCATATAATAAGATGACACCTTGTTTACATCCCGTATGTGTTGAATATAGCTTTCTAATACTTCATTAGAAGCTAAAGAATAATAGCCATTTTCAAGATGGATAAAATCATGAGTGAAGTTATAGGCTTGTCGGATGTTTAACCAAAAAGCTTCATCTTCGGCTAATTGCTGGGCAGGAATATCACTTTTTTTTGCCAGAAGACTTTCAATATCCAGCATCGAAATAGCCGAAATACCTGTAAATGTTTTTAGGAATTGACGTTTGGAAAGCATGAGTACGGTTTGGAGAAGAAGTATTAAATAGTGTTGCTTTCCTTGAAATTACAGAATAAATAAGACTTTAAAAATGGAATTTTCTGAATTCGGTAAAAAGCATCGTAAATTGCATCAATATTTGATGTAATCTCACGCTGAATGTCTCAAGAATTTCCACCACTTCCTATACTTTTCCAAGACGAACATTTTGTTGCTATTAACAAACCGCATAATTTATTGGTACACCGTTCTTCTATTGCTGCCGATGAAAGTGTTTTTGCGTTACAACTATTACGCGACCAATTGAATTGTTGGGTTAGTCCTTGCCATCGTTTAGACCGCAAGACCTCAGGTGTATTATTATTTGCCCTTTCGGCAGAAGCAGATAAAGAAGTAAAAAAGCAATTTGAAGCCCATAGTATCCAGAAGAAATACTTAGCCTTAGTAAGGGGTTTTTTACCCGAAACGGGTATGACTGACAGACCTTTGGAACGTGAGAAAGGAGGATTTCAAGACGCCATTACCCATTTTAGATGTTTGCAACAAATAGAACTTCAGATTGAAGTAAGTCGCTATCCAACTTCGCGGTATTCTCTAGCAGAGATTTCACCAGAAACAGGTAGAATGCATCAAATTCGCAGGCATTTTGCTCAATTAAGGCATTATTTGATAGGCGATAAAACGTATGGCGAATGTAAACATAATAAAATGTTTGAAGAAAAATTCGATTTACATACCATGCTTTTACATGCACAAGAATTAGTATTCACTCATCCATTTACGCAAGAAAGTACTCGAATCATTGCTCCGATGAACGAAGAGTTTACTCGAATACTTTCTGCCATTGGCATGAATACCAAAGGACTTTAATGCTGATGCATCAAAAGTCCTTCGCTAAATTAAATGCTTCCTTGTACTTCTTGAACAATCGCCTTTAAGCCTGTGTAGTACAAAGTAGTAGTGGCTTCAAAACCCGAATCAGTGCCTAAAATCAACCAAATGTCTCCTTTAGCATCAGTAGTTCCTGTAAGTACTCCTGATTTTCTGATTAATTTATACTCACTTTTCTCAGTACCATTTGCAATGTTTCCAAACACTTTCATGTCGTCGCCACTAGTCGCCTGTTGCATCTTTTTAATGTTCATTTTGTAGTGATTAGAGGTACTATCTATCACTTTTTTAGGCTCGATTGAGGTAAAGCCTAATCCAAAATAAACGCTTTCGCCAGGGGCACCACCCACACCCATTGCATTTGAAGGAGCATTCGAAGCAAATTCTACTTCAAAGCTTATCGAATACTTCTGATTAGCCTTCAAACCAGAGTATTTTCTGGTGATATACATAAACAAATCATCACTATGATTATTGCCCGAAATTCTCAATGCTTTTTTGGTGGTATCCAATGGCATTGGCAACTTAGCCTGAGCAAATTTTAACTCATAGAAATCTTCAGAACCTACTGGATAATCTGCAAAATCTCCTTTCCAACCCTCTATTGAAGTATTAAAATTTTCGCCAATAGTATACGTCGGAATGTAAGGAGTATTCTCCATAGAGCATGAGAATAACAGTGAGGCTACGAATACACTTAAAATGATTTTTTTCATGATTTTTAAAAAGTTTGTTTCAACAATGACCCCACCGTAGTTGTAATAGTTGGAAACATTTATTTTAATTTTTCAATAAAAACACATAAATTGTTGATAATCAATTAAATATATTTTAAAAAATAATATTAATTTATTTTTGCAAGAGTATAGTAAAATTCCAAAACAGGAAATATATTACCTATACGGTTTGTAAAATAAAACCAGTCATTCACCCCAAAAAGCGTTAAAATATTGAATAAACATTCAATATTTTGTTATGCTCAAATACGTTTTTAGTAACGGATAGATTTTCTTTACTCAGATATTTCTCTCATTAACATTTGTTAACTTTTGCTCTTTAATTCTTACTTAAAAAATGCTTTTTGATTTATTTTTTGGGGAGTACTCTCCTAAAATATTGGAAATGACATAAAACATTTCAATAGAATTGCTAAATATTTTTGGTTGTTATCGTTCTGAGTATGAATAAATTCACTAATTTTGCAGTCCCGAAAATGAAGCTAATGGTACTTTCGTTAAGGGAATCAAATCATTTAAACGTACCAATTCGATGAATCAAAAAATCAGAATTAAATTGAAGTCATTTGACCACACTTTGGTGGACAAATCGGCTGAGAAAATCGTGAAAGCGGTTAAAGCTACAGGTGCAGTGGTTTCAGGACCAATTCCTTTGCCTACAAAAATTGAAAAATTCACAGTTTTGCGTTCTCCACACGTTAACAAAAAAGCTCGTGAACAATTCCAATTATGTACTTACAAGCGTCTAATTGATATTTTCTCATCTTCTCCAAAAACAGTTGATGCGTTAATGAAATTAGAGTTGCCTTCAGGTGTTGATGTTGAAATCAAGGTGTAGTTTTCCTTGCTTAGATACATACAAAAAATCCCTTCTAACATTGTTAAAAGGGATTTTTTAGTTTTGGAGCATACTTACTTTTTCAAAATGGCTAATTCTGCCTGCACGAAATCCATCAACGAAGCAATGTGTTCTTTTGAAAAATCAAAAGGAATATTGGCCGCCTCATAAATCTCACGCATTGGTTTGGTATAACCCAATTTCAAAGCATTCAAATATCCTTCCAATCCTTTTTCTGGATTCTCCTTATAGTTTTTCCATACACCAATAGCGCCTAACTGTGCAATACCGTATTCGATATAATAAAAAGGCAATTCAAAAATATGTAATTGACGTTGCCACATCCACGATTTATAATTTTCTAAACCAGACCAATCCGTTATCGAATCAGTAAATTTTTCGTAGATATTTACCCAAGCCTTAGTACGCTCTTCAACCGTATGCGTTGGGTTTTCATAAATCCAGTGTTGGAATTTATCAACCGTTGCTACCCACGGAAGTGTACTGATGATGTCTTCCAAATGTTGAATTTTAGCACGCTTTAACTCCTCCTCGTTATCAAAATACACATTCCAGAAATCCATCGAAATCAGTTCCATCGACATCGAAGCTAATTCTGCTACCTCCGAAGGGAAATTACGGAAAGTATTCAACATCAAATCTTTCGTCACGATAGAATGCACCGCATGGCCGCCCTCATGAAGCATCGTAATTA
Source organism: Arcicella sp. GW821-FHT09D11 (assembly GCF_059416265.1). Lineage (NCBI taxonomy): Bacteria > Pseudomonadati > Bacteroidota > Cytophagia > Cytophagales > Flectobacillaceae > Arcicella > Arcicella sp. GW821-FHT09D11. The sequence continues at coordinate 296,791 of NZ_JBWKOV010000002.1, read as the reverse complement.
CGTCACGCATCAATGATGAGGCATTCATAAAAATGAACGGAAAGCCTGTTTCTTCTAATGGATAATTATATCCCCCTGGTGCTTTTCCGACTCTTGACTCTAAATCCAAACGCCCCATCTCTTTCATAATGGTTAGGCATTCGCCTAAGAATGGATCTAATTGCGTAAAACATTCAATGGTTTTATTCAATAAATCTTCTCCTCCTTTAAAAGGATGTAACGCTGGGCGCCCTTGTGCATCAACGCCTTTGTCCCAAGGACGTAATTCGCTAACAGCTAAAGCACTTTTTCTTTCCTTCGCTAAATTGTTCAACATCGGAACAAGGGTTTCAGCTACGGCATCATGGAAATTAAAGCAATCGGCAGCCGTATAATCAAAACGCTTTAATGCTGCAAAAGAATAATCACGGTAATTTTCAAACCCTGCATTCAAGGCAATCTGATGACGCAAAGCTGTCAATTTATTAAAAAGCTCGTCCAGCTTCTCGTGGTCTTGAAAGCGGCGTTCTTGTATTTTTCTATAAACAGATTCTCTTAGTGTACGGTCGGCATTTTCCAAGAAAACTCCTGCTTGTTGTAAAGTTTTGGTTTGTCCGTCAAGCTCAACCGTCATCGCTCCTACTATCGCTTGATATTGGCTAGAAAGGTTCTGAATTTCAGTAAACAACGTAATGTTTTCATTTCTGAAAATTTCAGTCGATTTCTTCATTCCCCTAATCGTAATGTCAAAACCTGTATCAGTCAACTCATCCAAAAATGGGCTTTCCAACGTCTTTTTATTCAAAACATCGTCGTATTCAGCCAAATGAGGTTGTATTTCAGTAACAAAATCGTCAAAATTTGCTTTGATTTCTTTGTCGCCCGTATCACAAGTCATTTTGATATAACGCCAAGCAAAGTTTTCAGAAAGATAGCTTTCTAATTCAGAACGGTCAGTGAAAAACTTACGTAAATCTTCTGCACTATTAATAGTACGTTCTACTAAATTATCAAATAAAGGTTTTACACTTTCCCAAGTGCTTAATTGAAAATCTGCCGTTAAAAATTTACGGATTGGTGGATTAATGTTTATGGATTTTGTCATTTTATTTTAATCAAAGAAGTAGGTAGCTATTTATCAGATTTCAAGCTACTCGTATGTTAAATTTTGTTTATCAAAAGTAATAGAACTTTGTTTCATTGCCCTAATCTTAAGCAAAAATCACCTGAAAAATGTAAATTGCATAAAAATGCCATTTAAACAACTCCTACGTTCGGTAAAAATTCATGTCACTCACCAAAGAACAAGTCCTTAAGCAATACTACGGCTACAATGCCTTCAGACCATTACAATCAGATATTATTGACTGGGTCCTTTATGGGCAAGATGCAATGGTGTTGATGCCAACGGGCGGGGGAAAATCATTATGTTTTCAGATTCCAGCCTTGATGATGCAAGGGTTAACCTTGGTGATTTCGCCATTAATTGCCTTAATGCACGACCAAGTGCAGGCCTTAAAGGCTAATGGTATTGCGGCGGAGTATGTCAATTCATCCCTAACTACCCAAGAACAAAGCAATATAGAACGCCAATGTAGAAATGGCGAGCTAAAACTATTATATATTTCTCCAGAGAAACTCTTTACACAAGGATATTTAGAATGGGTAGTTTCGTTAAATATTAGCCTGTTTGCCATTGACGAATCGCACTGTGTTTCTACATGGGGGCATGACTTCAGACCAGAATACACTAAACTGAACGTCTTAAAAAAAGCGTTACCAAACGTACCGATGATTGCTTTAACAGCCACTGCCGACAAAGTGACCCGTAAAGACATATTATCTCAATTGGGCATTCCCGATGCAAAAGTTTTCATTTCTTCTTTTGATAGACCCAACCTTTCGCTTGCTGTACAAGCAGGAAGGAATCGTGTTAAAATTATCCAAAACTTTATTGCAGAACATCCTAGACAATGTGGTATCATTTACTGTCTGAGTAGAAAAAACACTGAATCCGTAGCCGAAGCCTTACAAAAAGTAGGCATTAACGCTAAGTGTTATCATGCAGGAATGCCTGCCAATGAACGTTCTAGAGTGCAAAATCAATTTATTCAAGATGACATTCAGGTAATAGTAGCCACTATCGCTTTTGGAATGGGTATTGATAAATCGAATGTGCGTTGGGTAATCCATTATTCGATGCCATCAAATGTAGAAAGTTTTTATCAGGAAATTGGTCGTGCTGGGCGTGATGGACTAAAGTCGGATACCTTACTTTTCTATTCTTATAATGACTTATTAGTCAGGAAAGATATGATTGCTACGTCGGAATTGCCTGCTGAAATGAAAGAAGTGCAAGTAGCCAAAGTAGAACGGATGAAACAATATGCCGAAGCTGAAATTTGTAGACGACGTATCCTTTTGAGCTATTTTAACGAAGAGGTTACAACCGATTGTGGTAATTGTGATGTTTGTAAAAACCCTCCGATTAGGTTTGATGCTACATTAATAGCCCAAAAAGCTCTTTCGGCCATTGCTCGTACTGGTGAAAACATTGCTATGAGTATGTTGATTGATATTCTGAGAGGGGCGAACAACAGAAGAATTATCGAACATAAATACCATGAAATCAAAACTTTTGGGGTAGGGAAAGAGTTAAAAGCGGATGAGTGGGCAGACTATTTACAACAAATGCTGAATTCGGGTGTCATGGATATTGCTTATGACGAAGCCCATGCTTATAAGCTCAATAAGGCATCGTGGGCTATCTTAAAGGAAGGCAGAAAAGTACAATTGGTGCGTTATAGACCCTTTGAAGAAAAACAAGCCGAACGCGAAGCCAATATACCAAAAGAGAAAAGCAAAAAAGAAGTTATTAAAGATGCCCTGTTTGAGCGTTTGAGAGTGCTAAGAAAACAAATAGCGGATGATAGAAATATTCCGCCTTTTGTGGTTTTCTCAGATGCTACGCTATCAGATATGGCACAGAAAAAACCTCTTACTCAGTTAGAAATCATGAATGTTTCGGGAGTAGGTGAACAGAAATATCGACAATTTGGAGAGGCTTTCTTACTTGAAATTAGAAATTTTCTGAAAACTGTTCCAAAAGGTAGCCAGGCTACAGGCATCGATACCCATCATTATACTTTCCAGTTGTACAAAGAAGGTTTTTCGATAGAAGAAATTGCAGAACAACGAAATTTGAACCCTGTTACTATTTTTTCACATCTTGCCAAATTGTATGAAGATGGAGAAAACATTGATATTTCAGCCTTTATTACTCCCACTGAATATGAACAAATTATGGGAGCAGCCAAAGTAATGAACGTAAAAAAAGGCGACCCTGTAAAACCTTTATTTGAAGCGATGGATGCAAAATATGAATATCATAAAATAAGAATAGCGCTTTTAATGGCAGAAAAGGTAAAATAAAAAAGCTATTATCAAGATATTTTTATAAAAAGTAAAACTTTAATGTTATTTTGTATAATTATTGTCACTACACACATTTTTAACAAAAAAAATGCTAAATTTCATAGTCATTTATCAAAGCTATGTAATCTCCTATAACCTCATAAATTCAGTACAAAATAATTAATTTATAAACTTCAAAGTTCCATTTGGCACTCAATTTTAGCGTTTCTAAAAGTCTAAATGGATTTTAGTTTTAATCCTAAGCTAACTTCTTTTTTCCCAATAACACACAAGCATATTGAATAAACAAAAACCATATATAAGTATCATTATTTAGTACCATTAACCATTTTTTAAATTCATTAAAAAGTGTGATTTAATAACTTCAACCTACACGCTTTATGATAAACAAATATTAAACTTTTATAAAGTTTAATATTTTGGAAAATTTTATGTTTTATATATCCCAACTAGCGGGTTGAAGCAAAAACCTTTGATTGTGTAAAAAATTAATATGGAAGAAATAGAAAAGCTCAAGCGTCAAATAGAGCTAGAAAAACAAGCTCATCAAGAAACTGAGAATATCTTGGAAAAGAAGGCTTTGGAACTCTACCAGACCACTGAAAAATTACAAATACTTAACCAAAGCCTTGAGCAACAAGTAAAAACTACTGTTGGTGAATTACAAAAAACAGAGAAAAGATATCGTCATTTAATAGAGTCTGTTCAGGATATTATTTACAAAGTATCTGTGGATGGCTACTTTACCTATGTTAATCCAGTTGTAAAAGAAAGATTAGGCTTTTCTGAAGATGAAATTATCGGCCAACATTTTACTACTTTAGTTTTACCAGCGTATCAAGAATCCCTTATTAATTTCTATACGGAAATGGTTCAGAATAAGGAAGAAAGTACTTATAATGAATTTCCTATAAAATCAAAATCTGGTCAAATAGTGTGGATTGGTCAGAACGTAAGACGCATTGAAAACGACGACGACTCTATTGAATTAGTAGCCGTTGCGCGAGATATTACAGAACGAAAAACAACTGAAGATACCCTGAGAGCTACGCAAGCTCGGTTTGGAAATTTGATTTCAAACCTACAAAAAGGCGTTTTGGTAGAAGATGAACACCATACCATCATTTTAACCAATCAATTGTTTTGCGATTTGTTCGAAATCACTAAAGCACCTAATGACCTTGTGGGAATTAATTGCTTTACGCTGATAGATGATGTAAAAAAACTTTTCAAAAATCCTGAAGAATTTGTTGTTAGAGTCGAAGAGATTTTAAATAAAAGAGAAATTGTAATAGACGAACAAATTGAGTTAGTAGATGGCCGAATCGTAGAAAGAAACTATATTCCTATCTTTCTTGAAGGGCAATACAAAGGGCATTTATTCAATTATTCTGACGTAACTGATAAATATTTAGCTCATGAACAACTTCGTAAAAGTGAAGAAAAGTATAGAGGTATTTTAGATAATATGGAGTTGGGTTTATTGGAAGTTGACAATAACCATACAATCCTAAGAGCCTACGACCGTTTCTGCGAAATGTTGGGCTATACCAATGAAGAACTTGTTGGGCAAAATGCCAAAGAATTGTTTTTGCCAGAAGCTGAAACAGAAATTGTTGACGAGCGTCAAGAAGAAAGAGAAAAAGGAGAAGCAAGTTCGTATGAATTATCGTTAATTAAGAAAGACGGAACGCCTATCTGGGTATTAATTAGCGGTGCGCCTATTATGGATGAACATGGAGACGTAGTAGCCTCTATGGGTATTCATTACGACATTACTGCTAGAAAACTCCTTGAACAAGAACTAGCAAAAGCGAAAGTAATCGCAGAGGAAGCTAGACAAGCTGAAAAGCAATTCTTGGCAAATATGAGCCATGAAATTCGTACGCCTCTGAATGCTATTATTGGTATGACCCATTTGATGTTTGATACACGTCCAACAAATGAGCAATTTGAATACTTGGATATCTTGAAAACATCAGCTGATTTTTTACACAGTCTTATCTCAGATTTATTAGACATGGCAAAAATAGAAGCAGGACGAATAGAGATACACAAGCATCCTTTTGAATTGGTTGGGTTACTCCGTACTATTCAAAGGGTTTTCCAGATAAAACTTGATAGTAGCCCTGTAGAAATTAATCTATTGACAGATGTAAAAATAAGTGGCAATTATTTAGGAGACGATTTACTACTCAACCAAATATTGTTGAATATCATAGGCAATGCTGAAAAGTTTACAGAACAAGGCAGTATTGATATCATGGTGAAACTTCAAAGGGAGGAATTAGACACTTGTTGGATTGAATTCAAGATTTCAGATACAGGGATTGGTATTCCTGAAAATAAATTAGATTTAATCTTCCAGAAATTCAAACAAGTAGATTCTGAACAAGGACATAAACACAAAGGAACAGGTTTGGGGCTAGCCATTACTAAACAGCTAGTAGAACTACAAGGCGGAACCATCGTGGTAAGAAGTAGAGAAGGAGAAGGAACTACTTTTATCGTCACGCTACCTTTCCAAAAGGCTAAAACTGAAGTTGTAAAAAATAATCATGTCATTCAAGAAGCAAACAGTAACCTAGAGTCGTGTAAGGTACTCGTTGCTGAAGACAATGCCATGAATCAAAAATACATTAGTAGCTTATTGAGCAAATGGCATTTTACTTACACCATTGCTTCCGATGGTAAAAAAGCTGTCGAGAAGGCTAGGAAAGAACGTTTTGATATTATCTTGATGGATATCCAAATGCCAAATATGGATGGATATGAAGCGACGATTAAGATTCGTAACACTGAAAATATTAATCAAAACACGCCTATTATTGCCCTAACGGCTTCGGCAATGCTTGATCAAAAAAATAAAGCATTTGAAGTAGGCATGAATAATTTCGTGACTAAGCCTTTTTCTCCAAATCACTTATTGAGTGTCATTCAGAATTATGTAAATACAAAATCTGAATATGCTGTGCTTGTACCAGAAGAGTCATCTACTAGTGCTAGTAATAATGATTATACCCACGGCATTGTTCTTGACAAGGAACGCTTAGATGATCTTTACGGAGATGACAAAGAATATGCAGCTGATATTTTTCAGACATTTTTAGAAGATGTACTGCCAGATTTCAATGAATTTCCGAGTTTAATTCATGAACAAAAGTGGGAAGATTTAAGAAAACTTACGCATAAATTAAAGCCAACATTAGGCATGGTTGGATTAACTGAGCTAGAGAAGTATTTGCTTGTTATGGAAAAGAAAATCAAAGAAAATCCAGAATACGAAGGAATCTTGGCTCATTGGAATGCTTTTCAAATTAAATTAAGTGAAGGAATCCCTGTATTGAAAGCCGAATTAAGTAAGCTTCAAGCAGCTTTATAAAACACTCTTTACATAAAAAAGGCGCTTAATGAAAATTCATTAAGCGCCTTTTTTTATGTAATAATAATGACTATCTATAACTATATTTCGCAATCTTCTGGAAAAGCTCATTAGGGTTGAATGGTTTGGTAACATAGTCATTCATTCCCACTAAAAATGCCCTGTCCTGATTGTTCAGCGTAGCTGAAGCCGTCAATGCAATAATTGGTATATCCGTGTCAGACTCTCTGATTCTGGCTGTTGCAGAATATCCATCTAATACTGGCATCTGAATATCCATTAATATTAAATCGTACTTTCCTTTTTGATACTTATCTATCGCAAGTTGTCCATTCTCAGCTACATCAATCACAATTTGCCAACGTTCTAAGAATTTAGTCGCTACTTTGATATTCATCGGATAATCCTCAACCAAAAGCACCCTTACTCCTTTTAAGGTATGTTCGTTAAGCAATTCATTATGTCCTTCACTCGATACTTTTGCTCTTAGCTCAGTACCTATTTCTAATTCTAACGTGAAATAAAATGTTGAACCTTTGCCCTCTGCACTTTGAAGATTAATATCACTGCCGTGTAATTGCAACAAGCTTCTTGTAATTACTAAGCCAAGACCAGTACCACCAAACTGACGCGTAGTTTCAGAATTAGCTTGCGTAAATTTATCAAAAATCATTGCTTGCTTTTCCTCTGGAATACCTATCCCCGTATCAGTAATAGAAATATCCAGCGTTACATGTGTTGCTGTTCTTCTTTGCTGAGCAAGTTCTACTGTTATGCTTCCATTTTTAGTAAACTTAACGGCATTCGATACTAAGTTTGTGATGATTTGTCCTAAACGTAAGGCATCTCCGACTACGACATTAGGTACATCATCATCAATCATTAATTTTATCTTATTTCCTTTTTCCTCAGCCTTAATCTGATTGGCTTTTTTGATGTTTGATATCAATTGTTTAATATCAAAAGGAACATTTTCAAGCTCAACTTTGCCAGCTTCAATCTTACTAAAATCTAAGATATCGTTGATAAGTACGTGTAAATTATTCGTCGAGAATTGAAGTATTTTTAAATTTTCAGCCAACGATTCCGATACTTCTTCTTGTTGCATCAAATAAGTAAGCCCTACGATAGCATTCAAAGGAGTACGAATCTCATGGCTCATCATTGAAAGAAATTCTGATTTTGCCTGTGTAGCAGCCTCTGCCTCTTCTTTCGAGCGGATAAGATCAAATTCAAGTTGCTTACGATTATCAATTTGAATTTTTAAGAAATCCATCAATTCCAGTAGATTATCAGGATCTAAAGATTTTACTTCAGAGCTTTCATTTACTTCTAACGAATAAATAGCTTCAATCAATTTTTCAACAGAAAGGCGTCTTTGTTTTATTTCCTCCTTAAGTTTAGTATTGATTTCAGCATAGTCTCTATCATTCAATAAAGAAGAATGTTCAAATAATTCTTTGTCTCTATCAAAACTAAGATATGAATCATTAACAGCTTTTATAAAGGTCTGGAAGTTTTCATTTTCCAAACATTCGTCTGATAAATGTTTTTTTATTTGCTTGGCAAGTAAGCGATGAAATGTTGTATTATTCATTATAATCAATTTTCAGAAAGTGTGGTTATTGTCATGGTTTGATTATGCAATCCACAACGAGCATTCGGATTGAGAGGTGATATCTCTCCGTATGAATAAAAACCTGTTATAATAGTATCATCACCCATTATTTCACGGGCCGCCTCAACCTCCTCTTCAGTTCTTTGTCCAAGTACTAATTTTCTTCCTACACAGCTTACCAAAATGGCTAATTCTGGAGAATCTTCAAAAGGTTGAATAGAGTCTTGGGCAGCTTTGGCTGAAGCGTCAACTAAACGGTCAAAATTGGCCTTCATAAAACGCACCAAAGAGCCTTTTGGTAATTCACCAGCAAAAGTCATACTCTTCTTTTCTTCATCAATCGAAAGAATTGTTCTTACTACTGGTTCTGAATCTTCGGTTTCACGCATGGATAAAGGAAAAAGAAGCGCAGCCCCAGGAAGCCCCTCTGCATATTTACCTAGGTATTCTTTGTATAAATCTAGTGCGGCTACATCTCCAATTTTGTATAATATATTGTATTCCGACTCTGTTACTTTGCGTTCAGGACCAAAACCATCCCAGCCACCCATGGTTCCATGTCCTAATCTGAGATTTTCACCATAAAGTCCTACGGCAACGATTTTTCCTTCTTGTGGGTCATTGTTGAGACTAACCAATGTTTTTTCAAACCTTGATCCATCACCCGCTAAACCACCAGAAACCAAAATATTTTCATTGATTTTGTGGTTCAAGCTAGCAATCAATTCACTCCCATTTACTTTAGAACCATCTGAAATAATGAAAATGGCTTTTAGGTTGTCTCCTTCTAAGCCAGATGCTATTTTTTCGCCAGCACTTCCGCTTTCATAATGGCTTTGAATATCTATAGCAATACTTTTAACAAGTGTTTTATCGAATTGTATAGCAGTTACGATAATTGAACCATCGTGGACGGAATCTTGATAAATTTCTCCAGAAGTAGAATTAATTACGATATCTGCATTAGGGTATAAATCTTTAAGATATTGATAGGGCTTAACTGTTTCGAGACAAATTCGTTCGCCAAAGGCTAAAACCAAATTTGCATTTGAGGCAACAAAATCATTGCCTTCTGAGATACTTTTCCACTGATTGTTTTTGAATACGCTTTGTTGGATTTTCATTGTAAATTAAGGTTAGGTTTTAATTGATATTATTGATTAAAATATTTTTCTAAACCAATTATTAAATTACGATAGATAACAGCGACACGCCTATCTCAAACCTCTGATTTATAGATAAAAGGGAAAGAATCTCTTATCTAAATTACACAAAAATTTGTCCTTAAATTCAAAGATACTACTATTCTTAAAAAAAAGATATTATGCGTATTTCATATTCAAATAAAATTTAGCAGAAGATATCCTTCATTAATCAAAAAAAGCTTAGCTAAATAATGTTATTTTTAAGTGTATTATTTTTTGACCATGCTAAAAAGACATTTATCAGAAATATTCAACGTTTATTTCAATTACTTACCTCTACAAGCCAATTGATGGGCATAAAAAAAGAGCACCAAACTTTTAAATTTGATGCTCATCTTTTTTATAAAAAAATTCTTAGCCTTTCAACGAATTTCCATACCCTACTATTAATACAGAAATGACAATTGTTAGGATACCTACTAGAATAGTAGACAATGTTTTTTTAGAAACACCTTTCCATTCATTCAATACTAGCCCCCAAGAGTTGGCTACTAAAATGATAAATGCCATGTGAAGTATCCAAGAGCTTGGTCCATTACCTAGCTTGCTTTCGCCCATACCATAGAAAAAGAATTGTAAAAACCATGTAGTACCTGCTACTGCACAGAAAACATAGTTTTTCAATAAAGGCGTCTGAGCATTGGTATAATCTCCAAAAGATTTATTTTTGAAGTTTAAGTAAACACACCAGATTAAGTTGGTGGTTAAGCCTCCCCAAAGAATAACTACATATACCACATTGTTACGATACAAAAACTCGCCTTGTCCAGGGTTGTTTGTTACCCAAATTTCATTGGCAATGTTAGACATTGCTGACCCTGCTTCAATACCAAAACTAAAACAAGCACTCAATATCCCTGAAATGATTGAAAAGGTAAGCCCTTTTACAATATCAAATTCTTGATTTTCAGCATTTACTTGTCCTACTAAATCTTTATCTTTTCTGCTACCAGCTTTTCCACAAATCACAATACCTAGTACACAAACGGCTAAGCCAAGCAATACCATTTGTCCCCAGCTAGTAGAAATTAAATCGTAGATAGTATCTTTTCCAGCGGTTTTATTAAAGTAGTAATAGATAGAGGGAATAATTGAACCAAATACAGAGCAAAGCCCTAGAATAATTGAACTACCTAATGATATACCCAAATATCTTACCCCTAGACCATAAGTTAATCCGCCAATTCCCCACAAAACGCCCATCGTGTATGTCCAAAATAAAACACTGCCTTCGCTACCAGCAATAATCGAAGAAAAATCTGGAATGGTAAGGTAAGCTGCTAAAGGTGGTACTACTAACCAAGAGAAAACCCCTCCTACTATCCAATAACTCTCCCATGACCACCCTCTAACTTTTTTATAAGGAATATAAAAACTCCCAGATGCAAAGCCACCAATAAAGTGAAAAATAACGCCCAAAATTGCTCCCATAATCAATTATTTTTGAATTTAACTACGTAAACACTCCATTAAAAGGCCATTGTGTTTACAGTTTTATAAGAAAAAAGTATTTTTAATTATTCAGTGGATATCAAGAATTACTACAAATCATATTTGGAGAACATTTTTAAAATCATCGAAGAAATTGATTATCAATTTTTGAGTAATTTTTATAATTCTAGTTCTTTGAAATAATAGTTTGTAAATTTGGTTCTTGGAATCGTATAAAATTTTACAAGGATAAACCAAAAATGAAAGGGAACTATCATGCACTTCCCTGCTCAGAAGATTAAATTAAAAGAATGTCTAGCTCAAATTAATTTTCAGCCTTACACCTCGTTCTAAACGAAATGGTATGAAGCTGATTTTTCTAAGAATATGTACCAGCTCAAACTCAATCCAAGCGATAAAACACCAAAGTACAAGCAGATTATTCAATCGGTTATTTCGGATATTGAACGCAATGTATTGAAGAAAAACGAACAGCTCCCTTCTATTAGCGAACTTAGCGAAGAATATTACTTAGCGCGCGACACCGTAGAAAAAGCCTATCGAGAATTAAAAGAAAGAGGATTTATTACCTCTGTACAAGGGAAAGGATATTATGTGAATAGTGGAGAAAGCAGAAAAATGCGTATTCTTCTGATATTCAACAAATTAAGCTCGTACAAAAAATTAATATACTATGCATTCTTGAAAGTACTGGGCGATAAAGCGTCGGTTGATTTACAAATTCATCATTATAATGCTCGGCTTTTTGATGAAATCATCGATAAGAACCTTGGCAAGTACAATTATTATGTAGTTATGCCTCATTTTTTCCCTGATTCAGAAAAGGCTATTGCCATGAAGGCTTTAGAAAAAATTCCTTCAGATGAATTAGTACTCCTTGACAAAGATTTGCCCGAATACAAACACGAGTGCTTGGCAGTCTATCAGGATTTTGAACGAGATGTAGCAGAAGCACTAGAAAGTGCTAATGATTTGTTTGCTAAATATAACCGAGTGGTATTAGTTTTTCCTAGCGATGGCAATTATCCTGTAGATATTGTACGGGGTGTTCGTTATTTTTGTGTAAATGCGCACAAAGAATTTGTTATCCGAGAGAATGCTGATGAAACATTTTTGATACCACAAACAGCCTACGTGGTAGTGGAAGAACACGATTTAGCAGAATTGGTTAAAAAAGTACGACAGTCGAGCTATGCCCTTGGCACTGAAATCGGGGTAGTTTCTTTTAACGAAACTACTTTAAAAGAGCTTTTAGGAATTACGGTAGTCACCACAGATTTTGAAACAATGGGCAGAACTGCAGCGGCATTGCTATTAGATAATAAAAAAATTAAAATCAAGAATCCATTTTACATGATTCGAAGAGAAACGCTTTAGGTAGCTATCAGCTTTGAGCAGTGAGCTATGAGCTTTTATCTGTCGCTGTTTAAAAAGCTGATAGCTCATTACTCAAAGCTGATATGTTCTTTACAGATGAGTAATAACCATTCCTCCTTGAGCCCCTCCGCTATAAAAATAATAAGCTAAAGGCTCACAGCTCATTGCTCAAAGCTGATAGCTACAAAAGTATGAAACAACAGATTGTCGATTATATAAAAAACTTTTTAGACCAAAGAATACAAACTTCTTATGATGCCATGCAGGCGGCTCAGGCTTCTGCCAATGAAGAATCTAAATCATCAGCAGGGGATAAATACGAAACCTCAAGAGCGATGGGGCAACTCGATAGAGATATGCATGGCTTAATGCACGAACAAGCTAAAAGAGAAAAAGCCATTGTAGAAAGAATTGATATGAGTCTTACCTTTAAAAAAGGTGCGGTTGGGGCTTATCTTAAAACGTCTAGCGGAAATTATTTCCTAGCTGTTAGTGTGGGCATCTGTAAAATTGATAACGACAGCATCATGATAATTTCGCCGCAGTCGCCTATAGGAGCATTGTTAATGGGTAAGGGTAAAGGAGAAACCTTTAATTTTAGAGGCAAAGAGGCTATGATTGAGGAGATTTTTTAAACGAAGTATCGCCAAAGGCTAGCCTAAATTGCGAGGGCGTTTGTGCTTTTAAATCTTTAAACTGTTTATTAAAGTTTGATAAAGTATTAAACCCACTTTCATAACATACCTGCGTTACGCTCAATTTATCTTCCATCAACAATTTACAGGCATAACCTACCCGAAGTTCGCTCACAAAATCAGAAAAAGTTTTATTCGTTCTTGCCTTGAAATAACGGCAGAAAGCAGCAGGAGCCATCCCTGCTAAAGATGATACTTCTGTTAAGTTGATAGATGCTCGGTAGTTATTCAGCACATATTCGTGTACTTTATGCATCCGTTCTGTTTCTGAAGTTTTATAAGGGTTGGTATAGCCAACACTACTGATAAATTCATATTCACTAGCGTTTGCTAATAGATTCAGCATTTCTAACAATTTCAATACTCCTTCAAAACCCTGCAATGGCAATAGCTCTTTCATGAAAGTAAGTATCTTATCATGCAAGCCTCCGCTGATTTCTAACCCACGACTAGCATTTAAAAAGAAATGCTTGAGTTTAGTCATTTCATATTTTTCAAAAAAATCTTTTCCTAAAAAATCTTCTGTAAAATACACTACAATACCATGTGTTTTTAACGCATGATTTCCCTGAAAATACACTTCATCGCTTCGCCAAAGATGGGGCAAGTCTGGTCCTACGAACACCATATCGCCTGCTTCAAAGTGTTTGATATTATCCCCAATAAACCGTGTTCCCGTGCCTTCCAGCACCACAAATAACTGATAATGCGGATGGAAATGCCAGTTGGGGTCAAAGTATGGTTCCTTCAATTCTTTAATAGTAAAAGAATGATTGGGCGATTCTATGCTTTTGTTTAAGGGACTTTTCAAAACCTATTTTTTTACTATAATTATGGATGTTAATAATAAAAATATCAAAATACAGTCAAAACTAATCAAAACAGCGGAGTTTTTTATGACTTTTTTTAGATTATTTTGTATTGTTAAAAAATCTTATCTGTTTAACAAACTTTAAACTAGCAAAGCTTTTAAGTTTTTGCTTAATCTTTGAAAATCAGGGACTTTATTTTAAATATTAGCTCGTAATAAAGTTATTGTTTCTGATAAATCACCATAAATTAATTATGAAAAAATACGGAATGAATCTGCTTTTATGGGGTACAACCATTGACGAAAGTCTTTTCCCTGTTCTTGAACAAATAAAAGCAATTGGTTTTACAGGAGTAGAAGTACCGATTTTTGATGTTGACCCTGAGCATTGGCAAGCATGGCGTACAAAATTGGACGAGTTAGGGTTGGATAGAATTGCAGTAACAATATGTGGCCCAGACTTTAATCAAATTAGTCCAGACCCAGCTATGAGAGCCGCTACTTTAGCAAGAAATAAAAAGGCTATCGACTGTGCAGTAGTATTGGGGGCAGATTTATTAACGGGACCGTATCATTCAGCACTAAGTCATTTTACAGGAAAGCCTGCTACTGAAGAAGAGTGGAATTGGGCAGTAGAAAACCTGAGAGAACTTGCAGATTACGCACAAGAGAAAGGTGTTGTACTAGGCTTAGAATACCTCAATCGTTTTGAAAGTTATTTAGTTTCGTGTGCGGATGAACTATTACAATTAGTAGAAGACATCAATCATCCACATTGCAAAATAATGTTTGATACTTTCCATGCCAATATTGAAGAGAAAAGCTTGGGAGATGCTATCAGAAAACTAAGCAAGCATTTAGTACATGTGCAATTATCTGAGAACGACAGAAGCACGGTAGGGAAAGGTAATGTAAACTGGACAGACGTTTTTACCGCTTTAGAAGAAATACAATACGACGCTTATTTATCAGTAGAAGCCTTTAGTTCAAAACTAGCAGTAGCCAACATTTGGCGAAAGATGTTTGAAAATGAAGAAACACTGATGATAGAAAGCTTGGAGTTTATTCAAGCAATGAGCTATAAGCCTTGAGCTATGAGCAATTGTCATTTGCCTAAACCAAAAAAGCTCAAGGCTCACAGCTAGTTGCTCACAACTTTTTTAATAGACTAACAATTAAAATCATGAAACTAAACATTGCCATTGTCGGCTTGGGATTTGGAGCTGAATTTATTCCCATCTATCAACGTCACCCACATACTAATATGTATGCTATTTGTCAGCGTACAGAAGAGAAATTAAATGAAATTGGTAATGCTTTCAATATCGAAAAGCGTTATACAAGCTTTGATGATTTATTGGCAGACCCTGATGTTGATGTTGTTCATATCAATTCACCTATCCATAACCATGCTGAACAAAGCTTAAAAGCGTTGAATGCAGGCAAACACGTAGCTTGTACTGTTCCTATGGCTACTTCTGTAGAAGAATGTAAAGCCATCGTGGAAGCAACCAGAAGAACTGGCAAAAAATACATGATGATGGAAACGGTAGTATACAGCCGTGAATTTTTATATGTGAAAGAACTATACGAAAAAGGCGAACTAGGCAAGGTTCAATTCTTAAAGGCTTCGCACCAACAAGACATGGACGGATGGCCGGGTTATTGGCCAGGTTTACCCCCAATGCACTATGCTACACACTGTGTGGGTCCTGTAGCTGGTTTATTAAAACTACAAGCAGAGTACGTTTCATGTTTTGGTTCAGGAACCATTCGTGAGGAATTGCACCAACATTATAATTCTCCTTTTGCCATCGAATCAGCCCATATCAAATTCAAAGATTCTGATTTAAGTGCCTTAGTATATCGTTCGTTATTTGATGTTGCTCGCCAATACCGCGAGAGTTTTGAAGTGTATGGTTCTAAAAAATCTTTTGAATGGTCATTGATTGAGCACGAAGAGCACGTAGTACATACTGCTAAGAAACCTGAGCCAGAAATACCAGAGAAAGTAACGGTGCCAGATTATGCTCATTATTTACCTGAAGAAATTCAAGTATTTACTACAGGTGGCGTATATGATACTGACGAAAACCAACATCTTTCATTTTTACAAGGTTCTGGACATGGTGGTTCGCATCCGCACCTTGTACATGAATTTGTGTCGGCTATTGTGGAAGACCGTGACCCATTCCCAAATGCTGAACAATCTGCTAACTGGACATCAGTAGGTATTTTATCACACGAATCAGCTTTAAAAGGAGGCGAAATTATTTATATCCCTGATTTTTGAGATTTTTAATCAATTGGATTTGAGACTTTAATTTCTGACTCTCTGACTCCGTGGTCTGTGGCACACAGACCACAACTGATGCGAATGTAAGTGTTCTGTGTGCCACAGACCATGGAGTCGGTTGAGACCACGACATATAATAAAACATTTACACTACACCTTAAAACAATGAGAGAAGATTTAATCAAAAAATATGGCATTCGTAATTCAAGAATGTTTCTTGATGAAGTTTATTTCTGGACTGATACCGTGAAGGATTGGAAACGATTATTTAATCAAGAAAAATATATTGAATTGGTTATATCCGTTTGGCAAGAATTAGTAGCATTAGGACAAATCAAGATTTATGCTTTTGTTATTATGCCAAACCACCTCCACATTGTTTGGGAATTACTCAATAAAAATGGCAAAGAAATGCCTCATGCTTCATTTAATAAAAAGGTAGCGCATGAAATAGTGAAAGATTTAAAACTCAATCACCCTAAAGTTTTGCTACATTTTGAAGTAAATGAAAAAGAAAGACAATATCGAATTTGGCAAAGAGACCCTTTAGCAATTTTGATGAATACCAGAGCTAAGGTTCTACAAAAAATAGAATACATTCACTTGAATCCTTTACAGGAAAAATGGAATCTTACTGATAGACCTGAAAATTACCGCTGGTCTTCTGCTAAATTTTATGAGACAGGTGAAGACGAATTTGGTATTCTAACACACTATATGGACAGATTTTAGCTCCTTACTTACCATGGTCTGTGGCACACAGACCATAATTGGTGCGAATGTAAGTGTTCTGTGTGCCACAGACCACGGTAGTCGAAACAGTAAAAAATAACAAGAATGCTAAAGTACTATTGCCCGTGTTTTGTATCATGAAAATACTCTCAATAGCCAAATACCCAATTTTATTTAAATAATCCATGAATTTATTCAATTATCAAAAATGAAAAAATCACTGTTTTGTCTTTGCTTATTACTGACTTGCCTAGTAGGTTTTTCTCAGAAAAAAGCAAAAAAAAATAAACAATCAGCTGTACAAACAACGGTGAAAGCCCGTCGTTTGGAAGTGTTATTCCTTGGTGATAATGGCCATCATAAACCGATAGACCGCGTGCCAACGCTGATGGAGGCTTTAGGAAATAAAGGTATCAACATTACTTATACAGATAAATTAGAAGATATCAATACTACTAATCTGAATAAGTTTGATGCGTTGATGATTTATGCCAACTGGGATAATATCACGCCTGATGCTGAGAAAGCACTCTTAGCGTATGTGGCTTCTGGAAAAGGAATTTTGCCAATACACTGTGCGTCTTTCTGTTTTAGAAATTCGCCTGAGTATGTTAAAATGGTAGGTGGGCAGTTCTGGCGCCACACAATGGACACTATTCGAGCGAATATTGTTCAGCCTAATAGTCCAATTTTAAAAGATATTTCAGGCATCAAAGCCTTCGATGAAACGTATTTGCATAGCCAATTACAACCTGACAATAATGTTTTGATAACGCGTGACATCAAAGCTGACCAAACAAAAGACCGTCCAGATGCTAAAACTGAACCTTACACTTGGACACGCCAATATGGAAAGGGCAAAGTATTTTATACAGCCTACGGACATGATGAACGTACATGGACAAATCCTGATTTCTTGAAACTGTTAGAAAACGGAATCATTTGGGCTGTTGATGAACAAGCACAGGCTGCTCATGCTGCCCTTCACCCTGAGGCTTTTTCATATAGTCCAGCTAAGTTACCTAACTATGAAAAACGCCCAGACCCACAATTATTGCAAGCAGCGCTTTCTCCAGAAGAATCTGTTAAGCATATACAAGTACCCGTTGATTTTAATTTAGAAGTATTTGCCCACGAGCCTAACGTAATGCACCCTATTGCTATGTCATGGGACGAGCGTGGTCGTTTGTATGTACTTATCACCAAAGATTATCCTAACGAACGCAAAGAAACTGGTGGTAGCGACTATATCTTGATTTGTGAAGATACCGACAAAGATGGTAAGGCTGATAAATTCACTCACTTTGCAGACGGCCTAAGTATTCCTACAGGATTGGTTTTTGCCAATGGAGGTGTTATTGTAGCTCAAGCACCACACATGTTATTTTTGAAAGATACTGATGGTGACGACAAAGCCGATGAAAAGAAAATATTGTTCTCTGGTTTTGGTACTTCTGATACCCATGCTGGGCCATCAAACTTGCATTATGGTTTTGATAACTGGATTTGGGGTTGCGTAGGTTATGCAGGCTTTCAAGGAAAATTTGCAGAAAAAGATTCGGTTAAATTTGCTCAAGGATTCTTTAGATTCAAAGCCGATGGTTCTGATTTTGAACATATCACTAGTACTTCAAATAATACTTGGGGTTTTGCTTTCAATGAAACTGGCGATGTTTTTGGTTCAACTGCCAACAATTCACATGGCTGGTATATGGCTATTCCACATAGAAATATTTTAGCGCCTTTATCAAATAATGGTAGCCGAAGTACGGATACACATAAAGATATGAAAACCATTACACCAAGAATTCGTCAGGTAGATGTTTTTGGTGGATATACTGCAGCGGCTGGTCATAACTTTTATACGGCTAGAGCGTTCCCGAAAAACTATTGGAACAAAACGGCTTTTGTGTGTGAACCTACAGGACACGTAGTTCACCAAAACGTAATGACAAAAAATGGCACTGACTATAGCGATGTAGAAGGCTTCAACCTATTGGCTGGTGCTGATGAATGGGTTTCACCAGTATTTGCAGAGGTTGGTCCTGATGGTGCCGTTTGGATTGCCGATTGGTATTCTTTTATCATCCAACATAACCCAAAACCAAATGGTTTTGAAATGGGGAAAGGAAATGCTTATGAAACCGATTTGAGAAATTATACACATGGTAGAATTTACCGTGTAAGCTATAAAGAAGCTCCTAGCTATACTCCTTTGAGTTTATCGAAAGACCGTCCACAAGAATTGTTAGCGTCACTTAAGAACACGAATATGTTCTGGAGAATGAATGCTCAGCGTATGTTAGTGGAACGTGGACAAAAAGACATCGTGCCAGCATTGATTGAAATCACAAAAGACCAATCTTTAGACGAAGCAGGCATTAATCCAAGTGTAATTCATGCGTTGCGTACATTGGAAGGATTAGGCGTAATAAACGACCCTGCAGTACAACAAGCGTTGGTTGCTAGTTTATCACATCCATGTTCGGGTGTTCGTAAGACTGCTGTACAAATTTTACCACGCAATGAGGCTTCCGTGAAAATATTGTTGAACAATAACCTCTTGAATGATAAAGAGCCTTTAGTGGTATTAAACACATTATTGGCTTTATCAGAAATGCCTTTGACAGCAGAATCTGAGAAAGTTTTGTTAACTAGATTAGAACAATCAACTGAGATAAACGACCGTTGGTTACCTGATGCCTTTGCGTCGGTATTAACGAGTCACAATCAGGTTTTACTTAAAAAATATTTGCAGACTCTTTCAAAAAGTGCATCTACGACAAAAGCAAAAACAGACGCTATGCCTGCTCATCACGACCATGCGGCCATGATGCAAAATGATAAAGCACCTGCTAATAAGTCTAATAGCGACAAGCCTGACTTAGTAATTAGTAAAATCAATTTTATGCCTGCTAATCCAGCATTAGGTGAAAATACTTTATTCAACATCGAAGTGAAAAACCAAGGAGGTGTAGCTGTTGCTCAAGGAGAAGTTATTAATCTTAATATCAGAATTGAAGGCGTAGGTAGAAAATTCGACTTAGTAAGCCATACATTTAATGCAGGTATTCCAGCAGGCGAAACTGTTAATATTGATAAGTATAACAATGGTGCATGGACTAGTAATTTAGGTCTGTCTTCTGATATGGCAGGTACTTATACTATCTCAGTAGAAGTAGATAAAACCAATATCATCGCTGAAGATAACGAGAAGAATAATGCATATAGTCAGAAATTGACATTCAATGCTCCAAAGAGTATGTCGAACTACGCTATCGAAAAAGCCGTGAAAAACTATGCTAATGTTTCTTCTCCTGATTCTGTGGTGGCTTTATTAAAACTAAGCCAGAAACTGGATGAAACAAGTGCTGCTTCATTGATTAAAGGAGTGGCTGATGGCTGGAATTATCGAAAAAAATCACAAGTGAAAGATAGTGACAAGACTTTCTTAGCAAGTTTAAACAAAACTCTTTCGGCTGATAACAAAGCTAAATTAGCACGTTTATTCCAAGTATGGGAAGTAAAAGAAGAAGTGGTAGATGCCAACAAGGTGGTGATTGTGATAAAGTCTGTGAAGGAAGAAATGAAGTTTGATAAAAAGGAATTCACGGTAAAAGCTGGTACTAAAGTAGAATTGGTTTTTGAAAACCCTGATGCCATGCAACATAATTTGGTAATTGGTAAACCAAAATCGTTGGAAATCATCGGAAAGGCAGCGAACAAAATGATTACACAAAAGGATGCTTTAGATAAAAACTATGTACCTAACATTTCTCAAATCATTGCTTCAACGCCATTGGTAAACCCCGAAGAATCATATCGTCTGACATTCACAGTACCAGAACAAATAGGAGATTATCCATTTGTATGTACTTTCCCTGGACACTGGAGTATCATGAACGGCATAATGAAAGTAGTAAAATAATTTTTTTGATTGAAAATAATTAGTGAAACCTCCACATGTATTTTGTGGAGGTTTTTTGTTGTATCACCGCACCGTAGCACGCCTTTCCAAGTCGTGAATCCACTTCTTTATTATAAATGCTACGAGTTGGAAACTCGTGCTACAGATTTATTATTCAAACTTAGCAAATGAATAACCTTTAGCTTTCAACACCTGAATTAGTTCATTTAATCTTTGATAAAACTTATCTTTTCTTTCTGGCGAAACACCTATATGCGTCAATAAGATAAATCCATTCAAGCCTTTAGCTTCGCTTGTTTCATATTGTAATATTCGCTGAAATATCTGCTCGGAAAACTTATAATTAGGCATTTCTGGCGTTGTATAATCCGCATTAGAAGAAGTTCCAGTACTATAATTCACAAGCGTAAGTCCAGCTTGTTTTGTCCAGTCGACAATAGTTTGATTGTACCATTCAAAGGGAGGCATAAAATACTGAGCTTGTTCGGCTTGTACGCCAAACTTGGCTAAGGCATCATAATTTTGTTGAAGGTCGGTTGTAAATTGCTCTTTAGTGATTAGAAGAGAATCACGTTTTGCCCATGATGCATACAACAAATGTTTATCAGAGTGGCATCCTATATAATTTCTTTGTGCAATCAATTTCTCAATAGTAGTTTTAAAAGGAGGGTTTCTATAAAATTCTCCTGTAAAGAAAAAATTAGCCTTAATATGATGTTTATCCAATACTTTAGTGATAGTTTCCCCTCCATCATTAAACTCATGTCCTGTAAAAGCTAGGTAGATTTTCTTCTCATTAGGATTCATTCTAATAATCCCGCCCGATTCTTTTTCTATTTTACTTTTATTTTGGCTCAAACCCTCTTTTTCATAATGCGATAATAAAAATGACAAGCTAGCAGTACCGTCCATCGTCGGTTCATCGGTAGAATAATCGCCGTAATCATCATGATAAACTACCAAGTCAGATTGAAAGTCCGCATATTCATCTGGTTGATAAAGCGTTATTCCTATCAGCTTATTCCAAATAGAACCATACACAGGGCCATCTACCAAACCGCCATCTATTTTATAATTGTATAAATGTGTAAAGGCTGAATGAGGGTCTTGTGGTGATATGCCAGCACTTGGGTATCCGCATATCATACTCGTTCCCCAAGGATTACAGCCCAACAACCAATCACGCATGGCGGCTTCCATTTCTATGTATTTTGTACTGTTAGTAAGTTTTCGGTATAATACTAATTGGGTGATAAGTCCGCTTACGTAATTGTTTGAACACCAAACAAAAGGAACTCCATTCAGAAAAGGATTATTTTTTCCTCTTTGAAAAACCTTCTCTATTCCACTTTCTAAGTATTGTTTAAACTCCTTTGAATAAGTTTTTTGAGCCGTGTTTTTCGCTAAAAAGTAATGACCTAAATTCACAAAGGGATACCATTGATAATGCCTTGCGGTATCAGCGCCCATCCAAGGCGTAGTAGGTTCTTGTCGACCAAAGGTTGCCGCTTCATCAACGATTTTTCGTTCAGTTAGTACATTAGACAATTGTGTAGCTGCTAATTCCATGTCATCTACCCAATTGTCTTCTTCATAAAAATAAGGTGCTCCTCCAGGGGCAGTTTGACTAACCCCAGGCAATTCTTTCCCGAATTGGTAGGCATCTATGGCTTTTTCTTTTAATTGGTTGGCAAATGCTGGATAATACGACTGGAATAATTGATGACCAAGTGCAAAGGCAGAAGCAAATTTGCCTACTGTAGAAGATACACCTGTAGTTCTGTTTTTATATTTAAAGCCTTGTGGCTTGCCTGTAATAAAATACACGGGTCTGGCTAAGCCTTGGTTAGTAGCATATTTGGTTAAGTCTTTATTAGGCAATCGCAACCCTCTATGGTCGCGGTCATCAGCTAGTTGATTATAAAACTCATGCTTAGCTGGATTCATTTTCACCAACCAATCTAATCCCCATTTAGCCTCGTCTAATATATCAGGAATACCATTTTTACCAAGATTTCCCCAAGCATCATGCTTGTCGGTATATACCTCAGGGTTTTCTTGATAAGCAAACATCATTTGAAAAATAGCATTAGCGGAGGTTGTAACATATTGGAGATAGTCAGAGGCATCGTGCCAACCACCCGATACATCAAGGTGTGTAGAGTCTTTTTGTTTATCAGGATGATATACGATAAAGCCATCAGCTTTATGACAAGAGTCTTTCAAGAAAGGATTATATCCACTTCTTTGCTGACGCATATATTTCAGCACAAAATCGGCGGAACCTTCATACACATCAGCATTGATTCGGAATATTGGAGATTTGGTTTGTCTTACTTGAAGATAATAAGTGCCTTGTTGGGTAAATTTTGAAAAGTTAAGCCTAACCGCGGATTGAAAAGAAGCATATTTACCAAATTGTTGTACTTGGCTCGACTGAAAAACTACCTTCTTCGTCAGTACATCAATCAACGAAAAGCTTGTTACTTTCTCTTCGTTTTTACTCACCCAAACACCCACTTTTTGCGATTGTGGTAAATACCCTACTTGATTAATTCTTATCCAAGCATTTTGAGTAGTTTGACCAATCGTAGTATAAAATGAAAAGAAAGTTAAAATGATGAAGGATAGTTTTTTCATGAAGCTTTTTACTTTAAAATTAGCGTATTAATTCCTCAGGTTCAAGCTTATTTATACTAGTTTGTAGGGGCAAGTATCACAATTACCTTCAATAGTCAAGTCAATATATTGTAATCGTTACGCTTCATTCTTATCTCTACTTAATTATTCAATAATGTGTCCAACTTAATTCATGACGCAGTGCGTCACGAATTGGAAAAACTATCGCATATTATGCAGATTACTATCATCAAGACTTCTCTTTTTCTATACCAACCCCTCCTTCAATAAATCATGCAAGTGAACAAAACCTATTGGTTTATTATTTTCTACTACTACTAACTGCGTAATACTTTTCTCTTGCATCAGTTGCAAAGCTTCTACGGCAAAAGCGTCAGCATTTATTGATTTTGGCTTGGCCGTCATAATATCTTTCGCTGTTAATCCTACCAAATTATCATGTACGTTTAACATTCTTCGCACGTCACCATCCGTAATTATACCTAATAAATCATTGTCCTGATTTACTACTGCTGTTGCGCCTAATCTTTTAGAACTAATTTCTAAAAATGCCTCTTTAATACTTGCATTTTCGGATACTAGGGGCAATCCATGATTAGGATAAATATCTGATACTTTCAGGTATAAACGCTTGCCTAAAGCTCCTCCAGGGTGATATTTGGCAAAATCATCACTATTAAATCCACGACATTCTAATAAGCATACTGCAAGGGCATCTCCTAATGCCAAAGCTACTGTTGTACTAGTTGTAGGGGCAAGATTTAAAATATCTGCTTCTTTCTCCGTATAGGCATGTAAAATAAAATCTGCATTTTTACCTAGATAAGAACTTGTATTTGAAACCATTGCAATTAATTTTACACCAGTTCGCTTAATAAGGGGTATCAAAATTTTTATTTCGGGTGTATCGCCCGATTTTGAAATACACATTACGGTATCTTCTGTTTGAATCATCCCTAAATCACCGTGTATAGCATCGGCAGCGTGCATGAACAAAGCGGGCGTTCCAGTTGAATTAAGCGTAGCCACAATTTTCTGGGCGATAATTGCAGATTTGCCAATACCAGTAATCACCAAGCGACCTTTGGCCTTAAGTAGGTGATTTACACATGATTCAAACGAGGAATCAATTGATGCTACAATTTTTAGGATTGCATTTGCTTCTTCCTCTAAAACTTTTTTTGCAGTTGATTGGATATTTTTTACTAATTTCAATGTTAGAAACAGTTTTTCAAGACTGATTTTGTGTTAAATTTATTACAAAGATAAAGGATTATTAACCACGATATTAATCAAAAAACCTTTTACAAGTTTCAAAAACAATGAGTGTTACACAAGAAACCACCGACTTTTTAAAAGAAAAACTCAAAGAGACTTTTGGATTTTCCCAGTTCCGTGGTGAACAAGAAGATATTATAAAAAACACCCTGTCTGGCGAAAACACTTTTGTTATCATGCCAACGGGTGCGGGGAAATCATTATGTTATCAAATGCCTGCCATTGCGATGGAAGGTACTGCTATCGTAATTTCTCCGTTGATTGCCCTGATGAAAAATCAGGTTGATCAAATGAATGCATTTGGAATCAATGCTCAATTCTTGAATTCATCATTGAACCGTGCTGAAATGACGAAAGTTAAAAATGCGGTTATTAGCGGAGAGGTAAAGTTGTTATACATCGCTCCAGAATCTTTAACCAAAGAGGATAACCTAGCATTTTTAAAACAAGCAAAAATCTCTTTTGTAGCAATCGACGAAGCACACTGTATTTCGGAATGGGGGCATGACTTCCGTCCTGAATACCGCCGTATTCGTTCTATCGTAGAAAGCATCAATACAAAGTTACCAATCATTGCCCTTACAGCTACGGCTACGCCAAAAGTTCAGCAGGATATCCAGAAGAACTTAAACATGGACGAAGCTAGGTTGTTTAAGTCTTCATTCAATCGTAAAAACCTTTATTACGAAATCCGTGCGAAGCGTGATGATATTGATAAGCAAATTATCAAATACATCAAGGCCAATCATGGAAAGTCGGGAATTATCTATTGTTTAAGCCGTAAGAAAGTAGAAGAAATTGCCAATTTACTCAACGTAAATGGTGTAAGAGCTTTGCCTTATCATGCTGGTTTAGATGGTGATGTTCGCATGGCTAATCAAGAGGCTTTCTTGAACGAAGAAACGGATGTAATGGTAGCAACGATTGCCTTTGGTATGGGAATCGATAAGCCAGATGTTCGCTTTGTAATTCACTACGATGCCCCTAAATCATTAGAAGGCTATTACCAAGAAACTGGTAGAGCTGGTCGCGATGGGCTAGATGGTACTTGCATCATGTTTTATGCGAAAGAAGATATCAACAAGTTAGATAAATTCAACAAGGATAAAACCATTACAGAGCGCGATACTGCCCGTATGCTATTGCATGAAATGGTACATTATGCCAACTTGGGTACTTGTCGCCGTCGTCAGTTATTAAATTATTTTGGTGAACACGTTGATAAAGACTGTGGTTTCTGCGATAACTGTAACAAACCAACGCCAAAATATAAGGTAGAAGAAGCCGTAGTATTGGCCTTAAAAACGGTTGAATTAACAGGCGAGCGTTTTGATGCACAACATATCGCAGATATTTTGATGGGTTATAAAAGCCAGTATGTGGGCAGTTATGAACACAACAAAATTGAAACCTTCGGAAAAGCTAAATCATTGTTCAAACTGAATGCTGATGAGGACGAAGACGACGATGATGACGATGATGACGAAGTAGAATTTTCGGATGAAGAAGATGAGGATGGAAATCCGATTCCGAAACAAAAGAAAGCAAAACCAGCAGCGAAATCTAAGAGCAGAAAAAATGCTGAACCTGAACCGATTGAACAATGCGTTTCGATGGTGCGTCAGATAGCAGTATTAGGTTTCTTAGAAAAAGATGTTGAGAATTATGGTGTATTGAAAGTTTCTGAAAAAGGGAAAGAGTATTTGAAAGACCCTTATCCGTTAACGCTTTCAAAAGACCACGATTATGAAAACGAGAAAATAGAAGAAGACGAAGAAAAAGAAGCGGCATCGGGCAGTGGTTCGTATGATGTAGCATTATTTGAATTGTTGAAAAACCTTCGTAAAAAACTAGCCAAAGAAAAAAATCTTCCTCCGTATGTAATCTTCCAAGATCCATCACTTGAGGAAATGGCAACTACCTACCCTACCACCAAAGATGAGATGGCTCAGATTAATGGTGTTGGTATGGGTAAGGTTGTAAAATTTGGTCGTCAGTTTATTGATTTAATCAAAAAATACGTTGAGGATAACGAGATTGAAACCGCTACGGAAGTAGTTGTTAAATCGGCTGTGAATAAATCAAAAATCAAGATTCATATCATTCAACAGGTTGATAGAAAAGTAGATTTGGATATCATTGCTGACCAGAAGGAGCTTTCGATGGCAGAATTGATTGAGGAAATCGAACATATCTGTTATTCTGGTACTAAACTAAATCTTGATTATTATATCAACCAAGTGGTTGAACCTGATAAACAAGAAGAGATTTTTGAATATTTCATGGAGGCTGAATCTGATAATATCGCAGTGGCCTTGGAAGAATGTAATATTGATGATATTACCGAAGAAGAATTGAGATTGATGAGAATTAAGTTTTTAAGTGAAGTAGCGAATTAAGAGTTGTGAGTGATGAGTTGTGAGTTTAGTATGTACTTTAATTTACACAGCAACTTCATTTTTCACATTGAGCACTTACATTAATCCTTAAGAATCAATCAATAAAATTGCTTAATGGAATGTTTCAATGGTTATAACGGTAATTAATCATTGAAACACAAGAAAATAACAATAAATGAATACACTAATTTTAGGCTCTGGCGGACGTGAACACGCTTTTGCTTGGAGAATATCCCAGAGTACTCTTTGTGATAAATTGTTTGTAGCACCGGGTAATGCTGGAACTGCACAAATTGCTACAAACTTGCCTATTTCATATAATGACTTTGAAAAAATAGCTGAAGCAGTTTTAACAAATGATATTGAGTTAGTAATTGTAGGCCCTGAAGAGCCTTTAGTAAAAGGAGTAAGAGACTATTTTCAGTCGAGAGAGGATTTAAAACATGTTCTGATGGTTGGTCCAGATGCCCATGGAGCAATGCTGGAAGGTTCAAAAGATTTCTCGAAAAATTTCATGGCAAAGTATGGTGTTCCTACAGCGAAATCACAGACTTTCACCAAAGATACGCTTGAAGATGGTTTAAAATATTTAGAGAACCAAAAGCTACCTATCGTATTAAAAGCCGATGGATTAGCGGCTGGTAAAGGAGTAATTATTGCCCTTTCGCTAGACGAAGCCAAAGAATCTTTAACCGAAATGTTGGTTGATGCAAAATTTGGTGATGCTAGTAGCAAAGTGGTTATTGAAGAATTTCTAACAGGTATAGAACTATCTGTTTTTGTGTTAACTGACGGAGATTCTTACAAAGTTCTACCAGAAGCCAAAGACTACAAACGCATTGGCGAAGGTGATACTGGGTTAAATACTGGTGGTATGGGTGCTGTTTCGCCTGTGCCATTTGCTACCGCTAAATTCATGGAGGCCGTAGATGCTCAGGTAATCAAACCAACGCTTGCTGGCTTAAAAGCCGAAGGTATAAAATACAATGGTTTTATCTTTATTGGTTTAATGAATCACGAAGGCGAACCTTATGTAATTGAATATAACGCTCGAATGGGCGATCCTGAAACAGAAGTGGTTTTACCAAGAATTGAGTCTGATTTCTTAGCTTTAATGATTGCTACTGCCAAAAATGAATTGCATGAGGCCGACTTTACAGTAAGTAAACAACATGCCGTTACTACGGTAGTTGTAGCTGGTGGTTACCCGAATGACTACAGAAAAGGTGATGTAATTGTGGGTTATGATTCTATCAAAGAAGCTACAATTTTTCATGCAGGTACTAAACTAGACAATAATTTAGTACTCACGAATGGTGGCAGAGTAATGGTATTGACAGGCATGTCGAATACCTTAGAGAAAGCCATTCAAAAATCTCAAAAAGCTGCCCAAGATGTGCTTTTTGATGGAAAATATTATCGAAAAGATATTGGGTTAGATGTGTTGAGGTATTAATCATACTTATTTATAAACACATAAAGTAGAATGTTTTTTTCATTCTCTCCTTAAATTATGGGATGTAAATCTTGCTCCTCAGGAAGCTGTGGAACTAAAAATAAAGACGGTGGTGCTGTTGGAGGATGTCAGAACAACGGTGCTTGCGGTACGGGCGGTTGTAATAAAATGAACGTGTTCGACTGGCTGTCGAATATGGATATTCCTACTTTTAGTAAATTCAATGTTGTAGAAGTAAAATTTAAAGGTGGTAGAAAAGAATATTTCAGAAACACTAATCAAATTGAACTCTATGCTGGCGACCCTGTAATCGTTGATGTCCCAAGTGGGCATCACCTTGGCTTTGTATCTTTACAAGGCGAGCTTGTGCGTTTACAAATGCTAAAGAAGGGGCTGAAAGATAACGAAGAAATAAAAGTTATCTACCGAAAAGCCAATGATAAAGACCTTGAAAAACACGACCAAGCTGTTGCACGTGATTATCCTACGATGTATCGCACCCGTGAAATTATCAAGGAATTAAAATTGAATATGAAGCTCTCGGACGTGGAGTTTCAATCTGATAACACCAAAGCTATTTTTTATTACTCTTCTGACGACCGTGTGGATTTCAGAGAATTAATTAAAATGTTAGCGAGTGAGTTTAAAGTGAGGGTTGAAATGAAACAAATTTCCCTTCGTCAAGAAGCTGCCAGAGTAGGTGGTATTGGTGTATGTGGACGAGAATTGTGTTGTTCTACTTGGCTGACTGACTTTAAAAACGTAACTACTTCGGCAGCTCGTTATCAAAACCTTTCTTTGAATCCTGTAAAACTTTCTGGTCAATGTGGACGACTTAAATGTTGTTTGAACTATGAATTAGAAACCTATATGGATGCCCTGAAAGATATTCCGACAATTGAGAAATCTCTTCAAACGATAAAAGGTGAAGCTTTTTTACAGAAAACGGATATTTTTAAAAGAGTAATGTGGTTTGGTTATAGAGGTGAAGAAAGTAACTGGATTCCTGTAACGGTTGATAGGGTAAGGGAGATTATGACTTTGAACGAAAGGGGCGTAAAACCACAATCTATCGATGGTGCTGAATCTGCAAAAATTGAACTGGAAATCGAAAAAGGTGCAGGTCCATTAAATGCAGATTTAGATAAAATGGACAGAAAGTACGGCGGAAACGGTGGCAAGAAAAGCTTTGATAAGAAAAAAGGTGACCGTCCTGACTTCAAATCAGAGAAAAGAGATAATCCTCGTCCTGAACGTAAAGAATTCAAACAAGAAAAAAGAGAAGTAAAGGCTGAACAACGCCCTGTAAAAACTGAAGATAAGGCAACCCAACAAGAAAAGCCTGTTCAACAGCCAAAACAACAGGGAGCAAAAGGACAAGAGCAACAAAAGGCTGTTCATCCTAAAAACAACCAGCGACCTCAGCATTCTAAAGGACCTAAGCCACAGCACCAAGGCAATCAAAATCAACAGCCTAATGCTAATGCCTCGGAACCACAACAAGACAAAGGTGCTCAGCCAGCTAAAACGAATAATAACAATCAGGGAAATAAAAAGCCCCATCATCCAAAACAGAATCGTCCGCCACAAAATCGGAACAACAACCGTAACAATGACGATAACAAAGCAGTTTAGCGATATGTCGAGTACAAAATATTGGGTTAACAAGGCTATTAATAAATCGTTCAGCATGCCAACCGTGCATCTGAATGTTTTTATCATGGCTTTGTTAGCCTTTTTTTTATGCACGCTTTCATCTTGTGATACCAACACTATCCTAAAGGAAAATTATGATATTCCTGATGCAAAATGGTTTATTAAAGATGCTCCAACTTTTACTTTTGAAGTAAAAGACTCAGCATCGGCCTATAATGTTTTTTATACCATTCGTAACAATCGCTCTTATCCTTACTATAATTTATACCTGACGCATTACTTAACGACAGAAACAGGGAAAATAATTCATCAAAAATTGGATGAGGTAATCTTGTTCGACCAAACCTCTGGTCGTTCTTTAGGCGAAGGACTAGGTGATATTTACGACCATAAAGTATTAGTCTTCAAAGATTTTCATTTTCCTAAAAATGGGAAATACAAAATCCAGATTCGTCAGTATATGCGACAAGACCCACTATTGGATATCATAAGTGCAGGCTTTTCGATTGAAAAAGTAGTAGCTCATTAATTTTTAAATCGATAAGTAATCGTAACGAGATAACTTAGTCATGCAAAAATTTCTTCCTTTATTCCCGCTCAATTTGGTGGTTTATCCAATGGAGGCCCTCAATCTTCACATTTTCGAGCCTCGTTATCGCGAATTAATCAATGAATGCTTGGATAACGGAAATACCTTTGGTATTCCAACTTTTATTGATGGAAAATTACCAGGCTTTGGTACGGAAGTCAAAATCATTTCAGTATCAAAAAGATATGACGATGGGCGAATGGACATCAAAACAGAGGGAATAAGGGCTTTTAGAATTATTGACTTTCAGAACCCTGTCAATCTAAAAATGTATGCTGGTGGGGTTTTAGAAATGCTCCCCGAAGTGGAAGTCCGCCCAATAGTAATGATTGGTTTGTTAGAAAGAGTAAAGGTATTATACAAATTACTAGAAGAGGAAAACACTTTTGATATCAATAAAGACCAGCCTTACTCCTATCAAATAGCCCATAAAATTGGACTATCCTTAGAGGAAGAATACCAATTACTAAAAATGCCTACCGAAGCAGAAAGACAGGGCTTTTTAATACAGCACCTAGAAAGAGTAATCACGGTATTGCAAGAAATAGAAAAAACAAAAGAAAGAATTAGGATGAATGGGCATTTCAAGAATTTAGACCCTCTGAATTTCTAACATACATACCCGATTCTATTATCAACTTCATTATTAGCATATAAATATTATAAAAATGAGAATTGCTGTTTGGCATAATTTACATAGTGGTGGAGGTAGCAGAGCCTTACAGTATCATATTCAAGGTTTAGTAGAATGTGGACATCAAGTAGAAGTTTGGGCGGTAAATCCAGATGCTGGTGGTTTTATGAAATTGCCCTCAGAAGTAATTCTTCATTCAGTACCCGTAACTCATACTAAGCTTAATCCGAGTTTTAAAGAAAAAATATCTTTACTTTTTTTTGAAAAAGAAGCCAATATGCTTGCCATGGAAGCGCACTGCCAACAATGTGCTGATGAAATTCATGCTGGTAATTTTGATGTACTTTTTGCTAATAGTTGTTCTTATTATGCCGTTCCCTTTATCGGCAAATTCGTAAGAATACCAAAGGTTTTGTATTTAGGCGAACCCATGCGCTTTTTGTACGAAGCCATGCCCAAACAAGTTTGGGAAGCACCTGTTAGGTCACAGAGTAAGTTTAGTTTACAATACTGGACTCATACATTTGCTAGTGCATGGCGTTTAAATAGGTTCCGTATGTTTGTACGGGAAGAGCGGATAAATTTTGATGCTTTTAATAAAGTGTTGGTCAATTCTTATTTCTCTGCTGAAAGCTGTCAACGGGTGTATGGATTACCCTCGGAGGTTTGTTATTTGGGTGTAGATACTGAATTATTTCATCCGTCCACTCATAGAAATGCTAGTCAAAATGATTATGTGGTAGGGCTAGGAAGTTTTATGACCCATAAAAACCCTGAATTTGCCATTAGAGCATTAGGCTTAATTAAACAAAACAGACCGAAGCTACTCTGGATAGGCAATATGGCAACGGAAGAGTATTGGCAAGAAATGCAAAAGCTTGCACAAAAACTAAACGTAGAGATTGAGCTAAAGAAAATGGTTTCCGATGATGAATTGATACAATTACTTAGTAATGCAATATGCCTAGTATATACGTCTAAACTAGAACCTTTTGGCTTTGCACCACTAGAGGCCAATGCTTGTGGCACGCCAGTAGTAGCCTTAGCTGAAGCAGGAGTGCGTGAAACCGTAATTCATGGCAAAAATGGTTTTTTAACAAATAACAAAACAAGTGAACTAGCCTATTATATTGAAAAGTTGATTAAAGACAAACCACTCAGAAAGGAAATGGCTGATTTTGCGTTAACCAATGTCCGTAAGAATTGGTCTTTACAGGCTGGCTCAGATAGACTTGTATTAGCCTTGAATGAAGTAGTCAATCAATAAGATTAGCACTAATCAGCGTAATAATCTTTGAGGAACCTTCTCATATTTTCCTTGAATCTTAAGACTTCAATATTTCTATCTACTTCATTAATCATCTGTTTCAAGTAGTTGGTAGTTTTCTTAAATTTCATCTTCATCGTTTTAGTATCTCCTCCAAAACGATGCAATAAACTACTGCCATTATTGGTAATTGTGGCTTGGTTATGCAGTTCCCACAGACTTGCCTCTAACTCATTTATTTGTTCTTTCAGTAGCTTGTTGTAGTACTTCAATTGCTCGTCGGCCATGGTTAGGGAGGCAATATTGGTACTAGTCAATGATATTTTCAGCCTGAGCAATTCAAACAAATCGTCTTTTTCATAAGCAACCGTTATTTCCTTCATAATTTCGGTTTTACGTGCTCGTTCGGCTTCATCTTGTTCACGGTCGGGATGAAACATTTTTACCAAATCTGTATAAATACTTCTTGCTGATTTACTGATATTGTTAGCCTCTTTTTTTAGCTTCTCTTCTTTTGCTAACTGCTTGGCTGTTTTCTGGTTTGTTGTTTTTTTAGCCTCCTCGCTTGCTTGTTTCTCTGTCAGCTTTTGTTCAAATAGCTCTTCTAATTCCTCAGCATTATTAATGGTCAACTCTTCTTCGCTTAATTCTAGTCCAAATTCATATCGCATTGTATCTTTAATAGATTCTATATTTTTCTTTTCATATTCTTCGCTAATTTCCTTGTAGGTTCCAGTCTCATTATATTTATTAAAAATCGGAATCAGTTCCTCAACACCTGCCCTTTCAATTAATTCAACTGATTTCTCTAAAATAAAATGAGCAATTTTTTCTTTCTCCTTACGCTTAAAAAAAGGGTCATCATGATGTTTATCAAAAACATACACTAAGTCGACAATTTTGGATAGATGCTTTTTTTCAAGTGGGGCTACTTCTTTTTGAATAGTGCTGGTAATTATTTCAATCTGTTGTTTATCTGTAACGAGCCTTAGCTTTA
The DNA here is from genome assembly GCF_059416265.1 of Arcicella sp. GW821-FHT09D11. NCBI lineage: Bacteria > Pseudomonadati > Bacteroidota > Cytophagia > Cytophagales > Flectobacillaceae > Arcicella > Arcicella sp. GW821-FHT09D11. The sequence goes on along the minus strand of NZ_JBWKOV010000002.1, from coordinate 262,965 downwards.
ATTCATCAATTTTCAGCACATAAGCATTAAACTGTTTCTGAAGTTTAGAAAGATTTTTATCTGGTTGTTGAGTAAGAATAAGACTATTTGTATTGGACATATACGTTTGCTATTAAAATATGAGCTATTCGGGTATTCAAAATTACTTTATTCTGCCCTGCAATTATTCATCAAAACGATAATCATGAAAGCAAGTAGTATAAAAATTGAGTTTTTATTGAATTAGCTTAACTTTGTCAATATAAATTAAACAGATATGGAAGATAGTAGTAAGCTAAAATTAGATGTAAAACATTCTAGGATTCAAGCGATTATTGAAGGAAAATGCCCCCAGTGTAGAGAAGGAAAGATGTTTATGTATCCGTTTTGGCAAATTAACAAATTTGATAAAATGCACACTAATTGCCCTGTTTGCAACCTACGTTTTGAAGTAGAGCCAGGTTTTTGGTATGGTGCAATGTTTATTAGTTATGGTATCAATGTCGGCTTCTTAGCATTTTTAGGCGTTGCTATTTTCTTTATTTTCAACGACCCTCCTATTCTCTATTATATCATTCCAATCACAGTGCTTTCGTTGGCTGCTGTGCCTTTTAATTTCAGAGCATCCCGTTCTATATTCATTCATTTATTTGGTTTTGTAAAATATAAACCAAGATAGCTTTAGTATATTATGGAAATCAGAAAAGCTGATATTGCTACAGATTATGATGGTGTATGGGAAATATTTCATCAAGTAATCGCTTCTGGAGATACCTATGTAATTGACCCACACACGCCCAAATCAGCCTTACCCAAACATTGGTTTGCTGATTATATGTTTACTTATGTAGCAGTTGAAGATGGCGTAATTTGTGGCACTTATATTATTAAGCCTAACCAGATAGATTTAGGTTCGCATGTAGCCAATGGTTCTTATATGATTCACCCCGATTTTCAAGGTAAAGGAATTGGTAGAATTTTGGGTGAACATTCTATACAAGAAGCCAAATCATTGGGCTTTAAAGCCATGCAATTTAATATTGTAGTTAGTACTAATACTTATGCCGTAAAGTTGTGGAAAAACATTGGGTTTGAAATAATGTGTACTATTCCGAAAGCATTCAATCATCAACAACTCGGTTTGGTAGATACCTATGTAATGTATCAATCGTTTGAGTAGTTTTTGGGTAAGTAAAAAACAAAATAGCCTCATAGAGGCGAAATATCGGTAGCCACTTGTGCAGTAAAAATGCAAATAACATTTCACCAAGCCCCATCGGGGCGAAATATTTCGCCCCGATGGGGCTTGGTGGAGTTAACATGATGCTTCTACCGATATTACGTTCCTAACGGAACTATCCATAGTCCATTTGAAACTTTATAAGGTATCCATCAATCAAAAAAGCGGTCAGAAATTAGTTTTCTGACCGCTTTTTTGATGCTAAAATTTGGGATGACTTATTTCTTTCAAAACCTTAATCCCTATTCTCAATTTTATTCAAATCTACTTTTGGTTTCTTTCCTAATGAATTAATCCAAGAAGCAATTTTCAATACATCAGCTTTAGGCACGTGAGTCATCGACGCCATTTCAGTGGCATAATCTGGCCAGTTTTCTGGTTTAGGATGATACACCAATTCTAAAATTTGCTCATTGGTATAATTCCTTTTGGCTACGTCTGTAAACGCAGGACCAACTACTCTTGTAGCTTCTGCATGACAACTTGTACAAGCGTGTTTTTTCAACAATGATGCTACTTGTTTAGTGTCAACAGGTAATGTTGTTCCTACTGTTTTCTCCTTCTTTACAGGTAAAGTCGCAGGTTTAGTAGGTGCCACTACTGGAGCTGCCTTAGTTGTTATTTTTGCCAACTCGCCCGCAGGAATATCATTCAACGTATAGTAGCTAATATCGTGTAATAAAGGCTGACCTTCGTCATTCACTAAACCCGAAGCCAATATTTCATGAATATATCCTTTGCGTAGATTATCCATTACTAAACGTACTTTCAGGCGGTCTGGCGAAACAATTACGCCTCTCAATGGTGTTGCCTCTTGATTAATAATTGGGCTACCATATTGATGATGATATTTATAAGTAAAGCTTTTCAGTTCATAACTAGCTAAGTTTTCAGCACTTTTTAAATCTACAGGCTGTGTAAATTCTACTTCAAAGCCATCTGGCATCGCATGAACGTTCTTCATTTCAAAAGGCGTTCTTCCATTCCAAACCAAACGTTGAATACCGAATAAGGCTTTTCCAGTAGAACCCCATCCTCTTGATGTCATCCCTACGAAAATAGAGCCATCATTTCCCCATCTAGCACGTACTGTTCCCGACTGAAAACCTTCGCGGAAAGGATAACAAGCACCTTGATATTTACCATTTACTTTTTCTAAAGACATTCTCATTGCCTTTGATTGTCCTTGGTCGAAAACAATGTATTGCCCTTGGAATGGTCCAAATTTTCCACCTGTTTCGTCCTCAATCATATCGGCAGTCGAAATACCCATCAAAGCGTGTGGAAACCAAACAGCAGGCAATTTCAATGCTTTTACTTTTTTAGCGGCTTCATACATTGGCTCGCCAGTATCTGGAATATCGGCCTTTGTTAATTTCAAGGGCGAGTCTGGCTCTTTTGTCCAAAATAATCCACCTGCATTCCCTGCGAAGTCTCCTTTTTCTAAATGTGTCACTCTACCAGACCCTACCCAGTCGCCTTGGTTTTCGCCATACAATACATCGCCGTTAGAATTGATAGTAAAACCTGCTGGCGAGCGTAAACCTGTCGCTACAGGCTCAAGTGTGCCATCTTGCTTCACTTTTACTAACCATCCACGCCATTTAGCTAATTTTCCTTCGCCATAACCTACCCATGCTACGTTGAAAGTAAGGTACATATCACCATTTTTATCGAAAACTGGTCCATACGAGTACTCATGGTAATTCCCTGATAAATCCCAATTGGCTACAGATTCATAAATATCAGCTTTACCATCGGCATCAGTATCGGTTAATTTGGTTAATTCACCACGTTGCGTACAGTAAAAAGAGCCTTTATAATAAGCCAAGCCTAAAGATTCATGTAAACCACTGGCAAAAAGCGTATAGCTTGGTTTGGTTCCGTTCAACTGATAGGGATTTTCAATAATCCAAACTTCCCCTCTTCTCGTACAAACACCTACTCGGCCATCGGGCATGGGAGCAATGCCACCTGCTTCTAATTTTATTTCGTCAGGAATGGCAATTGTTTTTATTTCGTAAAAGTCCTCTTCTGTAAAAGGTTTTGGTTTCGCTTGTGCAAATGCACTTTGAGTAACATAACCCAATAGCCCCATCGAAAGCAATATTTTTAATGCTATTTTCATTTTTTGGAAATTAATTTATTTTGATAACAAAATAATCAACGCTTATTTAAGCTTAATTTCTTGTTTCAAACGTTCGTTTTCTTTGGTTAAACTATCCGCTTTGAAATAAAGATATAAGGCTGCTATTAAAAAAACCTTTGATAAAATAAAGACTGCTATAAAAGCTGGACGCCAATATTTATGTACTTTGATATGCGTATCGTTTACCTCTACTTCTAAATATCGCGGTTGTTCATCCTGAGCAGTTTGTTGCTCAGATGAATACGTTTGCTGATAATGATCCGATTTAACTATTCCTGCATGTTGTGCATTCAAAGCAATGGTTTCTCTAATAATCGGTGGTGGTGGAACAGCATTTTTTGTATAAAAATCAGTAATGTCTATTTCCAACACTTTAAGGGCCTCAGCAATATCTTTGTCAATTGATACTTGTTGTTCTACTTCTCTTCGTTCTTCTTCAGAAACAATGCCTAACAAGTAGCTTTCTAGTATTCCGCTTTGTATGTATTCTTGTTTTTTCACAATGGTATTCAATTAAGATTGGCGAAAAGTTTTGAAGTATTCACTGATAGCTTTATACACTCTGGCCTTCGGAATGTCCAGATGGCTAGCAATTGTATCAGCTGTTTTTCCTTGACGAAAGGATAAATCAAAAATAATTTTTGATTGCTCTATTGCTGACTCAGCACTAAATTGCTGAATCGTAGAAGCCCCTACATCAAGCTTTTCCTTATACAGCAATGCCTTTTCTCTTGCTTTCCTGATAATACATACAGCTATGCTTACTTTGTTTTCTACACAAGGATTTACCGTTAATGAATCAAATAAATCAATCATTACTTCTTGTGCTATTTGATTCTGAGGTACTATCTGCAAGATAATACCATAGGCTATCGAACCATATTCATCATACAGTGAAAGGCTATTAGTCGAGACAGATGACTTATTTCCTCCTGATAATTGGAGGTTCGATGATTCAAATTCACTCATGACAAATCAAATTAAATGGCAAACTGTTTAAGAAACTCAACGATGGATTTGAGTAAATACAAACTTAGAAAATCAATTGATAAGATATTTCTTTCAATCCAGTTAAAGGCAATAATAATTGTTTTTTTCCTTTACTTTCACGAATGATTGCTTTATTAGTTTCTGTTGAATTTACCTGTACATAATATTGCTGATTATCTACTGAAAAACGGTTATTGCCAATGTTAGCAATGGCACTGCCTTCAGCCAATAAAGCATACAATTTAGCATCTGTTGTATTGCCTTCAAAACTTAAATGACGATTAATCCCCTCATTTTGTGTCATTGGCAAAGAAGTATCTTTTACTTTCACTCCTTTGTATTCATACATAAAATCAGGAAAGGCTATCTGCTGACCAGCTACATCATATTTTTTAAAGCTGTATCCCTTATATTTCAAATCGTTTTTGGTCAACGTATCTGGGAAAGGGGCTGAGTCGCTCGCTAAAAATGCTAAAGGAAACTTATCGTTCGAAGTAATAGCAGACCCCATCGGTACAGAAGTTTGAGGCTCGCCACGGTCATACCACATCAATGTAGCATCCAAGAATTTTCCCCTCCATAGTTGTAAATATCCTCCTTGGTTTAAGTCATAAGAATAACTCAACCCGTTTGGCAGTCCTACATTGATACCATGTGTTTTTTTCTTATCGCCATATACAATAAATGAACGTTGTAACACGGGCTCTTGACTTACTTTTACTTCGATAAGCGGTGTGGCTTCTGGTTCTGGCAACGATGTTCTTTCGGTAATTCCTTGTTTAGGGGCACCGATTCTCTCTATAAAACAGCCAAGGGCTTTAGGCCCCCAACCAAAGTCTTTAGCATGAAGTAACGTATAAGTATGTTCACCAGCCGTAAGTTTCGTACTTCCTTTTACGTCCTCGCTATACCAATGGTCACCTTTGGTAATGGTATCTTTATCAATTATCAATGCTCCCGTACCCGTCCAGTTAGTCGTGAATGTATACGTATCTGTCTCTGGAATCGTGATTTTACCCTGAAATTTCAACAAGTAATCTGATTTCGCCTCCGCAAGCTTCATTGTCGGTTTTGAGGCAGTACTTGTCTTTACAGGCTTATTTGTACCTGTTTGAAGGCTTGCATATTTGCCTTGGTAATATTCATAATTAGTTGGACTAAACGTAGCAAGAGCTTTATCAAAAACTTCGTACTTGATGTTTTTGAATGCCACAGCACCGTGGTCTCCTTGAATTCTGATAGGTCCTGTTGCAGCCTCTTTCGGAGAAATAGCCCCACGTGTTACCCCCGTAAGTTCAATGTTTTCATGGATGATAATGCCATTTAACACTACTTTGTTGAAACGAGCATTCGTGATTTTATTACCTGAGGCATCAAAAGTAGGTGCTTTGAAATCAATCTCCAGATGATTCCACAAGCCTGGAGCTTTCACGGCATTTTGGCGAGGTGCGTGTCCTTCATATCCTTCGTTGCCAGCCCCACGAGCTTCGTCCCAACGATGATAGATAGCACCACAATCGCCATCAGTGACTTGTTTTTTCAACCATGAATCCAGAATCTGCACTTCGTAGCGTCCTTGTAAGTAAACGCCAGAATTAGAGCCTTTCGGAATCATAAAGTCGAGTGATAGCCTAATGTCGCCGTGCTCAAGTTTAAAAATCAAATCATCATTTGATTGATACTTGGCACCTTTCGCAGAGGCATATAGAATACCCTTTCCTTCGGTACTTGTTAAAGTAGCCGATTGGTAATCTCCTGAAATACCCCCCACAATTGTCCAGTTTGCACTCGGATTTTTGAAGGCTCCTAAATCATTGAGCGGAATTTCAGTTTGGGCAAACGTTGAAATTGGAAATAATAGAAATAATAGTTTTTTCATTGTTTTTTTAATATTTCGGGAAATTTATAAAAAAAAACTGCTTTGAGTATCACGTTTTGGCATTAATTTTCACAAAAAAACCATAACACATTAGAACACTTTCCTTCTTATCGTTTCAAGCAATTTTTTATAAATAAAGCTTCTGCCTTTTTTTGTCCTTTAGTCGCTAAATAATTCCAATCTGAACAGGCATTCTTTTCCACTTTTAAGGTAAAATAAGCATCTGCTCTTTTGTACAACGCATCAAAGGCATCGTCTTTCATCAAGATACATTTTGTATACAGCTTGATAGCTTTTATATAATTCTTTTTTTCAATCTGTCTGTCGCCTCTATCCATCAGGCTTGCATAGAGTGTGGGATCAAAATAGTTATTATCGTTCTCCACATCTTCTTTATCGTTGCCAAAATCAAACTCATAATTAAATACTACGTTTACTTGTTTTCCATCAATATCCGCTGGAATCCATTGTTTTCGTGTTTGCAAAATAGCTTGTATGAGCTTATCATTATAGCTTGAATCAGAGCTTTGTTGGATGATTACATCTTTCAATATTCCACTTTTTGTTACTATAAAAGCCACTTTGAAATTGCCTTTCTTCCTCATTGGAAAATCAAAAGCTGTTTCGATAGCTTCATAGGAATATTGATAAACATCTTCAAAAGTATTAAAGCTAGCTCCTCTAAACATTTCCCTCCCTGTTTTAAATTTAGGGAAAATGTATTTGCTAAATGCGTAGGCAGAATCTCCATTTGCCTGAATTTTAAGATTTGCTTTAATGTATCGCCTCTCAAAATATTCCCCTGAGCTTTCTTTGGTAGCAAGGTAATGATAACGGCGCAACTGATAGTCAGGAATATCCAAAAGCATCTGCGTAAATACCAGCTCGTAATCAGTAAGCTTTTCTATTTTATAAAATACTGCTCTGCCCACTAACAAAGTATCTCCAAATATTTCAAAAGGAGTATTCACTGCTTCTTTTCCTTGTATGACAGTAACGGTATTAGTTTTTCTGAAAATAAGCATCGAGGCCACTATTTCATCAACAGCAGGGTCATCGTTGCTACTTCCATCTTTCATATCAATATAATCTTTCATCCAATTGCCAATAATTTTTTGAGCATAATTGTTTGAAGTCTTAATCTTTCCCTGACTTATCCCTGAAAAGGCAAATAATAAAAACAGTAATAGTAGAGATAATACTTTCATAAATAAAACCTTCATTTAAAGCCAATTAGTTATCAAAATAATCACAAATTTTCGAAATATAATAAAATAGTAGCATTATTTAGAGCGAATTCTTAAACCCATTTGAAAACCAAGCCAAAAGGTAGAATGGTCGGTAGCGAACAAAGGGGTATAGCTTGGTATACGGCTGAATGGTTTGCCTTGCCAAGTATTAATGTTGTATCTATCGATAAGAAGTGCTTTGAATGATGGGCCAAAGGTAATGGCAGCGTTTCGGGCAATTTGTTTTTCAAAACTTATATCAAATTTATATAAAGCCCCTACATTCGGATTAAAGGCATCGTATTCTACTAAAACATTGGCCACTAAATCTGTATTAAGCATCCATCCATGGCTCATTTCATAGGCGCGCCCAATGCCATAGCCTGCACTGAAAAGTTCTCGGGTTCTGAGGAAATTATAGCCAATCGTTACAATATTATAAAACTTTCTTACCCCTGTTTTGAACGTTACACTTCCTGTTTCGTTTTCATCAAGCGTTAATTCCAATCGTTTATAACCATCTTTTGAACTAACAAAACTTAATAACCCAAAAGGAGTTGATTCTGATGTTTCACTAATATTTAACAGCCCTATCTGCTTTCCTTTTTTACCTATATCTTTAGCAAAGTTGATAATACCTACTTGCCAACCATTGGATGTTTTTGCTACTACATTGATACCGTCACTCAATTGTAGTCCTTTGCCTAAATTACCCGCAATGTTTAGTAAATAACTCAACTGCACACCTCTTAGCTCGCCCCCTACAATATTTCCTAGCCCTGCTATTTGTAAACCACTTGCATCGTGATGAATGCCATTTAATAAACCTCCGATTTCTAATTTATTCACTCCACCAGAATACCCCATCAGGATATTCACTGAAAAATCATTTACGATACTTCCAGAAAGTAGGCGGTTGGTTCCTAAGAAAGGGAGTAATGATACTTGAAGTCTTTGATTAAGGGTGTCATTGATGTTAAAGGCATTGATCCGCTGGCTTCGTCTGACAAAGAATTTCCCTACGCCATCTTTAAATCTTTCCCAGTCTGTTCGATAAGCCAAGGAATCGGAAGGGACAAAAACAGGATGAAAACTTTCGTCGCCAGCAGCATCTACAAAGGCAGGACGATTATCTTTAAAGACAGGTGCAGATTCAATCATCTGGTTTCTTTTTTGGAACAACTCCATTTGTTCAATCGAGTTGTCATCAAAAGCCGATTCATAAGTCAACTCTTTTTTCTCTGCCACTAATTCAATATTGAGGTAATCGTTCTGAGCATTTTTTATGAAAACTATTTGGCGTTCATAGCCTGGTTTGGAGATACTTAACCGAATGGGGAATTTCTTAGTAGATAGTTTAATTTTATAAAAGCCAAATTGATTAGAAATTGCCGAGGCTAAACTCGTTTTCTCATAAATACTCGCATCTGGCAGTTTAATGCCTTCTTCGGGGTCTACGATATAGCCACTTAATACAAAATGTAAGTTTTGATTTTCTGTAATATTTTTCTGAAGAATAACATATTGTCCACGTACTTTGTAGCTAATAGAGGTGCCAAAAATTTGTTTTAGCACATCCCTTACTGGACGGTTGGTAACAGCCAAATCTATTCGCCTGTCACTATCAATCAAATTAGAATTATAGGAAAAATTAAAACCTCCTTCGCTAGCAATGATATCTAGCACTTGGGTAATTTTATCATTATTGAACCTAACACTAATATTTCGTTCTAAAATAGGGATTTGTCCTAAAGAAGAATGAGTAATTAACAGTAAAAAACAAATATTTAAAGCAACGTATTTAAAATAATAAGCTATCATAGTGGAACGATTTTCAAATCGTTATTCAATCCATTCTACTGACAGCCTTCGCCATGAAGCACGATTGAATCTCCTTTTTTGGTAATTTTCAGGTTGAAGGTTTCGGAAATTATGGTGAGAATATTATCCAAGCTTTCTTGCTGGAAGGTGGCAGTCAGTTTACAGTTTTTAATTTTATCTTGCTCAAAAACAATACTTTTTCCAAAATTATCTGAAAGCAATTGGGCTACTTCATCTAAACTAGTCTCTTCAAAATTAAACGATTTTGTTTTGTAATAAAGTATGTTTTCGTCGACATTTATCGATTTTACAATAGCCTCTTCTCCTTTTGAAATTTCAGCTTTTTCGCCTTTTACTAGAATAACTTGCTGAGTATTTTTTGAAAATTGTACTTTTCCTGTATTCACCACTACTTGTACCTGAGCATCATAAGCTTTTACATTAAATGATGTTCCGAGTACTTTTATATCTGTACCATTGGCGTGAATGATAAAAGGATGGGCTTTGTCATGGTGTACATCAAAAAAAGCTTCTCCCGTTAGTTTTACTTCTCTGGTATCACCTTCAAAATTCTCAGGAAAACTGATTGTCGAGTTTTTATTTAAAAAGACTTTTGTTCCGTCAGTTAAGATTTTTTCTGTAGGAATATTACCCGTTTGAAAAGTAAGCAATGCAATGTCTGGCTCTGTATTCTTCTTCACCAAAAACACTGCTCCGATGATGAAAATTAAAACTGCTGCAATTTTGAGGAAATTGTTAAAGACAAGATTGATAACATTTGACTTTCTTCCTTCCAACTGGTGTTCGCTACCTCCACTTTTATGAGGCAAAGGTTTTATATAATTTGATTCATCAGCCGTTCTGTTGATTTTCTCTGAGCCAATACCGAGTTTTGCCCAAGCAGTATCCACATCAACTGTTTGTTGATTATTTAACAAGGCACTCTTTTCCCAGATAATACTTGTATGTTCGAAGGTTTTTTGATTATCATCCGACAAACTAATCCACTCATTTACAGCATCAGCTTCCTGACTATCAGCTTCTTCTGCAAGGTATTTTGCCAGTAAATCGTCTATGTTTTCTTCGTTAATCATCTTAAACCCAAAGGCTTTTATGTATGTAATTTTAGTATTTGGTTATTAAGCAATAGTTTTGAATAGATAGAGATTTAGAAAGTTTTTATCACGTTAAGTGCTTATTTCCTTTATGGTTATTTTAATAGAAAAGTACCCAAAATAGTAATAAAGGCAAATAATCTGCCAATTCTGTTCGCATAATTTTGAGTGCTTTCCCTATCTGATTTTCTACCGTTTTGATAGAAAGCCCCAATTGGTTAGCTATTTCTTGATATTTCAGTTCTTCAAATCTACTCATTTTAAAAATAAGTCTGCATTGTTCTGGCAGTTTTTCTAATGCTTCAGCTATGCGGATTTCAAGTTCATTTTTATCTAGTAAATCAGTGGCAGAATCAAACGTATTTTCTATAAACTCACCAACGTGTTGGCGATATACTTCTTGTACTTTAAGGTGTTTTATACGATTTAAACAAGTGTTGTGAACAGCTCGATAAAGATATGATTTTAAAGAAACTGTTATTTCTATTTCTTGGCGTTGTTCCCAAAATTTCAGGAAAACGCTTTGCACTATTTCTTCGGCATCATCCATGTCTTTTAGGATGTTGCAAGAATAGTTGCATAAAGCCTGATAGTGCTTTCGAAACATTGCTTCAAAAACACGCTCATTTCCTTGTCGGATGGCTAACAAAATATCAGAATCAGTGAGTTGCAAAATTTCAAGAGATTATTTTCCGTAGAGTTACTCTCACAAAATTACAACTCTTACTTGACATTTTTAGTGATGACAACTAAAATTGGTTTAACCCCTACGATAAAAATGATGATTGGTCAAATTATACTTTAAGGCATCATAAATATTCAAGTAATTATCATGGAAACTCTATTTTTCATTGCGTTCTTTGTGGAATATTTCTTTTTTATCTAGCAAAAATATGAATAGATTTTTTTTACAGGCTGGTACTTTACTTGCTGGTCTTTCGGTAGCATTAGGTGCTTTTGGAGCCCACGCTTTTAAGACTGCCTTGGAAGCCGCTAATCGAACAGATACTTTTGAAACGGCAGCTCGTTATCAAATGTATGGAGCTTTAGCATTAATTCTAGTAGGAATTTTAACAGATAAGATTTCACACAAATTCTTGAATTGGGCAGGATATTCGTTACTAATCGGAACCCTTATTTTTGCAGGTTCTCTTTATTTGATATGTGCTACTGGGGTAACAATGTGGGGAGCAATAACGCCCATCGGAGGAACGGCATTGATAGTGGGTTGGGTATTTTTATTTTTAGGGGTTTCGAAAAAGGTTTAAACCTAACATCTGACTCAACTATATTTCACTCTATTCCAAGAGTAAAACTTTATCACTAGGGAGGGACTTAAGTCCCTCCCTAGTGATAAAGTTTTACTGCATCCTGACTTGTTCCAAGCTTACCCACACTATTTCTCCCATTGTTCTGCACTTCAAGAATTGATCAGAGTTATAATATTTTGCTAACTCATTTTTAAGTTGCTCAGTATTTTCGGGGGTTGAGATATCGTCTTTTGCCATAATTGCCATTAGTTCATAAACTCTTTGGCTTTCTACTTTCATCCTTTTTGAAATCAACGAGCGTTCCTCTATTTGATACTGCTTTACCGATTCGGGGGTCATATGGCGCATACCCATTTCAATTAAAGGATTGTTCTGTTTAAAATATTGTGGCATATAAACAGTTCGTTTTCCTTCATAGCTCTGTTGGTCAAAATCAATCGACCTTATTCTAAAATATACTTCTTCAAAATCTGGGGTAATTTCTACTACAAAGTTGGAAGAGTGCATATCTCCTAGCAATAGCACCAAACATCTTTCATTGAATTTAACAAATTCTTTTGCTAAACGTATTTCATTGATGTTAGGGTCGCTCAGGTAATTCTTAAAAAACTGGTCACCTGGAATCCCTGCAATGTGCTCCTCCACCAAAGAGTTTTCGTAAGTAAGATAACTGATTCTATTAGGCGAAAGCAGGTGTTCTAATTCCATCCCGTAAACTCTGGAACAGTCGGCTCTTTTGATGTAAAAATAATCGAAGTTATCGTTTACTCTGTTTACAATGCGTATCCTAAAAGGTTGTGTATTTCCATAAGTACACAAATCTACCCTATCAACAGTAAGGTGTTTTATTACCTTTTCATCTCCATCCGTTTTTAAATCAGCATAAATTTTCTTGAGCCCTTCATAAACATGTTCAATCTCGGAATGTGGGAAAAAAACGGTAATCCAAAAGGTATCATTCCCAAATTTGTCATACAAACTTATCGAGCTTTCAAAGCGTAATAAATCGGCATATTGAATTGGCATTTTAATCTCCCGACCATATTTTGTTAAATATTTTCTGAGTTGAAGATTAATATTGAAAGGGACTTTCTTTTTAGATATTAATGCCATGTTCTAATAAAATTAGCTGTAAATAATAAGGCTACTATCAATTTACCACCTAGAAAGAACTTGTGTACGATGGGCATCTATTTTCAAAAATATAAATAATAAAATTGAAAACGACCATAGCGACGACCCTCCATAACTAAAAAATGGAAGAGGAATACCAATAACGGGCATAAGTCCAATAGTCATGCCTATGTTGACCATAAAGTGGAAAAAAAGTATGGAGACTACTCCATAGCCGTAGACTCGGGCAAACCTAGATTTCTGTTGGTCGGCCAGATAAGCGACTCGAAGTAAAAGCGCCAAGAATAACCCCACGACCAGTAAGCTACCAAGAAAACCTTCTTCTTCACCTACTGTACAGAAAATAAAGTCTGTACTTTGCTCGGGTACAAAATCAAATTTTGTTTGTGTTCCTTGTAAATATCCTTTCCCAAAAAGTCCTCCAGAACCAATCGCAATTTTAGCTTGGCGAACGTTATACCCTGTCTTTTTCCTATCAAAATCAGGGTCAATTAATACTTTTATACGGTTACGTTGATGTTGTTGCAATACATTATTAATAGCCCAGTCAACGCCCGTAACGAACAATCCCATTACAACGGCAATACCTATGATGGTAATGATATTTTTTGTTTTGCGTTCATAACGAGGCATTATTAAAATAACAATACCTACTAATACGGCCAAACCGATATAAATTTCCCATTCTTCAAAAATCAAAGACAGCACAAACAAGATAATAGTAGAAAGAAAAACAGCAGGATAAATCCCTGGAAGTCCTTCGCGATATAATAGAATCATGAAAGATGCGAAGACTAAGGCAACGCCTGTTTCATGGGAAGCTAGAATAAGGATGGGGGGAATTAGGATAATCAACGCTACCGTGAACTGGTCTTTAAAACGAGTCAGGTTCACCATTGGCGTACTTATGTATTTTGCCAATGCCAACGCTGTAGCCATTTTAGCAAACTCTGCTGGCTGCAATTGAAAACCACCTATCCTAAACCACGAATGTGAGCCTTTTACCTCAGTTCCGACGAGCAAGACCACGATGAGCATGAAGGTAAAAAAGCCATAAATAATAAAAGCGAAAGTATCGTAAAAGCGATAATCAATCACTAAAATGGCAATAATGAGCAACACCGTTGTACCAATCCAAATAAGTTGCCTACCTGCATTGGTATCAAAGAAGCCTGGGTCGCCAATCCAAAGTGGGTTTTCTGGATTATAAATGGCGGCATAGATATTAAACCAGCCTACAGTTACGCAAACGATAAAAAGTAAGACTGTAATCCAGTCTAAATTTTTTGATATTTTTTCTTGCCTTGCCAAGTTAAGTTCGATGAATTAAGTCATGCAATTAACATTGCACAACGGTATTTTTAGGAAATGAGAAAATTGAGTCTGAGCATATTTTTAATTCGCTACTTTCTTTTTCTCTACTGGTTTGATATTGATTGTAGGTTTCTTGGGACTCATCGGAATTTTTACTTCATTCGTTTTTGGTGAACCTCCAAGTGGTAAAGTGATGGTTGTAGGACTTGTTAAAAATAATTCCTCATCTACTTTCTGAGCGGTATCTGGCTTCATTTTCGTTTTTGGTTTCGAAGCCATTTCATTTCTCACCGTAAGCATATTCGGATAACTTTTATTCATCCATTTCGTTTCAATGGCTTTACGGTCTACATGCCCTTTGATATATTTTTCAATACACAAAGAAGCAATTGGTGCGGCGTGTGCTCCACCAGACCCTGCATTTTCTACAAAAACGGCAATGGCAATTTTGGGGTTTTCTTTAGGAGCAAATGCAATGAAAATAGAATGGTTTTCTCCATGTCGGTTTTGTGACGTTCCTGTTTTTCCACACATTTGAATATCATTCATTCTACCGTCTCCCGACACCGTTCCGTTGTTTACAGCCAGTACCATTCCGTCAATCACTGTATTAAAATGGCGTTGGTCGATTCCAACTGATACTCTCTCTTTATATTTCGGATCAATTTCACCAAATTGGTCAACTCCTTTTACCAAATGTGGACGAATATACCAACCTCTGTTGGCAATTATCGCCGCAACGTTTGCCATTTTCAAAGGATTCACAATAATTTCACCTTCGCCAATGCTATTACTAGCGATATTCGAGAACTTCCATGAAAGCTCTCCCTTATACATTTTATTGTAATATTTTACATCAGGCAACTTTCCTTTTTTCTCATTAGGCAAATCTATTTCTAAGGATTGACCGATACCAAATTTAGCCACCATCTCATCCCATTTCTGTAAACCCAAAGCAGACTTCTTGAATATATTTTTCTCAGAGTTATTGTAAATCATGCGTTTATAAGTCTGATAAAAATATGGGTTACAAGAATACTGAATGGCTTTTTGAACATCGCTCGCCACGGGGTGGTTGTGGCTACAACGAATAGGCGAACCCGCATGCCCAAACCCTGTTCCCGGACTAATAACTCCCATTTGTAACGCTACTAATGCTTGTATAATTTTAAAGGTAGACCCCGGACGATAATACGCACTCGGAGGACGATTCAGTAAAGGGTGAAGCGGATTGAGGTTCAGTGTTTGAAAGTATTTTGAAAAAGTACGTCCTGATAATTGGCTTGGGTCATAGGTTGGAGCAGACACCATTGCCAGTACTTCGCCCGAACTTGGTTCTATCGCTACTACACTACCAACCTTGTGTTGCATCAAACTATCGGCATAAGCTTGTAGGTTGATATCTATTGAGCTCAATAAATTTTTACCTGCAATAGGGTTTTTATCAAAAGCGCCACCTTTGAATGGGCCTTTTTCCACTCCCCTACTATTCACCATCATATATTTGATGCCCCTTTCTCCCCGAAGGTCTTCTTCATAAAATCTTTCAAGACCTGTTACGCCAATATAATCTCCTTGTCGGTAGTATTCGTCACCATCTTCTTCCAATTTTTCCAAGCGTTCTGGGCTAATTTCACCTACATATCCTAAAGCGTTTGCCATGGCTTTTGAATCATAAGTACGAACGGCACTTAGTTGAAATTCAAAACCAGGGTAATCTACCATAGCATCTTGTACTTTGGCAAAATCTTCACGAGAAAGCTGTCTTAAAAAAAGAGAAGGACGCACGGGCGAATATATCCTTGCTAAGTGCGTAAGGCTATCGAAGCTCTGGCGGGTAATGCCAAAAATGCTACAGAATTTTAAGGTATCTGCAACTTTAGCTTTTTTAGGGGTAATGTATAAATCATAAACTACCGTATTGCTCACGATAAGTTTCTTGTTTCTATCATATACCAAGCCTCTGAAAGGTGATTGAATTATCTTTCTGATGGCATTATTTTCAGCATCTAATTTATAGGTTTCATCCACTACTTGCAGGAAGAAAAGCCTACAAATATAAATTAATCCGATAAGTATGAAAAATCCCTGAATAAATCGTTTTCTTAGTTCGTCCACGAGTAATAAAATATTTATATAAATAAGCCCAAAGGCGAATAAATGTCTACGTTTTTAAATCATGATAGCATTATTGGTACGGATTCTCCGTAGAATTCACGCAAGAACTCTATTGGAAAAACAATACCAGAAATCATTATACAAAATTTGTTATTTTTCGGGAAATTATCAATGAAAGGAGCAAATGAGTTGTAATATTTTGATAAATTATTCTTTGGGTAAACCTTTGATAAAAAGGTACATTCCTCCAAATATAAAAAACAATGAACAGCCAATGGTAAACCAAGGAGTTTTTATCATCATTTTTTCATCGAGCCATCTTCCTAAAAATACACCAGTCGCTATTGTCACAAGCATTTGCATACCTGCACCCATATAACGCATGTATTTATTGTTATTATTTTGAGAATCGTCTTTCATGATATTAATTAAATTTGAAACCGAACAATTAAAAAAATGGACTAGTTGACAAGCTCAAGAATGAATTTATATCGCTCTGGGTGTTGAATAATTTAAAAAAATAGTTTTAACATAAAAACTGATACTAATTTTACGTAAAGTTGCGTTTCTTTCACGGTTTCAGCATTACAAATTTCTATGAATAAATATTTTATTTTATATATCGCTTGCCTTTTCGGGGTTTTCATACTGGGTTGTTCTCAATATAGTAGCTCTCCGTTGAGCGTAGGCTTTCATAATGTTAATGCTAAGTATAATGCATTGTTCCAAGCAAAAATAAAATTCAAAGAAGCTGAATCATTAATTTTTGATGCTCGTCAAGATAATTACTCACAACTGTTACCAATACTTCTTCCGATAGACTCTCTGTCAGCTCAAACTGTTAACGAACAATTAGCTGCTGTTATTAAAAAAGCCTCTTTGGTTGCCGAGCGTCATCAAAACTCAAAATGGTTAGATGATGCCTATGTGATGATAGGACAAGCCCGACTTTTGAAAGAAGATTATAAAAATGCTATCGAAACTTTCAAGTTTGTCAACACAAGTGCTACTAGCGATGATGCCCGAGATGCAGCCCTCATTGGTTTGATGCGTGCTTATACAGAACAAGGCGAATATCAAACTGCGCTTAGAGTAGCAGAAATCCTTCGTACAGAACCATTGAATAAAGAAAACACGGTAGGTTTTTACCTAACAAAAGCATATCTCCATCAATTAAAGCAAGAATACAAAACATCTGTCGCTATTCTTGAAGAGGCTTTGCCGCTCATGCCTAAAAACGAAGAAAAAGCCAGATTGTTTTTTGTTGCAGGACAATTGTATGAATTAGTAAATAATCCACAATTGGCGGCTCACAAATATGCTAGTGTTAGTAAAAACAGACCATCTTATAACTTGGATTTTTACGCCAAGCTCAACAAGTCGTTGGCATTAGGACAAACCGATAGTTTTCAAAAACTGTTGAAAGACCCTAAAAACAAAGATTTGCAAGACAAGATTTATGAAGCCATGGCAACTGCTGAAATCAGAAAAGGGAATACACAATCTGGCTTAAGATTCTTGCAATCATCAGCAAGAACGAACCAGAATCCTCAGCAATTAGCGTTTACTTACCTAAGGCTTGCTGATTCTTATTACAACCAAATGGGCGATTATGAAATGGCATCCGCTTATTACGACAGCACGGCGATATCACTTCCTCAGCAGGACCCACAATATAAACGGGTTATTGATAGGCAACGTTCTTTAGCTGATTTTGTCATGCAAACAAGAATCATCAGAACGGAAGACTCTCTACAACGTTTAGCTAAAATGAATCCTGCTCAATTAGATAAGGTTTTAGAGAAGGTATATTTAGACCAACAAGCTAAAGAAGAGAGTCAGAAAAGAGCTACGGAGATAGCCAATAAAAGTAAGCAGTTACAAAATAAAAATGTAGTCAATACCTTTAACGACCCTAATAAACCAATGTGGTACTTCAATAATCCACTTGCTATGAGCCAAGGCAAAACGGCCTTTATAGCACGTTGGGGGAATAGGGTTTTGGAAGATAATTGGCGAAGAAGTACCAAAGACAATGTCCTTTCTTTTAATAGTGGTAATGCTTTGAGTAATCAAAATGTTAGTAATACCTTAGGTACAAACGTCGCAGACTTAAATGGAAACAACACAGGCAATGACGTGATGAAAACGGCTATTGAGACACTAAAGGCTAAAATTCCATTTTCACCAGAAGCACTGCTGGCTTCAAGAAAAAGACAGGAGGAAGCCACTTTTGCCTTAGGAAAAGTATATAAGCTCAATTTGAACGAACCTAAAAATGCTACGATTACTTTTGAGAAATTCTTAAAGGATTTTCCTACTTCTAGTCATGAAGCAGAGGTATTGTATCTATTATGTTTATTAAATGAAGATAATGCGGGAGTATATGCTTTTTATAAAAATCAGTTAATGAGTAAATATGCTGACTCTTATTTCTCAAGATTATTGATACGTAGCCAAAATGAAAGTTTAAGTACAGGCAAAGAGTCGGAAGTGCAAAAACTGTATGCAGAAGCTTATAATTATTATGTACATAATAATTTCACAAATGCCATGAGCATTGTTGAAAAGGGATTAAAGGAATATCCGAACAGTCAGATAGAAGATAAAATGGTGTTTTTGAAAGCTGTTCTTTTCGCTAAAACACAAGATACGAAGACCTATCAAACAGCTTTAGAAAACTTCATTTCAGATTACCCTAAAAGTCAATTAATTTCTTTAGCCAAAGAAAGACTAGCAGCGGTGGGAGCGAAATAATTAGTGATTTAGTGATTTAGTGATTTAGTGATTTAGTGATTTAGTGATTTAGTGATTTAGTGATTTAGTGATTTAGTGATTTAGTG
>NZ_JBWKOV010000002.1:0-243785 GCF_059416265.1 Arcicella sp. GW821-FHT09D11 | reverse complement strand
TGATTTAAAAGCCCATTCATGCTAAATGAGTTCCCAAAAAATCATTTTATTTTAACTTTTTCGAAAAATCACTAACTCACAACTCAATCATTCACAACTAAAGAAAATCACTAAATCACAACTCACTCATTCACAATTAAATCTACCCCACTCTCGGGCTGCGTTTAAATTCTTTTGTTCTATCAAATAGGTAACGATAAGTAATGTATTCTTTATCTCTGGTTGTTCCTAGTTGTGAAACAAAACGATTCATTTTAGGATTAAAATCGCCTACCCAATTCATATCAATCGTTTCATACTGATAATGCGGATTATCTCTACCTGCCTGACGAAAACGCAAAGCAATGGCAGATTCAACTCCTTTACCTTGATAGTCGGGTACTACACCAAAAATTACCCCACAAGTACGGGTAATCACACCACGCATTAGTAAAAGCATAAACTTCGCTTTTTCCCATACGCCAAACTTTCCATTAAGGTGTTTTACAATCTGATTGATATCTGGAATCACGATAAAGAAAGCAATCGGACGCTCGCCAGCATAAGCAAACCATGTCAGTTCCTCGTCGATGATAGGCTTCATTTGTTTTACAAGGTTGCTCGCTTGCTCCTCCGTCATGGCTTTTACTCCCGGGAATTTTGCCCAGCCTTCATTAAAAATTGTCCTGAAATCTTCTCCATATTTTGCTAGTTTACTTTTTTCAATATGGCGGAAAGTATACTCAGGGTTTTCATAAATACGCCTAGCTTTTTCCTCTACCGTTGGTGCAACCGTAGCCGCACGAATTGGCGTCACATATACATATTGTTGGAAATAATCCTTAAAACCATATTTCTCGAAAAATTGAATATAATAAGCCTTCGTCCAAGGCATTTTATAAGTAGGTTCAAATTGCCATCCTTTGGTCATCAATCCCCAAAAAGAATCTCTTTCTCCAAAATTGATTGGTCCATCCATTGCCTCCATGCCTTTGCCTGTCAGCCAATTTTTACACGCATCAAACAATAAAAAAGCGGCAGATTCATCTTCAATACATTCAAAAAAGCCCATTCCTCCCGTAGGTTGTTCTTCTTTGTTAGCAGTCTCCTGATTAATAAAAGCAGCTACTCTACCGATGGTTTTACCTGCGGCATCCTGCAAAATCCATCTGATGGCTTCACCATGCTTAAAATATTTATTTTTCTCAGGATTAAAGGTATTTTCAATGTCTTGGTCGAGCGGACGAATCCAATTTTTATCATACTCATACAAGCGAACGGGTAGTAAAAGAAATTCTTGTTGGAGATGTTTATGATTAGCTACTTCTAAAATGGTCATTGTTGTTCAGTTGAATTATTTTTTTTCAAAGATAGAGGATTTGTAATACAGACCATCTATTTACTTGCTTACTTAGTTATCAGAAACGTAATCAAGTAGAATTTAACGGGCGTAATTGTCAAATATCCTTGAACAGCCTACCGTTTGTCATGCGATAAGCATTTTGGAACGAAAATTACTTCAATCCGTTATACTTTTATTAGTTTTGTAAAGTTTTAAGAAAATAATCACAGTCATAGATTCTGAATTAATGCAACCCCTAAAGATATACAATACCCTCAGCCGAGAAAAAGAACTTTTTACGCCCATCAACGCTCCACATGTGGGAATGTATGTTTGTGGACCAACTGTATATAATTACGTTCACCTTGGAAATGTTCGTACGTTCTTAACTTTCGATATTCTCAATCGTTATCTCACTCATATTGGCTATAAAGTGCGTTATGTAAGAAACATTACTGACGTTGGCCATTTAGTGGGCGATGGAGATGAGGGGGAGGACAAAATTGGTAAAATGGCGAAGCTTGAAAAGCTTGAGCCGATGGAAATTGTACAACGTTATACCAACGATTTCCATAAGGTACTCCTACAATTTAACTTATTGCCACCTAGTATCGAGCCATCTGCTACAGGGCATATCGTAGAGCAAATAGAAACTACTAAATCTTTAATCGACAAAGGTTTGGCTTATGAATCGCAAGGTTCAGTATATTTTGATATTGCTCGCTATAATGCTGAAGGTGGTAATTATGGTAAACTTTCGGGAAGAGTATTAGATGATTTATTAACGGAAACGCGTGATTTAGATGGCGTTGGCGAAAAGCGTAATCCACTGGATTTTGCCCTTTGGAAAAAAGCAGCACCTGAACATTTAATGCGTTGGACTTCCCCTTGGGGCGATGGTTTTCCAGGGTGGCACTTGGAATGTACTTGTATGAGTACTAAATATTTAGGTGATACGTTCGATATTCATGGTGGCGGAATGGATTTAAAATTCCCACATCACGAGTGCGAAATTGCCCAAGCCAAAGGAGCTAATGGTGTTGAGCCTGTTCGTTATTGGATGCACTCTAATATGCTTACGGTGAACGGACAAAAAATGTCTAAATCACTTGGTAACTCGTTTTTACCTAGCGAATTGATGGCAGGTTCGCATCCATTATTAGACCAAGCCTATAGTCCAATGACGGTTCGTTTCTTTATGTTGCAATCGCAATATAGAAGTACGCTTGATTTTTCAAATGAAGCCCTAAAGGCAGCTCAGAAAGGGTATAAGCGTTTAATTAATGGTTTAAGAATTATAAAAAATATCGAATATTTGGCTGATGATTCAATCGCAGTTGATGAAAAACACGTATTAGAAATAGAGAAAGGCATTCAAGCTTGTTACGATGGTTTGAATGACGATTTAAATACAGCAGTTGCCATTGCGGGTTTATTTAATTTGGTAAAGAAAATAAACCAAGTTTACATGGGACAACTACAAACAGCACAGTTAGGAGAACAAGTTTTTACTTCCTTAAAAGAAAGCTTTATTGCTATTATTGAAAATGTACTTGGTCTTATTGAAGAGCCTAACGAAAACATAGAGGCTTTTGCCAAAGGAATGCTTTCGTTATACCGTGAATACAAAGAGGCAAAACAATACGATAAGGTAGACGAAATAAGGGGTTACTTTAAAGCAAATGGGCTCGTTATCAAGGACATGAAAACTAAAATTGATTGGGCATACGAGGAATAGTCGTAAACTTAATTTCGCTTAATCTATAAACAATAAAAATGAGAACTCCGGGTTTAACGCCTATTGTTAGGGCATTGATGGCTATCAACATCATCGTATTTGGTGTTGAATATTTTGGTCATAAAGAGATGATTGTGTCGGTAATGGGGCTTCATTACTTTACTTCTGAGAAGTTTTTACCCTTCCAGTTTTTAACATCTATTTTTGTTCATGCCGACCTTCGACATCTTTTTAATAATATGCTCGGATTGTTTTTCTTAGGGCCGATGTTGGAAATGTATTGGGGAGAAAAACGTTTTTTAACGTTCTTTTTAGTAACAGGAATGGGGTCTGGCTTGTTATATATGGGGTTAAAATATTATGATTATTCAACACTTGAAGCAGCCACAAGGGCGTATATTGAGCACCCAGACTTAAATCAGTTCAGTAAATTTCTGTATCAGTATTTTCCAGACGGAATACCTCATAATGCTTATGCACTAATTGAAGGTAATCCAAACAATATTACCGTACAGAATTCTGTTCTAATTGCACAAGAATGCTTGAGATCTGTGTTGGATACTCCGCTAATTGGAGCATCTGGTGCGGTGTTTGGGGTAATGGCTGGCTTTGCTTTGCTTTTCCCTAACACAGAACTTATGCTTTTTTTACTTCCAATCCCAATAAAAGCAAAATATTTTGTAGCTTTATATGGACTATACGAGCTATATGCGGGGCTCAATAAAATGCCTGGTGATAATGTGGCACATTTTGCCCACATTGGTGGAATGGTTTTTGCCTTTATACTGATTAAAATATGGGGTAAAAATAGAAACTCCTTCTATTAAAAGTACTAACTTTTTGTTTTTCAATCTGTTATATTGAAACATTGATAATTTTTGAGTAATATTAAAGTTTATAAAGGAATATAAAAATGAGTGGGATTTTAGATGACTTTAAAGATGCTTTTTCCAAGCGAAATAATGGTTTAATCCAGCTGATATGGCTGAATGTAGCTGTATATGTGGTGATGTTGTTGGTATTGATAAGTCTTACAATTTTCTTCAAAAAAGCAGAATTGTTCGACAATGCGTTGTCATACCTGAGCCTCACGCCGTCTTTAGGTACTTTTTTGTACCGTCCATGGACGATTCTGACGTACTCATTTTTCCATTCTGTCAATCCCATTGCCCATCTATTGCCTAATATGCTAATGCTTTACTGGTTTGGAGCAATTATTCAGGAATTTTTGGGTAGCCGTAGGCTAATCAATTTATACATTTTGGGGGCAATCTTCGGAGGTGTTTTTGCATTGCTTACCTTCAATTTTATTCCTTACTACCAAACAGCAATCAATACAACCATTATTGGGGCATCGGGCAGTGTCATGGCAATTATGTTTGCTGCCGCTACGCTTGCACCTGACTATACGTTCTTCTTGTTTTTGATTGGTCCTGTTAAAATAAAATACATTGCTTTCTTCTTCTTTTTAATTTCATTGGCTGGAACCATTGGCATCAACGCTGGCGGAGGTATTGTGCATTTGGGCGGAGCTTTGTTAGGGTATTTATATGTAAAACAATTACAGGCAGGCAACGATTGGGGAACACCTATAGATGCCACGGTAGATTTTTTCAAAAGAATTGTGAATCGTACCGAAAAACCTAAAATCAAAGTGGCTTATCGCCAAAAAGAAACATCTTATAATAGTTCAAGTGTAGGTGTTGGCGTTGGCTATCCAGATGAAGATGAGGTAGATGCTATTCTAGATAAAATCTCACGTTCTGGCTACGAAAGTCTGACAAAAGAAGAAAAACAAAAGCTTTTTAAAGCTTCACAGAAGTAAAATTATAACCATTTTCGTTAAAAAGGTCAAGTAGAAAATCTGCTTGACTTTTTTAATTGATACTAAGCTTCAAATATTTCCGTAAATTTGTTAGCTTGTTCCTAAGTTTCACCTTAGATTCTTTCTATATTTAACTATCAGTCAAACATTTTAAGGATAAACAGGGTTATCTACTTACAATTTTCACTCGAAAAAACCGATGCAAATTATACCCGGAAAAATATTAGCCCAGATTAACACTCCCGAAGATTTGAGGAGACGTAATCGCTCAGAATTGTTACAAATTTGTGACGAACTACGTCAGTACATTATTGATGATGTATCAGTGTATGGCGGACATTTTGGGGCTTCACTTGGTGTGGTTGAGTTATCAGTAGCACTTCACTATGTCTTTAATACCCCTAACGACCAACTAATATGGGATGTAGGACATCAGGCTTATGGGCATAAAATTCTGACGGGTCGTAGAGATAATTTTCATACCAATCGCCTATACGGTGGAATATCGGGTTTCCCGAAACGCAAAGAAAGTAAATATGATGCCTTTGGTGTAGGACACTCTTCTACTTCTATTTCGGCAGCCTTGGGGATGTCTGTAGCTTCTAATTACAAAGGAGAAACCGACCGCCAGCATATTGCCGTAATTGGTGATGGCTCAATGACGGCAGGCATGGCTTTTGAAGCGATGAATCATGCGGGTGATATTCCGAATAATATTATCATTATCCTGAATGATAATTGCATGGCGATTGACCCTAACGTGGGGGCTTTAAAAGAATATCTCACAGACATTACTACTTCGCATACGTATAACAGAGTAAAAGACGAAGTGTGGAACCTGTTAGGCAAGATGTCAAAATTTGGCAAATCTGCTCAGGATATTGTTTCTAAAATAGAAAACGGACTGAAAGCTACTTTGTTGAAACAAAGTAATTTATTTGAGTCTTTGAATTTAAGATATTTTGGTCCTATTGATGGGCATGATGTAGAATATATGGTAACGGTACTGAATGATTTGAAAAACATTCCTGGACCAAAAATATTACATTGCATTACTACAAAAGGGAAAGGCTATGCCTTGGCCGAAAAAGACCAAACGCTATGGCATGCCCCTGGGAAATTTGATAAAATTACTGGCGAAATCAAAAAGAAGTATTATTCTACGCCACAGCCACCAAAATATCAAGATGTTTTTGGGCATACGCTTGTAGAATTAGCAGAGAAAAATCCGAAAATTATGGGTGTAACACCTGCAATGCCTTCGGGAAGCTCGCTGAATTTGATGATGAAAGTAATGCCAAACCGTGCTTTTGATGTAGGAATTGCCGAACAACATGCCGTTACTTTCTCGGCAGGGATGGCATCCCAAGGTCTTACGGTTTTCTGCAATATCTATTCAACGTTTATGCAACGTGCTTATGACCAAGTGATTCACGACGTAGCGATACAGGAACTACCCGTTATTTTCTGTCTAGACCGTGCAGGTTTTGCTGGTGCCGACGGCCCAACGCATCATGGTGCTTATGATATTGCTTATATGCGTTGTATTCCGAACATGATAGTTTTTGCTCCGATGAATGAGAAGGAATTGAGAGATATTATGTTTACCGTTTCTGATGATGAATTCAAGCAACTAAAAAGTTGTATTTCTATCCGTTACCCACGTGGCGAAGGGATGATGCCAGTGTGGAAAACTGACTTTGAAAAAATTGAAATCGGTACAGGACGCAAAATAAAAGATGGAGAAAAAGTAGCCATCCTTACGCTAGGTCATATTGGTAATTATGCTGTACAAGCTTGTGAAGTATTAGAGAACGAAGGAATCAATCCCGCACATTATGATATGCGTTTTGTAAAACCATTGGATGAAGTAATGCTGCACGAGATTTTCCAAAACTTCGATAAAGTCATCACCGTTGAAGATGGTTGTATACAAGGTGGTTTTGGTACAGCAGTTGCTGAATTTATGCTAGATAATAACTATTCGGCACAAATAAAGCGATTGGGTATTCCAGACAGGGTTGTAGAACATGGCGAACAATTAGAGTTACACCATGAATGTGGCTTTGACCCTGAAGGAATTGCGGAGGCAGTGAGAGCTATTCTAGGTACTGAAAAAAATGCTCCCAAGACAGATAATATTAAGATAGTTTTAAATTAAGCTATTGAAAGGTAAATCTAAAGGCGAATTAATTTCGCCTTTTTTTATTTTCCCCTTAATTACCTACATTTGTTGCATGAAACAATTTACAGCCATATTGCTAAGTTTTGTCATCTTTATAGGGAGTTTGTTCCCAAAAGCTGATGCTTTGCAGTTAGCCAAAGTTGGAGAATTGGTAAAACATTACAATCAACACAAAAACAGTTGGAATGAAAATATTAGCTTCCTAGAGTTTTTGGCAATGCACTATTCTGCTACGTCTAAACACTTCAAAACAGCGAAACATTCTCATTCAAATTTACCAAACCTAAATTCACATAACACCACAACGCTATGTGAACCTACGTTCAATAAAAAAATTGTCCTCCCCTTTGTTGCTATCTTCAAAGTTTTTTCTGAACCAAATTTCGTTTGGAAAAATTTCTATCGTTTCTCTATAGTACAGACACTATTCAACCCTCCTCGATTCTAATATCCCTTCTAGGCAAAATACGCTTTGTCATTTCTTATCATTCTTTCCTCACGAAGGTGCCTTCGTGAAAATACCTTTATTTACAATAATGAGCTATCCTCTTGATAGGGTTACAATTTTTTGTATCCTACCATTTGGGCTATTCTTCTTGACATACATACAATGATAGATTCAATCATTCGATTCAGCATATACAATAAGCTGACAATCGGCTTATTGGTATTGGCATTGGTGACGTGGGGTGGTATTTCCTTAACCCAACTGACCATTGATGCCCTTCCAGATATCACTTCAAATCAGGTACAAGTAATCACGCAATCGCCCGCTTTACCAGCGTCTGAAGTAGAAAAATTTATTACTTACCCACTCGAAATCTCTTTAAGAACAGTTCCTAATACCAAAGGTATCCGTTCTGTTTCCAGAATGGGCTTATCGGTAATTACTGTTGTTTTTGATGATGATGTCCCTACTGAAATAACGAGGCAACAAGTTTCTGAAAAGCTGAGGGAAGCCGAACCCAATTTAATTCCTGGGGCTGGTCGCCCAGAGATGGCTCCTATTACCACTGGTCTTGGCGAATTTTATCAATATACTCTAGTAGTCGACCCCAAATTTAAAGATAAATATTCGTTGTCCGATTTACGAACAATACAAGACTGGGTAGTTAAAAGACAGCTATTGGGCATAAAAGGAGTAGTTGAAGTAAGTTCTTTCGGGGGGCATTTAAAACAATATGAAGTTGCCATTAATCCCGAAAAACTACGAGCAATGAACCTGAGTATTGCAGAAGTATTTCAGGCTTTACAAGATAACAATGCTAACTCTGGCGGTAGTTATATCGAAAAAGGAACAGATGCCTACTTTATTCGTTCAGAAGGACGCATAAATAGCTTACAAGACATCGACAATGTTGTCATCACTACCCGTGCAGGCATTCCCATATTGATTAGTGATGTGGCCAAAGTTCAGTTCGGTCATGCAGTTCGTTATGGTGCTATGACACGTAATGGTGAAGGCGAAGCTGTTGGTGCAGTAATGCTTTTATTAAAAGGCGAGTCTGCTGAAAAAGTAGTCGTTCAAGTTAAAAAACGCATAGAAGAAATTCAGAAAACACTACCCGAAGGTGTCAAAGTAGAAGCCTTTCTGGATAGAAGTAAGCTTATCGACAAGTCTATTAATACTGTTCAGAAAAACTTAATCGAAGGTGGTTTAATCGTCGTCTTTATTTTGGTATTACTGTTGGGTAATCTTAGAGCAGGCTTGGTAGTAGCATCTGTAATACCCCTCTGTTTGCTTTTTTCTTTCGCCATGATGAAACTCTTCGGTGTTTCGGCCAACTTAATGTCACTCGGAGCGATTGATTTTGGTTTGATTGTAGACGGAGCCGTTATCATTGTAGAAGCCGTTGTCCACAGGCTACATACTCGTACAATTCCTGCCAGTCATGATGGCAAAGCCTATGTCTTGAGCCAACAAGAAATGAACGAGTCTGTGTATGACTCAGCAGTAACCATCAGAAAATCTGCCGCTTTTGGTGAAATCATTATATTGATTGTTTATTTCCCGATTCTTGCTCTTACGGGCGTGGAAGGCAAAATGTTCCGTCCGATGGCCGAAACCGTAAGTTTTGCGATTGTCGGTGCATTGATTTTATCGTTGACGTATGTGCCTATGATGTCGTCTTTGTGTTTAAGCAAAAAGATTGACCATTCAGAGACCATTGCGGATAAAATTATTAATTTTTTATATAAGTATTATCAACCCATCATCACTTGGGCATTGAATAAAAAATTGATTATTTTAAGTACTTCGCTAGCATTTTTTATAGCAAGTTTATTACTCTTTGGCACGCTAGGTGGTGAATTTATCCCTGAATTAAATGAAGGAGATTTTGCGGTAGAAACGATATTACATAGCAATGCTTCTTTATCACAAAGTATCAAATCGAATAATGATGCCCAAAAGCTTTTACTCCGTGAATTTCCAGACGAAATAGACCAATTGGTTTCCAGAATTGGTTCATCTGAAATCCCTACTGACCCAATGGGTATTAATTCTTGCGATTTAATCATTGTTTTGAAAGACCCTAAAGCATGGAAAAAGGCCGAAACAATGGACGAACTCGGCGAAAAAATGGAGGAATTATTAAAGGATATTCCAGGGGTAAATTTTGAATTCACACAGCCTATTCAAATGCGTTTTAATGAATTGATTGCAGGGGTGAAGTCGGATGTAGCCATTAAAATTTTTGGAGAAGACCTTGATGTTTTATTTGTAAAAGCCCAAGAGATAGCACAAAAAATACATAAAGTGAATGGTATTGCTAATTTAAAAGTACAACAAATAGCTGGTGTGCCACAGATGGTAGTGACTTATGACCGCCAAAAAATTGCACAGTATGGTTTAAAAATCAGCAACCTCAATACCCTCTTAAAATCAGCTTTTGCAGGGGAAGAAGCAGGTGTGGTTTATGAAGGTGAAAAACGTTTTGGATTAGTGATTCGTCTCGATTCTTCGTATCGAAAAGATATCCAGAATATCAAAGACTTATATTTGGATTTGCCCAATGGCTCAAAAATTCCGTTCTCAGAAGTTGCCAATATTCAATACAAAGATGCCCCTGCTGAAATCACCAGAGATAATGCTCGCCGTAGAATTTCAATCGGAATCAGCGTTCGGAATCGTGATGTAGAAAGTTTGGTAGCCGAGGTACAAAGCATTATTGACAAGCAAGTAAAACTACCAATTGGCTACACTATTGAATATGGAGGTACTTTTGAAAACCTCCAAGCAGCCAAAAGTCGTTTGTTTATTGCTGTCCCCGTAGCCCTTTTCTTGATTTTTGCACTTTTATACTTCACCTTCAATTCGTTGGTTGAAGCCCTCATTGTTTTCGTTGCCATTCCTCTTTCGGCCATTGGCGGTATTTTATCGCTTTGGGTTCGAGATATGCCATTTTCAGTGTCGGCAGGTATTGGTTTTATCGCTCTTTTTGGGGTAGCCGTATTGAATGGTATCGTACTGATTTCATACTTCAAAATTCTTGAAAAAGAAGGTATAAAAGACATCAAAGAACGGATTTTAGAAGGTACAAAAACTCGTTTCAGACCCGTAATGATGACGGCGGCTGTGGCTTCTATGGGCTTTTTACCAATGGCACTCAGCCATTCTCCAGGTGCAGAAGTACAAAGACCTTTGGCAACTGTAGTAATTGGTGGTTTGATTACAGCAACTATACTGACTTTGGTAGTACTTCCTGTGATTTATAGTTTGGTTTTTAATAGAAACCCTAAAACACCCAAAAACATAGCCACTGTTATCGTACTATTATTGATAAGTACTACCACTTTTGCACAAAACAATACACCACAGTCATTACAGATGTGTATTGATAAGGCTGTTCAGCAGAACCAAAACTTAAAGATTTCGAACCTAGAAATTAGAGGAAATCAGGCATTGGTAAAAACTGCCCGCGAATTGCCTAAAACAAGTTTTGATGCGCAGTACGGTCGCACACAAGTGTTTGATGGTAATGATGTCACTTTTTCAGTAGGACAAGCCTTTGCTTTGCCGAGTTTATATAAAGCCCAAGAAAACGTGCTAAAAGGCAATGTTTTAACGGCTGAAAAGCGGGCTAGATTAACTAAAACACAGTTGATTGGTGAAGTAAAAAGCATTTACTTCCAAATTTTATATACACATCAATCCATCAAACTGTTACAGCAACAAGACAGCCTTTATCAAAGTGCATTCAAAGCTGCCTCAGTGCGATATAAAACGGGGGAAACGGATTTGTTGGAAAAGGTATCTTCTGAAACACGATTAAGAGAAATACAAAATCGTATTCAGCAGGCACAAGCTGATGAGCAAAACCTGTATCAAACACTGCAATTTTTGATGAATACTCGTGAAAGCTTCGTGATTGATTATAGCATTGATACGCAAAAAACACTTTTAGCGAGTGATGCTCAGGTGGCCTCAAATCCTTTCTTAGAAATCATCAAACAACAAAGCGAAGTAAGCAAATTGCAAACCAATTTGGAACAACAACGTTTGAAACCAGATGTAAGAGTAGCATTGACCAACCAAAGTATTGAAAAACATTTCAATCAAAATTATGTACAAGTGGGCATTAATGTACCGATTTTCACGAAGGCACAACAAGCAAGAATCAGTGCTTCTAAAATCAATGAAGAGGTAATTAATCAGCAATATCAGTATGCTGAAAATCAGCTACAAAGTCAGCTAAATTCCTTAAAAATTCAATTCGACAAAGCTGATAAGTCTTTGAATTATTATAAAAATTCAGCGATTCCACAAGCCGATTTAATAGCCAAAACGGCTGCTAAAAGCTATCAGGCTGGTGAGATAGAATATGTAGAATTTGTGCAGAATATCACACAAGCTTGGCAAATCAAAGAAAGGCACTTAGCTGAATTGCAAAACTTTAACCAAATTATTATCAACATCGAAACATTAATCGGAAATGAATAATTCTCAAAAATATCATATAAATATCCTTCAAAAATGTATTGTAGTGGCTTTCGTTTTTGTAATAGCCGTAGCTTGTTCTAAACCAAAAGCGGCAGAAGAAAAAGAGGATAAGGATGAAAAAACAGACATCGTCACCTTATCTGCTGAGCAAGTAAAAAATGCTCATTTAGTAGTTGGGGCTTTTGATAAAACTACTATTTCAGATGAAGTAAAAGCAAATGGTGTAGTAGATGTACCCCCTATGAATATGGCGTCAGTCAGTATTCCTATTAGTGGTTATGTAAAAAGCACTAATATTCTTCCGGGTTCGGCTATTAAAAAGGGCGGTGTTTTAGCAACTATTTATAGCATGGATTATATCCAATTGCAACAAGATTATTTACAGGCTGTAAGTCGCCTAAAATTCTTAGAGCAGGAATTAGACCGCCAGAATGTTTTGAGTAAGGAAGACGTTGGTGCTAAAAAGAAATTACAACAAGCTGATTCGGAGGTATCTTCTATGAAAGCACAAGCCAAAGCCTTAGAGTTAAAACTTGAATTGATAGGATGTTCGATAGAAAAATTAAAAAAAGGACAAATTACATCTTCTGTCAATATTACTTCTCCGATTGAAGGTTATATCAAAACTGCCAATGTATCTATCGGGAAGAATATTGCTCCGACGGATGTATTATTTGAAATCGTGGGCAATGCCCATAAGCATATAGAGCTAAAAGCTTTTGAAAACGACATCAATAAAATAAAGGTTGGACAAAAAATAGTGATTGAAAGTCCTAAGTTTGCTGAAAAGCCAATGATGGCTACTGTGTTTTTAGTAGGTAAAAATGTAGATGCTGATACTAAAACTATTAATATCCACGGACATATTGATAATGAAACAATGGAAGATAAACTGACTGTGGGGCAATATGTTAATACGAAAATTTTTACGGGTAAAAGAATTGTAAATACATTACCTGAAACAGCTGTAGTGTTGCATGACAATGGGGGCTACATTTTTATCCAAATAAAAGAAAATACTTTTAAGCAAGTTGCAGTAAAAATTGGAACAGTCGAAAACGGAAACATAGAAGTGATACTCGATAAAAATATTGAAAATCAACAAATTGTAAAACAAGGGGTATCAATTTTACAAGCTATGCTTACTGGTACAGAACATGGCGAGCATTAATTAAATTTTATTAGATGCAACCCTTTAAGGCTTAATCCTGTATTTATAATCGTTGTACAGAAGAAACTATTTCTCAATTAAACGTTATAAATTATGGATGTCACAAAAGAAAAAATTAATCGCCTTACTTTTCTAAAACAATTAGGATTATCAGGAGCTAGTCTAATGGCAGTGTACTGTGGTGTAACGATGACCTCCTGTACCAATGAAGGAGATATAGCAGGACCACTACCTACTGGCGGAATAACCTTTGATTTATCGGTAACTGCTAATGCAACCTTACTAACAAAGGGAGGATACATTGTAGATAGAACCAATAATATCGTTGTGGCTTATACTAATGTAGGTACTTACGTTGCTGTAACGTTGATTTGTAGCCATGAAGGGCAGAAACAAATAACCTATGCTACTGATAAATTTTATTGTACTGCACACGGAGCTACTTATGATAATAATGGCAAAGGAACTAATAGTTATGGGAGTGGTGGCTTAAGAACTTATACTGTTACACAAAGCGGTACAATTTTAACAGTAAGTTAGCGAGACGCTACACCCAAAAATTACGTATGTCTTTAATGACAGTAAACTACGAAATGGCTTTCAATAATTCATAAAGCCATTTCGTTTAAAAATTTAGACTTATGAAAAAATATCTATTAGTATTCAGTTGCCTATTGAGTTTCCAAAGCTTTTGTCAGGACGATCTCATGGATATGCTTAACAAGCAAAGTGAAACAAAAACTGAATATACTACCGCAACCTTTAAAGCTACGCGCTTAATCAATGGACAGACCATTGAAACGGTTAATAAGAAGCACCTTAATTTCTGGATTTCGCATAGATTCGGGGCAGTCAATTCAGGGTTTATTGATAATTTCTTTGGACTAGATGAAGCAAAAATCAGGTTGGGCTTAGAATATGGTTTAACCGATAACCTAACAGTTGGTGTAGGTAGAAGTTCGCAAGAAAAAACTTACGACTATTACTTAAAATACAAAGCTATTCGCCAGTCGACTAATGTGCCTGTTACTGTTACAGGGTATGTGAGCGGAGCAGCCAATACGATGATTACAGGTTATACCCTTGAATCTGGCTCAACATTGAAATTTAACGATAACCTTGAACGTCAGACTTATTGCGGACAAATCCTGATTGCTCGTAAATTCAGTGAGAAACTTTCCTTACAAGTCATGCCTACTATTATTCATTTCAATAAAACGGAGGTTACAGACATGAAAAGCGAGGTGTTATCATTAGGTTTTGGGGGAAGATACAAACTTTCTAAAAGGCTGAGCTTAAATGCCGAATATTACCTTACCGACCATGGCACTAGCAGTGTTTCTAGCAAATACCACAATTCTTTAGCCATTGGTTTTGACATTGAAACAGGCGGACACGTTTTCCAGTTGCATTTCACGAATTCAAAAGGAATGATTGAGCGTCATTTTATTGCTCAGACCATTGGACAGTGGAGTAATGCTGATATTTTTTATGGATTCAATATTTCCAGAACATTTAGTTTTGATGGAAAGTCAAACAAAAAAAAGAATTAATATGAAAAACCACTTCCTTACTTTTATTGGTGTTTTGTTGATAAGTCAAGCGAGCTACGCACAGTTATTCTATACGCAAACAGGCAAAACCAGCTTTTTTTCTAAAACGCCTTTAGAGGATATTTCAGCGGTAAACAGTGCTGTTTCGTCTATTTTGAACACGACTACCAACGATATTGCTGTGAGAATGAACATTAATCAATTCAAATTTCCGAACAGGTTAATGGAAGAACACTTTAATGAAAACTATTTAGAATCTGAGAAATTTCCTGCGGCAACATTCAAAGGGAAAATCGCTGAAAAAATAGATTTCACGAAAGAAGGTTCTTATGATGTTACTGTAAAAGGAGTCATGATGATTCATGGAGTAACGCGCGAGAAAGCCATTACTGGAAAACTAATCATTGGTAACGAAGGGATAGCCATAGAATCTAATTTTGAAATTGCTTTAGTTGATTATAAAATAGATGTTCCCAAATTAGTATGGGAAAAAATTGCAGAGAAAATATCCGTAAAGAACAATTTTATCCTGATAAAAAAGTAAGACACTTTGTAAAATGAAGCTTTTGAACATGTGTCATCCCGAATTTTAAAATCAAAAAAAGCGGTCGAAAAACTAATTTTGACCGCTTTTTTGATTTATGGATACAGATTATAGTTCCGTTAGGAACACTATATCGGTAGAAGAAGCATCCTATTAATCCCCCAAGCCCCATCGGGGCGAAATATTTCGCCCCGATGGGGCTTGGAGAGAATGTTATTTAGCAAATATAACTACCGATATTTCACCTCCATGAGGCTATTTTGTCAAACTTCCCTATTTTAAGAGAAATTCGGGATAACTCATATTTTTTATCGTTAAAAATTATCAAATATCATTTTTAATAAATACCGTTAACTGCTATTGATTAATCAAGCTAATCCTTCTTATTTTTAAAGCTATATTACCCTTCTTATCCTTTGTTCATTTCCGAACAAAAAGTGTATCATTTCCGAACACTTTTCAATAAAAATACAATACAATATACTAATTATCAGTAGTTTACATTTTTGGCATTATCTTCTCAATAAATTGTTCAAACAGAATGGTTAAATGATGAAACACATCTAATCTTATTAATTAATTTCAATACAATGGATAGAGTAATCGAAAAAAACAAATGGTCGGCAAAACGCATTCTTCCTTGGGTGGGGGGCGTGGCAATAGTTGGCCTGATTGCAGCAAGTTATTTCAATACCACAGGTAAAAGCAAATTGAATGTGGATGAAGGCAAAATTATGATTTCGGAAGTAAGCAAAGGAAGCTTCCAAGAGATTATTCCTATCAATGGTATTGTTTTACCTATTCAAACTATCTATTTGGATGCTAGTGAAGGCGGTAGAGTGGAAGAGCTTTTTGTGGAAGATGGTGCTATCGTAAAAAAAGATCAGCCTTTACTAAAATTATCTAACACCGACCTTGAGCTAGACCTTGCCAATCGTGAAACTTCTGTTTTTCAATTGATTACTCAAATGCAGTACACTCAAAACTTAGCCCGTGAAAACACCATTCGTCAACAAGCTAACTTAGCAGACATTGACAATGCATTGTTAGAAGCCAAAAGAGTGTATGATTTGAACAATCGTTTACATAAAGAAAAAGTGATTTCTGAACAAGATTATAAATCATCTCTAAACCTTTATAACTATAATGTTCGCCGTAAATCTTTGATTGAAAAAACGTTGAAGCAAGATTCAATCACAACGGCAACTCAGCTAACACAAATGAAAGAGACGGTGGCTCGTACGCAAGAAACGTTGAAGTTGATGCGTAAGAAAGCTTCTGATTTAATAGTAAAATCTCCTGTGGCTGGTCAGCTTACTTCAAGAAATGCAGAGGTCGGCGAAAACAAAGTACGTGGTGTAAGGTTAGGACAAATCGATGTATTGAGCGGCTTTAAAGTGCGTGCTGATATTGACGAACACTATATTTCAAGAGTATTCATTGGTTTAACGGGCGAGTTTACAATTTCAGACAAAACGTATAAGCTACGCGTTAAGAAAGTTTATTCACAAGTAACGAATGGACGTTTCCAAGTAGATATGGAATTTATAGGAACACCACCAAGCGATATACGTCGTGGACAAACTTTACAAGTACGTTTATCTTTAAGTGACCAAACTCAGGCTGTGTTATTAGCAAAAGGTGGGTTCTATCAACAAACTGGTGGAAACTGGATTTTCAAAGTAGGTGAAAACGGAGAAAAAGCTTATAAAGTAGATATTCAATTGGGTCGTCAAAACCCTGAATACTATGAAGTTTTGGAAGGCTTAAAACCAGGTGATAAAGTAGTAACGTCTAGTTATGAAAACTATGGGGATATGCAGGAATTGGTTATAAAGAAGGAGAGTAAGCAGTAAGCTGTGAGCTGTAAGCCATGAGTTTTGAGCTTTGGGTTAGATAGATTTTAGATTTTCATATATGTTATTATTTATGAAATCTTAAAAGTTAAAGCTCAAAGCTCACTTCTCAAAGTTAATAGCTATAATAGCTGTAAAAAATGAGCTTTGAGTTAGATAGATTTTAGATTTTCATATATGTTATTATTTATGAAATCCTAAAAGTTAAAGCTCAAAGCTCACTTCTCAAAGCTAATAGCTATACTAGCTTCGAACCATATCCATAAAGCATTTTTCTAATTTCGTTTACTTTATCATTAAGAAAATCATGGCTTTGTATGCTGATGTAGTTTAAATCTTTCGCTAATAATAATTGATACTCTAACTCAGAGGCAGACCCTTTAGCGATTGTTAAAAAACAGTTGAATTCGATATTACTTTCTCGACCACAACCTTCAGCAATATTGGTAGGAATAGATGAGCTAGAACGTCGCATTTGACTGATAAGTCCAAAAAGTTCATGTTTAGGAAAAAGAGTAGTTGTTTTATAAATTTCTAAGGTTAGTAAATGGCTTTTTTGCCACACTTGTAGTTTTTTAAAATCTCTCATTGTAGTATTTTTTAGGTATAAGATATGAGCCTTAAGCTGAAAGCTAATTGAACAATAATTTACTAATAACATAAATTAAAAACTAAAAAGTACAAAACTCATTGCTCAAAGCTCAAGGCTGAAAGCTAATTAAATAACATAAATCATAAACTAAAGTACATAGCTAAAACTCACTGCTTAAAGCTCAAGGCTCACAGCTCAAAGCTAAAAGCTAAAAATCTAAAACCATGTTAAAAATTACAGACTTAGAAAAGATTTACCGTACTGAAGACATCGAAACGGTTGCTTTAAATAAACTTTCATTAGAAGTAAAGAAAGGTGAATTTGTAGCCATCATGGGCCCTTCGGGTTGTGGTAAATCTACTTTATTAAATATCATTGGTATGTTGGACGACGCCGAAAAAGGTAGCTTTATGTTCAATGGCGAAGAAATCATTCATTTCAACGAGCGCCGCCGTGCTGACCTCCGCAAGCGTAATATTGGTTTCGTGTTCCAGTCTTTCAACTTGATTGACGAACTAACAGTGTATGAAAATGTAGAATTACCGCTTTTATACTTGGGTGTAGATGCCGCCGAACGCAAACAAAAAGTAGAAGCAGTATTAGAAAAAGTACAGATTATGCACCGTAGAAACCACTTTCCACAACAATTATCGGGTGGTCAGCAACAGCGTTGTGCCGTAGCGCGTGCCGTTGTAAATACACCAAAATTAATATTAGCCGATGAACCTACAGGTAACTTGGACTCTACGAATGGTAATGAAGTAATGCAGCTATTAACTGAACTAAACGAAGCTGGTACAACTGTTATCATGGTGACTCACTCTGAACACGATGCTCGCTATGCGCACCGTATCATACGTTTGTTAGATGGTAAAGTTGTAATGGAGAATATTTTGGGATAAAGAAAGCTATGAGTTGTAAGCTTTGAGCAGTGAGAAGTGAGTTCTTGTTGTCAAAGATAAAATTGCAAAGCTCATCGCTTAAAGCTCAAGGCTCATTGCTAAAACTGACAGCTAAAAAACCTTTAAAACCATGCTAAAGAATTATATAAAAATAGCTTTTCGCAATCTTTTGAGAAACAAAAGTTATGCTTTTATCAACATTGCAGGTTTGTCTTTAGGACTTACTTGTGCAATGTTGATTTTCGCCTTAGTTCGCTACCATTTTAATATTGATAAACATCACAGTAAATATGCAAATACTTACAGAATTGTAAGTGAATTTATATCAAGTGAAGGTGGTGAAAATTTCCATACACCGGGCATTCCGTATCCATTCGGGAAGGCTGTTTTAGCTTCGTATCCAGAAATCGAAAACCTTTCGATGACAGAAATACAAGGGGGCTATTTTGTAGCAGTTTCGTCGGGAAATGGCATAGATAAAAAATTTAAAGAAACCGAAGAAGGAGCATTCGTTGAGCCTTCTTTCTTCAAAATTTTTGACTATGAGTGGATTGCTGGTGGTAGTGAAGAGTTGAAAAACCCTAATACTGTGGTAATCAGTGAGAAAAATGCTATCAAGTATTTTGGAACAACTGACGTGCTTGGCAAAATCATTAAAAATGATGGTCGCTTGAGTCTAAAAATCGTTGGTGTTTTTAAAGATTATAAAGACAACACCGATTTTGCTTACCAAGTAATGACATCCTATGCTAGTTTGAAAGAATTTTATGGTTCAATCAACGATGATTTTGGCAGTACCAATAGTAGCACTCGCTGTATTGTTTCGCTGAATGATAAGTTCACTAAAGCCAATTGGGATAAGCAAATGCTGAATTTCGTAAAGAAATACAGACCAGATGAGGTAAAAACAATACGTTATCCGATGCAACCACTCAAAGAAATTCACTTTTCAGAAGATTATGGTGGCGTAAATAAAAACTTAATCCTATCACTCTTTGCCATTGGTATTTTCTTAATCATCACCGCAAGTATCAACTTTGTTAATCTAGCGACTGCTCAGGCATTGAAACGCTCAAAAGAAGTTGGTGTTCGTAAAGTTTTGGGTAGCTCTAAGTCGCAATTGTTCTGGCAATTTATGGCAGAAACTGCTATGATTACCATTACATCATTAGTGATTTCCTTATTTCTATTCCAATTTGGCGAGAAAATAGCACGTGAATATTTAGATGGAGCATTCAAATTTACTTTCTATTTCGATGCCTCAGTCATTCTTTATATCGTTGGTATCGTAGTAGCAGTAATTCTGCTTTCTGGAGCTTATCCAGCTTTAGTATTAGCAGGTTTCCAGCCCGTAATGGCTTTAAAAGGGAAAATTTCTACGCAACAAGTAGGAGGTTTTTCAGTAAGAAGAAGTTTAGTAGTAGTTCAATTTGCCATTTCGCAAATGCTAATCATTGGTATGGCTGTAGTTACTAGTCAGCTATCCTATTTCCAGAATACCGATTTGGGCTTCAAAAAGGATGCCATCATGACGGTGCAGCTACCATTTGTGCCTAGACAAGATATTGTAAAAATGAACACCTTTAAAAACTTAATTTCGGCTATCCCTGATGTTGAGAAAGTAAGTTTTTCAATGTCGGGTGCTCCACAATCTGGTTGGGTGAGTAGTACAAGTCTAAAATTTGATAACCGTCCGGAAAGTGAAAAATGGAGTACACACGCTAAAGGAGTTGATGCCAACTATTTAGATTTATATGGCATCAAACTAGTAGCAGGTCGAAACCTCTACCCTGCCGACTCTGTCAGAGAAGTAATTGTTAACGAAGCCTTTGTAAAGAAATTAGGGATTAAAGACCCTGCTCAAATCATCGGTAAAAAAC
This sequence comes from Arcicella sp. GW821-FHT09D11, assembly GCF_059416265.1. Lineage (NCBI taxonomy): Bacteria > Pseudomonadati > Bacteroidota > Cytophagia > Cytophagales > Flectobacillaceae > Arcicella > Arcicella sp. GW821-FHT09D11. Next base: position 223,276 of record NZ_JBWKOV010000002.1, on the reverse strand, counting down.
TTGCCTCAAGAGGCAAGAATGTAGATATCGTTGGAGTAGTGAAAGATTTTCACCAACAATCGTTGGCAAATACCATTGACCCACTCTATATGACAACCGATGCTACTAATTTTTACTTTGCCAACTTAAAATTACGTTCGGCAAACTATCAAAAAGTAGTTAAATCGTTAGAAAAAGCCTTTAATCAAGTATATCCAGAAAGTTATTTCGATAATCAATTTGTAGACGAAGCCATCCAAAGAGCCTATCAGGAAGAAGAAACCATGGGCAACCTGATTAATTTCTTTGCGTTAGTGGCTATCCTGATTGGTTGTTTAGGGCTTTACGGATTGGTATCATTCATGGCTACTCAGAAAACCAAAGAAATCGGTATCAGAAAAGTATTAGGCGCAAGTGTTGGAAACATCTTGGCACTATTCGGAAAAGAATTTGCACAATTAATTATCATCGCATTTGTCATCGCCGCACCAGCAGCTTGGTGGATAATGAACGGTTGGCTACAAAACTACGAATACAGAATTAGCATAGGCGTAGGTATATTCTTGCTTTCTATAGGCACTACCATTTTAATTGCCGGCATTACAGTTGGTTATCGCTCTATTCGTGCATCGTTGGCAAATCCAGTAAAAAGTTTAAGAACAGAATAGTTTTGAATTTGGAGTTTTGAATGCAGCGTGAAGCGTATTTTTTTACCGAAATTCAAAACCTCAAATCCTTTAGTCATCAATCCCTAAAACTATGTTACAAAATTATTTAAAAATAGCTTTAAGAACTTTGCTGAGAAACAAAGCATATTCTGCCATTAATATCATTGGGCTTTCCGTAGGAATGGCTGTAGCGATGTTGATTGGTCTATGGATTTATGATGAAATTTCTTTTAATAAATACCACGAAAAATACGACCGCCTAGCACAAGTCATGCAAAACCAGACTTGGAATGGCGTAACAGGTTCGCAAACAGCAATGCCTTTGCCTTTAGCTCCTGAATTAAGAGCTAAATATGGTAGTGACTTTAAAAATGTCGTGTTATCGTCTTGGACATTCGAACGTGTTATAGCAGTTGGTGATAAGAAATTCACTAAAACAGGCAATTTCGTAGAACCAAAATTCCCTGAGATGTTTACCTTGAAAATGTTGAAAGGTACACAGCAAGGTTTGAAAGACCCTTATAATATCCTCCTTTCAGAATCAGTAGCTATTGCTTTATTTGGTAATACAGACCCAATCAATAAAGTAGTAAAGATTGATAATAAAACTGATGTAAAAGTAACAGGGGTTTATGAAGACCTCCCTCATAATACTAGTTTGAATGATGTTACCTTTTTATTGCCTTGGAGTTTATACTTGTCTACAACAGAGTGGGTAAGAAATTCACAAGACCAATGGAATAATAATTCGTTTCAAACATTTGCAGAACTGAACCCGCAGGCTGATTTTGATAAAGTTTCTGCTAAAATTAAATATGTGAAGTTCAATCACGATAAGCAAGATGCGGCTAAACCAATGGTTTTCTTGCATCCATTAAGTAAATGGCATTTATATTCAGAATTCAAAGATGGTAAAATTGTAGGTGGACGTATTCAGTTTGTATGGTTGTTTGGTATTATTGGAGTGTTTGTACTTTTATTGGCTTGTATCAATTTCATGAATTTGAGTACCGCTCGTTCTGAAAAACGTGCTAAAGAAGTGGGTGTACGTAAAGCTATTGGGTCTATGCGCTCACAATTAATCACTCAGTTCTTGAGTGAGTCATTATTGATTGTAGTTTTTGCTTTTATCCTTACCATTATTTTAGTACAACTTACGCTTCCTTGGTTCAATGAGTTATCGGATAAAAAGATGAATATACTATGGGGAAATCCATATTTCTGGATACTCAGTATTTCATTTTCACTGATTACAGGATTGGTTTCGGGAAGTTACCCAGCATTTTATTTATCATCTTTTGATCCTATTCATGTATTAAAAGGAACATTTCGTGTTGGGCGTTTTGCAGCTATTCCTCGTAAAGTATTAGTTGTTATTCAATTCACCGTTTCGGTTACTTTAATCATCGGAACCATTATTGTTTATCGCCAAATTCAGCATGCTAAGAATCGTCCAGTTGGTTATAGTCGCGACGGGCTTATTGCTATCAACATTAATACCCCTGAATTAGTAGGACATTATGATGCTTTGAGGAACGATTTATTAAAAACAGGTGCTGTTTATGAAGTATCTCAATCGTCAAGTCCGACTACTGGCGTATATTCTAATCAGATAGGTTTTGACTGGGAGAAAAAAGACCCTAATCTTCAAGCACTTTTTGGTGTCATTGCTGTATCGCACGACTATGGTAAAACCGTAGGTTGGCAATTTGTAGATGGACGAGATTTTTCAAGAAATTTCGCTACTGATACCTCTGCAATGGTTTTAAACGAGGCGGCAGCTAAATTCATCGGCTTTAAAGAGTCTGTTGGGAAAAATATCAAATGGAACGGTAAAAATTATAGAATAACAGGTGTTATAAAAGATATGGTAATGGAATCACCTTACGAGCCCATCAAGCCAACCATATTCTTTGTCAATTATGACTGGGCTAGTTTCTTCAATATCAAACTAAACCCTAAAATGAGTGCTACCGCATCATTAGACAAGGTAGGTGATGTATTCAGAAGATATAATCCTGGTAGTCCGTTCGATTATAAATTTGCCGACGAACAATATGCAAAGAAATTCAGTAGCGAAGAACGCATCGGAAAATTAGCGACTTTCTTTGCTTGTTTAGCCATCTTTATCAGTTGTTTAGGCATATTTGGTTTAGCTTCATTTACGGCAGAACAACGCACTAAAGAGATTGGCGTAAGAAAAGTATTGGGTGCTTCGATATTCAATTTATGGCAATTGCTTTCTAAAGACTTCGTGATTTTAGTAATGATTTCTTTCTTAATAGCTACCCCAATTGCTTATTATTTTATGAATGGCTGGCTGAAAAACTATGAATACCGTTCAGATATTTCATGGTGGATTTTTGGAATTTCAGGCTTAGGTGCTTTGGTGATTACGCTATTAACCGTAAGTTATCAAGCTGTAAAAGCCGCTTCAGCAAACCCTGTGAAAAGTTTAAGAACAGAGTAGATATAATACTGATTTTTGAGTTTTACCCGCTGATATTGCAGATTAATACCGCTGATTTTCGCTGACAAATAATAGTATTTGCGAAAATCAGCGGGTAAAATGGTACTTGGCAAATCCTGTGAAGACTTTTAAGTTTTACCCGCTGATATTACAGATTAATACCACTGATTTTCGCTGACAAATAGTATCTGCGTAAGTCAGCGAAAAAAATCTCTGAAAATCTGCGGGTAAAAACGCTATATCTAAAACATAAAACTTTCAGCATCTTTCAATGATATTACCAACCTAAAACTTTGAAACCCATGTTCAGAAATTATCTAAAAATTGCAATAAGAACACTGTTCAGAAATAAGGTTTATTCGTTCATCAATATCGGTGGATTGGCAGTGGGTATGGCAGTAGCGATGCTGATTGGGCTTTGGGTTTATGATGAATTATCATTCGACAAATACCATAAAAATTATGAAAGTATAGCACAAATCAGAAGACTTGGGACAGAGCCTACTACAGGGGAAATCAGAGGTGGAGAAGCCATGCAGTTTCCAATGGGGGCTTTGTTGAAAAAAACATATAAACAGTATTTTAAACATATTTTACTAGGCTTTTGGGTAGGCGACTTCACGCTTTCTCTCAATGATAAAAAGCTATCAAAAAGAGGTGAGTTTATAGAACCAGGTATTGCAGACATGCTTTCTTTAAAGATGTTAGCTGGAAACTATGCTGCCTTGAATACGCCTAACTCTATCATTATTTCAAAATCAACAGCCGATGCAATTTTTGGGACTACTGACCCAATGAACAAAAGTTTGAAGATTGATAATCGAATGAATGTAATTGTAAAAGGGGTGTACGAAGACATCCCTCGAAACAATCGATTCGGAGATTGTCAATTTTTTTCGCCTTGGGATTTATGGGTATCATCAAACGATTGGATTAAAAAAGCTGAAAACGATTGGGGTAATACTTCATTTATCATCTATGTACAGTTACAGCCAAACGTAACGATGGACGTTGCTAATGCAGGTATTCAAAAGTTTTATCAGCAAAATGGCCCTAAAGAATTGGAGGAAGATATCAAAAAATTCAAGCTCGAAATGCTATTATATCCAATGAAACAGTGGCATTTGTATAGTGATTTCAAAGATGGTAGACCAGCAGGTGGGCGAATCACATTTGTATGGCTTTTTGGTATTATTGGTGTCTTTGTGTTGTTTTTGGCTTGTATTAATTTCATGAATTTAAGTACTGCTCGTTCTGAAAAACGTGCGAAAGAAGTAGGTGTTCGCAAAGCCATTGGTTCTGCAAAAGGGCAACTTGTTCAGCAATTTATGAGCGAGTCTTTTCTGGTAGTAATTTTAGCGTTTACATTTTCTATTTTATTAGTTTCCTCATCAATAGGATGGTTTAATGAATTGGCTGACAAAGAACTAGCTATTCCATTTACAAATCCTATCTTCTGGTTATTAAACATTGTTTTTATCACCCTCACGGGTTTTATGGCAGGTTTGTATCCAGCTTTTTACCTTTCGTCATTTCAGCCTATCAAGGTATTGAAGGGAACGATTCGTTTAGGACGCTTGGCAGCAATGCCTCGAAAAGTATTAGTTGTTATTCAGTTTACCGTATCAGTCGTCTTGATTATTGGTACTATCGTGGTGTATCAACAAATCCAGCACGCCCGTAACCGACCAATTGGCTATAATAGAGAAGGGTTGATAACAATCCCTATGAACGACCCTAATTACAAAGGAAAGTTTAACATCCTGAAAAGTGAATTGCTGAATACTGGCATGGTGTCGAGTATGGCGCTTTCATCTAGTCCGCTAACAGCCGTTTGGAACAACATGGGTGGATTTAGCTGGAAAGGTAAAGACCCTGAAGCAGATTCAGACTTTGGATTAACTTTTGTAACCCACGACTTTGGCAAAATGGTAGACTGGCAGTTTGTAGATGGTCGCGACTATTCAAAAGCATTTGCGACAGATTCTAACTGTATTGTTATCAATGAAACCGCTGCTAAATACTTAGGCTTTAAACATCCTGTGGGGGAATTCATAAAAAATGAAGAAGCCAACATATCATGGCGGGTAATTGGGGTAATAAAAGACATGGTGATGAAATCTCCCTATGAACCTGTAAAACGTGGTTTTTTCAAGTTAGATGCCAACTACGAATCAGGGAGTATGATAGATATCAAAATAAAGCCTACCGTAAGTGCCAGCGATGCTATCCCAAAAATTGAAGCTGTATTTAGAAATATAGTACCCTCGGCATCTTTCGATTACAAATTTGTAGATGAACAGTTTGCTCAAAAATTCAGTCAGGAAGAACGCATTGGCAAACTTGCTACTTTTTTTGCCTGTTTAGCCATTTTTATTTCATGTTTAGGGCTTTTTGGTTTAGCATCTTTTGTAGCTGAGCAACGCACTAAAGAGATTGGTGTACGAAAAGTATTAGGAGCTACTGTAACCAATTTATGGGCTTTATTGTCTAAAGACTTTGTGTTATTGGTGATGATTTCGCTGTGTATAGCTTCGCCCCTAGCCTATTATTTTATGAATAATTGGGTACAGAAATACACTTACCACATAGATATTGCTTGGTGGGTTTTTGCAGCGGCAGGTTTAGGTGTTTTATTAATCACCTTATTGACTGTTAGTTACCAAGCCATAAAAGTAGCCTTAGCAAACCCCGTAAAGAGTTTAAAAACAGAATGATATGGAGCACCCCTCCGCCGAGCGACATAATGAAAATACTTTAATCCTTTAGTCATAAATCCTAAAGTCACAAATCTTAAAGTCCTAAAGTCTAAAACCTTAAAGTCTCAGAAACCATGTTCAGAAATTATCTAACAATAGCCTTCCGAAACCTTACTCGAAATAAGGTTTATTCGTTCATTAATATTGGCGGACTAGCAGTTGGTATGGCAGTAGCTATGCTGATTGGGCTTTGGATATGGGACGAACTAAGCTTTAATCAATACCACAAAAATCATGATCGCATTGCTAAGGTAATGCAACACATCAGCAATAATGGGGAAGTACAAACAAGAGAAAGCGTGCCATATCCTTTAGCAGAAGAGCTTAGGAAAAACTATGGAAGCGACTTTAAGCATGTTGTCCTCACGATGAACGATGTATGGAATGTATTAAGTTATAGCAATAACAAATTTTTAAAAGTGGGTTCCTATATAGAACCAGAAGGCTTAGCAATGCTAGGAGTGAATATGTTAAAAGGTTCTCGTGAGTGCTTGAATGACCCTTATTCTGTCATTTTATCCGCTTCGGTAGCTCGTGCACTTTTTGGTAGTACAGACCCTCTAGAGAAAGTGATTAAAATGGATAACCAGTATGCTGTAAAAGTTACGGGTGTTTATGAAGATTTCCCTGTTAATTCTACTTTCCATACAGTCTCTTTTATTGCTCCTTACAAATTATTTAATACTCGTTACGAATGGGTTAGAACAATGGGCGACCCTTGGCGAGCAAACGCATTCCAAGTGTATGTTCAACTTTCAGAAAATGCCGATTTCGATAAAGTGTCCTATAAAATTAAGGATGCAAAGTTGAAAAAGGTCAATGCAGAATTGGCTAAATTAAAACCTACGCTATTTCTACAACCGATGAGCAAATGGCATTTATATTCTGAGTTTAAAGACGGTTTTAACATTGGCGGACGGATTCAATACGTTTGGCTTTTCGGTATCATTGGCATATTTGTATTGCTTTTGGCTTGTATCAATTTTATGAATTTAAGTACTGCCAGAAGTGAGAAAAGAGCCAAAGAGGTAGGCGTTCGCAAAGCCATTGGGTCTGCCCGTAGCCAGTTGATTTCACAGTTTTTTAGTGAATCATTCGTTGTGGTGACTTTTGCTTTTATCTTATCGCTATTTTTAGTGCAATTGTCTTTACCATTTTTCAATGAGCTTGCCGATAAAAATATTACGATTCTATGGTCAAATCCTTTATTTTGGTTAGCAGGCATAGGCTTTAGCTTATTTACAGGGCTAATTGCAGGTACTTATCCAGCCTTTTATTTATCATCATTTCAGCCTGTTAAAGTACTGAAAGGTTCTTTCAGGGTTGGGCGCTTTGCATCCATGCCCCGCAAAGTGTTGGTAGTAATGCAGTTTACGGTATCCATCACGTTGATTATTGGGACAATTGTAGTTTTCCGCCAAATACAATATGCCAAAAACAGACCTATTGGTTATGAAACAAATGGACTGGTGTCATTACCACAAGCCATCAATGAAATTCATAAACATTTTGATGTAGTAAAAGACGAGCTATTAAAATCAGGAGCCGTTGTGAATGTTTGTGAAACCTCTGCACCGACTACAGAAAGTTGGTCATCTAGTAGTGCATTCAGTTGGCCAGGGAAAGACCCTAATCTATTAGCAGAAATTCCTAACATTGGTATTTCTTACGATTATGGTAAAACGATAGGTTGGCAAATGAAGGAAGGTCGTGACTTTTCTAAAAACTTTGCCTCAGATTCTACCGCCGTGATTTTGAATGAGTCGGCTGTGAAATTAATGGGTTTAAAACAGCCAATCGGCAAAGCAATATCATGGTTTCAGCAACCTTTCACGGTAATTGGAGTAGTAAAAGATGTAATCATGCAATCGCCTTATGAACAAGTAAAACCTACTGTATATAATTTCACGAAAGACGATGTATCGTATATCCTCGCTAAAGTAAATCCTGAAATAAGTGCAACGATAGCCTTGAGTAAAATTGAAACCATCTTTAAAAAGTATAATCCTTCACAACCCTTTGATTATAATTTCGTCGATGAAGAATATGCCAAAAAATTTGATAATGAAGAACGTATCAGTAAACTAGCTACCTTCTTTGCTATTCTTGCCATCTTTATTTCGTGTCTAGGGCTTTTTGGCTTGGCGTCATTTGTAGCCGAACAACGTACCAAAGAAATTGGTATCAGAAAAGTATTGGGGGCTACTGTCTTTAATTTATGGCAATTGCTATCAAAAGATTTTGTGGTTTTAGTATTACTTGCCTTTTTGATTGCCACACCTCTCTCCTATTATTTTATGAATAATTGGATTCAAAATTATGCTTACCACACAGACATTTCATGGTGGATATTTGCGTTGACTGGTCTCGGAGCCTTGTCAATTACCTTGCTGACCGTCAGTTTTCAATCAATTAAATCTGCCCTGATGAATCCAGTAAAAAGCTTAAGAACAGAATAAATGGAGTGTTATTAGATGTTTTGTAATTCTCTGACAAAAGTCATAAAGTCCAGTATCCTATAAGTCATAAAGAAACCCTAAAGTCACAAAAATCATGTTCAATAATTATCTAAAAATTGCATTTCGTAATTTACTGAGAAACAAGGTTTTTTCGGTGATTAATATTCTTGGGTTAGCCCTTGGCATGACTTGTAGCCTAATGATTATGCTTTGGGTTCAAGATGAGCGAAGTGTTGATGCTTTTCATGCTAATAAAAACCAATTGTATAGAATTTACATGAAGGAATTTTTTAGCGGAAAAACACAAGGGGTAATCTGGACACCCGGACCCTTAGCAGAAGAATTAAAAAGAGTAATTCCTGAAATTCAAATGTCAACCGCTTTTTCTTGGCCTAGTAGCCAAACGTTTATGGTGGGCGATAAAGTAAATAAACAAGAAACTAACGTAGCGGGAGCAGACTTTTTTAAAATGTTTAGCTTCAAACTATTACAAGGAAGTCCAGAATCTGCGTTAAAAGGCCTTAATAGCCTTGCTATTTCGAGGAAAATGGCCGAGATATTTTTTGGTAGTCCAGAAGCAGCCATTGGCAAAACAATCCGTTATGATAATCGTAATGATTTAGTTATTACGGCTGTTTTTGAAAACCTACCGAAAAATAGCACCTTGAAATTTGACTGTTTACGTAGCTGGGATGCTTACGTTATTGATAATGAATGGGCCAAAGATTGGGGCAGTACAGACCCTCTGACCTTTTTTATGATTCGACCAGATGCTAATCCTACGCTAGTAGCCAATAAGATTAAGCATGTACTAGATAAATATAGAAAGGGCTTGGATAAAACTGAATTGGCCATGCAGCCCTTTCATGAATACTATTTGAATAGCAATTTCAAAAATGCTGAAATGGAAGGTGGACGCATTGAATACGTTCGTTTATTTAGCATTGTGGCAGTTTTTATTCTATTAATTGCCTGTATCAATTTTATGAATTTAGCTACGGCACGTTCGGCAAAAAGAGCCAAAGAAGTTGGCGTTCGTAAAGTAGTGGGGGCTGTTCGTACTGCCCTAATCAAGCAATTTATCGGCGAGGCTATGTTGCTTACTATTTTTGCGATTACTATTTCTGTCCTACTGGTTACGCTATTGTTACCTTCTTTCAATAGCCTTACGGGCAAAGCAATCGTTTTGCCTATCAATGAAATTTCATTCTGGAGTTTATTAATAGGGCTGACTTTTATAACAGGTATTGTAGCTGGTAGTTATCCAGCATTCTTTCTGTCGTCCCTCAATCCTATTAAAGTATTAAAAGGTACGTTGAAATTCGACTCAGCATCTACTTGGTTAAGACAAGGCTTGGTTGTTTTTCAATTCTCACTTTCTATCATTTTGGTGATAGGCATGATTGTAATCTATCGCCAAATAGATTATATCCAACACAAAAACTTAGGTTTTAACCGTGAAAACCTTCTCTATTTTCCTGTAGAGGGCAATCTGAATAAGAAATATAATATTCTAAAAGAAGAAATCTCGCACCTTTCAAGCATCAAATATATATCACACATGACTGCCAATCCCGCAGGTATTGGCGACGGTACAGAAGCAATTAGTTGGCCAGGCAGTAATCCTAATGATAAAATAAGATTTACCCCAGTGGGTGTTGGGTACGATTTTGCGAAAACGATGAATCTTGAAGTGATAGCAGGCAGAGAATACTCAAAAGATTTTGCATCAGATTCATTAGGATTTATCATCAACGAAACGGCACAAAAGGCAATGGGTTTTAAAAACCCTGTTGGCGAGTCTGTTACTTGGGGTAGAGCAAAAGGTAGAATCATTGGAGTAGTGAAAGATTTTCACTTTCAATCTTTACACACGCCTATCAGACCCATGATTACTTACCTGAGCGATAGATATAAACAAGGCAACATCATTGTGCGTGTAGAAGCGGGCAAAACATCAGAAGCCATTGCACAATTAGAAGTGTTATGCAAAAAAATAAATCCAGAATATCCATTTACTTATTATTTCACCGACGAAGAATATGCCAAACAATACAGAAGCGAGCAAGTAGTAAGTACTTTATCTAGCCTGTTTGCTTTCTTGGCTATTTTCATTTCAAGCCTTGGACTTTTTGGGTTAGCGGCTTTTATAGCTGAACAACGCACGAAGGAAATCGGCATCAGAAAAGTATTGGGAGCGTCTGTACTGAGCCTTGTAAATCTTCTTTCTAAAGACTTTCTAAAACTGGTGTTATTAGCGTTTCTAATCTCTGCACCGCTTGCTTGGTATGTATCTAGCAACTGGTTGCAAGGCTTTGCTTACAGAACTGAAATCTCATGGTGGATTTTTGCTGTAGCTGGTGCATTGGCTTTGTTGGTTGCCATATTAACAGTAAGTATTCAAGCGATTAAGGCGGCTTTGATGAATCCTATAAAGAGTTTAAAAACAGAATGATTTGGAGTTTTGAGTTAGGAGTTTTGAGCAGTGTAGAGTTTTTTTACCCGCAGATATTGCAGATTAATACCGCAGATTTACGCTGATAAAATTCCAACCCCAAAATGACATATTTAACGCTGAATCTATTTAAAACATTTTAATCACCTCAGAAAACTAAATTTTGAAAATCATGCTAAAAAATTATTTAAAAATCGCATTAAGAACTTTGCTTAGACACAAGGTTTATTCTTTTATCAACATAGCAGGTTTGGCTACAGGTATGGCCGTTGCCATGCTGATTGGGCTTTGGATTTGGGACGAACTTTCTTATGATAAATACCATCAGCATTACGACCGTATCGCTCAAGTAATGCAACATAATATTTATAATGGCGAAAAAGCTACTCAGGAATCTAACCCTGCGGTGATGGCTGAAGAGATTCGTAGCCATTATGGTAGCGATTTTAAATATGTGTTACAGTCGTCATGGACGTCAGACCATATCTTGACTTTTGGAGAAAAGAAACTCACTAAAAGTGGTAACTACTTTGAACCCAAAGTAACAGAAATGCTTACGCTTAAAATGCTGAAAGGTACCAGAGAAGGGCTCAAAGAACCTTATTCAATATTGCTGTCTGAGTCTGTCGCAAAAGCCTATTTTGGCGACGCTGACCCGATGGAAAAATTGATGAAGATTGACAATAAAACAAGCGTGAAAGTGACGGGGGTTTATGAAGACTTACCTTATAATTCAAGCTTTAGAGAAATGAGCTATATTTTACCTTGGGAGCTATACTTGATTACCAATGATTGGATTAAAAAGATGGATAATCCTTGGGGAAGTAATTTCACCCAGACGTTTGCTGAATTGGCAGATAATGCAGACTTCGATAAAGTTTCAAAGAAAATCATCAATGTGAAATTCAATAACCTTGGTAAAGAAGAAAAACGATACAAGCCTGAGGTTTTTCTACAACCGATGAGCAATTGGCATTTGTATTCAGACTTTAAAAATGGTGTAAATATTGGTGGAAGAATACAGTTCGTTTGGTTATTTGGCATTATTGGCATCTTTGTGTTATTGTTGGCATGTATCAATTTCATGAATTTGAGTACTGCCCGTTCAGAAAAAAGAGCCAAAGAAGTAGGTGTCCGTAAGGCTATTGGGTCAGCTCGTGCACAGTTGATTGCACAATTTCTTAGCGAATCATTATTAGTGGTGGCTTTTGCTTTTGGGTTATCAATCCTGTTGGTACAGTTGTTCTTGCCATTCTTTAACGAAGTGGCCGACAAAAAGATGAATATTTTGTGGACTAACCCTTTTTTCTGGTTGACAGGTATCTTCTTTACTTTAATCACAGGCTTGATAGCAGGCAGTTATCCAGCCCTTTATTTATCTTCTTTCCAACCTGTAAAAGTATTAAAAGGAACTTTCAAGGTAGGTCGCTATGCTACTATTCCTCGTAAAGTATTAGTCGTTATTCAATTTACTGTTTCTGTTACCTTAATTATCGGAACCATCATCGTATTTCGACAAATAGAACATGCTAAAAGTCGTCCAATTGGTTATAATCGCGACGGGCTAATTATCATGAATATGGCCACACCTGATGTTCATAACCATTTTGAGACTGTCCGTAGTGAACTAAAAAGTTCGGGGGCTATTGTTGAAATGACAGAATCTGGAAGCCCTACTACTGAAGTATGGAACACAAATGGCGGTTTTGAATGGGAAGGAAAAGACCCAAATCTAGCCGTTGATTTCCCTAATAATGGCGTAACCTATGAATATGGCAAAACGATTGGATGGCAATTTGTAGATGGTAGAGACTTCTCAAGAGAATATGCTACTGACTCGTTGGCATTTGTACTAAACCAAGCCGCTGTAAAATTTATAGGCTTGAAAAATCCAATCGGTACAACCCTGAAATGGAATGGCAAGCCATTTAAAATAGTTGGCGTCATTAAAGATATGGTGGTTCAGTCTCCTTATCAGCCTGTTAGACCATCGTTATTCCATATCTCAAAAGATCAGGAAAATGTAATCATTCTGAAAATTAACCCCAACTCAAGTTCAAGAGAAGCATTGAGCAAAATAGAAACAGTGTTCAAAAAATATAATCCTGCTGCACCTTTTGAATACAAATTTGTGGATGACCAATACGCTAGGAAATTCGGTAATGAAGAACGCATTGGAAAGTTGGCTACCTTCTTTGCTATTCTTGCTATTTTCATTAGTTGCTTAGGGATTTTTGGCTTGGCATCTTTCACCGCGGAACAACGTACAAAAGAGATTGGTGTTAGAAAAGTATTAGGAGCGTCAGTATTTAATTTATGGCAATTGTTATCTAAAGATTTTGTGGTTTTGGTGATGATTTCCATCTTGATAGCCAGCCCTATTTCATACTTTTTCATGAACAACTGGATTGAGAAATATACTTATCGCACAGACATTTCATGGTGGATTTTCGGTCTATCAGGCTTAGGAGCATTAGTAATAACGTTGGCGACAGTAAGTTACCAAGCCATCAAAGCGGCCTCTGCCAATCCAGTTAAAAGCCTGAGAACAGAGTAAAGGGAGTGTAGATTTTTTACCCGCAGATATTTCGGATAAATACCGCAGATTTACGCTGACAAATAATATATCTGTGTAAATCTGCGAAATAAATCTCTGAAAATCTGCGGGCAAAAAAAATCAACATTGTGGCGAAGTACCGCTCAAAACTCATAATTGAAACATTGATCATATTACAAATGCTAAAATCTTGAAAGTCATGCTAAAGAATCATCTAAAAATAGCCATCAGGACACTGCTAAGACATAAAAATTATACCCTAATTAATGTCGTAGGATTATCGCTTGGTTTAACAGGAGGTTTACTGATTTTTGTGTTTGTAAAATTCAATTTAAGTGTTGATGGGTACCATAAAAACTTTGATAATATTTATAGGGTAGTAAGTGATTTACAATTTAGTAAAGACCATCTCGAACACGATAATGGTAGCCCCTACCCAATGGTAAAAGCCATTCAAAATGATATACCCGAAGTACAAAAGGCATCATATATCGCCAAAAATATGTCTTATACCGTTGGTATTCCTAAAAGTACAACTCAGGTAGATCGTTACTTAGAAAAAACAGGCATTGCCTATACCGATAAAAATTGGTTTGACATTTTCGATTACCAATGGATTGTTGGTAACCCAACAGTAATGAATGAACCCAATACCGTTGTTTTGACGAAAAAACTAGCGAAAAAATACTTTGGGAATGAAAACCCAATGGGTAAAACTGTTCAGGTTAATAATAAATTCACCCTGAAAGTAGCAGGTATTTTAAACGATTATCCAGAAAATACGGATAATAAAATGGATATGTTTATTGCTATGGAGTCATTTAAAACCATAGAACCAAAGCAACATATTGAAGATTGGGGGTGGATAGATTCAAATAAAGAAGTATTTGTTTTATTAAAAGACAATGTTGCTCCTGCTGATTTTGACCGTAAAATGATAGCTTTTTCTAAAAAATATCATGGTGCAGATGCCAACGTTTTTAAGCACCATCTTCAACCCTTGAGTGATATTCACTTTAATCCACTATATAGAGGTGTTATCAGAATAGAAACTATCTGGATTTTAGTCATAATTGGTGTATTTTTAGTTATCACAGCTTGTATCAACTTTGTAAATTTGGCCACAGCCCAAGCCTTAAAAAGAAATAAGGAAGTAGGTATCCGAAAACTACTCGGCAGTAAACGTAGCCATCTCTTTTGGTTATTCATTGCCGAAGTTACCTTGATTGTTGGGTCATCTTTGATTTTAGCTATTGCACTTACACAACAATTTTTACCCGTTTTAAGTGATTGGACACATACAAACTTAACATTTATCATTGACTATCAATTAGTTAGTTTTTTGATTATACTTTTCGCATTGGTTATTTTATTATCTGGCTTTTATCCAGCCTTTGTCTTATCTGGTTTCAACGTGACAAAAGCTTTGAAAGGCAGCAATACCAATCAGCAAATTGCAGGTTTTCCCATCAGACGAAGCTTGGTTGTTATTCAATTTACCCTTTCACAATTATTAATTATTGGCACATTTGTGGTTTTTCAACAAATGGATTTTTTCAAGAATAGTGACTTAGGTTTTAATAAGGATACTCTTTTAATCATTCCTGTCTTTGGAGAAAGACACAACCAAACGGATGTGCTATTGAATAAACTTCGCCAAGACCCCGATGTAAAAAATGTTAGTTTTTGCTTTCGTCCGCCTGCTGATAATAGTGGTTATGGAGGTTCTATAAGGTATGCGGGGAGAGATTGGGAAGGCTTCCCTGCTCGCTCTAAGCTAGCAGATACTAATTTTTTGGAAACATTTGGCATTAAACTCATTGCTGGTAGAAACATTGTGGCAAATGATAGCATCCGCGAATTTTTAATCAATGAAGAACTAGTAGCCAGACTTGGTATTAAAGATGCAAACGAAGTAATAGGGAAAGAAATAGAAGTGGGGGAATTTGGCATAAAAGCACCCATCGTAGGTGTTGTCAAGAGTTTTCATCAACGTTCGTTTCATGAGAAAATAGAACCCTTGGTTATTGGTATGCAAAAGAATAGCTTTCAGTTTGCTGGCATAAAATTAAGCGGGCAAGTGACTAGCGATAAAATTGATAAAATCAAAGCTATTTGGCAAAGTGTTTATCCTGAAAATGTATTCGAGTTTTCATTTATGGATGAAAGAATAGCGAAGTTTTACGAGCAAGAAACCATGATTTCTAAACTCCTAAATGTCTTTGCTTTGCTTGTTATTTTTATTGGTTGCTTGGGTTTATATGGTCTGGTAGCATTTATGGCAGAGACTAAAACGAAAGAAATAGGTATCCGAAAAGTTTTAGGAGCCTCTGTTCCACAAATATTATGGCTATTTGGTAAAGAGTTTGCTAAACTGGTAATCATTGCCTTTTTGATAGCCTCGCCTATTGCATGGCTTTCGGCTAATCAATGGTTACAGAATTTTGCTTATAGAATTAATATCAACATGGATATTTTCATAGTTTCATTCCTTGTTACGCTACTTTTTGCGACAATAACCGTGAGTTACCAAGCCACAAAATCAGCTTTGATGAATCCTGTAAAAAGCCTGAGAACAGAATAAATGAAGTTTAGAGTTTTGAATGCGGAGTGAGGGATATATTTTTTACCTAATCCCAAAACGCTTCAGTCTTTTAGTCCTAAAGTCATTAATCCTACATCTTAAAAATCGTAAACCCTAAAGTCTTTTGTCTTATTTCTAAAATCTTAAAGTCTAAAAAATTATGTTCAACAGTTACTTAAAAATCGCTTTGAGAATCTTGTTTAGAAACAAACTCTATTCCTTAGTTAATATTCTGGGCTTAGCTATTGGCGTAAGTGCTTGTTTGGTAATTTACCTGTTGGTAAGCTTTGAATTGAGTTTTGAAAATTTTCATCCCGACCGTGAACGGATTTACCGAATCACGTCTGGATTTAAAAATCAAGATGGCAAGTATTTCTTTAATGCAGGCTTATCTGCCCCCATGCCCGAATCCATCTTACAGGAAGTACCAGGCATTGAATACCTAACGGCTTGCCATGTTTGGGAGTCTAAAGTAACAGTACCAAACGATAAGAACGATACTAAAAATTTGCCTAAAACATGGAAAAGCAATAATGCTGAAATCTTGATTTGTCAGCCACAGTATTTTAATATTTTCAATTACGAATGGCTAGAGGGTAATCAAAAAACAGCCCTTCAAACACCCAATGAGGTAATATTAACAAAAAATGAAGCTGAAAAATATTTTGGCAAAATTCCTTTACAACAAGTTTTAGGCAAGCAATTATACTTTAATGATTCTTTGATTACAACCGTAACAGGTATTGTCAAAGAATTGCCTGATAATTCTGATTTCAAATTCAAAGTTTTTATTTCCTTTAAAAGCATCGAGGCAAAAAACTGGAGAAAAGAATTTCAATTGGACGAATGGACCAATACAAATTCTAGTTCTATGGCGTTTGTGAAACTTAGTCAGAATACCACAGCAGGGAATATCAATGCCAAGTTTCCAACTTTTCTAAAGAAGCATCTTGATCAAAAAGACGAATGGAATATTGGGCGTTCCCTTAGTTTACAAGCTTTGTCGGATATACATTTCAATGCTGAATTTGGTGATAATTTTTCCCGTCAGGTACATTTACCAACACTCTATGCCTTGCTAGGTATCGCAGTATTTTTATTATTGATTGCCGCTATCAATTTTGTCAATTTAGCTACTGCCCAATCTATCACCCGTGTAAAAGAAATTGGGGTACGTAAAGTATTGGGTAGCAATCGTAAAAGCTTGGTTACACAATTTCTATGTGAGACCCTCATCATCACTACCTTAGCGGTATTGCTGTCTATTTTGTTTGTAGAACCCATCCTTTGGGTATTTGAAGATTTCTTTCCTAAAGAATTACATTTTAATATTTTAGCCCCAAACATTATTGCTTTTTTAATAACCAT
Organism: Arcicella sp. GW821-FHT09D11; assembly: GCF_059416265.1. Lineage (NCBI taxonomy): Bacteria > Pseudomonadati > Bacteroidota > Cytophagia > Cytophagales > Flectobacillaceae > Arcicella > Arcicella sp. GW821-FHT09D11. The sequence continues at coordinate 205,977 of NZ_JBWKOV010000002.1, read as the reverse complement.
TACCATCGTAACCTGTATTTTATCGGGCTTATATCCTGCTTGGATTATTTCATCTTATCAGCCTGTATCATCCTTAAAAAATCAGGTAGTGAATGGTCAAAGCCGTACAGCATTCCTCCGCAAAGCATTGATTACGTTTCAGTTTACGGCATCGCAAGTCTTCATTTTAGGGACAATCATCGTCGCTACGCAATCTAGGTTTATGATTAATAAAGACTTAGGTTTTAAAAAGGATGCTATCATTAATTTTTATAGCGATTGGCACGATACAGAAAATAATAAGAAGAATGTATTGATTCAAAAGCTAAAACAAATCCCTGAAGTAGAAATGGTTAGTCTAGGTGACAAACCAGCTAAAAATGGATATTCTACCAACAGGGTTACCTATAGAAATGGGAAAAAAGAAGTTAAGTTGGATGTTCACAGACGCTCTGTTGATGCAAATTATATCCCAATGTATGGCTTGAAAGTTATAGCAGGAAGAAATCTTACAACTAGTGATACCGCCAAAGAATTTGTAATTAATGAAAGCTATGCAAAAGCGTTGGGCTTTAATAAACCAGAACAAGCCGTTGGTCAATTTTTGATTTATTCAGGAGGTAAAGGAGATATCAACTTACCAATCGTGGGAGTAGTGGCTGATTTTCATTTACAACCCTTGCACAAGGCTATTCAGCCCTTATACATGATGTCGGAGAATAAATATGAAACGGCTTTCAATGTGAAAGTGCGTAGCAAAGGACAATCGTCTGCTGATTTCAAGGCCGTCTTAGCCAAAATAGGAAAGGCTTATAAGGAAGTATATCCAAATAGCTATGAAGAATTTAGCGCTACGTTCTTTGATGAAAGTATTGCGAAGTTTTATGAAAAAGAAAAACGTTTTGCTCAAATCCTAAATACGGCTACGGGTATTGCTATTTTGATTTCTTGCATGGGCTTATTCGGCCTAGTAGCCTTTACAACCCAACAACGCACGAAAGAAATTGGTATTAGAAAAGTATTGGGAGCATCGGTAAGTCAGATTGTGAAGTTGTTATCAAAAGACTTCTTGAAGTTAGTCATCCTAGGCATTGTAATAGCTTCGCCAATTGCCTATTGGGCAATGAATAAGTGGCTACAAGACTTTGCTTATCGAGTAGACATCAGTTGGTGGATTTTTGCTTTGGCAGCCATTGCTTCAATCATCATCGCCTTGATTTCAGTAAGCTACCAGTCTATCAAAGCAGCCTTGATGAACCCTGTAAAGAGCTTGCGAGCAGAATGAATGGAGTGAGGAGCTTGGAATGCGGAGTGAGGAGTATTTTTTCACCGAAATCCAAAATCCTTTAGTCCTAAAGTCTAAAAATCCTAAAATCACAAATACTAAAGTCTAAAATCTAGTGTCTAAAATCTTAAAGTCATAACTCATGTTTAAAAATCATCTTAAAATAGCTTTGAGAGTCTTGTTCAGGAACAAGGTTTACTCATTCATTAATATTGCAGGGTTGGCTTTAGGAATTTCTGCCTTTTTGTTGATTTTAGAATATGTAAGCTTGGAAAGAGGCGTGAACCAATTTCATGCTAATTTACCCAATATGTACCGCTTACTGAACCAGAATAATAAAGGCGAAACGTGGGCGCAAGTAGAACCAGGCTGGGCAACCAAAGCCAAAGAGCGTCTTCCAGAAATAAAAGCATATTGCAGGATAGCCGATGGAGTGGCGCAAGGCATTGTAAAAAATGAATCTAAGAACGTTTCGTTTAGAGAGAAAAATATTGCCTATGCCGAAGGAAATTTCTTTTCATTTTTCACCTTCCCTCTTATCAAGGGCTCGGCTAGTGAGTTAAATAAACCTGATGTAATTTTCATGGCTGAGTCGGCCGCTAAAAAGTATTTTGATACAGCAGACCCTATCGGCAAAACGCTTACCTTATATAACCAATTTGGCAAAAAAGATTATGCCGTAAAAGGCGTCTTTGCTGACATGGGCGATAATTCGGATATAAAGTTAGATTTAGTACTTTCTTTAGAAACCCTAAAAAATCCAGCCAATTTAAATGGCAATGATTGGGCAAGTATTGATAATTTAGACTCACAATATATTGACACGTATTTTTTGCTCAATCAAAAAACTGATTATTTGGCACTTGAAGGCAAATTAAACACCCTTAGAACTGAATTTAGCAAAGAAAACGATGCTATTAATTTCAGATTGCAACCCTTTTCTGAAATACATTTAGCCAGTAGTTTTTCAGATACTTATCAACACTATGGTAATGTAAAATATGTGTTCATTCTTAGTGGAATAGCATTCCTTATTTTGGTAATAGCATGGTTTAACTATATCAACCTTAGCACGGCCAATGCCCTGAAAAGAGCTAACGAAGTAGGCGTACGAAAAGTAATCGGTGCCACTAGAAGTAATCTGGTACTCCAATTTTTAGGGGAATCGATGTTAGTGAATTTGTTTGCCTTTGTGGGAGCTATCTTTTTAGTTACTTTATTACAACCCTTTTTCAACCAGACAATTCAGAAAGACCTGTCTTTCGCAACCCTCCTCTCCTCCTCCCTGTGGATAATAGGCTTAGGTTTGTTAATCGTAGGTTCTATTGGTTCGGGTGTTTATACTGCTTTTGGGCTGGCTAATTTCAAATTGATAGAAACGCTCAAAGGCAAATTACATAAATCGACCAAAGGAATATTCTTGAGAAAATCATTGGTAGTGACACAATTTAGTATTTCCATTGCCCTAATCATTGTTACTATCATTGTTTTCAGTCAATTGAAACACATGCAAAACCAAGATTTAGGCATGAATATCAAGCAATTGTTAGTCATAAAAGGCCCAGAAATTGGCAAAGATAGTACTTATAAAAGTCGAATAAGTGCCTTTGAAACAGCGATTGCCCAACAAAGCTTTGTGACTGATTATTGCACGAGCGGAAGCGTCCCTAGCAACTGGTATAATTTTACGACAGTTGGTTTCACTTCAGCAAAATCAAAAGCAGGTGATGAACAGAAAGCTTATTCATTTGTTATCATTGGCAATAACTTTTTGAAAACCTATCAGATTCCTTTAAAGGCGGGACGCAATTTTACGGCTAAAGAATGTGATGTTGATTGGAATGATAATAGCAAAGTGCTTTTGAACGAAAAAGCCATTGCACAATTAGGCTTTCGGTCGGCAACAGAGGCTGTAAATGCCAAAATCAAATGGGACGAGCGTTACCTTGAAGTAATTGGGGTAGTGAAAGACTATCATCATAAAAGCTTACAAACAGCTATCGACCCGATGATTTTCTATCCGCAGAATAGCTCTTCGTACCTGACTGTAAAGTTATCTGGAGACAATATGGTCTCTAAAGTAGCTAAACTAGAAAGCATATTTAAAAGCAATTTTTCTGGTAATCCATTTGAATATTCCTTTATGGATGACAATTTCAACAAGCAATATGAAACGGAAAGCCAATATAGTACTTTGTTCACAACGGCTTCTGTCTGGGCAATTTTCATTGCTTGCATGGGTCTTTTTGGATTAGCTACTTTCACGGTAGAATCACGTACCAAAGAAATTGGTATCCGTAAAATATTAGGAGCATCTGTATTGAGTATTGTACAATTGTTATCAAAGGATTTTTTAATACTAGTATTTATCGCCATTATTATTGCTTGCCCAATTGCCTATTATTTTATGCAACAATGGCTACAAGATTTTGCGAGTAGAATAACCATTGAATGGTGGTATTTTGTAGTGGCTGGAGCTTTGGCTTTAGGAATTGCTTTACTAACCGTTGGATACCAAGCCATCAAATCAGCCTTAATGAATCCAGTAAAAAGTTTGAGAACAGAATAAATGAGTGAAGAGTTTAGAATGCGGAGTGAGGAGTAGTTTTCATCAAAATTCAAAATCCTTTAGTCCTAAAGTCATATAATCATGCTACAAAATTATTTAAAAATCGCTATTCGTAATTTGCTTAGAAACAAGACTTTCTCAGCAATTAATGTCGTAGGCTTGGCTTTGGGAATTGCTACTTGCCTTATCATTATGCTTTTTGTCTATGATGAATTAAGCTATGACCGATTTAATGAAAAAGCCGATAGGATATATCGTGTTGTTTTTAAAGCCTCTATCAATGATGGAAAAATCAATGAAGCCAATGTGATGCCCCCAACAGCACAAGTATTGAAAAACGACTACCCTGAAGTATTAGATGCTACTCGTTTACGCACCAGTGGTTCGCCTGAAATTGTATATCATGATAAGAAATTCAAGGAAAACTCTTTTGCTTCTGTAGATGCCAATTTCTTCCAAGTATTTACTTTGCCTCTTCTGAAAGGCGATGCTAAAACGGCTTTGATTCAACCCAATACCGCTGTCATCACACAGGCTTTCGCTAAAAAATATTTCGGAAACGAAGACCCTATCGGCAAGGTATTATTTATCAAAAGTTGGAATGAGAATTATAAAATAACAGGGCTTATCGACAAAGTACCGCATAATTCGCACTTCCATTTTGATATTTTTGGTTCAATGGCCAGTGTAAAAGATGCAAAGAGTGATTCATGGATGACCTCAGGATTCTTCACGTATTTGGTGCTACCAGAAGGGTATGATTATAAGCAACTAGAAGCCAAATTGCCCCAAGTCATTAAAAAATACATGGGTCCGCAAATCCAAGTAGCCATGGGTATGAGCCTTCCGCAGTTTTTACAGAAAGGTAATCAGCTTGGACTTTTCCTTCAACCCTTAACTAGTATTCACTTAGACGCTGGTTATACTGGTAGCATGGAAGCCAGCGGAAACATTCAATATGTTTATATTTTCGGAGCGATTGCGATATTTATGTTACTCATCGCTTGTATTAATTTCATGAATCTTTCTACTGCGGGGGCTTCCAAACGTGCCAAAGAAGTAGGCGTTCGTAAAGTATTGGGTTCTGTAAAACAAGATTTGATTACCCAGTTTTTATTTGAATCGGTACTTTTAAGCATCGTTGCACTTTTACTTTCTTTGATGTTGGTGCAATTAGCCTTGCCAATTTTCAATGATTTAGCCGAAAAAGATTTACAATTAGATTTCCTCAAAAACCCTCTCCTACTTCTTGCTTTTTTACTTTTTGGTTTCTTGGTTGGCGTTTTGGCAGGTAGTTATCCAGCTTTTTTCCTTTCGTCTTTCAATCCTGTGGAAGTACTGAAAGGAAAATTCAAATTGGCAGGAAAAAGTATCAGTCTGAGAAGCGGTTTGGTAGTTTTTCAATTCTTTATTTCTATTGCTCTAATCATCGGTACAACGGTGGTGTATCAGCAAATTAAGTTTATTCAAAGTAAAGATTTAGGCTATGCCAAAGACCAATTACTCATCATGCGAAATACTTGGTCGATGGGAAAAAATGAAGAAGTATTTCGTCAGCAAATTTTACAAGACCCAAGAGTATTGAGCGTAACCAGTGCTGGTTATTTGCCAGCCGGACCGAGCGATTCAAATAATTCTCTGGGCTATCCCGACGGAGATGATTCCCAAATGATGCGAACGTTAGAGTACAAAATCGACGAGCAGTATATTCCAACGATGGGCATGAAAATCATTGCTGGACGAAATTTCTCTAAAGATTTTGCAACGGATTCTACTGCAATGATTATCAACGAAACAGCAGCAAAAGCTTTCGGTTGGGGTAAAAATGCCGTTGGACATACCATTACTCGCCTAAAAAATAACGAAGGCTTGAAAATTACATATAGAATCATTGGCGTTGTGAAGGATTTTCACTTTAAATCGCTCCACGAAAGTATCACACCTTTGTTGATGGTTTCTGAAAAAACTTATGGTTTAACTATCAAAGTAAAAGGCAAAGATGTGGAAGGTTTGTTGGCTTCATTGAAAAACCAATGGCAAAAGTTTAATGTAGAAGAGCCTTTTGCATATTCTTTCATGGACGAGCTATTTGAAAAAACGTATCAGAGCGAACAGAAAGTAAGTGTCATTTTAAGTATTTTCTCAGGGCTGACCATTTTTGTAGCTTGCTTAGGGTTGTTTGGCTTAGCTACTTTCACGGCTGAACAACGTACCAAAGAAATTGGTGTTCGCAAGGTCTTAGGTGCTTCGGTACAACAAATCGTAACCTTACTTTCTAAAGAGTTCCTCAAATTGGTATTAGTAGCCTGCTGTTTAGCTTTTCCGTTAGGGTATTGGCTCATGGACAAGTGGCTACAAGATTTTGCATATCGGATTGATATTAACGCATGGGTATTTGTATTAGCGGGAATATTAGCCATCCTCATTGCTTTGTTGACTATCAGTTACCAAGCGATTAAAGCTGCCTTGGCTAATCCCGTAAAAAGTTTACGAACAGAATGATTTGAATTGGGAGTTTTGAATGCAGCGTGAGGAGTATTTTCATTAAAACTCAAAATCCCAAATCTAAAATCCTACAGTCATTTAGTCCTGAAATCTTTAAATCATAAACATCATGCTACAAAACTATCTAAAAATAGCCCTTAGGAATTTATGGCGTAATAAACTGTATTCTATCTTGAATATTGGTGGGCTAGCTACGGGCTTAGCAGCCGCTATGCTGATTTTACTTTTTGTTTCGCATGAATTTAGCTACGACCAATTTCACGAAAAAGGTAATAGAATTTATAGAATATTATCGGTGAGCAAATACGGGGAACAAACTGTTCAGTTTACAGCCATGAATGCTAAATTGGGTGAATTATTAAAAGAAGCTAACCCTGAAGTAGAAGAGTTTATTAGAATAAACAATGAAAGGAATATTACTTTCAAAAATGCGCTTCATCCTGAAATCAAATTCAAAGAAGAATCGCTTTCATTCGTTGACCCTGCTTTTTTCAAATTATTTACGTTTAAAACCTTACAAGGCAACGATAAATCATTCTTAAACAATCCTTTCAGTTTGGTCATCTCAGAGAAGGTTGCTAAAAAATATTTTGGCAACGAAAACCCTATTGGAAAAACATTATTGTTGGAAGGCAAACAAGTTTTCACGGTGACGGGTGTTATGGCACAAATGCCTTCCAATTCAACTTTTCAATTTGAGTTGATTACGTCTATCGCCACTTTCCCAAAACTAGATGCCTCTCACCTATCAATTTGGGAGCGTGCGGGTTCATTTGAAACTTATGTGTTATTGAATAAACAGCAGTCTGTTTCTAAAGTAGAAAAAACGATTATTAAAGCGGGTAAACTCTCAGGGGGATTTGATGAAACTGCCACCTATTCACTTGAACAATTTGATAAACTTCATAACGGAAGCAATTTTTCGGATAAAGCAAATACAAAATTTGCCTTAATTTTTTCGGGCATAGCGATATTGATTTTAGTGCTGGCATTGTTTAACTACATGAGTCTGACAACTGCTAGAGCCACGATTAGGGCAAAGGAAGTAGGTATCAGAAAAGTAGTTGGTGCCGAACGCCTAGGTTTAGTAAAGCAGTTTTATGTAGAAGCCTTTATATATTGCTTATGTTCTTTTGTGTTAGCCTTTCTATTACTAGAAATACTACGTCAGCCATTTTACGACATTTTGGGCTTGGAGGTAGATACCTCTTTTATGAAAAGTCCTCTTTTTATAGGCTTACTGCTCTTAATATTTGTATTGAGTATTCTATTATCTGGAAGTTATACCTCCCTTTTTCTCTCTAGGTTCAGCCCGATAGAAGTGCTAAAAGGTAAGTTTTCAAGCCAACAGAGTGGTGCAATCGTTCGAAAGGGATTTTTAATTTTCCAGTTCTCCGTTTCGGTAGTCCTTATCATCTGCACTTTGGTAGTACAACAACAACTGGATTTTATGCGAAACATGGATTTGGGACTAACCAAAGACCAAGTATTGGTATTACCTATTGAAGAAAGTGCTGCCTCAAAAATCTCATTGTTCAACAATGAACTCAAGCAAATAAGTGGTGTAAAAAGTGTTTCAAGCGTTTCAACACCCTTGTATAAAGGCGTAAATGCATGGTTTACTAAGTCATTGATTTCTAAAAAAGAAGTTACATTATTTTCTATCAGCACCGACGAAAATTTCTTTAATACTGTTGATTTGAAATGGCTGAAAGCGCCTATTGACAATAAAAATTTAACAGCAAAAATCTATCTAAACGAAGTAGCTGTAAAACAAATGGAATTGGGTGATAATCCTGTAGGCAAATCTGTAAACCTTGGCAATGGAACAAGCATCGTCGGTGGAGTCATGAAAGATTTTCATTATGATGGTGTAAAATCAAAAATCGAAGCATTGATGATTTCAGTAGCTGCACCCAATCCTACTGAAATATTATCTGGTTGTATTTATCTACGGTTAGACTCAAAAACCGATGTGCAAGCAAAAGTAGCCCAGATACAAAGTATCTATGATAAATACCAAAGCGAGAAGCCCTTTGAATTTTATTTCCTAGATGAAGCATTTCAAAAGACATTTAGTGATGAAGTACGTATGTCAAAGATGTTTTTCAGCTTTACTAGTATCGCTATTCTGATAGCCTGTTTAGGTCTTTTCGGATTAATTACATTTCTGGCAGAGCAAAAAGATAAGGAAATTGGTATTAGAAAAGTATTGGGCGCCAACATCAGAAACATTGTATTCCTACTTTCTAAAGACTTCTTAGGGCTTGTTATCATTGCCAACTTCATAGCCATTCCATTGGCTTGGTGGGCTATGCAAAAATGGTTGCAAGACTTTGTCTTTAGAATATCCCTGACTTGGGAAACCTTTCTGTTGGCAAGTTTAACCAGTATGGCATTGGCGTTCATTACGGTCAGTTATCAAGCATTGAAATCAGCAGTGTCCAATCCCATTAAAAGCCTCCGTAACGAATAAAAAAACTAACCCATTAAAGCGATGTTACAAAACTATTTAAAAATAGCTATCCGAAACCTCCAACGCAATAAGGTGTTTTCGTTTATCAATATTGCGGGTTTAAGCATTGGCTTAGCTTGCTGTATGCTGATAGTACTTTATACCAAAGACGAAGTCAGTTACGACCGTTTCCATAAAAATGTCAATCAGATTTATAGAATCACCTCTACAGAAACTGCTCCAGATGGTAAAGTACAAAAATTTGGGATTACAGGCATGATGCCTGGCCCTAGTTTTAAAGAGCAATTGCCTGAGATTGAAAACTACGTCCGTATGCAAGGCGAAAGTTATAATATCAAAAAAGGGAATGATATTCTGGTGCAAGATGCCATGAAGGTAGATAGTTCTTTCTTCACCATTTTCACGTTTGATTTTGCAGAAGGTTCTGCTAAAACAGCTTTAAAAGACCCACAATCCGTGGTAATTTCGGAGGAGGTTGCCGAAAAATATTTTGGCAACCAGCCTGCTTTAGGCAAAACATTGTCTATTAATTACGATGATACCTTTCAAGATTTCACCGTGGGTGCTGTTACCAAAAAGACGCCCCAAAATTCTTCTGTCAAGATTGATTTATTGATGCCCTATCACCGCGATAAAACGCATGATGACCAATGGATAAACTTTTATTTAAACACAATAGTAACCTTAAAACCTTTTGCTAACCCAAAGGCCTTAGAAGCGAAATTTGCCAGTATTTATGCACGTGAAGCAAAAGGGCAATTGATTGAAGCGAAAGAAAAATGGAACTACCAAAGTACCATACAATATGGATTGCAACCCTTTTTAGACGTTCATCTTTCTACAGAATTCAGAGCAGCCAATGGACTAAGAGACGAAAGTAATCCCATGTATTCTTATGTATTAATTGGGTTGGCTATTTTTCTATTGTTGATTGCCTGTATCAATTTTGTAAATCTAACGGTAGCTCGTTCGGTCAAAAGAAGTAAGGAAATTGGTATCCGAAAAGTAGTTGGTGGCGACCGTAAGCAACTTATCTGGCAATTCATGGGCGAATCTTTTGTCTTGAGCCTCATTGCCTTTTTGTTAGCCATTGTTTTGGTAGAATTAACGTTGCCTGTCTTCAATGGTTTATCAAACAAAGCTTTATCATTGAAATACCTTTTTGATATTCAATTGATTGCCGCTTATTTTTTCTTGTTCCTCCTCACAGGATTTTTGGCAGGTATTTACCCAGCCTTGGTATTATCAAGTTTTAGTCCTGTCGATACACTCTATGGTCGCTTCAAGCTTTCGAAGGGCAGTTTATTACAAAAAAGCCTTGTCGTTTTTCAGTTTTCGTTAGCAGCCTTTATGATGATGGCTACCTTGATTCTATACGCTCAGTTTGATTTTTTAGTCAAACAGGATTTAGGTTATAAAGACGACAATATCGTAGAACTATCCACGGGCAGAATGACTTATACCGAAACACAGACCTTTAAACAAGAATTATTAAAAAATCCTGCTATCGAAAATGTAGCGCCACGACAAGGTGGTTCTTGGAATACGCTTGCTCGTATCAATGGTAACAAAGACATTGTTTTTGCCTTTGATATTGTTGACCAAGATTATCTCCCTACGCTACAAATACCAATGGTACAAGGCAGAAATTTCTCTAAAGATTTTCCTTCGGATACCGCACAAGCCATTTTGGTCAATGAAGCATTTGTAAAAGAAGCAGGATGGAAAAATCCAATCGGACAAACAGTTGATTTCTTTTCACGCAATAGAAAGTTTCAAGTAGTAGGCGTAGTAAAAGACTATCATTTTTCGTCCTTATACGAAACCATCAAGCCTCAATTATTCACTAGCAATCCAGAAATGAGTTCGTATGCGCAACTGAATATCAAAATTAAGCCAAGCAATACGCCTGCTAGTTTAAAATACATCGAAAAAGTATTTAAAAAACTACGCCCTACGCAACCCTATATCTATGAATTTAAAGACCAAATCAACCAGAAACAATATGAAAAAGAGGCAAAATGGAAGCAAATCATTAGCTTTTCGGCTATCTTAATCATGTTTATTTCTTGTATTGGTCTTTTTGGATTAGCTACGCTTTCTGCCGAAAAACGTACCAAAGAAATAGGTATCAGAAAAGTGCTTGGAGCAACTGCTTTAGCCATCGTAGCCATGCTGACCAAAGATTTTTTGAAATTAGTGTTTGTTTCCGTAGTATTTGCTTTTCCGTTAGCTTGGTGGTCTGCTAGTAAATTCTTAGAAAGTTACCCTTACCGTATCGACATTGGTGGTTGGATGTTCGCCTTAGTATTAGTCCTTTTAGTATGCATTACGATACTAACGATTAGCTACCAAGCCTTTAAATCAGCCTTGGCAAATCCTGTCAAGAGTTTAAGGTCTGAATAAGGCTAACCATCTTTTATAGAGCCTATATATTTGTTCAAAACCGCACAAGAAGTGTCCGAAAACGGACACTTCTTTTTTTGCAAAAATTTATAATCTACTGAAAATCAAATAGATAATTTTTTGGTGATGTTTTTGAAAATATATGTCACATATCAACATCAAAATAACCTCCTCACGCTATGTTCAAAAATTACTTCAAAATAGCCTTCAGAAATCTTGTTAGGAATAAAGTATATTCTTTTATCAACATCGGTGGATTAGCAGTTGGTATGGCTGTAGCAATGCTGATTGGTTTATGGATTCATGATGAGTTATCCTTCGATAAATATCATACAAATTATGATAAAATAGGTGTTGGGATGCAACATCAAACAGAAAATGGCACAGTTTATACAGGCAATGCTATGCCTTTTCCTTTAGGGCCTGAGCTTAAAAGCAAGTATGGTAATAATTTTAAATATTTAGCCATGGCTTCGTGGGAAGGAGACCATATTTTATCTACTAATGACAAGCAATTATCTAAAGGTGGAATTTACTTCGATACTGATGCCCCTAAAATGTTGTCACTGAAAATTTTGAAAGGAACGAATGAAGGACTGAAAACACCTAATTCAATTTTGCTTGCAGAATCAACGGCAAAAGCTTTTTTTGGAGATTCAGACCCTATTAATCAAACCATGAAAATTGATAATAAACTGAATGTAAAGGTAACAGGCGTATATGAAGATTTACCTTTTAATACTTCATTCAGAGATTTGAAATTCATTGCCCCTTGGGACTTATACATTTCTTCGGAAGAGTGGATAAAAAGAGCAAGAGATAATAATCAATGGGATAATAATTCATTCCAATTATATGCTCAGATAGCTGATAATACTGATTTTGAAACAGTTAACAAACGCATTCTTCGTTCAAAATTCAACAATCTTCCCAAAGAAGAAAGACGATTTGATGCTAAAATTTTCCTTCAACCTATGGCTGACTGGCACTTAAAGTCTAGCTGGAAAAATGGTGTGAATATCGGCGGATTGATAGAATATGTTTGGTTATTCGGTATTGTAGGTATTTTTGTATTGCTATTGGCTTGTATCAATTTCATGAATTTGAGCACTGCTCGTTCTGAAAAACGTGCGAAAGAAGTAGGTGTTCGTAAAGCTATTGGTTCAGTCCGTGGCCAATTAATTGCCCAGTTTCTGAGCGAGTCTTTACTAGTAGTAGCTTTCGCGTTTATCTTTTCAATCATTTTGGTAGAACTTGTTTTGCCTTTCTTCAACGACGTAGCAGATAAAAAGATGAAGATTCTGTGGACAAACCCTTTGTTCTGGATTCTCTCACTTAGTTTTAGTTTACTTACTGGCTTAGTCGCTGGTAGTTATCCAGCCTTATATTTATCATCTTTCCAACCCGTTAAAGTACTAAAAGGTACCTTTAAAGCAGGGCGTTTTGCGGCTATACCACGCAAGGTTTTAGTAGTATTTCAGTTTACGGTTTCAGTAGCACTCATTATTGGTACTATCATTATTTACCGACAAGTACAGTTTTCAAAAAATAGACCTATTGGCTATAATAGAGACGGACTAATGATGATAATGATGAAAACGCCAGACTTTTATGGAAAATTTGATTTACTGCGCAATGAATTAAAAGGCTCGGGAGCTATTGTTGAATTAGCCGAATCATCAAGTCCATTAACCGAAGTTTGGTCAAACTCAGGTGGTTTTTCTTGGGAAGGCAAAGACCCTAATTTAGATACTGACTTTGCTAACATCAGTGTTACCCATGAATTTGGAAAAACAGTAGGTTGGAAGTTTAAAGAAGGAAGAGATTTTTCAAGAGATTTCTCTACTGATTCATTAGGGCTAGTTATCAATGAAGCAGCCGTAAAGTTTATGGGTATTAAAAATCCCGTTGGAAAAACCGTTACATGGGGTACTGGTAAAAATGCACAAAATTTTACGATTGTTGGGGTAATTAAAGATATGCTAATGCAGTCGCCATACAAACCCGTAAAGCAAGCTTTTTACTTCTTGAGTTCACATAATGTAAATTGGATAACCCTTAAATTGAATCCTAATAAAAGTACGAGCGAGTCTATTTCACAGATTGAGGCTACCTTCAAAAAGTATATTCCCTCTGCTCCTTTCGACTATAAGTTTGCAGATGAAGAATTTGCTAATAAATTCAAAACTGAAGAGCGTATCGGGAAACTAGCCTTGTTTTTTGCTGCCCTTGCTATCTTTATTTCATGCTTAGGTTTATTCGGACTGGCTTCTTTTGTAGCTGAACAAAGAACTAAGGAAATTGGTATCAGAAAAGTATTAGGTGCTACGGTATTAAACTTATGGACATTGCTTTCAAAAGATTTTTTAATCCTCGTAATCGTATCACTCCTTACGGCAACGCCTCTTGCCTATTACTTTATGCACAATTGGTTACAGAAATATGAATATAGAACAGACATTTCTTGGTGGATTTTTGCTTTTGCTGGCTTAGGTGCTATCGCTATTACCGTATTAACAGTAAGTTTTCAGGCTATCAAGGCAGCGTTGGCTAATCCTGTAAAGAGCCTAAGGACGGAATAATTTGGAGTTAGGAGTTTTGAATGTAGCGTGTTTTTTGTCAAAATCCCAAATCTAAAATCCTTTAGTCTTTTAGTCTTTTAGTCATCAATCCTAAAGTCATATCATTATGCTTAGAAACTATTTCAAAATCGCCTTTCGTAATCTTGTTAAAAACAAGGGTTACTCTTTTATTAACATTGGTGGATTAGCTGTTGGTATGGCAGTGGCAATACTGATTGGCTTGTGGATTCATGATGAATTGTCGTTCAATAAATATCATAAAAACTATGATAGAATTGTACAAGTGATGCAACACCAAACCTTTAATGGCGAAGTGGGTACTCAGACATCTAATCCCTATTTACTGGGTGCTGAAATTCGTGAAAAATATGGAAGCGATTTCAAATTTGTACTCATGTCTTCTGGAAGAGGTAAGCATATCTTGAAGTTTGGTGATAAAAAGCTTTCTATACGAGGCGAATACTTTGAAGCTGAGGCTCCAGAAATGCTAAGCTTAAAAATGCTGAAAGGAACAAATAATGGGTTGAAAGACCCTTCATCTATCTTAATTGATGAATCAACAGCAAAAGCATTTTTTGGTAATGAAAACCCTCTGTTCAAATCTTTTAGAATTGATAATAAATTTACGCTAAAAGTGACTGGTGTTTATGAAGATATTCCTCATAATTCTGATTTTCATGATTTAGCATTCATCGCTCCTTGGGATCTTTACATCAAAAATGAAAATTGGGATGAAAAGCTAAGCAACCCTTGGCGAAGTAATGCCTTTCAGACGTATGCTCAATTGGCTGATAATGCTGATGTGGATAAGGTTTCTACAAAAATAAAAAATATCAAACTCCTTAAGGTCGATAAAGCAGGTGCTTCTTTTAAACCTGAAGTATTTCTTCATCCTATGAATAAATGGCATTTATATGCTGAGTTTAAAAATGGCATAAATACAGGTGGAAAAATCGAGTTTGTTTGGCTATTTGGCATTATTGGGATATTTGTATTGCTATTGGCTTGTATCAATTTTATGAATCTAAGTACGGCCCGTTCTGAAAAACGTGCTAAAGAAGTTGGTGTCAGAAAAGCCATTGGGTCAATGCGTAGTCAATTAATCATTCAGTTTCTTAGTGAATCTTTCTTAGTAGTATTTATCGCTTTTATACTATCCTTACTATTGGTAGAGATTAGTTTACCCGCTTTTAATGAAATAGCAGATAAAAAAATGGTTATCCTATATACAAGTCCAGCTTTTTGGCTTTTGAATATAGCTTTTTGTTTAATTACGGGCTTTATAGCAGGAAGTTATCCAGCCTTGTATTTATCTTCTTTTCAGCCCATATCAGTGTTGAAAGGAACTTTCAGAATCGGGCATTTTGCCTCAATGCCTAGAAAAGTGTTAGTAGTAGTGCAGTTCACCGTTTCAATTACTTTAATCATTGGCACGATTATCATCTACAATCAAATTCAATTTGCTAAGAATCGCCCAATAGGGTATGACAAAGAAGGTTTGTTAACAATGTTTGTCAATACGCCTGAATTATTACAACACTATGATGCCATCAGAAATGATTTGATAAAGACTGGTGCTGTATCAGAAATGTCTGAGTCTTCTAGTCCAACAACGGGTGTTTGGGCAATTAATAATGGCTATGATTGGAAGGGCAAAGACCCTAGTGTACAAGGCAATTTTGGCACAGTTGCAGTAACCCACGATTTTGGGAAAACAGTAGGTTGGCAATTCAAAGAAGGAAGAGATTTCTCAAGAGCCTTTTCAACTGATTCTACTGGCGTTGTATTGAACGAGGCTGCCGTAAAATTCATGGGCATCAAACAAGTAGTTGGCGAAACCATGAAAATTGATGGCAAACCTTATAAGATACTAGGCGTAGTAAAAGATATGGTCATGAACTCTCCGTATGAACCTGCTTTACGAACTGTTTTTGTATTAGACTATAAATGGATAAATATTATTAATATCAAAATTAATCCTAACGTAAGTCCCTCAGAAGCATTAGGTAAAATTGAGAATACTTTAAAAAAATATGCTCCTGATATGCCATTTGATTATTGGTTTGCTGACGATGAATATAATCTAAAATTTCTTAACGAAGTAAGAATCGGAAAGCTGACTTCATTTTTTGCAGTACTCGCTATTTTTATTTCTTGTTTAGGGTTGTTCGGACTAGCCTCTTTTGTAGCAGAACAAAGAACAAAAGAAATTGGCATCAGAAAAGTATTAGGAGCCACTGTTCTGAATCTATGGACTTTACTTTCAAAAGAATTTGTATTGCTTGTGCTAATTTCACTTTTGACAGCCACTCCAATTGCCTATTACTATATGCACAATTGGTTACAAAGCTATGAGTATAGAACTGATATTTCTTGGTGGATTTTCGCTTTTGCTGGCTTAGGAGCATTGATTATCACTTTATTAACGGTAAGTTTCCAAGCAGTAAAAGCAGCTTTGGCTAATCCTGTAAAGAGTTTGCGGACAGAATGATTTGGAGTTGGTAGTTTTGAGTGCGGAGTTTTTTTCAAAATCCCAAATCTAAAATCTTTTGGTCATTTAGTCATCAATCCTAAAGTCATATCATTATGTTACAAAACTATCTGAAAATCGCTTTACGAAATCTCGTTAGAAACAAGGTTTATTCGTTTATTAATATTGTTGGATTAGCCGTAGGGCTTGCTACTTGTATGTTGATAATTTTGTATGTTTTTGACGAACTCAGTTATGATAAACATCTTAATCAAGTAGCTCAATTATATAGAATTGCCATCCAGACTGAAACAGAAAAATGGGTGTCGGTTCCAGCACCTGTTGCAGATGCACTAAAGAAGGACTTTGCAGAGGTAGAGCAAGCAACACGTCTTTTGAAATTTCCCGGTATTGATAAAATGCTATTGAAAAACACTAAAAGCAATAAGCAATTTTATGAAACTAATGCTTATTATGTAGACTCTACTTTTTTTAAAATATTCACTTATGAGTCCAAATATGGTGATATTCAAAAAGCTTTATATCAGCCTAATACCATAGTTATATCAGAAAAAGTTGCTTATAAAATTTTTGGAAATGAGAACCCTATAGATAAAACAATCAGCGTTGAGATTCCTTATGGAAAATCTGATTATACTGTAAAAGGAGTATTTAAAGAAACCGAAGATAAATCACATATCAATGCCCATATATTTTTATCTATGCAAAATAGTGAAATTGGTGGGTGGGTAAAAAACCAAACCAACTGGGCAAACAATAGTATATTTCATACTTATTTTAAATTAAAAAAAGGCACAAATCCTATTTCTTTTGAAGCAAAACTGCCAGCTTTTTTTCAACATAACGGAGGAGCAGACCTAAAATCGTTGGGTGTATCAAAACATTTCTTTTTACAACCTTTAAAGGATATTTACTTAGAGTCAAATTTTGGAAACGAAATTTCTACAAATGGAAACATAAAGTATATCTATATTTTTAGTTCGATAGCAGCCTTTCTATTATTGATTGCCTGCATTAATTTCATGAATCTTTCAACAGCACGAGCTGAAAAAAGAGCGAAAGAAGTTGGTATCCGAAAAGCAATTGGTGCCTATCAAAGTGCATTGATTAGACAGTTTTTGGGAGAATCCTTGATGATGTGTATCATTGCACTTTTCATTGCAGTATTTATCATCCAATTATTTTTACCTGTTTTTAATGATTTTACTCAAAAGAAATTAATGCTGTTCCAAAAACCCAATACCTTATTTTGGATTATTGGCATTACACTTTCCACAGGATTTTTCGCAGGACTTTATCCTTCATTCTATCTGGCTTCATTCAAACCTATTGAAGTCCTAAAAGGTAAATTAATCAATCGTATTTCAGTAATTGCTATTCGCAAAGGGCTTGTTGTTTTTCAGTTTGTCATTTCAATATCATTGATTTTAGCAGTCGTGATTATCTGGCAACAAATGAACTTAATACGAAATCAAGATTTAGGTTTCAACAAAAATCAACAGATTATTTTACCATTTCAAAGTACAACATCGGCTAATAACTATATAGCCCTAAAAAATGAAATGGCGAAAAATCCAAAGATAGTTTCAATAACTGCTGGTTCAAGTTATCCTGGGATTCAATTAATTGAAGACCAGCTATTTTATGCAGAAGGTAATACCATGAAAGACAATGTGGATATTCATTTTGCCAGAGTAAACGACAATTATATTTCTACACTTGGTTATAAAATATTGATAGGCAGACCGCTTTCAAGTAATCCGCAGGCGGATACCAATGCGATTGTTTTAAATGAAACTGCCATAAAACAATTAGGTTTTAGTAGTGAAAATGCCATTGGTAAAAAAATTTACAGTGAGTTAAACAATCAACTTTTCGCAAGAGAAATTGTAGGGGTTGTTAAAGATTTTAATTATAAAAGCCTGCACGAAACCATATCTCCATTTGGGCTAATTAAACTTTTGGGTAACGACCAAATCCATTATTTAATAGCTAATGTACAGAAAGGAGACTACAAAGATGTAATTGCTGATATAGAGAAAGTTTGGAAAAAAATAAACCCTGACACGCCTTTTGAATATTCTTTCCTTGACCAAGACTTCCAAAGGAATTATGAAAAAGAAGAACGTTCGGCTGGTATTATTATTTATTTTACGCTTATAGCAATTGTAATAGCTTGTCTTGGTTTATTTGGCTTGGCTACTTTCACCGCAGAACAACGCACCAAAGAAATAGGTATCAGGAAAGTATTAGGAGCTTCGGTAATAAGTATTACAAGTTTATTGTCAATAGATTTCCTAAAATTAGTCTTGATGGCTTGCCTTATTGCATTTCCTTTAGGTTATTGGGCAATGACAAAATGGTTACAAGATTTTGCTTATAAAATTGAAATTTCTTGGTGGATTTTTGCTTTGGCAGGTATCACAGCCATTGTAATTTCCTTATTAACAGTAAGTTTCCAAGCAGTGAAAGCCGCTTTAGCCAACCCTGTAAAGAGTTTGAGGACAGAATAATTTCTATTAAAATGTTAAAAAAAGTTAAGCTAAATCAGAATATATATTAGTCTGATTATCTTCACTTTGAACTAATAAATTTCTGAAATTATGATACAAAATTACTTTAAAATAGCGTGGCGAAACTTGATGAAACGGAAGTTTTACTCATTGGTTTCTATATTGGGTTTATCTGTGGGTATTACTTTTACCTTACTAATAGGCACTTACATTTGGGGAGAACTACAAGTAAATGCTGATTTAAAGAATGTTGATAATCAGTATTTGATTAAAAGTAAATGGAAGCAAGCAGACTTCGGTTTAGAAATCACGACACTTGCTCCGCTGGCAAAAACTTTGAAAGTGAATTACCCCAATATGGTAGAAAATTACTATGGCTTTGAAGGCTATACTTCTACGATTTCAAACGGTGACAAAGCTTTCAGAGAAGATATTCAAATTGGCGATGCTACTTTATTGAAAATGTATGGTTTTCAATTGCTTTATGGCGACCGCCAAACGGCTTTAGACCAACCTTATTCAATGGTAATTTCGTCTGAACAAGCAATTAAGTACTTTGGTAAATTGGATTGTGTTGGCAAAAGCCTGACGGTAGAATCAAATGCTGGAAGCAAAAAGAGTTTTATGATTTCGGGCGTTTTGGGAAAAGTAAATACTAATTCGGTGATGCACTTACTTTCTGATACCAGAATCCCAATTTTAATGTCTTTTGAAAGCAGTAAATTCTGGGGAATCGAGAAGTACTTCGCTTGGAACAATCCTTATAATGTTGGCTTTGTAGAGCTGAAAAAAGGCGTAAATCCAGCAACGGTTACGCAAGTAATGGCTAAACTCATCAAAGCCAATGCACCCGAAAATATCAGTACCAATCTTCAAGCTTACCTTGTTCCGATGAAAGAGGTTTATCTTGAAGCCAACAACAGTATCGTAAAAAAGACTATTCTTACGCTGTTCTTTGTGGCTTTGTTTATTCTGCTGATGGCAATTGTTAATTTTATCAATATGTCTATCGGCAATGCTGTTACAAGACTCAAAGAAATCGGTGTTAGAAAAATGCTTGGTAGCCAGAAAAAGCAATTAATGCTTCAATTTTTGGCAGAATCTATCTTGATTTCTTTGTTCAGTTTATTGATTTCTCTGATTCTTTATGAAGTATTTCAACCTTTTTTCGGACAAATGCTCCACAAGAAAATACCTTCTTTGTTGTCGGTTTCACCATATTTTTACCTTTTTGCTATACTTTTTTCGGTGCTGATTGGCTTGATTTCGGGTGTTTATCCAGCTTTTATTTTGTCTAATTTGCCTTCCATAGATTCTTTAAAAGGCAAACTGAAATCTATCAAAGAGAATATTTTCTTGCGAAGAGTCCTTATCGTTTCGCAGTTTTCGATTGCTCTTTTTGTTTGTGTTGGGGCAAGTGTGATTAATAAACAGGTAAATTATTTTTTTAACAAAGATTTGGGCTATCAGAAAGAAGCCGTTGTTACTTTAAGTGTTCCCCGTGATTGGTCGCCACAAGGCGTTGATAAAATGGAACGCATCCGAGATGAGATGGCTAAACTAAAAGAAGTAAGTCAAGTAAGTTTGTCGTATGATATTCCAGCAGGTCATGGAGGAAACAATAATGCTTTTTATAAAATGGGGCAAGATTCCACCCAAGCAGTGTATGTTCAGACCATAGCAACGGATGAAAAATATGCTGATACGTATCAAATACCAATGATTGCAGGTGTATATTTTCAGCGTGCACAAGAAAGGTTTCAAGCTGGAAAAATTGTATTGAATGAAACTGCCATTAAAACCTTGGGGTTTAAAAATCCCACAGAAGCCATTGGTCAGGAAATTCGTATTCATTACTCTACACAACCTTTTACCATTGTGGGTGTTACGAAAGATTTTCATATAGGTTCAATGCATAAAGCCATTTCACCTTTAGTATTTATGAATGTAAAAGATTTTACTTATTTCCGATACTTATCTTTCAAAATTCAGCCAAGTAATCTTGCTCAGTGTTTATCAAGTATCGAGCAAAAATGGATAACATTAATGCCCGGTTCCGCTTTTGAATATACTTTTATTGATGATACGTTACAAAAGTTGTATCAATCTGAAATTCAACTCAAGAAAGCCTCGCAAATCGCAACGATTTTATCAGGAATTATTGTGCTATTGGGGATTTTGGGAATGGTTTCGATGAGCATTGCACGCAGAACCAAAGAGCTGGGTATTCGCAAAGTATTGGGTGCCTCGAGCATCAGTATCGTCATGCTTTTTCTGAAAGAATTTGTGGTTTTAATAGCCATTGCCATCGTAATTGCCTTTCCACTTGGCGTAATGAGTATGAACAATTGGCTCTCAGCTTATGCCTATCGTATAGATTTAAGTTGGCAAATGTTTGCCATCGTTGCTTTCGGATTCAGCATTATCATTAGCCTTTTTGTTTTCTTACAAACCTTTAAAACAGCTTTAGAAAATCCTGTAAAAAGCTTAAAAACAGAGTAAAAAATTACTTTTAAAAGTTATTGTCAGACAATTACATTTTATAAAATTAAAAATATGTTAGCACTCAAAAACATTTTTCGTTGGTATAATTCAGGAGTAAATAGAGCATTCGTTTTACGTGATGTAAGCTTGACTATTGAGCAAGGGGAGTTTGTATCCATTATGGGGCCTTCGGGTTCAGGCAAATCTACGCTATTGCATATTATTGGTATGATGGATGAACCCAATGAAGGAGAGTATTCTTTTATGGGACACAGCGTGCTTAAAATCAAAGAAAAACAACGAGCAGAATTATACAAAAAACATATTGGTTTTGTTTTTCAAGCCTACCATTTGATTGATGAACTAACGGTTTATGAAAATATCGAAACGCCATTGTTGTATCATGGCATTGGGTCGTCTGAAAGAAAATCTATGGTCGCTGATATTTTAGACAGATTCAATATTGTGGGTAAAAAAGACTTGTTCCCCAATCAGCTTTCGGGCGGACAGCAACAATTGGTGGGTATTGCTCGGGCTATTATCACAAAACCCAATTTGATTTTGGCAGATGAGCCTACGGGTAATCTGAACTCAAAGCAAGGTCAAGAAATCATGGAATTGTTTAAAACATTGAACGATGAAGGCGTAACTATTATTCAGGTAACTCACTCGGAAAAAAATGCTACTTATGGTAGCCGAGTAATCGAGTTATTGGATGGACGCATCGAAAGATAAAAATTTAGTTTTGGTTTAAGTGTTAGTCGCTCAGTGATATTCTCTGAGCGACTTTTTTATATCAACCTTTTTAAATTAACCGTTGTAAAAATCACATTTGCTCCTCTTTTTACTACTAAATTAATCGGCTTGCCTTCTCCTTTCTGAAATATCTTATAAATCTCAGTAATGGATACATCTTTGTACGATCTGTTATTGATAAATATTACTCTATCTCCTTGTTGCAAACCCGCTAAGTGTGCAGGGGAGTTCTCAATAATTCTTTCAATCATAAATTCATGATAATCGCTTCCACTTGCCATCAATTCCATTCCACTCATGTTGTGTTCAAAAGGTTCTCTCATCCTTCTATTGATAGGCTTCAAGACCACGTATTTATCACGATAATTGAAAGTAACTTTAAACCTTCTGAGAAACTCGCACCCTATATTTCCCTGACGTTCAGAAAAATTAGTTGGCTTTAAATGAAAAGAAGAGCTATCAGGGAACGACGCCACCACATTGTTTAATTCAAATTTCCCAAACTTAATTTTAGGTAGTCTCCCCAGATTGCCATTGATAATACCACTCAATCCTCGTCCAAGTTGTGCTTTCACTACTTTAGGAGGCAATTGTATATTAAATTTCTTATTTACTTCAATAGAAATAGCATGCCCAGCGCCTGTATCCAACAAAACTTTGATAGGCACCTTTTCTTCTCCATTTACCAATTCTACAGTACCTAGATAGGGTTTATTTTCTTCTATAGAAATAGGGAAGCGTTCTCCTTTAGAAGGTTTATATTTATAATGTTCTGGGTTCTCCAAAATCAATTGGTTTTCTGCAAAGTCAATCGTTACTGCAAAGCGATTAAAAAGGTCGTATCCGATAATGCCATGAATAGGCTTTCCGACAAATTCACTTAGTTTTAGGATATCGTCTTTTAACACGACAATATTTTGCCGATAGCCAATGGCATCTCCCATTCTGATAGTATTATCTAATACAATTCCTGCTTCAAGGTCATTGCCAATACCAACACCCGCAATTTTCACATTTCTACTATAATTCATGTGTTGCAATTGTGCTATTTTGGAATCAGTAAGAATGATTGAACTTACGCCAGTATCCAGAATAAAACGTAAGGTATCAGAGTTATTAACCCTGAGGGGTACTATCACTAAATTTGCATGAAATTCAAAAGGAATGATGGTTCTCTTTTTTTTCTTAAGTAACTGAAAACCAAAATTTTCCTCGACTACAGGCTTCAGTTTAAATTTCTTTGGATATTCATTTCGGGGAATGGTGGTGACTGTAACACCACTATTATTTTGTTCAGCAGGTACAATAGTATCTTGACAATACCCTGCCAGTGGTAAAGTACTGAACATTAATATTTTATGCCAAGTGAGTTTCATAGAGAAGAGTCAGTTTCTTAACTAAATATCAGAATAATATTACATATTTCCAAGGGTCTACATAGAAAAATTAATGTTTATTCAAAGAAAAGTACACAAAAATTTTCGTTAGGTATTTTTTAAGAAAAATAGCAGATTTAGCGTACCTAATAAAAGCAATTTTATTTTGAATTTATAGTCAATCTTGTACCCATTTGAGAGGTTAACTTTTTAAAAAAAACAAAATTTTCTCCTTCAGAATGAAGATACTTGTCCTTTTTTGTTTTTTAAAATTGTGATAACGAGTACTTTTGTTAAAGTATCTAATTTATAATTAACCAAAAAACAATGAGAAAGCAAATTGTAGCAGGAAACTGGAAAATGAATAAAACAGCTGATGAGGCATTAATTTTAGCCTCTGAAGTTGTAAACATGGTAAAAGACGAAGTAAATACTGATGTGCAAGTAATTATTGCTCCACCAGCACTTTATTTAGCTACTCTACAGAAATATACTGAAACAGTTTCAAATGTGGGTATTGCTGCACAAAACTGTTCAAGTAAAGCTTCAGGTGCTTACACTGGCGAGATTTCGGCTTCTATGCTAAAGTCAATCGGTGTTACACACGTTATTCTTGGACACTCAGAGCGTCGTCAATATTTTAATGAAACGAACGAAGAACTAGCTGAAAAAGTAAACATTGTACTTGAAAACGGATTAACGCCAATTTTTTGTTGTGGTGAGTCGTTAGAATTACGTCAAGGAGAAGATTTCCTTGCTTTTGTAGCGTCACAATTGACAGACAGCCTTTTCCATCTTTCTGCTGAAGATTTCGCTAAAGTTGTGATTGCTTACGAACCAATTTGGGCAATTGGAACAGGCTTAACGGCTTCTTCTGACCAAGCACAAGAAATGCACGCTTATTTAAGAGCTCATCTTGCTACAAAATATGGTCAAGAAGCTGCTGACAATACTTCTATTCTTTATGGTGGAAGCTGTAATGAAAAAAATGCGCCAGAATTATTTGCTTGTCCAGATGTAGATGGTGGCTTAATTGGTGGTGCATCATTGAAATCTCGTGAATTTACGAATATTGCAAAATCATTCTAATAAAATAATAATATAAAATCCCGTTTAGGAAAACCTATGCGGGATTTTTTGTAAAATAAATGCTAACTTCACTTATTAATCAAGGTCAACAACTTGATTAACAATATATTACTCAACTTTTCTTTAAACTCACATTCTCAATTATACCATTTTATACATGGCATTTAAAAAACTGAACCCTTTTGAAAAACTCTATTTAAAAAATACTAACAAAGACGCTTATCAAAATTATAAATATCAATTAAAGGTTAGCAATATTCCTTCTATTAAATTTTTAGATACCCCCAAACCCCTTGTTGACTTCAAACATAGTGGGCATTTGGGTGATATTATCTATGCTATTCCTACCATGTATGCTTTGGCTGAAAATGGCAAAGCACGCCTCCATTTGAATATCGGTCAGAAAATAAAAGTTGACGGAGAGCACCCTCTTAAAGGTATTGGACTAAACGAAAAATCGATACTTATGTTAGAGCCTCTTTTGGCTCATCAGCAACAGTTTCAGCAAATTGATATTTATGATAAGCAAGAAATTGATTATGATTTAGATATATTCAGAAAATTTCCTTTCGATTATTCTAAAGGAAATATTAGTAGATGGTACTTTAATTGTTTTGCTACTCATTACGATTTAAGCAAACCTTGGCTAGATGTTCCAAAAGATACCACAATGGCTGATAAAATCGTTATAGCAAGAAGTATACGTTATAATTCGCCAGTGGTAGATTATTCTATTCTAAAAAAATACAATAATCTAGTGTTCGTAGGGTTACCCGAAGAATACCAGTTAATGAAATCCATTATACCACAGCTAGAATACGTACCAGTCAATAATTTTCTTGAATTAGCCAGTGTGATTGCTGGAGCCAAGTTTTTTATAGGAAACCAATCATTCCCTTTTGCTATTGCTGAAGCACTAAAAACACCGAGAATGCTGGAAAGTTATTACAAATCCCCTAATGTTATTCCTGAAGGACCTAACGCATTTGAATTCTCTTTTCAACCTCAATTTGAGTTTTTAGTCAAAAAGTTGATTGCTCAATATTAAATATTTTGTACTTTATGAAAACTGCTGCTGTCGTAATACTTTATTATCCTACTTTAGAAACACTACATAACATAAGTACTTATGCTAATGCAGTGGATAAAATATTTGTTTTTGATAATTCAGAAGAAAGTACTTTTATGAAAGATAGGCTCTGTGAATTGCAGAACATAGTGTATTTTCATGATAAACATAATGCTGGCATAGCACAAAGATTAAACACTGGAGCCAAGATGGCTATCCACGAAGGTTTTGATTGGCTTTTAATGATGGATCAGGATTCTAGGTTTGACAATTGCTCCATCAAATTTTACCTAGATAGCATCAATGATTTTTCAGACAAAGCAAAGGTAGGTTTGTTTGGTCCACAATTTGACCGCAAAAATCAAACGTCGATTACCCAGTCTATCTCTAAAGAAGTAGATAGCATCATTACCTCAGGGACGATGTTAAACTTGGCTGCTTACAAAGAAATTGGGGAATTCGATGAAAAACTTTTTATAGATGGTGTTGATATAGAGTATTGTTTGCGGGTTCAAAAAGCTGGCTATAAAATTATTCAGTTTATGAATATATTTCTTCAACATGAATTAGGAAAAACAGCCACAAAGGCCTCTATCAAAACCCTTTATTTAGTCAAGAAAGAAAAAGAATTGCACTCGCCTTTACGATATTATTATATGTATAGGAACAACCTCTATTTACAGTCTAAATACAAAGAATTTGACAAGCAAAAAATGCAAAAAATTAATAAGAATGCAATGTCATTTTTAAAGAAAGGTTTTTTCTATGGAGACAGTTCTTGGGAAATAATTAAGTATGTTATTGAAGCTCATCGTGATTTTAAACAAAACAAGATGGGAAAATATCAGCCATAAATCAATGTATTTTATACGTTCCAAATATAGGGTAATGGTCTGAATACTTAATATCACTATGCGTTTGAAAATCTAGTACTTCAATAGATTCGCTACAGAATTGGTTATCGATTCTCACAAATCGTGGACTGCGATTCAGGGTAAATCCAAAGCCATTGCCCGCTTCTTCAAAAGAATTTTTCAGCCTATCACGAATATGTCCATAAGCATTGCCATAAGGCGTTTCATTAAAATCTCCACACACAATTACAGGATACGGACTTTCATCAATAAGTCTTTCGATTAGTTCTATCTCCTTTGAATGTTTAATGAATCCCATTTTCAAACTCCATAGAATAGCACGAGCTTCATCTCTTGCCTGACCAAATGAGCTTCCTTTTACTTCATCCACCACTTTTTTCACCCTTATTCCCATTGATTGTAATTGTAGATTAATTACTCTAATGGTATCATTTTTCAAAGCAATATCGGCTAGTAGATAGCCATTACCATTGTCTTTTCCAGGTTTTTGTCCAAACAAACTTTTTTCTTCATGAATGATAGGGTATTTAGAGAATATCGCTAATGAAAAAACTCTACCTGTGCCATAAATACTGTTGATTACATAATAGGGATTATCCACAATCATGGCATCAAAAGTATTAAAGGTTGGGTCTTCTCTAAAACTAGAAAATTCTTGAAAGCATTTAATATCAGCCTGAGTATCTACACAATATGAAATCTCGTTCTTTACCTTTTCTTTAATCTCGTTATCTTCAAAATGTTCATAATATGCACTATGTTGAAAACCATATACATTATAATCAAGTACAGATAAGCTTTTATCTGCTTCTTTGGCTATATGAAAACCAAATGTGCGTCGGATAAATGGATAGCCTATTAGCAAAACAATAATAGGCAGAATCATTCTGGATGGACGGATAAATAACCACGTAATGGCGGTGATAGCGCACAGTAACATGACGACGGGTAGGCTCATCATCATAAAACCAACAAACCAGTGATCAATCACTAGAGTATAAGCTAATAAATAGGTAAATAAAGTATATATATATAAAGGAAGACTTATTAGCCACAAAAGAGATGTTACTGTTTTTTTTAGCATGATGTAATCTTGGCAGTTAGCTTTAAACAAAAGTACTAATTTTGAATGTCTTGAATAAATAATAAAACATGAATATTTCAATTTAAGTGTGCCCTTGAATGATAACACGAAAAATATTCGTTTTATTTCAGTAATTAATTGTTAGATTAACAAATATTTCATAATTTTGCATTCCATTTCGGAAAACACTGGTAATCAAGTCTATTACATCGCTCTCAAGGCGATTTTACATAACAAATAAAAGAATTTTATCATGGCGAAGGTTTGTCAATTAACAGGAAGAAAAACACAAGTTGGAAATAACGTTTCTCACGCTAACAACAAGACTAAGCGTAAATTTTTTCCAAACTTACACACTAAGAAATTTTTCTTAGAATCAGAAGGTGTATGGGTACAGTTGAAAGTTTCAGCGAAAGCTATCCGTACTATTAACAAAAAAGGCTTAGAAGCTTCTTTAGTAGATGCTGCTCGTAGAGGTACTTTGAGTTTATAGTAATAAAAATATTTGCTTAAAAAGCTCTTTGCATTTGATGTAAAGAGCTTTTTTCGTTTAAGCCTATAAACAAAATATGGCAACCTCTAAAGAGATTGCCACACTTATCTGCACTATATATTATTACGCAAGCTTATGTTGATTATCCCATTTTAGCTACGATTTCTTCTGAAATACCTACAGAACAGAAACCACCATCATGGAAAAGGTTTTGCATTGTTACCTTCTTCGTTAAGTCAGAGAATAAAGTAATTACGTAATCTGCACATTCGTCAGCCGTTGCATTTCCTAGTGGTGCCATCTGGTTAGCATATTCATAGAAAGCATTGAACCCAGAAATACCAGTACCAGCAGTAGTTTTAGTAGGCGATTGTGAAACCGTATTTACTCTTGTTCCGTTTTTCTTTCCATAATGGAAACCATACGAGCGCGCTATCGACTCTAACATCGCTTTAGCTTGTGCCATATCGGTATAGTCAGGGAAAGAGCGTTGTGCTGCAATATAAGACAAAGCCACCACTGAACCATTATCAGCAATAGCATCCATTTTATCAGCTACCTGCAACATTTTGTGGAATGATAAAGCAGAAACATCTAATGACTTCATAAACCATTCATAGTTTAAATCGCCATAAGGTCTGTTTTTACGGATGTTTGTACTCATTCCGATTGAATGCAATACGAAATCTATTTTTCCACCCAAAGCATCCATTGATCCTTCATAAAGTTTTTCCAAATCTTCAACAGAAGTAGCATCAGCAGGAATAATCTTAGCTTCGCACTCTTCGGCTAATTTATTGATTTCTCCCATTCTCATTGCTAAAGGTGCATTTGTGAGGGTAATAATTGCTCCTTCTTCTTTAGCACGCTGAGCTACTTTCCAAGCGATAGAGTTGGAATCTAATGCTCCAGAAATAATTCCTCTTTTTCCTTTTAATAAACCGTATGACATTTTTTTGATTTCTGATTGTTGATTTTAGTGCTTAAAATTAAATTATTCTTCTAACAAACTTATATTCTGAGGATACGGAGTTCATTTTAAAATAATTAAGTATTTTAGATGGATACTAAAATCAAGGTTAAAATTTTGTCCAAAAGTACTATTTTTTTTCTTAAAACCATGAATATTCAAATTCGACAAGCCATAAAAGAAGATTTACCTGCTATCCTCAGTCTCTATGCTAAAGTCCTTGATAAAGGAGAAGTTCTAACCATTGAACAAGGTGAAGCTCTCTTTCAGAAAATGATGAGTTATCCTAACTATAAGGTATATGTCGCAACAAATGAGGAGGATATTATCGGCACTTTCGCCTTATTAATTATGGATAATCTGGCTCATATTGGCACTCCCTCCGCTGTGGTTGAAGATGTCGTGGTTTCTGATGTTTTTCAAGGAAAAGGAATCGGTAAAAAAATGATGGTTTTCGCCATGGAAAAATGCACAGAAGCAGGCTGTTATAAATTAGTATTATCCAGTAATTTAAAACGCCACGAGGCCCATGCATTTTATGAGAGTTTAGCTTTTGAGAAGCATGGATTTAGTTTTAGGGTAAATTTTGAATGATTTTTTCAATATTATAATTTTATTATGCTATTGTTTGCTGATTACTTTATCAAATACCTACTAAACCAACAAGGAAGCTTGCTTTCTAACACATTTTTTATTACTTTTGCAGAGAATTTAAAGGAAGAGGGGTCGATAGTCCCTCTTTTTTGTTTACTAGATTGTAGCACGGTAGTTTTATCGTGATAAAAAGAAATGACAAAAGAAAAAATAACCGAACTTATTGAACCATACCTTGAAGAAGGACGATTGTTTATTGTAGATGTTCAAGTAAGTGAAAGTAAGACAAGACAGAACATCACTATTCTATTGGATACTGACGAAGGTATCAAAATAGAAGAATGTGCTTCTGTAAGTAGAAGATTAGCCCATTTTATTGAAACCAACGAATTGATAACTGGTGCCTATAATCTTGAAGTATCGTCGCCAGGTATCGACCATCCGCTTACTTTTAAGCGTCAGTTTGTAAAAAACATTGGTCGTAATTTAAAATTAGTTTTGAAAGACAGCGTTGAAAAAATAGGAGCTTTAGAAGATGTAAGCGATGAAGGCATTATATTTAAAGAAGAACCAAAGAAAACAAAAAGTAAGAAAGTAGAGCCAATAGAGGCAGTCGCGATTCCTTTTTCGAGTATACAGCAAGCAAAAGTACAAATATCGTTTAAATAGTGGTCGAGTTGCCGAATTGTTGAATCATTGAAATTAGAGCAAATCTATTCCTCATACATTCTACTTGTTGGCTTCTTTTCACATTAATAAAATTATGAAAAGATGAACAGTGCAGAGTTAATTTCATCGTTTGCGGATTTTGCAAAAGAAAAAAATATCGACCGTCCGACGATGATTAAAGTGCTGGAAGACGTATTCCGCACGATGATTCGTAAAAGATACGGTACGGATGAAAATTTTGATGTAATTATCAACCCTGAAAGTGGCGACTTAGAAATGTGGCGTACACGTGAAATTGTTGATGACAATTCAGAAGATATTTGGGATTATGACAAAATTCCTTTGGCAGAAGCAAAATTAATTGAACCTGATTTTGAAATTGGCGAAGAAGTAGCGGAATTAATCAAACTAGAAGATTTCGGTCGTAGAATTGTTCAAACGGCTCGTCAGACATTGATTCAAAAAGTTAAGGATTTAGAAAAAGAAGGCCTCTTTGAAAAATACAAAGACTTGGTGGGTGAAATGGTTTCGGGAGATGTTTACCAAATTATTGGAAAAGAATTTATCATTACTGATGGTGAAGGCAACGAGTTGACTTTACCGAAATCAGAAATGATTCAGAAAGATCGTTTCAAAAAAGGTGAGGCAGTAAAAGCAGTTATTCATAAAGTAGATATGAACAACGGTACGCCAAAGATTATCCTTTCTCGTACTTCTCCTGTTTTCTTGGAACGTTTATTTGAACAGGAAATTCCTGAGATTTATGATGGACAAATCATGATTCGTAAAATTGTGCGTGAACCAGGTGAGCGTGCAAAAGTAGCGGTAGAATCTTATGACGACCGTATTGATCCAGTAGGTGCGTGTGTGGGGATGAAGGGTTCTCGTATTCATGGCATTGTTCGTGAATTACAGAATGAAAACATTGACGTTATCAATTATACAGAAAACCTTGAATTGCTAGTTGGTCGTGCTTTAAGCCCTGCCAAAGTAAGCTCAATGAAAATTGATAAAGAAAGAAAGAGAATTGCGGTGTATTTACAACCAGACCAAGTTTCCTTGGCCATTGGTAAAGGAGGACAAAACATTAAGTTAGCAGGCAAGTTAGTAGGCTACGAATTAGATGTGTATCGTGATATTAAAGAAAGTGAAGTTGACGAAGAAGATGTTGACTTAACTGAATTTACTGACGAAATCGAGGATTGGGTAATTACAGAATTACACAAAATCGGTCTTGATACGGCAAAACAAGTACTCAAATTGAATAGCGATGAATTAATTCGTCGTACTGAACTTGAGGAAGAAACCGTAAACGAGGTATTATCAATTCTACGTTCGGAGTTTGAGTAATTTAGAATGAGTAAGTGATAGAATGATAGAATAGTCATTGTTTATATCTCACTTACTCATAAAAGCTATTCTATCATTCATTACTTAAAATTACAAATTACTATAGAAAAGTATCAACAGAAATTATGGCAGAAGATAAAATGATGCGTTTGAGCCTTGTGGCAAAGCAGATTAACGTGGGAACCTCAACCATTGTTCAATATCTCTCTGTCAAAGGTCATAAGGTTGAGAACAACCCCAACGCCAAACTAAATTTTGAGCAGTTAAAGCTCGTAGCAAAAGAATATGGAGCCGAATCCTTATTAAAGGATGTTGGTGCAGCAACTCCTGTAGTTTCATCAAAACCTACAGAGGAAGAGTTTGTACCTGTAAAAAAACAGGATGATGATATGCCTCTTTACTTCCGAGGAAAAGAGAATACAGAAGCATCAGAACAAACAAAAGTAACCGAGCCAGCAAAAGCTGAGAAAGAATCAGATGTTATTTTGGGAAGAGCCGAAGTACAATTTAAAGTACTTGGTAAAATAGAATTGGATGCTAAAGGCAATCCTGTTCCTCAAAAGCCTGCAATAGTTGAACCAAAACCAGCGCCTACAGTAGAAGAGCCCGTGGTGAAGGTTGAAACTGTTAAACCTGAGCCACAACCTGAAATTCAAGTGAAAGTTGAACAACCTAAAGTTGAAGAGGTAAAGCCAGCGATTATTCCTGTGGTAACCCAAGAGGTTAAAGTAGTAGAGATTCCAAAAGTTGAAACGGTTAAGGAAGCACCAAAGCCTGAACCTGTGGTAGTATTAGAAAAACCAGTAGTGATAGAAGCAGTCGCAACACCAGTAGCAGAACCAAAAATTGCTGAAGCAGCAATACAGCCTAATAATCAGAACCAACACAATAGACCACAAGGTGGGGTGAATAATAATAATAACCAAAATCAACACAACAAGCCACAAGGCGGAGGGAATAATAACAACCCGAATCAGCCAAATAAACCGCAAGGTGGCGGGAATCCGAATCAAAACCCTCAGCATAATAAGCAACAAGGTGGCGGGAATTCCAATCAGAACCCTCAGCACAACAAACAGCAAGGCGGTGGTACACACCACAATCAGGCTCGTCCAGTACAACAGGGTGGCAACTTACCAACTCCTAATCCAGCTCCTCAGCCGCAACAACAACGTCCTAATCCAGCACCAGCACAAAAGCTAGGACGTAACGATGAAATTCCTGAAGATACTTCAAATGTGGAATTAATCGAAGCTAAAGGAGAGCAACTAAAAGGATTAACAGTTTTAGGGAAAATTTCTTTACCTGTCGAGCCTTCTCGCGGTGGTTCTAGAAATAACAACAACAATAATAACAATAAGAAGAAGCGTAAGCGTATTGATAAACCTGGTGGTGCTAAAGTTACAGAAGCTGAAATCCGTAACGAAAGAGGTGCCCCTCGTCCTAAAAAAGATGGTGTACCTAATGCTGCACCCGCTACGAATGACCCTAATGCTAAAAAACCTGCGAATAATGTTGGAGCATCAGGCAACAACAACAATCAGAACAATAATAATACCCAGAATAACAACAACAATAATCAGGGTAATAATAATAATCAGCATAATAACAACTTTAAGAAAAAACCAGCAGGAAATAATAACAACAATAATGCTGGCGGTGGCGTAAAACCACAACCTAAAGGTGAAGTTTCTGAAAAACAAATTCAAGACCAAATTAAGGCTACGATGGCTCGTCTGCAAGGACAAACCAATAAGTCTAACTTTGGTGCAAAAGAACGTCGTGTTAAACGTAAGTTCCGTGCAGAAAGAAATGAACAACGTCAATTAGCAGAAGACGAAGAAGCAAAAATCTTGAAAGTAACTGAGTTTATCTCAGCTAGCGAATTGGCTTCTTTAATGGATGTATCGGTAAACGAAATCATTTCTACTTGTATGAGTTTAGGAATGTTCGTTTCAATCAACCAACGTCTTGAGGCAGATGTTATCGCCTTAATTACAGAAGAATTCGGCTTTGAAGTTCAGTTTGTTTCAGCTGAAGAAGAAATCGAATCTGCGATTGTTGAAGAAGAAGATGCTGAAGAGGATTTATTACCGAGAGCGCCAATCGTAACGATTATGGGTCACGTTGACCACGGTAAAACATCATTACTAGATTATATCCGTCGTGCTAAAGTTGCCGCTGGTGAAGCCGGAGGTATCACACAGCACATCGGTGCATACTCTGTAAAACATGACGATGGCCGTAGAATTACCTTCTTGGATACGCCTGGTCACGAAGCCTTTACGGCAATGCGTGCTCGTGGTGCTAAACTGACAGACGTTGCCATTATCGTAATTGCAGCAGACGACGCAGTGATGCCACAAACAGAAGAAGCTATCAACCACGCAATGGTTGCTGGCGTACCTATTGTTTTTGCTTTCTCGAAAGTAGATAAGCCTGGTGCAAACACAGAAAAAATTCGTGAGCAATTATCTATCAAAAACATGCTTGTAGAAGAATGGGGTGGTAAATACCAAACTCAGGAAATTTCTTCAAAATCAGGGATGGGTATCAATGAATTGTTAGAGAAAGTATTACTAGAAGCCGAATTGTTAGAATTGAAAGCCAATGCTAATAAACGTGCGGTAGGTGCTGTTATTGAAGCTTCATTAGATAAAGGTCGTGGTTATGTTGCGAATATCATGGTTCAAGCTGGTACATTAAAAGTAGGAGATATGATGCTTGCAGGTGCTCACTATGGCCGTGTAAAAGCCATGTTCGATTACCGTGGTAATAAATTAAAAGAAGCGGGTCCATCTATTCCAGTACAAGTACTTGGTTTAAGTGGTGCTCCTGCTGCGGGTGACAAACTAAGCGTAATGGAAAATGAGCGTGATGCACGTGAAATTGCCAACAAACGTGAACAAATTATCCGTGAACAATCATTACGTACACGTAAACACATTACCTTAGATGAAATCGGTCGTCGTAAAGCTATCGGTACATTCAAAGAATTGAACGTAATTGTGAAAGGTGACGTGGATGGTTCAGTAGAAGCATTGTCAGATTCATTATTGAAACTATCAACCGAAGAAGTACAAGTTCGTATCATTCACAAAGGTGTTGGTCAAGTCTCAGAATCAGACGTATTGTTGGCTTCTGCTTCAGATGCAGTAATTGTAGCTTTCCAAGTTCGTCCAAGTGTGAACGCTCGTCGTTTAGCAGAAAACGAACAAATCGAAATTCGTACATACTCTATCATCTACCAAGCAATTGATGATGTAAGAGACGCGATGGAAGGTTTATTAGCACCGAAATTTGAAGAAGTAGTAACTGCTAACATTGAAGTACGTGACGTATTCAAAATCTCTAAAGTAGGTACTGTAGCAGGTTCTTATGTATTAGATGGTACAGTGAAACGTTCGCATAAGATTCGTGTTATCCGTGACTTCGTCGTGGTTCATGAAGGTGAAATTTCTGCTTTAAAACGTTTCAAAGACGATGTGGCAGAAGTGAAATTCGGATATGAATGTGGTCTTTCAATCAAAAACTTCAATGACCTTGAAGTAGGTGACATCATCGAATGTTACGAAATGAAAGAATTGAAACGTACATTATAATTCGTTAATAATAGCACAAAAAAAGCTCGGAGATATCTTCGAGCTTTTTTGGTGTTTTACCCCTCTCCTCTTTTTCTATACCAATCACTTAATTTTACTATTTAAATATAAATTATAAAAAAAATATGCTATCAATATTTATTTTAAGGCTTTAGCATATAGAATTCATATAAAATCTTGCTAATTTTATATTCAAAACTTATCTTATTTAATATGAATCAAAAACTTTTACTGCTGTTATTAATCACTATTATCTTTTCATTTTGCGCTTGTGAAAAACAAGACACACTCTTTACTCAATTATCCGCAGAAGATACAGGCATTACTTTCGCCAATCGGATTATAGAAAACGATACGATGAATGTCCTTGAGTTTGAAT
The DNA here is from genome assembly GCF_059416265.1 of Arcicella sp. GW821-FHT09D11. Classification (NCBI taxonomy): domain Bacteria; kingdom Pseudomonadati; phylum Bacteroidota; class Cytophagia; order Cytophagales; family Flectobacillaceae; genus Arcicella; species Arcicella sp. GW821-FHT09D11. Next base: position 170,381 of record NZ_JBWKOV010000002.1, on the reverse strand, counting down.
ACGTCTATAATGGTGGCGGAGTAGCCCTTGGAGACTTCAATAATGATAATCTTACTGATATTTATTTTACGGGCAATCAAGTAGCTAATAAACTATACTTAAACAAAGGCGTAGATGAGGCTAACAAGCTAAAGTTTGAGGATGTAACCGAAAAATCTAACGTTGCAGGACAGGGAAAATGGTGTTCTGGTGTAGCTGTTGTTGATATCAACAATGATAACCTGTTGGATATATACGTATGTGCCACTGTTAAAAAGGTAGCCTCAGAACGTACTAATATGCTATATGTTAACCAAGGCGTTGGTAAAGATGGCATTCCTACTTTCAAAGAAATGGCTAAGGAATATGGCATTGCCGACACCACTCATACAACCAATGCTGCATTTTTTGATTATGACAACGATGGTGACTTAGACTTATATGTATTGATTAACGAAATGGAAGACATCCGTTTCCCAAATAAATACCATGATAAAATAGTAGACGGTTCGTCTAAACGTACAGGTAGATTATACCGCAACGATTGGGATGAAAAACTAAAGCATGGCGTATATTCAGATATTTCTAAAAAGGCGGGTATTTTGATAGAAGGTTATGGCTTAGGAATAAACATTACTGATATTAACAGAGATGGCTGGAAGGATATTTATATTACCAACGATTACCTGACGAACGATTTACTTTATATCAATAACCATAACGGTACATTTACAGATCAAGCCCATGATTATTTCAAGCACACTTCTTATTCAGCCATGGGTAATGATGTTGCCGATTTAAACAATGATGGTCTTGTTGATATTTTAGCCGTTGATATGATGCCTGCGGATAATTATCGCAAAAAGATGATGTTGCCTCCTAATAATTACCTGACTTATCAAAACAATGAAAAGTTTGGGTATGATTTCCAATATCCTCGAAATACGTTACAAATGAATCAAGGTTTTAATCCGAAAACAGGCAAACCTGTTTTTAGTGAGATTGGCTTGTTGGCGGGTATTGCTGAAACTGACTGGAGTTGGACACCTATGGCAACAGATTTTGATAATGACGGACTCAGAGATATTATTATCACCAATGGTTTTCCACGTGATATTACTGATCAAGACTTCATGATTTACCGTGCTGAAATGGGTAATATGGTGCCTAGAATGATGCTCTTGGATTCTATCCCTTCTATAAAAATCACGAACTATGCATTTAAGAATAAAGGAAACTTTGCTTTTGATGACGTCAGTGCTTCATGGGGACTTACTAAACCTAGTTTTTCTAATGGGGCAGCCTATGGAGATTTAGATAATGATGGCGACTTAGATTATGTCACCAACAACATCAACGATTCGGCTTCTGTTTATCGTAATAATCTAATTGAAACGAAGCCTAACGAAAGTAATTATCTACGCATAAAACTAAAAGGAACGGATAAAAATATTGGGGGCTTGGGAGCATTCATAGAAATCAGTTATCAAAATGGACAGAAACAAGTGTATGAAAATACACCTTATAGAGGATACCTTTCTACTATCGAAAACATTGCTCATTTTGGTTTAGGCAAAAGCAAGAAAATAGATGAAGTGAAAATCATTTGGCAAAGTGGCAAAACTCAACTATTAAAAAATGTAATTGCGAACCAAGTTTTAACGGTTTATGAAAAGAATGCTACCATGCTTAATGTAAGCCAGCCCGTAAAACGTACAACACTTTTTGCAGATATTACAGATTCCCTTAATATCGACTATGTTCATACTGAAAAAGATTTTATTGATTTCAATATTCAGAAATTGATTCCCCACAAACTATCCCAATTTGGCCCAGCGATTGCCGTTGGCGATGTAAACGGTGATGGACTTGAAGATATTTTTATTGGTGGGCCTTCTGAACAAAAGGGTGCTTTCTTATTACAAAATCAAGCTGGAAAATTTGTTAAGTCTGATTTGATAGGCGGTGAAACTGACCTTACAAAAATTGCGGAGGATATGGGGGTTTTGCTTTTTGATGCTGACCTCGACAACGACCTTGATTTATACATTGTAAGTGGTAGTAACGAACAACCAAAAGACTCGCCAACTTATCAAGATAGATTTTATGAAAATGATGGCAAAGGGCATTTTGTACAAAAAACACAGGCTTTACCTAGTTTCTTAAAAAGTGGCTCGTGTATTAAAGCTGCCGATTATGATAAAGACGGTGACCTTGATTTATTTATTGGTGGGCGTGTAGAAGTTTCTAGCTATCCAATGCCAGTTTCTAGCTATATCCTTAGAAACGATTCAAAAATTGGGCAAGTAAAATTCACCAATGTAAGTACTCAGGTAGCACCAAGTCTATCAAATATAGGTTTGGTATGTGATGCCATTTGGACAGACTATAACAATGATGGTTGGGTAGATTTGATGCTTGCTGGCGAATGGATGCCCATTACTATGCTACAAAACAACAAGGGTAAATTAGAAAAACTAGAAGGAGCTTTAGACCTTAACAAGCAAATTGGGTTTTGGAATAGTATTACCGCTGGCGATTTTGATGATGATGGAGATATGGATTACATCGTTGGGAATTTTGGTAAAAACTCTGTCATGAGAGCAAGTGATACTGAACCCGTGTCTATATATGCCAAAGACTTCAATACGGATGGTAATTATGATGCTATCCCAACTGTCTTTTTTAAACCTAAAGACACAGACGCTCATAAAAAAGAATTTGCTTTTAATGGTCGCGACGATTTAAGTAAACAAATGATTACTACACGTAAGAAATTTGTAACCTATAATCAACTGGCTAAATCCGACATTAAAGGATTTTTTACCGAAGAGGAATTGAAAGATGCCCTCATTTTAAGGGCTAATTACCTAAAAACAAGCTATATAGAAAACCTTGGCAGTGGTAATTTCAAAGTAAAAGCATTACCTATGGAGGCACAAACAGCTCCTGTATTAGGAATGTTGACGGAGGATTTTGACAACGACGGACATCTTGACGTACTCATGGTAGGAAATGACTTTGCGTCGGAAGTATCTGTAGGTAGACTAGATGCTTTCAATGGACTCCTCTTGAAAGGCGATGGAAAAGGGAATTTCAAAGCAAGCTTATTGCCAGAAACAGCCTTTGGCGTAACGGGTGATGCAAAAGGCTTAGTAAGACTTACTAATGCAAAAGGAAAAACCTTGGTAATGGCTACACAAAACCGTGGAGCATTAAAAACATTCAAATTAAGCAACAATACTCTTCAAAGTAAGTCTTTGAAAACCAATGATTGTGTTGTGTTGGAAAATCTGAAAAATGGAAAAACACGCAGAGTAGAAGTTGGCTATGGCACTTCGTTTTTATCACAATCATCACGAAGCGTATTGATAAATTCAAATTTGAAATCAATAGAAGTAATAGATTCAAAAGGTAAAAAGCGAGCACTTTAACCTGAACAATAAATTAGGTATTTCAGTAAAGCAAATTCAGCTAATTAGCTGGATTTGCTTTTTTTATTTGCTTTTCTCATTAGATTATCTTGCTATTGGGCTTTATCCATACAAATAGCAAAAGGATATTTGATGGTTATTTTCTTCAAAAGAAATTCTAACAAGGCAGGATTAAAATCTTGAATAAAATTTTAGCTAAAAACATTATCTCAAAATTGCTAAACAAAAAGTACCTTATGGCAATAAGCTATACTATATTTCCACAAATAGAAACACAGTTAAACTATTAATAATCAAACACTTAAATACTATTTAAAATAAGTATATTGCTCAATCTCCAAATTCCTTTTTGTCCTTTGCCTTGCAAACTATACCTTTACGATAAATTTACGTAGGCACTGTATAAATATAATCACTGTTAAGATTAAATGCAGTAATTTCACAAAAAAACTGATTTTTACAAACCAAATATTTATCTGAAATGAGTGTACTTGTTAACAAAAACTCAAAAATAATCGTACAAGGCTTTACTGGGTCTGAAGGTTCATTCCACGCTCAGCAAATGATCGAATATGGTACTAATGTAGTTGGTGGTGTAACGCCAGGAAAAGGTGGTTCAACCCATCTTGACCGTCCTGTATTTAATACAGTTACTGAAGCTGTAGAAAAGGCAGGTGCTGATACTTCAATCATCTTTGTACCACCTGCATTTGCTGCTGATGCTATTATGGAATCGGCTGATGCTGGTATCAAAGTAATTATTTGTATCACAGAAGGTATTCCAACCAAAGACATGATTTATGCTAAGGAATACATTCAGAACAAAGATTGTCGTTTAATTGGACCAAACTGTCCGGGAGTAATGACAGCAGGTGAATGTAAAGTAGGTATCATGCCTGGTTTTATTTTCACTAAAGGTAAAATTGGTATCGTATCAAAATCAGGAACTTTAACTTACGAAGCTGTAGACCAATTAACAAAAGCAGGTTTGGGACAAACAACTGCAATTGGTATTGGTGGTGACCCTATCATCGGAACAACTACTAAAGAAGCCGTTGAATTATTAATGAATGACCCTGAAACTGAGGGTATCGTAATGATTGGTGAAATTGGTGGTGGCATGGAAGCAGAAGCTGCTGAATGGATTAAAGCTGACGGAAACAGAAAACCTGTAGTAGGTTTTATCGCTGGTCAAACTGCACCGAAAGGTCGTAGAATGGGTCATGCTGGTGCTATTATCGGTGGTGCAGATGATACTGCTGCTGCTAAAATGGCCATCATGGAAGCTTGTGGTATCCACGTAGTACATTCTCCAGCGGATATTGGTGCTACAATGTTAAAAGCATTAGGATTGTAGTAAACGGTTTCAATGAATTATTGATAGTTTTTTTCTAATTTTGCACAAAACTATCAAGACTTGAAATCCTTCCAACAATATATTCATTCACAAAATCCTGCACGATTTATTCAATCATGCAGGATTTTGCGTTTAGTCAAATCATACTCTTTCCTCAGAATAGCCTTTTTAATCATATCGGGGTATTTATTTTTCATTCCTAACACCCTTGCCAAAGACACCGTTGGTCCAAGCAACGCTTATTATTTAGTGCATGACTACCGAGATGACTGGCAGGTATTTGATGAACGCTATAAAGCCTATGTACCCTATGTTCGTGAACTCCATAAAGACTATAATTCATTTAGCTTGTTTTGTGATATAGAAAATTATAAAACTTATAAAATTCTGTATTACTCATCCAAAGAAAATTACCTATTCATTAATGCTTCCTTACAACAACAATTGCCCATTAATAAATGGGTTGTTTTAGATGTTGACAGCTTGCAGAGAGTCTATAAAAAAACGAAACTATTTCTTACAATTTATGGTAGCAATACCAATATTGAAGAATTGATGGTTTATGTAGGAAATAGAATATCTAGAACTCAGGAAACATTTGAATTATCTGAGTCTTTATTAACCATTATTCCACGTGATATTTCCTCTTTCCAAAACTTTTTTGTGATTGGCTTATTCTTACTGGTAGGTGCTTACGCATTTTTGTATAATTATCAGCCAAAATCTTTCGAGCGTTTTTTTAATCCCAAAGACTTGCTGACAATTAGTGTACGAGATGATTCATTTATCGTAAACAAGCCTTTTGATTTAGGGAATCTACTGTTTGTCATAAACCTTAGTTTTACAATCGGCTTTATTTTTATGCTAGTCATTAATGAAAAGAACGATTTATTCTCTACTAGCAGTATCCTTCAAGAAGGAGAAACACTTGGCGTATTATTGAGTAACTTCTTAGTAATTTCTTCAATTATCTTTGGCGCATATATTTTTAAATATATCTCCTTAATGATTCTTTCAAACCTTTACAGGCTCGATAAAATCATCAATATTCACTTTTTTAAAATTATTCAAGCTTCAAGTATTTTTTTCCTGATTGTACTAATTATACTCACTTACAGTACGATATCAATACCTGAAATTACGGAAAATGCAGAAAAATATTTGTTCTTCCCTATTTCATTATTCTTTATCGGACGCCTAGCACTTTTATACTTTACGATAAATAAGATGACGGCACTAAAAAATCTGTATTTATTTTCGTACCTTTGCATCGTTGAATTAATACCGCTTATAGTAGGCATCCGTTTTGCACTCTAAATAATGTGATAATTCAACAAAAAAATGTTCTAAAAATAGCACATTAGCCCAAACAATAATCCAATCAAGTTTAACTGCATTGAGCATGAGCGAAATAGCATTAACCGCACATCCAGACAGATTAACCAAAGTAACCAGTATTTTAGTTACGCAAGCACGCCCAGCCGACGATAAATCACCATATTTTGAGTTGGAAAGAAGATACAATATCAAAGTTGATTTTCGCCCATTTATCGAAATTCAAGGCGTTGCTTTTAAGGACTTCCGGAAGCAAAAAATCAATATTCTTGATCATACTGCCATTATTTTTACTAGTCGTAATGCTGTAGATCATTTTTTTCGCATTTGTAAAGAAGCGCGTATAGAAGTACCAGCTGACATGAAATACTTCTGTATCACAGAACAGACTTCTAATTACTTGCAGAAATATATTGTAATACGTAAACGTAAGATTTTTACAGGAACAAAAACTGCTGCTGAATTACTTGAGTTAATCAAGAAACATAAAACTGAGAAGTTTTTATTTCCTTGTTCAGACAAGCGTCGTAGTGATATCCCAGAATTTATGGGAACAAACGATTTACAACTTACAGAGGCTGTAATGTATGAAACAGTTTCTTCAGATTTATCTGATTTAGAAAGCGTGTTTTATGATGTAATTGCATTTTTTAGTCCTTCTGGCATAAAATCTTTGTTTCATAATTTTCCAGATTTCAAGCAAAACAAAACAAGAATTGCTGCCTTTGGACCAACAACCGCAAAAGCAGTAACAGAAGCAGGCTTGATTTTGGATATTCAAGCGCCTCTTCCAAATGCCCCATCTATGACGGGTGCTTTAGAGCTTTATATCAAGAAAGCAAATAGTATTTAAGACTATTTAAAAGAATTCATAAAAGACCTGTGAGTAATATAAACTCATGGGTCTCTTTTTTTATCACCCATATCACAACAAATATTAATAAATTAGCGTTAGGAGTATCTATGAGATACATTTTTTAACGTAATTTATACAAATGTTTATTAGATTTGGAATTAAAGCCTGTATTTGACTTATTTGTACTTTTTTGAAAGACTATGCGAAAGAATTTACAATTTTTTACTATAATTCTACTGCTATTGGCAAACTATTCCGTCTTTGCTCAACAAGATGCACAGTTAAGCCAATATATGTTTAATCCACTATACATTAATCCAGCCACTGCTGGTACTGATGGTGTGATGAAATTTCAATTACATTACCGTAATCAATGGACAGCCTATCAAACTACTTATGATGGTTCGGGGTCGTTAGGAACACAGCTTTTTACAGCCTCAATGCCGTTAAATGGACTTCATAGTGGGCTTGGTATTCAGTTTGTAAACGACAAAACACCATCTGGTAGTGGTTATCAGAATATGTTGTTATCGTATTCTTATCAAATCGGGCTTAGAAATGGTTCGATTATTTCAATTGGTGTAAAGGGTGGTTTTCATACTAAAACATTTGATTCAAATTTCAGACCTGGTGAATCTGGAGACCCAATTGTGGATGCAGCCCTAAAAAAACTTAATGAAACCAAAGCCGACCTATCATTGGGGGTTTTATATAAAGCAGAGAATTATCAAATCGGGGTAAGCCTTAATCACGTAAATAATCCAAATTATAGTTTTGGTGTTGACAGAGCTAGTCAATATACCATCAAACAAGCCCTGAATGTAACGGCGAGTTATGATTATTATTTAAACGATGACGTAAAAGTTACTCCTACAGCCCTTTGGCGTAGTGATTTCGTAACAACGGCTTTAGAAGGAGGTGCGATTTTTACTTATACAGAAAAATATTGGTTGGGCGGCTCCTACCGACTAAACGATGCTGGTATCATTATTGCAGGTATTTCGATGTTGAATAACTCATTAAGATTGGGATATTCGCTAGATTTAACCACTGTTGGGCAAACAGCTAAGTCGCCTACATCGCACGAAGTATTAATAAGTTATGCCTTGCCAGCACCTAAATTATTTGGTGGAAAGAAGACACCTGTGCGTACACCAAGGTTCAGACATCAGTAGTTTTTTTTCTGTAAAATGTGCTTACAAAAACGTAAATAAACGATTGATGTATTTACAACAAAAAAAAATATTAACTTTGTTTTTGGGTTACTATAATAACCGAGTAAATAAGGTCGTTTTTAAGAAGATTTAACACTAAAAATGAATTTTATTACAATAAATATAAAGTACGATTATTAATACAACCATTATCAAAATTTAAGAGATCATTACCTTATTTTACTCACGGGTATCAATTAAAAAAGTTAAGACACTATGAATTACAGTGGAATTTACAGGAAAATATCCTTACTACTTTTAGTAGTTACTACTGTTTTGTTTTTGGATAGCTGTAGCTCTTCTGGTACTAGCAAATCGACTAGTAGTAGGGGAAGAAGTAGCAGGTCTAGAGGAGAACAGGTTGCCAAAGGCAAAAACGGTAAACGAAGTAGAAGTAGCAAAAAAGAAGATATTAAAATGGTTAATGGGGAAATTGCAGCTACTAGCCGTAAAGGTTGGAAGCAAACTACTCCACTAGGCATGGTTTTAATTCCGGCTGGCTCTTATATGATGGGGCAAGCGGATGAAGATATTGCTGCATCGTCAGTTGGTTTTAACAAACGTGTAACAGTCGTTCAATTTTATATGGACGACACAGAAATCACCAACAACGAATATCGTCAATTTACGGATGTAATGTTGACAGACTCAATCGCTGTACTAGGCGAAGAAAAAGTTATTTCTGAATATTATCCTGATACTACTGTATGGAGTAAAGACTTTACTTATCATAATGGTGACCCAATGACTGAATATTATTTCTCAAGCCCTGCTTTTGATATGTATCCAGTAGTGGGCGTAAGCTGGATTGCTGCAAGATATTTCTGCGACTGGCGAACAAAAGCTTATAACGATTACAGAACCTCTGAGGGAATGTATATTTCTCCAAGATTCCGCTTACCATCTGAAGCTGAATGGGAATGGGCTGCTCGTGGTGGAAAAGCTTCTGCTAAATATCCTTGGGGTAACCCTTACGTAGCGAACGTTAAAGGATGTTTGTTAGCCAACTTCAAGCCTCACAGAGGTAATTATGATGCAGATGGATATGCTTATACGGCTCCTGCAAACCAGTTCAATCCGAACGATTATGGTTTATATAACATGGCAGGAAACGTTGCCGAATGGTGCTTAGATGCTTATGCAGACAATGCTGTAGCAGTTACTTGGGACTTAAACACGATGAATGACGATAAAGACGAACCAAGAAAAGTTATTCGTGGCGGTTCATGGAAAGATGTTGCTTATTATCTTGAAACGGGTACTCGTTCTTATGAATATGAAACAAAGAAACGATCTTACATCGGCTTCCGTTGTGCCATGAATCATTTAGGACGTTCATCTGGAAAAGAATTCAGATAAAAGAAAAAACGATTTTAAATCGTAAGCGAGGGAATCCAGTCGTTAATTTACGACAACATTCTCTCGCTTCGTTTTGATAATCCCTTCACACATCAAATCATTCTCAAATCATATTACACTCAAAATCATTAAAAAGACAAATGGAAAGAATTATTAACGTTATCGCCAGTTTTGGTGCAGCAGTTGTTATCGTTGGTGCTTTATTTAAAATCTTACACTGGAATAATGCCAATGAAATGCTAATGGTTGGTATGTTTACTGAAGCATTTATATTTATATTATTTGGGGTATTGTATCTTTCTGCAAAGCCTGAGAAATTTTACGATTGGGAAAAAGTATATCCAGAATTATCTAAAGATTTTCAAGGTGAATTACCTAAAAGAAGTGTGGCAACTTCAACTGCAGGCGTTGGTTTAACAGCTAAAATGGATGAAATGTTAGCTAATGCTAAAATTACTCCAGATGTTTTTGAAAATTTAGGTAAAGGCATGAAGTCATTAACAGAAACGGTTTCAAAAATTGGAACAATTACTGATGCTACTGTAGCTACAAACGAATATGCTAAAAACGTAAAAGTTGCTGCTGGTACAATGACAGAAATGAACAAGGCTTATGGCGTAACGATGAGTGCAATGGGTGAAATGGCCAATGCTTCACAAGACGCTAAAGAATATCGTGTACAGTTCCAGAAAGTTACTCAAAACATGGGTGCATTGAATGCTGTATATGAATTAGAATTACAAGATACAAACAAGCATTTAAAAGCAATGAATGCTTTCTATGGCAACTTAACAGTAGCGATGGAAAACATGGCTGATGCAAGTAAAGATACTCAGCAGTTTAAGCAAGAATTAGCCAAATTGACTTCTAACTTAACTTCACTAAACAATGTTTATGGAAGTATGTTAACAGCCATGAAAGGGAACTAATTTAAGAAACATATCCGTCTTTGATAGTTTAATACTAATCAAGACAAAATGTTGAAAAAAAACTTAAACAAAAACTCCTACAAGTAGATAAGAAAATGGCTGGAATGAAAGAAACGCCCCGTCAGAAGATGATTGGGATGATGTATTTGGTGCTCACAGCTTTACTTGCATTGCAAGTGAGCGATGCCCTTTTACAAAAATTTGTACTATTAAATAATAGCTTAGAAGCAGCGAATGGCTCTGCTGTTCAAAAAAATAACCAAACTGTTGAAGGGATTAAGGCAAAAGTAAATGATTCGCCTAATCCTGCTCAATATGCTGATATCATCAGACAAGCGCAAGAAGTACGTAAGCTTTCTGACGCGATGGTTGGTGAATTAGATAATTTGAAAGGTACTATCGTTGAACAAACGGGTGGTATAGATCCAGAAACAGGTGCTTATGTCGGCATGAAAGAAACCGAAAAAGTATATGAGATAATGATCGGGGGTAAAAAGAATGGATTAGCTTATGGCTTAAAAACTCAGCTTGATAATTTTGTCACTAAAATAGCAACTTATAGTGATAAAAATACGAAGTTTGAACCGCTTGCTCTTTCAGGAAAAGAAGACCCTGCGGTAGCTAAGGATGCTAACAATAAAAATAAAGATTTCGCTGAATTGAACTTTGCTGAAACGCCAGTACCTGCTGCTTTAGCAACGTTAAGTCAGAAACAATCTGAAATTCGTCGTTACGAAAGTACTATTTTAGGTCAATTAGCAGAGAAAGTAGGTATCAAAGACATCAAGTTCGATAAAATATTAGCCATGGTTTCTGCAAAATCTAATACTGTAGTAGCTGGGATGGATTATGAAGCTGAAATGTTTATTGCAGCTTATTCAAGTGGAATTACGCCTAGAATGAGCTTCAATGGTGCTGGTGTACCTGTAAGAGACGGTAAAGGTCAGATTAAGTTTAAGGCACAGGGCGGTCAATACGACAGCCGTGGACTTTCAAAGAAAACTTATTCGGCTAGTATCTCATTCAATGGTCCTAACGGTCCTGAAACTAGAACCCTTAATGGTGAATACTTTGTCTTAAAACCAACTTATAATATCGAAGCAGGTAGCTTACCTCCGTTGTATTTAGGTTGTGCCAACAAATTGAGCATTGTAAGTCCAGGCTTAGGTGCTTTATGGCAACCAAGCTTTAGTGCCAATGGTGCTGAGGTTATTGCCGCTGGTGGTGGTAAAGTGACTGTAGTACCAAGTGCTGCTTCTGTAGAATTAAACATCAACAATGGTGGTATTCTATTAGGAACAGAGAAATTCAGAGTTAGAAGAGTACCAAGACCTGAAGTGAAAATCTTCGGTGGTGGTGGTGAATTAGATGAAAAGCGTGGTGCTAGTGCAAGTGGTTTAAGAAGTGTTGAAGCAAGAGCAATTGCCGATGAATCATTCAAAGCAACCAATCCTGACGATGCTCAATACCGTGTATCAGAAATTTATGTAGCTTTAGCAAGAGGCTCTAAAAAAGTTGCTGACATTACATTACCTGGTGCTGGAAGTATTAGTTCATTAGCGCAGAGTGCTCAAGCTGGAGACCGTTACTATATCGAGGTAAAAGGTGTTCAACGAAAAAACTTTAAAGGTGTAATAGAAACTATTCCATTTCAAATGGTAAAGAATATTCCATTAAACTAATCTCATATTTTGTATAGACGACATTAATTTATACAAAATTTGTGGTAGCTATAAGTTTACAAGTATTTGATAATCAAGCTTAGTGTAAAACTTGTAATGATAATAACATTATGAAAAATTTAATCAAAATTACCGGAGCAATTGTTCTTAGTTTGGTTTCTTGTTCGCTGGTAACAGCACAAGAAAAAGACATTAGAGGAAAAAATCCCGACTCTGTACGTCCTATCGATGATTCTAATATCATGTGGAAGATGCGTTTATGGAGAAGAATGGATTTGAATGAAAAGCAAAATCAACCTTTTTTCTCTAAAGGAAACGAGATTACCAAATATTTAATGGAATGGGTTCAGAGTGGGGTTTTGCAACCTTACAGAAACGATTCATTAAAAACGAAGATTTCTAAAGAAGATTTTCTAAAGAACTTGGTTGTTGAAAACTCTATCGGAGACAATGCCCTTTCTGATGCTGAAAGAGCTGCAGGATTCGGTGCTGAAAGTACTGCTACCACAGGGGCTGATGATGGCTGGGGAGACCCTAAACCTGCGGCAAATGGTGCTAAAGCTCCTGCTAAGCCTGCCAGTGAAACGGGAGATTTGTATTTCGCTAAAGAGCTTTCTATCATAGAAATCAGAGAAGATGCTATTTTTGATAAACAGCGCTCTCGTTTATACTATGATATTCAAGCTATCACAATCATTATTCCTGCTAATAAAACGGCAGCTGGTTTTGATAAGACTGTAGCGTCATTCAAATACAAGGATTTAGATAAATTATTCAGAAGCAACCCAAATTGTATATGGTATAATGCTCAAAACGAAGCTCAACATAAAAATATGGCAGATGCTTTCGATTTACGTTTATTCCATGCTAGACTTACCAAAAAAGGGAACCCTGAGGATAAAAGCTTAGACGAATTTTATGGAGGAGAAAAACAAGGGCTAATCCAATCTCAACAATTAGAATACAAATTGATGGAAATGGAACATAATCTTTGGGAATATTAATCCAAGAATAATATCATAAAAAAAGCGAGTGGAAAATTTCCATTCGCTTTTTTTATGACTTCTCAATCAATCTAGACTAGATGAATTGATTGATGATATTTTCAAATAATTCTTGCTTACCGCTAGTAACTTTAGGTTCACCAACTTCAAAAGCATAACTTCTTAAATCTTCTAAAGTTAATTTACCAGCTTCGTAGTCAGCACCTTTACCGCCATCAAAAGAAGCATAACGGTCTTTACGCAATTTCTTGTAAGATGATTTCTCTAAGATGTTATCAGCAATGACTAATGCACGAGCAAAAGCATCCATACCACCGATATGAGCCAAGAAAATATCGTCTAAATCAGTTGAATTACGACGTGTCTTAGCATCAAAATTGATACCTCCTTGTGTGATTCCTCCAGCCTCTAAGATAATCAACATAGACTCAGCTAATTCATTTAAATTAGTAGGGAATTGGTCAGTATCCCATCCGTTTTGATAATCTCCACGGTTAGCATCCATACTACCCAACATATTGTTGTCAGCAGCTACTTGTAATTCATGTTGGAATGTATGACCAGCTAAAGTAGCGTGGTTTACTTCTAAATTCAACATAAAATCATTTTCTAAACCGTATTCTTTCAAGAAGCCGATTACGGTAGCAGAGTCAAAATCGTATTGGTGTTTAGTTGGCTCACATGGCTTAGGTTCGATGAAGAATTTACCAGTAAATCCGTTTTTACGAGCATAATCACGCGACATCGTTAAGAAACGTCCTAAGTGAGCTAATTCACGTTTCATATCAGTGTTCAACAATGTCATATAACCTTCACGACCACCCCAGAACACATAGTTTTCACCGCCTAAAGCAATCGTAGCATCAATAGCATTTTTTACTTGTGTACCTGCATGTGCCAATACTGAAAAATCAGGGTTAGTAGAAGCCCCATTCATATAACGTGGGTTAGAGAATACGTTGGCAGTACCCCATAATAATTTCACACCACTTGAAGCTTGTTTTTGTTTTGCATAATCTACAATTGCTTGCATATTGCTTTCGTATTCTGATAAAGAACTTCCTTCATCTACTAAGTCAATATCATGAAAACAATAGTATGGAGCACCAATTTTAGTAATGAATTCAAAGGCTGCATCCATTTTATCTTTAGCTCTTCCTACGATTTCATTTTTTGCATCCCAAGGAAATACTTTTGTTCCAGGACCAAAAGGATCAGCACCAGTTCCACAGAAAGTATGCCAATAAGCAATTGCAAAACGCATTTGCTCTTTCATTGTTTTGCCTCCAATAATACGATTTTCATCATACCATTTGAACGCTAAAGGGTTATCAGACTCTCTTCCTTCAAATTGTATTTTACCAATTCCTGCGAAATACTCTTTGTCGCCTAACGTGATGTTTGCCATTGTCTTTGTTATTGATTGTTTAATTTGTTTAGTCGGTATAAATATGTGTTCTATACTGTTCTATAAATTTAATGCAAAAATACTATTACATCTAAGAAACACAAAAAATGTTTCTCATTATTTGAAATTATTTTTATTCGAAGTAGAAGACATTCTTAAATCTTGTTAAAATGGATAATAAAATAGTATTATAACGTTCATATAAACCTGTCTAAGAGTATTTTATCTCAATGATATCTCCAAAAAATGCAACCAACAAAAATACAATTATACATCAATATAATGATATTTATATTGATTTTTAACCCTATTTAATTAAATGAAGCATTCAAAACATAAATAATTCGTTGTAAAGGCTTTAAAAAGTCTTGTAACAGATAAATATTCCAGATTTGGTTAATATCCTTTCCATAAGTCTTTATATAAGTTATACGGGTTATGAATGGATATTTGTTCGGCTGTTCCTGCTATTAAATTTTCTATACCATAATATGCTATAGATTTTCGTAACTTTGTATCAATATTAAATTTTAACCTGCGCAAATTCCATAATGATCTCTCGTCTTGTAATTATACCGACATACAACGAAATTGAAAACATTGAATCCATTGTCCGTAAAGTAATGAGTTTAGAACCAAGTTTTGACTTACTAATTGTTGATGATGGTTCACCAGATGGTACTGGGATGAAAGTAAAAGAACTTCAAGATGAATTCGGTAAAAATCGTTTGCATTTACAAGAAAGAATAGGGAAGTTGGGTTTAGGTACTGCCTATATTCATGGGTTTAAATACGCTCTTGCAAATAATTATGAATATATCTTTGAAATGGATGCAGACTTTTCGCATAATCCCGAAGATTTAGTAAAGCTTTATAATGCTTGTATAGAGGGTTCTGATATGGCTATTGGTTCACGCTATATAAGTGGGGTAAACGTTGTCAATTGGCCAATGGGAAGGGTTCTAATGTCTTATTTTGCGGGTTATTACGTTCGCTTTATCACAGGAATGCCGATAATGGATGTAACAGCAGGATTTAAATGTTATCACTCCAAAGTGTTAAAGACAATTAATCTTGATAAGATTAAATTTGTTGGTTATGCTTTTCAGGTAGAAATGAAATTTACAGCATGGAAGTATGGATTTAAGATTGCCGAGATACCTATCATTTTTACCGATAGAACCAAAGGCGTTTCTAAAATGTCGGCTAATATTTTCAAAGAGGCTATTCTCGGGGTTATTCAAATGAAGGTTAATAGCTTTTTCAAAAACTACAAGCATTCATAAAATCATTGAAAATGGTTAAACAATGGAATATAATCATATCAAAGCAATACATATCATTTTTGTAACAAGTTGGTTCGCTGGGCTTTTTTATTTACCTCGCTTATTTGTTTACCACACTGAAGCGAATGAGAAGCCTGAGCCTGAACGACAAATCCTGCAGAAAGAGTATAAACGAATGCAAAAAGTACTCTTTAACGCTATTATGGTTCCTGCCATGTGGCTAACAATCATAACGGGAACTACAATGATTTACTGGTTATGGTGGGATAGTTTTACTTCACAAAGTTGGCTTCATTTAAAATTAGGGTTTGTACTAGGCTTAGTGAGTTATCATTTTTTTTGTCGAAAATTAATCTTAGAGCTCAGAGAAGATAAATTCAGGTTTACAGGATTTCAGTTAAGATTATTCAATGAAGTAGCTACCATCTTTTTATTTGCCATTGTATTTATCGTCGTTTTAAAGAATACAGTCGATTGGATTTGGGGAATTATTGGTTTAGTCATTTTTGCTATATTGATAATGTCAGCAGTCAGAATTGTTAAATCAATCAGAGAGAAAAAGAAGTAAATTTCGTTTGCATTATATAACAAGAAAGGGATGGCAATTGCCATCCCTTTCTTGTTTACGCTACATTATTGATATTAATATCCAGGATTTTGTTTTAAAACATCTTTTCCTTGTCTATCAATTTGAGTTGCAGGAATTGGTAAAACTTCGTATTTACCAGCAGTAAATTTGGCACCACCAAGCGCTACTTTCAGAATATTACCTTCATACGCAAAGTATTTGTTAAGTTCAGTCTCAGCAACACCCCAACGAACTAAGTCAAAGAAACGGTGACCTTCACCCGAAAGCTCTAATTTACGTTCGAAACGAATTGCTGTAGTAGCAGCAGCTTTGCTTCCGAATGTACCGTATGTAGTAATTACATATTTAGCAGCAGGATTTCCGTCAGCACCTTTCACAAAACCAGCTTGGTTAGAAGCACGGTTACGAACTAGGTTTACATATTCAGTAGCTTTTGCTAATGATCCAACTTCTACTTCAGCTTCAGCAGCCATTAACAATATGTCAGCATAACGAATGATATTATAGTTCATTGCAGCATAACCTCTTGTCCAAGAACTACCATCTGTCAAAGTTCCTTCTTGAGATTTGTAATAAACAAATTTCTTAGTAGAGTATGGACCACCCCAGCTTTGAGAACGAATCCAAGAAGCACCTGGGAATGGACCGTAATCTAAATATGGAATGCCACGGCGACCTACAGAGTGATCTAAACGAGGATCTAGATTTCCTGCATCTGGAGTAAATGGATCACTTGATACTAAACCATGGTCATTTTTCACAGCATTAGCAGCAGAGTTGTAAGAACCATCCAATAAAGGCAGACCGTTAGCATCTGTACGGAATGAGTTTACTAACTCAAAACTTGGCTGGAAGAAACCACAACATCCACCCGGAGCAGCAGCACCACCATAAGGGAAGTTCAAGTCATTTTCAGGGTTTGCATTGTTCACACTACCAGTGTTAGCAGCAGCTTGGATAGAAAATACAGATTCTTCGTTGTTATCGTTAGCAGCGTTGAATACATCAGCATATTTAGCAACTAAACCATATTTTTTACCGTTTGCTGTTTTACCATTGGCTATAATTTGGTCAAATAGAGCTTTAGCATCTGTATATTTCTTTTGGTACATATATACTTTAGCTAAATACGCAGTAGCAGCCCATTTATTAGCTCTACCTGCAGCAATTTGCGTTTCAGGTAAAGCAGCCATTGCAGCCTTAAAGTCAGCTTCGATTTTTGGCCAAAGGTCACTATCGTTTTTAATCTTTTCGATACCTGTACCATAATCTACTGTTTCATCAACGTAAGGAGCAAAATTAAACAAACGCTTTAATTCAAAATAGTAGTGACCTCTCAAGAATTTAGCTTCTGCTAGAATCCTCGCTTTGTCAGCAGCAGTTACCGCAGGATCAGCATTAGCTATTAAACGAATAACAGCATTTGCTCTACTGATACCTTCATATTTTGCTTTCCAAGTATCTTCAACATCACTTGCAGTTGCAATTGTTTCGAAGCGTTGGATTGGGTTGATAGCACCATAGTCACCAGATTCAGTTCCTTTGTTGGCTTCTCCACCCAAGATACTTCCATATACCCAGTTAGTTGATGATGCAAGACGAGAAAATCCACGTCCATTCAACATACTGTAACCTCCCATTAATGTACCTTCTAACCCTGCTTTTGAAGTCAAAAGTGCAGCTGTTAATTGTCCAGTTGGAGCTACTTCCAAAAAGCTGTCTTTACACCCAACTACTAAAATAGCAGATAAGAGGGCTGTACCGACAAGTGTTTTACCAATTATATTTATTTTCATTTGAGTTTTTCTATTTTTTAGTTGAACATAATTTCCTAATCTTCTAGCAACAAGATATTAGAAACCAAGTTTTACTGACAAGTTATAGCTTCTTGTTACTGGATAGTTACCGATATCGATACCGAAGTTAGTATCTGCTTGTCCACCAACTTGAGGGTCAAGACCTGAATAACCTGTTATTGTAAATAAGTTGTTAGTTGAGAAAGCAATCCTCAGTTTTTTCATATTCAACTTATTCAAAGTAGCTTTAGGCAAATTATATCCTAAGGTCAAGTTAGTCATTCTTAAATAAGAACCGTTTTCAACATACCAAGAGTTTGGTTGCGTATCAGTACTAAAGTTAGATACGTTTTCGAAAATTGGCGAAGCAGCATTTAAGTTAGTAGGAGTCCAAGAGTTTCTAACAGCATCAGCTTTTGCTGAACCTGGGAATGTTGAACCGAACATTGTATACCATTTCGTCTGATTGAAGATTTGGTTTCCAAGAGAAGTGTACAAATATGTTTCAATATCAAAACTCTTGTAAGTAACTTTTAAGTTGATACCACCAGTAAATGTTGGAATTGGACTTCCTAATACAGTACGGTCATCAGCAGTAATTGCACCATCACCATTTATATCAGCATAACGGAAACGACCTGCACCAGCACCATCTTGCGTTGGAGCACCTGCAGCCTCAGCAGCATCTTTAAAGTAACCTAATACTTTATATCCATAGAAAGAAGCCATAGAGTAACCAACCATGTTACGTGTTGGAGCGATACTTAAACGGTTTGTTGGAGGAGTTACATCAAAGTAATCAGTACCAGGTGCTAATGCTGTAATTTTGTTACTTAACAATGACCCATTAATCGTAAAGTCATATTTTAAGTCCCGGCTAAAACTACCATGATTAACAATCTGTAAATCAATTCCTTGGTTACGCATATTTGCGATGTTTACAGACGGAGCTGCTGCCAAAACCCCTACTACTGCTGGAATTGGTACTTGGAATAATAAGTCTTTTGTATCTTTTCTCCAGAAGTCTAATTGAATTTCATACTTACCATTCAAGATAGAAGCATCAATACCAAGGTTCGAAGTTTCTGCAGTTTCCCATTTTGCATTTGGGTTACCAATACGGCTTCTATAAAAACCTTCTGCAACTCCTGTATTTGATCCACTAACATCATACGCAGCAAGACCAATACTTGAAGAGTATAAACTAAATTGATTATTTGGGTTAACGCTATTTGAATTACCCATTTGTCCCCAACCTGCTCTTATTTTCAAATCGTTGAAAAATACTAAGTCTTTCATGAAGTCTTCAGAAGACAGTCTCCATGCAGCAGAGAATGCAGGGAATACTCCGTAACGATTGTTTGCACCAAAACGAGAAGCACCATCACGACGCACAACAGCTGTTAAGAAATAGCGACTATTATAAGAATAATTTGCTTGACCAAATAATGAGTAGAAATTTACACCGCTAAATAATCCACCTGAAACATTTTTGCCTGATGAAATTGTTGTTAAGCTTAGGTAATCAAGGCTTGTAGTAAATGGATCTTGTCCGAATCCTTCAATATTTCTACCTGCTCCATCATTTAAAGATTCTATACCAGCTAAAGCATCAATACCATGAAGACCAAATTTCTTTTTGTAGTTCACTTGGTTTGTCCATATCCAGTTATATGAATATGCACTTCCTTCTCTTAATGCATTCTTACCTGCACTTGGCTCAGAGTTACCATGGTCAACGAATGTATAATCTTGATAAGTACCAAAGTTAACACCTCCACCAAAACTAGTTCTCAATGTCAATTCAGGTAATACATCATATTCAGCATATATGTTACCAAAGCCACTCAAACCAAATACATTATCTTTAGAGTTTAATGTCAAGCCTTGAACTGGGTTACGAGGGTTACTAAAACCACCCGCCGCCGAGCCAGCATATCCACCGAATACGTCATAAACTGGGATGATTGTTGGCATACGTTGAGCATCTAATAAATAACTCTCTTCTTGTGCAATACCAGCACCACCACCACCACCAGCTAAACCTTTTGTTTGGCGGTAAGTAAATTGTAAGTTTTCACCGATACGTAATTTCTTAGTAACATCAAATTCAGAGTTAGCACGGAAGTCATAACGTCTGAACTGATTGAATTTCAAGATACCTGCTTGCTCTTGAACACCTAAGCCAAAATAGAAACGACTTGATTCTGTACCACCTGAAAAACCTAAGTTATGTCTTGTGATTGGAGCAGTACGAGTAATTTCTTTATACCAATCAGTACCTGATTTGTTAGCAGCCATTACTAAATATAAATCACCTGCTAAGGGGTTATTTTGGTATTTTAATCTTTCAGCGGCTAAATCAATAGTACCAACAAGACCTTTTATTCCATCTGATGGTCTTCCTACCAATAAGTAGTCAGGAATTACTGGCGTTGTTCCTTTGCCATACTGTACATGTGAAGGAGTTTGTCCAGCATTTCTCATGGCAGCAAAATCCCAAGTAGCTTGATCTAGCGGGTTTAACATTTGAATACCAGTACCCGGATCAGTAACACCATACATACCATCGTAACTTACTTCTAAAGGACGAGCTTTTTTAGTTCCTTTTTTAGTAGTATATACAATTACCCCAGCGGCAGCTCTTGCACCATAGATAGAAGCCGCAGCAGCATCTTTTAATACTGTTGTTGTCTCAATATCATCTGGAGCTAGAAAATCTGTATTTTGTGTTGGCACACCATCAACAACATATAATGGGTTGTTACTAGTAAATGAACCAAAACCACGTACACGTACAATACTTGTAGTACCCGGCTGACCACTCGTAATTACAGTTACCCCTGAAACTTTACCTTGTAATTGCTGTTCGATATTACCTGAAGGAACGGCTGATAAATCTTTCGCTTTTACTGTTGAAATAGCAGCTGTTGATTCTTTCTTGTTTGAACTAGAGTAACCCGTCACAATTACTTCATCAAGAGCAGAAACATCTTCCGCTAAAATAACATCTACAGTACTCTGTACACCCACTTTAACTTCAGTGCTTTTATAGCCAATTGCTGAAATTAACAAAACATCTTTACCTGATTTGAGATTGATGGCAAAACTACCACTTGCATCGGTTGAAACCCCAGTTTGGGTACCTTTTAGAAGAACTGAGACTCCAGGAATACCCTGACCATCTCCGCCAGTAACTTTTCCTGTTACTCGTCTGTCCTGTGCCATTGTCAAGAACGTACTTAATAAA
The DNA here is from genome assembly GCF_059416265.1 of Arcicella sp. GW821-FHT09D11. Lineage (NCBI taxonomy): Bacteria > Pseudomonadati > Bacteroidota > Cytophagia > Cytophagales > Flectobacillaceae > Arcicella > Arcicella sp. GW821-FHT09D11. The sequence continues at coordinate 148,903 of NZ_JBWKOV010000002.1, read as the reverse complement.
AAGACGCACGACAAAAGCATACTCTTCCATGTAGAGTAAAATTTTGTGTTCATAATAAAATTGGGTTTTTGATTGAAAAAATTAGATTTTTGGTCGAAAATCCTTGTAAATATATGCTTATTTTAATTCCATAACAAAACGATTATATATATTCTAATAATTTATTTCATTTTAATTTGATGAAGCTATATTCTTAATGTATCATTTTGATAATATTTATTGTATCATTTTGATACTTTTTATAAATAAAAAAATATTAACCAGTATTATTTTAACATTTTATAACACATTGATTATCAGCACATTAGTATTATTTATGTTTTTTTAGTATTATATTCTTATTTGACAAAATAATATTATTTAAGCTAATTTAAGCCAATTAAAAAGTTTTTTAGATATAGAGCGTTACTATTAAAATAATTTAAAAATAAGAAAAATCTATTTTTTTACAGAGAAGCCAACAAACCCGTACAGCATTTATTTTACAATTTTCTTGTAAAAATCTAAGTAAAATTTTTCCAAAATGGTGGTTATTTTATTTAGTAAATTTGTACTTTAAATAAAATGATATGGATGAGTTTGATTATAAAAGTGCTTTGGCTAAAGTTCCAGAACTTCCGGGGGTATATAGATATTTCGATGAAGAAGGAACTGTTATTTATGTAGGAAAAGCCAAAAATTTAAAGAATAGAGTAAGTAGTTATTTTGCCAAATCGAATCAGCATGATAGAAAGACAAAACGTTTAGTTAGTCAAATCAAAAATCTTGAATTTACCATTGTTCACACTGAATTCGATGCCTTACTTTTAGAAAATACACTTATCAAAAAGTTTCAACCTAAATATAATATTTTGTTGAGGGATGATAAGATGTACCCTTTTATTTGTGTGACCAATGAGCCTTTCCCCAAAATTATTACCATCAGAAGGGTGGATAAAAAAATGGGGACTTTCTTTGGACCTTTTGCTAATCAGAAAGCGATGTATGCTATCCTTGAAATGTTTAATCAGCTGTACACTTTCCGAACGTGCAATTTGAACCTTAATCATAAAAATATTGAAGACAGAAAGTTTAAAGTATGCTTAGAATACCATATTGGTAATTGTAAGGGTCCATGTGAAGCACTACAAACTGAAAAAGATTATCTAAAGGAAATAGACCAAGCTAAGAATATTTTGAAAGGCAATATGAGCCTTCCTAAGCAATATTTTGAAGAAAAAATGCAAGAGGCAGCCTCTAAGTTAGCCTTTGAAGAAGCACAGGAATTCAAAGAAAAACTAGCTTATCTTGTTAATTTTCAAAGTAAATCAACGGTGGTAAATCCTAACATTAGGGATGTTGATGTATTTTCAATTGTTTCAGATGAAAATGCTTTCTATTTTAATTTCATGAAAGTATTGAATGGTTTTATCACGCAGACTCAGTCGTTAGAAGTAAAGAAAAAGTTGGATGAAACCGATGAAGATATATTGACCATGATGGTATGGGAGATGCGTGATAAGTATGAAAGCGAAGCGAAAGAGGTAATTACTAATATCCCCTTGTCAGTTGAGTTGAAAGGAGTTGAAAATACCATTCCACAAATTGGAGATAAGAAAAAGCTTTTGGAGATGTCTTTGAAAAATGTGCTATACTTTAAGAAAGAAAAAGCCGACCGACAAGCCTCTGAGGAAAGTGCAGGTGATGCAAAAATGAGGATTTTGCTTACCTTAAAGAATGATTTGCAATTAAAATCAATACCACGCCACATAGAGTGTTTTGATAACTCTAATATTCAAGGCACAAACCCTGTATCGGCAATGGTGTGTTTTAAGAATGGGATACCTTCTAAAAAAGATTATCGACATTTTACCCCAAAAACAGTTGAGGGTCCTAATGATTTTGCTACCATGCACGAGGTAGTTACGCGGAGGTATTCAAGATTACTGCAAGAAGAGGCAGATTTGCCTGATTTGATTATTATTGATGGTGGCAAAGGACAATTAAGTGCTTCGGCAGATGCATTGAAAAACTTGGGACTCTATGGAAAAATTCCGATTATTGGTATCGCCAAACGACTAGAAGAAATTTATTTCCCAGAAGATAGCATTCCACTATACATTGATAAAAAGTCGGAATCACTCAAGTTAATACAACGTCTTCGTGATGAAGCCCATAGATTTGGTATTACTAAACACAGAGATAAGCGTTCTAAAAACTTTATCATTAGTCAATTAGAAAGCATTGATGGTATCGGAAAAAATACAGCCGAAAAACTATTGAAGCACTTTGGTACTGTAAGTAATATTTATAAGGCTACTTCGGAGGAATTAGAAACCCTATTAGGCAGAGCAAAAGCGTTAAAATTAAAAGAGCAATTAAAAGTAATTAACGACCAATAATAGCTGTCATTATAACATCATTCTTCTGTGAATGATGTTATAATGAACCTCTTACTATCAATGAGCTTGCGCTAGCAATCTTTCCTTTTTGTCGATTATGCACCATTCTTCCAACCATTTTTCCCATCTGAACAAAGTCGTTTGAGATAGTAGTAATGCCGTTTTCAGCTAAGATTTCTTTAATCGGTGTATCATCATAAGAAAGTAAGCCTATCTCCTCTCCTAGTTTCAACTGTTTTTTATGGGTATAATTGACAAAACGGACTAAGTCATTCTCTAAGAAAAGTATATATGCGTGTCCTTTTTGTAGGTTTTCAACATCGAGGTTATCTACTACTTCTCCTATTACATTGTGTGCTTCGCAGAATTTACTAAACCCTTTTATAATACCTTTGGGCGTGTACTGAAACTGGTTTTTACTCAAGAACAATGTTAAACTTTCGTATTTATTCAACATCGGAATCGCTTCTGTGAGTCCTTGATAAAAGTTCTGTTCAAAATCTTGGTATAAAACTGCATATTCTTCATCCAGTTGCTCGACATCAATATCTAAAATCAATAATTTGTCTTTAGATATTTGCGTAACAATATCCGAAACATCCTCATTAAAGTGAGGCATAATAATATAGAAATTATAATTACCAATATTATTAATAATTACGTTTTCAAAAACCTTCAAATCGTGATAATGAAAAAACAAATCAATAGAAACATTTTCTCCTAGCGCCTCTTTCATGGCATGGAAAAGTACTTCTTTATAAGAGTTCATGGCATCAAAAAGCACAAAAACGTGCATGGAAGCCTGAATATTAGTTGAAGCAACATAATATCCCTTGCCATGCTGTGCAGCCACAATTCCTCTTTCTCGAAGCTCTTCGTAGGCTCGAATTACTGTCATCCTAGCAACACCCAAAGACGCCGTAATATCATTAATTGTCGGGAGTTGGTCACCTCTTTTTAAAAGTCCTTGTTGGATTCTCTCAATGATTTCATCTACAATTTGTTGATATTTTGGTTTTTGAGCTTTAGGTTCGATTTGTAATTTATTTTTCATTGATGGGGTTTAATCGACAATTATTACACTCATTTTCTCTCCAAATTTAAATGAATCGAAAATTCAAGATTTTATTTCAAAAAGCCTTCTTCTTCTTTGGGTTTAGCAGTAGGCATTTGTACTTGCGTTGAATCTACGGTATAAGAGTTACACCCTAAATCTGCTCCGTCAGGTTTTTTAAAAGGTTCTTTCTTGAAACCTGCTATTGCCAAAGACTGGTCAGCATATACTTTATCCATAAAATTAGCATAAGCAGGCATAGCCATTTTTGCTCCTTGTCCGAGTGCCAAGCTTCTAAAGTGAATACTTCTGTCGTCGCCTCCTACCCAAACACCAGCTACTAAGTTCTGAGTAACGCCCATAAACCAACCATCTGAGTAATTAGACGTAGTACCTGTTTTTGCACCAATATCATTACCTTGTGCACAGTTATATCGGTTCAATCCTTGAGCCGTTCCGCCTGATTCTTGCACAGCCCCTTTCAACATATAAGTCATCTTATAGGCTAAATCAGTACTAATTACCTGTTTAGTTGTTGTTTCGAAACGTCTTAATTCATTCCCATTTTTATCTTCAATACTCAAAATCATGATAGGTTCTATACGATAGCCTTGGTTGATAAAAGTACTATAAGCGGCTACTTGTTCATATACCGACACCTCGCTAGCACCCAAACATAAAGCAGGAACTTCCATCAAACTACTCTGAATACCTACCCTATTGGCAAATTCTGCTATTTTTCTTGGTCCTAATAACTTCATTAACCTAGCAGAAATGGAGTTAATAGAAAGCCCCATAGCATGACGAAGCGACATGGAAGCATAAGAATAACTACCCGTTGAGTTCTGTGGTGTCCATTGTCTGTCTATTCCATCTTCTGGGCCAAACGTTACTGGCTCATCAACTACATTTTCACACAAACTTACTGCATCATTTTCAAGGGCACTTGCATACACAAATGGTTTGAAAGTAGAACCTGGTTGGCGTTTACTTTGTCTTACGTGATCAAATTTAAAATATTTAAAATTTATTCCTCCTACCCAAGCTTTGATATGCCCATCGTTCGGATTCATCGCCATGAATCCACAATTCAAGATTCTTTTGTAATAACTCATAGAATCAAGGGGTGATAAGGTAGTATCTCTATCTCCCTGCCAAGAAAATACCGTCATTTTCACAGGTGTTTTCAATACTTTCCAAACTGCCTCTTCATCTCCATCCAATTCTTCCATCAATGCTTTATAACGCTGAGTACGTTTCATTGCACTTTTCAGGAACCCTTTGATTTCGTGCATTCTTTCATCAACCCACGGGTTTCTGCCTTTCCAGTGTGCATAAAACAACTTTTGTTCGGCCTTCATGTGGTCTTCCAAAGATGTTTGAGCATAAGCCTGCAATCTTGAATCAATGGTTGTATGAATCCTTAAACCACTAGTATATAAATTCAATTGGTCATCATCGTCTCTGGTTGAATTAATATCAGCAAGGAGGGCTTGTAGTTGTTTTTTTACAGCTTCGCGAAAGTAAGGAGCTTGTCCAGTGTTTTGATTTTCTACTTTAAATTTCAAATCTAACGGTTCATTTTGCAAGGATATCATTTCTCCTTCCGACAGATGTTCATATTTATTCATCTGACCTAGCACAACGTTTCGACGAACAAGGCATCTTTCTGGATGACGACGAGGGTCGTACATGGCAGGGTTTTGTAGCATTCCTACTAAAGTCGCAGCTTCTTTTACGGATACATTCCCCACACTTTTTCCAAAGTAAGTTTTACAAGCTACTCTAATTCCGTAGGCATTATTTCCAAACTCTACTTCGTTTAAATACATTTTAAGTATTTCTTGTTTGGTATAACGGCTTTCTAAACGAATGGCTAAAATCCATTCCTTCGTTTTGGCGATTATCGTCCTGACCAATGGGATTTTTGCTAACAATCCTTTATAACTTGGGCCATCTTCTGTTTGATCTAGCCTACGTGTATCAAAAAGGTTTTTGGCCAATTGTTGTGAAAGCGTACTTCCTCCTCCAGCGCTACCAAAATGTGATATAACCCTGAAAGTACTTCTTAAATCAATGCCAGAGTGCTGTGTAAAACGGGCATCTTCTGTTGAAATTAAAGCATTGATGATATTAGGAGAAAGCTCTTCATACTCAATCGGTGAGCGATTTTCACGGAAATATTTTTCTAATTCTACACCATCTTCAGAAATCAAAACAGAGGCAATCTGGCTCTTTGGATTTTCTAGTTCTTGTAAACTAGGCATCCCGCCAAAAAGCCATAAGAAGTTATATTGAACAGCAAAGATATAGAGTATAAAAGCAACAAAACCAATAATCGACAGCCTCCATAGCCGTTTTATGATTAGTTTGTATTTACCAGTTTGAAATTGAATCATGGGTAATTTTCAATAAGGATTTATAAAAGGATTATATTTAAGTGGTAACAAACTTAAACCTGCAAGTTCCCTAAGATATGAATGAGCACTGATATTAAATTAACTATCTTACAAATTTAAAAATTAAATATTGAATTCCTGCAAATACCTGCACTTTAGCCAATTGCAAAATGGTATTTCTGTTGCAGAGAACGTCTTGGTTTTTTAAAAATTGTAAAAGAGATGATTTCCTTTTGAGGTTTTTATCAATATACAATATTTTGACAGTTTTATATAAAATTTACACAAGCATTTCTGCGGATTTTTATCCCTCAAATACCAACTTTATAAATAACGCCTATATATAAACACTTGAAAAGTCGTAAATTGCATGATTATTTCAATATTCTAAAATATTCTAAATGAGTTTATTAGCAATTGGTTCGGTAGCATTTGATGCCCTCGAAACACCCTACGGCAAAACAGACAAAATCATCGGTGGTGCAGGAACATATATTTCTTTGTCTGCCTCTTACTTCAAAATTCCCGTAAACCTTGTAGCGGTTGTAGGCGAAGATTTCCCACAAGAATATATTCAACTTCTTGAAAGTAAAGAAATTGACACTACTGGATTACAAATAAAAAAAGGAGAAAAAACTTTCTTTTGGTCTGGTCGTTATCACAACAATATGAATTCTCGTGATACTTTAGTTACTGAATTAAATGTTTTAGGCACTTTCGACCCCATTATCCCAGCACAATACCAAGACTGCCAATACCTAATGTTGGGTAATTTGACGCCAGCAGTACAGATAACAGTCATCGAACGTTTGGCAAAACGCCCGAAATTAATTGTAATGGATACAATGAATTTTTGGATGGATATTGCAATGGATGATTTGAAAAAAGTACTTACTATGATTGATGTACTTTGTATCAATGATGAGGAGGCACGCCAACTTTCAGGTGATTATTCTTTAAGAACAGCTGCCAAAACGATTATGGCAATGGGGCCTAAAACATTAATTATCAAAAAGGGAGAACATGGTGCTTTGCTTTTCCAAGGTGATAAATTATTCTTCTGCCCAGCTTTGGTACTAGAACAAGTATTTGACCCAACTGGTGCTGGAGATACTTTTGTTGGTGGATTTATTGGCTATTTAGCTAAAACTGACGATATCAGCTTTGAAAATATGAAAAGAGCCATCGTACATGGCTCGGCAATGGCATCATTCTGTGTAGAGAAATTTGGTACAGAAAGAATTGTTGACCTGAGCGATGAAGAACTTACTTCACGTATCAATGAATTTAAAGATTTAGCTGGATTTGATATTTAAGCTTTTTCGGATTACTAGATTTGTATCGTCTAGTAATCCGACATCTTCACATTCCTCCGCCAGATATAAAGTTTTGTAAATGACTAATCGTTGCTTTCTGGTCTTCAATAATATATCGCACTACGTCTCCCATCGAAACAATTCCTACGACGTGTTTTTCTGCAATGACCGGTAGATATCGAATATGTCTTTCAGACATTATCTCCATACATTTTTCAATAGAATCTTCAAATTTAACAGAGGGACATTCTGATTCCATGATTTCTGATACCAAAGTATCATTAGAATGTTTTCCTTTGACAATTACTTTCTGAGCATAATCTCGTTCTGTGAGTATTCCTACAAACTCATCTTGATTATATACTACCAGTGCCCCTATATTTTTCTGGGCCATAATCTCAAGTGCTTCGTAAACAGTTTTTGAAGCATCGATGACAGTAACAGTATTTCCTTTGTGATAAATAAGATTAGATACTCTTTTCATAGCTTTATTTATTTTGTTATAATGCTATAATTTAGCAAAAAAATCCTAAATAAAAAAGTCGAAAAGTCAATTTATTTTCCACCTACTACTATTTCATCTAAAGAATTTATCGATAAATGCTGATTTGCCACTTCCATAACCATCTCAGCATTAACAGCTTGGATATTTTGGATATAACAATCATAAAAATCAGTAGGAAGTCCCTCAGAAAAAATAACCTTATAACGGTCTGAAATATCAAATGGCGTATTCAAAGAGCCTGCAAATGAACCAATCATATAGTTTTTAACAACTTCTAGTTCTTCAGCATCAATTAATTCCTTCTGAAGTATTGTTATTTCTTTATGGATTTCATCTATTGTAAGTTGCGTGTATTCCTTTTTAACATCAGTTCCAATCACGAAATAACCTGCTTGTGAAAAAGGAGCAATATTAGAAGAAATACCATACGTAAGCCCTTTCTCTTCACGAATGTTCTTCATCAATCTTGAGCCAAAATATCCTCCTAAAGTCTCGTTTAAAACTAACATTTTAAAATAATCTGGATGCTTGCGAGTCATCATCTGCTTTCCTATTCTGATAGACGACTGTACGCTTTCTTCTCTCTCTATCAATATTTCCTTCTTCTCAGCTGTATAGACTTGGGTATTATCCAATTGCTTTTTATCGCCCTCTTGCACTTTAATATCTCCAAAAAAGTCTTCTACCAGCTTCACTTCTGTCTCCGTTATTTTTCCTGATAAAAATATTCGTGGCTTTTTATTTAACCAGAAGCTTTGATAGAATTCAAGTAACGATGCACGACTAATAGTATTGATAGCTTCTTCGTCCAAAGATTTTCCGTATGGATGATTATCTCCAAATATGGTATTTCTAAAAATTTTATTGGCTAAAAACGAAGTTTTTTCAGTGTTTACTGATAGCGTTTGTAACTGTATTTTTTTGAATTTTATTAACTCATCCTCTGGGAAAGTAGCATTATTGAGTATTTCCTGTACCATGGGCAAAAGCGCAGGCAAATACTTTGCTAATCCATACACCGTAATATTTGCTCTATCAAGCCCATGACCAAACTCTATGAAGGCTCCGTATTGATCAAAAAAAGCACTTATTTGTGAAGACGAATATTTAGCTGTGCCTTCTCCAAGCATTTTGGCAGTAAAAAATGATACTCCATTTTCTTTTTCATACCAATTCCCTGCATCAAAACTAATTTCGAGCTTTACTACAGGTTGTTCCCCAACACTGATATAATGCAACGGAATGCCATTTGATAAGAAAATGCTTTCAATTTTTGGAATGCTTACTTGCTGAATAGTTTGATAATCTGGATTTTTTACTCTATCTACAATCATTTCTCTTTATGCTAATTTTTATTAGACTTTATAAATGTTCACTGGTATAGGCTAATATTTTAAACTAAAAAAAATGACATCTCGTTCGAGATGCCATTCATTCTATTATTGTAATAATATTTTATACAAAATTAATTAGTCGTTGCTACTTTTGGAGCTGAATTAAAAGTAGCATGTAAACTTAATCTAAGTGTTTGTGCTAATGCGTTTCCACTTGATACTGGAATTAAGTAGGCAAAATCTAGTCCAAATTTCTTTTCTAATTTTACTCCAAATCCTGCTGTAAAATATTTACGACCTCCTTTATAAGTATCTTCATAATAATATCCTCCTCTTAGTGCGAATAAATCATTGTATAAGTATTCTGCCCCTAAAGAAAGATTGATTTCTTTCAATTCTTCACTAAACCCGTCTGGTGCATCACCAAATGAGCCCAAAATACCCCCAATCGCTGTTGATGGTTGTTGTAATACACCATTAACCTTTTTTGGAGTAGGCACCATTAATTTGTTGATATCCATTGTCAATGTCAACTTATTGTGTTGATCAATCGTATTGATAGCCGCAAAACCTGCTTTGAAATTAGTCGGAATAAAATTAGATTCTGATAAGCCATAAGAAACGCGGCCTGAAATATTTTGAATCATTACACCCCAGTTATAATTCCAAGGCTTATCCCTTTTTGAAGTGTGAAATAAACCAATGTCCGCAGCAACTGTAGATTCGTTCTGTACGACAATCGCATTAGCTGTAATTGGGAACAATTGAGAATTGATATATTTTACATTTACACCAAGTCCAAGTTTTTCAGATAATTTACGAGAATAAGAAGCTGAGATTGAATATTCTTTTGAAGAAAAATCTCCTAAAGAGTTTCCAATACCGTCAGTAGCTTGAAATTTACCTTGATCAAAATAATGAATTGATATTCCTAGTGCTTGATTTGCTTGAATTTTTTTATAAAAACTAGCATTCAAAAGTCCCATATCATTAACCAATTGGCGTAGCCATGGCGTATATGATACAGAAACAGCCATATCTTTCCCAGAAAAAGGGATTTTTCCTGGATTCCAAAAAATACTATTCGCATCGCCATCACCTGGCGATAGGGCTACCCCTGCATCGCCCATTGCTGCCGAGCGGGCATCAGGAGTAATTATTAAAGATTGAATAACTGGAGACGGTGCATTAGTAAATTCAGTTTGAGTTTGAGCAAAGACGTTCACAGCGGGCACTGTTAATCCAAACAACAGGGTCACTCTTAGAGCGCTGGTAATTTTTTTAATCATTGTCTTTAAGGTTAAAGTTTCTTGGAACGAGGCATATCAAAAGTAGTCAATAAACCTTTTTTTACAAAATTTATCCAAATATTCTTTGCTGGAAATTATTTTAACGAGATAATCTTGCCACTTCCATTTGCTTGATATCCAGTTGTTAGTGACTTTACAAAAATACGATAAAAGTAATTACCAGTTACATTTGAAACAGAATCTTCTACAATATTCCATGAAATTTTATTAAATGGTGTGCTTACTTGGTAAGCATTTTCTTTTATTTGTTTAATTAGATGCCCAAAAGTATCAAAAATTTCGATAATTACATTAAAATCATCTCCTTCTTGATTATGCTCAAAACTGAAAGTAGTTTTTTCACTTGTAGGATTTGGAAAACAAAATACATTTTTTAACGTATTTTCACTCTCGGCGTTGACTCTGAATCGTAACGAAGACTCAGTGGAATTATTATTAGTATCCCAAACTTTTAATTTTAATTGATGCTCTCCTGCTATTAAGTTCTTGATTTGATACTTTATTTGTCCGCTTCTATAATCATCCTTATTAGCAATAAAGTATTGATTTACAATTATTTTCAGCGTATCATCAACCGTTAATAATAGTTCATGACCCAATCCTTCACTAGCGATGTTAATACCATTTTCGTCTGCAATATTAGCTAAAAAAATCGGACTCTCATTCGTTAAGTCTCCATCAATAAAAGATAAGTCATTTAAAAACAGTTTTACACTGGGTGGAGTATTATCTTGTTCCAAACGATTATCCGCTCCTCCTATCATAGGGCTCAATGCACCCGAAGCATCGAGTAATCCATCAGTAGTTTGAGCATACATAAAGATTTTACCCTCGCCTAGCTGATAATTAATATCTTTAGGAACAACAAAAGTACTGGTAAAGCTTCCATTCAAAACACTTACTTCTCCTTTAAATAAAATATTAGTAAAATCTTGATAATTGAACTTTGCACCCTTGTTTCCCTTGGTCGAAATACTCTTTTCTTTGTCATAAACTGTAATAACAGCTTTGCCACTAAATGTATTTACCTTTGTCTGTGTTCCTAGTAGTCTTATTTCGCCTTCAATTGTCACTTTGCTTTGGGCTTTTAAAGTATCGGCTTTGGCTATTTCTTTTCCATTTATTTTCACAAAGGCTACTTCATGTTCAGGATAAGCTAATTTCATAGATGGGTCACCCAACAATGAAAAGTTCCTATTCAATACTCCTTGCAAACTATTATTTTTTGTATAAACCATCACATCCCCTAATCTTGGCATTACTCCATTAATAGGCGTAAAAACAGCTTGATAAAAGGCCTGATTAATAAAAAAATTAGTGTTTTGATAAACAGGTCGTGTGGTGGTTAATAAGGCAATTGCACCACCGTTAGGGTTCAGAATAGATAACTCGGCTCCTGAAATCTGATTGGGGTCATCAAATCTACCAAATTGACAAGTTGCCGTAAGCATCAAGGGCATATTATTAAAATTTGTCCAAGATTGTATGTCTTTTAACGTCAGTATTTGTTCGTCAGTCCAACCAGTTTCAGCCCCATGACCATTATAATTCACAATTAACGACCCTTGCTGAAAAGCTTGATTAAGCGCACTATTGGCTAATGGCGACCGCTGTCCTTCGGGTAAAGAAACCAAAGGGAAAGCATCTAAATAAATTTTCCCTGTTTGATAAGCTGGCGAAAATATATTTACCATGGTGGCAAAAGCCTCAGCATCTTGCTGGTGAATATTACCATCATCATCATCAGCCACAAAAGCTAGCTTGCTTCGCCATTGCCCAATTGTATTTTTGTTCGTGCCATAGTTTATCAACTTATCTACTATCTGCTTGGCTTCTTCTATATTCTTAACAGGCAATCTACCTATTCCAATCTCAAGGCTATGATTCCCAGCTTGGTTCTCCGTCCATTCACCTTCATTATCCTGTAAAAAGCCAAAGTAATCATCTGAAGAATAGCTGAAAATAGGATGTAATGATTCCCTACTTTCATAAGTGGGTATTAAAATAGCCTTGGTTTCATCATTAATTACGCTCAGTCTTTTTTTATAATCATACGAAGCATCCCCAAAAAGTAATAAATATTTGATGGTGTCAGGCTTTTTTTGATAAAGACTCCTTAAAAAATCTCTAATGGCTGATATATCTTGTTTCCCTGAAGAATACTCGTTATAAATTTCTTCTGGCGATACTACCAGTACCGATAATTTATCATGTTCTCTTCTAAAATCCGCCAGACGTGAGGCTTGTGTTTTCAACAAAGGTGAGCTAACTATTACTAAATTAGGAACATCTATATTATGTAAATTTTGATTATTAATCTTCTGAGTCGATACTGGAGCAAGGAAATCAGCATTGCTAAAAATGATAAATTCTCTGAGTGTTTGGCTAGTAAGTCCAAAGCTTACAGACTGGTTTTGTGAAGAATATACCTGATTTTGAACTTGTAGGGGATTAGTAATATCCCAAATTTTAAAGGTAGCTGTGGGCTTTTCAATGACATAATTTACGGTTGGGTAGTTTATACTTTCAATAGCCCTAAAAATCGTCTGTTGATTATATAACCTCAAAGCTCTTTTTGTCTGAATACCTAAATAATTTAAGTATCCTACGCCATAAGTAAGTGTTTTTTTATCATAAGTTAGGCCAACTCTAAAGGCATCTGTACTAGCAAAGGCACTACCGCTAATACTAAAACTTTTTGTCGCACTGGCTCCTTTATAATCGTATCGGTCACTACCTATTGCCAACATTGCCATTCTGCCCAAATCCTGCTCGTTGGCTCTTATAACAAAGTCTGTTTGCCCATAAGCCGATACTACTGCCGAACAAGTTATGTTTACCATTGAAGTTGCGATAATTCCTGGAAGATTAAAAGCAAAAACCTGCTCATTAGTTCCCGAAAATTCTTCACCAAACCATTCTCTGCCAGAACCAGCAAAAGGGGCTTGTGCCAAAATGTTTTTTTGGTCTACTTCATGAAAAACATAATCATCAAATGTTGAGATATTGTTCTTCGCGGCTACAGACGCTTGGTCTTTTATCCTTAATCCTTTGGTTTCGGCAAGGGTTAAAAAATAAAAAGTAGTATCAGCATAAATATTGAATTGGTGCTTTAACAAGCCCGTTGCAGAATCATAATAGGTCTTGTTCGGACTTTGTCCGTAGAAAAGAATAAAATCTTGGGCATCAAACTTTCCGTCGGCTTCTCCTTCAATATAAATATTATTTTCAGTTAAATCAACAGACCTATTTTGTAGATTGCTTTGAGGGAGCATTCCTCCACCATTGCCAAAGAGTTGAATATTTTGAGGATTGATTTTAGCTAAATCAAAGCCATTTCGTTGTAGAAACTCAGCTTCTAATCGATAAACTCCATTATTTTTTACCCCAATTTTTATCCAGTTACCTTTTGCCAATACTGAATTTTGAGCATAGTTTTTTAAAGGAAAAAAGAAAAGGAAAAATAGAATACTATTTATAAGTGATTTTTTCAAGACTACATTTTTTACTTTATTTAAACGTAAGCTGATTTCAAAAATTATATTTTTTTTACCATCGCAATGGCCGAAACTACATACCGTTTGCCATTAGCTTTATCTGTACACAAGAAACGTGTTCTGCGTAAATCTCCTTTTTCAAAATACCTCCCATTCAATTCAAATATTTCGCCTTTTTCCAGATTTGTTAAAATTATTTTTGAGCAATCATCCGATAATTGATCATATTTTCTCAACTCTTTCATCAATGGCGAATAGCTCTGAGTAGTCGCAGAGGGGTTTTGTAGATATTCTTTCAATGGAATAACTATCTCTATAGGCAAAATTTGTTCATTCAATAATGGCACAAATAAATCTTTAAAATACTTTTTCCATTCTTTACCATGCGGTTTTGGCTTATTCCCAAATTGTTTAAAAGTAGCTAAGTGAGCTACTTCGTGAACATAAGTAACTAGAAAAGAATAGGGATTTAAATCGCCATTCACCGTAATTTGATGTCCTTTATCTCTTCTAAAGGAATAATCACCTAATTTGGATTGGCGGGTACGAGTAATTTTAAAGTTAAATTGGTATGTTCTCCACAAGTCAAAACAGTAATTAATAGTTGTGCTCGGGAAATATTTTTGAAAAACTTCTAATTCTTTTTTCATGATGCTAATATACTATAAAACCTCGTTGATTTCTGAAGGAAATACACGAGGTCATAAAAAAAGCCTTAACTAGGTTAAGGCTTTTTTCTTTCCATAAGGAAACTGATAATTACTTAGTTGTAGTATCAACAGCAGCAGTATCAACAACAGCAGTATCAATTACAGTTGTAGTATCTACAGTTACTGTATCAGTTGTAGTAGTTTCAGCTTTCTTTTCTGAACAAGCAGCTAATGAAATCATACCAGCTACTAAAGCGAATGCAAAAAATTTCTTCATTTCGTTGTGATTGGGGTTTGTTTGATACAAATTTATGTACAACTTTTATTCCATGCAAGGATTTGTAAATAAATTTTAAGTATTTCTTAATAATTGGCAAAAAATCTACCTTTTACAGTGTTTAATCAAAGAAAAGTACAATTAAAACCTTAAAATCTCTTTTATTTTAATATCTTTTTATGAATTCAATGAGCAAGCCAACAATAAAAAATAAAATTAAATATTAAAATATTTATATTTTACAAAACTAGCTTCTTTAATCGGTCATAGAAGCCCGTGTCTTTAAAAGTAAAAGTTTTATGAAGTGTATAGTTTGACATAAAACTAAAACCGTTACCAATTAAATGGCAAACTAGTTGATTTACATTAATCACCTTTTTTGAAAAAGGGATTAAGTAATGGAAAATTTCGAAATAATGATTTGAAATTCTGTAAGAGAAAGTAGCGAAAAACCAAGTTACTCCTCCCGAAAAAGTAGCTACCATTAAGTATTTCACTACTTCACGGCGAGTTTGGCTTGACTTACGAGCATTAAATGCAAATAGTTTAGTGAGGATAAAACCTGCAATCAAAGAAATAAAATACGAGGGAGCAATGCTTGCTTCGTAACTTATTGAAAACCAAGACTGAAAGAGGCTACTACAAACTAGCTGAATGACAACTCCTGTTCCAGCAACCAAAAAGTAAACGATTAGATCCTTTTTGTTAAGTAATTTTGAATTCGACAAGATTAAAAGATATTTTTAACTAAATCAGGAGCTATTCCCAATATAATAGTCAGCGCTGTTGTTAGAATTAAGATATATTTATAAAACGGTGATAGTTCTATTTTCTCTGTTTCTCCTGTTTTCATATACGCCGCAATGATTGGCTTAAAGTAATAATAAACCCCTACTGCGGACATCAAAATGGCAAGGATAAGAATGCCTTTGAACAATACTGAAGGGTTAGAGAAAGCATCACTAAAGATAAAAAACTTACCAAAGAAACCAGCAGTCAGAGGAATTCCTGCTAAAGACAACATTGACACCGTTAAAGAAAATGCTAATAATGGATTGTTTTTTGCTAGTCCATTCAAGGAATCAAAACTTTCATCCGCTTTTCCTCCTTTAGATTTTGCTTCTGATACTACAATTAACACCGCAAAGGCTGTAATAGTAGCAATCGCATAAGCGAGTGAATAAAACAAAAGCGAAGAGTTTGTTTCAGGTCTTTTAGCTAGTACCGTGATTAATAAATATCCAGCATGAGAGATACTAGAGTAAGCTAGCATTCTCTTGAAACTTTGCTGATAAACAGCAGAGATATTACCAATTACTAACGTTGCACAAACAATATAGACTAATGGATTTCCCCACAAACCATATACTGAAGGGAAGCACGTTGATAAAATACGGTAAGTAGCTGCAATACCTGCTGTTTTAACTACTGTTGACATAAATGCTGTAAAGATACTTGGTGCACCCTCATACACATCTGGTGTCCAGAAGTGAAAAGGTGCTGCCGAAATTTTAAAGAGCAAGCCAACCATTATTAATATTACGCCAGCATACAACAATGGACCGTATGCACCACCCATTTGTTCTTTTGCCTGAGCTACTGCCAAGCCTATTCCATGAATATCGAATGAACTTGTTGCGCCATAAACCAATGCTACACCAAACAACAAAATTCCCGTTGCAAAAGAACCCATTAAAAAATATTTCAACGCCGCTTCGTTTGAACGTAAACTACGTTTATCTGACCCTGTCAATACATACATTGAAACAGAAAGGATTTCTAAGCCTACAAAAAGCATAATCAGGTTCTCGAAAGTTACCATCATAATAGCACCCACCGTAGAAAACAACAAAATAGCGTAGTATTCGGCTGGATGCGAGTGTTCGTCGTCATCACCAAAACTACGAGAGATACCTACTACAAGTAAGGTTGACAACAAAATGATAGAAACAAAGTTGACCGATAGATTATTGGTTTTCAACATATTATTGAACCAATAATATTCGTGATTCCAGTCTGCGAAATTTAATCCAAGAGCAATAAGGACAAAAACTAGCGTAGCTGGTAATAATATTTTACGGTTGTTCAAAAAACCTAAAAATAGATTAGAAATCCCGAAGAGTGATAATGCTATAATTGCGTTCATGTTTCAAATTTGAAAACTTGAATAGTTGAATTTCTGAAAAGGCAAAAACAATTTCACAAATCCAATAATCAAATTATTTGATGATTGATAATAATTGGCTAACAGCTGGTTCAGTTAATTTTAAGAAAATATTCGGTGCAATGCCCAAAGCAATTACTAAGAATGAAAGCGGTAACAATACTGCTTTTTCATTAAAAGTCAAATCTGCGAATCCTTCTGTAATCGGAGAAGTATAACCAAACATTGATTTCTGAACCATTCTCAACATATAAACTGCCCCTAAAATGATGGTTAATCCTGCTACTGCTCCTATCCATGCATTAAACTCGTACACACTTTTCAATAACAAAAATTCACCTACAAAACCATTGGTAAGCGGTAAAGCTACTGAACCTAGCATTAGGATGATGAAATATACTGTCAGGTTTGGAGTCGTTTGTGTAATTCCTCCTAAAAGTGGTAATTCACGCGACTTTGTTCTTCTTTCAATAATTTCTACCACAAAGAATAAACCAACTACGTTAATACCGTGTGCCAACATCTGAATCAACGCTCCTTGAATACCGTCAAGGTTTCTTGAAAAAATACCTGCCGACATCAATCCTACGTGTGCAAATGATGAGTAGGCAATCAATCGTTTCATGTCTTTTTGCTGAATAGCAATCACCGAACCATAAATAATACCAATTACCGAAAGGATGATAGCAACAAAGCCCCACTTTTCAACACCTAGTGGAACAATTGGTAAGATAAAGCGAATCAAGCCATAAACCCCCATTTTCAACATAATACCCGACAAAAGCATAGTTCCTGCCGTTGGTGCTTCCTGATAAGTATCTGGTTGCCAAGTATGGAATGGGAAAAGGGGCATTTTAATAGCAAAGGCAATAAAAAATGCGCCAAATAAATAACTCTGCGTTGATATTTCTAATCCTTTTGCGGATTGATAAATCACATTAATATCTGAAGAATGTGTCCCCGGTGTTAGTAAATACAAGTATACTAATGCCAACAACATAAACAAAGAACCAAACAATGTATAAACAAAAAACTTGAATGTTACTTTAATACGATTCTCTCCGCCCCAAATAGCTGCAATAAAATAGATAGGAATCAAAGCGGCTTCAAAGAAGAAATAGAAAAGGAAAGCATCTTTAGCGGTAAATACGCCTACTAGTGCCGCTTGCATAAACAATATCAATGCATGCAGTTTTGAAGCATTTGCGTAATTATTCCCAAAAGTAGAAAGGATAATAAATGGTACCATTAAAGTGGTAAGAAATACCAATATCAAACTGATACCGTCTACTCCTACAGAAAACTTAATCCCTGCAGAATGAATCCAGTCGTAACTAACACTAAATTGTGAAGTAGCATCTGGCACAAATGATTTATACAAGTATGCTCCTAAAGCCAACTCAGCAAAAGCAAAGACAAGGGCAACAGTTTTAGCGGTTTCTCCCTTGATGACTAATGTAATTAGCCCTGCAATAATGGGAAGAAGAATGAGAGAAAGTGTTAGCATATTTTTTTATCAATCGGATTTGTAATGAGCAAATCTTTCAATGTATTTAATTGTCTTTAATCTATACCCAAAGGAAACTTTTCAAGCCCCAAACTAATATGACTGCAATAGATAGTACCATCGCAAAAATATAATAACCTGTTGTTCCACTTTGAAGCAAACGAATTTCGCTAGAGAGTGTCTTTACTAATTTTCCAATACTTTCTACAATTAAATCAATTACTAGGAACTCAATAACCGAAGTAAAGAAATTAGAAAGTGCTGTGATTGGTTTTACAAAAATGGCATTGTACAATTCGTCTATGTAATACTTATTGTAAATTACTTTCTGTAAACCTGTCTCCTCTCCTTCAGCTAATGGAATATTTTTCTTCACAACGTATATGAAGTAGGCAACACCAGCAGCAACCAAAGCCGCTATTACTGAAACAATCATTAATTTTATTTCAAGAGATTCATCAACGGCAACGTGTTCAAGAGCCGATTGCTCAAACAATGGAGCCATAAATTCTGCTAAACTAGCGTGACCCCCAAAAATATGTGGGAAATTAAAGAATCCGCCTATTGCTGAAAGTACTGCAAGAATCATCAATGGGGCTGTCATCGCAAGGGGTGACTCGTGCAAATGATGTTTTTGGTCTTCTGTTCCTCTGAATTCTCCGAAAAATGTAAGGAATAATAAACGGAACATATAGAATGACGTCATTATTGAACCAAACACACCAAAAGCCCACATCAATTTGTTATGTTCAAACACGTGTGCTAAGATTTCGTCTTTAGAGAAGAACCCTGCGAAAGGAGGAATACCCGAGATAGCAATGGTAGCAATCAAGAAGGTAATAAAAGTAATTGGCAATTTTTTACGAAGCCCGCCCATTGAACGAATATCTTGTTCGTCAGACATGGCGTGAATCACAGAACCCGCTCCTAAGAACAAAAGTGCTTTGAAGAATGCGTGAGTCATTACATGGAAAAATGAAGAAGAATACGCCATTACTCCCAAGCCCATAAACATATAGCCTAGTTGCGAAACAGTTGAGTAAGCCAATACCTTTTTAATATCATTTTGGAAAAGACCAATAGAAGCCGCTAACAAAGCAGTAGCCAACCCTACCCAAGCTACAATATCAAGGGTTTCAGGTGCTAGTGAATACATCACATTCGAGCGAATAATCATGTAAATACCAGCCGTTACCATCGTAGCTGCGTGGATTAAAGCAGATACTGGTGTCGGGCCAGCCATTGCATCTGGCAACCATGTATATAATGGAATCTGTGCCGACTTACCCATTGCTCCAACGAACAAAAGAATCGTGATATAAAACAACGTTTTGTCGCCTGAAGAATATCCATCTTCCACTACTCTTCTAAATACTTCTGAATATTCAACAGAACCGAAATGAGTAATTATTAAGAAAATACCTAATAGAAAGCCTAAGTCACCGATACGGTTCATAATAAAGGCTTTACGCGCGGCATTTCCGTAATTACTATTCTTATTCCAGAAACCAATCAATAAATATGAACATAAACCTACACCTTCCCAGCCAATGAACATTACTACATAGTTTGAACCTAATACTAGTAAAAGCATGAAGAATAAGAAGAGGTTTAGAAAAGCAAAAAACTTACCAAAACCTTCATCATGACTCATGTAGGCAATAGAGTAAATATGAATTAGCGTTCCTACCCCTGTAATGATTAAAAGCATCAACAACGAAAGTTGATCTAGCTGAAATGACATTGAGATATTCAGGGTGCCAACTGTAATCCAGTCGAACAAATGAACAATCTGAGGTTGACCATTAAAGCCTAAAAACAAGGTTAAAGCACAAGCAAAAGAGGCAAATGCGGCCGC
The DNA here is from genome assembly GCF_059416265.1 of Arcicella sp. GW821-FHT09D11. Classification (NCBI taxonomy): domain Bacteria; kingdom Pseudomonadati; phylum Bacteroidota; class Cytophagia; order Cytophagales; family Flectobacillaceae; genus Arcicella; species Arcicella sp. GW821-FHT09D11. Next base: position 128,651 of record NZ_JBWKOV010000002.1, on the reverse strand, counting down.
AGAGCTAATAATACCAGCTAAAGATTTAGGAACATGGCGGAATCCGATTCCATTGATAAGGAAGCCGATTAAGGGAAATAGTGGAATGAGTGTAATTAGAGACATAATTCTAATTTGAAAGTTTTCTAAATTTGAGATGATAATGTTTTAAATTGGAAAATTACCATTTCAATTTATTCAACAAACCAACATCAATTGTCTGGATATTTCTATAAATCATCACGATGATAGCAAGCCCAACAGCTACTTCGGCTGCGGCTACTGCCATGATAAAAAATACAAAGATTTGTCCAGTGGGGTCAGCTTTATAAGATGAAAATGCTACCAGTAATAAATTTACGGCATTTAGCATTAATTCAACTGACATGAAGATGATGATTGCGTTGCGGCGTGTTAATACGCCAATAATTCCGATACAAAATAAGGCTGTACTGAACCAGACATAATAGTTCAAATCTATTTCACGGATGACATCAGGTATTTGTTGCATGAGTATAGCGTTTCTGCTTGAGAACTTAATTAAACGAAACTTATTTTGCTAAATCAAAAAGCACTACTTGTTTATTGAATCTTATAATGTACTTATGAAAACTTATCAGCAAAATTAAGGAAAAACTGATAAAAGCATAAAAACAAAAGACAAAAGTGTAGGTTTATTCTGCCCAGACCTTTGTCTTTTGCTATTTTACTTGTTATTGAAAGCTCTAAGCTTTATTTCTGTGAGTTTTCTCTTGGTATCCATCGGAAAATCACCCTTCATCATCCAATCATAATATGATGGTTCTTCCTTCAATACTTGCACAACTGGCTTGCCAGCATGTTTGCCGAAATTGATTACTTCAATTCCTTCTTTATTGAAAGCCATTCTTTGGGCAAAATCTACGAGTTTAGCTGCCGTGATTTCGTGCAAGGCATCCATATCATTTTTTACAGGCTCAATCTCCACTCCGTGACTATCCTTTATTTTTACGCCTTCATAATGTTTTACTTGTGCGTTTAACACTTCGAGCGTAGCAATAGTATCAGCCTCTGCCGAGTGAGCATCAATTAATTCTTTTTTACAATAGAATTTATAGGCAGCCGACAAAGTGCGTGGTTCCATCAAATGGAAAATACGTTGTGCATCAATCAGCCTACGGTTTTTAATATCGAAATCTATCTCGTTTCTAAGAAATTCTTCTACTAAAATAGGAACATCAAAACGATTTGAATTAAAACCAGCTAAATCACACCCTTCTAAAAACTGAGCCATCGATTTGGCTATTTGTTTAAAGGTAGGTTCGTTCTTAATGTCTTCATCATAAATACCATGTACCAAAGATGACTCCAAAGGAATAGGTATTTCAGGATTTACACGACGGGTTTTCACCGTAACAGTGCCATCAATATTGGCTTTGGCAATACTGATTTCTACGATACGGTCTTTTACAACATTTACACCTGTCGTTTCTAGATCGAAAACGGCAAGAGGTTTACGGAGTTTGAGCTGATGGTTGAGCATAAATAATATAGACCTCATTTAGAGGTTTTGCAAAGTTAGCCAAAATAAATCTGAAACGAGTGAGAGTTTAAATTCTTCTTTCTATTTTTGGCAATTCATAACATTTCTAACATGAAGTGCGTTACTTCTTAATAAGAAGAACCATCAATTATTAAATGAAACTTACACAATTCGTACAAGCTCTCAACGAAGAATTTTCCCAACAAACTTACGGCGAACATCCCGAAGAATTATATGAACCCATTCGATATTTAATGTCTTTGGGTGGTAAAAGAATGCGTCCATTAATGACCTTGATGGCAACAGCCTTATTCACAGACGATTGGCAAAAAGCAATAAAACCTGCCAGTGCTGTGGAAGTATTCCATAATTTTACTTTAATGCATGATGACATCATGGATAAAGCTCCGTTGCGTCGGGGCAAACCTACTGTGCATGCCAAATGGAATGATAATATTGCCATTCTTTCTGGGGATGTAATGCTGGTACAAGCTTACGAATTATTGATGTTTGTGGAAGATGCGCGCTTTAAAAAAGCATTAAAAAGATTTAATCGTACAGCCGCAGAAGTTTGTGAAGGTCAGCAACTGGATATGAATTTTGAAAAACGTGAGAACGTTAGTGAAGAAGAATATCTGGAAATGATAAAGTTGAAAACGTCGGTATTATTAGGATATGCCCTAGAATTAGGCGGAATTATTGGCGGAGCAAGCGATAAATCTTGTGATTTATTATATAATATTGGCCTAAATATTGGCTTAGGCTTCCAATTGAAAGATGATTTATTGGATGTTTACGGTGACCCTGAAAAATTTGGCAAGCAAGTAGGCGGTGACATTATTTCTAATAAAAAGACTTTCATGCTGATAGAAGCCTTAGAAAAAGCGACAGGCGATACAAAAGTTGAGCTGGACAAATGGCTCTCTTTAGAAGAATTTGATGCAACTGAGAAAGTAAAAGCCGTTACTGCTATTTATGATTGCTTGGGAATAGACCAATTGGCTAAAATTAAGATAAATGCTTACTTTGATAAAGCCTTTGAAGCCCTAGATTCACTAAAGGTAGATGATGAACGAAAGGCTGTGTTACGAACATTCACTGAAACTTTGATTGATAGAGAGGTTTAGCTTAAATTTGTCAAGAAATATTGTGGCAGTCGAACCCTTTGTTTCGACTGCTTTTGTTTTATGAAAACAAACCTATTGTACCTTAATATATTTTTCCACAGATATTCTAAAAAAATAATATGTCATTAACTTTCATTTTTATTGGAATTACTGTTGCTCTCAGCCTTTATGCTTGGAACAACCAATCCATTATGAATAAATGGATTATGAATCCTTATTCAGTAAAGCAATACAAAGAATATTATCGTTTCTTAACGTCAGGTTTTCTACATGCTGATTATGGACACTTATTCTTTAATATGCTGAGTTTATATTTCTTTGGAGATATCGTAGCATATTATTTTTCAGGCATTTTTGGTTCTGATATTGGTTCGTTATTATATGCTGTATTATACTTAGTTGGTATTATCGTGGCCAATGTTCCAAGTTATGCAGACCATAAAAATGACCGTTATTATAATGCCTTGGGCGCATCAGGTGGGGTTTCGGCAGTAGTATTTTCAGCCATACTTTTTCAGCCTACTGCTCAAATATATGTGTATTTCTTTCCAGTGCCAGGCTTTGTATATGCTATTTTATATTCAGCTTATTCATACTATATGTCTAAGCGAAATTTAGATAATATTGGCCACTCTGCCCACTTATATGGTGCTGCTTTTGGGGTTGCTTTTACATTACTCTTACAACCCTCATTATTTTCGCACTTTATTAATCAAATTCTAGGCTGGAGTCTTTAATTTTATACCATAAATCAAATGGAATTTGTAAACAACATTCCTCTTTGTGATTTCTAATCAAGCTTTTAATAAATACCTTTAAATATAATTGATATTTTATTAGCTAATTGTCTGATAAATAGTGAGTCAAAATTAAATGATATAATGAACAAGAGTAATTTGTGGGCGGTCTGTCACCGCGGTTTAAAGGTGTTAATCTCTAAATTACTCATTCATTAAATCGCTCAATTACTTAATAAGATTCATAGCTTACGGCTAATAGCTGATAGCTACTTATAATTTATGCAAAAAAGAAAAATTGCCATTTTGGGCTCAACGGGTTCAATCGGAACACAAGCCTTAGAAGTAATAAAAGCAAACGAAAATATTTTCGAAGTTGAAGTACTAACTGCTCAGAACAATGCTGATTTATTGATTGAACAAAGCTTAGCTTTCAAGCCTAACTGCGTAGTAATTGGTAATGACGATTTATATGATAAAGTACATGCTATCTTAGACCCCGCAGGTATCAAGGTGTATGCTGGTGCAAAAGCATTAGAAGCCGTGGTTCAGATGGATGCTATTGATATTGTGCTTACCTCAATGGTTGGCTATGCTGGCTTATTACCCACTATCAAGGCCATTGAAGCAGGCAAACACATTGCCCTTGCGAATAAAGAAACGTTGGTGGTGGCAGGTGAATTAATCACTAAACTTGCCGAAGAAAAAGGCGTAAACATCTACCCTGTCGACTCAGAACATTCTGCTATCTTTCAATGCTTAGTTGGTGAATTTCATAACCCTATCGAAAAAATTATTCTGACTGCTTCTGGTGGGCCTTTCAGAGGGAAAAAACGGGAAGACTTATTGAACGTGACCAAAGCACAAGCTCTAAAACATCCAAACTGGGTAATGGGGGCTAAAATCACGATTGATTCGGCCAGTTTGATGAATAAAGGACTTGAGGTAATTGAGGCAAAATGGTTGTTTGGGTTAAAGGCTTCTCAAATCGAAGTAGTCGTTCATCCTCAGTCTATTATCCATTCATTGGTGCAGTTTGAAGATGGCTCAATGAAAGCACAAATGGGCTTGCCCGATATGAAATTGCCAATTCAATTTGCTTTAGGCTTTCCTAACAGACTAAAGTCGGATTTTCCACGTTTTGACTTCACAAAATATCCGTCTCTCACATTTGAACAACCTGATACCGAAACATTTCGTAACTTGCAATTAGCTTTTACAGCGATGGACAAAGGTGGTAACCTTGCTTGTATCATGAATGCAGCCAACGAAATTGCCGTTGAAGCATTTTTGCAGGATAAAATCGGCTTTTTACAGATGTCAGACCTTATCGAAAACTGTATGAGTAAAGTAACATTTATTCCTCAGCCAACTATCGACGATTATATACAGACAGATCAAGAAACAAGAAGACTAGCCCAAACGCTAGTTTGATATTTATAAATATTTATTTAATCAGTAAAGAAATCTCAAAACACAAATCGTAAATAGTCAATTAAATTTTACGAGATAACACTTAGCAAATGGACGGTTTAGTTATGGCGGGACAGTTAATTTTAGGACTGTCAATTTTAGTAAGTTTACATGAATTTGGGCATTATATTACCGCAAAATGGTTCAAAATGCGTGTTGATAAATTCTACCTATTTTTTGATTTCTTATTCCCAGTACCTACGGTGCTGAACTTTGCTTTATTCAAAAAGAAAATCGGTGATACAGAATATGGTTTGGGGTGGTTTCCATTGGGTGGTTATGTTTCGATTGCAGGGATGATTGATGAAACCCAAGATGCTTCTAAATTATCTGCTGTTCCAGAACCTTGGGAATTTCGTGGCAAGCCAGCTTGGCAACGCTTAATCGTGATGCTTGGTGGTATTATCGTCAATGTTATTTTGGGTGTTGTTATTTACTTTGGTATTAATTACAAAGTGGGAAATAATTATATCTCTAAAGATGAATTAAACAAAAACGGTATTTACGCAGGAAGTTTAGCTCAAGAAGTTGGCTTTAAAACTGGCGATAAAGTATTAAAAGTAAACGGACAAGATTTTAAAGAATATAGCGAAATAGGCGGTGCTATTTTGGATGATAACGTTTCTTATACAGTAGAACGTGCTGGAAAAATTATTGAAGTGGTGATTCCATCTGATTTTTTGAATAAGTTATCTGACCAAAAAGACCAATTTATTCAGCCTTTGTATCCTTTTAAGATTTTACAAGTTACTGAGCCTAAAAAGCCGTCGTTATTAAGCAAGATATTCGGGAAGTCGACAGATTCAGAAGAATTGCCAGCTTATAAAGCGGGCTTGAAAGCAGGTGATAAAATTGTAAGTATGAATGGACAGCCTGTGGTTTTCTATCAGTTATTAAAAGACAGCCTAACAAAATATGCTGGCAAAAAAGTAGCTTTTGGTATCGAAAGACAAGGCAAAGTTGATACAATGGATATTACTGTTACCAAAGAAGGAAAGCTTGGCTTTGCGATGGAACGTTTGATTAAATTCTCTCATGAGGATTATACTATCGGACAGGCCTTTGTAATGGGTGCTCATGATGCTTTTGATGTAGTAGTAAAAAATGTAAAAGGCTTTAAAAAGATTTTTGCGGGGGATGTTCGTGCTGATAAAGCATTGAGTGGTCCTTTTGAAATTGCAGAAATGTATGGTGCTCACTGGGATTGGTTAAATTTCTGGACGCTTACAGGTTTACTTTCGATGGCGTTAGCATTTATGAATTTATTGCCAATTCCTGCATTAGATGGTGGCCATGCATTGTTTTTATTATATGAAATCATCACTGGTCGCCCACCATCAGAAAAAGTATTAGAGAGAGCTCAACAAGTAGGAACAGTAATCCTGTTGGGACTAATGGTTTTTGTATTAGGAAATGGTGCCTTCAAATTGTTTTTTAAATAGAATGATAGTAACTAATAATATTAATATAATTAATATACAAAAAAACCAACCCCTTCTCCTTCAGAGAAGGGGCTTTTTTGGCTTCAAGAAGACTATTAAATTCAATCTTTTATCCCTAGCGAGAGACTTAAGTCCCTCGCTAGGGATATTTAGCTTAACTGCATTTGTGAAACGGTTTATCCCCCTTTTAGGAATCATTATCCTTTCAAGCAGTTTCAAGCTAAGTAATACTGGTTTTCATGCATTTCATACTAGCCTTACAGAAATGCGTTATAATGCTAAAAGCAAAGGTTTTGAAGTGAGTCTAAGGGTGTTTACGGATGACCTAGAGAAAGTAATATCACGTGACAATCAGAACAAGAAAATTGTTATTGAAAACAATGACAAAAATGATGCTTTGGTAGAACAATACGTAAAAAAACACTTTATGTTGGTGAATGCCACTAATCAACTAAAGGCGATTCAATACGTTGGTAAAGAAAAAGAAGGTGAGGCTACTTGGATTTATTTAGAAGTTCCCGTGAATGAAGCCATTGCAGGATTAAAACTTAAAAATGATGTATTGGTTGATATGTTTGAAGACCAAACAAATATTGTGAATGTCTTTGTAAAAAATGAAAAAAAGTCCTTTATCTTCAATGCTAAAACAAAGATTTTTGCCATTAGCTTTGAGTAATTTATGTAGCATTAGTTTTTAACTCGTGCTGTTCTCTATCTAATATTTTCAACAAATCGTTTTTGATTTCCATCCACGATTGATTGAGATTCAGAGTTTCTACCCTGATTTGATGCCCTTCGTAAGTATAAGAAAGACTTAGGCTTTTCTGAACAGTCGTATACAATAAAATCCCCTCAGCTTGTAGGTTTGGCTGATTTTTCAAGTAGGCAAACATTTGGTATAAATTCCGAGAATGTATTTTTTCGGCATCATAAAAATGTTGAAGTGTCTCTGAATAATACTTGGCATCTATGATAATCTTTCGGTCAGAAGGGAGTTTGATAGAAATATCTGTTTGCATTTTGGGTAAAAATTGCATCTGTTCGCCTGTAAACTGCCAATGTAAATCTTCTCTAAAAACCTTTGCTTCGGGTACTTCAATCTTGTAGAAATTACGGACAAACTCTTCAAAAAGTCTAGCCATTTGGCGTTCGTCTCTCAGGAAATCTTTAAATTTTACTTCTCCCGTTTTTTCATGAATCAGTAGGTTGTGATGTAACAATTCACAAATGTTCAGTAAAAAAAGATAATACTGATTATGTCGGTTAATCTTTACACTTGCAAAAGTATCATTGCTGACTACAATGGTATCAATCTCTGCTAAATGGTATAAAATAGCGTGTATCTCTCTTCTTAAGTTTCTATCTAGCGTCGGTAACTTAATTACATGTTGTAAGGTAGTTTTTAGTATTTGATTAGGCAAAATATTCACCGAAAGTTCATCAAACTCGCACATTGCCAACCCCTGCTGAAATAGATTTTTACGGAATGAATAATTAAAATCTACTCTCCCTTTGATGCCTTGATAAAGATTCTGCTCGGTAATATATTGTTTATCTAGCCCACGATTAATTAATAATTTTGTACCCTTCAAAAGCACCCTTGCTAGTAAATTAGGCAAATCTGTTACTTCAATGGTAGAAACATTGACAAGCTCCTTTTCATCAAGCCGATTCCAAGCGTAGCAGAGTAGGTAATATATGTTTTCGATAGGAATCATTTTGAGTGAGGAGTTTTGAATGCGGAGTGAGGAGTGTTTTTTTATTAATCCTTTAGTTTTCTAAATAAGCTCATTTCTCAAAGCTTAAAGCTAAAAAATCTCAAGCAATTTCTTAATTTCAGCCTTTACTTTATCCTCATTATCAAACCAATATTCTTCTAAAAGCGGAGCGATTTCTAGGTTTACAATCCTGCGATACCATTTACGTGTATCATCTTCATTAGCAAAAGTTGAAAAATAACTATGCCCAATCTGAAATCCTTTTTGTAGGTTTTTATCGTTGGCAATCACTTGATTCAATTGTGTAATAGCTTTACTGATATTTTCAGCAAAATTTCTTTCAACACCTTTTTGTACTAAGTACGCTACAAACTTTTGATTGAAAAGAGGCTCAAGATTAATAAAGGCAAAGCGTCTTCTTAAGGCGTAATCAATCATTGCCAAAGAGCGGTCTGCTGTATTCATCGTGCCGATGATGTATAAATTATCAGGCACATAAAACGGTTCAGAGTCTTTATCGCCATAAGTCAATGGCATTTCATTGGCTCGTCCACGTTTGTCAGATTCAATCAGGAGTAACAATTCACCAAAAATTTTGCTCAGATTACCACGGTTTATTTCATCAATAATAAAAAAATGGTCAATACCTGCATTGCGTTGAGCCTGTCTGCAAAACTCATAAAATACCCCATTTTTCAGTTTAAAACCTCCTTCACCATCAGGACGTAGCCCTTGGATAAAGTCTTCATAAGAATATGACTGGTGAAACTGCACCATTTTTATCCTAGAATCATCCTGAGTACCGACCAAAGTATAAGCTAGCCTTTTAGCAATAAAGGTTTTGCCCACCCCTGGAGGGCCTTGAAGAATAATATTTTTCTTGTATTTCAACGTATCGAGTATCTCTTCAAATTGCTCTTCATCCATAAATAGGTCGACTAAAGCATCCTTTTTTTCATAAGGTATCAACACATCTTCTCCCATCATTGCTTCTTTCTGCTCATCAATCATGGCCTGAATGGCCTCAAATTCATCCTCGGTAATTTTGAATAAACTTCCCTGATTGTTTTTATTCTTTAATACTTCCGAATCTTTAAAGAAATGAATGGATTTTAGCTCAATCCAATCGATAGGTTCGGGTACTCGTTCTTTCATTTTGAAAGAAATTATTTCTCCAAAATGAGGGTCGACGTGAAGTGGCTCTGTAATCTCAAAAATTGCTTTTATTTGTTTTACAGGCGTAGATTCATACCCGATTACTAAATCCCCTTTCTTTACGGCCTCGAAATACTTATAGATACGTCTTTTATGGTCAAACTCATTGTGCGAAGCATAAGCCTGTACTTGCTCAGGCTTGAGCGAGTCTATCGACCAAATACGAGGATTGGCATTCAACCACCAATAATTTCTAGCATTTTTTTGAGGCATCTCCATATAAAATTTATACAAATATAGGCAAAAAAAACAGCCTGAAATCAAGGTGAAATCAGGCTGTTTTTTCAGGTAATTATCGTTTATCCATTCAATTCGATTGGCTCGCTATGGTCGTTCAGAAATTTAAAATCTGTAATACCAAAGGACGTATCCTGAATTAAATTCACCCATGTTTTATATTTAAAGAACCACTTCATACGAATTGAAGGGAAACCTTTTGTAAAATAAGCATGTAAAAATGGATGAAGTAAAATAGTTGGTTTTTTCTCGTTTTGTTTCTCTAGAATATGTTCAAGATGATGCTCTATAATATCCGAAATAGCAATACTTGCCGTAATCTTGCCAGTTCCGCCACAAGTCGGACAGTTTTCAGCTGTTACCACATTCATTTCAGGACGAACCCGCTGACGTGTAATTTGCATCAAACCAAACTTTGTTAAAGGCAAAATGGTGTATTTAGAACGGTCGGTTTTCATTTCATCCTTCATGATATCCTGAATCAATTTCTTGTTTTCAGGTCTTTTCATATCAATGAAGTCAATGACAATAATTCCGCCCATATCTCTCAGTCTTAACTGACGAGCAATCTCTTTAGCAGCTTCACGGTTTACGCTCAGGGCTGTTGCTTCTTGGCCATCTTCGTTGTTAGATTTATTACCTGAGTTTACATCTATTACGTGTAAAGCTTCGGTATGTTCTACAATTAAATAACCTCCCTGCGGCAAACTTACTGAACGTCCAAACAACATTTTCAGTTGTTTTTCGATACCCAGTTGTTCAAATACTTTATTCTTCCCTTGGTGAAGTTTCACAATTTTTTCCTTTTCAGGAGCAATATTGGAAACATAATTGCGGGCTTCTTGAAACAGTTCGGGCGTATCAACGACAACGCTATCAAAATTCTCGTTTAATAAATCACGCAACATTGATGTTGCACGGCTCATCTCTCCGATTATCTTATCACGCGGTTTAGCACTTTTCAGTGCTTTCATTCCTGCATCCCATTTAGCGATGGATTCGCGGAGGTCTTTATCCAATTCCTCTACTTCTTTCCCTTCGGCTACTGTTCTTACAATCACTCCAAAATTCGCAGGTTTAATAGACGACATCAAACGTTGTAAACGCTGACGTTCAGCCTTTGCGGTAATTTTTTTGGAGATATTCACCCCATTTGAAAAAGGAACTAACACCGTATAACGCCCTGCGATAGAAATATCACAAGACAATCGAGGTCCTTTGGTCGAAATAGGTTCCTTCACAACTTGCACTAAAATTGGCGTATTTTTACTTAATACCTTATCAATTTTATCGTGCTTGTCAATTTCAGGTTCTAGCTTAAAGTTATCTAATCGTCCAGACTGTAATCTTTCAGCGATAACCTCTTTCGTAAATTTGTTTAAGGAATTGACGTTCGGACCTAAATCATGATAATGAAGAAAGGCGTCTTTCTCATAGCCAATATCGATAAAGGCAGCGTTCAATCCCGTTACCATCTTCTTGACTGTCCCGAGATAAATATCTCCGACAGAAAAGTGTGGTTCGGACTCCTCTAAGTGGTATTCCACAATACGCTTGTCTTGCAACAAAGCTATGCGGTCACCTTTGGGAGTCGAATTGATAATTAATTCATTACTCACAGGTGATTAAAGCATTTAGAAATGAAAGAGATATGAAGGACGTCGTAGTAGTGAGTATGCTTGCGTTAAGTCTTTAAAAATTTAGAAAATTCCAGATATGTGCGAGCCTAGAAAAAAAGGAAAAATCGATTTTTTATTAGGAGAATTATCACGACAAAAGGGTAATAATTATTAATTAAAATTGGTCTGAAATTTAATATTTTTAAATTGACTTTAATGAAGGTGACTTATCTTGGTTAAGCAAATGATTTTATTAAATAGCCTGATTAAACACTAAATAGAAAACAAAAAGCATTAGTAATTAATACTTAGTATTTTTTTAAAATCACTACATATCCCCAAAATGTCATGACCGAAAATTACATAAAAAACTGACAATGAAACCTTTATGTAATTAAACTTTTCTTTCAAACAATCAATCTCACAAAAACAACAAAAACAGGCAAATTCCACATAGGAGACTCTGCCTGTTTTTTGGGTACTAAGGCGAAAGGAAAAGACTGGTAATAAATATTTACTTTGCCCGTTTCCTTATGCCTTAACTACTTCTTCTTATGTCTACTTTTTCTAAGACGCTTCTTTCTTTTGTGCGTTGAGATCTTATGTCTCTTTCTTTTTTTTCCGCAAGGCATGATTCTAAAAGGTTTTAAATGTTAAAAATATGTTTAATGTTTTTGTATTTCTGATGCTAAAGAAGCTCGAAAAGTAATATTCAACATACAATATTACTTTAATTTTGACAAAATTTCATTAGCTGCTGCTTTTTCTTGTGAATCAGTACTATTCGCAAGCACTTTTTCTAGAATAGCTTTAGCCTCTTCTTTTCTGTCTAACTCAGCTAAGCAATATCCCAAATTCAAAGCTGCCTTTGAATTAGATGGGTTGTTCTTCAAAATTTGTTTAAAGCGTTCAACCGCTTTTCCAAACTGATTTGAACGAATAGAAAGTATGCCTAAACTGAACAAAGCTGGTTCATAATCTGGTTCCTTTGCAATTACTTCTCTCAACATTGTGATTCCCTGCATAGGGGTCGAAGTAGATACGTAAGTCATTGCCATGTTGGTTTTAGCCAACAAGTTTTCAGGATTTTTTGCCAAAACTTTACTAAAAATTTCTCTGGCCTTTTCCCCTAACACAGTAGTCTTTTCTGCTTGAAGCGAGTAGGTAAATGCTTCGTAATACAAATTACCTGCTTTCATCAAATTCGTTTCTGAGGGTTCGATTTTGTTGGCTACTTCCTCTGCATAATAAGCGGCACTATCAAAGCGAGTATATTCTACAAATTTAGCAATCAATTCGTCTCCCGCCTTCATTTTTACTTTCGCTGTGCTACCATTCAAATAACTCCCCTTCAATTGCGCAATCACACGTTGCTGTTCAACACTCAATGTAGCACCATGACTTTCGGCACTTTCTTGTGTTTTAGATGCTGCCATTTTATCGCGATTGGCAGTTGGTGCAGGGGTTTCTTCCGAAGTTTGCTCCAACTTTCTCTTCTCATCGTTCACAACTACTTTTGGTAAACTGTATAAACCTCCAACCAATCCGAAGGCAATAACGATGATAATGATAAAAGGCTTTTGCATGATTTTTTTAGTTTTTAAGCTATTAATTTATCTGTTAAGGTAAATGTTAAAAACCCTAATTACTGTTAAAGTGTTTCACACGGATAACAAAGAATTTGAACAGACAACTAAACTTAATCTATTTTGCGTTTGACTTAACCTGTTCTACAAAAGTTTTTGCAGGTTTGAAACTAGGAATAAAGTGTTCTGGAATCTCGATTGAAGTATTCTTAGAGATGTTACGAGCGATTTTGTGTGCTCTTTTCTTGTTTACAAAACTTCCGAAACCTCTTACATAAATTGGTTCACCATTTGAAAGGTTGTCTTTTACTACCGAAAAGAAAGACTCAATTGCACTTGATACATCTGCTTTGTCGATACCAGTCTTGTCTGAAATTTCTGCGATTACGTCTGCTTTAGTCACTTTATTGAAAATTTTAGGATTAATAAAAAATATGTTAAACAAATAATGATTGGTTGCGTTTCAGCATTGAAAATAACGGTAGAGTTCACCTTGATTTTAGTGATGAAATCATTACTTTCGTAACCCCTTGATTATTAAGGGTCACAAAGGTACGGCTTTGGTTTGAATTATGAAAGAAACAAAAAAATATTATCCGAACTTTTTTTTCGTAATTGCTTAATTGTTAGCCGATTGCCAAAACTTAAATCCGTTCCCGAATATCAATTTTTAGATTAATTTCTTGGAAAAACAATAAATTCAGTCATTTTTAGTACAAAAGTCTATTTGCGAACAAACAAACTACTCATCCTTTGAAAAACGATTTTTTCTCAAAAAAAATTACGAATTGGTATCTTCAACACAAACGAGATTTACCTTGGCGAAACAGCCAAAACCCGTATTACATCTGGTTATCTGAAATTATTCTTCAACAAACCAGGGTAGCACAAGGCATGCCTTACTACTATAAATTCGTAAATGCCTTCCCTACTATCCAAGACTTAGCCAATGCCGAAGAAAACGAAGTATTGAGACTTTGGCAGGGTTTGGGGTATTATTCAAGGGCAAGGAATCTGCACAAAACAGCCAAAATGGTTGTTGAAGATTATAACGGTATATTTCCAGAAAAGTATTCAGAATTATTAAAATTAAAAGGAATTGGTACTTACACCGCCGCAGCTATTGCCTCTTTTTCTTCGGGCGAAAAAGTAGCTGTGCTGGATGGCAATGTGTATAGGGTACTCGCAAGGGTATTTGGTGAAACAACTGATATTTCGGGCAAGGATGCCAAAAAAGTATTTACCCAATTAGCCGAAAGCGTATTGCCAGATGATAATTCGGCGATGCACAATCAAGCCATTATGGAGTTCGGGGCGCTACAATGTACTCCTGCTTTGCCCAATTGTATGTTTTGTCCACTTTCTATGGAATGTATTGCTTATGCTACAGGACGCGTGGGGATACTTCCTGTAAAATCTAAAAAGATAAAAGTAAAAGAACGTTTTTTTAATTACTTTATCATTGAACAAAATGGTAATTTTGCCATGCGTAAACGAAAAGGAAGGGATGTTTGGGAAGGAATGTATGATTTTTATCTCAAAGAATGTGAAGAAAATATTCAAGATTTATTGTATCTTGCTACTGAAGATGTGTTCTTGACTGACCTTATGAAAAAATCATTAATCAAAAGAGAATCAATCACATACACTCATATACTTACTCATCAACGCATACAAACCAAATTTTGGCATTTAGAAGTACAAGAACATTTTCTTGTAGATTTGCCCCAAGAACTTGAATGGTACAGCCTCAATGAAGTAGACGATTTACCAAAATCAACCTTAGTAAACAATTACTTAAAAGAGTTTGTATTTTAATAGAAAATAAGTGTTCAATTTGAACTTTTTGTAGATATTTAACGATAAAATATAATATCAGTTCCTATCGACAAATTTGTAACTTGAACTGTTTTTCATTAAATTCACATAGGTTCTCAAACTTTTAAAACAATTAAACAATGGCTGGTGTAAACAAAGTAATTCTGCTAGGACGATTGGGTGCTGACCCAGAAGTAAGATCACTCCCTAGTGGTTCTAAAGTAACAACTTTTAGTATAGCAACTTCTGAAGCTTATAATAATAGAGATGGACAGAGAGTTGAACAAACAGAATGGCATAGAATAGAACTTTGGGATAATTTAGCCAACATTGCAGAGCAATACCTTCATAAAGGAGATTCTGTATATGTTGAAGGTAAAATTCGTACCGAAGAATATACTGACAAAGATAATATCGTCAGAAAAACAACTAAGATTAGAGGTACTTCTATGACTTTGGTAGGTGGCAGAAGTAATGAAGGAGGCTCTGAAAGTGCTCAGACAGTACCTGCGCAACAATCACGCCCTGCACCAGAAAGAACGCCTGCTCCGACTCCTGAATTCAGTAGCAATACTGGTAGTGACGATAGTGATGATTTACCATTTTAAATTATAAGTTAGTTAGTGATTGAAGATTGGTAATTAGTATGTTTGCTTTCAGAACTATCAGACAAAAAAGTATCTAAACAATTAATTACCAATCATTACCATTTAATCACTAAAGCACTAAAACCCATTATATTTTGGAAACCCGATTATCCGACGAACCTCACCCGATTTTGGTGCTTTTAGCCCAAGTTGAAAGCACCTCATCTTACAGCGTTTATGGCATCAATGCGTTGATTCTATTAGGCTTATTAATGTTATCAGCCCTGTTGGCTGGCTCTGAAGTCGCATTCTTTTCATTATCTTCTGACGAACGTGCTGCTTGCCGTGAAAGTGATAGTGGAACAGAAAGAACTATATCTAAATTACTAGACAAACCACAGCTACTACTAGCTACTTTATTAATTTCCATCAATTTAGTAAACATTACCTTTATCACGATTGCTACTTATGTAACCGAGCAAGTAGTAGGCGAAAAAGAAAAGGAAGGCTTAGTGGCTACCTTAGTACTATTGGTAGGGGTTACTTTTATCATTACTTTTTTTGGCGAATTAATTCCTAAAGTATGGGCTCAGCAAAACAACCTCCGCTTTGCTAAAATAACGGCTCCTTTATTAGAAATTGCTACAATCATCTTTCAACCTTTGTCTTCGCTATTGCTGGGTATCAGTAATATCATCGAAAAAAGAGTGGAACGAAAGGGCTATACCATCACTGCCGACGAACTAAACCATGCCCTAGAAATTACGACGGGTAAAGACACATCAGAACAAGAAAAAGACCTTTTAAAAGGCATTGTAAACTTTGGCAGTACCTCGGCCAAAAGTGTAATGCGTTCGAGAAGAGATATTACGGCCTTTGATATTGCTTTTGACTTTCATGAATTGATGGATAAAATCAACAAATCTGGTTATTCGCGTGTGCCAGTTTATAAAGAAACTGTTGATAAAATAGAGGGTATTTTATATATCAAAGACCTTTTGCCACATCTGGAAAAAGACGAGCATTTTAAATGGCAAGATTTACTACATCAAACTTTTTTCATTCCAGAAAGTAAAAAGATTGACGACTTGCTATACGATTTTCAAGAAAAAAGAGTGCACATGGCGGTTGTAGTAAACGAATACGGCGAAACAGAAGGCATTGTGACAATGGAGGATATTATCGAGGAGATAGTAGGTGATATTCATGATGAGTCAGATGTAGAAGATTTAGGCTATGTGAAGTTAAAAGATGGCTCTTTTGAATTTGAAGGCAAAGTTTCGTTGAATGATGTATGCCGTGCACTGAGTGTGGATAATGATTATTTTGATAAAGCCCGAGGAGATAGTGAATCATTGGCGGGTCTGTTGATTGAGTTATTTACTCGCTTGCCTCATGCTGGCGAAGAAGTGGAGTATGACAAATACAAATTTAGAATTTCTTCAGTAGATACTCGTAGAATCAAGAAAGTAAAAGTAACGCTTAAAGTGGAGGAAGAACCAAATCCATCTCCGCAAGAAGTTGAATAGGCTTTGCAAAATTAATCTTAATATGAAAAAGCTTATTTTCTTATGGCTACTATCATTGGTGGCTTGCGAAAAAAAACCTACCCCAATTACGGTTAGTGACAACTTCGACAATCCGATAGATGTAGGATTAATCGAAAACAAATCTATCGACGAAGCCTCAGGGTTAATAGCAAGTCAGAAAAACAAAGGCTACCTCTGGACACATAACGATAGTGGAGATAGCAATCGGATTTTTTTGATAGATAAATCAGGTAAAGGCTTGTATGAGTTTTTTTTACAAGGTGCTACAAATAGAGATTGGGAGGCTATTGCGATGGCTACCTTTCCAGAGGGTTCGTATTTGTACATTGGCGAGATTGGTGACAATAATGCTCAATACGGCGAATATGCTATTTATAAAGTAGCAGAACCTACTATTGCAGCGAATACACCAACTGTCAACACGTTGACTAACGTTCAAAAAATTACGTTTAAATATCCCGACGGTGCAAGAGATGCTGAGTGTATGCTGATTGACCAAGAAACAAAGGATATTTACATATTAAGCAAAAGAGAAAAAAACCAACGACTTTATAGAATTCCTTATCCACAGTCTTTTTCGCAAACAATTACGGCCGAATTTATAGAAGAGGTTTCATTTTCAGTAGCTAGCAATCAAGGATTTTATATTACAGATGGGAGTATTTCTGCTGATAATCAAGAAATACTTATCAAGAATTATCTGCAAGTATTTCACTGGCGACGCCAAACCAATGAAAGTATTCCGACGGCCTTGAAACGTGCGGGTAGTTTGTTGCCTTATACAGCCGAACCACAGGGAGAAGGCATTAGCTTTAGTAATGATGGTTCAAGCTTTTATACCATCAGCGAGGAAAGCGACAATAAAATTCCAGTGCATTTATATCAGAGCAAACGCAAATAAGAATGCAGTTATAGTAAAATCACTAGAGAGGGACTTAAGTCCCTCTCTAGTGATTTTAAGACATTTTTAATGTGTGGGCTTATCTGGTACTGGAGCCGACGCATGAAAATTTTGATAAATACGATGGGCGTAATCATCTAAAATTTCAATGACTCTTTCTCTATTATCTGATTTCACAATCATACCAATGTGATATTCTTCGTTCATTCTCCAATAAATCTCTGGCGCATCAAATCCTGCTAAATTGGGATATTGCTGTCTGGTTAAAGAAATAATAATTCCAGAATAATTATTTTCAACAGGCGGCAACGTATATTCTTCTTTTTTGGCTACAGCCGTTTCAATATTTGCCCATTCTCGCCATAGATTAATCCCTGATGAAGCCTCAACCATTTCAGCGAGGTTCGCCCCTCCTACCCTTGACGCCGTTTCTAAAAAGATAATCTCACCCGTTTCATGGTCTTTGATAAATTCTGAATGAGTAGCAGAATAATTCATACCAAAGGCTTTCATTACTTGGGCATTAGCTTCTTGTAAGGCAAGGTCGAGCTCAGAACCAATAGGTACCGTGACAGAACGGAAAATGCCTCCGCCATGTGCCACTTCCATCGGTGTTGAGAGGTATTGACTTGAACGCGTAAATACAAATTCACTTTTTAAAGAAATTGAATCTACATGAAATACATCCCCAGGCTTGAATTGTTCAACCAAATATTCATGGCGACGGTCACCCAAATAATGAACTACCTCCCATAATTGTTCGGAATTATATACTTTTCTAATCCCTGTAGCAGAGGCCTCTGAACGAGGTTTTATGACACACGGATAGGTTACTTTCTGGGTAAATTCAAAAATATCATTATCATTAAATAAGCTTGAAAACATAGGTACTTTTATACCAGCATCCTCAGCTTTCATCCGCATAGCTAATTTATCCCTAAAATGTCGGCCAGTGGTTTGTCCCATACCCGGAATACGGAAATGTTCTCGCAAATGAGCCGCCTTTTCTACATCAAAATCATCTAAAGCCACAATTCTATCTACCTTTCTTGAACGCATCATATAGGCTAAGCCTAGAATGACCTCGTTCATATCAATAGAACCGTCGGCTTTTTCTTCAACGTAAAATATTTCATCAATAAATTCTCGAACCCAAGGTTTATGTTCTAGCTTTTTATTCGTCAATAAATACACCTTGTTTCCAGCTTGTTTACAAGCTCGCAAAAACTCATTCCCTTTAAAATAAGTAGAAATACAAAGAAAAGAAAGCGTTGATGACATAGTTTATCAGGATTAAATAGATTTTGCAATTAATTAAAATTAATAAAATCAACGGATTAAGCCAAGAAAGTACTAACTATATTTTACTTAAAAAATCGACTAATAGTCTTACTCCAAAAGCCGTTCCAGTTCTGTGCGGAGCAAACTCTGTGTCACCAAAGGCTGTTCCTGCAATATCTAAATGAGCCCACTTTGGATGATTATCAGTAAATACTTCTAAGAATTTTGCCGCAGAGATAGCCCCAGCCATTGGCTTACCCGAATAGTTGCGAACATCGGCAATATCCGAAGTAATGTCTTCTTTATACACATCCCACAAAGGCAAACGCCATAGTCGTTCTCCTGTCTCGGTAGCAGATTGGTTCAGAGTATCGGCTAATTCATCATTACTCGTAAACATACCCGCAGCATGATAGCCCAACGTGGCCACGCAACTACCTGTCAGCGTGGCTAAATCTATGATAGTATCCACCTTAAAATTCTTGGTTAGGTAACTTAAGCCATCTGCCAGAATCAATCTTCCTTCGGCGTCAGTATCAATCACCTCAATCGTTTTTCCAGCATAAGAATTTATTACATCGCTTGGTTTGAACGATTTGCCATCTACCGCATTTTCGCAAGCAGGTATGATACTTATTAAATGTACAGGTAATTCAAGCTTGGCGGCTAATTCTATCGCACCAAAAACAGCAGCGGCACCTCCCATATCCGACTTCATCAAGTGCATATTAGTCGACGATTTTATGGATATTCCACCAGTATCAAAAGTTACACCCTTGCCTACTAAACCCACTGTTTGTGTAGCTTTGGGCGAACGATATTCCATGATAATCAACATCGGGGGATGTTCGCTACCTTGCCCTACCGCTAAAAGGGCATTTAATTTCTGGGTATTCAACTGCTGTTTTTCAAGCACCTTTACTGAATAATTATATTTTTCGCCAGATGCTAACGCCCATTTCGCTAAAGTATGCGGTATTTTTTTATTAGCAGGGGCATTCATCAAATCAAACATCTGCATTTGTGTTTCGGCAATTGCTTTTCCTTTTTGAATGAAGGCATCTAAATTTTTCAATTCACTGATGATATTCAGTGTTCCTTCATTCCCCAACAGTGGAATATTGGCTTTATCATCCGTTTTATATAACCCAAAATCATAAGTACCCAATATACAGCCATTCACAAGGTATTCAACCCATGCTTCGGGCAATGTTCTGGCATCAATACACACTGTGTTGGGTAGCTTTGTTTTTTGTTCGTGAATCAGTTTCCTGAATGCACGAATAATATCAGCAGTGTTGGGATTTTTTCCTAAACCCAACAATATTACTTTCTGATGCTGAGCAGAATACACTACATGAATTTCTTTGAAATCTGCCTTAAAGTCTTGTTTGAGCAACAGGGCATCTATTCCAAAATTTTGGGCTACTTTTTCTAGCTCATCCGTAGGCTCATTAGTCTGCAAAATCGGCACAATGATAGCTTTATCCTCCTGATTGAACTGACTAATAATATTAATCCTGATGTTATTTTTCATGTAAGTAGTTTATTTGTAGCAATGAGTGCTGAGCTGTGAGCAATAGGCTTTTTTTGTTATTAATGTTAGTAATATAAACAGCTTATAGCTCATTGCTTAAAGCAATAATATATAATATCAACAAAAAAAATGCCACCCTCAACAGGTGGCACTTCGTAATTACTTTCTATTATCCAATTTTAATACTCATCTTCGTTAAAGAAGAAATCATCTTTAGTAGGATAATCTGGCCAGATTTCTTCGATGCTTTCGTAAGGTTGACCGTCGTCTTCCAATTCTTGCAAATTTTCAACTACTTCAAGTGGCGATCCAGTACGGATGGCGAAATCGATTAGTTCATCTTTCGTGGCAGGCCATGGAGCATCTTCTAGATAGGATGCTAATTCAAGTGTCCAGTACATATTATATGAATTTGATTACAATTAATTACTAATTTAAAAAATAAAATACTGATTATAAGAGACTTATACAGCTATTATTTAACCTGTTTTTCTCAGGATTGCAAAAGTATACGTTTTTTATTTATGAAAAGCTTTTTTCTTTAAAATCTTGTGTTGAATTAACTAAATTTATTTGAAAAAAGTACATTTAAAGCTATAATTATTTACAATTTTGTAGCTATATTCTTTTATTATCCTGAAATTCAATAAAATACTATAATCTTCCTAAGAGATTAAATAAACATTAAATTTGTCCCAATGAAGTATTCAACCCTTACTTTACAACAAAAACCCCTCGTAGAAGTCTGTGCTTATTCTTTTGAATCGTGTGTAGCGGCAGAAAAAGCCCAAGCAAATAGAATAGAACTTTGTAGTTCAATGTTTGAAGGTGGTACTACGCCTTCGGCTGGTTTAGTAAAAATGGTCACTCAAAAAGTAAAACTTGGAATCAATGCGATGATTCGCCCTAGGGGTGGAGACTTTTGTTATACCGATGAAGAGATTGCTATCATGAAAGAGGATATACTTTCCATGAAAGCTTTAGGTTGTGCAGGTATCGTATTGGGAATTTTACACCCCGATGGCCGTGTAAACATTCAACAAACTGCTGAATTGGTAAAACTAGCCTCGCCTATGGAAGTAACTTTCCACAGAGCAATCGATATGACGCCTGATTATTCAGAAGCATTAGAAGCTATTATTGAAGCAGGTTGTGACAGAATATTAACTTCTGGTCAAAAGAATGTAGCGATAGATGGCATAGCACAAATTAAGGCTATCGTAGAACAGGCACAGGGAAGGATACAAATTATGGTGGGTAGTGGCATAAATCTGAGCAACGTCATACAAATTGCCCAAACAGGCGTGGATGCTATTCACCTAACAGGAAAATCTACCAGAGATTCGACGATGACTTTCCGAAAAGAAGGCATTGCAATGGGCGGTTTACCAGCAGTACCAGAGTATGAAATTGCTTATTCGGATAGTGAAAAAATAAAAGCGGTAGTAGATTTGCTCAGCCAAGAATTTCAAGTAAAAAAATGAAACAAAACCTTAAAATTTGAAGTATTTTTGATATACCTAATTACAATATTATTCGTTAGTAGGCTTGAAACTAAATTGCATTTAATTCTTTAAGGCAATATTATTCAATAACGACTTAAATAGATTTTCCTTAACTTTGAAGAACGGAAAATACTGATACAGACAAAATTGTCTTGAGAAATGTTTTTTTCTTCAATCTGCTATATATTAAATGATGAATTTTAATCTTCGATATATTTTTTCATTACTGGCTACTTTATTAATAATTAGTCAGTTTTCGTATGCCCAAAAACGTGAATCTTCTAAGAAAAAAGAAGAGCAATCGCAAGCTCAATTGCTTGAAGCAGAATCGTTTTTTACCGAAGGAATGAAGTTCTATATGATGGAAGACTATGACAAAGCGGTTGAATTTTATGAAAAGGCACTTGCTATCGTACCTGATAACAGCGGAATTTTGTATGCTTTGTCTAATAATTACCAAAAATTAAAAGACGAAAACAAGGCTATTTTATATGCTGAAAAAGCATTTCAACTGAATAGCGAAAACGAAGCGTATGGAGAGTTATTGGCAGACTTGTATGTCAGAAAACAAAAATATGATGCAGCAGCAAGGGTATATCAAAACCTCATTGCCCTGAATCCTTCAAAATCTGAATTATATGTAGCGCAAGCCGCCGTTTATATTTTCGATAATCACTTTGATGAGGCACTGAAATCATACAGCCGAGCTGAAAAAATCATTGGTATTAATGAAGAAATTACGCGTCAGAAACAGATGGTTTTGGTAAAAATCGGTAAAGTAGATGAAGCCATAAAAGAAGGCGAAAAACTAATTTTATCAGACCCTGAAGAAATTGATTATAATATAGACCAAGCAGAATTGCTGATGTCGAACAAACGTAATGAGCAAGCCATTCCATATCTTGAGAAGATTCTGAAAATGAATCCTGAAAATGCACAGGCTCATATCATGTTAGCACAGTTGTATCAGGAAAAAGGAGAAATTGATAAATGTAATCGTGAGTTAGAATTAGCTTTTGCCGATGCCAGCCTTGATGCTACCACGAAGGCACGTATCCTGATTGGTTACATGAACATGGCCAAAGATGAAAAATCAAAACAAACAGCATTTAATTTGGTGAAGGTATTGATTAAGGCTAATCCACAAGACCCAAAATCTCATGCTATTTATGGTGATTTGCTTTTTCAAAAAGGTGATGAGAAATCAGCCAGAGATGAGTATGTAAAAGCAGCTAGGCTGGATAAATCTATCAATGAAGTTTGGGGAAATATCATCAACATTGATTTTAAGTTAAGACAAATAGATAGCGCCATTGTTCATAGCGAAGAAGCCATAGAGGTTTTTCCAAATCAATCTGCATTTTGGTATTTGAATGGTTCGGCATATTATCAAAAAAGAAATCATAACAAAGCGGCAGAGTCGTTAGAAGAAGCTAGACGACTAACACCCACAAATTCTGAGTTATTCCAACACATCAATGCGCTATTGGGTGATACTTATAATAGTTTAAGTAAATATCAGAAGTCGGATGAAGCCTATGAGGCTGCCCTAAAAGCTGACCCAAACAATGACCATGTACTGAATAACTATAGTTATTTCCTATCTTTAAGAAAAGATAAACTGGAATTAGCCGCTGAAATGGGTGCAAGACTGGTGGAAAAGCATCCAGATAATGGTACGTATTTGGATACGTATGCTTGGGTACTTTATGTGATGAAAGACTATAACAAGGCTAGAATCTATTTAGAAAGAGCCGTTGTTCAGAATAAAAGTAATAGTGGTACAATTGTAGAACATTATGGTGATGTGCTTTTTCAATTAGGTGAAAAAGAAAAAGCTGTAGAACAGTGGAAGAAAGCTAAAACCATAGGTACAACCAGTACATTAATCGACAAAAAAATTGCGGAAATGAAATTAATAGAATAGATATTCAAATCAGTAAGCTATTAATTACCTAATCTTAAAATATGAAACATTACTCATTAATGCTCTTAGCGTTTACATTTTTTATTGCTTCTTGTAAACGTCAACATATCAATAAAACCTCCGATGCTTCGTCTATTGATTCATTAAAAGTAGCTGAGACGAAGCCAGTAATTGATTCCCTGACTATCATACCATCTTCTAAACCAGAAGTAACTGTAACAGAGGAAGAAAAAGTTAAAATCGATGAGATTGATTTTAAATACTTAAAAGCAAAAGCAAAAGTTTCGTACAAATCTCCTAATGATAACCAAAGCTTTACTGTTGATATCAGGATGCGTAAAGACAGTTTAATTTGGATGAACGTATCAGCATTTGGTATTACAGTGGCTACAGCGCTTTTCAATGATAGCGTTGTAAAGCTTTACGATAAATACCATGGAGAATACAAAGAATATACGTATGATGACTTTGCCGAAAAATTCAACTTCAAGGTAAGCTATGATATTTTACAAGCTTTGGTGGTCGGGAATCGTCCCTTCAAAAAAAATAAATCCAGAGTAGTGCGTAGCAATGAATACTTTTTATTAAAACAAGAAGAAAACAAAGTATTGATAGATAATTATATTGGAGAAAATAAAAAGCTAAAAAAAATCTTGCTTACACAAGAAGATACAAGTAATAAACTAACTTTAGACTTTGATGACTTTACGACATTGAATCAGTTTTTATTTCCTCAATCAAGCTTAATCACGCTAGATTATCAGTCGAAGGAAGATCAAAAAATGTATCAAACCGTTGTTAATATCAAGCACACAAAGGTTGAATTATTAGACACTCCTTTGGAATTTCCATTTAGAGTACCCGAAAAACTTCTAAATAAAAATTAAAACTTTATCAAAAAGTTGAATTTACATATCAGTAATCATCAAGCAGCCCTAAAATTCGTTTCAGGACTGCTTCTTGTTTTGTTATATTTCATTCCCAACCTATCAATTGCACAAAATTCA
This sequence comes from Arcicella sp. GW821-FHT09D11, assembly GCF_059416265.1. Lineage (NCBI taxonomy): Bacteria > Pseudomonadati > Bacteroidota > Cytophagia > Cytophagales > Flectobacillaceae > Arcicella > Arcicella sp. GW821-FHT09D11. The sequence goes on along the minus strand of NZ_JBWKOV010000002.1, from coordinate 103,883 downwards.
ACCCTTGCTAAAAGGAAAAAGTTGGAGGCTGCCAAGCAAGAGAATATCCAGAAGATTCAGGAAATCAATAAAATCATTGAAAAAACTGAACAGAAAAAAGAGGCAAGTGTAGGTAAACTTAATGCCTTAGGAGAAAGAATTGATAAACAAGCCAAACAGATTGACATCATTTCTGAAAATCAGCAATTACTTCAAAATGAAGCCGAAGAACTAAAAAAGGCTACAGGGAAACTCTCGGGAAATCTTGAAGAATTAAAGGCAGAATATGCCAAAATGGTTTTTACAGCAGCTAAAACCAGTAATAAAGTAAACAAGCTAAGTTTTTTGTTTTCTTCTGCAAATTTCAACCAACTGATTCGTCGTTATAAATACCTTCAACAATATTCTTCAGCACGCGAAAAACAAGCAGTTTTAATACAACAAGTACGTTCGGAATTATTGACAGAACAAGTAAAAATCTTGCAAAAGAAACAAGAGCAAGATGCTGTTTTGCGTGAAAAGATTACAGAAACACAAAATTTACAAGTATTAAAAGGAAAACAAACAGAAGTAGTTACGGAATTAAGCCAGAAAGAAAAAAGCCTAAGAGCACAATTGGAAGCTAATAAAAAGGTAGTAGAGCGCTTAGAGACGATGATTGCTAAAATTGTAGAGCGTGAAATAAAACGCTCGCAAGAACGTGAGCAATTAGCCAATAGGCGTAATCAAAACAAGAAGCCTGTTATTACTTCAAATAGAAAAGCCATTGCCCTGAATGTGGAAGAAACAAGGTTGGCCACTTCTTTTTCGGCATTACGAGGCAGGATGCCTTGGCCTGTTAATTCTGGCTTTATTTCTAGTCGTTTTGGGGTACATAATCACCCTGTTTTGAAAGGAGTCAGAACAAACAATAATGGTATTGATATACAAACAAGTGCAGGGAATGATGTAAATGTAGTTTATGAAGGCGTTGTTCAGTCTGTGGTTTCTATTCCAGGAACTTATATGGTTGTAGCGATTCAGCATGGCGATTATTTTACCATTTATAGTAAATTATCTAACGTATCAGTAAGAAATGGACAAAAAGTAGGTGCTGGACAAAAAGTAGGTGAGGTTGCCTCTGATACTGATGGTACTTCGGAGTTAAATTTCCAAGTTTGGAAAACTTTTGATAAGCAAAATCCAGAAAATTGGCTTCGTCAGAAATAGATTTTAGAGACAGAATCGATGGGAAAATCATGCTATTATCTCAAAATGTTTCGCTAAAAAGCACCTAAATCCCTTATTTTTTGATACTTTTGAAATTAGGCTTGAAAAGATTACACAAAAACCTTTAAAGTTCCAAGAGATTTCCTAATTTTGCAATCCGATTTTGAAGCTAGTAAAAAATGATTAGTTATTTGCTTTGTAAACTCATTATCAATTCATTATACAAGGATAAATAACCGACAACAAATAAAGATAAAAACCAACAATGACAAAGAAAGACGAAAAAACGCCACTTGATTTTTTGGAAACTGCTGATGGCTTAAAAAGCGAATTAGAGCATGACATTCATAAAGTTCAAGCGACTGTTGAAAAAAACAAAGGCGTAATTTATGGTGTAGCAGGTATATTGGTAGTGGCGATATTAGGTTATTTTGGCTACAAATATTACTTAACGACAAAAGACGAAGAAGGACAGGCAAAATTATTTAATGCTGTTTATCAATTTGAAGCAGACTCAAATAAAGTAGCTGCTAAAGAATTAGGTAAAATTGCTGATGATTTTGGTGGAAATACTGGAAATTTAGCAAGCTTCTATGCGGGTGTTGCTAATTTAAAAGAAGGTAAATTTGATGCAGCCATTGATCAGTTAAAATCATTCAGTAGCTCAGATTTATTGGTGCAGGCTCGTGCGTATTCTTTAATTGGAGATGCTTATACAGAAAAGAAAGCATATAGCGATGCTATAACATATTATAAAAAAGCTGCTGAATATAAGGCTAACAAATTCTTCACGCCTACATATTTAATGAAATTGGCTGCTGCTTATGAAGCAAACAACGAACAAAAAGAAGCGTTGGCTGTTTATACTGAAATTGTAGACAAATATGCAGAGTCGTCAGAATCCATCAACGCTAAGAAGTATAAAGCGGTGTTAGAAGGCTCTGTCTCAGAATAAAGGAATCAATAAAATATTGATACGAGAGGGATAAGAGCATAAGTTCTTATCCCTTTTTTTATAGTTATTAGTTTTAAACTTTCGTACACACGCTTTAATCCGTAAACTTTCGTCATTACTTTTTAGAGCCAATACCAACTATAAAATGTCTTCAGCACATAAAAATCTAAGTATTTTTTCCACAGAAAACTTACCAAACGTAAGTGATAAAAAGTTTGCCCTTGTGGTGGCAGAGTGGAATGAGGAAGTTACTAATGCCTTGGCAGCGGGTGCTCATAAAACTCTTTTAGCCTACGGAGCAAAAGAAGAGAACGTGATAAGAGTAAACGTTCCGGGAAGCTATGAACTAACGTTTGCAGCCCAAAAGATGGCGCAAAAAGCAGAAATTGATGCAGTGATTTGTATTGGATGTGTGATTCAGGGCGAAACTAAACATAATGATTATATTAATAACGCCGTAGCCCAAGGACTTACTACAGTAAGCTTAAAATATGATAAACCTGTTATCTTTGGTGTACTTACGCCCAATACAGAACAACAGGCATTAGACCGTGCAGGAGGAATCCACGGAAATAAAGGGGATGAAGCTGCTATTACAGCAGTGAAAATGTTGGCGTTTTAGGGATTAGAGAATAAAGAAAACTTTCAATTGTCAGAAAGTTTAGCACATTTTAACAACAAAATTATGCTACAAGCCATCGAATTTCCGACCGTTCTTACGGATAATCAACACATTGATATTCCGAGTAATCTTCGTTCTCAACTCAAAGCAAATCAATCTGTTAGGGTGATTGTTTTGGTAACCAGCGATGTTGAAGAAACTCCTAAGAAAAAACGACAATTAGGTACTTTAGCAGGGAAAATTTCAATTCCTGATGATTTTGATGAGCCTTTAGAAGACTTAAATGAATATATGTATTGATATGAAAAAATATCTTATTGATACCCACATTCTTATTTGGGCCTTACAGAATAACCCTAAACTCTCTATTAAACTGAAACAGATACTAGAGGATGATAATAATGCTATTTGGGTCAGTCAAGTAAGCTTATTTGAAATTGCCATAAAACAGAAGCTAGGGAAAATTCCAGATATGAAAATGTCAATCGAAGAATTAATCAAAGAGTTAATCTTAGTCGATTTTCAAATTTTACCTATTAAAAACGAATATATCAACGCTTACAATACTATACAATTAGTAGAAAACCACAGAGACCCTTTTGATAGATTACTTATAGCAACGGCTTTTCAAGAGGACATCTCATTAATCTCAGCCGACGAGAAATTTAAAAACTATCAATCTCAAATACAAATCATTGATAATCAATAATTAAAGAAGAAAAAATGCAAGTCTGGAAATTTGGGGGAACTTCCGTTGGGAAGCCCGAGCGAATGCACTCAATTAAAAATTTGATTACTGAAGACGGTAATCGTAAAATTGTCGTTTTGTCTGCCCTTTCAGGTACTACAAACGCTTTAATTTCTATCGGAGAATCTTTGAAGGCGAATAATGATGATGAAGCTACTCAGAAAATAAACGAGTTATTTGCGCATTACGAAGTCTTTATTAAAGAGCTCTATAGTACAGAAGCGGGTTATGCTGAAGGTAAGGCAATTATTGAAAAAGAATTTTCGTTTATCCGTTCTTTAGAAAGTATCAAGCCATTTTCAATAAAACAAGAAAAGGAAATTGTAGCTGAAGGTGAATTGCTTTCTACCCAAATGTTCGAAGCATATTTACGTGAACAAGGTATTAGTGCGGCTTTATTACCAGCGTTAGACTTTATGCTCATTGATGCAGACAACGAACCTGTATTGAAGTTTACTGAAGAAAAATTAGGGGCTATTCTCTCACAATTGACAGACAAGCAAATCTTTATTACCCAAGGGTTTATTTGCAGAAATCCACGTGGAGAAGTAGATAACTTAAAAAGAGGTGGTTCAGACTATACAGCATCATTAATCGGTGGCGCCATTGTAGCGGAGGAAGTACAAATCTGGACAGATATTGATGGAATGCACAATAATGACCCACGTATCGTAAAGAAAACCTTCCCTATTCGTGAATTGACCTTTGAAGAAGCAGCCGAATTAGCCTATTTTGGAGCAAAAATTTTGCACCCAAGTACGATTACGCCAGCTAAAATGAAAGGTGTTCCTGTACGTTTAAAAAATACGATGGAACCAGCAGCTTTTGGTACTTTGATTGCTGACAAAACATCTGACCGTGAAATTAAAGCTATTGCTGCCAAGGATAATTTAACAGCTATTTATATTCATTCAACCAGAATGTTGAATGCTTATGGTTTCTTGCGTAGAGTATTTGAGGTATTCGAAAAATACAAAACGCCTGTTGATATGATTACGACATCGGAAGTCTCGGTTTCTGTAACCATTGATAATGACGAACATTTAGAAGAAATCATGGGCGAATTACGTCAATTTGCAGATTTAGAAGAATGTGATAAAGACCAGACTATCGTTTGTATCGTTGGAAACTTCTCGGCTGACAAAGAAGGCATTGCTTTGAAAGTATTAGAAGCAATGAAAAATATTCCAATCAGAATGATTTGCTATGGTGCTTCCGAGCATAATATTACTTTGTTAATTCACGGCAAAAACAAAGCTGCTGCTTTGAATGCTTTGAATGAACGTTGTTTTTTATATGAAGATGCGATGAAAGATATTTTCTCCGCTCCTTAATTATAACGACATTGCTTAATAGCCGTGTTGTGAAACCTGTTTCCAGCACGGCTATTTTTTTTATCTTTGTGGAAATAAATTTTATATATCATGAAAGCATTATCAGTAAATATTCCTGATGGAATTTATCTTGCATTCACGAATGCTTCTGAAAAGGAGAAAGAATCGGCTATGATAGCTATTGAAAATCTCTTAAAAATAAGATTCGTAGATTCTTTAAATAAAAGCTTATTAGAAAGTTCGGATATTTTAAGACAAGAATCCTCCCAAAATGGATTAACGAATCAAATGCTTGATGAGCTTTTAAAGGAAATTGATAATGAACAACGTTCTTAAATTCGTATTTGATACAAATACACTTTTAAGTGCTGTTATTTCACCTGATGGGAAAAGTACTACTGCACAAGCATATCACAAAGCACTTCAGCATGGTGTTTTATTAGCTTCAGAAGAAACTTTTGCAGAACTTGTCGATGTACTTTTTCGTAGAAAATTTGACAAATACTTCAGTGATGAAACCCGATTTAATTTTTTAAGTAGTTTTAGAAAAGCAGCCCTTTGGATTCAAATAGATAATCCTGTATTTGATTGTAGAGATCCAAAAGACAATAAATTTTTATCCCTCGCAGTAGCTGATGATGCAACTTTAATTATAACTGGAGATGATGATTTATTAGTATTGAACCCATACAAGCATATACAGATACTTAATTCAAGACAATTTTGTAAATTAGATTTAGAAAAAACTTATGTTACAAATACAACAAATTAAAGAAAACAAAGCCACTACAATTGAGGGCTTAAAACGTAAATACTTCAAGGATGCTGAAGAAATCGTTGAGAAAGTATTAGCATTAGACGAAAAGCGTCGTGAAACACAAGTTGAATTAGATACTACCCTAGCAAAATCAAATGCTCTTGCCAAAGAAATTGGTGGATTGATGAAAGCGGGTAAGAAAGAGGAAGCTGAAACAGCCAAAGCTGAAACTAGTTCTTTGAAAGTTCGTTCTAAAGAATTGGAAGAAGTATTGAAAAATACTGAAACTGACTTATATGAAGTATTAGTTACTTTGCCCAACTTGCCACACAGCAGTGTACCAGTAGGAAAAACACCTGAGGAAAATGAAGTGGTATTGGAAAATGGAGCTATTCCTACTTTACCAGAGAATGCTCAACCTCACTGGGACTTAATCAAAAAATATGATATCATTGATTTTGAATTAGGCAATAAAATCACAGGTGCAGGCTTTCCTGTTTATAAAGGAAAAGGTGCTAGAATTCAGCGTGCTTTGATTAATTTCTTCCTAGACGAAGCCATTAATGCAGGTTATACCGAAATTCAACCTCCTATTTTGATTAATAAAGAGTCTGGTTTTGGTACTGGTCAGTTACCTGATAAAGATGGGCAAATGTATCATGCGACTGAGGATGATTTGTTCTTGATTCCTACGGCTGAGGTACCTATTACCAATATGTATCGTGATGTAATTTTACAAGAAACAGATTTACCTATCAAGAATGCAGGTTATACGCCATGTTTCCGTCGTGAAGCAGGCTCTTGGGGCGCTCATGTTCGTGGGTTGAACCGTTTACATCAGTTCGATAAAATCGAAATTGTCCGCATCGAAAAGCCTGAAAACTCATACAATGCTTTAGAAGAAATGTCATTACACGTACAAAGCATTCTTCAAAAGCTAGCGCTGCCATACAGAGTATTGCGTTTATGTGGAGGCGATATGAGCTTTACATCTGCCCTTACTTATGATATGGAGGTTTGGTCTGCAGCACAAGGTCGTTGGCTAGAAGTTAGTTCTGTATCAAACTTCGAGACATATCAAGCCAACCGTTTAAAGTTAAGAATGAAAACTGAAGGCAAATCTCAGTTATTACATACACTTAATGGCTCTGCTTTAGCTTTACCTCGTATTTTAGCAGCCATTTTGGAGAACAATCAAACTGAAACAGGTATTAAAATACCAAAAGTATTAGTGCCTTATTGTGGTTTTGAAGAGATTGCTTAATATACTTAACTAATAAAAATTGCCTTTTAGCGTCATGGTTCTTATAAATCATGACGCTGCTTTATTCTATAAAATAAGCCACTATAATATTAATCTACTTGAACCTAAAACGTATGAAAACCCTCCGTTGTATTGTTCTTGAAGATGAAGAACCTGCTCAAAACCTTATCAAAAATTATTTATCTCGAATTCCTTCTATAGAACTCCTTCAAGTTTTTGATAATGCTATTGAAGCCTCTAATTTTCTAGCTCATCAAGTCGTTGATTTGATTATTACTGATATATCAATGCCTCATTTATCTGGACTAGATTTTATCAGGATGCTTTCACCAAGTCCACACATAATTATCATGACAGCCCATGCTGATTATGCTTTAGAAAGCTATGATTTGGATGTAATTGATTACCTTAAAAAGCCAATCTCTTTTGACCGATTCCAAAAATCGATTGAAAAGGTTCAACGTCTATATAGCCTTACAGATAAAGAAGACAAGCATCCTTCTTCAGAAACGATGGTGTATGTAAAAGAAGGTAGTAAGATGATAAAAGTAAATTTTAATGATATTATTTATGTAGAGGGACTAAGAGATTATATCAAAATTATCACTGATGCAGACCGCCCAACTGTTACCCATATTACCATGAAAAAGATGGTGGAGATTCTACCTCCTCAAAGTTTTATGAGAGTACATAAATCTTATATTATCGCTACTGATAAAATCACATCAATTGATAGTAGCAATAGTTTGATAGAACTCAAAAACAATATCATGATTCCAATGGGACAAAACTATAAGGAAACACTAATGAGTAAGATTAAACCTATTAATTAATATGGAAAAAATTGCCGAGTTGTTTTTAAAAATATATCCTATTGAAGGGGTATCTGTTAAGAGAAGGATTCTATTGCATTGTGTTTTTTGGGGATTAATGCTTGCTAGTCTTTGGGGTGTGATTCTTGCCCCTACTGTTAATATCTACTATCAAATCACTACATTATTATATGTATTCATTCCTGATATTATCTTTTTCTACAGCATAACGTACATTATCCTTCCCAGTTGGAAATCTGATAGTAAACGTAAATATTTTATTACTATTATCGGGATTACCTTCCTCCTTTTTATGGTAAGTATATTTTATTATTTTAGAGTTCAATTAATCTTTAACAATAATTGGATAAACGATAAAGAAATTACAGGTAGCAATAGTTATCTAAAGAAATTTTATGAAAAAGGATTTTGGTATTTTTTTGAATCTGGTGAAATTATTGGAAGTACTCTTGAAATACTAATAACAGCTTTACCCGCTTTCTTTATAATACTCTCTCGTTCTTTGGCTAAAAACATTTCTGAAAAAAAGCAAACAGAAATAGACTATTTAAGGTCTCAAATAAATCCTCACTTTTTAACCAATACCCTTAATAACATTTACTGCCTTTCTGTCACTGAGGATAAACGTAATAGTGAAGCTATTTTATCTTTATCTAGTTTGTTAGATTATGTCCTGTACGAAGCTAATCAACCAACAATCAGTTTGGAAAAAGAAGTAAGTTTCCTCACTAATTTTATTGAGCTAGAAAAAATGAGGAATACGAAAAGACTTCAAGTAAGCTTTGAAGTAGAAGGAGAGATTCATGGAAACATTCCTCCAATGATACTTATTACTTTTGTTGAAAATGCCTTCAAGCATAGTATAGGAGACTTATTGTCAAACTGTTTTATCAAAATATTACTTAAAGTTGACAATAAGAAGCTATACTTTGAAGTAGAAAATAGCAAATCAAATTTACCTAATAGTAATCAAAGAAAAACATTTGGAGGCATTGGTTTAACTAATGTAAAAAAACGGTTAGCTACGCTGTTTGCTGATACTCATTCTCTTCAAATAAAAAATGAAGAGAACGTATATACAGTCGATTTACAATTAAAATTAATGTAGAATGTCAAGCATATTTTGTCGAAAAGTTAATATGTTTTGTCGATTACAAAATTTGCATGATTTCTTTTATGGCAAATTTGCATAAGAAATTATTTACACCATTTTATTACTAAGAAACAATACGCCTATCTTAAAAATACCTGCTAACACCTTGAAACATTTAAATAACGAAGCTTACTAAAGATAAAGTTATGTCTCAAAACGTTAGGGCTCAATTTAGTTTTTTAATTAAGTATGAGTCTATACACCTATTATTAGATTTGTGATTTTATGACTAAGAATGCCACAAAATCACAAATCTTTTTTAAAATATTTCTCTTCAATATTATGAAACCTCTACAAAATGAAAAATCCACTCAAAACAGAGTGGATTCATTCAAAACGTATATTTTATTTAAAGGTAAGCCTACACAAATTCTTTCCCTTTTTTAGTAGCATCTGCTACAAAGCTTTTAACGAATTGCTCCTGCTCTTTTTCACAAATCATTAATACATTATCATACTCGGCTACGATATAACCATCTAGTCCCTGAATGACTACCAATCTATCTTTAGGTGTTTTAATAATACTATTTTTAACATCATAAAGCATCGTTGCCCCATCAATCACATTGGCATCTTCGTCCTTATCTGATACTTCATATAATGATTTCCAAGTACCTAAATCAGACCAACCAATATTTCCTAAAACGGTAAATACATTCTCGGCTTTCTCCATGATGGCATAGTCAATCGAGATGCTCTCACAGTTCTGGTATATTTCATTGATAAATGCCGTTTCTTGCTCAGTGTAATAAATATCATTACCTGCTTCAAAAACACTATGCACAGCAGGACTATTATCTGCAAATGCCTTTTTGATAGCCTTGGCAGTCCAGATAAAAATTCCAGCATTCCAAACATAGTCGCCACTTTCAATAAAAGCTTTTGCTAGTTCTAAATTTGGTTTCTCTCTGAATGTTTTTACTTTTTTAACTTCTGTATCAGACTGACCGTACTGAATATAACCATAACCAGTATCAGGTCTGGTTGGTGTAATTCCAAGCGTTACTAATACATCTCCGCTAGCAGCAGTTTCAAGCGCAATATTTATTCTTTTTTCAAACTCGTTTTCTTTCAATATAATATGATCGGCCGGAGCAACTACAATATTAGCATCTGGGTTTTGCTTGCCAATTTTATAACAAGCATACGCCACACAAGGTGCTGTATTTCTGCGGATAGGCTCTGCTAATATTTGGCTATCCGACAAAAAAGGTAATTGTGTTTTTATTAAATCAATGTAATCAGCACTTGTTACAATATAAATATTTTCATTTGGACAAATATTTTCAAAACGGTCAGCTGTTTGCTGTAAAAGTGTTCTACCCGTACCTAAAACATCATGAAATTGTTTTGGATTGTTTGTTCTACTAAATGGCCAAAAACGAGTACCAACCCCTCCTGCCATAATTACTACATAGTTATTTTTATTCATGATTTAGTATTAATTTTTATTTTTTTAGTCGTGTGCTATGATTCTGGAATTTAAAGATATGTATAGTTTTGAAAAAAAAGAAATTACCAAGGAAAGCTTCATAATTTAACAACAAAAACTATTTTAAATACTAAAAAATCTAATTTAACTACCTCATACATAAATAGTGTTAGTCGATAAATTCCTTACTTTGATAATTTCTAGTGAATGTGTGATTTACTAAAATTAAACTATTATCTTGATTGCAGAATGGATTACATCTAATATTTTATGCTTTTGTTTATTCATATTAGACAATTTTAAGAAAAAATGTAAAAAATTTACTCTGCTTGCATAATAAAATCCAAAATTTTCTTTCTATTTGTATAATAATTCAAAACATCACGGAGAAGATACTATTTCAATTTTTATTCACTAACAAAGAAACGTATGAAAAATTATTTTACGACAATCAGGCTTGGGTTAGTCACCTCACTATTGTTTTTGACCTCAATGCTATTTGCCCAAACAAAAATCTCGGGTAAGATAAGCGATGGTTCTACAAAAGAACCGTTGATTGGTGTAAGTATTTCAGTAAAAGGAAGAGTGATAGGAACAATATCGGATACTAAGGGTTCATTTTCCCTTACAACAAGTACGCCCACTCCCTTTACTGTAATTGTATCAAGCGTTGGTTATAATACACAGGAGTTTATTGTGGATGGTAGTAAAAGTAATTATGATATAACATTATCAGAACAAGTTATCATGGGGCAAGAAGTGGTAGTAGCAGCTTCTCGTGTTGAAGAAAGTGTAATGAAATCACCAGTCACAGTAGAGAAAATGGATCTTCGTGCCATTCAAAACACTCCTTCAGCATCTTTCTATGACGGTTTAGCTAATTTAAAAGGAGTTGATATGGCAACCCAAGGTTTGCTGTTCAAATCTATTAATATGCGTGGATTTGGCTCTACTGGTAACCCTCGTGTTGTACAAATGATTGATGGTATGGACAACTCTGCTCCTGGTCTAAATTTTGCGGTTGATAATATCATTGGTATGCCAGAGCTAGATGTTGAAAGTGTTGAATTATTGCCTGGAGCAGCTTCTGCATTATATGGACCAAATGCCATCAACGGTCTGATTTTAATGAATAGTAAAAGTCCATTTTTATATCAAGGTTTGAGTGCTTCTACTAAATTTGGATTAATGTCGGCAGATAATCGTTCAACTGTAACTACTCCATTTACAGATTTAAGTATCCGCTATGCAAAAGCATTCAATAATAAGATTGCATTCAAATTAAACTTCTCTCATATTCAAGCAAAAGATTGGCAAGCAACGAATTTTACCAACTTAAACTTAGGAGGAAATAACGACCCATCAAGAGGGCTTGGCACTAAAACTGACTATGATGGAATGAACGTTTATGGAGACGAAATCCAAGCAAATTTACAGACCCTGAATGCAGCATTGCCTAATGTAAATGTAAGTAGAACTGGATATAGAGAAATAGACTTGGTTGACCATAATACTAAATCCTTAAAATTTAATGCTGCCCTACATTATCGTTTAACTGAAAAGGTAGAAGCAATAGCACAAGTTAATTATGGAGAAGGTACAACCTTATACACAGGTACAGGACGATATTCTTTGCGTGATTTTAATATTACACAGGCAAAATTAGAATTAAGAGGTAATAACTTTACATTAAAGGCTTATACCACTCAAGAACGTTCTGGAAGCTCCTATACAGCAGGTTTAGCAGCTATCGGAATGCTAACAGAGATAAAATCAAACAATACTTGGTATTCTGAATATGCAGGTGCATATATGACTGCAAAAACAGCAGGTGGAACAGATGAAAACGCTCACCTATCTGCTCGTCAATATGCAGACCGCAATATGCCTCAGCCTGGTACTGCAGCTTTTAATACTTTATTAGACAAATATCGTAATACCTCTATTACTAGTGGTGGTGGAGCTTTTGCAGATAAAAGCAATTTATATCATGCAGAAGGTTTGTACAATTTCAAAGATCAAATCAAATTTGCGGAGGTAACAGTTGGTGCAAATTATCGTTTGTATGAGCTTCGTTCAGAAGGTACACTATTCTCTGATTTAAAAGATGGTCGTACTGGAACAATTACTATTAACGAATATGGTGCATTTGCTCAAGTTTCTAAAACACTTTTTGCTGAACATTTAAAATTAACAGGTTCACTTCGTTATGATAAAAACCAAAATTTTGATGGACAATATACACCTCGTTTTTCGGCGGTTTATTCACCTTCTCAAGAGCATAATGTTCGTTTATCTTATCAAACAGGTTTTAGAATTCCAACAACACAGAATCAGTATATCGACCTTCAAACGCCAGCTGGTACATTGATTGGTGGTCTATCTGAGTTTGATTCACGTTATAAATTAGCAACAGGTGTAACAAGAGAAGTTCTTACTGATTTTGCGGCTAATCCATCGAAATATATTACTCCAACAGTATTAGCAAATGCCCAAACCTATGCTACTGCTGCCGTGACAGCTCAATTACCTACCATTCAAAATGCAGTAATCGCTGGTGTTCAGGCACAAGTGACTGCCGCTGTAACTGCTCAAGTTCAAGCGGCAGTAGCGGCAGGGCAAATTCCTCCTGCTAACGCAGCAGCAGCCATTCAAGCTGGAGTTCAACAACAAATGGCATCTGCTTCGGTACAAACATTGATTCAAAATACAGTACAGTCTACAGTGGTTCAGAAAGTAACAGAGGTTACTAAACAAGTAGCTCCTGCTTATGCTTTGGCTTCTTTACCGAAATATAAAGCAAGACCATTAGTACCTGAAAAAATACAATCTTATGAAATAGGTTACAAAGGACTTATTAACAAAACGCTTTTTGTTGACGCTTCATATTATTATAGTGTTTATAAAAACTTTATTGGTGGTAATACAATTTTAGTCCCAACTGCTGCTGCAGGTCCAGGTTTACCAATAGAATCGGGTTTGGGAAGTGGTAGTACACGAGCTGGTTATTCACGTCCTGCTAATTCAGATGAAGATATTACTATCTCAGGTTGGTCTTTGGGCTTAAGCTATTTACTAGATAAAGGTTATACTGTCGGTGGGAGCATAAGTAACAATCAAATGAATAATTTTACTGCAAGTACTGAAGTACCTTATGCTGGATTTAATTCGCCTAAATACAGCTATAAAGTAAACTTTGGCAAGAGAATCACGAGTGGTAACAAATGGGGCTTCAACTTAGCCTATCGTTATCAAGATGCGTTTACGTGGGAGTCTAGCTTCCCTACTCCAACTACAACTAATGTGCCTCTTTTTTCTAATACTACTGTTCCTGCTATCAACAACTTTGATGCTCAGTTTAGCTATAAACTAAATAGTATTAAATCAATTGTAAAACTTGGAGGAACAAATCTTGGAGGAAAGCCATACATGCAAGCTTATGGAAGTGCATATGTTGGCTCTATGTATTATGTATCATTAACTTTTGACGAACTATTGAATAAATAAGCCAATCATTAGAAATAGATATTAACTGAGTTTATTATCAATAAAAAGAACCCTGAAAATTACCAGTTTTGGTTTTCTCAGGGTTCTTTTCTTTTTTACTCCTATAGTCACCAAGTCTTAAAGTCTTGAAACCTACTTTAATGGAGATTCCATTAACTTCATTTCTTGCTTTAAGTATTCTTCAAAACCATCTTTATTTTTAAAAAACTCTTCGCTTTTTTCCCATCCCGCATAAAATCTGAATGATGTTTTTCCATTGACTAATTTCAAATTGGCAGTATAAGTATTTAATATGCCTGTACCAGTATTAGATGTTTGTCCGAAGGACACCAGACTACTTTTAGGAACTAGAATCGCCATGCCTAAATTATCGTGGTTCTCACTTTGTTGGTCATACGTATAAAGCCCTGAAATTTTATTTGAAGCGATTTCATACGAATTTTTGCTATGCAAATTCACAATGCCAGTTGTTAAAACGGCACCTTTCGGCGCATTTTTTAAAGACACTGAGCTTTCATAAAAATACTGTCCACCCCAAATACTTATTACTTCTTCTACTTGCACAGGAGCTAAGTGCTTCGCTACTTTCCAGTTTTTATACTTCAATTTAAAGACTGCTCTAAGTGGTCCATTACTAATTTTTACATATTGTACCTCCTCAAAATTATTGTCTCCTAATCTTACTAAAGTATCTTTTCCAATAGCATTTTTGAAGTTCAAAGCTAAAGACCCTGCACCCAACGATTTTCCAACTTTTAATACATCCATTCCCCAATCGGCTTGTTTGTGGTAATTGTTAGCGGTATCTAGTCCTACTTCGTTCAGTACCATTTGCGTGGTGGTTTTACCCCAAATATCTTTGGCATTACGGGTATCAAAATAAACCCTAAAGCCGACTTTATCATTTTCCCAAGCAGGCCCTTCTGTAAGGAATGGAGGCAATGGCTGTTTTGAAAAGTCTGTAGCAGGTTGAGTGCCCTTTACAGCGTCTTTGTCCAATATATCTCCAAAGGTATCATCAGCATTTTTCCGACGATGACGTACATTGGCTCTTACCAAAGCTTTTATCGTAGCTGGTCTGTCAGATATTGAAATCTTAAAGCTTTTGGTTTGATTGGCTGCAAAAGACTGCAATAATACTATTTCATCCCATTTGCCGTCACCATTCATGTCGTCATATTGAGCCAAAATAGGTTGTTTGTTTTCATTAGCAAAAACTACATATTTGGATGCGGGTACTTTACCAAGTTTTGCCTCTAAGAAAGCTCTTTTCAATACAATCAATTCATTCTTTTTCTCGATAGCTAGTTCATTCTTAAAAGTAACTATGCTACTTTTTTGAGCATAACAGAGTGATGACAAACTTAATAGGCTGACATTAATAATTGTTTTTAGTTTGATGGATGTACTTTGTTTCATATTTGAATAGTTATATTAAAATTATTTTGCCCTGGTGAAATAGTTATTCATGAAAAGCAACTGATACTGAATAGCATTATACCAATATGGCCAATTATGACCGCCCGGTCTGGTAAGGTAATCGTGTGGAATATTTCTGTATAACAATTGCTCATGAAGTTTTTCATTTACTTTATAGAAAAAATCTTCTGTGCCACAGTCAATAATCAATGCCAAAGAATTGGGTGTTAGCAAATGTAATAGATTAATGACAGTGTTCTTCTCCCAACGTTCTGGCTGTTCAGAATATTTCCCAAGACGTTTTGTCATTTCCCAATTATTCGGGAATGGGCGAGTGTCAACGCCTCCGCTCATGCTTCCAGCCGTACCAAAAACGTCTTGATGTTTTAAAGCAAGGTATAATGCACCATGTCCACCCATACTCAAGCCTGTTATTCCTCTTGCTTTGCGGTCTTTGATGGTTTTGTAGTTCTCATCTACCCACTTTACCAATTCGGTTGACACATAGGTTTCATATTGATAGCTTGGGTCAATAGGGCTATCCCAATACCAGCTTGAAAAACCTCCATCTGGACAAACAATAATCATATTATGCTGGTCAACGGCTTTTTCAAAACCTTTTGCTTTGGTAAGCCATCCTGAATAGTTATCGCCATACCCGTGCAAAAGATATACAACAGGAAGGGCTTTTTGACTTTTATAATTATCTGGCACAATCACTACAGCTTTGATATTCTTTTGCATCGCAGCACTGTAGGTAACTACAGTATCAACAATAGCGGCACGACAAACAAGGCTGAAAAGGAGGAGGAAAGTCAGTAATGAATTTTGTAGGATTCTCATTTTGTTAAATTGTTTAAAATATATTTGATTAACAAAAGTGAAAAAAACATATTGATTTTACAGTATTTCCCTCAAAATAATAGCTAATTTTCAATAAATATAGCTACAAGAGGTTTTACTCTGTGTCTTTCTTCAAAGCCTTTTTGGGTAATTTAGCTTTTATCAAATCATACGATTCTTTGAGATACATCATCCATTCTTTATCAGTCAATATATCAAAACTAGTTATTTGCACCCATTTGAATTTAGCTCCTCCATAAGGAGCAGGAATGATACCTTCTCTATCGCAAAGCTCTTCAAATAGCTCATCAGCTACTTTAAAATTGGCTTTATCAAGATTCTTGATATTAGACGAGCAAAAAACTTTACCCACAACCATAAAACAGAGTTGGTCTCCGTATTTTATGCCCTCAGAAGTATCTTCAAAAGACAAACAGATTTCTCTAATTCTTTCTATGTTCATGGGTTGGTTTTTAGTTGCCTAGCTTAATTTTTAATTCCCCATTGACATAATCAACAACACTATTTTGATTGTTGATAGATACGCTTTGTGGCTTTTTATCTAGGCTAAAGGTAGCATTAATTATTGACTGACCGCTAACGTTTATATTAAACGTATTAGTTTGATTTTTGGCTATAAAAAATAATTTTGAGAGTGAGCTATACAATGTTTTGTTTTCTTTCCTTAAAAAACTTCCGTAACCGATAAAGTAATCACTTACTTCGTTAGGCTTATTTTCTGGATATGAAATACTCGTCAGGTAGGCATCTGTGGTATAACCATTAAAGGTTTTAATACTATTCAGGTGCATCAATCTTCCATCGGCCTGTAGGTTTAAATACACGTCCGTTACTTTTCCATTTTGTTTGATTCTTACACCTATCATTTCCTCTCCTTTCAAACGTTCGATTTCTGGAATATTTTTATCATTGACAGAATCCTTTAAAATAATAGCAGTTATAAATTTTGTTTGTCGCATAGGTTCTGGCGAAGCAATTGCATAATATTTTTCTTGTTCTTTTACATTGTCTTCTTTAGGAGCAAGTACTTCCGACAAAATCATTTTTTCTGGGAAATCATGATTAAAGCCTGTTTCAACCAATGTTTCAGGGAATAATGGACGCACTAACACAGACGCTTTCTTATTCACAATACTAATGTCGCCACGTTCTTTTTTAGATTCTCCTTCTGGATGCAAAAGCCATTCAAATTTTCCTGCTTCATAGGCTTTTACATCATCGATGATTAAAATGACCTTACCTATCCACAGAAAATGACGAAAGTTTCTAGCATAAATGCTTGACGTTGGGCCTGTACCATTCGCCATCACATATTTAATATCACCTGCATCAAGCAATTCACTCATTTCCCCTCGCAATGGCGAACCGCCATATTGTTGTTCCTTAGGTTGATATTTTCCATTAAAAGTAAGTACATTATGAGCAGGACTTTGGAAAAAATATTCTGGATATTCCTTTGTGCCATAACTGCTATTTCCAGCATCTTTAATCACAGCTTCGCCTTTATGGAATAGTATAAATGAATTAGCATCAGCGTGTGAATGGTTCCAAGTATGCCCCGATTTTATGCCTAACATCGTAGCATTTTTCTCCCAAGAAGTCCGCATGGTAGTCCAATCCATATCTTCAAAAATCTCAGAAGTTGGTAAATTTGGTAATTTAGGTGCTTTTGCCATATCGGGATGATATAGAATGCCCAAAGGAGCATTTTTAAACAAACCTTCGCGATGTTGAAAATTTTCGATTTGATTCAAATACCACAATGCATTAGGATTCTGATAGCCTAATGCCAATAATAATTTCACAGGACGTTCGCCTACAATATTTTTATGACTATCCCCAAAATTCAATGAGTACAACATTCCATCACGTGGATAACCAACGTGCATAAAAAAGTTTGGAATGTTTTTCAACAATGATATTTCTGGTTGCTTTACTTTTGGAAGTACATTTTGATGAGCCAAACGAAAGAATAAGTATTCAGATATGCCAAATGCAGCATAATTTACACTCTCATACATCCCTCCTTTAGCATCCCATGTTTTAGGTTTTGCTTGCAATTGGTCTCCTGCAAAACCAAACCATTCTTTGGAGGCTTGATTCATCTCCTCAATCCAAGCATTTACTTCTGGGGCATCATCTTTAATAGCTAATGAAGCCACACCTGCCATATATACACAGGCTGTCCACCAGTTGTGCCCCATAGAGTTCAAACTATGGATACGACTTTCAGGTAAAAGCCACTCGTTGACGGCTGGGCGAATCCCCATTCGCATTACACCATCAACGATTGTCTTCCGTTCTTCCTTCGTTAGTTCGTTATAAACACCTTCTAAACCCATTGCTACATTCCAACAGTTTTCAGCCGTCTTTAAATCAGAAGACCAAGCTGGTTGACGCTTCAACATTTCTGGGTTCGACCAAGTCGTGCGTGTACACAAATCCAACAAAAGAGCTTTTGTTTTATCTGCATATTTTTTTTCGCCTGTTACCAAATAGGCTAACGATAAGTAATCAATTTTACCATAGTCCTTTTTTGTCAACAATACATTTGCCTCTGAAAGTATATCCTTCCAATTATTCTTGAATTCTTCTTCCGTCGCTATCCTTTGCTTCAATAAATCAACCCTGTCTTTGGTGAAGTACAGGTTCTGATGTTTTTGGGCAAAGGTCGTTACTGAAAAATAACAAAAAATGGTAATGAGGAAGAATAGCTGTTTTACTTTCATTGGTTTGATGGTAATAAATTGTTTGGATGTTTATTTTTCAACCCTAAACCAATCAAAATCGGCATAGCCTGAATCGTTAATGGTTGTTTCTCTGGTAATAAAAAGACCCATTTTAGCCCCTACCCAACGTCCTGTTTCAGCTTGGAAGGCTTCTCCTACTTCTTTAAATGTTGTGCCGTCAGTACTATAACTAAAGGTGCAAAGTCCGCCATCAGCCACTTTCAATCTTAAATAGATTGCTTGACTAGCATCTATTTTGGCAATCGTATTTTCTTTTTCTGGCTTTAAATTGTCGGCATCTTTACCTATAGTATGTACCAAATACACACCATCTTTTTTTGATTTCAAGGCAATGTTTGCATAGCTATAACCCATTACCGTTAAACCTACTTTTTCGTTCTCAATACGCTCATTAGGCTTAAATACCAATTTCGTTGTGGCTGTAAAAACTGGTGCGGGAAACTTTTGTAACAATACATTCGGTGACCACCAAAGATTTTTATCGGCATCAATCTTATCAGAGAACAATCGCATTACTCCTTTGGATGGATTCATAAACGACCACGTAGCTTTAGGATTAGCATTCCATTGCCATTGTTTTCCAAGGTATAAATCATTGAATTCGTCTGATTCTTGTGGTGTTTCAATCGGGAATATGCCTGTTACTTTAGGCTTCTTGTAAGTTATCACTGGTTCGCCTTTTCCATCGCCGTCAGGGTCAATCCCTATTACTGGCCAATCGTTCACCCATTTCATTGGTTGCAAATGCGTAATTCTACCATACATGGTTTTCTCTTGAAAGTGAATAAACCAATCTTCCCCTGCTGTTGTATTTATCCAAGCACCTTGATGTGGTCCATTAACAGTACTTTTACCTTGGTCTAATACTACTTTACGTTCATAAGGACCATAAATATTTTTTGAACGCAAAGCCAATTGCCAGCCCGTAGCCACACCGCCTGCTGGTGCAAAAATGTAGTAATAACCATTACGTTTGTACATCTTAGGGCCTTCTAAGGTTGGGTCTAAATCATGTCCGTCAAAAACGAGTTTGCCGTCGTCCAATACTTTTGTTCCGTCATCACTTAGTGTTTTTAATACGATAATACTCTTGATTCCTGCTCTGCTTCCTGCATAGCCATGTACTAAGTAAGCTTTACCATTATCATCCCAAAACGGACAAGGGTCAATTAATCCTTTGCCTGCTTCAACCATAATAGGGTCTGACCATGGTCCTGCTGGATTTTTAGATTTTATTACATAAATCCCAAAGTCAGGATCTGGATAATAAATCATGAATTCGCCTTTATGATAACGAATGGCTGGAGCCCAAACACCTTTACCATGTTGTGGCGTAGCAAATACATCAAAAGGAGGTTGTTTGATTAAAGCATTGGTCAATATTTTCCAATTCACTAAATCTTTAGAATGTAGAATCGGTAGCCCAGGGATGTTTTCAAAAGAGGAGGCTACTAAATAATAATCTGCTCCCACCCTCACAACATCTGGGTCTGAATAATCAGCATGAATAATTGGATTGGTGTAAGTTCCATCTCCATTATCAGCTACCCAAACTTTTGATTTGTACTGCGACATTCCATCGTTAGCAAGCAACATGGCTCCCAACAAGCAGAACGCTTTAATAATTGTCTTTTTCATTTTTCTGAAATTTTACCTTTGACTTTAGTTTTTTTAGATGGTAGCGTATGCTTAATTTCATTTCTTAATAAGTAAGCCAACACTGGACTTGCATAAAAAGAGCTAAAATTATTCTTACCCATTTTTCCATCCACTATGTGTGTTAATAGAAAGCCAAATATTCCATTTTTATAATCAATCCAAGGGTAAGCTCCTGCCCAACTTGGGCTACTGATTAGCGTTGGATTTCCTTTTTTATCAATTTCTTCTCTCCATAAACCCAAGCCATAAATGCTTTTATTTTTGGCCGCACGTACTTTTTGAGGGAACTCTGGCATTTTCACAAAAGCATCACCAATTTGGTCTGCTTGCATTTCAGCAATGGCTTTTTCGGATAAAATTCTTTTGCCTTTGTAAACGCCTTTATTTAAAAACATCTGCAAAAAATGAGCATAGTCGTTTACCGTTGAAACGGCTCCTCCACCCAACATGGGGCTATGCCCTCCTCCTACTGAATCTACGGGACTAAAGTGTGTATGCCACATTCGTAAAGGACGAGCAATCTTTTCTTGAAATATTGTCTCCCAAGATTTTCCCGTTGCAATCTCGGCCATTCTACCTGCTACTTGCATGGCTAAACCACCATATTTGAATTGGCGTTTTATTGAAGCATCAGAGGAAGTTTCAATAGGCAATGGTAAAATATGTTTAATAGATTCCTCTAAAGTCTGGTAGTCATCCCGATGCTTGCCTTTAGGTTGATAATCGGGATAATTGGCAGTATGTGAAAACAATTGACGAAGCGTTGCTTGTCCTTTGGCATCGGTAAATTCGGGTAGCCATTTTACGACTTTATCGTCCCAAGATAATTTTCCTTCGTCTACCAACACTGCAATCGTAGCAGAAGCCAACCATTTACCTGCCGAAGCAATATAAGTACTGGTTTCGGGTTGATAATTCCCGAATGATTTTTGATAAAGGATTTTTTGACGATTCCCAATAATCAAATTCGCCCCATGATAGTATCCACTATCTACCCAAGTTTGTACTTGATGGTCGATTAAAGGAAAATCCTGTGAAAAAGCTTCAGTTTTTCCTAAAAATATCAAGCATATTATCAACAAAAAATGAAGCTTATTTTGTATCGTTTTCATTCTTGTTACAGAAATTATAAATATAAAGTCTGGTATTTTTGTATTATATAATATCTTACTTTCATCAAAAACATTTCCTTTCCTAAGACCTTACTTTTCTTGCCTTGATGCAAGAAAAGTAACCGCGCGGCGGACCGCAAAAGAAAATCAAGAAATTCCGAAACTCGCTTCGCTCAAACAGCGGAATTTCAGAAATGCTGACGCCAGAATAATATAAGACATTC
The DNA here is from genome assembly GCF_059416265.1 of Arcicella sp. GW821-FHT09D11. Taxonomy (NCBI): domain Bacteria; kingdom Pseudomonadati; phylum Bacteroidota; class Cytophagia; order Cytophagales; family Flectobacillaceae; genus Arcicella; species Arcicella sp. GW821-FHT09D11. Next base: position 82,062 of record NZ_JBWKOV010000002.1, on the reverse strand, counting down.
CATATCCAGTATTTTAACTTTTCTCATTATTTTACCTTATACATTTTAAAGGCAAACAAAAAGATAATGGCATAGCATATAATTGGTAAATAATAAGCATGAGCCACATTTTGGTTAGCCACTAAACCCATCAATAACGGAAAGAAAGCACCGCCTACAACACCCATCGAAATAAAGGAAGAGGCTTGTTGCGTATGTTTTCCTAAACTTTTCAGCCCTAAACTAAAAATGGTTGGGAACATGATGCTAAAGAAGAAGTTGATAAACATCAGGGCAATATATGAAGTCCAGCCCCAAGCCTGAGCAACAATCAAACAAGAAATAATACTGCCTAAAGCAAAGAAAGACAACAGTATATTAGGCTGAATAAATTTCATTAAATAAGTACCTACAAAACGACCTAAGGCCATCATTGCCATAAAAATAATCATGTAATTACCAGCAGTTGCATCAGTAAAGCCCATTACTTCGTGACCATAGTTGATAAAATAAGACCAAGTACCAGCCTGAGCAGCCACATTAAAAAATTGCGCAATTACTGCCCATACAAAATGACGATTTTGCCATAAAGTTTTTTCGGTGGTATTGAATGATGGATTTTGAACATCGTTTTCAAGAATCTCGTGAGCATCCGTAAAGGCAGGGACTTTCACAAAAGCAAAGGATATAGCAATACAAGCAATGACAGAACCAATGGCTGTATAAAGGGTTTTAACAGAACTCAAATCATTAGAATGTTCAACACTGCCACTCAATAAAAAGTAGGACCCAATAGCAGGACCAATGATAGTACCCACGGCATTAAACGACTGAGAAAAGTTGATTCGCTGGTCGCTAGTTTGTTGGTTTCCTAAGGATGCTACAAAAGGGTGAGCAACGGTTTCGAGCGTAGCCATACCGCAACCTAAGACAAATAACGCCAAACGAAACATCGTAAACGACGTAGCATTGGCCGCAGGAACAAACAAAAATGTACCTATTGCGAAAAGTGACAAGCCAAACAATACACCGTTTTTATACCCGAATTTTTTCATAAATATTCCTGCAGGAATACTCATCACGGCATACGCACCAAAAACCGAAAGCTGAATAAGTCCCGATTGAGATTTAGAAACATTCAAAACGTTCTGAAAATGTTTATTCAATACATCGCTCATCGAATGGGCTATTCCCCAAAGCATAAAAAGGGAGGTAACGAAAATGAAAGTAACTAGGTATTGCTTTTCGGTTAGTTTTATCTTTTGAGTCATTATTGAAATTTATTTTAATTGTTTTTTCCATAGACCAACCGCACCCATCAAGGCCGCTTGTTCGTTCAGAGAAGATTTAATAAGTTGTATTTTATGAGTATTCTCTGATAACATTTTTTCTACTGCTGGAAAAAACAAAGGAGAAGCTCCTGCAATATTTCCACCTACTATAATTAATTCTGGGTGGAAAATCTTGGTAAAATCATCGATAAACAGGCATACATTTTTGGCAAATTCTGTAAATACTTCTTGCGAGGCTTCGTCATTTTCAATACTTTCTACTAATTGCTTGGCTCCATCAACAGTTTTACCTGTCAACTCATGGTAGCGTTTTACAAACCAACGGGTAGAGATATAGTCTTCGGCAACGCCTTCTAGTAATTGATGATTTATTCCCATGGCCATATCTTTGGCATCTCCCTCATGATAGATTGATGTACCCAAGCCCGTTCCCATGGTGATACCAATGGCTTTTTCATATTGCTGACCTGCTCCAAAAAGCATTTCTCCTTCCAAAAATGCCTCTGAGTCGTTTCTAAAGCTAATATTCTTAATGGGTATTGATAGTCGTTCTGAAAGCTCATTCCTGATATTTAAGCCATATAAACTCTCGTACTTATTCACATTCTTCATCAAGCATATTCCATTTTCATAATCAAACGGACCGGGCATAGCTATACCTAAGTAATAGTTTGCTCTTTGATTGCTTGTTTGGACAATAGCATTTGCCCAAGCCGTTAAAATTTCTTCTGACGAAGCATGAGGATTTAACTTGCTTCTTATAATAGAGGAGGTAATAATTTCTCCATCCTCAATATTTACTTGTGCCGCTGTGATGTGCGAGCCTCCGATGTCAACTCCGATGTACATACGTTTAAAGATTCTTATGAAAACAGTTAAGATTTGTGCTAGCTACAAATCCTAAAAGTATTTTTAGAAAGGTTTTATAATAATGCTATTAATGTATTTAAGTAGTGATTACTTAATAGATGGCTAATTGATTAACTATTTTAGTGGTGTAAGCCAAATGGCTTGTCCACCAGAGGGTAAAAGTTTGGCATCCAACACTGTCGTACTGTCTACAGTTATACGTTGGATACCAACTTTTGTAGTACTGGTTAAGGTACTGTCATCAGCATAAATATTGGCGGTATATTTAATTCCTTTGGGTAAAAAATCTAATTTTATTTTTAGCATTCTTCCTTCATTACTTGTTAACGTACCCACAAACCAATCTTTTCCGTTTCTTCTGGCAGTGGTGATATATTTTGATATTTCTCCTTGAATTACTCTTGTTTCATCCCAAGTAGTTGGAATTTTATTCCAAAATTCTAATTCTGGTTCATCATTACTAGCTTTTGGTTGGTCGTACCAAAACAAGGTTTGCAAAGGGCTATAATATACCGCTGCCATTGCCAATTGATGCGCGTGAGTAGTTTTGATGCGTTTATCAAAATAACAAATGGTATAGTCTGCTGCACCGCCAATATATCTTGTAAAAGGCAATGTTACGTTGTGTGTAGCATCTGGCATTTCTTCATTACCTCTTACTCCTTCGGCTGTCATTAGGTTTGGATAAGTACGCATTTCTCCTGTCGGACGCCAGTCGTCATGAACGTTCACCATCAACTGATTATCTGCACATTTCTTAATGGCCTCTTCTACCCAAGTAGTCCAACGATGGCTACCAGTTTGTACAAAGCCAAATTTCACCCCTTTTATTCCCCATTTTTTATACAATGGAAAAATCTCATCTGCTTGTTTATACAGTGACTGTAGATTTACATACAACCAAATTCCTACACCGCGCTCTTTGCCATAAGCCACTATTTCGGCCATATCCATTTTTGCTTTTACTTGCGTAGCATCGGTGTCCCAAGTAAGGGCGGGGCCATACCATTTCCAGTCGAACAATACATATTGTAAGTTCCTTTTTACGGCAAAATCAATAGCGGCTTTCGCACCTTCGGTGGTAAGGGTCATTTCTCTGATGATTTTCCCCGGCTTAATCCAATCCGTATTCGCTATTTTATTAGGCGTATTCAAATTCAGGATGATATCATTATTCTCAATCAGTTTGCCTTCGCTTTCAGCTATCATGATTACTCGCCAAGGCGTACCGAAATAAGTAATACCATCTACACCACCATATAATGCTGTTTGAATAGTGTTCTTTTTGGTTTTACTGATAATGAATTTAGCTCTGGCATAATCTACCATTTGAGCCTCTGCCAAACAAGCCCACAGGCCATTACTCAACCGCAAAGGCATTGGTCTTTCCCCAGCATCTACCCAATTTTCAAGGGGTAATTCAGCGTATTTACCTTGTGCCCACTGTGTATAAAATGCAGTTGTTCCCGTGGGTAAGGCAAATTCTGTATTTTCAGCCGTAATTTGGTAGTAAGAGCCTTTAGGATTTTCTGGGAAATAATAACGGATGGCTACGCCTGCATCATAAGCACGTACTTGGATTTCTAAGGTATAGTCGGCATTGCTAGCTTTTTTAAAAGCAAGATTTACTGCTTGATAATGGTCTCTAATCAACGAACGCTCGCCGTATAGGGGTTTCCAAGTAGTATCTTTCTGGCTAGTTTTAATGCCTACAAATTGTAAGTCCTCACACCACTTTTCTGTTTTATCTACTTTCAGTGCCATTGCCAATTCTGAAAGGTGATTATCCAACTGAATATCTAGCTCAGATTCCAATATTACTGCTTTGCCTTTATAGCTTACCGTATAAAAAATAGCTTTCTTTCCCTTTTCATCAATCTTCTGATAAACTGTGCAAAGGATATTTCTATCGGGTGATGCAATGGTCGTTTTTGTACTATCTATCATACCTTTTTGTGCTAATAAGGTATGGGTAAAAACCAAGGTAAAAATTATCGCTAAAATCTTTTTCATTATTAATTTTAATAAAGGGTATCAATCGTTATTTCTTTTGATTCATTTTCTTGTATCGCAACAAGGCTTCGATATAATAATAATCTGCATAAATAATAGAGGCGTCTATTTCTCCTCCTATCGGTACATTTCCCATTGAATGCAATAAAAAGGCATCGTTCACAGCCCCACTTTGATAATTTGTAGTGGAAAGACTTTCAAGCATTTTCTTGGCTTTAGTATAGTATAAGGCACTTTTCTTTTTATCCTTCACCAAAGTAGAAAGCTCAAACAAGGCCGAAGCTGTCACTGCCGCCGCTGAAGCATCGCGCGTAGTATTTGGAATATCAGGTGTATTAAAATCCCAAAACGGTATTAGGCTTTCGTCAGGTAGGTTTTTTAAATACACGTCTGTTACTTTCTGAGCAAAATCTAAAAATGCAGGATTTTTCGTTTCGCGATAACACATCGTAAAACCATAAATAGCCCACGACTGTCCCCTTGCCCACATCGTATTATCGGCATAGCCTTGGTGCGTCATTCCTTTGATTTTCTTGCCTGTGAGGGTATCATACAAAACCACATGATAAGACGTAAAATCATCTCTGAAATGGTTTTTCATCGTCGTTAAGGCATGTGTTTCAGCTATTTTATAGAGATTTTTATTGCCCCCATTTTTTGATGCCCAAAACAGTAACTCTAGGTTTATCATATTATCGATGATGGTATTATGCGCACCAAATTTCTTTACTTCTCTAGGCCACGAAAGGATTGTCCCTACTTTTGGGTTGTATAAAGTGGCTAATACATTGGCAGTATTGAGTATTACTTTTTTATAAGAGGGGTTTTTAGTAAGTCTGTAACCATTGCCATAGCTACAAAAAATCTGGAAGCCTAAATCATGGTCATAGGCTACTTTTTGTGCTGATAATGGTAATAATTGTTTATCAAATCGTTCGGCTTGGGTTTTGAAAAACGACTTTTTTGTTCCTTCGTATACATACCAAAGCGAACCCGACCAAAAGCCACTACACCAATCCTGATAATCTACCAATCGCCACGTCTTACTATCTTTATTGATACTTCTCGGAATATTCAATTGTCCATCGGGCGGTAAAGTACTAATCGTTTTGTTGGCTTGTACAGCACAATAATCAATGTTTTTCTGAACATTGAACTGAGCCTTGGTAGGCAAAACCAACGAGATAAGAAGAATTGATAAAACTAGGATTGTTTTTTTCATTGATTTGTAATTAATCGTACACTGAAATTTAGGCAATACTCGATTCTTTCAGATTCGATAAGAATACTAGCATTTTACTTCTTATTGCTCAAGAAGTGTATGTTAACGAAATGCCTAAATCTGGCTTGCTTAAATGATTAAGCAAATCTAATTTAAAAAAAATATATCACAAAATATTTCTATTGTTATATTTCAAAGACTCACGATAATTCAGGATAAACAGAAAAAAAACGTATTTTGAAGGGTATCTGTTTTGAAGGCACAAAAACTCATTATTTACAGTGATTTACCACCCTTTTTAATAAGATTCTATTAAAAAGAGCTCATATAAAAACACCAAATTTATTTTTTACTTAATCCGTTAAGCAATTTCATGTTTAGACGAAGAATCTCGTAAAATAATCGAGGCGGGTAAAATGTATTCTTTTGACAAATACTTGTCGGAATTCTCCATGTGAACCAACAAAGTATTAATCAATTGCTTAGACATTTCTTGGATGGGTTGGGCAATCGCTGAAATAGAAGGTTGGTGTATTCTAAACAAATCGTTGTCATCAAATACCATAATACCGATGTCTTTCCCTATTTTTATTCTTTTTCGGTTTAGCAACTCTATCCCACTAATGGCTAGGTAGTTGGTTGCAAAGAATATGGCATCTACTGAGGGGTTATCTATTAAAAACTGCCCTATTTCTTCGGTAATATTTTCGATTTTGGCAGAAGAATAATCAAATTTCTTGATGATTGAAGGAATACGTTTTTCAAAAATAGCCTTTTCATAGCCCAATAAACGGTCTATCATTTGTGCTTGCGAAGAATCCAGCGTGATGAGGGAAATATGCTTATAATCCTGCGCTATTAGGTGTTTTACGGCTTTGTAGGCACTATCAAAATTATCCATCCCTACATAGCTAACGTCAATGTCTGTACAATTTCTATCAAAAAGCACGACAGGTAAACCATTGCTAATCAGTTGGGTAATATCGTTTTCTATCCCTTCCGTCGGCGTGATGATATAGCCATCTACGTTTCTTTCTCTAAAAGTATTGATTAGTTCTTTGGCTTTGATAGGATTGTTTTTTGTACTACTGTAGATAATTTTATAGCCGTTTTCATAAGCGATGTTCTCGATATTTCCTGCTACACTGGCAAAGAATGGATCGGCAATGTCTTCAACGATTAAGCCAATTACGTTGGTTTTACCTGTTCTTAAGCTTTTAGCGAGGTGATTGGGCTTAAAATTGTTTTCTTCAACATACGACAATACTCTTTTGGTGAGTTCTTCACTAATGCGTTTTTCTTTGGCTTTGCCATTAAGGATATAGGAAACAGTTGCAGTAGAAATTTTTAACGTTTCGGCAACAGCCTTAATAGACATCTTTTTCATCGTAACGTATAATTAAATTGATTGCTTATAAAATTGGATAAATATAAGACAAGTTAAACGATTATTTTGATTTATCGAGAAGATATTGCCCATTATTCAATCATAACAGATACAAAACGCTATTTTGGAGAATCACAGGGGTGATTCACAAGTGGTTTTAATACTTAGACCATTAATCGTTTTTCCACAATAAGCTAACTCATTTTTAATGTTTTCCTTTGCCGAAAAGGTTAAAATTAGCCATTAGATAGCGGAATGATTTGGCAGAAAAATTATCAAAGATAATCACCGTCAATCCTTCTTTTCTTAATACAAAATACCCTGAAATGAGGATGAAAGCTTCTACAGAAATATAGGCTACTACCGAAGCATAGTATTGCAACACATTGATTAACAACAAGTTGATACCAACACTAACAATACCAGCAATCAGGGTAATATTCAGAATATACCTATCTAACTTTAAGCTTAACATCGTTTGGGCTTGAAACAAACTCAGACTTGATAAAATCGGAACAATGCACAAGTACTGGAATACACCTATGGAATCAAGGAATTTTTCGCCAAAAATGAAGGATACGATATAGGGAGCTACTAGATAAAGAAAGGCTGTTCCAAGGATAGTAATAAAGAACACCACAGGAATGATGTTTTGTACTAGCTCCAACCCTTTCTGAAGGTTAGCATTCATCTTATTGGCAATCTCTGGAAAGATGGATTGTGAGATAGGATTAATACAAACCGTTACGACAACTGTTATCAGCCTTACCGCAGCAGAATAAATCCCCACACTCCTATCATCTAGCAGAAAACCAATCAAGAAAACATTCGTAGTCGTATAAAGATTAATAACGATGGTAGAAACAAAATAGAAGCGTTCTTCTACCAACAAATCGATAATTCTTTGAAGTTTTATAAAGTAAAAAGTAAGGTTGTAGCGTTTCATGGCAATGTAAAATGCCCATAGTCCTGCTAATATTTGCCCTAAGCTTGTAAGAATATTAAACCAGAAAAAAGATTGCGTATCGTGTACAACAAAGAAAATGGCTATAGAAGACGCTAATTTAAAACACAGTGCAATGAGTGCTGCGGTTTGAATTTCTTGGATACCGTGAAAAAACCAAGTTGGAAAAAACACACAACCCAACACAAAACTAAATGAATAAAAATGAAGAGCAAACTCTGAACGAAGGGTAGGAACAGATAATGTACACACCAGAAATATGATGGTACTGATAAAAAATAGGAAAATTTTGGTGGAAATAATCTCATTAAAAGTATCTACTAGCTGTTCAGGATTATCCTTTACGACCGAAATACGTTTGGTTCCTGTTGTATCAAAGCCATAATTAATCAGTAATAAAAAATAATTAATGTATGACTGTGAAAAATTTATTTTACCAGTATAAATAGGGCCTATTGCCCTAAAAACATACGGTATAACAACTAAAGGCAATACAAAACTAACTAATTGAAGGAGTAGTAAACCTCTAATATTCCTTAATACAACATTCATTTTTATAAGTTTGACAATAAAATAGCGGTCATGCGGAGAATTTAACCCTCAAAGGTAAGCAAAACAAGCATAAACACTTACCATATTGCTATAGATTTATCTATGTCAATTCTTCTTAACTGTGTTTTTATTACAAACTTAGCTTAAATATTATAATTAGGGACACGTATAGTTTTTAATATTTTATGAAGATTATTGATTTTAAGCATTAAAACATCTTTTTCCAATGATTTGGAAACAATGCTCTTAGGGTAATTAATGCTTTTTGGAGATGGTTGGAAACAGATTGATTATTAATATTCATCATATTAGCAATATCCGAATGACTAACTCCTTGATAAAATTTCAGGAAAAGTACTTCACGCTGACGTTTTGGCAATAACTCTATTGCTTTGCGCATACGTTGCTCGTTTTGTGAATAGCGTTCATATTCGATTAAGCTATTTTCAATGGTTTGCTCATCTGTTAAGTTGTCTTCATCATCAAAATTATCATACAGCACATTCCATTGATTTTTTCGCAATTGTGATATCAGGTTATTACGGGTAGCACGAATCAAATAAATGGTCATTACATTTATTTCACCTACGATATTTCGTTTTTCCCAGAGATATAAAAAGAGGTCTTGAATTACATCCTTTACCAATTCTCTGTCTTTCGTAATGTTCAGTCCGTAGTTAAACAATATTCTATAATGGCTTTCACAAAGCTGTGCATACGCTTCCCTGCTGCCTAGCTTAGCTTGATTCCATAATTCGAGATAAAAATCATTTGATTTTGATAACGTTTCTAGCTGTTTATTTTCCATGACTGCTTAATTGATTAAGCAAATATAATAATAAAAATATTAAATAAAATAATTTTAGGATTTTTTAGCAAAAAATTTATTCTATTTACTCACCCCCCTTCTCTAATCCAACAATTAAAGTAAAAACAATAATGTCAAAAGTGCCTTGGTTGTATTTAAATGGCATAAATACAAAAATATACTTTATAAAAAAACCTCTGCAAGTATTCATCTTACAGAGGCAAAAACAGTATTTTTTAATACGTGATATGAGGTTAAACAATATTATGAGAACTAATTATTATTTAGCTTTCACAAATTTGGTTACGTTAAAACAGTTTTCTACCACAAGGGTATCGTTTTCAATTTTTTGAACCTTCCAGCCATCGCAAGCAATCGCTATACAAAGCACCTCTGGACAAGGCTTAAAATCAGAAAAAGTAATTTTGCTATCTTTGAATGTGTATTTATTGCCAACCCATCCGCAGCAATCTGCACCAGGCTTTCCGTCACTTAAAAAGTTACCATCTGCTGTAAATTCAATGGTTGGTAAAGCAACAAATGTATTAATGGTTGTCCATTTGGCATCTGCCCCTTTATCTTTTTGCATATAAGTAGGGTTCCATTTTCCTACTAATTGATTAGCAGAAACTTTGGCTGAACTTTCTTTTCCGGGTGTTACTTCGTCAACTGACTTGCAAGAACTAATCATTAAAAGTAGTCCTAGACTTAATGATAATAATTTCATGTTATTTAAAGTTTAAATTTTAATAAACTGTTTTTTATAAAGACGTAGAATTTATTTTTAAGGTTGGAATGATGGTTTTTTATTTTACCCTGACAAGTTTATTTCTTGTAGCACATTGTCTTAGTATCAATGTATCATTGCCCGCTTTGCCATAATCCCAGTCACTACAACGAACACAATACACTTCAGGACATATTGGTTTTAGTTCGGTAAAGGTAATTTTCTTATCATCAGAAACTGTATATTTATTCCCTGCAAAACAGCAATCACCACCGGGTTTGCCATCTATTAAAAAATTCCCATTACTGGCAAACTGCCAGATAGAAGGTGTTACAGCAGCAAAAGTTGGATTGATATGCCATTCACCCCAGCTACCATCCTGATTCATGGATTGCGTAATTCCTGTGGTTTGCCATTTCCCAACAATCCCTGTAGGGTCAATTGTTTCTTCGTTTGACTTACAAGAACCCAAAAACAAAAGAAATAAGAAACTAATCGCTAAAATTTTCATGTTATCAATGTTTAGTAATAAACGTATTTATAAGGTTATTGGTTAACTAATATTGTATTTTTTGCCTGTAAAATCATTGTTTCAAAAAACAAATCGCCTTTATAGACAAAGACACAATTATGATTAAATAAGTTGGAATCCTGAAATTTCTTTTCTTGATGCCTATTCCTTCCAAAAGCCAGTCATTTTTTGTACTTTTGCAGGAATTTTCCCAGCCTATTAGATAAAAAACATCTCAACAGATAATTTTTAACAACGTAATAAACGAATTATAGTCCATAATGAATTTTAAAGAATATAAAAACCTTGACTATGGTCAGGTTGCAGACGAAATCCTTAAATTTTGGCAAGACGAAAAGATTTTTGAAAAGTCTATCGAAACCCGTGAGGGCAATCCAACTTTCACTTTTTATGAAGGACCTCCTTCGGCAAATGGAACACCAGGTATTCACCACGTGATGGCTCGTGCGATTAAGGATATTTTCTGTCGTTATCAAACTTTAAAAGGCAAGCAAGTAAAACGCAAAGGCGGATGGGATACCCACGGTTTGCCTGTGGAATTACAAGTAGAAAAAGAATTAGGCATTACCAAAGACGATATTGGTAATCTTAAATCTCCAAAATATGTTTCGGTTGAGGAGTACAACAAGAAGTGTCGTGAAACGGTCATGAAATTCACTGACCAATGGAACGATTTGACCGAAAAAATGGGCTATTGGGTAGATTTGGATAATCCATACATTACTTATGAAAACGATTATATCGAGTCGGTTTGGCATTTGTTGAAAACCCTTTACGAAAAAGGTTTACTCTACAAAGGCTATACCATTCAGCCATATTCACCAGCAGCAGGAACGGGGCTTTCTTCACACGAGCTTAACCAGCCGGGTTGTTATCGTGAAGTAAAAGATACTTCACTGACGGCTCAGTTTAAAGTAAAATTGACTGGCAAATCGGGTTTCTTGTTTGACGGTGCCGATAGTAGCAATATTTATATCTTAGCTTGGACGACTACTCCTTGGACTTTGCCTGCGAACTCAGCTTTAACGGTTGGTAAAAACATAGAATATTCTTTAATTAAATCTTTCAATCCTTATACTTACGAACCCGTAAATGTAGTGTTGGCCAAAGATTTAGTTGGAAAATATTTCAACGAAAAAGGAAAAGATGGTGATTTCTCGAAATATAACGATGGAGATAAAATCATTCCTTGGAAAGAAGTATTCAGTTTCAAAGGGAATTTCCTAGAAGGCATCGAATACGAACAATTAATGCCTTATGTTCAGCCAGAAAGTGCTGCTTTCAGGGTAATCATTGGTGACTTCGTAACGACAGAAGATGGTACTGGCGTAGTTCATACTTCACCAACTTTTGGTGCAGACGACTTTAGAGTGGCGCAACAAAATGGCATTCCTTCTATTTTTGTCAAAGACGAAACGGGTAAAGAAGTACCAATTGTCAATCGCCAAGGTCGTTTTGTAGCTGAAATTACTGATTATGCTAATGAGCCTGTAAAAGAAGCTTATTTATCAGACGAAGAAAAAGAAGAGCAACGCATCAAACAAGGAAGAGATAAATATCTATCAGTAGATGAACGCATTGCTATTCAATTGAAAACGGAGAACAAAGCTTTCAACGTTCAGAAATTTGATCACTCTTATCCACATTGCTGGAGAACCGATAAACCTGTGTTATACTATCCATTGGATTCTTGGTTTATCCGCACAACGGCAGTAAAAGATAAAATGATTGCCTTAAACAATACCATCAACTGGAAACCAGAATCTACGGGTACTGGTCGTTTTGGTAATTGGTTGGAAAACTTAGTAGACTGGAATTTATCTCGTTCAAGATATTGGGGAACTCCCCTACCAATCTGGCGTTCGGAAGATGGTGAAGATGTATGTATCGGTTCATTAAAAGAATTAGAAAACGGTATAACACATGCTTTGAAAGATGATGTACTATCAGCAGAACAACGTGCGGCTAACGAGAAGTTTTTAGCCTTATTAAAAGCAGGTACTGAAGACTTACACCGTCCGTTTGTGGATGAAGTATATTTAGTTTCAGCTTCGGGTAAAGTAATGACGCGTGAAACTGACCTTATCGACGTTTGGTTTGATTCTGGAGCAATGCCTTATGCACAATGGCATTATCCGTTCGAGAACAAAGATATTTTTGATGAAGCTTATCCAGCCGATTTTATCTCAGAGGGAGTTGACCAGACACGTGGTTGGTTCTTTACCTTACATGCTATTTCGGCAATGGTCTCTGATTCCGTTGCCTTCAAAAACGTAGTTTCTACTGGCTTAGTATTGGATAAAAACGGCAACAAAATGTCTAAACGTTTAGGCAATGCTGTTGATCCATTTGAAACCTTGAAGAAATATGGTGCAGACCCAACGCGTTGGTACATGATTACGAATGCACAACCTTGGGATAACCTTAAATTTGATTTAGCAGGCATTACCGAAGTACGTAATAAATTTTTTGGAACGCTTACAAATACGTATAATTTCTTTGCGTTGTATGCCAATTTAGATGGCTATACGCCAACAGGGCAACTTGATAAAAGCATTGCTACCGAGCTGGACCAATGGATTTTATCAAAATTACAAACGTTGATAAAAGAAGTAGACGAAGCTTATAATACTTACGAACCAACCAAAGCGGGACGTGCCATCCAAGAGTTTGTGGGAGACCATCTTTCTAACTGGTACGTACGTTTAGGAAGAAGACGTTTCTGGAAAGGCGAGGTGACGTCGGACAAACAGTCGGCTTATGAAACATTAGCATATTGTTTGAAAACGATTGCTCAGTTGATGTCGCCAATTGCTCCTTTTTACGGTGATTGGCTGTACAAAAACTTAACCGATACTGAAACAAGTACGGACGTATCTGTCCACTTGACGAACTTCCCGAAAGTACAGCACGAATGGATTAATACTGAATTGGAAACTTCGATGGACTTGGCTCAAAGAATTTGTTCTTTGATTCACTCATTGAGAAAAACTAATCGTATTAAAGTACGTCAGCCATTGTCGAAGATTTTGATTCCGATATTAAGCGAGCAAACGCGTGAGCAAATCCGTCATGTAGACGAATTGATTAAGACAGAGGTAAACATCAAAGCAGTTGAATACTTAAATGATGCGTCGGGCGTATTATCGAAAAAGGTAAAACCCAACTTTAAAGCGTTAGGACCGAAATTCGGTAAAGACATGAAAGCAGTTGCTGCTGTAATCACTGCGATGACTGCCGAAGATTTGAAAGCTTTAGAGGAAAACAAGACGATAAGCCTTGATGCTTATACGATTGCCTTAGAAGATGTTGAAATTCAAACAGAAGATTTACCAGGATACTTAACGGCATCAGACGCAGGTATTACGGTGGCATTAGACATCAACATTACGCCTGAGCTGAAACAAGAAGGTATCGCTCGTGATTTTGTGAATCGTATTCAGAACCTACGTAAAGATTCAGGTTTTGAAGTAACGGATAAAATCAGCATTCAATTACTTGATTCAGATGCAGAAGTAACGGCTGGCGTTGTAGCCTTCAAAGACTTTATCAGTCAGGAAGTACAAGCACTTTCGCTAGAAGTAGTTAGTGAATTAGCCGACGGACAAGATGTTGAATTTGAAGAATTGACTTTGACAGTAAAAGTTGCAGTAGTGTAGTTCGAGTTTCCAACTCGAAAAATAGAAAGGGAAGTTTTCATGTATGAAGGCTTCCCTTTTATATTGGAGAGGAACTTAACAACCACATTAAATTCTGATAGCCCAAATATTAAACTATCCCTCAAATTTCTTGCAATATCATTGCATTAGCTATCTTTGTATAAAACATCAACAGCATGATAGCCACGCAAAACCTTACCTTCTCGTATTCTTCTGAAAAGAGCTTTGCTTTTCCAGATTTTTCCTGTGCCGACCGCGAAACAATGCTTATTTTGGGTAAGTCGGGGAAAGGCAAAACAACCTTTTTACATTTAATGGCGCTTTTACTAAAACCAACAGGGGGTAAAATCCAAATCAATAACCAAGAAATTAGCGATTTATCAGTCGGGTCAGCGGCAGATTTTAGGGCAAAAAATGTAGGCATTATTTATCAAAAACCTCATTTTGTTCATTCCCTTTCTGTGTTAGAAAATTTAGTTTTGACGAATTATTTAGCAGGGAAATCTCAAGCCAAAGACCTAGCCAAACACCTAGCTGAAAGTTTGGGCTTTGCCGAACATCTTCATAAAAAAACTACTCAATTATCACAGGGCGAACAACAACGTGTGAGCATCGCCAGAGCCTTGATGAATAAACCTTCTGTTATTTTAGCAGATGAGCCAACCTCTAGCTTGGATGATGACAATTGTTTGAAAGTGGTAGATTTATTGAAAACACAAATTGAAGAAATTGGCGCAAGTTTGGTAGTAGTAACCCATGACCAACGCTTGAAAGATGTGGTTGAAAAACGTATAAATTTATAGCAAATGAACTTACTAAAAATATCTTGGAGTAACCTAAAAGACAAACCCCTTACCAGCTTTTTAAGTATCTTACTGATGGCACTGGGGATTGCTATTATTTCATTATTACTCTTGGCAGGAAAACAATTAGAAGAGAAGTTTACCAGAAATGTGGCTGGGATAGATATGGTGGTTGGTGCAAAGGGCAGTCCACTACAATTGATTTTAGCGAGTATTTATCAAATAGATGCTCCGACGGGAAATATTTCTTTAGACGAAGCCAATAGGCTAACCCGTAATCCTTTGGTAAAATCGGCGATTCCGCTATCAATGGGTGATAGTTATCAAGGCTACAGAATAGTAGGCTCTAACGAAAAATATCTTCAACATTTTGAAGCAGCATTTGAATCAGGCAAAGCTTTTTCTGAACCTATGGAAATGGTATTGGGTGCGAAAGTAGCTAAAAATCTGGAATTAAAAGTTGGTGATACTTTTGCTTCGCAACACGGCTATGACAAAGAAGGTGATGTGCATGAAGAAAAGAAATTTAAAGTAGTGGGCATTCTAAAAAATACTAATGCTGTCCTCGACCAATTAATGGTTACGCCACTTGAGAGTGTTTGGGCAGTTCACGACGAACATCATGAAGAAGAAGTGGGTAAAGGAGCAAATGCCTTAAAATTATTAGAAGAAGATACCCCTCCTACTGACGAAGAACATCATCATGAAGAAGAATCTAAAGAAATCACTGCTATGTTGATTAAGTTTAGAAATCCTGCAATGGGCATGATGATGGCTAGAAGTATCAATCAAAATACTACGATGCAAACGGCTTCGCCTGCTATTGAAATCAATAGATTGTTTGCTTTGATGGGCTTTGGGATTGATACGCTTAAAATCATTGCCTTGGTTATCATCATCGTATCTGGCTTAAGCGTATTTGTATCGCTTTACAATTCGCTTAAAGAACGAAAATATGAAATGGCGTTGATGCTTTCAATGGGTGCTAGCAGAACTAAGCTATTCTTCTTATTATTACTAGAAGGCTTGATTATCAGCTCAATCGGATTTGTGATTGGCATTGCTTTAAGTAGACTGGGATTGTGGTTAATGTCGAAAAACGTAGAACAAAATTTTCATTATGACTTCAACGTTTTATCTTTGCTAACAGAAGAATTATGGTTATTCATTGGAGCATTAGTAATTGGATTGTTGGCAGCAGCTATTCCTTCGTTAGGAATTTATAAAATAGATATTTCAAGAACTTTGGCGGATGAATAATGAAAATTAATTTTACCCGCTGATTTACACAGAAAAAACACGGAGATAGCACAGATAAAGTTTAAAATCAGCGAAAATCTGCGATTTAAAATCTCTGAAATCAGCGGGTAAAAAATAAAATATCCCCGCTGATTCACGCGGAAAAAATACGCAGATAATGCAGATTAAAATAAGCCAAAAGTTAATCAGCGAAAATCAGCGGGTAAAAATCTCTAAAATCAGCGGGTAAAAAATTAAAATAAAAAAATCAACAAAAAGCTAAAAGCTCAAGGCTGATAGCATACAACTAAAATGAAAATCAAGACTTTAATCACATTCAGTGCCTTGTTGTTGACTTTGATGTCAGCAACTCCTATAAAAAAACCAGTTGCTCTTCCTTCAGAAAAACTCACTTGGGATATTTTGAAAGATGTGGTATTTAAGAAAAAATGGTATCCACAAGAATCTATTTTTATGCTATACCCTACTTTTGGACCAGCTGTAAAGAAATTAGAAAACAAGGAAGTTATCATCAAAGGTTATGTAATTCCTGTGGATGCTGCTACTAATATGTATGTGCTTTCAGCATTTCCGTATAGCCAGTGTTTTTTCTGTGGAGGTGCAGGACCAGAGTCAGTAATGTCTTTAAAACCTAAAAAGGGAGCTTCGCATAAATACAAAACTGACGAGATGCATACTTTTAAAGGCAAGTTAAAATTGAATGCTGATGATATTTATGAAATGAACTACATTTTAGAAGAAGCCGATTTAGAAGAATAACATCATCTATAAATACAGAAGCCAGAGGAAATCATTTCTCTGGCTTTTTTTATGCCTAACCTACTCCGCAAAAGTTTTTTATTTTTTATTCAACCAAAGAATATTTGGACGAGTAAATCAATCTCCATCACATTCAGGTTTGAATAGTATTTTACCAACATTACCAGTATACAATTACAGCTAATAGCCAAATATTTTATCAAGTCTTCATTTTTTCTAAAAATTACATTATCAAAAAATAATTGTAAATTATCAAAAAATAGTACTATTTATATTCATCAATAATCTCAAATCATCATCATACTATGGCTGTAAACAATAAGGAGTTTCATAAGCAATTGCTTACAGAAATGAATCAACGATTGGATAAAATAAAAGAAGGAGGGGGACTAAAAAACATACAAAAACAACATGAACGGGGTAAATTAGTCGCCCGAGAACGCATTAATTATTTAATAGATACCGACACTGAATTTCAGGAAATAGGGGCATTCGTTGGCTACGAAATGTACGAAGAATACGGTGGTTGCCCAGCAGGAGGAACAGTTGGTGGATTAGGCTACATTGCTGGGCAATTGTGCGTAATTGTAGCTAATGACCAAACCGTTAAAGCTGGAGCGTATTTTCCCATTACAGGTAAAAAAAATCTTCGCTTTCAGGAAATTGCTATGCAAAATCAATTGCCAATCATTTACTTGGTGGATAGTGCAGGCGTGTTTTTACCCATGCAAGATGAGATTTTTCCAGACAAAGAACATTTTGGTAAAGTATTCTACAACAACTCTGTGATGAGTGCCATGGGAATCACGCAAATATCTGCCGTGCTGGGCAGTTGCGTGGCTGGTGGAGCGTATTTACCTATTATGTCGGATGAAACCTTGATGGTCACAGGACAAAGCTCTATTTTTTTAGCAGGGCCTTATTTGGTAAAGGCTGCTATTGGTGAAGAAATAGATGCAGAGACTTTGGGAGGAGCCAATACTCATAATGCCATTTCGGGCAATGCCGATTATCAGTTTGATACCGAACAAGAATGTCTTGACCAAATAAAAAGGACTATCGGCAAATTAGGGAAATTTGAAAAGGCTGGTTTTAATAGGTCTACCCCAAAAGCACCTACTAAACATCTGGAAGAAATACTGGATATTCTTCCTGAACTTAGAACTAAACCTTATGATATGCGTGAAATCATTGAGCGGTTGGTAGATGATTCCGAGTTTGATGAGTTTAAAAAAGATTATGGCAAGACTATCCTGTGTGGATATGCTCGTATTGATGGTTGGGCAGTAGGCATTGTTGCTAATCAACGATTAGTCATTAAAAATACCAAAGGTGAGGTACAAATCGGGGGGGTTATTTACAACGATTCGGCAGATAAAGCAGCACGCTTTATCATGAATTGTAATCAAAAGAAAGTCCCTTTGGTTTTCCTACAGGATGTTACGGGCTTTATGGTCGGCAGTCGTTCAGAACATTCGGGCATTATCAAAGATGGAGCCAAAATGGTGAATGCTGTTTCTAATTCTGTTGTCCCAAAAATCACGATTATCATTGGCAATTCTTACGGTGCGGGAAATTATGCCATGTGTGGGAAGGCTTTCGACCCTCGTTTTATTTATGCTTGGCCAAGTGCTAAAATTGCAGTAATGGGTGGCGAACAGGCAGCCCAAACTTTGTTACAAACCCAAGTAGCCTCTATGAAAGCCAAAGGCAAAATCATTACGAAAGAAGAAGAAGACAACATTTTGAAAGGCATTAAAGATAAATATAATACGCAAACTACGCCTTATTATGCTGCTGCCCGATTGTGGGTTGATGAAATTATCGACCCATTGGCTACAAGAAGTATTATTTCAACCAGTATTCTGGCAGCTGACCATTCGCCAATTACGAAGGACTTTAAAATGGGACTTTTACAAGTTTAGATAGCGCGAAAATAGCTATTAAAAACGGCTTTGGTGGCGAACAATGTACTAAGCTCTTGAAAATTATGTTCTTGAAAATGATAAGGTTTAAGCATAAATTGGGTTAAAAAGGGTCAAAATTGACTATTTTTAACATTCTATCAATATTTATTAAAAACTTTTGAAAACATATTTGTCTAAAACTCAAACATTTACTACCTTTGCAGTCCTGTTTCAAAGACACATCTTCGTTTTTCAGTTTGATTGGGTTGTAATTTACTGATAATCAATAGAAAACGATTTTTTATAACCAATTAAGCAAACAAAGCAATGGCTAAGAAAGGCAATAGAATCCAAGTGATTTTGGAATGTACTGAGCAAAAAACTTCAGGCGTTCCAGGGATGTCTCGTTACATCACTAAGAAAAACCGTAAAAACACTACAGCTCGTTTAGAGTTAAAGAAATACAATCCTTTCTTGAAGAAAGTGACTGTTCATAAAGAAATTAAGTAATTCATTTAGTTGTCAATTACAAGTTATCAAGTCTGTGTTATCGTAATTGATGGGTTTTCTCATCAGTTAAGTTACAGCCAGTCGATAACTCAAAACGGATAACAATAACTTATACAAAGAAATGGCAAAGAAAGTAGTTGCAACCCTTAAGAAAGAAGGTGGCGTAAAGTACGCAAAAATCGTTAAAGCAGTGAAAAACCCTGCTACTGGTGCTTACACATTCAAAGAAGAAATCGTTCTTCAAGATGAAGTAGCAGCAGCGTTGAAAGGTTAATTCTTTCGACTTTAAAGAAAGTCCCCTATCTAAATAAGGTTAGGGGACTTTTTTTGTTTTATATTTGGGGAACTAGTTGTGCTTATTTAATATTAGTTTAAAGAGAAAAAATTGGGTAATTTCAGCTAATGATATTTAACATCCAACGCTTGACTACTACAAACCAAAACGATAACTGAAAACTGATAACCAAACATGGGCTTATTTGATTTTTTTAAGAAAAAAGAAACCTTAAATACCGAAGAAAAAGAAACACTTGACAAAGGATTAGAAAAAACCAAAGAAGGTCTTTTTTCTAAATTGAGTAGAGCGGTAGTCGGCAAATCGAAAGTCGATGAGGAGGTATTAGATGAATTAGAAGAAATTTTAATCTCTTCGGATGTGGGTGTTGATACAACCCTGAAAATTATTCGTAGAATTGAAGAACGTGTAGCAAGAGATAAATTTGTAACAACGACTGAGCTTGATAGCCTTCTGAGAGAAGAAATTGCTGAGCTCTTAGCACAGAATAAGTCGGAGGATGTGTCCGAGGCCTTTAAAAGCAATATCAAGCCTTATGTAATTATGGTGGTGGGCGTAAATGGCGTTGGTAAAACAACTACTATTGGTAAGTTGGCTTCACAATTCCACAAGGCGGGCAACAAAGTAATATTAGGTGCTGGAGATACCTTTAGAGCTGCCGCTGTCGACCAGCTTAAATTATGGGGTCAAAGAGTAGGTGTAACCGTAATAGACCACGGAATGAATAGCGACCCAGCCTCTGTAGCCTACGACACCGTAAAGCAGGCTGTAGAACAAAATGCTGACGTGGTAATCATTGATACAGCAGGACGCTTACACAATAAAGTAAACTTGATGAACGAGCTTTCTAAAATCAAGCGTGTAATGCAGAAGTTTTTGCCTGATGCTCCCCACGAAATTTTATTAGTGCTTGATGGCTCGACAGGACAAAATGCCTTCATTCAAGCACAAGAGTTTACTAAAACAACTGATGTAACGGCTTTGGCTATTACTAAGTTGGATGGAACGGCCAAAGGTGGCGTAGTAATCGGAATTTCTGACCAGTTTAAAATTCCTGTGAAATACATTGGCGTTGGTGAAAAGATAGAAGATTTGCAGGTTTTCAATAAAAAAGAGTTTGTTGATTCATTATTCAAAAGAAAATAATCTTTGATATGATCAAAGTTAAAATCTTCATACTTATTCTTGGGTGCCTTTCGATGATTGGTGCTTTTGGACAGAAGACCAAGAAAAAATTGAAAAGGAAAAATACGCTTCCTGCTTCTGTACAAAAGGCTACTATCAATCCCGACGCTCCTACTGGCACCAAACCAATCACCAATGAATCTGCTTTGGTTCAGCAGGGAATCTGTGGCACTATTTTCTGGAAATCTGGGAATATGATGCCTTCGCCTGATAGACCTATTCCTAAAGCAAAACCTGTTCAACGAGAATTAGTAGTGTATGATTTGACGAATACGGCTGAAACTACTCGTGAAAATGGGTTCTATCAAACCATTGCTACAAAATTTATTAAAAGTGTAAAGTCTGATGAAGAAGGGAAGTTTTGTGTTGATTTAGAAGAAGGACGTTACTCTTTATTTATTCGTGAAGGAAATAAAGGTTTGTATTCAAATTTGTTTGATGGAGATGGGAATATTTTTCCCATTAAAGTAAGTAAAGACAAAATATCTATCACTGTTTTTACAATTGACTATCAAGCTTCATATTAAACATGAGTCATTTCGAATTTTTAATATGTAATGATGAGTTGTTAGAAGGATAGTATTTATTATTGCCTTGTCCTTACTTTTCTTGTCTTGATACAAGAAAAGTAACCGCGCGGCGGACCGCAAAAGAAAATCAAGAATTCCTAATCGCAACGGCGACCCGTCTCGCTCCGCTCAAACAGTAGGAATTCATTGTACATCAATCATAAAAAAGCGGTCGAAATTAGTTTTTCGACCGCTTTTTTATGGCTTTAAAATTCGTAATGACTCAAGTCCTACTTTCCTTTTTCTTTTACCCAAGTATCTTTCAAGCCTACTGTTCTGTTGAATACCAAATGTTCGGCTGTTGAATCTGGATCTAAACAGAAATAGCCTTTGCGCATAAATTGGTAGTTCGTTCCTACTTGTGCTTCTTTCAAACTTGGTTCTACAAAAACTTCTGGAATAACCGTCAGAGAATCTGGATTGATAAACTTCTTGAAGTCGTCTCCTACTTGTGAAGCATCTTCTAAAATTAATAGTCTATCGTATATACGGACTTCTGCTTTGCTAGCATGCTGTACAGATACCCAGTGAATAGTACCTTTTACATGAATACCCGAAGTATCAGCACCTGAACGACTTTCTGGAATATAACTGCAATGTAGTTCGGTAATATTGCCAAATTCGTCTTTTACAAAATCATCGCACTGGATAATATAAGCACCTTTTAGACGCACCATCAAGCCAGGACCTAAACGGAAGAATTTCTTCATCGGCACTTCCATAAAGTCATCTTGTTCGATATAAATCTCACGACTAAATGGTACAATCCTACTGCCCGCATTTTCATCCTCTGGATTATTTTCTACGTGCAGTTCCTCTACTTGTCCTTCAGGATAATTGGTAATTACTACCTTCAATGGATCTAAAACAGCCATTACTCTGGTAGCAAGTTTGTTCAAATCTTCTCTGACACAGTAGTCTAATACACCTACGTCAATCAAATTATCTCTTTTGGCTACACCGATTTTTTCGCAAAAATTACGAATTGATGTTGGTGTAAAACCACGACGACGCAATGCCGAAATAGTTGGCATACGTGGGTCGTCCCAACCATTTACAATACCTTCATTTACTAATTGTAACAATTTTCGTTTACTCATTACTGTATGAGTAAGGTTCAATCTTGCAAATTCGTATTGATGTGAAGGATAAATGCCTAGCTTTTCAATAAACCATTCGTATAAAGGACGGTGAACATCAAATTCTAAAGTACAAACTGAATGGGTAATTTCTTCGATAGAATCTGACTGACCATGTGCAAAATCGTACATTGGATAAATACACCAAGCATCACCCGTACGGTGGTGTGGAGCGTGTTTAATACGATACATCAGAGGGTCGCGCATGTGCATATTCGGATGAGCCATATCAATTTTAGCTCTTAGCACTTTAGCTCCATCTTCAAACTCGCCAGCACGCATTCTACTGAATAAATCTAAATTTTCTTCTATGCTACGGTAACGGTATGGGCTATCTTCACCTGCGAAATTAGGATTTCCTTTTTGTGACGCAATTTGCTCAGATGTTTGGTCGTCTACATAAGCAAAGCCTTTTTTGATAAGCTCTACTGCAAAATTATATAAGGTTTCAAAATAATCAGAAGCATACAATTCTTCTCCTGCCCAATCAAACCCAAGCCAACGAACATCTGCTTTGATAGAATCTACGTATTCAGTCTCTTCCTTTTCAGGGTTTGTATCATCAAAACGAAGGTTAGTTTGTCCGCCATATTTAGCAGCCAAGCCAAAATTCAAGCATATTGATTTAGCGTGCCCAATGTGTAAATATCCATTAGGCTCAGGTGGAAAACGAGTCAAAACACGTCCTCCGTGTTTGCCCGCTTGTAAATCTTCTTCTACAATTTGTTCAAGGAAATTAAGTGATTTTTTTTCTTCTTCTGCCATAAGCTTAATCGTTATCAATTTGTTGGTTCTCGCATATTAGCACTTGTTTTGCTAATTAACAAAATCGTGACAAGACTATCTTACGAAATTACGGATTTTTTAGGGAATGAATCAGGGTTTTTACAGCAAATCAGCTTTTAAAAACTTTTTTTAACTCAGAAAGTTATAAAGTACGCCGTAGCACGAGTTTTCAACTCGTAGCCTTTACGGTTACAAAGTTTCAGATAATAATTTAAAATCTTGATGAGTGTAGCATAAACTAGTACAAGAAAGAGCAACTAAATGTCCTTTAAAAAGCCCTATTGACCATCCAATTTTTAACGATTCGCTACAAACAAAAGATTCTTTCCACAAAATTTCTAAACGAAAGTAAGCATTTATACAAAATAAGATTCTGTTTTGCACTTTTCTATTTTTAGCATATAAATTCTGTTTTCACAGAATTTTATGAATAGATAGGTATATAATTACCGAATAATAAAAATATTATTCTAAAAAATAGCTTTTTTGTAGAATTTCTTACAAAAATCACAAAAAAGCTATTAGATTTGCAATAGATTTCCTATCGCACTAAAAATAACCCATATTAAACAATCGTGTAATTCTGAAAAACCATTGAAATTATCAATGGCGTTTTTCGCTTTCATCAATTCTAAACTCCGAAGAAATGAGTATTAAACTAGATCAAATAGACCATAAAGTATTAGAAATTTTACAACAAAATGCCAAAATTACTAATGCACAATTATCAAAAGAAATAGGACTATCACCTGCCCCAACACTGGAACGTGTTAAGAAATTAGAAACTGCTGGAATAATTGAAAGCTATCATGCACAATTAAACCGCGAGAAAGTGGGTTTAGGAGTTACTACTTTTGTGACTGTTACTTTGATAGGACATAAAAAACAAGTTACTGAATCTTTCGTTTCACAAATAAACTCGATACCAGAAGTCATTGAATGTCACCACGTTACAGGTTCTGGAGATTTCTTGTTGAAAATAATTGCTAAAGATATTGCTTCATACCAGAAATTGATGCTTGAAAAAATCAATGAGATTGAAGAAGTAGCAGGAACACAAACGATGGTCATTCTTTCTACTTTCAAAGAAAGTAAGGTATTGCCTATCCCTTGAACTTTATTTAGATAGATAATCTTTCATAAAAAAGGTCGGAAATGATTTAACATTTCCGACCTTTTTCTATGATTTTGCTTTTTACTATTCTTCTGTAATTACATAAAACTTAAAGTTAAGCGGGTCGAAGACTTCAGCAATTTGCGTCAAGAATTCAGGGTTGTTCAAATAGAAATTCAAAAAGTTCTCGCTTCTTTCTTGGGGAGTTCCATTCGGGAAAAGCTTCTGTTTTACTCCCAACAGCTGATTTACTTCTGTTTCATGGTTTCTTTCTTCTGCTTTTTTCAAACGCTTTTCTAGGTTTTCAAGTGCATTCAATACTTTTTGTTGCTCTCCTTTTACGGCACCTTCCAACGTTCTATCTATTTTTACTGCTTTTGTCAGTATCTCCTCAAAAACCTGCACAAAAGAATTACTCTCGGTAGAAAGGCTTAAGCTATTTTCAGAATGCTTTTCAATAAAGCTTTTCTTCAAGCTTATTTCATCCAAAAATAAATCCTGACTGGTTAAATCTAATTTTTCTATCCTTTTAGCAGTAGCTTTATTGACGATCAAACAGAAGTTTCTAGGCATCAAGATAGGGAACGCTACCTGATGGAAATCAAAAATGCCTTTTAATTGAAGCCAATAAGGTACTTCTGATGGCCCACCAATATAGGCTAAGTTTGGAAGAACCACTTCTTCATAAACGGGTCTTAATACCACATTAGGACTGAATTTTTCAGGTTCAGCTTCTAATAGGGCAAGGATTTCCGTTTCAGAAAATTGCAAATTAGTATTCAATACTTTATAGGTATTGCCTTCTTTGACAATACGCTCACGAAGTCCATTTTCTAAATAAAAGAAGTTGATTTCACGGGGAGAAATTTGGGTTTTATAGCCCAAAGATTCTAGTTTTTCAGAAGTTTTTGAAACGACATCAAAAGCAGTATGGTGTAGTAAATCGTTTTTAATAATGGGCGCAAACAGTTTTTTCAAATTTCTGTCATCGGCGTCGATACAAATCAATCCTTGGTCTCCGAATAAATCATTAGCGTAACATCGTGCTGCATTGGCCAAAGTCTCATTGTTCAGGTATGCATCCTTGAAAATAGCAGGACATTCGGCCATTTCTGTTATCAAAGCCTCTAATTCTTTCGGGTTCATTCTACCTACTGCTCCTTTTTGGGCTGTCTCCCAAGCTAGTTTCTTACCGAACAATGAAAAATGATTGATTTCTGCAAAATCATGGTCTTCTGTTGCCATCCAATATACTGGTACAAAATTGTAAGCTGGAAAAGCATTTTTCAATGATTTCGCCAAGTTAACTGTTGTAACAAGCTTATAAATTACATAAAGAGGGCCTGTAAAAATATTGAGTTGATGTCCCGTAGTAACGGTAAACGTATTTTCTTCTAAAAGAATATCAACATTTGGCTTATTGCTTATACCTGAATACTGTTTTTTTAGCGTTTCTACTAAAATACTACGTTTGGCTGAATCAAATTGTTTTAAAGCGATTTGCTTTTCAAATCCTTGAAGAGCGGGATAATTTTCGTAAAAATCTTTAGTTTTTGTGGATTGATTAATGAAGTCTAAAAAAAGAGACGAAAACTGATTGACGTCCTCTAACGGTAGTTGATGTATTTGCATTATTGCCTTATGCGTTTGATATTTAAAATTCAAACAGTCTTGTTTGGATTACAAGTTTAACGTAGAAGTTTTAAACTTTGTTCTTTTCTAGCAAGAATTTCAACAAAAAAGCCTTTAGAAATTTTCTAAAGGCTTTCGATATTCTCCATAAGCTATTTAATTATCTTTTATTTCCATAAAATTTTGCAGTAATGCATCTTTATGAAAACCTGTACAATCTTAGTTTCTACACAAACCCAAGCCGATTGTCTTTCTAATATCATCTACGTGATAAAAACAACTAAGGTTTCATGGGTCTTTGCTTTTTTTCACTTACCTCTTTGATTTCTAAATATTTACCTTCCAAAAACAGGCTTATCTACCCGTTATTTTGATTGAAGTAAATAAATCGACTAATAGTAACTAGTAAGCATGATAATAGACACATATTTTTTTCAAAAGGTTGGATACTCATTAGAATATTAATAGAAAAACCTCTTTTATTATTATCTTTAGTATTAAAATGTGAACTTCATCGCTATTATGCCCAAAATTATACTTGTTTTTTTAATGATTACCGCGAGTTTGATGGCATTTGCCCAAACTCAACCTCAGTATAGTCAATACATGATGAATAGCTATTTAATCAATCCAGCAGTTGGGGGCATTGAAGATTATACTGATATTAAAACGGGTTATCGAAACCAATGGACAGATTTTGAGGGAGCTCCTACTACTTATTATGTGTCGGCTCATATGCCCATTGGCAAGACAGATAGAACAAGTACGGGCGTTCGTCCTAATTTTAGTAAGTCTATTCGGCGACCTATGGCACTATCAAACCAATTCAATACTTCGGCTAAAGTACCTATCCACCACGGTATTGGGTTTATATTAGTATCTGATAAAACAGGAGCCAATACGCAGAATAGTTTTAACATCAGCTATTCATTACACGTCCCTATTACCACGAAAATGAAACTTGCCATCGGGTTTTCTGGTGGAATATCTCAATACACTGTAGATTTCAGCAAAGTACAGGTAAAAGACAACCCTGACCAAGCTATTGTTGCAGGCTCAAGGCTTACAGCTCTTCAACCCAATCTGAATGCTGGTGCTTGGCTATATTCAAAGCAGTTTTTTGTGGGAGTGTCAGCTAATCAATTTATTTTTAATAGCTTTAATTATAAAAATACGGATAACCCTAATCAAAGTTGGAGTGGCGATGCCATACCTCATTATTTTCTAACAGCAGGTTTTAGACAAGAACTCAGTGAAGATTGGACCCTCACTCCTTCTACACTTATTAAAAGAGTAGCACAAGCTCCCATCAGTTTTGATGTTAATGTAAAAACTGTTTTCAGAGATCGCTTTTGGTTTGGCACATCATATCGTCATAAAGATGCTTTTGTGGGATTAGTTGGTGCAAATATTAGTTCGTTAATCAACTTGGGGTATTCTTACGACTATACATTATCTGGACTAAAGGAACGCTCGAGAGGGTCGCATGAGGTAGTAATTGGCATTATGTTGAATAATCGTCAACGAGTACTTTGTCCACAAAATCTATGGTAGTTTATCGCTAGCCAATCTTCCAATACTTTAAGAAACTCCAAGCTCTTCTATTTTCCAAATATGCTAGCTTGTCTTCGTTTTCATAAGCTTCCTTCTCAAAACAAATATTGCTATACGCTACCTGATGGTTTTGTCCTTTGAACCTGTTCAATAAATATTCTGACAAATACCAAATATAAAATGGGAGGATGAGTAACTCGAGCTGTTGCGCTAAATGGATGCACTCATGATTAATTAATATTTTAGAAGGGGATTTTGTTCTAACAAGTATAAAAGGAAAAATCGCCATGCCATCGACATTAAGAAAAGGGCAATAGATGGTAAAAAACAAGGCTTTTTTACGATTTCCCAACATCTTACGGCTTTTACTTGCTATATTTTTCGTTTATTTTATCGTAAAGCGAAGCAGGTATTTTAGATTCATATTCAGTAATTTTCACTTCTGGACGTACCCAGTCTAAATGACCTTTTATCCAAGCATAGGCTAAGCCAATCAATAATACGCCAATAAATACGAACATTTCTACTAACGAGAACCACCCCCACAAACCATCTGTATCAGCAATTAATCGCTGATTGCCAAAAACTGTTGCCCAAGGAAATAAAAAGATAATTTCGACGTCGAAAAGGATAAAAATCAAGGCAATTACATAAAAACGAATATTAAATCGAACGTTTGCATTCCCGTCTGGCTCTTCCCCCGACTCATAAGTAGTGAGTTTTTCCTCATTCGGGCGGTTCGGGCGAATCAGTTTTGCCAAAAATAATATTACGGCTACAAAAACTATCGCAGCAATGATAAAGAGTAATATATAACCAAAATCAGTAATCATCGTAAAAAGGTATTGTCGTTAGGCATTTTTTATTTTTTCCTGAAATTCAAGTATCCTTTTACTACCGTAAAAGTGGTGATAGCCAAGAAGAATAAAATAACGTAATGAACATAGTTGATAATCCAAGGGAATTCTACTCCAAAATAATAGCCTCCGCCTACTAAAGAACCAACCCAAATTGCACCGCCAGCAATATTCAAAAAGAGGTATTTTGGGTAATTCATTCGGCTAATTCCTGCTAAAATTGGAGCAAAAGTACGGATATAAGGCAAAAATCGACTAATTATTAATGCTTGGCTACCATATTTTTCAAAAAAATCGCGGGTAGAATCCAAGTGTTTTTGCTTAAAATACCAAGTATCGGCCTTATTTTCGAGGTTACTGCCAAAAAACCGCCCAAACAAAAAGCCCGTTAAGGAGCCTACTACGGCCGCCACAAAAAGGTATAACAAAACCGTTCCGATAGTATACTTTAGGAAGCCTGTTCCTACAAAAACACCCGTCAAAAAAAGCAGATAGTCACCAGGAAGGAAAAAGGCAAAGAACAAACCGTTTTCAGCATATACAACAAAGGTAATAGCAAAAAGCCCCGCACTAATGATTTCCTTAGAATCTGATAAGTATTTAATGATTTCGGATATGTCCATTTTACAAATAGATGAAATGCCTGTCGGGCTGAAGTATAAAATACTTGTTTCTGTTAAGAGGCTTTTTTCAACGTTAGTTTATAACTAAACAACTGAAAGACAAATTTAGTCTATCAATCTGTTTATTTTAATTTTATTAATTGATTTAAAGAGTATTTCATACAATCAAAAACAAAATACTTAACAAAGCGTTCTGTTAACATTGAATGTTACATTAGTAAAATTACTTAAATTTCAGACAAATTCTCTAATCCTAAAATCATTAATTAATCAAATCATTGTTTCCTAAAAAACACTTAAATGAATTAACGACTATGAAAAAAACTATCATTATCATTTTAGTGCTTCTACTACTTCTCGGAGGGTTTTTCTCTTCTAATCTCATCCGGTTTTTTTATAATTCATCTTCTGATGCTGAGACCGCCGAAGCAGATACAATTAGCGTAATTCCAGAAATGGCAGAACCTGTTTTTAAAAAAGAAGGAGAGTTAGAATTTGTAAAGACTAAACAAAAATTAACGATTGAGATTGCCGATAATGATAAGGAAACAGAACAGGGCTTAATGTTTCGTCGTTCAATGCCCGACTCTTGTGGAATGTTGTTTATCATGCCAGAAAATCAGCCTCAAAGCTTTTGGATGAAAAACACTTTTATTCCTCTTGATATCATTTTTTTAGATACCCAAAAAAGAGTTGTAACCATTCAAGCCAATAGAGCTCCATTTTCAGAAGAAGAGATACCATCTTATGAAAACGCAAAATATGTATTAGAAGTAAATGCAGGGTTTTGCCAAAGAAAGGGGATTGAGAAGGGGGATTTGTTGAAGTGGTGAGTTAGGGGAGATTTTAGACACAAGACGTTAGACACTAGACATTAGACTCAAGACGAAAGACACAAGAAAAAGATATAAGAGGAAAGGCTAGGATACATGATTTAAAGTTTTTTTTACTATTAGTATTAAAAACCTTGTATTTTATCTCTTGTTTCTCCAGTCTTGAGTCTAATGTCTAGAATCTTAAATCTAAAATCTTGTGTCTAACGTCTTATATCTACAATCTACTTAACCTCCACCTCAAAAGTCCCATCAAAATCTATACTCCCTACCGTAAATGAACCATTTTTGATTGGAGAGCCATTCACTGGTGGTTGATGGTGTAAAACCACCTGCAATTTGCCCGTTCCTGCTACAGAAGTTTTTACAGTGGCCGTCAAGCCCACATCAAAACCACGAGAATCTTTATCTTTTCCAGAAACAGTTAATAATGTTGCAGGAGTAGCTATATATTCAAACAAATGTTCATCTTTTTGCTCTTGAATCTCTTCTGTCACATTGACAACAGGCGTTTTTGTTTCATCTAGCATCTCGACAGCCAAAGCATAGGTTTTGTTCGCATCTAACGAAATCTTATCAATCGTCGGGGCATTTCCTCCAATACCATCAAGGTCTTTGAATAAAAAAGTTTTAGTAACACCGCCCTCAGTAAATTTCAACCTTACCGTTGTTAGGTTCTCATTGTCTTCCTGTGGTACAGGGTCATCCTTCTTACATCCTACTACCAAAGCAAAGGCTAACGTTGCCATTAAAAGTGTTTTCTTAGTCAATTTCATATTTGTTGAATTTATATAATGCAATAACGTTGCAAATATAACAAATGGAGATAATATTTTTGCACTATTGTTGCAAAATAAAATTTCTGTTGTCATATTTGCAACATTGTTGCAAATATGAAAAAACTATTTTTTAAATATCGTTATGATTACCTAGGCATATTAGGCTCAGGAATCTGCTTGGTGCATTGCTTAGCTACACCATTAATAATGCTTGTACAAGCTTATTATAAAACAGAAGCCAGTGTTAGCGCTCATGAAGGTATCCGCTATTGGGATTATATCTTTCTAATTACCTGCTTTGTAGCAGTATTTTTTACTACTAAAGAAAGCACTTCACAGAAAATAAGTAGTTCATTTTGGTTATTCTTCTCGCTTTTCGCAGGCGCTATTCTATTTGAAGACGACTTTAAATACATCAATCTACTGGGCTATTTTGCTTCAGTTGGACTCATCATCACTCATATCATTAATATTAGAAATTGCAGAAGATGTCAAACAAAAAACTCCCCGTTACAGTGTTAAGTGGTTTTTTAGGTGCAGGAAAAACCTCGTTGCTCAATCATATCTTACATAATAAAGACAACCTAAAAGTGGCAGTTATTGTAAATGACATGAGCGAAATAAACGTAGATGCCCAATTGGTGAAACAAGAAAATACCTTATCAAGAACCGATGAGAAGTTAGTCGAGCTATCAAACGGTTGTATTTGCTGTACGCTTCGGGAAGATTTGATAATTGAAGTAGAGCGGCTGGCCAAAGAAAATCGTTTTGATTACCTTTTAATTGAATCAACAGGGATTTCAGAACCTTTGCCCATTGCCCAAACTTTTAGTTATATCGATGAAGAAAATGGCATAGATTTATCTAAATTCTCCAGACTAGATACAATGGTTACAGTCGTAGATTGTTTCAATTTTGCCAAAGACTTTGGCTCTATTGATACTGTGTGGACACGTGGCATGAACGACGAAGACCCAAGTGATACTAGAACAATTGTAAACTTGCTGATTGAACAAATTGAATTTGCCAATGTAATTATCTTGAACAAAACGGATTTATTAACGCCAGAAAAAGTAGGCGAATTGAAGGCTATTATTCAAAAGCTAAATCCTAAGGCTAAGATACTCTCAGCTGAATTTGGAAAAGTACCCACAAAAGAGATATTGAATACTGGTTTATTTGATTTTGAAGAGGCTTCTAATACTACTGACTGGATACAAGAATTAGCCAATGCAAAGCATACCCCTGAAACAGAAGAGTATGGCATTAGCTCGTTTGTATTCAGAGACCCTCGTCCTTTTCATCCAGAAAGATTCTGGAATTATATTAATAACTATTGGCATGGCGGCATTATTCGCTCGAAAGGTTTATTCTGGATAGCCTCTCGCCCCAAAGATGCCCTTAATTGGGGTCAGGCTGGCGGGTCAGTCCGTGCAGATTGGGCTGGTTCTTGGTGGGCAGATGTTCCCTCATGGGAACGTCCTTTTTATCCCGCTTGGCTAGAAAACAAGGAAACCATCATGAAACGGTGGGATAAACGCTTTGGAGATAGAATCAATGAGTTAGTAATTATTGGTCAAGATTTAGACAAAGAAGCCATTATTGAGGAGTTGGAGGAATGTCTCTGTGTTGAAGAAGAAATTGTACGAATGCAAAATAAAGGAACATTTATAGACCCATTTCCAGTATTTCAATAAAAATCTTAAGTAAAATAAAGGTAGTGTAATACTAAAACCCATAGGCTTTTGGCTTATGGGTTTTTATGTAAGAACACTTTTTTATCTATTATAAAACCTAAGAGCGCACGAAATGTATTAGCGTATAGGCTATCTTAAAAAAGATGGTCTCCCTAACGATTTTAGAACTGTAAGATACAGATTGCCAATTTTTTTTCGTAAAATTGCTTTACAATGAACACATACATATAAGCTTTATATGGTAGATGCCAACGTTTATTAGGTTTTCATAAATTGATAAACATTGGCTAATTAATCTTACCTCAATACAATAATGACTTCACGAGAAAAAATAAATCAAGTTTTTGAAGAAATGGGAAAGGTAGTGGTAGGTCACGAAAAATTGACGAATCGACTACTTATTGGCTTATTTACAGGCGGACACGTTTTATTAGAAGGCGTACCGGGCTTGGCCAAAACATTATCCGTAAATACTTTATCAAAAATCCTTAAGTTAGATTTTCACCGTATTCAATTTACGCCCGACTTATTACCTGCCGACCTTATCGGAACGATGATTTATAGTCGGAAATCTGATGATTTTGAAGTGAAAAAAGGACCAGTTTTCGCTAATATTATTCTAGCGGATGAGGTAAACCGTGCCCCAGCAAAGGTGCAATCTGCCCTTTTGGAAGCCATGCAGGAGAAACAAGTGACCATCGGTGATTTTACTTATCCGCTTGATAAACCATTTTTAGTACTGGCAACTCAAAACCCTGTAGAGCAAGAAGGGACTTTCCCTTTACCAGAAGCACAAGTAGATAGGTTTATGCTCAAAGTATTTGTTGACTACCTCAATAAAGAACAAGAATTGGAAGTAATGAGGAAAATGTCGAACATGGATTTTAATTATCAGCCAAAACCTATCCTTAATAAAGAAGACATTTTCAAAATCAGAAAGGAAATCAATGATATTACTATTTCTGAAACCCTTGAACGATATATCATCGAATTGATTTTTGCCACGCGTAAGCCAGGAGATTATGGATTGAGGGAAGAAGCGCGTTATGTACAATTTGGAGCATCGCCTCGTGCAAGCATCAATTTAAATTTAGCAGCGAAAGTTTTAGCGTATTTAGATGGTCGAGATTATGTATTACCAGAAGATATCAAAGAAATAGCTCCAGATGTATTGAATCACAGAATTATGCTTAATTATGAAGCTGAGGCTGATGGTATCACAACGATGCAGGTAATCGACACTATTTTAAGAAGAGTAGCGATTGGCAGGTAAAGAATTGTAGAAGATTTTCTACACAATCTTCTACAACAAAATTGAGTATTTTATTCTACAAACTCTTTGTTTTGAATTTCACCTCGTATAATGAAAAGAGGTCGGTTTTTAGACTGGAAAAAGACCCTTAAAATGTATTCTCCTAGTACGCCCAACGCTAATAATTGAACGCCACTAAAAAGAATAATCATAAAAAGCAACGCAGGAAAACCCTCTATTACTTCTTGAAGATAATATTTTTTTATCAATACACTTATAAAATAAATCAACGAAACAATAATTGAAAACAAACCCAATCTTGTAACAAATTTGATGGGGAATTCACTAAAATTAAAAATGCCACTATAGGCTAATTTAAAAAGCTGTTTGAAAGAATATTTTGACTCCCCAGCTTGGCGTTCTTCTCTAGCGTACTCTACTCCTATCTGTTTAAAACCTACCCATGTACGCATGCCTCTTAAATAACGACTTTCCTCAGGCATTTTATTTAAGATATTCACTACTCTACGGCTCATCAAAGCGAAGTCTCCACTATCCAAGGGAATATCTACATAAGCGATACTCTTCAATAAGCGATAAAATAGATAATAAGCACTACGTTTAACAAAGCCCTCTTTACGCTGTTTACGAACAGCATAAACAACATCATAGCCTTGTTTTAAATAAGGATAAAATTCGTGGAGTAATTCAGGAGGATCTTGGAGGTCGCCATCAATGACCATCACAGCCTCAGAACCTTTGGAAATGGCTAAACCTGCGGTAAGGGCTAATTGGTGTCCGTGGTTTCGTGCTAAAAATAAACAATGATATCTTCCATCGGCTAATGCCAATGCTTGCATCAGTTCTGCTGTATTATCACGGCTTCCATCATCTACTAACACAATTTCAATGCTTACTTGAGTCGAATCCATTAATGCATTTAACCTTTCTATCAAAAAGGGGAAAGTTTCACTTTCATTATAGAGAGGGGCGATAATTGAAATTTGGGGGATATTCAACGAATTAAACTGTTTTCAGGTAAAGACTTTATGAATTGGTTTCTATAATAGAAAATATAATCAGCCTCAAATATAGCCTAAAAAATTCAGATTAAACTTTCTGCCAGTCTGAATCCTATATGTTTTGCTATCAGACGAAGCTTTAACTGTTTGAAAATTTAGTTTTTTTAAGGAGTGGATACAGCAACACTGAGATTAGAATGATAAATGTTCCCGCATAGAACCCTACGGTCATTCGTTCTTTTTCTCCAAAGAATATATAAGCCAAAATAATCCCATAAACAGGTTCAAGGTTTAATGTAAGATTAAAGGTAAAGGCCGAAAATTTACGAATTAGCTCCACTCCTTCAGCAAAAGCATAAACTGTACACACAAAAGCTAAGATAGATAGCCACAGCCAGTCTAAACCCTGCGGAATAAGGATAAAATCATTATCTGCTTGAATAAACAAATACAAAACAGGTATAAAAGTAATGAATGCCGCACCGAGCATCTCATAAAAAGTAATGATTTGTGGGCTATGTTGTTTAGCAAACTGAGCATTAATGACTGAAAACAATGCACTTAAAAATGCGGAGAATATTCCGACTAATAAGCCCATGATATGGTCTACTTCAAACAAGAAAATTAAATATAAACCTACTATTACCATTAAGCCTAGTCCTACTTCTATGACCCTAATTTTCCTTTTGTCCCACAAAGGCTCAAGCAAGCTTGTCCATAATGACCCTGTAGAAAAACCTGCAAGGCATATCGCTATTGTTGAAATTTTGGCTGCATAAAAGAATGTAAACCAATGCAAAGCAATAATTCCACCTGTGGCTAATAATTGACAAGTAGCTTTTGTAGAAATTTTAATAGGCACATTCTTAAGGTATAAATACAGGAATAATCCTGCGGATGCCATAAAGGTTCTAAAGAAAACAACACTTAAAGAATGGGCAGAAATTAAGGCTCCTAGAATAGCAGTAAACCCTGCAATGAGCACGACAAAATGAAGTTGGAAATAATCTTTTATACTGTTTGTTTTCATGAAGTGCTTTGGTCTGTGTTAGCAATTAGTAATGCTGAAATTCGTTGACTATTATGTTGATTTATCCGTTAGAAAGAGTGCCTGAATAATTGAGAACAAGATACACCGAACTCTAAATTCAAAACTCCTCACTACCTAGGCACAGTATAATATAAAATAAACCCAATCGTCGTAAATACGATATTAGGCAACCAAACGGCTAGTAGCGGAGGCATTCCCCCTGATTGGGCTATTCCCTTGCTCATCATAAAGAATAAAATATATAAGAACGCCAACATAAAGCCTAGGGCAATCTGAAAGCCTACTCCACCTCTTGCTTTCCGAGCTGATACGATTACACCGATTACACTCAGAATGATGACGGCAAACGGATTGGCAAATCGTAAATATTTCTCAATTAAGAAAATTTCAATACCATCTGCTCCACGTGTTCTAATCTGATTAATAGTAGCTTCTAATTCTGAGTTTGTTAGCGTTTCATGAATCTGGTACTTGCTTTCAAAATCTTTGGGAAGTAAATTAAGCGTTGTATCTATCTTAGCGCCGTAAGTTAGTTTTTGTTTGCCATTAGGCAGAAATGTTCTCACTCTATAATCGAAAATAGACCATTTTTTGCGAGTAGAATCCCATGTAATATGGTCTGCTAATAATTTCATTTTTAATTCATGCCCATCTATTTTATCCAAAGAAAAGCGATAGCCCGTTTGTGAACCCGTATCATAGCTTTCCATGTAAGCATAATCCTGTGGGCCTATTTTGATGTGCACATCTCTATCACTATAATAGTAGGAACCTACTACGTATTTTCGTTCAAAAGCAATACGTGTTTTATTGGCATTGGGAATTATCCACCCTACCATAAAGAAGGTAAGAATCCCCACAATAGACGAGGCGATAAAATAAGGTCTGATAAAACGAGTGAAGCTGACACCTGTACTTAGAATGGCAATGATTTCTGTACGTGCTGCCAAGTTTGCTGTAAAAAAAACAGTAGCAATAAACACCATTAATGGGCTAATATAATTGGCCCAATAGGGAATAAAGTTCAAGTAATAGTCAACCAGAACAGCATGAACAGACGCTTTATTATCGATGAAGTTGTCAATTTTCTCGGTATAGTCAATCACCATGATAATAGATACGATGATTAAAACTGCAAAAAAGTAAGTTTTAAGAAATTTTTTAATGATGTATAAATCAAGAATCTTCATTTTTTTTCAGGTAACAATAGCCTAAATTATCGCTATTGAAATAGTAATATGCTACAAAGCTACGAATAAATAAATGTCTGTGCTTTGAAGAGCCATTCTATAAGATTAAAAAATGTTAAAAGTTAATATTCTTCGTTATAACAAAATAGGCAACTGTGGGTATCTAAACAATATTGTTCAAATTATTGTCTGTCATATAGTGGCTCATATACTATAAATGTGTGCAAAAAAATACCCACTTTTATGCAACATCTACAAATTTAAGATGTTTTTGTAGAACGAATGTTTCTTAAAAGAATAGCCACATCTTTTTACACATATCTGAGTAGTTTATCGTTCAGCAAAAACTATAAAACATTATCATTATTCTGGGATAATATTTATATTTTTTGAGAGTGTATTAAAATTATTTGACCTTGTTGAATTATCAATGATATAATAAATTATGATAATTTATGTACTTTTGTCTATCAATCGAATGGAATTCCTGAACTTAGTAGATATATTACTATTTTATTCAAAGCGCAAGCAGTAGATAATTCATCAAAACTATTTTATTGGCGAAGCAACTAAATTAAAACTTCATCATTATGATTTCTAAAAAAGCTAAATATGCTTTGAAAGCCCTAAAGGTTCTAGCTCGTGAATATGAAAAAGGGCCATTACTTATTTCAAATATTGCTGAATCAGAAAATATTCCCAAAAAGTTTTTAGAAGCAATTCTTCTTGAATTACGCAATCATGGGCTTTTACAAAGCCAAAAAGGTAAAGGTGGCGGTTATTATTTAAGAATACCACCTGACCAAGTTTCTTTCGCTAAAATCATTCGTATCATTGACGGTCCTATTTCGCCAACACTCTGTGTATCATTACATTTCTATGGCAAATGTGATGATTGTGGAGACGAAGAAAGCTGTTCATTAAGAAACGTTATGGAAAAATGGAGAGACGCCAATCTTGCCGTTTTAGAGGACAATACATTAATGGATTTAGTAAAATAAAAAATAGCCCAAGCATCAGCTTGGGCTATTTTTTTGGCTTATATCAGCTTTTAAAAAATATTAAAATTGGTATTCTTTCAAGGAAAAAAGTTTATTTTTTTCCCATTCCTTAAAAACCTTTTTTCAATTTTTTAGCTCCAAAAAACGCTTCTTTTTAAGATTAGAAAGCATTTTCATAATTATTTGCATAATAAGCATTAAATAATTGTAATATTTTCAACCTATTAAATATTGCTATATTGAGAATTATTATTATTTTTACAACATAATTGTTCACAATAACCACTATCTAATAAAATGAAAAAGTTTAATCAATTCATGATTCTACAATGGCTAGTATTTTTACCATTAATACTTCCTTTGAGCATTGTTTCGGGCATTCTTCATGGTGTCAAACACTCTATTAGCGACCTTGTAGAGCAGATATCAAGAGATGTGGCACATCCTATTATTCATGAAGAAAATCCAGATTCTTTTGCTTAAAATCGTCTGGATCAAGTTCAAGAAACTCTTCCCAGAAAGCATTCGTTGGAACAGCCGCTTTACAAATAATAGGTTCTTTCTTAATCGGATGAACAAAATACACCCTTCTGGCATGTAAGTTAATGCTTGCATCTGCATTGGGGCGATCAAACCCATATTTTAAGTCTCCACGAATAGGGCAACCCATTGAGGCTAACTGAACTCTGATTTGATGAGGGCGGCCAGTAATGGGTTCTACCTCAATCAAAAAATGTTTATTGATTTCGCCTAATACTTTGTAATTAAGTTCCGCTTTTTGCGAGCCTTTTACTTCAGTCTCATGAGCCGTCACCACATTTTTCGCTTCGTCCTTAACAATCCAATGAATTAGCTTGCCTTTTGCTTCTTTAGGTTTACGCCTAACAATTGCCCAATAGGTTTTTTGGATATCCCTTTTTCTAAACAGCTCCATCATGCGCTCTAGCCCTTTAGACGTTCTGGCAAAAATTACCAACCCACTAACAGGCCTATCTAGGCGATGAACAGGATGTAAAAATACATCTCCTGGTTTATTATATTCTTTTTTGATATATTCCTTAACGGCGTCCGTCAATGTTCTATCCCCTGTTGAATCTCCTTGCACTAAAATTCCAGCCCTCTTGTTGACAATAATAATATGATTGTCTTCATATACTACGTGAAAATCTTTCATTTTCTATTTTTGATTTTACGAGTTCAATTACTATTTAAACTCGATTTTTGATTAATAACTCTCTTTTTCATTCGGAAAATCAACTGATTTTACGTCCTGAATATATTGTGTGATTGCTTCATTCATAATGCCATCCAAATCAGCGTATCTCCTTAAGAATCTTGGTTTAAATTCTTTATTGATGCCAAGCATATCATGAATTACTAAAATTTGCCCATCTGCATCAGGGCCTGCTCCTATTCCAACTGTTGGTATGGTGATACTCTGAGATACTTTTTTAGTAAGACTTGAAGGTATTTTCTCAAGTACAACACCAAAAGCACCAATTTCGTCCAACATTTGTGCATCTTCAATCAATTTGTTGGCTTCTTGGTCTTCTTTTGCTCTTACATTATACGTCCCAAACTTATAAATTGATTGTGGCGTCAAGCCTAAATGTCCCATCACAGGAATACCTGCACTCAATACCCTGATAATCGACTCTTTAATTTCTGAACCACCTTCCATTTTCACGGCATGCCCACCAGATTCTTTCATAATCCTGATAGCCGAACGAAGTGCTTCAGAAGAATTTCCCTGATATGAACCAAAAGGGATATCCACGACAACCAATGCTCTTTTTACAGCCTTCACTACCGAAGTAGCATGATAAATCATTTGGTCGAGTGTAATAGGCAAAGTAGTTTCATGTCCAGCCATCACGTTTGATGCCGAGTCACCAACAAGGATTAAATCTACGCCTGCTGCATCTACAATACGAGCCATAGAGTAGTCGTAAGCAGTAAGGCAAGAGATTTTTTCACCCCTATTTTTCATTTCTTGCAAAATATGTGTAGTAATTCGTTTGATTTCGTTATTCACTGGCATGATTTTTTAAGCTTTTTTTTCGTTACAAATAAGATATACATAAATACATACTTTTAAGCTGAATGATTCTTTTACATGAAAAATAAATCGATTTTCAATTTAAATTAAGTACAGATATTTATATATAGTCCAAGTAAAATTAAATAATGTACAAATTTAAGATTTATTAGTATCTAAAATAGTTAAAATATATTTCGATATGCTTTTTTTCAAAATAAGTGCTTTTTTCAGAGAATATCACTAAATATTTACTAAAAAAGGGGTACTTTTACTTGATAAATCTTATATTCATTCTTATATTCATTTTATCTAATAAATCTATTTCAGTCCCTATCATTTATACTAAATCAAATCAAGTTATGAAACAGATTTTTTCAACAAGAAGTCTATTGCAAAACAAGTCTGCTCAGATTGGCCTGGGTTTATTGACGTGTTTAGCGCTAAGCAATCCGTCATTTGCTCAAGACTCTAGTAAAAAACCAACGATTGTAAGTACAATCACAGACAATGGAATTACAACGACGACCTATTCAAATGGTCAAATTGTAAAAACGGTTGCAGACGGGTATTATTTAGATTCTGCTTTTTACAAAAACAGCAATGTCTTAAAAGCTACTCAAGGCAAACGTTACTGGAAGCTTACTGATAGAGTAGGGGT
Organism: Arcicella sp. GW821-FHT09D11; assembly: GCF_059416265.1. Taxonomy (NCBI): domain Bacteria; kingdom Pseudomonadati; phylum Bacteroidota; class Cytophagia; order Cytophagales; family Flectobacillaceae; genus Arcicella; species Arcicella sp. GW821-FHT09D11. The sequence continues at coordinate 41,540 of NZ_JBWKOV010000002.1, read as the reverse complement.
CTCGATCCCTGTTGGAAACACAGTAAATGGCAAAGATATAACGATGTTCTTGAAACCGGGTGGTTCTAACTCGCTTTCAGTGACACGTCAATGGGGTATAATTGGTCTTGGTATCACTGGAGGTTATCAGTTCTTTCAGGTTGGTGATGATTATAATGGTCCAGATGGACGTATCTATAAAAATTATGATGCTTTAGTATTGTCTGGAAAAATCCCTGCTGGTATTACAAGAAATGATTTGAAATATGATAAGATATCGAGCATGGAAGATTTTTATTTATTGATTGGACCATCATTGGACATTCCGATTGGTAAAAAATTAAATGTGAATCTTGATGCTCGTGGTGGTTTATTCAATACTTCTGCTCCTCGTTTTGGTGCTTATTTACAAGACGGAAATTTTGGTGCACAGTCATTGATTTTTAGAATGAACTCTTCTGCTTCAAAAAATAAACTTGGCGGACTTATTGCCTTAGATGTAACTTACAAAGTAGGTAAAACATGGGCATTAGGCCTTAACGCACAAGGTTTCGTTACAGAAACTCCATTTACAACAGTAGGTCAAGACGTTTCTCAAGGATCTACTAAAACTTTAACCAAAGAAGATTTAAGCACACACGGAGGTTATACTTTCGGACTTGCATTATCACATACATTTGGTGAAGACAACGGTAAAACTGTTTATACGCTATTACCTCCTCCGCCAGCACCAATCGTGGTGTATGCTCCAACAATATTAGGAGAAAACGGAAAGATGTATGATTATAAATCTGCTGAAAAACCTGTATTCAAATGGAAAAGCAATGCTCCTAATCCAGATCAGGAAGAATATTTGTTCAAACTTTACAAAGCTGATGGTTCAGATACTCCAATCTATCAGCAGACAACTAAAAATACTAGCTTAACATTGCCTGATAATGTTGCATTAGCTAACGGTGATGAAGGTGACTTCTACTACTACTCTGTACAGTCAGTAGTTCAGAACAAACACTTCTCAGAAGCAGATGCTGCTAGCTTTGGTTATAAAGCAAAACCTGTAGCTTCAATTACGCCAACTAAACCTACTACTGACCAGTATATGTTTAAAGTATTTGGAGGAACTACAGCACCAAGCTCTATCAAACCAAAAGTACGTCGTAAAGTAACTAAACCTGCTGTAGCTGTTGTTCCTAAGAAATTGGTACCTCGTAAAAAATCTACCAAGCCTGCAAGCAACTATGTTAACTACGAAAACGTAACAGAGAATCCTAAAGTAAAATGGCCTGATGATCTTCCATTACCGAAGAATCCATCAATCTATGAATACGAAGTTCAACGCTTGAATCCTGGTGATTGTAAGCCTGTTGGTCCAGTAGCAAAATATAGATTCTATATTGACCCTAAAAATCCTGATGATATCCGTATTCTTCCTGACAAACCGAAGAAAAAATAATTAGGATTAAATATTAGATAAAACGAAAAAAGCATTCTGAATTCAATTCGGAATGCTTTTTTCGTTTGTATAAGGTTAAACTTATTTTTTTATTTTTCTCCTGTTAATTATTTCTCTATTCTCTGCTTGATAATATTTTTTTTACTCTTTATTAAAGGTATAATCTCTCCATTAGAAATTAACATGAGTGGTTCTGTTTACTTCATATCATTTTAATATACAGTTAGTTATCAATAAATCATGATAGATTTACATAGCCCATAAAGAAATCAGGAAAGAAAAAGAGGATAGTTGTCAGGAAGACTATAATCAGCAATGAATATCAATAAATGTAGAGATGTATGAGTACTTCAAAAAAAGTTTATTTTTTTTTTACTTATCAAGCAACCTTTAAAAAAAGTAGCTTGTCTATATAAGTACAAATAATAAAGCAATTAGTGGTAACATAAACAACCCCTCCGACATGAATCAGAGGGGTTTCGTTTTTTCTACTAGTCTGCTTTTTGTTCCATACGTTTACGCATACTTGGATCCAAGTAAATTTTACGCATACGAATAGACTTTGGCGTTACTTCTAAGTATTCATCTTTTTGGATATATTCCATAGACTCTTCCAAAGAGAACTGGATTTTCGGAGCAATTTTAACATTTGTGTCTGTACCAGAAGCACGCATGTTAGTTAATTGTTTCGCATTCTGAAGGTTTACTTCAATATCATTCTGACGGTTGTGCTCTCCAACTACCATACCTGCATAAACTTCTTCAGTAGGGTCGATAAAGAAAACACCTCTATCTTGTAATTTATCTACAGCATAAGGAGTAACAACACCTGAATTCATAGAAATCAATGAACCGTTGATACGTCCAGCAATTGTTCCTTTGTAAGGCTCATAAGCTTTGAAACGGTGTGCCATGATAGCTTCACCGAAAGTAGCTGTCAATACTTTAGAACGCATACCAATCAAACCACGTGAAGGAATGTTGAATTCTAAGTGTTGTAGGTCACCTTTAGGTTCCATAATCAACAACTCACCTTTACCTTGCGTAGCCAATTCGATTACTTTACCTGCAGATTCGTCTGGAACGTCAACTACTAATGTTTCAATTGGTTCTAAACGCTCGCCATTTTCACCTTCTTTGAAAATTACTTGTGGTTGACCTACTTGTAATTCATAACCTTCACGACGCATCGTTTCGATTAATACAGACAAGTGAAGAATACCACGACCAAATACTAAGAATTTATCTTCAGAGTCAGTTGCAACAACTTTCAAGGCTAAGTTTTTCTCAGTTTCTTTGTATAGACGATCACGTAAGTGACGAGATGTTACAAATTTACCTTCTTTACCAAAGAATGGAGAGTTATTGATGGTGAACAACATGTTCATTGTTGGCTCATCAATCGAGATTCTTGGTAATGCTTCAGGAGTTTCATAGTCAGTAACAGTATCACCGATTTCAAAATCTTCGATACCCATCATTGCACAAATCTCACCAGCACTTACTTCTGCCACTTTTACTCTTCCAAGTCCTTCAAATACTTGAAGTTCTTTGATTTTCATTCTTTTTACAGAACCATCTGCCTTCATCAAAGCTACTTGCATACCTTCTTTGAAAGTTCCACGGTGAACACGACCAATAGCGATACGACCAACGAATGAAGAATAATCTAAAGATGTAATCTGCATTTGTGGGATACCTTCGTTTTCTGGTGCTGGAGGAATCGTATCGATGATTACATCTAATAATTCAGTAATATCTTCAGTTTTACGTTTCCAGTCAGTACTCATCCAACCTTGTTTAGATGAACCATACAAAGTAGGGAAATCTAATTGGTCTTCTGTAGCACCCAAGTTGAACATCAAGTCAAATACTTGCTCGTGTACTTCGTCAGGGCGACAGTTTTCTTTATCTACTTTATTGATGATTACGATAGGTTTTAAACCTAAGTCGATTGCTTTACCTAATACAAAACGAGTTTGAGGCATTGGACCTTCAAAAGCATCCACCAAAAGGCAAACACCATCAGCCAATTTCAATACTCTTTCTACTTCACCTCCAAAGTCAGAGTGACCAGGGGTATCAATAATATTAATTTTTACGCCTTTGTAGCGAACAGATACGTTTTTAGAAACGATAGTGATACCACGTTCACGCTCCAAATCGTTGTTGTCAAGAATTAAATCTCCGAACTCTTGGTTATCACGAAATAACTTTGAAGCATGGATGATTTTATCAACGAGGGTAGTTTTACCGTGGTCAACGTGAGCAATGATGGCAATGTTACGAATACTTTGCATGATTTCAATTTGAAAATTTGAAACGGGCTCGCCCGTGCGATGAATTAATTTGAAAATGAAATTGTAAGAATTATACTCTTCAAACTATCTGATTTCCAAATTTACATTTAAGGGTGCAAAGGTAAGGATATTATCTTAGAAAAATGCTATTAGCTTGAAAAAATAACAAAGAAATAAATTGAAGCCCCAGATTTGGCATAAAAGAGTTAAATGATTGTAAATCAATGGCTAGAAGTAGATTTAGAAATATTAATTTGAAGGATTTAATATAAATTATAAAAGAAAAAATAGCAATAATACAATTTACCAAAACCAGAGCTTTCGTTAAGTCCTATTTAATATTCAGTGGTACTTTCAGTTCTATTAATGTTCCTTTAGATGGTTGCGTCAAGATTTGAAGACTCCCGTTCATAGCAGCGGCTCTTTCTTTCATATTATTTAACCCATTTCCCTGTTTGATGTTGACTTCTTCAAAGCCAATTCCATTGTCTTTCACAATCACAGTAAAATATTCTTCTGTAAAATAAATAGCAATTTCAAGGTAAGTAGCTTGTGCATACTTGACACTATTATTAACAGCTTCCTTAAAAACAAGGTAGATATTATATTGCTTTAAGGGCGAAAACTGAATCTTACTTAAGTCTGCTACATTAAAACTATAATCAATGTTTTTGGGCTCTAGCATTTCGGCTGTGAACTCCTTCATCTTTACGATTACACTATCCAGACTTTCCTCTGTTTGTTTTGTTGTCCAGACAATATCACTTAGCGAACGCTGTACTTTCTGTGAGCTCTCACTAATTCTATGAATCAAATCTTTCACCGAAGTAGGATTTCTATCAATTTGGTTTTCAACAACTTGACTCAATATCCCAATACTACTTAAGGTAGAACCAATGTCATCATGCAAATCACGTGCTATTCTATTTCTCATTTGGTCATTGGCTTTCAATTGTGTAATTACCTCCGCCTGAAATTGTTCTTTTTCCTTCCTGTCTTTATTGATTCTATAAGCCAAAGCAAATGATAGAAGCACGACTTCTAGCGCCGACCCTACCTGTAGTGCATTCCTTGTAAAATTATCGCTAGGCAAAATGTTTGAAAGTTGCATGATAAATATCAAAGCACTTATCAGCATGATAGACCATGCACTTAAAAAGAAGAGTGCTTCTTCTGAGCCCTTCATCCATACGTAAGTGGCAATTACCAACACATAAATCACTGCTACAAAAGCGATTGAATTTAATAATATAATGCTAGTAGTACCTAGCCCCATCCAATGACCCACCAGAAAGAGCAAAATGAGTATGATTAAAACACGAGAAATTTTGTTGGAAATAGGTAAATAACGTTGGACATTCAGAAAGCTATTTGCAAATAATAGACTGAAAATTATGCCCATTGAAATAAAAATGGGTGTAAAGCGATTGAACCAAACAGCATTTGGCCATATAAATTCATGCGAAATCCCTTTGTTATAGGCGAAAAAGCATGCAAATGAGGAAACGTAGATGACATAATAGAGGTACACCTTAGTACGAACTGTACAGAAAATAAAGAAATTGAAGATTGCCATTACTATCATAATGCCCAAGTAAATGCCCTGCATTAAGTCTTTAGGGTGGTTATCTTCAAAATAGACTTTAAGCGGAGCAACCCGCATGGGGAACAATAAAGGCAGGGATGTCTGGAAACGTATATAATACGTACAGGTTTCGCCAGCAGGGATGTTTAAATCAAACAAATAGAAATTGGTTTTTAAATCTCTTTCTGTAACAGGCACATAAGTACCCGATTTTTTTAAGGTTACTTTATTGTGTGAGTCTATTTTATAGAAAATAATGCTATCAATAGTAGCCTCGGCAATCTCTAAAAATAGTCTTTGTGTTGTTTTATTTTGCAACGTTACTCTTGCCCAAATGACAGAAGAAGTAATGCCAAAATTAGGATTTGTTTGTAAGCTCCTAGTAAAATACGCGTCAATATCACGTCGTTTACTTACGTCATCAAAAGTTAAGGATGCTGTTTTATCTTCAAAGATTTCAATTTCTCTACCAATGATTCGGGACTCGTTAGGATTATCAATAACGACCTGACGTTGAGAAAATGCTTCAAAGAAAAACAGCTGTGTAAATAAGAAGATTAGACAAAAACCTTTTACCTCTTTCATAATAATAGTTGTGCTCGCTTTCACTAATATGTGTAGTAAAAGAAAGCAATGAATGTTTTTCAATAAACCTAAGCATTTTATAAATATGCCGTTTATTGACGTTATTAACTTACAAAAAACCTGTGCCTAATCTAGTCTCTTTTGGTATTTTCTCAATACAAAATATGTTAACGGTACAAAAAAGGAAAAAAACTTCAAATATGCTTTTCCTAAATAGATATCAGGCTCTACTTCCACTAGATAATCACGGAGTAATCTTACTGGCGAAAATTTCGCATTCGCTTGGTGATGCCCATAATTAATCAATAGTGTTTTTGATGACCCATCTTCCGAAACATGATAATACCCATCGGTATTGTTTGTCATTAAAGATTTAAGGTGGGGTTCATCAAGCCCGTTTTGCTGCGCTTTTAAATTATAGCCAATTACTGCGTCTCCATCAATATGTGTTGTAAATACTTTAAAGAATTTTCTAATACCCAACACCTTTGTTAATACACCAATATTAACCCCTATAAACTCCCAACCAATCAAATCGGAAGTAATAGGTTGTTTGCCTCTTTCAAAGATAGTTTTTAATTGATTTTGACTAAGAAAGTAATACTTCCTGTAGATGTTTTCCATGTTAATGTAGGTTTTGGAGATATAAGACAATTTAGAGATATATTAGAGGTAATTTAATAACTCAAAATTACAAATATTATGATATTTCTGAGCAAAAAAGGGATAATACAACAAAACCACTAGACTCATGATGTATCTAGTGGTTTTGATATTAATACCGAAAAAATTAAAGCGAATTGAGCCTTATTTGAAAATAAGTACTTGCTAATAAAGCAATTTTTTGAAAATCGGGTACCCTGATTCTCTCATTTTGTATTTTGGAAGCAGGGCAAAGTTTTATTTTATCAAAAAGCCTTAAATAATACCTATACGCCAGATATACCCCTGATTTTGCCCCTTTGGGCAATGCAAGGATTCCTCGCAAAGCAGCATCAAAATCTGCTTGGATATCATCTTCAATCACTTTTTTATCTTCCAAAGTAAAATTTCTGAAATCTACGTTCGGAAAATACGTTCGTCCTCTTTCTTGAAAATCTGACTTAATGTCTCTTAAAAAATTAACTTTCTGAAAAGCAGAGCCTAATCTTCTTGCATCGTTTTTCAATACCTCATACATGGCGGTATCTCCTTCACAAAAAACCCTTAAACACATCAGCCCCACTACTTCGGCCGAACCATAAATATATTCCTTATATCCCTCCTGATTATAGTCGGCAAAATATAAATCCATTTCCATCGAATGTAAAAATGCTTCAATCAACTCGTGGTCAATTTTATACTGGTTCACAATCAACTGAAAAGAATGCAACACAGGATTCAGGCTAATCCCTTCTTTAATACATATATACGTTTCGGCTTTAAAACGACTCAATAATGTTTTTTTATCAAAGCCATCAAAAGTATCTACGATTTCATCAGCATAACGGACAAAACCATAAATTGCATAAATGGGTAAATGAAAACGTTTATCTAAAGTTTTTATGCCTAAAGTAAAAGACGTGCTATAATGTTCAGTAATGAGCTTACTACATCCGAGGGTTGTCTTTGTATATAAATCCATGTGGTTCATTAACTGGTAGTTGATTTTATTTGCTGAGTTTGTACTAAACTTTAAATGCCTTACTTACTTCTTCAGCCGCTACTATGCCCGAAATTAATGATGGTGGTACACCAGGCCCCGGGACGGTTAACTGTCCTGTATAAAATAAATTGTTAACTTTTTTGCTCTTCAAAGATGGCTTTAAAAGGGCTGTTTGCATCAACGTATTTGCCAAACCGTAAGCATTCCCTTTAAAAGCATGATAGTCGGTTTTGAAGTCGTTATGGGCATAACTTCTTTTGAAAACCACTGAATCGCGAATAGTAACACCGCAGTATTTCTCTAGTCGTTCCATGATAATATGATAGTATTGCTCGCGGGTTTCATCCGTATCTATTAAATCAGGTGCTACAGGTATCAACAAAAATAAATTTTCACAGCCTTGGGGAGCAACACTGACATCTGTTTTTGACGGAGCAGAGACATAAAACAATGGTTTTGATGGCCACTGTGGTGCTGTATAAATCTCATGGGCATGCACCTTGAAATCCTCGTCAAAAAATAAATTGTGATGTAATAATTTAGGAATCTTTTTATTAACCCCTACATAAAATAAAAGCGATGAAGGAGACATTACTCTGGAGTTCCAATAATCTTCATCATAATTTCGGAATTCGTCTTCCAGCAATTTATCCTCCACATGATGGTAGTCGGCACTAGCCACCACTATATCAGCTATAAATTCTCCTTGATTAGTAATTACTTTTTTTACAGCACCTTTTATTACCTCTATTTTCTGAACCTCATGATTTAAACGTAGCGCTACTCCCTTCTCCTTTGCCAAGGCAACCATTCCTTCTACGATTTTGAACATACCCCCCATCGGATACCAAGTTCCCAATTTCATTTCAGCATAGTTCATCAGGCTATACATCGCTGGAGTGTTTTCGGGCGTAGCCCCTAAAAACAAAATAGGGAATTCCATTAATTTTAAGATTCTCTCGTCTTTAAAAAACTTGCGAATGTGTGTGGCGAAAGATTGAAATACATCTAAGCGAACTACATCATATAATAATTTGAGGCTCAAGAATTCTATTATACTCACAGAAGGCTTCCAGACAAATTGATTCATTCCTACATCATATTTGTATTCAGCCTGACGCAAAAATTCTTGAAATTTTGCTTTACTTCCCACTTCCATCCCTTCAAACAAATTACCTAATGCATCAAGGCTTGCTGGCAACTCTACCGCCTCATTCCCTGCGAAAATCACCGCATAAGAAGGATCTAGGCGAACTAAATCGTAATAGTCGGATGGTTTTTTATTAAACTTAGCAAAGTAGTTCTCGAAAACATCAGGCATCCAATACCAACTTGGACCCATATCAAAAGTAAAGCCTTCTGCTTTAAAAACTCTTGCCCTTCCCCCCGCCATACTATTTTTCTCTAAAATAGTAACCTCGTATCCTTTATCTGCTAAACTTGTTGCAACTGATAATCCCGAAAAGCCTGACCCTATTACTATTACTTTCATTGAACAATATTCCCGAAGGAGATTTATGCATTTCCTTATTAGCTTCTAACAAAGATAAACTTGTTTTGTTTGATTGATTTTTAATTAATGGATTTTTAAGACAATCATTATAACAAAAAAGTCGAACTATTGCCCGACCTTTTGTGGAATTCTTCTGTTAACCAAAAACTAATACATTGTGGTGTTTCTGACTTGCAGTAACCACAATAGTGATTTAGTTGATGAGAGTTCTTGGTAATGATGAAGCGTAACTCAAACAATCAACTAATACGAGTACATGTGTAATCTATCTTTTAACTCTTTACGAGCGATATGGATTCTATTTTTAACTGTTCCGATTGGAATATCTAGTTTCTCTGCAATTTCATGATATTTAAACCCTCTGAAATACATGATAAAAGGGGTTTTATAAGAATCTTCTAAGGTTGATATAGCACGATTGATATCATTCATGGCAAAAGCACTATTAGCTAAATTATCTGTGCTACTTTCAAGTGAATTGATATAATGTAGGTTATCCGAGGTATCTATGAAAGTATTCTTCCTAATCATTCTTTGATAATTAGTGATGAACGTATTTTTCATAATAGTGTACAACCATGCCTTTAGGTTAGTACCCTCTGTGTATTTATCGCGATTAGTAAAGGCTTTTAATAAAGTATCTTGTAGTAAATCATTGGCTTCTTCATAGTCTCTTGTGAGTTTCATAGCGAAGGGCTTTAATGACTTTGATACTTTTCCGATATGATATGTAAATTCTAATGTTGTCATAGGTTTAAGTTGTTGATGTTTTGTTTAACAAATATATATATTATATAAACAAAAAAGCAAATATTTTCTAAATTAATTTTATGATAACATGATAATTATCAGTTTAATTAAATTAATTTAACCTATAAAACATTATTAAACAGCAAGAAAATGACGCTTCCATAGAATTATTTTTGTTTAATAAATTTCAAATTAAATTAAACAAAAATAATTCTATGGACATATTAAATAATTGTATGTGATGTATATCTTTTTGTTAAATGATAAACTAGAATAAATTTTAATGCAATATTGTTGCAAATATTAGAAATCGATTGCCAAAATATCAGTAAATTGCATGCTCAATCTTCATCATCGTTCATGAAAAGCATATATTATTTTATACTTACGGTATTTATCTTAAAAGGGATTTCCGCAACAGCACAATCTCAAAATTGTTTTTGCACACTTCAAGGCGTAGTCCACGAAAAAGATATTCACCAAGTAGTGCCTGGTGCTGTTATTTATATTAAAGGCACTAACATCTCCACTTTTACAGATGCTAAGGGTATATATTCCTTTAAAAATCTATGCCAAGGGAATTATGTGTTAATCTGTCAAGCAGTAGGTTTCCAGAAAGTGGAAGTCCCAGTCAACCTCACTACAGAACACCATGAAGATTTTTCTTTAGAAGATAAAGATGAACATTTGCAGGAAGTAGTAGTCAGTGGCAAAAAAGTACAGGATGTTACACAATCAAAAGGCATCTTAGAAGGACAAGCCCTAGATCAAACCCGTGGGCAAAGTCTGGGTGAATCCCTAAAGGGCATTACTGGTGTAACTACCCTGCAAACGGGAAGCTCTATTTCCAAACCCATCATTCATGGAATGCATTCAAACAGGGTGTTGATTTTAAATAATGGTATCCGTCAGGAAGGACAACAATGGGGCAGTGAACACGCCCCCGAGATTGACCCCTTTGTCGCCAAAAAACTAACCGTTATCAAAGGAGCGGCTGGCGTACGCTACGGCTCGGATGCTATTGCAGGCGTTATCATGGTAGAACCCGCCCCCCTACCCGATTCTGTTAATATTCATGGTGAAATCAATACGGCTGGTTTTTCAAATGGAAGAATGGGTGTATTCTCGGGTATTGCAGAAGGCGGTTTGGCTCAACTAAAAGGTTTTTCATGGCGTGTGCAAGGCACTTATAAACGCGGAGGTGATTTGAAAACGTCCAATTATTACATGGCGAATACAGGAGTACAAGAAAGGAATTTTTCTGTAGCGCTTGGCTACAACAAAATACATTATGGTAGCGAGCTATTTTTTAGTTATTTCGATACTCAATTAGGCATTTTTGCAGGTTCGCACATTGGTAACACAACAGACTTACAGAACGCTATCAATAACCCCCAACCTAACGAAGCATATACGCCGACTTCGCCAAGTTATAACATCAACCGCCCCAACCAAGACTTAGCCCATCATTTATTAAAGCTAAAGAGCTTTGCTATTGCTGAAAATTTGGGGAAATGGACACTTACACTGGCTCGTCAATATGATTGGCGTTTAGAGTATGACGTTCCGAGAGGAAACAGAAATCTTAATACTTTAAATTTTAAGCTAACAACGTATACAGGTGAGTTGTTGCTCGACCATAAGCCGCTTTTCAATAAAATTGCAGGTTCTGTGGGTATCAGCGGGATGTATCAGGAAAATCTTTCTTCCTCTTATGAATTGAAAAAGCCCTTGGTGAATACCGTACTCATTCCTAATTATCAAGTAAGTACGATTGGAATATTTTTGATAGAACGTTATTTGAAAAATCGTTGGGAATTTGAAACAGGCCTCCGCTATGACCTTAGAAATGCGGAGGCTTATGGACTTACCTTCAATAATCAAGCTTATAACAATTCATTTAGCTTTAATAATTTCTCGGCTACTGCTGGTGCTACTTATACGCTGAATAGTGAATGGGATTTTAAATTCAATGTAGCTCTTGCTTGGCGAGCGCCCAATATGAATGAATTATTTTCTGATGGCATTCACCACGGAGCGGCGGCTTATGAGAAAGGGAATATCAACCTCCAGCCCGAAGTGGCTCATAATTTAAGCTTCTCTGCCAATTATACTAGTGAAAAATTTAGTCTGGAATTTAGCCCTTACTTGAATTTTATTGATGATTTTATTTATCTAAAACCTCGTTCTGAAAATGGCGTATTGCAAACTGTGCTTACTGTACGAGGTGCTTTCCCTGCCTTTGACTATACCCAAGTAAACGCTCGTTTTGCAGGAATTGACCTCTCTGCCAATTATTTGATTACCAATAAAGTATCAATTACCGAGAAATATTCGATGGTAAGAGCCAAGGATATTTTAAATAATCAATACATGGTAAACATTCCGTCCGACCGTCTGGAAAGTACTTTAAAATACGACTTCAAAAAGCATAGTGCCTTCATTAGCATCAGTAATTCATTAATAGCCAAACAAACCAGAGTAGAGGAAAATAGCGATTTCTTACCTCCACCACCTAGTTATAGCCTTTGGAAAGCAGATGCAGGCTTTGCTATCAAAAAAGTAAGTATTGGGATAAGTGTAAGCAATGCCTTTAACCTATCCTACCGAGAATACCTCAATCGTTTTAGGTACTTTACGGATGATATGGGGAGGAATATTTCAGTTAGGGTGAAGTATAGGCTTTAAACAACTATCCTAGCCCTATATAAGCTATCCTAACAATGTAATAACTTATGCCTATAGTAAGATTAATTATATATGTTATGGAATATTGTTGATTATGCGATTTGTCATTATAATTTTTTAGAATATTACAATACAACAAATAGTAAAACTTACTTATATTTATGAATAAGCAAGAGTAGTAATAGTCATTTTACACACATTTTAAATATTAACTATAGATAATAAATGGACAGTCAACTTCAATCTATTTCAAAAATATTTACAGAAAAAATATTTCGTATTCCTGATTATCAAAGAGGGTATGCTTGGACAGATAAACAACTTAAAGATTTTTGGTCTGACATTTTTCTTTTGGAAGAAGGGAAAAATCATTATGTAGGTGTATTAACATTAGAAGGTGTTCCTGAAAAAACCTTTCAGGCTTGGTCTGATGATAACTGGATAATCAACGCTAAAAATTTTGAACCATATTATGTTGTTGATGGACAACAACGATTAACAACTACAATAATATTGATCCAATCATTAACAGAAGTAATTTCAGAAAACGAAGTCCTAAATTATACAACAGTTGCTGAAATTAAAAAACGTTTCATTTTTGAATCAAAAGACAATGGTATTTCAAGATCATATATTTTTGGTTATGAAAAAGATAACCCTTCTTATGAATTTTTAAAAACAAAAATCTTCAAAGAAGATTCTACTAGTGGCTATAATAACGAAATCACTATTTATACTCATAATTTAGAGTATGCTAAAGATTTTTTTATAACTAAATTAAAAGATCTTACAAAAAAAGAACGGGAAACTATATTTAAAAAAGTAACTCAAAATTTGCTATTTAATATCTATGCAATAACAAGTGACATAGACGTTTTTATTGCTTTTGAAACAATGAATAACAGAGGAAAGCCTTTATCAAATTTAGAGCTTTTAAAAAATAGGCTTATTTATTTATCTACTAAATTTAACAAAGAGGATATAGAAAAAAATAAACTAAGAAAAATAATTAATGATGGATGGAGAGGCATTTATCACTATTTGGGTCTAAACAAAGAGAAACCTTTAAATGATGACTTATTTTTAAATAATCATTGTATAATATATTTTGGTCATGAAATTTTTCCAAATGAAGAAATTGAAGCAAATAGATTAAGAAGACCAAGCTACTTTTTAAGAGAAAATTTAGACAATTTTTTATTAGAAAATAAATTCACATTAAAAAATGTGATAATTGATAAAAAACTTACAATTAACTCGGTAAAAGAGTATGTAGAAAGTTTACAAAATTCAGTAATACACTGGTTTTATTTTTTCAATCCAACTTTGTCGACTAATTATTCTGATAATGAAAAATTACTTTTAGATAGAATAAATAGAATTACCCCATTTATCTCTGTTAAAAGTAACTTTTCATCTCTAATTCTTGCAATATATTTGAAAAAACCAAATGAAGATATAAAAATAAAACTTTTAGAAAAGCTTGAAAAATTAGGGTTTTTATATTTGCTCGTTTTATACAGATATTCCGCTCATACGATAGACTTTTCTATGATAGCTATTAAAGTGCAAAAAGGCGATATCTCATTAAATGATTTAATTAAAAATCTAGATTTACAAATAAAAGAAATTGAAGAAAACGCTGATTTTATTGACCGTTTAATTGATAATTTTAAAAGTTATGGATTTTACAGTTGGAGTGGTATCAGGTATTTTCTTTATGAATATGAGCTAAAAATTAAAGAAGTTTCAAAAGCACAAAAAAATAAAATTGACTGGTATGAATATAGAAACGAAAAAGATGATTTTATAACAATCGAACATATTTATCCACAAACACCTAAAACTGAATGTTGGAAAAAAGATTTTAATGTTTATACTCTAAAAGAACGTAAAATCCTCAACAATTCATTAGGTAATTTATTACCTTTATCTAAACCTAAAAATTCAAGCTTACAAAATAAATGTTTTGTAGATAAAATTGACAATGGGGATAACTATGTCGGTTATAAATATGGTTCATATAGTGAAAATGAAATTTCAGGACTATCGGAATGGACACCAATTAGCATATTAGAGAGAGGACTAAAGTTGTTAAAGTTTATGGAGCAACGTTGGGCTTTAAATTTCATATCAGATGAAAAAAGAAAAGAAATATTGAACTTAACATTTATAAAAACAACCACATCAAATAAAAGTTCTATAAGAAAGATTTCAAGTTAATCTTCAATTAGTACAACTAATTAGGAATGCCTGACCAACTAGTGCAAGTATTTAGCGAAGCCTTATTGTAACTAAAATATTCCAATTTCAAGCTGAAGTAAAAACTAATACAAACAACAGACTTGAACTAGTCTTAAAGATGTTGAATTACCTTCAAATTGGACTTATAAAGAAATTTTATAAGTCCAATTTGAAGGTACAAGAACAATACCTCATAAAACTAAATTTTATAACTTAGCTACTATAATTTCAGTAGGTTATCGGGTAAAAGCTACTCAGTTTAAAATTTGAGCAAGTATGGCAGACTACTCTACCTCCAAACTCAAAGCATACATAGCAAAAGACCCTAACCAATGGTCGCCTCCATAATTTCCATTTGCAATATTGGGCAAGGTTTTTTGTAAAAATGTCGTGGCCTTTTCTTGAAATTGTTTCTTGCGTAAGTCTGTAGTGGGTAATTGCTTGGCGATGCCTAATAAACACCAAGCTTTGCTTAATGCTAATCCATCTAAATGTACAATTTGATAATCAGAACGGTCGCTTACAATGGGTAATTGTAGTACGTTTTTAAGCCCTTCTGTTGTGTAAAATTGATTGAACCATTTTTGAAATGCTTGTGGTGTTAATACTCTTCTCATCAAATCTGCAATTTCAAGACTGGGCGATAGAAAGTCTGTTCCATCTGGCTCAAGGGTAGCAGCAACGGCTTTATTAGTGAGATAATAGTCTTTGCTTCGTTGTACTAATAATTGTTCAAAAGAAGTATTTTTAGTAGTACGAGCCCAATCTAACGCAAACACCATCCCAAAGGCCGTATTAGGGTGTACGCCTGTTCGGTTAGGATACGTTTGCTTAGGTAAGTATTCTGTCCATTTTTGTACAATTACTTGTGTCAAAGGTTGTAAGCTTTTATGCCAACGTTTAGCCATTGGATTATCCCAAGTCAATAATTCCTCGTCTAATTTGAGCAACCAAGCCCAGCCGTAGGTGCGTTCAAAGCCTTTTGCAAGCTTATATTGGCTAAAGTAATCTGCTTCTTTTTGTAGATTTTCTACTAAAAAGCTGTTTTCTAACACCGCAATGATTTGCTGAGTTTCGGGTAAATTGGGGTAAGTCTTGAGTATCTTTACCAACATCCAATGCCCATGAACGGAAGAATGCCAATCTAAACAACCGTAAAAAGCTGGATGCAATTGTTTAGGACTAAGTGTCACTTCTTGTGCGGTTTCTATCGTATGATTGGGTTTGTTGGGATATTCTGTTTGAATACAATGCAGGGGCAGATTTGCTAAGAATGAAGCTCCCTCCGCACTTAGCCCTACTTTACTCCCGTCTTTTGATACCGTTAAATATTGATTTTGTTGCCCATAAACTGATAATCCGCAAGCTAACAATGCAGTGAGTAATACATTTTTGATAATCATGGATAAGTTTTTTAATTGTTGATTGGTTTATACTATTTTTGAATAAACATTGATAAAGTGTTATTAGAAAGGTATCGATACTATTTCTATTTTGCAAAAATTTTAATCATAAAGTCAACAAAGAAGTCTATATGGTGTTTTAAAATAAAGAGATAGTCCTTCATTTTTACAAAACTATTTGACCTAGTACCGTTCTCCACATTGTTTAAAAAACAAACTAAACCGATATTAAAAAGCGCAAATGAGCCAAGCATTAAGACGACATTTTGAGAAAATCACCCCCTTAACAGACCAAGAGTTTGATTATATCTTGTCGCACTTTACCACAAAAAAACTAAAAAAACATCAGTTTTTGGTTCAAGAAAACGAGTTTGTGTTTAACGACTATTTTGTAATCAAAGGGTTGTTAAAGGCTTATTATATTTCCCCTGAAGGCAAAGAACATATCTTACAGTTTGCTATGGAAGACTGGTGGGTAACTGATTATCAAGCGTATTTCAATCAGTCAAAAGCAATCCTTAATATAGATTGTATTGAGCCTGTAGAGGTTCTTTGTTTATCGCTTGACAACCGTGAAAAGATTTGTGCTGAACTTCATAAAATCGAACATTTTTTTAGAAAGAAATCTAATATGGGATATGTTGCTTTACAACGAAGAATATTATCTCTTTTAAATAATAGTACAAAAGAGCGATATGACCAATTGCTCAAACAATATCCTACCCTTTTTCAGAGAGTTCCCAAAACTGTAATTGCTTCTTATTTAGGTGTTTCCAGAGAAACATTGAGCCGTCTTTCTTCATAATATGTGATATACATCACACCAAACTTGTGATATACTTCCTGTGTTAAACGCCCTAATGTGCTGAATTTTGCACTGTAATATTTAAACAGTCAACAATGAACAGCACATTAAAAGGTATTTTAACAAGCATAATGCTGATAGCAGGATGCACCCTAATATTGGGTATTAACAACACAAACGCACAAATATTAAAATCTAAAAAGATGAATAAGAAAATTTTATTCGTGGTAACTAGCCACGACAAAAAAGGCAACACGGGACAACCAACAGGCTATTATCTTGGAGAAGTTACGCACCCTTGGGAGGTATTACATAATGCAGGATATGAGATTGATTTTGTGAGTCCCAAAGGAGGAAAAGCTCCTGTTGATGGTTTCGATTTAGCAGATTCTATCAACAAAAAGTTTTGGGAAGACACAAAATACCGTCACAAAATTGAACATACGATGAAGCCTTCGGAGGTTAAACCTGACGAATATATTGGTATTCTGTATGCAGGTGGACATGGAACGATGTGGGATTTTGCTGATAATATAGCGTTAGCAACCATTGCTACTAAAATCTATGAAAACAATGGTTTAATAAGTGCTGTTTGTCATGGTTCTGCGGGATTAGTAAACATCAAATTGAGTAATGGCAAGTATCTAGTAGATGGCAAAAAGATTAATGCTTTTACCAATGAGGAGGAAATTGCTGTGGGTCTTGAAAAGGTAGTGCCGTTTAGTTTAGAAAACAAACTTATAGAACGGGGAGCAAAATTTGAAAAATCAGGACTTTGGCAATCACACGTAATAGTTGACCAACGCGTGATAACTGGACAAAATCCACAGTCGGCACACGCTGTAGGTATAGCTACTTTAAAGGAATTACAGCAATTAAAATAATTGAAGGACTACCCATTAAGGCTTTTATTAACCTTAATGGGCGTTTATTCAAGTATATCTTCATTAAGTTTTGCCCTTGCTTCACTCTCTGATAATTTCTATCATCATTGACATAGATTTTCACTGATTTTATTTTATGTTTGTAAATAGTAAATAGATTTTCCAAACTAATAAAACCACAAAATAAATGTATCAAAAACCATCAGCCGCTTTTATCGGAGCATCATGGGTTGCCTTAGGCACAGGAATGGTAGGCTTTCTTATAGGACTTTGGAGATCTGAGATGTTACTTAATGAAATAGGATATTATTTCACCGTATTAATGTACGGACTTTTCTCTGTTATCTCTGTTCAAAAAAGTGTTCGTGACCGACTTGAAGGTGTTCCCGTTACAGATATTTACTATGGGCTTAGCTGGTTCTCTACTATTTTATCAATCCTCCTCTTAGTCGTTGGACTTTGGAATGCCACTTTACTACCAAGCGAAAAAGGCTTTTATGCATTTGCCTTCCTACTATCTATTTTTGGAGCTATTGCTGTTCAAAAAAATACTAGAGATTCTTTGAATGCAGAAAAGAAAGACTAATACAAGGTTAAAAATCTAATAGATTCAATACTAATAACACTGTTGAGACACAGTGTTATTATTGTTTTATAATCCTCTCATTCTATGCTTCAAGAAACATTCATCATTTTACTGACAAAATATTCAAGCAACCATGAGCTTATTAATGAACTATGGTTGGAAATTGAGAAGCACTATTCAAGCAAAAAAAGATATTATCATACATTACAGCATCTTGATAACTTATTAATACAACTCAATAAAGTAAAAACAAGTATTCAAGATTGGGATACTGTGCTATTCTCGCTTTACTATCATGATATTATTTACAATGCTTTAAAATCAGATAATGAAGAAAAAAGTGCTGAATTAGCTGTTAATAGAATGCAACAACTTGCTATTCCATCTCAGATGATTGAGGTTTGTAAACAGCAGATTTTAGCAACAAAAAGCCATTTGATTAATCAACAAACTGATACTAATTATTTTACAGATGCTGACCTTTCTGTACTTGGGCAAGACTGGGAAATCTATTTTGAATATTGTAAAAATGTAAGAAAAGAATATTCTTATTATCCCAATTTAATTTACAATGCTGGACGGAAAAAGGTATTAAAGCATTTTTTAGCAATGGACAGCATCTATAAAACTGATTATTTCTTCAACGAATTTGAAAAACAAGCGAAACAAAACCTCATGAATGAATTAGCGTTACTTTAATTTTGCAAACGACCTATCCTCTTATTATTTATGACATCGACCAAAACCTATATTATTTTATTGATTTTCCTTTCTTTATTCGCAGTTTCTTGTTCAACAACTAAATCTTCATTTGGAGTCAGTACTATTGATATTAGTACCGATACCACTAAAGCAAAACAAGAAATTGCTAACATTAGAAGCTTAGAAAACGACCTCTTTGATACAAGTACATTTGTTGGCAAAGAAAATATTATCATAAAGTATCGTCTATTTAACCCTAAATCTACTGACAAGTTACCCTTAGTTATTGTATTTCATAGTGCAGGGCGTCCCATAGGGGATGACAATAAAGCTCAGCTCGGAGTATTAGCTAAACTTTGGTTACTTCCCGAAATTCAAAAGAAATATCCAGCTTATGTTTTAGCACCCCAATTCTCAACCCGTTCATCAGATTACGCGTTAGATAAGCATAGAAATATCCTTACATCAACGCCTCGGAACAACTTACATACTGCCTTACAATTGATAGACTCTCTAAAACAAAGTCTTAATATTGATACCACTAGAATATACGTAGTAGGGTTTTCTATGGGAGGGTCAACTGTCATTAACGCACTGTCTGCCAGACCAACACTATTTGCTGCTGGCGTCAGTATTGCAGGAATCCCACAGTTTGATAAAAATAAGGAATTATCAACAATCCCTATTTGGTTAATTCACGGTATTGATGATACGGAAAATCCTATCGATAGCGACGACATCTTTTATAAGGAGATTAACACTAATCATAAAACTAGATTTTGGAGACTTAAACAAACTACACACGACAATATTTTTCTAAGACAAATCTTAGGAGAAACAATACCAGAGTGGTTGTTTAAACAACGGAAAAAATAAAAATTTTCTGATATTGTAGAAGTTCTAACGGTGTCGTAACTTCAACTAATCATTACATTTTTAGACTTATACAACAATCAAACACTTTTTTAGCTCCTTATTTTAATATCATCATGAACAAAATATTCCTCATTACTTTATTCTTATGTTCTTCTTTTACGGATACCGTTTTTGCTCAGACAGATGCTTTAAAAGTCAACATTGAGCAAATCCTCCAAACAAAAAAAGCTACTGTAGGGCTAGCCGTTTATGGACTTGAAGACAAGGATACGTTAAGCATTCATAATACCACGCATTTCCCGATGCAAAGTGTCTTTAAATTTCATATTGCTTTGGCAGTTTTGAACGAAGTTGATAAAGGACGCTTTTCTTTAACACAAAATATTTTTATCAAAAAAAGTGATTTATTACCCGACACTTGGAGTCCGTTGAGAGATGATTATCCAAATGGTAATGTAAATGTTTCTTTAGATAAAATTCTTGGTTATACTGTCTCACAGAGTGATAATAATGGGTGTGATATATTACTCCGACTTATTGGGGGAGAAAAGGTCGCTAATCGATACCTCCACAGTATTGGCATAAAAGACGTAGCAATTGTGGCAAACGAAGAAGCCATGCATAAAGATTGGGATGTACAATTTTTGAACTGGACGACTCCACAAGCGACCATCGCATTGCTTAAAAAGTTTTATGAAAGAAAAATTCTATCTCAAAAAAGTCATCATTTTCTATGGAAAATCATGGTTGAAACGTCAACAGGTAAAAATAGAATCAAAGCTCAGTTACCCTCAGGAACAATAGTGGCTCATAAAACAGGAACATCTGGCACTAATCAAGCAGGAATAACCTCCGCAATCAACGATATAGGCATTGTAACTTTACCCAACGGTAAACATTTTGCTATTTGTTTTTATGTAGCAAACTCGAAGGAGAATGAGCAAACCAATGAAAAAATCATTGCCGATATATCGAAGTTAGTCTGGTATTATTACATCAATAAGAGCAAAAAATAGTTGTTAGGGCTAAACAATAAACATGAGTCATCCCAAATTTTCCCTCAAATAACTCATTTGGGGAAAATTTGAGAGGGTCTTTACTTATTATTGTCCAGTCCTTACTTTTCTTTCCTTGATGAAAGAAAAGTAACAAAAGAAAATCAAGAATTCCTAAACTCGCTCCGCTCAAACAGTAGGAATTCGAGAAACATCAACCATAAAAAAGCGGTCTAAATTAATTTTTAGACCGCTTTTTTAAGATTTTACAATTTGGGATGACTCATGTTTATTCTCTATTTATTCTGTTAACGGAAGTTAACGATGTAGCTGAGCTCGTTTCTAAATTCATTAAAACTTGTCTGACTAGAACCTGGTGTTGGCTTGTTAGAGGTATAG
The DNA here is from genome assembly GCF_059416265.1 of Arcicella sp. GW821-FHT09D11. Classification (NCBI taxonomy): domain Bacteria; kingdom Pseudomonadati; phylum Bacteroidota; class Cytophagia; order Cytophagales; family Flectobacillaceae; genus Arcicella; species Arcicella sp. GW821-FHT09D11. Next base: position 20,148 of record NZ_JBWKOV010000002.1, on the reverse strand, counting down.
AAAAGTGCTGTCCTCAATTGTTGTCGCTTGGTTATATTATAGCTGACAAGCCCTGTTGCACTGATGAGTAAACTTTTACCTTGTTCTGTAATGCCTTGTGTCAACGAGTTATTCACGTTAACCTGTAATTTTTTTATGAATGTACCATAAAAGCCTAAGGTAACCCCTTGATAAGTATTGTTTAATACCGTACTGGTTAGTTCGGTCCTATTAATATTTACAAAAGCACCTAAGCTCTTTTTAGGGAAATTAATTGAATAGTTAGCCATGTATTGCTTTGTATCAATCGTTCTGTTTGACGCTTCTCCGCTAGTAATTATCTGGTTAAAATCACTGAGTTGATTTTGGGATGCCGAAACGCTGATAGTCTGAATAATAGTAGGCTTAATAATCGTATAACGTGGCGAAACAGTGGCATTTTGGGTAGTTTGCACAATGCGCAACGAATCTGGATATAAACGCAGTGTATTGGGCATCTGATTGTTCGAGAAGTTACTATAGTTCATATCCAATGCGAATGCCTGAGAAATATCCAGACTTAGACTACCAGAACCGATAATTCGTTTATTCGTCGACCGTTTTTGATTCAATAAGTTATCGTGCTGAAACCCTAAACTACCACTTATTCTCAATCTGTTTTTAAAGATATTTAGGCTAGGCCCAAACGTCCATGATTCAACATCTGAATTGAAGAAATACGAGCCCATCGTTTTGTATTCAGGGTCAATGCGTTTATAGTCAACCTTAAGCCTGTAGTTTTTAGCACGGTAACTTAATGAAGCATCCAATGCAGTATAAAATTCGGTAGTGCCATTTACATCAATATATTTTCTTATGTCTTGAACCGCTTTGCTATCTTCGGCAATGGCAATAGGCGAATTAAGGTCACGGGTATAAACACTTACTGCTCCTCTTGTTTCTAACGTTAATCTTTTGAAGAAGGTAATGCGCGTATTATAGCCCAATACATTGTTTGAGGCAGGTGCTATATATTGGTCTGCTTTTACATCTTTACGAGAGACCGTCGTGCTATCATCTCTGGCTTGTAAATAACTGAATTCAAAAAACGCATTGTCTGTACCATAGCCTATTTTACCTGCATAAGCTGTTCGCGAGAATGAGTAAGGCACTAAAGCCTGTGTAGTAGTATCAATCGTAGTAGCACGGTTCAGCTTACCATACATAAATCCTACGCGCAGTTTGCCCGGGTGTAGTTCTACTCCTCCTCCCAATATAGTGTGTCCGCCTAATGTATATGGCGAATAGTCAATATTGCGATAACCACCATGCAAGGTAATCCATTTGTAGGTAGGGCTAATACCAAATTGGTTAAAGGGCTGCCTAAAAGAGCGGTCGGCTTCGCTATACGTACCCGAAAAAGGAATACTTAATCCATAAATATTTAACGTAGCTGCCACGTTGAACAGGTACGAAAACGGCTGACGGCGATTTGCGATACCGCTCGCATCATAAAAAGTCCCACGGCTTTCGAAAGTACCATTAAGGCTCACAGGCTTTTGCCCTCGAATATTCGAAAAATCCTGAGCAGACGCTGGAATAAGGGTTGAAACAACGATGAATAGTATTACACAACCATAGCATCTCTCCCAAAAAAATTTAATTAGAGTAAAAGTTATTTTCATAAGTACAACAACTAATTACAAAAGCTCAGGAAATTCGCTATATATAATTGATTATTAGAGTGTTAAAATCGGTTTTATTGATATTAAAAAAGATTTTCATCTACGATTACCAAAGCATGTAGTATCAAAAACCTATTATATTTTTTGCTTTATCAAAATCTTTTAGAGGCAAGTACAGTACTTATTAAAAGTGGTAATAACATAGTATTACAACTGTTTAAACAATTGAAAAAACACATCTTTATAGTTTCGACCAATCGGAATTTCTTCGTCTCCGAGGTGAACCATATTTTCATTAAATGCCGTAAGATAATTTACATTAATAGCGTATGATCGGTGTATTCTCACAAATCGTTCAGTATTAAAAATATCAATCACATTTTGTAAGGAGTTTTTTATAACATACCGTTTTTCAGTGCTTTGAATATAGGTATAGTTGCCATCAGCCTTTAAATACTGAATATCTTCAAAAGACACTTTGGTGTATTTATAATTCTGCTTAATAAATATGGCATTGTTAAAATGCAAAATACCTTCTTGTTCTGTTGGTTCTTTTTTGACAACAGCTTTTTCTCGTACATCTACTACAGAAGGTTGTAATTGCGAAAAATGATACATCGCTAATTCAATGGCTTTGCGCAAGTCATGAATACGAAAAGGCTTAATTAAGTAAGCCGAGGGCATCGTAGCCTTAGCTCTTTCAAATGTGCTATTATCAGAATAAGCAGTAACATAGATAAAAGGAATCTTTTTAAAAGCACTCAACTGTGTTGCTGTTTCGATACCATCCCAATCTCCTTTGATATGAATATCCAATAAAATCAAATCTACATCTTCTCCTTTAAGTATTTCAAGAGCCTCTCTTCCGTTATCTGCAACTGCCACAACTTTAAACCCTTCTTGTTCAAGGCTCTCTTGTAGTTCAAGGGCTACTATGCCCTCGTCCTCTACAATTAAAATACTTACTTTGGTATGCATAAATTATGGTGTGTTAGTAATTCATTTGGTTGCAATTAATGGAATCTCCAATTCAAATGTTGTACCGTTTTCATTTAAAATGTTTGGTAGACCTGCTATTTGCTTAATCAACATCTTTATCATCTTTACTCCGAAAGAACCCGTAGGGTTATCCCATGACGACTGAGGCATTCCAATTCCATTATCCTTAATTTTTAATTGGATAGCTATTGGTGTTTGACTGATAGCAATAACGATTGAGGGTCTTCCCTCCCAATTTTTAAAGGCATGCTTAAAGATATTGGTAATCCATTCATTCATTATTAAGCCAAGGGGCATAGCTACGTCCACGTTGATATCATCAATACCGATGTCTACAGTAATGTCGATGTTATCACGATTTATACCAAAGCTTTCTAATATACTACTTATCAATACCGCTACAAACTCCTTCATATCAACCATGTTGGCATTATCTTGCTGATAAAGGCTACTATGGATAATTGACATGGCTTCAATTCTTTGTCTACTCACATCAAGCGCTTGTTTGGCATCATCATCTACCATCCGATTTGATTGTAAAGTAAGTAAGCTTGATACAATTTGCAGGTTGTTTTTTACCCTATGGTGTAGCTCTTGCATTAAAGTTTGTAGCTTTTCTGCTTGCTCATTGATTTTTATATTTTTATCATTTAAGGTCGTATTCTTCTTGCGAATAATATTATAAGAATATACAAGCGTAGAACTGAGTAGCATAAAAACAATAATACCCGCAATCAGCCATTGCATCTGTTTGCTTTTTAGCTCCGATGCCTGGTGCATTAAAGCTAACTCTGTATCTTTTTTACTACTCTCATACTTAATCTGCAATTCTCCCATCAGCTTTTCATTATTCTGCACATTTAGCGAATCATGAACCTCCAAGTATCTATCCATAAAAGGGATTGCCTTCTTTAAATCACCAGATGATCTATAGCAGTTAGCCATTGTTTCATAAAGCTCCATTGTGCGGTATGGTTGCTTAATTTCTATGCTAATGCTAATAGCTTTTTCTATGTACTTTGTTCCAAGAGCACGATTACCTTTGCGATAATATGCTTCGCCTAGCCAGCAGTAGCCATACGTTAATGATCTTTTTTTGTTGAGCGCCGTTGCCAAGGCTATGCCTTTTTCAGCATACATAATTGCTTTATCATAATCCCCCATATCTTTATAATGTTGGGCGATATTATGATAAAAGCTTACTCGTTCGCGTTCATATTTAGGACTTGACTCTGCCAATTTCAAGGCCTCAAACTGGGTATAGATACTACTATCAGCAGCTATCGAAAGCCCAAAATGCCTGACATATCCTCTTTTAAACATGGCTGATAGCCCCATCGCACTAATAATCCGCAATGTATCTTTGTTTAATTTGGCAACTTGTAGCGCTTTTGCAGCAGCCTCAAATGCCATAGGATAGTTAGTATTTTCTTTATGTAAGTTACCTATCAGCATATATATTTCTGCCATAGGTTCTTTTACATTGTATTTATGAGCCCTGTTCAAAGCATCAATGGCATAGCGCATAGCGCCAACATGATTAGCTTTTAAATGCTCATAATTGGCTTGAGACAAAGAAGCATACACCAACGACGCTTCATCTTGGTATACAGTATGAAAATTGTTAAAATCCTTCACAATCAGCAACAAAGAATCATTACTAAGCTTACGCGATTGTGTGACTAACTTATTAAGTCCTTCTTTGTAAGTTGCTTCATCGCCTTTTGTATTCCCTCCTTGGCCATAACCTGAGGCACAAAGGCATAGTATTAATATAAAAACACCGTAAATCGTCTTTTTAAGCATAATTAAGCAATGGCAACCTAACAAAACAGTATATCAGACCTTATTTCGATTACACACATAACAAGTTAATAGTGAAAATTATGATACTAATGTATGGACAATAATTGAAATAATACAAATCAAAGTATTTAAACAACCTATTTAAGGATGTAAGTGAGAGTTTTATGTATGCTAATAAAAATCATTTACTTACCTCATGATGCTTCCATAAAATACTAGTTGATACTCTCTCAACATTCAATATTTCATTATAATCTTCTATTATCCAAGGATGATTTTGACACAACACTGAGAATATTATTCGTCCCATAAACCATATTTTAAAATATTTCGAAATTCTAAATGTTGTGCATTATAAAATAGGATGAAGATATCAATATCTATCTGAACAAATAGAAAAGATAAAGTCTTCCATGTAAATTAGTATGTTGAAATCCTTGTTCAATTCATGACAAGATTAAATCTTAAAAACCTTTTCTATAAACAATAAATACCATGAAAAAAATATTAGCAGGCCTATTGTTTGCAGCCCTTTGGGGTTCTGGCTCTGTTGCTACAAAAATAGGTTTAAAAGTTGCTCAACCACTTTTATTAATCACTACTCGCTTCTTTATTGCTGCATTGATAATGTTAGCAGTATCATTACTCATTAATAAAACACGTTTCCCCAAACAACATGAATGGCTTCCATTAATAATATGTGGAGTGCTAAGCATGGCTATTTATCCAAGTGCCTTTGTTTTTGCGATGAAACACGTCACTGCTGGTATTGGCACATTGGGTAGCGCAGCTTGTCCACTCATAATAAGTGTTTTAAATGCTGTGTGGTTACAACAAAAAATCACTTGGAATATCTGGGCTGGGCTTTTTATAGGCTTAGGTGGCGTAGCTATCGCTATTTATCCTTTATTATTAAAAGCCTATGCTACACCTTTCGGAGTAATCTTATTAACATTTAGTATGCTGTGTTATTCGGTAGGAACGGTTTATTATCAAAGCATCAACTGGACATTATCTCGACTAAGTATCAATGGCTGGCAAGTATTATTCGGAGGATTGGTATTACTGCCTTTTACTACTTATTTCTATGAAGCAAGTCTCAATACTATTGACACAAAATTCTGGATTTCTATTCTTTGGCTCGTAATTCCTGTCTCTATTTTAGCTATCCAACTTTGGCTATACTTATTAAAAGTCGAACCTACAAGGGCTTCACTATGGTTATTTTTATGCCCTATTTTTGGCTTTTTGTATGCATCGCTACTTACTGACGAGCCTATTACTATTTATACCATAATCGGGACAATTTTAGTAATTGTTGGACTGTATTTAGGTAAGAAAGAAAATATTGCCTCTAAAGATACAGCAGGGAAGTAACCTATTTTACTTCTCTCCTCCATTTTGGCTACATCATTTTCCAATTCGGCTACATTGTTTCAATGACGTCTGATGAAATTTGTATTCAATTTTAAACAGAAGAAAATGAAGACAATATTCATCACAGGAGCATCAGCAGGTTTAGGAAAAGCCACAGCCAAACTATTTCAAGCGAAAGGATGGCAAGTAATTGCTACCATGCGAAACCCCGAAAAAGAGACAGATTTATCGCTGTTAGAAAACGTAATCTTATTACCTTTAGATGTTACCAATCCGACCCAAATCAACGCAACTGTACAAAAAGCTATCCAATTAGCCAACATTGATGTTGTTTTCAATAATGCAGGCTATGGTTTAGTTGGAGCTTTGGAAGCTTATTCCGACGAACAAATTACGACCCAAATTGAAACTAATTTGGTAGGCGTTCTTAGGGTGACTAAGGCATTTATTCCTTATTTTAAAGAAAAGAAAGAAGGCCTTTTTATCACTACTACTTCTATTTGTGGTTTATCATCCAATCCGTTATCGTGTGTGTATAATGCTACAAAATGGGCCTTGGAAGGTTGGAGCGAAAGCATTTCTTATGATTTAGCCCTCTTTAATATTGGCATTAAAACAGTAGCACCAGGGGGTATTAAAAGTAATTTTATGAATGTTATGCAGGTATCTTCAGATGCAAGTTATGATAATTTAAACAACCGAATGACGGAACTATTTGCTGATGGTACTTTAATGGAATTTACAGAGGCAACCCTCATTGCGGAGGTAGTTTATGAAGCTGCCACTGATGGTAAAGACCAATTGCGTTATCTTGCTGGCAATGATGCTAAAAGAACTTATCAGCAACGATTAACCCAAGGAACGGAAGGATTTAGGATTGGTATGAAAAAATTACTACATCTACAATCTTAGTTAAAAGTTGTGAATACAAATCGCTGATATACACTATTTAAATCATTGTGAAAACGTCATTTATTTACCAACGGGTACTTAATCGTTTTGTTACATTTGTATTATTTTAATTTTTTGCATGATGAAAAGAGAAATTGGTTTACCTGCTGTGTTTAATTCTATCTCTGACCTCCACAAAGCCTTGGGATTTCCCAAGCCTTTGCACCCGTTAATTAGTTTGGTTGACTATAGTGATATAAAAACAGCTCCTGACCAATTACCAACTTCTTTGTTACTGAATTTCTATAAAATATCTTATAAAACTAACTTGCAAGGAAAAGTAAAATATGGGCAACATTATTATGATTTTGATGAAGGTGGTTTATCTTTTATTTCACCCAATCAGTTAATATCAGGCAATGAATCAGAGAAAGATTATGCTGGCTATACGTTGCTTATCCATCCAGATTTCATTAGGCATTATCCATTAGGAAAAAGCATTAAAAACTTCGGTTTCTTTTCCTATTCAGTCAATGAAGCACTTTTTCTTTCAGAAAAAGAAAAGCATACAATCATAGCGGTTTTTAAAAATATAGAACAAGAATTAACGGCTACCATAGATGATTTTAGTCAGGATGTAATGATAGCCCACATTGAAGTTTTATTAAATTATAGTAATCGTTTTTATAAAAGGCAATTTATCACAAGAAAGTCGGTTAATAATGACTTACTAGCCCAATTAGAAAGTTTATTGAATGATTATTTCAATCATAAAACGGGTATTGAACATGGCTTACCTACTGTTCAATACCTCTCTGAAAAATTAAATGTATCTTCACGGTATTTAAGTGATATGCTTCGTACATTAACGGGTCAGAATGCACAACAGCATATTCATCATCATTTGATTGAAAAGGCGAAAGAGGTATTATCGACTAGTAATCTGACAGTAGCCGAAGTAGCCTATCAGTTGGGGTTTGAACATCCACAGTCGTTCAATAAAATATTCAAACAAAAAACTAACCTTACACCGATTGCTTTTAAGCAATCATTCAACTAACACCATGTCATATTGTAATGCAATAGAATTTATGTCGGAAGATAGAAAAGCCTTACACAAAGCCTATCACGACAAACTGTATGGTTTCCCTATACACGATGATAACGAGCTGTTTTGTCGACTAGTGCTTGAAATAAATCAAGCAGGATTGAGTTGGGAAACTGTTTTAAAAAAAGAAGCATCTTTCAGAAAGGCTTATGATAATTTTAACATTGAAGTTGTAGCGGCCTATACCGAAGCAGACCGAGAAAGACTATTAGCGGATGCAGGAATTATTCGCAATCGCCTAAAAATAAATGCTGCCATAGAAAATGCCAAAACGATTTTAGTACTTCAAAAAGAATATGGTTCATTCGAAAAATGGCTGGAACACCATCATCCAAAAACAAAAGAAGAATGGGTAAAAATATTTAAGAAGACCTTTAAATTCACAGGCGGAGAGATTGTCAATGAATTTTTAATGAGCACAGGATATTTACTAGGCGCACATTCTGAAAATTGTGCTATCCATCAAGAGATAATAGCGACTAAACCGATGTGGTTGACAACGGTTTAAGTATGAGTCATCTCCTATTTTTCTTTGAAATAATGAGTTTTAGACGTTTTGTATATATTATAATCTAGTCCTTACTTTTCTTGTCTTGAAACAAGAAACGTAACCGCGCGGCGGACCGCAAAAGAAATTCAAGAATTCCTAATCGCATCGGCGAACCGACTCGCTACCGCTCAAACAGTAGGAATTCGTTGTTCATCAATCAAAAAAAATTGTGATGACTCATGTTTCTTTATGGATGATTAACTAAACTCGCTACAATATCTTGAACAGGAATAAATATTACTTTTTCAAGCACGATATAGAAAAACGAAGGTCTTAATTCATAATGCCCGTAGAATACAATGTTAGGAATGACAACGGATGCAATCAGGCAATAAATAGTGGTTTTACTTATTTCCTCTTTATCAACAAATTTGTTAAGCTGGCTTAATACAAGCATAAACAATGGAAAAAGGAAAGAAATACCCCTTGTTTGGTCGGCAACTACAAAAGCAGAGGCTGAAAAAACCAAACATACGATTAAATAAAAAGGAATCTTTTTTAGTCTAACTACTAGCAAAAAAACAAACACCCATAGTCCTTTGAATGTAAAGATGAATATGCTAAAAAAAGAGTGTTGCCCTAACAAGTAGCCAAGACTAAAATCGTCTGGTAAACTTGTTTTAAAATTTGGTAGACTTAACAGCGTGTATTTCCCAATAAAATAGCCAATCACTGCCAATGGAACTGCTCCATATATCATCAGTTTTTTGTTGGGTTGCTCTTGAAAAAACCACCAAAACCATACAGCTGGTACGGTTATAATTAATGTTCGTTCATTGGCAAAAATGGCACAAAATAAGCTTAAAGCAACGATAATTGGTTGGTTGCTATAAATAGAGATTAATATAAACAAGAAGGCAAAAGTATCCGCATGACCGAAGGTATCGCCTGTTGCCGTATGACTGAAATAACAATAAGTACACGCGATACAAAACAAGATGGTATTGATAATGTGTCCCTTATTGATTCGATAAACCAATTTTACCAACAGAAGCTGAAAAATAAAACTTACTAGCAATTGGATAAGATACATTTGCTTGGTGCTACTGATAGAAAGAAGTTTCATAATCACAGGTACAGTCAGCCTCAAAGCTCTGTTATAGCCATATAGCACATTCTCTAAATAATCATTATTAGTAATATCCTTTGCCTGCATCAACATTACTCCCCACAAGCCCGTATGTAAATCTCCTGTATTAACAGGAGGATTTAATTGTACTGTCCAAACAAATAAAAAAAAGCTAAATACAATCCACCATATTATTTTATTATGAAGCGTGTTAGATTTCACCTCTTCTATAAGTCTTGTAATGTTTTCTTGCATGCTTTCTTTGTTTTATTTGTAGTTTTTTAGTTGGTATATACCAATTTTGGGCAAAAGTAGCTCATTTACTGTTATTAAGCATAAGTGTCTGTCAATTAGTTTTAGAGGAAACTTTAATAAAAAAAATAGTCTAAACCTTAAGCTTAGACTATTTATAGCAATTAACATAGTTATTTTACTGCTCTGTATAATGAAATGTAAGTCCTCCATCTACATAATAAGTAGAGCCTGTTACATATTTTGCATCATCAGACGCTAAAAATGCTACCACACCTGCTACATCTTCTGGTTCACCCAAACGGCGCAATGAAATATTATTTTGTAGTATTCCTAACAATTCGGGCTTGCTTAATAAATCTGCATTTATTGGTGTACGAATGGCTCCAGGGGCTACATTGTTAATTCTAACATTCATAGGCCCTAATTCTACCGCTAAATTCCTCATGACCATTTGCATCGCTCCTTTACTAGCACAATAAGCCGTGAAATTCGGGAAAGGTAACTCTTCGTGTACAGAACTATTATTCACAATTACACCCACTACGTTGTTTTCTCTCATGTAACGAACAAAGGCTTGTGTCAGGAAAAACATACCTTTTAGGTTGATATTCATTACTGTATCATAGTCTTTTTCGGTTACGTCCCAAAAAGGTGCATTAATCTCTACGCCAGCATTATTTACCAAAATATCTAGTTTCCCAAATACCTCTACACTTTCTTTAATCATGGCATACACCACTTCCACTTTCGAAATATCACTTTTTATAAAATGTACTTTTGCTCCTGTGGCTTCTATTTGTCTCTTGGTTTCGGCTACGTGCTCATCATCGTTTCTGCTATTAATTACTACGTTTGCCCCTTCTTGTGCAAAGCGAACGGCTATCGCCCGACCAATTCCTTTACTGCTACCTGTTATTAAAGCTACTTTCCCTGAGAATCTTGACATGGTATTTTGTAAGTTTAGTTGATAGAATTTTAAAATAAACTGCTTGTATTTTCATAAAAATAGTCAAAATCCTTCGTTAAAAACATATTTCTATACTAGGATTAAATTTTAATATTGTATTTTCATAAAACAAAATTAGTACTTATTTAACGAATTTTATTTTGGAAAATTTAAAGCAATATTTTCAAGGCGTAGGTTTCTCGGAAGAAGATTTAGAGATTATCATGAATTCTTTTTTCTTAAAAGAATTCAAAAAAGATGAATATTTTATTGAAGTAGATAAAATAAGCAAACATCTAGGGTTTATTGCCACGGGTACATTCCAATATTTTGTGTTATTAAATGATGGAGAGGAAAGAACAACCTACATGGCTATTGAAAACAGTTTTGTAGCTTCTTTACTAAGTTTTTTGAATGAAACTCCCTCGCGAGAATACATCCGAGCATTATCAGATTCAAGCGTTTGGCTCATTGAAAAAAGTAGCCTTTTAAATTTACAAAATACCATTCCCGCTTTCAAAGACTTCTACATCGAATTGTTAGAATGGCAAATAAGCTGTATCGATAAAAGTCGTCTTGATTTTATTATGCTTACCGCCGAACAACGTTATGAGAAAATGTTAAAAGAAGAACCGCATCTTTTACACAAAATTCCCTTACAATATTTAGCATCTATCCTTGGTGTTACGCCTCGACATTTAAGTCGCATCCGTAAAAATATTGCTTGATATCTTTCAGCATCTCATCGCTTTTAGACATTTGTCTAGTACCTTTAAAAATCACCTAGCGAACTTTGTATCATCAATTTAACAAATAAACGATGATATGAAAAAGTTATTCTTACTCTCTTTACTTCTTTTAATTGGAAGTAAATCTTTCACTCAAAACAAGCTTTCTAAACAAGAAATTAGCATCAATGCTTTTAGAAATCCATCTATCGGATTAGAATATCGCTACAAATCTGTTTCTATTCATGGTGGTTATTATATCACTAGTTTTGATCCGGGCATTACCACAAAATTCATTAAGGTTGGTGCTACTTTATGGTTTTTGCCAGTGGGGCATCAAGAAAATCCTTCTTCATTTTATGCACAGCTAAGTTATTTACGAGGATTAAATAGAGCATATGAAGATAAAAACGGGGCTTCGGTAGATGTTGGTTTCCGTTGGATGGTTTGGCAAGGATTAAACCTTAGAATTGGCGTAGTTGCCTTAGTGGCAGAAGGACAAAGCTTAAAAATAAACCCTACACCAAGCATTGGCTATGCCTTCTTCTTTTAAAATCATGGAAAAGCAATTATTTAACACAGAAAAAACGATTGGTATTTTACTAATTACGGGTAGCATTCTTTTATTGATTCCTTATACTATTCTCTCAATCATTTTTGAATACCCTGTCATTCTCAGACAAGACACAGGGGTCATTCTAACAAAATTCCATGAAGGAGGAAGTCCTCTTATCTGGACTTGGTGGGCATTTGCTATAGTGGGTTTACCATTATTAGAAGCAGTTATATTAATGGATCAAAAACTAGAAAACAAGTTCTACTTTGTTCGTTGGGCTACTACTTTAGGCATTATTGGTTTAGTAGTGCAGATGATAGGATTATTACGTTGGACTTTCGTTGTACCCGTACTAGCAAACAATTATGTTCATGGCGATGCCATGCAAAAAGCAGCGAATGTAGTTTCATTTCAATTAATTCACCAGTTTGGTGGCGTAATATTGGGGGAACATTTAGGGCAGATTTTTACTATTGCATGGACAATCATGATGGCCTCTACTTTACAATTAATGAAGGTAATGCCCAAATGGATAATTTATTGGGGTTATATAGCTTCGGGTATTTATTTGTTGGCTCAAACAGAATTATTTGCTACAGTCATTCCTACTTTTCCAGTAGTTAATTTGGCAGGATTTATCGGAAGTACCCTCTGGTTGATTTGGTTAATAATTATTGGAGTTAAGTTTTTGAAGATTAAACTTTAGTCGAATTTCAACGATAATTTGAACTATGAAACACGATTGAACATTATGATTAAAGAGTTTCATACTCATTCATCATTCTAAAACCGTTCAGTTACTTATGTCACAATTATTTAGTTCGATAAAAATTAAGGAGCTTACTTTAAAGAATCGTATTGTTGTTTCTCCGATGTGCCAATATTCATCCATAGATGGTTTTGCAAACGATTGGCACTTTGTACATTTAGGCAGTAGAGCCGTTGGCGGAGCAGGGTTAGTCATTACCGAAGCAGCCGCTACTTCACCAGAAGGCAGAATTTCACCCGATGATTTAGGCATTTGGAAAGATGAACATATAGAAGGCTTACGGAAAATAACTACTTTCATCAAAGCAAACGGCGCAGAAGCAGGTATTCAATTAGCCCATGCAGGCAGAAAAGCAAGTACTGCTTCTCAATGGAAAGGAAGTAAATTAGTACCGATAGAAGAAGGCGGTTGGCAAGTAGTAGCACCAAGCGAAATTCCTTTTAATGATGCTTATGGTTTACCAAAACCCTTAACACAAGCTGAAATTCAGCAAATTGTAATAGATTTTAAAAATGCTGCTGAAAGAGCTTTGAAAGCAGGATTTAGCGTTGTTGAAATTCATGCAGCACATGGTTATCTGATTCATCAGTTTTTATCCCCTTTGAGTAATCAACGTACAGATGAATACGGAGGAAGTTTTGAGAATAGAATACGTTTTTTGTTGGAAGTCGTTGAAGCCGTAAAAACCGTTTGGCCAGATACGTTACCATTATTCGTAAGAATTTCGGCTACGGAGTGGGCAGAAGGAGGATGGAATCAAGATGATGCTATCAAGCTTTCAGCTATTCTTAAAAATCTTGGTATTGATTTAATCGATTGCTCGACAGGAGGGAATATCCATACTGCTAAAATTCCAGTAGGTCCTGCTTATCAGGTGACTTTTGCTAAAAATATCAAAAAAGAAACAGGAATTCTTACAGGTGCAGTAGGTTTGTTAACTAGTTCTGCTCAGATAGAATCAATCCTTGTAACAGGTCAAGCTGATTTAATCTTTTTAGCACGAGAATTACTCCGTGACCCATATTTCCCATTAAGAGCTGCCGCTGAATTAGGGCAAAAAGATGTACAATGGCCAGTGCAGTATGAACGAGGGAAATTTAGATAATAGTAGCACGAGTTTCCAACTCGTCAAAATTCTAATATAGTTCTCCCAAAAAATTGCTGATGAAGACAATATCAAGTTAATCTCTTGTTTACTTAAATAAAGCATTTTAACAATCATAAATAATAGTTACAATATGAAGAAAGTCTTTTTATACTTTGTCATAATAGGCTTTAGTTTATCCTGTAAACAGGATTATAAACAGTGTGAATTTAAGCACTCTAATATTGAAATGGCAGTATATAATGACGTTCTTATTGAGTTAACTGAACATCATTTTTATTATCGGTTTTTGGGTAAAGAGGGTGAAGCAATAATGGCTAAAAATTATAACTCATCTATAGATTCTCTACAATTAGCGAATCACATAATGGAAGTTCAAAACAAACTTTTTGGAGATACTATAAGGTTTCGTACTATTTACTTATGTGATACTCTTAATCGAGATTTCGACTTTAACAATTATAAAATTAGTAGTAACACTACTATTCAGTTAGATAAATTTTCAGAGGAATTTTCAACTAATAAAGCACAGCTATTAGAGATTATTAATCAACCTAAATTAAACTATAATGCTGAAAGTTTTCATTCTTGTACTTTTAAAGTAAAGTCTATTCGTGATTTCAAAGTAAAAGATTTAGATACCGAAATTGGGATTATTAGCTTTTCCAAAATTGTCTTTAATCATAATAAAAACGAAGCTATTCTTATTTGTAATTACTATGGGGGAGGATTGAGTGGCAAAGGGTATTTTTTACATGTAAAAAATATAACTAATCATTGGAAGATTGTAGATTATCATAAAACGTGGACTTCATAAATATCATTAAAAAATGGGATAGGGGAAATAAATTATTTCCCCTATCCCATTTTTTAAATCTTAAACTGCAAAGTTGCTACAATACTTCTTCCATCTGAACTCCAAACACCAACACCAGGATAGCCCGTTGGGCGTTTTGTAAAATATTGTTCGTTAGTAATATTGTTGATACCTAGCTTTAACGTATAGCTTGGGGCTATTCTTAAAGAAGTATTAAAGTCTAAAATACCATAAGATGGTACTAACCCTTTTGAACCATCTGCACTAGGCTTTTCGGTATTAAGGGCATCAGAATAACTATCTGCCACATAGCTATATTGCAACGTAGCACTTACAATTTTATGTGCAATAGTTACACCATTTCTGCTAATCCATCTTGGTACAGTCTCTAAACGATTGCCTACGATACTTTTGTTTTCACCACTCAACGTAACAGACCCTTTTACATAACTTGCATCAAAATATGAAGTAGCCGTGAAAATAGATACCTCAGTAGTTTTTGTTCTAATTGGTTTTGCTTCAACAAATATTTCTAACCCTTTGGTCAAGCTACTTCCTACATTCGTTTTATACACAAAGTTGTTTCCCGACGCATCTGGTAAAATCAAACTTCCAATTCTATTATCATACTGAATCTGGAAATAAGTAATATCAAAATGCAAAATCTGTTTGTGATTTCCTCTAATACCTATTTCAGCATTATAGCCCGAAGCATCTTTAAGATTTTGGTCGGTAACATCCAACGCTGTTGGTGGTATAATATCTGAGAAAATAACTGGTCTATACGCCTGAGACCACCCTCCATAAATTTTAAGATGATTGTTAATCTTGTATTGCGAATTAACACCAAAAAGAGGGAAAGAATGTTTAATCTCGTTAGGTACTTTATCAGAGGCTAAGTATTTAATGTATCCTGACATTTTAGTTGTACCACTTTCTAAACGAAACGCAGGCGAAATATTAAATCTTGGTGTTACATAAAATATGTTTTCTACAAACACCGCTACATTCTGTGTTTTATAATGTAAATCTCTTCCCCAAGCTGGGTCAACCAATGTTAAATCATAATCTGACCCTGTAGTTCCTTTTCCTAATTGCTGACGATTCAAATCATTATTGATATAACGAAGTCCACCGACTAAAGTATTTTTAAAATTGCCGATATTGTAATACTTCGTTAAACGCAATTCAGATGAATAACTATTGAAATGGTCAATATCAACCTGACGGTTTTTATATTGATTTGTTGCTGGGTCAATGGCATCTGGAACATTTGCTAAAGCTACTATTTGTACGCTACTTCTCGTTCCTAATACAGCAGAGTTTATCCAGTTTAGTTGCGTACTCTCATTAATTTTCCAATCTAATGATAAAGAAGGAACAACAATATCTGGACTAAAGTAATTTCTGCTACGTGTTGACTGGCGAGGGTCTTGATAGAACATATCGTCTGTCAATGGACCGGGGATATGAAAAACATATTGGCTTCTTCCGATTTCAGCTTTTGCTTTTAATTTAGATGAAAACTCATATTCTAAAGCAAGAAACTGCGACTGTGCATCAGATTGTGCATTTTTACGATAGCCATCTGAAACTCTTTTTTGAAAATATCCATAATATTTCAATTTCCCCACTTTACCACCAATCGCATTATAAGAACTAAATAAGCCATACGAGCCTACCGAATTGATACTTTCAAAAGATATTTTTTTAGTCGTATCAGCCTGTTTGGTTACATAATTTATCATTCCACCAAACTGTGCTCCATATTGTAAAGAAGCTGTACCACGTACAATTTCTATCTTTTGAATAGATTCCATTGGCGCACTATAATGACTTGCGGGATAGCCATAAATATCACTATTGGTCATTATTCCGTTCTGACGAACATTATATTCCCAACTACGGTGTGGGTCGAGTCCACGTGTTGATATATTCATTTGGTTTCCAGAACCATCCATATCATACACAAAGGCGCCTGCTACTTTCGCAAAAATTTGTCTTCCAGTTTTTTCTGATATATTTGCGTTCAAACTTTGAACAGAAATTACTTCATGTTTTTTACCCGAGAAAATATAGGAATTATGAACATCGTTTAAAGGCAATAAGCTATTTTCATCACGTTTAAAAGCTTTTACTTCTACTTCGTCGAGATGCTTAACCTTGCTTGAATCACTGGTAGTCTTTTGGCTAAATGCTAAAGAGGGGAGTAATAAAAAGGGGAGTAAAATATGTTTCATATTGCTGGTTAAAGTTAATCTATTTGTATTTTTCCAAAATTATGGAAAAATACATTTTTATCCAAAAATACGGAACGTAATTTTTAACTAGTCTAGTTATAATCTTTTAATAGCCATTTCAACACTGTTTTTTCTATTGTTGCTTTTAATACGGGCTTTGTGATATAGTCGTCCATTCCTGCTTCCATACATCTTTCTTTCTCTCCCACAATGGTTTCGGCAGTTAAAGCAATAATCGGTACTCTCCTTTCTTGTTTTTCGAGTGCTCTTATAATTTTTGTTGCTTCATAACCACCTATTTCTGGCATCTGAACATCCATAAAGATGATATCTGGATTACTCTCCTTATACTTTTCTATCGCAATTTTGCCATCAACAGCTTCAACTACTTTCGCTTCAGGAAATAATCTGCTAAATATTGTTCTAGCTAATAGCATATTTATTGGATTATCTTCCGCGATAAGTATCGTTATGTTATGTAGCCTATTCCCTATTTTAGCAGGAGGTTGCTCTTCTATTTGAACTGTTTCTACAGGCTCTATTCTATTTATTAATTCATGCAAAGCATTGTATAACTGTTGTATTTTAATAGGCTTTACTAATTGCTGTTTTATGCCTAACTCTTCGCATGCCTTCGTAATTTCATAATCATCCGACGAGCTATACAATAGCATGATTGGCTGAGCTTCTGGAGATAGTCTTAGTTCTTCTCTAATTTTTCTTGCAGCCTGAATACCATTCATTTCAGGCATTTTGTAGTCAATCAAAATAGCATCATAACGGTTGCCAGCACTCAATAATTCTATACATTCTTGACCACTTACTACCTGTTCTGAAGGAATAGATTTCAATGCCAACATTTCTTTCAAAATGATGCGGTTATTAGCATTATCATCTACTATCAACACATTTTTAATGCTCTCTAAAGAGGCATCCGACTCTACAGCATCGCCTTCTACAGCTTTCAGTGAAATATCAAAGAAAAAAGTACTACCTATACCCATCTGACTTTCTACTTGCAGTTTACTTCCCATCAACCCCAACAATTTATTTGAAATCGTCAAGCCTAAGCCTGTTCCGCCAAACTTTCGGGTAGTTGAGGCATCTTCTTGAGAGAAAGCTGTAAATATCTTTTTTTGATTTTTAGGATCAATCCCCACACCTGTATCTCTTACCGAAAATCTAAATTTAGCATGCCCACTCAAGTCACTTTTCAGCAACATGATTTTCAATTCTATTTCCCCTGACTTCGTAAATTTCACAGCATTCCCTAAAAGATTTACCAATACTTGGCGTAAGCGAATAGAATCTACCCAAATAAAACGAGGAATATCTGACTGAATATTAAGCAATACTTCTAGCTTTTTATCATTTGCCTGATAGCTTATGATATCAACTACTTGTTCGCCCAGTTTGTATAAATCATATTGTTCAATCGACAGCTCTAGTTTTCCAGCTTCAATTTTCGAGAAATCAAGAATATCATTGATAATATCTAATAAAGAGTTGGCAGATTGGAAAACAGTAGACATATATTGCTTCTGCGTATTGTCTAGCTTGGTCTTCATCAATAAATCAACAAAACCAATTACGCCATTTAAAGGTGTTCTGATTTCATGGCTCATATTTGCCAAGAATTCAGATTTTGCCCTTCCACCTTGCTCTGCTTGTTCTTTAGCTTTTCGCAAAGAATAGGCAAATCGGTAAGACAGAATCAGGTTTTGAAAAAATATAAAGCCTAAAAACCCAAAAATGAAATAAAATGGTGATGCATCTAATACTTTTAGGTAACTAAGAATGGTGAGTCCAATAGCAATTCCTAACGATAAAAAGCTTAAAAAGGCATATTTTGAGCCTACCCGTTTATTAATTACAGCCCTAATCGCTACATAAAAACTATATACGATAAAGAATAATACAATAAAAAGGAATAACTGAGAGGCCAACGTAAAAAAAGAAATTGGCGTCAGCATTAATATAAGGATATAAAATATGCTTGAAAAGCTTACAAATTTGATAAAACAATCTTTTGTTTCGTCGGGATATAAGTCTTTAAGAAATAATGTGAAAATAAAAATGCAGAAGAATATTGCAAAATATTCAACATGGATTGAAAAATACCAATTTAAGTTAGGCAAGATATGATGCAAATAATATTGCTTATCGACCCCAACGATTCTGTAAATAAAGAATAAGCAAAAGAGGGCAAAATAAAGAATTTCACGGTCGCGTTGCCCCATGAAGTAAAGTCCAAAAAAGAATAGACTACCCATAAACAATACGCCTGCGAGTAACAAATCAGATGCAATTTCTCTTTCTCTTTGTTCATGCATTATTTCGGAGTCCCCCAACACAATCATTTGAGAAATTCCACCCTTATAATGTTCAAAATTAGCAATCTGTAAGACTAACTTTAATGTATCAGTTTTAGCATAGTAATTCCTAAGGATGGGTAACCATTGCGGTTTATACTGCTCTTTATTTTTAGCAACTACTCCATTAACAGCAAATAGTTCTCCGTTTACCCAAAAGTTAAAAGTGCAGTAAGTAGCAGGCAGAAAGAAGGCTAAAGAAAGATTTCTCTTGTGGTCAATCACCAAATCTAATGAATAAGTAGCTACTCCAAAAGCTTTATAAGGCATATTCAATTGCTCATGCTTATTCCAAACTTTGGTTAAATCTGTATAATAACTTGGTTTAGGCTTAGCAGCAAGCATCTGAGGAGTTAATAGCTGGTTCCAATAAAATGCCCAAGGACCTCTTAACTCTGTATTATCTTTTTTGAAATTATGTTGTCTTAAATCCAACACTCCTTTATTAGCATGATATTCTGTTGCCCATAAAGGTGAAGTGATGAAAGATAGGAAGAATATAGTAAAGGTAAGTACGCTATGTTTTACATTATAATTCTCAAAAACAAAATAATACATTCTTTGATTCATGTTTTTATTTTGTTTTTGCAAGTACTGATAACGCTGAATTTCTAAAAAGAACTTTTTCATCAGAATACTTGATTAATTATTGATACTAGAACTGAAATCATAGCAGTTAATTCCGTTACAAAAGAATATTAAATAATTCTTTTGTACAAAGTTATTTTCATTATTAATTAAGCATAAATAATCAATAACGAAAGTTTATAAATAACACTGTAATGGCAGATTTGTTTTTAAACGCAAAAACACCCCTTATTATTTAATTAATAAGGGGTGTTCTAATATTTTTGGGGTTTATTTACTTTCCCGCATGTGATTGCAGTATCATCAACGGAACTGGGCTTAACTTCTCT